>CAWJSD010000016.1:0-456420 GCA_963845435.1 uncultured Alphaproteobacteria bacterium
CGGCATTTAAGCCGGACTTGCCGAATTGGCAAACGGCATCGATCCTAAACAACCTCAGTTGGACGGTTGGGCTCTGAACTGTCGCCGATCGACCACATCGTTAGCAGATCGATTTGCGTAACCGATGGAACATCGCAGGCTGGAACTTTTACTTTGGCAAATTTAAGTGCTAATTCAGATCGATGGCTTCGGCAAGATTAGGCATATTGACGACTGCTTGTGGTCCGGCTGCAAGCCGTCCCGTTTATGATTAAGCGGCGCCACGTCTTTCACATTGGAGGCTATGATCCGATTGTCCCGGAAAAGCAGCTCGATCGTTTCCGCAAATCGCTGTTGCGATTTGAAGGGTTATGGAATGTTTCCGCGCAGGCATCTAATATTACCCATGTGTCGCCGACAAGATCTGTATGGGAATCGCGCGCGTCCGGGCCGAACTGGGCGACCGACGTCACCTTCGAAATTCTTCGATGGGACGATCTGGTAGCCCGTGACGTCGAACGGTCGACGGCGTCGCGGATCTTGAACGCGTTGCGAACACTTTTTGATTTCACGGTGACCGGTACCCTGTTCCGATATCTGCGGGCAAGCCCGAAATATGCAGGCTTTTTCATGTTTCCGTACGTTGCCCCCGCAGCGCTGGCCGCTCCAGGGGTTATGATCGCCTTCGCGCTATGCCGGCTGTTGAGATTTACGGGGTTGCCGGCAGTGCTGTTAGGTGCAGTTGTTTGCAATCTCACCTTCTCTAGCCTGATCAAGTGGTTGGATCCGCGCCGGCGGATAGGTCACGCGCTGGACGATGCCATTTTCTCCCGGCAATTTTTGTACGGGCAGAGAATTGAGATGGAGAACAGGCTCGATGAATTTGCAGACATCATCCTGCAGCGGGTCAGCGAGTTTGACGCTGACGAGATCGTAATTGTCGGCCATTCGCTCGGAGCGGCCATGGCAGTTGCGTCAATTGCAGCGTCCTTAGCGCAAGACCCGAAGCTCGGTGCATATAGGTCTCGATTGTGTCTGTTGACGGTCGGCGCCACAATTCCAAAATTTGCCCTTCACCCACGAGGTGGAACATTTCGAAGCGCGACCAAGGCGATTGCGGACCAGACGCTCATCAAGTGGTCAGAATATCAGGCGCGCGACGATGTCATCAGTTTTTATCGCATCAATCCCACCACCCTTCGAAAGGTGCGCCGTGACGAAATGAACGGCCGCCCCAACATCCGCCGGGTTCAACTTCCTTCAATGATGAGCGCTGCTTCTTTTAGGCGTCATCGATTTAATTTCATGCGGTTACACTACCAGTTCCTGATGGGTAACGATCAAATCGCACCCTACGATTATTGTATGATTGTCTGCGGGCCGCTGACGTTTGAGGAAATCACCGCGCCGACTGGCGCTGTGGGCCGATTCCAGGCGGATGGAGCGGTCCTCGACAAGCATTGATCGGGCGCTAAACACAAAGAATGCGGCTGTCACTTTGGCGGACGAGCCGGAGCAATTTGAACAAGATGACGCTGCCCGGGGGTCTATCGGTCAGATCGATCCCGTCTTTGGCATACGGTTGTGGTGGCATCTCTCGAGGGCCGGTTGAGTGACGAATGACACGCCGCGCGCTTGCGGGCTTTTGGCGTCGACCGTAAAGTCTCGGCGAAGAGTTTGGCGGACCAAGATGACACCCTTTGTTTCAAAACTGATATTCGTCCTAATGACGGTGATTTGGTATAGCGTTCGCTATGAATACGCGCGGCGCTCGTCGCGCACGCCCGTTGTTCGCAGCTCCCGAGGGATGCGTGAAACCGTGTTGCTGCTGGTATCCCTCAGCGGATTGGGATTGGTGCCGTACCTTTATATTGTGACAGGCGTTCCAGGATTTGCGGAGCATTCATTCAAACCTGCGATCGCCTCGTTCGGAATCGTTGTGGCCATTGTCTCGCTGGTGATGTTTCAATTAACGCACCGGGCGCTTGGCCAAAATTGGTCGGTGAGCCTCGATGTGCGCGCCGACCATTTTCTCATTACCAGTGGAGTTTACCGACAGCTGCGCCATCCCATGTATACGGCGTTTTGGCTTTGGGCACTCGCCCAGACGTTGTTGCTGCCGAACTGGGTGGCTGGTCTATCCGGGATGGTCGGGTTCGGAATTTTGTTCTTTGGCAGGGTTTTCAGAGAAGAGCAGATGATGATCGAGACATTTGGTGGCGACTATCTCGATTACATGCAAAGAACGTCTCGCATCATCCCGATGATTTATTGAACCAGAAGTGCGACCCGGGTGGAAAAAACCATGGTCGGCTTAATTACCAACAGACGGAAAAACATGTGAACGCCGGGTTCAGCATGACTGGCCCGGCGTCTCAGCAACCATCCGAACTTGCGTAGGCGATCGTAGACGGTCACGCGGGTGCGCCTTAGCTTGATCGCAATAAGCAATCCAGAGGCGCCCCCATCGATCAAGGCCTTCAGACGCTCATCATCTTGTTTTGTCAAGACTTCTGAGAGATTTTCTCATGCCGCGCCGTTGAGGTTTATCTAGGCCGGTACGCCGCGATCGCGATCAGCATCATTGTGGTTAATGCGGCGACAATGGCCACCATAAGCTTGTCGCTTTGGCGCTGGTTCATGGAACTTCAGTTGGGGCGCCACTTCATTACGTCGCCTTTCTCAGCTCGGCATCGTCACTCTTCGCGACTTTTTTATCGTGATCCCCAACCTTAATGCTCGATTACGCACTGAGCCCGGAGAGCGGTTTATCTGCTTGGCAATATTGGCGGCTGTCTCGCCGGCACGCGCCAGCGTACGGAGTTGGTGGTCCTCGTCAGGCGACCAGTGGACGTCTCGCCGAAGTGGGCTGGTCATTTTGTCTTCGCCTTAAACCGGCGATTGGGCCTCGGCGGTGAGGGAGCCAGGCGCAAGCCCAGCCGCTTCGCGGCACGGACGACGGTCGCATAGGATCTGTCCATCTTGGCAGCGATCATCTCGGCATTTTGATCGGCCTTTGCCAGCTTCATGAGATCCCGATCTTCTGCCATGGTCCAGCGCATCACTGGTCATTCTTAGTGAAACCACGATGGACGGCGGTGTGACCACCATGGATTTTCGGGAGCTTCATCTTGCTTCTTGGCTGCATGGGAACTGACAAAAGTTTGCGGGCAAGGTCGTATACACTGGTTTTGCTGCTCGTCAGCGCTACGCCTGCACGGACCGCCGAAGGGCCTTTGGCAACGAGCGCCCTAAGTCGGTCGTCGCCCTCATCAGTCCACAGCTGGACAAGGAGTTTCCGCATGGCCTTTTTAACGCCGCCGCGAAGTTCGGGTTCCCGGTTCGTGCGCATCCGTAAGCAATTAGGCCGAAATGGTGGTATGGCTTATTTCTCCGCCTTCACTCCCAATACTGCTTCTGCAGGAATTTGTCCTCCGATTGCCATGGCAACTAAGCGCAACCTTAGAGGTGGGGATACCGAACTCGATTGTACGATGGATAGAGTAAATGCGCGATTGGCGAAAATGTTAGCGCAGACAACGATGCAAGCACCGCGCTTTAAGAACTTAGAAGTCGAACGATTGTGAACCCCTGACCGGATTGGGCGCTACGGTTGGGTATCGTGATTTTCCGGGCGTCTTCACGATCCGACATTGCGCGCTCGTGCTGGCTCACGAAGGGCGCCGTCTTTACCCCAAGACGGAGATGCGGTGCAATTACGCAGGCCCGTGATCATCAAATTCCGAGAAGCGGCGTGGGCCGCTTGGGAGATCTTTAATTGGGGGATTGTGCTTTCGCTACAGACCAACCTTTCCCCGTTTTGATCAGCCGGCTTTGCCAGTTGAACTTGGTCTCCGATCAACAGAGAAGCAAGATAATTAGCCCACCACTGCATCATCTGCCGACGATCAGGCATCCATTCTGCGGCGTTATATGCGCGTCGAACTTCGTTCCGTTCAACGTGAGCGAGTTGACGTTCTATCCAATCGCGGTTGAACAGATTACTTTCGTTGAGAATTGTGGAGGCCAAACCACGGAAACCGCGCGTCGTTGCCCTGCCATGATAGCCCATTCGATACAGCGCATAAAGCATGGTGTTGCTGGACATGCAGCCGTCTTTAGCCGCCGAAGGAAAGATAAATGGGCTGTTGCGCGCCAGTAATTGTAACTGCCGCAGTACAGCAACGGCTTGGCCGGACAAGGGTACAATGTGTTCCAGCCGCATCTTCATGCGGTGGGCTGGGACTCGCCACTGAGCGTTGTCACCATCAAGGTTCTCTAGCTCTGACCATTGACTAGCTCGTAATTCGGTCGTTCGCAGAAGAGTAAGAGTTACCAGCTTCAGAGCCAGCGCGGTCTGTTCGTCTCCGCCGTAATCTTCTAATTTCTGAAGAAAATTAGGCAGTTCTGAAGCAGGCATTGCCCTGTGACGTTGAGGCGGGCCGGAAGCCTGCAAAGCGTCTCTCAAATTAGCTGACGGATCGCTCTTCGCACGGCTCGTAACAATCGCGAAGCGAAAGATCTGTCCGACTAGTTGCTTTAGGCGCCGGGCTGTCTCGTGTACGCCGCGCTTTTCGACCCTGCGAAGCATATCTAGCAGTTCCGCTGTATCGAGCTCAGCAATCGGCCTTTTCCCGATAACTGGAAAAACATCAGCTTCAAGACGCCGGAGGATCTGCGCTGCGTAGTACGGCGTGCGTGAGCCCTTCCAGTTTTCGTGCCATTCGCGCGCAACTGTTTCGAACGTATTGGTGCCCGCAATTTTGGCGGCCCGTTTCTTTTCGCGTTTCACAATTGAGGGGTCTCGGCCGCTAGCCAGATCGCGCTTGGCGGCGTCCCTGGCAGCTCTTGCTTCGGCTAGGCCAACCGCTGGATAGACGCCAAGAGCAAGGGCCGCTGCTTCCCCAGCCACCTGTAGGCAAGGCGCCAATACCGAGCACCATCTGAATTGACCAACAAATGAAGCCCGCCGCCGTCAGACAGCTTCTGTCGCTTCTTGTGCCCTCTCGCGTTTCTGCACTTGGTGTTCGTCAAAGCCATTGTTGGTACACTGATCAAGAGTAGCGATTGATACCAACATATATACCAACAAAAGACTGTGGGGGCGCTACAGGGCGTCGAACCTCTTGCGATTGTTCGATAAAGCGGACTTTTCTGGACTAACTTGGACGATCTCGGACTGTCGATGTGGTGGGCCCGACAGGACTCGAACCTGGAACCAGGCCGTCATGAGCGGTCAGCTCCTGCTAATGAGCTGCATGTCCAAAAATCCTGACCACCGATTGACCACCGAAACCCCGTGAACAAACGGCGATAGAAGTGGCCGATCACAAGCGAAAACGATTGTTTTTGTTGATCTTTTCGACTGCTATTTACGTTCGGGACGCAGGGGTCGCAGGTTCAAATCCTGCCACTCCGACCAAGAATTCATCAGATTTTTTTGTTCTGATTGGTGGTTGTTCTCAAGTCAACCACGGATTCCGCGCCGGAAACATGCCGGTTTGCGGCCAGACCGCGGCTGCGGCTCGTCCGAACTGGTCCAGGTGACGGCGACCGCTGGTAGCCGTAACCGGCAGCGCGGAAAGGCCGGGACAAAAACCAACCGACGGGCGCGGTTCGTAGCATTCGCGACGCGTGAGGTACTTGACCGGAGCAGGCGGGGTTCCGGGAAGCACTCCGCCATTCATCCAGGGCTAGCGCGACGAATTCTGGGGCGTGCCTACCGGAATGATGGTGCTGACGATGGTCTCATCGAGCGCCTCGTAGTCGGCATACCCGATGGTGCGGTAAAGTTCGGCGCGGGTCTGCATCCTGTCCAGCATGCCATGGGTGCCTCGGTCGCGCTTCAGCGCGGCGTAAAGGCTTTCTTGCGCGCGCGCGGCCACCCGCAGCGACGATACCGGCCAAATCACCATCTTGTAGCCCATTGCTTCGAACTCGGGCGCCGTGAAGAAAGGCGTTCGTCCGAACTCCGTCATGTTGGCCAGCAACGGCACGCCGGGCATGCGGCGGGAAAATTCACGAAACATCTCGGCATTGGTCAGCGCCTCGGGAAAAATGGCGTCGGCTCCGGCCTCCATGTAAAGCCGCGCGCGCGCCACGGCGCCCTCGATCCCTTCATCCGCGGCGGCATCGGTCCGCGCCACGATAAAGAGATCCCGCCGGGCCTTGGCGGCCGCGGCGACCTTCGCAGCGAAATCGCGTGCATCCGCGAGCTTCTTGTCGTTGAGGTGCCCGCATTTCTTCGGCAGCAACTGGTCTTCGATCTGCACCGCCGCCGCGCCCGCGTCTTCGAAGGTACGCACCATGTGCATGACGTTGAGCGCTTCGCCGTAACCGGTGTCGCCGTCGACCAGGGTCGGGAGATCAGCCGCGCGCTTGAGCTGGCGGATAAAGAACGACACTTCGTCCACGGTGATGATGCCCAGATCGGGAATCCCCATCGACGCGGTCATCGCCGCGCCGGACAGATACAGGGCGCCGAAGCCGGCTTGCCTGGCCTGAAGCGCCGCCATTCCGTTGTGGGCGCCCGGCATCTCGACAATGCCGGGGCCCGCAAGAAGCGCACGGAAGCGGCGGCCCATGGGTTCGGAACTGAAATCGGTCGCAGCAAGATAGGGCATCGTCGGTCTCTTCGGGATTGGTGTTTTTGTTTACGGGCCTCAGCTCGATGCGGCCTTGCGCATCGCCGCGACGGTCTGCGGCGAACGATAAAAGACGTTGCCCTCGAACAGATGTCTCGCCGTGCGATAGACCGCGCCGTGGATGGCGCGCGCCCTTGCGGGATCGTCCGCGTGTTCGACGGCCGCATCGACCACGGTGGTGCCGGAAGGATGGGCGATGGTGATCGGGCCGTCGCCCGGGCGCGCCACCTGGTTCGGAAGCGAACCTGCGATGCGGACGGCAATCGCGAGGCAGGTGGCGCCCGTGATCGGAACAGCCCGGTGCGGCTGGCCGACCGAAACCATCCTGACGCCCAACGACATGTCCGAGGGCTGCAGCTGTTGGCCCGACAAGGTCGTCATCCGGCACGGCGAAACGATCATCGCGACTTTGGGGACGCTCGGGATCTGGGCCGCCTTTGCAACATCCGGCGCGAGACCCATGGCAACGGAGGCCGCGCAACGAATTGCTTCCATTCGGCCGAGAAACACCGGATCGCCTTCGAGCGCGTCGGGCGTTTCGTTGCCTTCTTTGCCGAGCGCCGCCGCGGCGACGAAGACGCAGGGATTCGCGGCATCGACTAGCGACACTTCAACCGTGCCGAGGCCGGGAATGTCGAGCGAATCGCGCGGACGTCCGGTGGGCAGCAATCGTCCGGTTCTGGTGCCGCCCGGATCGACGAACTCGAGACGAACCGGCGCACCCCGACCGCCGACGCCGTCGATCGCCATGTCGCCCTCGGTTTCCACTTCCCCGTCGCTGATGGGGAAGCGCGCGACGATGATCTTTCCGGTGTTGGTGTTATGGATGCGCACGACGGCGTCGCCGTTGGCGGGAGCTTTTGCCAGTCCTTCGCCGACCGCGAACGGACCCATCGCCGATGACATGTTGCCGCAATTGGCGCTGTAATCGACCGCGGCGGTCTTCACCGAGACCTGACCGAACGTGTAATCGATGTCAGCGTCGGGTCGCGTCGACGGGCCGACGACGCAAACCTTCGAGAGCGACGACAGGCCGCCTCCCATTCCATCCAGCTGGCGGCCATTCGGGTCGGGCGAACCCATCACGGCCAGGAAAATCGGATCCCAATGCGCCGGATCGGCCGGAAGGTCCTGCCGGTTGAAGACCACCGCCTTCGAGGTTCCGCCGCGCATGAATGTGGCTCGGATCTTGGTCTGAGGCATGGGTCCGCTCCCTATTTTGGATACCGTTGTATACATTAGCAGCTAACACTGCTACCGTTATTTCAGATGGTGGCTCGTTTGTTGTGGTGTCGCCGAGAGGCCAGATCCAGCCCACTCGTCAATTACACCAGATTATTCCGGGGGATGAGACGATTTTATGCATCGAACGGCTTGATCCGCCGTTGTCGGCGAAGCTGATAGGACCGAATGAGATTGGGACGACTCCATGAACGATGAGATGGCCTTGCCGGACCGCACCAAATTCGCCTCCGCCGCGGACTATGCCTATGCGACGTTGCGGCGTGCGATCATCGAGGGGCGTTTCGCTCCGGGGCGGCGCATGCGCGAAATCGAATTGGCGGAACACCTGGGTGTCAGCCGCACGCCGACCCGCCAGGCCCTCACGCGGCTCGAGCTCGAAGGCTTGCTCAATCTTCGTCCGAGAACCGGACTGGTCGTCTCCGTGCTCGACATGGACGCGGTCGATGAACTCTATGAAATGCGTGCGGCGCTGGAAGGCACCGCGGCGGCCATGGCCGCCAAGCACGCAAGTCCGCGCGATATCGCAGCACTCGCCCGACTGGTCGCCGAAGGCGAAAAACTTGGGACCGAACCGTTCGAGCTTTATCGGCACAATCGGGAACTCCATGACGCGATTCAGGTCGCGGCGCATAATCGCTATCTCGAAAAGAGTCTGTCGGCGCTTCAGGATGCGATTGCGCTTCTCGGCCCGACCACATTGGCTGCGAAGGGCCGCTTTGCCATCGCTCAGGCGGAGCATGCCGCAATCGTACAGGCTATCTCGCAACGGGAAGAGGCGAGGGCCGATCGTCTCGCGCGGGAGCACGTGCTGAGCGCGCTCGAAGTCCGCCGTGCGATCCTGGCGAAAGAGCGCGATCTCGAAGCGCGTCGCGAAAAAGACAGTGCCTGAATGTGCCGTGGCGCGGTCGCTCGGAACGACCTGATTTCCTGAACGCCGGCCGCTGAAATTCCCGGGCCCGCTCAGCCTGAATTCCTAATAACTGAATGTTTTTTCGACAGATTTCGGCCCGCACGAGATCGGTTCGGCGTGGCTTGCATTTTTATGTATACATGGGTATCCACTAAAATACGAAACGCAAAAAACGCAGATGCCGGCCGGGAAGGAACGAAAATGCACGAAGAGTTCGATGTGATCGTCGTTGGCGCGGGAAATGCAGCCTTGGCAGCGGCGGTCTCGGCGAAGGAGAACGGCGCGGATCGTGTGATCGTTCTGGAGAAGGCCCCTCGCGAGATGCGCGGTGGCAATACCCATTGGAGCGGCGGCGTTCTGCGGTTCGCCTATGACGAGCCGCGCGAGATCGGGGCTCTTCTGCCAGGCGTCGAGAATGAATTCGAAAATTTCTACGACGGCATTTCGCCCTATACGCAGGAAGATTTTCACGGCGACCTCATGCGCGTCACCAACGGACGCACCGACCCGACGCTGTCACGGCTGCTGGTGTCGAACTCGCAGGCGACCGTTCGCTGGATGAAGGAGACCGGCGGGATCAAGATGGAGCCCGCGATCAGCCTGTCCGCGGTCAAGAAAGACAATGTGATGGTCTGGGCGCGCGGGCTCGTCGTGCGCGCCGCGCATGAAGGCGTCGGACTCTCGCGCAGCTGGTTTGCGACCTGCGAGCGGATGGGGATCGAGGTCAGATACGGCAATGCCGTTTCGGAACTGCTGCTCGATGATGGCGGCCGTGTCGTCGGCGTGAAGACCAAGGATGACGATGGCGTCCGGTCGCTCACCGCCAAAGCCGTGGTGCTGGGATGCGGCGGCTTCGAAGCGAATGTCCAGATGCGGACGCAGCATATCGGTCCATTGGTGGGGGCGGCGAAGGTCCGCGGAACGCCGCACAACCAGGGCGACGGCCTGAGGATGGCGCTGGCGATCGGGGCGATGCCATGGGGCCAATGGAGCGGCTGTCATGCGACGCCGATCAGCGCGGATTGGGGCGACTTCGCACCTCGCGAGATGACCGATCGCAGCAATCGGCTCTCCTACGTCTATTCGGTGATGATCAATCGCAAGGGAAAGCGCTTTGTCGATGAAGGCGAGGACGGCGCCCTTTTTACCTATGCCAAGTTCGGTCGCGCCATTCTCGCCGAGCCCGGAGCCAAGGCCTACCAGCTGTTCGACAGCAAGGTGATCCATCTGCTTGAGCCGCGCTATTCGACCAGCGACCCGATCAAGGCCAACTCGCTCGCCGATCTCATCGATCAGCTCGATATCGACGACAAGGCGCAGGCGCTGAAGACCGTCGAGCAGTTCAATGATCATGCGCGTTCGGCGGACGAAGGATTCGATCCGACGAAAAAGGACGGGCTGTCGAGCAAAGGGCTCGATCTGGAAAAGACCAATTGGGCGCTTCGGCTGGATAAGCCGCCTTATTATGCCTACAGCGCGACAGGCGGGATCACCTTCACGTTCGGCGGACTGAAGATCAATGAGAACGCCGAGGTGATCGGGACGGACTGGCGTCCGATAAAGGGACTGTATTGTTGCGGGGAACTCGTCGGCGGCCTGTTCTACGATAACTATCCGGCGGGCACGGGCCTGGTCTCGGGCGCGACCTTCGGCAGAATTGCAGGCAGGAATGCCGCAGGCCAGCAAGGGATCGCGCATTCGCAACAAGCGGCCGCGTCGTGACGAGCGTGGGCACCATGACCTCGGCCTCCGATTTCCACCCGGAAAACCTGGCAGAAGAGATCAGCGCCTGGAATCCACGATCGCCTGATGCAAAGGCATTAGCGAAAGCCCGAACCGCGGTCATTCAGGCGTTTGGCCAGGTCCTCGCGGGCATGCCCACAGCGATGGCGAAATCCCTGCTGGGCACCTCCGGCGTGGCGATGAACGGCGGGGCATCGCTCGTCTTTGGGACCGAGCGGCGGACCGGCGCGGCGGACGCCGCTTTGATCAACGCCACAGCGGCCGCGGCCGATCCCGGGACATCATCGATCGCCGCAAGTGCAGCCTATATCGTTTCGTTGTTCGGGCTGTGCGAAGAGCGCAAAAAGACCGGCAAGGAGTTTGTTGATGACTTGATGTTCGGCGCGGAGGCGTCGTCGTTCTTTGCGTCGAGGTTTTCAGGCGCTGCCATCGGTCAGTTCCGCGCCGAGTTGTTCGGCGGGATCGTTGCCGGCTGCCGCGTGCTCGGATTGAGCCGCCCGAAGATCGCGGCGGCGCTGCTGCTGGGTGGCTCTGCCGACAAACGTGCCGTTGCGGACAATCGGTCGGGGCTGGCAATCGGTCTCGGGATGAAACACGCATTGTTTGCAGCGGCGCTCGCTGAAGCGATGGACGATGCGTCTTGTGCGGAACTGATCGGCAATGTGGCCGCGGCACCGCATGCTACGGAAGCCCCGGCGCTTTCCTTGCCGGCGGATGTTCCGGCACCAAGCATTGGCGATTTACTCGCGATTCAAGCACAGCCGGAAGGCGATCTGTGGGATCGGTTCGAGCGGCAGGCCGGTGCGGTGTTGTCCCGCGATCGCATCGCGCCGCTGTTCGAGCGCCTCGAGACCATCGACAAAGTGAGCGATCTCGCGACGGTCAGCCGCCTTTTGCAAGCACGCGAGACTCAAATGGCCGCGACCAAGATCGTCTTTGCGCCTCGGGGAGCGCATGAACCGGAGGAGACGACCTGGGTTCCCTAGCGTGTCACCGCGAGGACGAACGATATCCAAGACAGACTTATCCAAAGCAGAAAAACAATATCCAGGGAGGGTGGGATGAAGCGTTTGACGTTGATTGCGGCCTTGGCCGTATCGGTGGTTGGCTCTGCTGCATGGGGCGAAGATAATCTCACGATCGGTGTCCATGGCAGCTTCTCCGGCGCAGGCGCCGCATTCGCCGAGGGGATGCTCGCCGCGACCGACTTCGCTGCCGAGGATGCCAATAAAGACGGCGGTCTCGAAGTCGCCGGCAAGCGCTACAAGGTGCTCATCAAGCAATATGACGACCGCTATCGCGCCCAGGATGCCGTGACCGCGATGGACCGGCTGATGATTCAGGATGGAATTCATTTCGTGGTCGGCCCGATGGGGTCGGCGGCGGCGGTGGCGACGAAGGCGCAGACCACGGCGGGGAAAGTCATAACCATGACGCTCGCCTTTACGCCGCGCGCGTTGGGGACCGACGCGCCGTTCGCGTTCCGGCCGGTGATCACGACCGGCGAGTTTTCCGATCCGCAGGTTGCGTGGCTGATGAAGACCAGCCCATCCAAGCAGGTGGTGTCCTTGCTGCCCAACGACGAAACGGGCCAGCAGATCGGCGCCGGCAACACAGCCTCATACGCTAAGGCCGGCGCCAAGCTTCAGGTCGAATATTTCGAACGCGAACGCGTCGACTTCGTGCCTGTTCTGACCCGAGTCCTGATGAAAGCCGATGGGCTCGAACTTGGCGGCAACTCTCCCACGACTGCCGGCGTGATCCTGAAGCAGGCGCGCGAATTGGGATATCGCGGTCCGGTGTTTGTCACCGGCGGCGACGTCGCCGCCGAGATGGTGAAGGTTGCCGGCAAGGAAGCCGCCGAGGGCACCTATGTCCACTTGCCGATCGACACCGGCCTGCCGGATACAGCGGCCTACGTCGCCCGTTTCAAGGCCAAGTACGGGCCGAACATGAACGCCTTCAGTCCATTTTTCTATTCAGGTCTGCAGATGCTGTTCGCCGCCATGAAGAAGGCCGGCACAGTGGAGGACACCACCAAGATCGCTGCGACGCTCGAAGGATTATCCGATGTTCCGACCGCGATCGGAAAAGCGGGCTGGACCGGCGAGAAGCAGTACGGAATCAAACACCAGATCGATCTGCCTTTCTATGTCGGCCAGATCAAGGACGGCGTCGTCGTCAAAGTGGCGACCTGCGACGTCAGCGCGTGCCGATAACGCGCCGCTAGAACAGGCGAGGCGCTTTGCGTCTCGTCGGGCCATGGGAGTAGTCGCGCCGTGAGCATGGAAATCATTCTAGCCCAGACCGTCGTGAACGGCCTCATGGTCGGCATGATCTATGTCTTGATGGCGATCGGTTTCACCATGGTGTTCGGCATCATGCGTATCGTGAATTTCGCGCATGGCGAATTCTACATGGTCGGAGCGTTCCTGTTCGCCATCCTGTACGGCAGTAACGCGCTTCCGTTTGCCGTCAGCGTCGTTCTGGCCGTCGGGGTGACCGCGCTGCTCGGGCTGGTGATGGAGCGGATCGTTTTCCGTCGCTTTCGCGGCAACGAGGTGAACGGGATGATCGCCTCGGTCGGCGTCGCGCTCATCATCCAGAACAGTGCGCTTCTGATCTGGGGGGCGTCGCCGCGCACGGTGCCGCCAATCGTTTCCGGGGTATTATCGATCGGTGGCCTCGTCTTTCCTTGGTCGCGGCTGGTGGTGATCATCGGCGCCATCGTCGCCGTTGTGTCGCTCAATCTGCTGATCTCCCATACCCGAATTGGTCGGGCCATGCGGGCGGTGGCCCAGGATGCCGAGATTGCCGAAATACAGGGTATCCGGGTCGAGATCATTTTCCCCGCCGCGTTCGTGCTCGGGGTGAGCCTTGCGGCGTTTGCCGGAGTGCTGATGGCGCCGGTGCTGTCGGTGTCTCCGTTCATCGGTCTGGCGCCGACGCTGAAAGCCTTTGTCATCGTCGTCATCGGCGGATTGGGCAGCGTCCCGGGCGCCGTCGCCGGCGGATTGCTGATCGGCCTGATCGAAAGCTTCGCCGGCACGTTCGTCAGCGCTTCTCTGGCGGAGATCCTGCAATTTCTCGTGGTGATCGCCGTTGTGCTGCTGCGACCGCAAGGTTTGTTAGGCAGGAAGGAGCGGGAAGCATGACGCCCGGAGCGGTCGAGACAAAGCCGATCCGCTATGTCGGTGTCGCGGTGGCCGTCGTTCTCGCGGTGCTGCTGCCATGGTTCGCGCCGAACCCGTTCTACATTCATCTGGCGACGATCGGCTGCATCAATCTGATGCTCGTTCTCGGCCTCGCGATCATCGCCCGGGCGGGACAGTTGTCGATGGGCCACGGCGGATTTGCGCTGGTCGGCGGCTATGTCTCGGCGCTGCTGTCGATGAATGGCTGGCCGTCCTTGCTGGGCATATTCGTGGCGGGCCTGGTCGCAGCCGCGATCGCGGCCGGCCTTGGCTGGATCATTCTGCGCCTGCGAGGCGTTTATTTCGTGCTGGTCGCCTTTGCGTTCGGCCAGATTGCGGTGCTGGTCGCGCTCGATATGGCCTCGGTCACGGGTGGCGCCAACGGACTCGTCGGCGTGCCGCCGGTTTCCATTTTCGGGCATGTCCTGCTTACCAAGCCCGAATTCTATCCGCTTGCGCTGGTTTGCGCGCTGACAACGCTGTTGCTGACGTGGATGCTTTATCGCTCGCGGCTGGGCGCGATGATGGCGGCCACTGCGGAGAACCAGCGCCTGACCGAATTGAGCGGGGTCGATACCCATCTGGTTCAGGTGCTGGCGTTCTCGATCGGATCGGGCATTGCCGGTTTCGCCGGCGCGCTGTCGACGCATTATCTGCAATTCATTTCGCCGGACTCCTACACCTTCTGGGAATCGGTTTCCTGTCTCACGATGCTCGTGGTCGGCGGACGGGACGGCGTACTGGGCTCGGTGGTCGGCGTTCTCGTTCTGACGCCGCTGCCGGAGTTGCTGCGCGCCACCGAAGGCCTGCAGCACATCATCTACGGCACCATGCTGGTGCTCTGCCTGATGTTCGTTCCGAACGGGCTGGCCAGCCTTGCCGGCCTGTGGCGCACGCGACGCCGCTTCGCCAAAGCAGGTGCGGCGGTCGTGGCGGAGGAAGTGCCATGAACATGCTCGAAGTGAGCCATCTGAAACGCTCCTTCGGCGGGCTCGTGGCGGTGCGGGACGTATCCTTTCATGTCAACGAAGGCGACTTTCTCGGCCTGATCGGTCCGAACGGAGCCGGCAAGACGACGCTGTTCAATGTCATCTCGGGCGTCCTCAAGCCGTCGGCCGGAACGGTTCGGTTTCTCAACCGGAATATTGCGGGACAGCCGGCCAACCGGACGGTTCGACAGGGCCTTGCCCGTACCTTTCAGGCCGCGACCGTTTACCCGGAAGCGACGGTGATCGAAAACGCCATTCGAGGCACGTTCGCATCGAGCCGGATCGGCCTGTGGGGAAGTTTCTTTCCGAGCAGGTGGCGGACCGAGGCGGAACACAAGGCGCTGCAGGTGCTCGATCTGTTCGGGCTCGCATCGCGTGTCGGGCTGAAAGCGCGCGAACTCGCCTACGGTGAACAGCGCCGTCTCGGTGTCGCCATCGCGCTCGCCAGCGATCCCAAGCTGTTGATGCTCGATGAACCCGTGGCCGGGCTTAATCCGGAAGAAGCCGCCGAACTGGCATCGGTTTTGCGCCGGATCAGGTCGGAGCGCGGCGTGACCATGGTGATGGTCGAGCATCACATGCGGACGGTCATGGGGCTGTGCAATCGGATCGTGGTGCTGGACCACGGGACCATGATCGCGGAAGGAACGCCCGCGCAAATCGTATCGAACCCGCTGGTGATCGAGGCTTATCTCGGCAAGGACGCGGTCGATGCTTGAGGTCCGGGGTATCAGCGTCGTCTATGGAGGCGTTATCGCGATCCGCAATGTAAGTCTGACTGTGGCCGATGGCGCGATCGTCTCCCTGATCGGTTCGAACGGAGCCGGCAAGACCACGACCATGAAAGCGATCATCGGCCTCAAGGCGGTCAGCCGCGGCGAGATCCATCTCGACGGCCGCCGCATCGAGGCGACTCCGGCGCCGCAGCGTGTGAAGTACGGCGTCGCGCTCTCGCCGGAAGGACGTCGCGTATTCCCGCAAATGAGCGTGCTCGATAATCTCTTGGTCGGCGGCTATGCGCAGCGCGACAAGGCCCACCAAAGGAAGACGCTGGACCAGATTTACGGGTATTTTCCCCGGCTGGTCGAGCGAAAGAGCCAGATGGCCGGTTCGCTGTCCGGCGGAGAGCAGCAGATGGTCGCGATCGGCCGCGCCCTGATGGCCAAGCCGCGCCTGCTGCTGCTGGACGAGCCTTCGCTGGGGCTTGCGCCGATCGTGGTTGACGAGATTGCCCGCATCATCGTCGAGATCAATCGCGACATCGGCATGTCGATCGTCCTGGTCGAGCAGAATGCGAAGCTTGCCCTCAGCCTATGCGACGAGGCCTTCGTACTCGAAACCGGCGCGGTCACATTGAGCGGGAAGGGCAAGGATCTCCTGGCCAGCGATTATGTGCGGCGGGCCTATCTGGGTATCTGAGATGTCATCATTGGAAAATTCCGGAGTTACAAACATGACTGCAACCGTCAATTTCGGCTTCATCGGTCTGGGCGTCATGGGCGAGCCGATGTGCCGGCACCTCGTGAAGAAGACGGGAGCAAAGGTGCTCGTCCACGACATCAATGCCGAACCGGTGGCGCGACTGGTCCAGGCCGGCGCGGTCGATGCCGGCTCGGTCGCGGCGGCGGCGAAAGCCGATATCGTCTTCATCTCAATGCCGAGCGGCGTTCATCTGAAAAAGATATGCGAGATGACGGGAGGCCTGCTCGAGTTTGCACGCGACGGACAAACCATCGTCGATTTGTCCACCAGCCCGTTGAAATTGACGCGTGAACTGGCCGCCGCGTTCGCCGCCAAGGGCGCGGACTATGCCGATGCGCCCGTCGCCCGGACACGCGCAGCGGCGGAGGCGGGCACGCTGGCCATTTCCGTCGGAGCGACGCCCGAAATCTTCAAGCGCATCGAGCCTTTGCTGCGTTGTTTCGCCGCCGAAGTCACCCATTGCGGCGGCATCGGAGCCGGCCAGGTGGTGAAGATCCTCAACAACATGGTCGTGGTGGGCACCGTCACGGCGCTGTGCGAAGCCGCCGCGATCGCGGAATCCGGCGGGCGTCTCGACCCAAACTCTGTTCGAGGCGTTCTCCAAAGGCTCCGCTGACAGCTTTGCGTTGCGCAATCACGGCTACAAGGCCGTCATTCCGCGCGAGTTTCCCGAACGGGTGTTTTCGACCGACTACATGCACAAGGACGTTTCCTACGCGCTCGATATGGCCAGGGACGGCGGCATCGAAGCGCGGGAAGCGGCGCTCGGCGGCAAGCTTCTGGCCGAAGCCTCAGAGAAGGGATTTGGCGACAACTACTGGCCGGTCATCGTCAAGATCATCGAAGGGTCTTCCGGCCGGTCCTGATCGACGTAAGACAAACGTCTTGCCACAACGATAAACAAAAGGAGGAAAGTCGTGCGGGTACTGCTGTTGGCGTTTGCGGCGCTTGTTTCAAGCTGGTGCCATGTATCGGCGGAAACTTATCCTTCTCAACGAATTACGGTTATCGCGCCGTTCGCGCCGGGTAGCGGCACCGACGGCGTGGCCCGAGTGGTTTTTCAACGGCTGTCGGAAGTGTTGAAAACGCCGATCATTGTCGAGAACCGCGTCGGGGCCAACGGCGCGTTGGGCGCGGCGGTCGCCGCCCACGCGACTCCGGACGGCTACACATTGCTGGTCGGTGGCACGTCGACCCACGCGGCAAATCCCAGCATGCTGAAGTCGATCCAATATGACCCGATCGCGGATTTCGTTCCGATTTCGCAGTTCGGCCTGTTTCCATATTTTCTCATTGTCGACCCGTCGCTGCCGGTCAAGAACGTTGCCGATCTGGTCGCGCTCGGAAAAAACGAGCCGGGATCGCTGTCGTTCGGTTATGCCAATGCCCTCGGCCAGCTTTCCGGCGAGGCGCTGAAGCGGCGCGCCGGGATCGATATCGCCGCGGTGCCTTACCGCAACAGCCCGCAGGTCGTGACCGACCTGATCGCGCAGCGCGTCACCATGACATTCATGGACATGACACCCGCGGTGGCCCAGGTGAAGGCGGGCCAGGCGCGGGCGCTCGCAACCACCAACGTGGAGCGCAGTGCGCTATTCCCTGACATTCCCACCATGAAGGAAGGCGGGGTCGATTTCATCGATATCAGCGCATGGACGGGATTGTTTGCTCCCAGGGATACGCCACCCGAAATCGTTGCAAAGCTCGCTGATGGGCTGCGCGGGGTGCTGGCCGAACCCGAGATGCGCAGTCGCCTCGCCGATATCGGATTTGAAGCGCATTGGATCGGGCCGGCGGAGTTCGCCAAGCACGTCAAGGACGACATGAGCCTGTGGGCCACCGCAACCAGGGAAGCCGGCATCGAACGCCAGTGAACGCTATGTCCGAATATGAAATCTATGCGGTGCGCTACGCCAGGAAGGACGATCGCCGCTCGTCGGAAAATTTTGTCGGCGGGGATCCGGCCGACAAGCCAATGCCGATGGATTTCTTCGTCTGGGCATTGGTCAGCCAAAGCCGCACCGTCATCATCGACACCGGCTTCGATGAAAAGGCCGGTCAGGCGCGCGGCTGGGCGGTGTCACGGCCGGTCGGACAGGGCCTGAAGCAGATCGGTATCGATCCCGGCAGCGTCCGGGATGTCATCCTGACGCACATGCATTGGGATCACGCCGGCAATCACGACCTGTTCCCGCACGCCCGGTATCACGTCCAGCAGCGTGAGATGCATTTCTGTACCGGCCGCTGCATGTGCGATGCCGTGCAGAACAAGGCCTATAACGCGGAAGACGTCAGCCACATCGTGAAGCGCAATTTCGAGGGAAGGGTGACCCTCCATGATGTGAATTCGGATTTCGACGATGGAATATCGCTGCACTGGATCGGTGGACACACCGAAGGGCTTCAGGTGGTCAGGGTCAGAACGCGGCGAGGTTACGTCGTCGTCGCCTCGGACGCCTCGCATTACTACGCGAACATCATTCAGCGCCGGCCGTTTCCGGTCTTGTTCGACATCAACCAGATGATGAACGGCTTCGCGCTGATTCGAAAACTGTCGGACAGTCCGTCCCACATCATTCCGGGTCACGATCGCCAGGTCTTGTCGTTGTTTCCGGCGGCGCGCGACGGGCTGGACGGTATCGTCCGACTGGACCTCGATCCCATCAGCAGCCCCGTCTAACCCTCACTGAATTCGAAACCTGCATCGACCGCCGCCAGCACGGTCGATCGCCGAGTACGTAGCGTACCAGTCAAGGAGCGACGTCAATGTCGAAAAAATACGGAATCTTTATCGCCAATGAGTCCGTCAGCGCGGCGAGCCAGGAATGGTTTTCCGCGATAAATCCCTATAGCCGCGAAGAATGGGCGCTGGTGCCGCAAGCCACCGCCGGACAGGTCGCCGACGCGATCGCCGCCGCCAGAAAGGCCTATGAGTCGGTCTGGAGCAAAACTTCCGGCCTTGCGCGAGCGACCCTCTTGAACAAGCTGGCGGACCTGCTCGATGCCCAGGCCGAACGCATGGCCGTCATGGAGAGCACCGACAACGGCAAGGTCATCCGCGAGACGCATGGCCAGATGCATTTTGCAGCCCGTGCCTACCGGTTTTTCGCGGGCTGCGCCGACAAGATCTTCGGCGACACCATTCCCCTCGACCAGCGCGACGTTTTTGACTTCACGCGCCGGGAGCCGATCGGCGTCGCGGTCCTGATCACGGCCTGGAACTCGCCCATGGGCTTGCTCGCAAACAAGCTCGCGCCCGCTCTCGCGGCGGGCAACTGTGTCGTGATCAAACCTTCCGAACATGCATCGGTGACGACGCTGGAATTCGCCGATCTGGTTCGTCAGGCAGGGTTTCCCGCAGGCGTCGTCAATGTGGTGACCGGCGACTACAGGACGGGCCAGGCGCTGCTTTCGAGCGGCCGGATTGACCGTGTCAGTTTCACCGGCAGCCCGAACGTCGGTCGTCAGATCGCGGCGGAGGCAGGCCGTTCGCTCATGCCCGTGACGCTCGAACTCGGCGGAAAGTCGCCCAATGTGATCTTCGAGGATGCCGACCTCGACAAGGCAACGGTCGGCGCGCTTGCCGGCATTTTCGGCGCGACCGGGCAAACCTGCATTGCGGGATCGCGCCTGCTGGTCCAGCGCTCGGTTCACGATGAGATCGTCAAACGGCTTGTTGGCGCGTGCGGGAAAGATAAAACTCGGCAATCCGTTGGATGCAGACGACCGAGATGGGAACCGTGGCAAACGAGCCGCAGTTCGACCGCATCCTCAAATCGATCAGCGACGCCCGAAGCAACGGCGCGGCACTCGCCTGCGGCGGCAAGCCCGCGACCGGAGGCGGTTTGGGAAAAGGCCTTTTCATCGAGCCGACCATTTTTACCGGCGTGGAAAACAAGATGACGATCGCCCAAGAGGAAGTGTTCGGGCCCGTACTCTCCATTATCCGCTTCGATACCGAGGAGGAGGCGGTCGAGATCGCGAACGACACCAGATACGGTCTGGCTTCGGGGGTCTGGACGACGGATTTGTCCCGCGCGTTGCGTGTCTCGCGGGCGATCCACGCCGGAACGGTATGGGTGAACACCTATCGCGCGTCCAGCGCGATGGCCCCGTTTGGCGGCTTCAAGGAATCCGGCTTCGGCAAGGAACGCGGCGTGATGGCGCTGGACGAATTCCTCCAGACCAAGAACATCATGATCGACTTCTCGAACGAAGAACGGGACCCGTTCGCACTGAAGCTGTGAGGCAATCGCAAAAGCTTATGGCGTCAGCCGGCTTGCCTGCCCTGGCACTCACGTGGTCGCGGTCCCACACCCGTTCGCGCAACTCAGCCACGAAGTGCGATCGACTGGGAAAGATACCCCGTCGGGTCGACCCGGACATCGATCAGCGAAGGCGTATCGCCGGCCAAAGCCTGATCGAGCGCGGCTCGGTATTCTGCGACCGAAGTCGCCGAAAACCCTCTCAAGCCAAAGCCGCGCGCGACCGCGGCGAAATCGGGGCGCGGCCAGGTCACACCTTCCTGCGGAAGCTGCCGCGATTCTTGCTTGATCGCGATCAGCGAGAGGGTCGCATCGTTGAACACCACGATGCAGAGCCGGCGGCCATATTGTGCCGCGGTCGACAACTCGCCGGCGCACATCATCAAGCCGCCATCGCCGGTGAAGGCGATGACCGGCCGCTCGGGACTCTCGAGCGACATCGCGATCGCCGCCGGGACCGCGAACGCCATGGTCGCCAATCCGTTCGAAATCAGGGCGTCGCCCTGGCGCCGGGCCGGCCAAAATGCCATTGCCGAGAACATATGTGCGCCGGCGTCGACGGTGATCCGCGGATCCATCGCCGAACTGGCCTGGTACGCGGTCCTGACCACTTGCTCCGGGCTGAGGCCATCGCCGCTTCCCCGATACGCCAATCGCGCCTGCATGCCGTCACGAAGCTGCGCGATCTCATTCGGCTTCCAGCCGCCACCGCCTTCGCAATCGTCGAGCCCATCGAGGATCGCGGGCAGCGGACCGATCAAGCGTTCGGCTGCCGTCACATAGTGAACGGGATGATGAACCGGCCCGAGGTCGACAATCTTGGCCGTGTAGGGCCATGGCTGGCCGATCAGTTCGTCGGGGTCGAAGCCACAAAGAATGATCAGGTCGGCCAAGTCGACGCATGGGCGCTCGGCGGCGCCGCCGGTGAAAAGTCCCACGACATTGGGATGGTCGTCGGGCACCACTCCCTTCGCCTTGTAGGTTGGGAGAACGGGACACCGAAGCCGGGTCGCAAGCGCTTCCAGGCGTTTGCCCGATCCGGGCGTGCGGGCTTCCAGCCCGACCAGCAGGACAGGGCGTTTCGCCGCCGCGATCAAGGCGCGAACACGCGCAAGAGCCTGCGCGTCGATTGTCTCTTTCGCGCTTGGTTCCGCGGCGATTTCGTTGTCGTCCACCCGTCGGCGCGCGGCTTCGCCGGTGAGTTCGACGTAGGCCGGCCCCCATGGCGCCGTGTTCGCGATGGCGATCAGGTCTTCAAGTTCGCCGGCCGCGTCGTCCTGTTCGAGGCGGGTGACGCCGCGGACGATCGGAGCCATCAAGGCCTGCTGATCGTAAGCCTGATGCGTATCGAACGAACGCTGTTGTTTGGTCCAGCCGTCGCTGATCAGCAACATCGGGCAGCGATCGAGATGGGCATGGGCGACCCCGTTGGCGGCACTCGCGGTGCCCGGTCCCTGCGTGGTGATCGCCACGCCGAGCGAACCGGTCGCCTCGGCCGTGGCCGCGGCCATGATCGTCGCGCCGGTTTCGGTCCGCGTCAAAATGTAGGGTATGCCGCGTTCCGCGAACGCCCGGATCAAATCAAGGCTGCTGCCTCCGCCTGGCACACCAAAGATTCGCCTGGTGCCGTGACGCTCGCAGACACGGGCGATCATTCGCGCCGTCGTTTTCTCGGTCATGAGTTCGAATCCTTTTTGATCCTCGCGGTGCGTTTCCGCTGCAGCGTCTCGACGGTCACACAGGCTGAATTTGTGCGTACATCATTGATAACATCAAGGCAAATCGACTGGGAAGAATGAATCGATGCGTGTGTATGCGTACGCCGATTGCATCGAGATGGCCTTTAATGAAGGCCATTGGTGCCGCAGAGCCAAGCGACGAGGCGGCTTGACGTCACAGAGTCGATCTGTCAGTCATACGTACAAATAAAAAAGCTTCGTCAGGCTCCTGCGGGCTTGGCTTGTTGTTGTCGTGGGAGGGACTGCCATGAAGAGTTTGCAACGGCGGACGGTGCTGCGCGGCGCTCTCGGAGGCGCTCTCGCGGCTCCGGCTCTGATCCGCGGCGCGCGCGGCGACGCGCCCCTTTATAATCTGAAGCTCGGCTATGCCGACGTCGCAAGCAGCCCCTATCGCAAGGTGCTGGATGGTTTTGCCGATACCGTGCGCAACAGGACCAACGGCGCGGTCGACATCAAGGTGTATGCCTCCGGCGAACTCGGCAGTCAGAACAACATTCTGACCGGCATGCAGGTCGGCATCGTCGACTTTGCCGCGCATACCACGGGGTTCATCCAGACGCTGTTTCCGAAATTTGCGGTGTTGGACTTTCCATATCTGTTCGCGGATCGCGGCGTCGCCGAGCGCGTGCTGGACGGACCGGTTGGAGAGCAGATCTTCGCGGATATGCCGTCGAAACAGATCTACGGCCTGTCCTGGATTCACTGGGGCTGGCGGCCGATCACGACGGTCAATCGTCCGGTGCCCAAGCCGAGCGACATGAACGGCGTGCGGATCCGCCTGCAGCCGGGTGCGATCTACGCCGCGATCTACAAATCGATGGGCGCGGTCCCGGTTTCGATCGACGTTACCGAGATCTATGTAGCGCTGTCGCAGGGGGCCGTCGATGCGGTCGAAGTGCCGCTGATATCGCTGGTGGCCGGCAAGTATTACGAGGCCGCCAAGGTCGTCAATCTGACCGGCGCCGTCTACAACGCCGGAGCCTTGATGGCGAGCAAGAGAAAGTTCGACTCGCTGCAGCCGGAATATCAGCGGGCGATCCGGGATGCGGCGCGCGAATTGTCGCCGAAATGGCGGGACAAGAATGTCGAATTGACCGCTGAAGCCACGACGTTCCTGACCGAAAAGGGCGTCAAGGTGCTCGAGGTCGACAACGATGCCTATCGGGCTGCGACTCGTCCGGTTTACGACCAGTTCAAGGCATCGATTGGCCCTGATTTCGTCGACTCCATTCTGAAGCAGGTCGGTCGCGCCTGACCGATACACGCAGCGTGTCAATTGGCCGAGATCTCGCAATGGACGCCACTCTCGACCCGACCATTGGTCACATCGAAGACCTTGCAGATGGCGTAACCGCGGAAGCGATCGCATCCGGTCCGCATCAAGGTTCGTGTTGCGTTCGACAGGTTGCATCTGGCCGCCAAGTTTCTCATCGTCGTCGCCTTGATCGGCGAGTTGGCGATCATCGTGTCGGACGTGGTGGGACGGGCGCTGTTTGCGCATTCCTTCCTGTGGTCCGATGAAGCCGCCAAACTCGTGCTCTCGGTGATCGCTTTCATCGGCGGCGCCGTGGGCTATCGCGAGGGCCGGCACGCCAGTGTTGTGCTGCTGGTCAATCTATTGCCGCCGGGCGGACGGCAGATCGTGCTCGCTGCGACGGAGTGGACCGTCGTGCTGGTCGGGTCGGTCACCGCCTGGGTCTCGCTGGAACTGCTCGATGCGCATTGGGAAGACTTCACCCCGATGCTGCAGGTCCGCGTGTTCTGGTACTTCCTGCCGCTGACGGTCGGAATGGTGCTGCTCGCAGCCTATGGACTTGAGCGCCTGATCCTGAGGCATAGCATTGCCACCATCGTCTCGGTCGGATTGATCCTGACGCTTGGGACGGCCGCGTTTTCCTACGCCACGCCGATTCAGTTTTTCATGCAGAATCCCGGCGCGTCGCTGCTGTGCATGATCGTGCTGTTCTTCGCGACCGTTCTGATGGGATTGCCGGTCAGTTTCGCGATGTTGTCGGCGACGCTGGTCTATCTCAAGGCAACCGACACCGCGCCTCCGGTCGCCGCGCCGCAGAACATGCTCGATGGGACTGCTAATTTCATCCTGCTGGCGCTGCCGTTCTTCATCTTCGCGGGGCTCATCATGGAGCGCGGCGGCATCAGCGTGCGACTGGTTCGCTTTGCGATGGCGCTGGTCGGGCGGCTGCGCGGAGGGTTGCTGCAGGTGGTGGTGGTCACGATCTACCTGGTCAGCGGCATCTCCGGCTCCAAGATCGCGGATGTCGTTGCGGTGGGCTCGGTGATGCGCGACGAATTGCGCAAGCGGCGGTACCGGCCCGAGGAGGGGGCCGCGGTTCTGGCGGCGTCGGCGGCGATGGCCGAGACCATACCGCCCAGCATCGCGATGCTGGTGCTTGGATCGGTGACCCCGGTTTCGATCGGCACGCTGTTCATTGCGGGCCTGCTGCCGGCGGCGGTGATTGCGCTTTGCCTGATGGCGCTGATCTACCTGCTTTCGTCGCGGCGCGAAGCCGTCGAAGAGCCGCCGGCCGAGACGTCATGGCGGCCGGCGCTTCTCGGGGCGTTGCTGCCGATGGCGATGCCCGTCGCCATGATCGTAGGCATTCGGTTCGGCATCGCCACGCCGACGGAAGTTTCGTCGTTCGCGGTGCTGTACGGCATCGGCCTCGCCACCATCGTCTACCGCGAGATCGGCTTCCGCGACCTGATCCACCATGCCGGGATTTGCGCGGCGATGTCCGGCGTCGTGCTATTCGTGATCGCGGCAGCGGCGTCATTCGCCTGGGTCCTGAGTGCCGCGAACCTGCCACAGCAACTGGTCGCGATCCTTCACGGCAGCAGGCCCGCGACCTTCATGCTGGGGTCGATCGCGCTGCTGATCATCATCGGTTCCCTGCTGGAAGGCCTGCCTGCGATCATCATCCTGGCGCCGATGCTGATGCCGATCGCGGCAAGCGCGGGATTTGACGCGGTCCAGTACGCCATTGTCCTCATTCTGGCGATGGGGATCGGCGCTTTCATGCCGCCGATCGGCATCGGTTTCTATGTCGCCGCCTCGGTTGCCGGCAGCAGCCTGGAAAGCGCGGCTCGCGCCATGTTGCCGTATCTCATCGTCCTCGTGCTCGCGGTGATCCTGATCGCCTTCGTGCCTCAGATCACCCTGGCGGTACCGCAGATGCTGGGCCGGTAGATGTATTCACGACAGACCATGCCGCGCGGATCATTTCGCTCGGGCTTTATGACTTCGACCGACAGGAAAATCAGGCAATGACCACGAATGCGATGCCGCTGGCCTATTTCGAGCGATGGCTCGATCCGGTGGCTGAAAAGATTTTGTCGCAGCGACCGGAAATCGAATTGATGCGGCTGACTTATGCCGATCCCGTTGCCGAGACCGATGACAAGATCAGTACCGCGTACGGTTATCAGATATCGCCGCGTACCGAACTGCTGGGCCCGTATTTCGGTGACGCCGCGCTGCTCGCAAAGTGCGGGAACCTGCTCGCCATCAGTTCGAGCGGCGCCGGCTACGACATGGTCGATGTCGATGCCTGCACCGCCGCCGGTGTGCTGGTCTGCAATCAGTCCGGAACCAACGCGCGCGCGGTCGCGGAGCACGCGCTTGGAATGATGCTGTCGCTCGCAAAATACATTTCGCAATCGGACAAGATCATGCGGCGCGGCGGCAATCTCGACCGCTTCAGCATGCGCGCAACCGATCTTGAGAACAAGACGGTCGGTATTGTCGGCCTCGGTCACATCGGCGGCCGCACTGCTGAACTGTGCAAAGGGCTGATGGGAATGACCGTGCTTGCCTATGATCCTTATCTCAGTGCCGAGCAGATCAGCGCCAGGGGTGCGACCAAGGTGGCGTTCGATGAATTGCTGACGCGCTCGGACTTCGTGTCGGTGCATTGCCCGCGTGCCGGCGACACGCTTGGCATGTTCGCCATCGCGCAATTCCGGCAGATGAAGCGGTCGGCCTATTTCATCAATACGGCCCGGGGCGGCATCCATGTCGAGGACGATCTTGCCGACGCCCTGGAGGCTGGATTGATCGCCGGCGCCGGTGTCGACGTGTTCCTGTCGGAGCCCGTCAAGCCCCATCATCGATTGCTGTCGTTCGAAAATGTGATCGCGAGCCCGCATATCGCGGGCATGACCGATGGAGCGCTGTACAGCATGGCGAATGCCGCCGCCGAGCAGTGGATCACAATCATGGCCGGCGGCGTTCCGCCACGGCTGGTCAATCCCGAAGCGTGGCCGAAATATACCGCGCGATTTCAGAAACTCAGGGGCTTCGCGCCGGCAAGTCTTTGAAGTTGAGGCACCGCTCAGCCGCGCCGGCGAAGCGTGAGTTCGTATTGGAAGCGATCGGCCGGATGCAGGTTGAAAGCAACCTCGACCAGTTGTCCATCCTCCAGATAGTAGGAACGGCAGATCTCGACCGCCTTGATATCGGATGTGCAACCCAGGTTCGCGGCGATATCCTCGGGCATCGGCACCACCCGCAAGACCTGCCGGACCTCGCCGATGCGTACGCCATACATCTCTTCGATCCACGAATAGATCGTTCCGGCCTGATGTCCGATTCTCAAGCCCACGCCGGCGTAATTGGCGTGGACGAAGACCTCGGTCCAGCAGACCGGTTCACCCTTGGCGGATTTGGTGCGGATGCCCTCCACCCTGAGCCAGCGCTCTCCCCGTGTGCTGCCCAGCCGATCGGCCAGTTCCGCGTCGGCCACGACCATGCCGCTCTTGGCGACCTCGTACCGCACTTCGGTGGCGTATTGCAGCAACTCCTCGAGCGAGGAGACGGAGGAAGTGTAGGACAATTGCCGGGACTGCCGCACCACGATCGAACCTGACCCCTGTTGCGAACGGATCAGGCCTTCATCCTTCAACTCACGTAATGCGAACCGGATGGTGTGCCGGCTGACGCCGAATTTCTGGCTGAGTTCGTCCTCGGTCGGCAGTTTTTCGCCGACGCCGAACGCCCCCGACGTGATCTGCTGCCGCAGGGCGTCGTAGACGGTCCGGTAGCGGGGCACGTGCGTCTGTCCCGATTCCTTCCGAGCCTCGATAACCTGCCGAGCCATTCAGCCTCCTCTTTTGGCGGTTGCAGTCATTCGTCGTGAACGGAATCAAATACCCGTACGCAGGCTTCGGCATCTTTGTCGTCGCGCGCCGCGCTTCCGCGCGGGGAGCAGTCGCCGCCAGGGCCGGCGTCTTCATGATAGCTTATCTTGTAAGTATTGTACGTACAAATTTTGCTGATTACACTAGCGTTGCCCGCAGCGTTCACGGCAGCATCTGCCGCATCACGCGATCTTCCGTGCGCGCGCCGCAAGGATCTGATCTTGGCTTCGGGCCGGTTCAGACCGGCGTATCGGTCGCTAACGATACCAATAATGGTTTGCGGCCCAAACGATCGAGAAACGTTTCAAGTTCGTGCTTCGTTAGCGAAGTGGTCCGGCTGTTGGTCAGGGGATGACAATTGATCGGCGAGGACTGAAACAGTTTCTCATCGAGGACGATCGTGACCGTGTGCTTGATGTCGTTGATCGCCGCCAGCACCGACACCGAGCCCGGCGTGATGCCGAGATGCTCCAGCAGCGCCTCGGGCGACCCGAACGACAGGCCGGCTTTGGCGCCGATCAGTTTGGCCAGGGCTTTCAGGTTGATCGATGCGCCTTCGTCGGTAACGAACAGGAAGAAGTTCTTCTTGCCGTCGCGCAGGAACAAATTCTTGGTGTGGACGCCAGGAATGTCGCCGCGGAGTTCGCGGGATTCCTCGACCGTGTGGACAGGCGCGTGGTCGTAGGTGGTGGCGGCTATTCCGTTGGCCTTGAGATAGGCAAGGAGTTCGTTGCTCTTCGTCAGATCCATTGTCAAATCCATCTCGATTTCCGGCCGGGTGCTGTCCAAGGTAAGGATTTCGGAGCGCCATGAAGCGGGCGTTATCCCATTAAACCCGGCGCAACCCCGATTTGGCGGTTTACCCCGCAATGGCGGGTTTTTACAAATCGTGGGCAGGGCAATGTCGCGTGCATCCAATCCCGGCGGCGGTCCGATGCAGGCGTCGATCCGGGGCCGAACCGTATGATCCGGTTTCAACAGATACCGGCCCAAATGCAAAAATTCTCGGCATTTTCCCTGTTTCGCGGCGGTCTTGGCGGCCATGCCGATTGGCAGCCGCAATGGCGGTCGCCGGAACCCAAGCCGGAATACGACGTCGTGATCGTCGGCGGCGGCGGTCATGGCCTCGCGACCGCGTACTACCTTGCCAGCCGCTACGGCGTCCGCAACGTCGCGGTGGTCGAAAAGGGTTGGCTCGGCGGTGGTAACACCGGCCGCAACACCACGATCATCCGTTCCAACTATCTGTTCGACGAGAGCGCCGGGCTCTATGAGCATGCGCTGAAACTCTGGGAAGGCCTTTCCCAGGAACTCAACTACAATGTGATGTATTCGCCGCGCGGCGTGCTGATGCTGGCGCACAACATCCATGACGTCCAAAGCTTCAAGCGCCATGTCCACGCCAACCGGCTCAATGGAATCGACAATGAATGGCTGTCGCCGGAAGAGTGCAAGGCGTTCTGTCCGCCGCTGAACATCGGCGGCGCGATGCGCTACCCGATTCTGGGCGGCGCGCTGCAGCGGCGTGGCGGCACCGCGCGGCACGATGCGGTGGCGTGGGGCTATGCCCGGGCCGCCGACGCGCGCGGCGTCGATATCCTGGAAAATTGCGAGGTCACGGGGATCACACGCGGGCCGTCCGGGGCGGTCGAAGGCGTGCAGACCTCTCGCGGCTTCATTCGCGCCAGGAAGGTTGGCGTGGTCGCCGCCGGCAACACCAGCGTGGTCATGAACATGGCCGGCGTGCGGCTGCCGCTGGAAAGCTTTCCGTTGCAGGCGCTGGTGTCCGAGCCGGTCAAGCCGGCATTCCCTTGCGTGGTGATGTCCAACACCATCCACGCCTACCTGTCGCAGTCGGACAAGGGCGAGATGGTGATCGGCGCCGGCACCGACGCATATATCTCCTACTCGCAGCGCGGCGGGCTGCATATCGCCAACCATACGCTCGATGCGGTCTGCGAACTGGTGCCGATGTTTCGCCGGCTGCGCATGCTGCGCAATTGGGGCGGCGTGGTCGATGTGACGCCGGACCGTTCACCTGTTATCGCCAAGACCCCGGTGCCGGGCCTCTACGTGAATTGCGGATGGGGCACCGGCGGGTTCAAGGCGACGCCGGGCTCGGGCGATGTGTTTGCCTGGACCATCGCCAAGGATGAGCCGCATCCGATCAACGCCGCCTTCACCATCGAACGTTTCCGCGACGGCGTCCTGATCGACGAAGCCGCTGCCGCCGCCGTCGCTCATTGAGTCCAGGGACATCGAGGACTTTCCGGTCATGCTGTTGATTTGTTGTCCTCACTGCGGTTCCCGGCCCGAACTTGAGTTCGTCTATGGCGGCGAGGCGCATATCGCGCGTCCCGCCGATCCGATGAGCCTCGACGACGAGAGCTGGACGGCGTTCCTTTATGTCCGCAGCAACCCGAAAGGACTGCACGCCGAGCGATGGCGCCATCTTCACGGCTGTGGCCGTTTCTTCAACGCGCAGCGCGACACCATGAGCGACGCGATTCTGTCGACCTATCCCGCCGGGCAACCGGCGCCGACCAAAGAGCCCGCGCGATGACCGCGTCGTATCGGCTCGCCAATGGCTGGGCGCCTGGATCGCAGCCGTCCGTTGCGCTTCAGCTTCGATGGCAAAAGCTATCACGGCTTCGCCGGCGATACGCTTGGCGTCGGCCCTGATCGCCAACGGCGTGCATCTGGTCGGCCGCTCCTTCAAATATCACCGGCCGCGCGGCATCATGACTGCGGGTTCGGACGAGCCGAACGCGCTGGTCGGCGTCGGCGCCGACGAGGCGCGCTACACGCCCAACCTGCGGGCGACGCAGGTCGAACTCTACGACGGACTCGTTGCCGAAAGCCAGAACCGCTGGCCATCGCTGGCGTTCGATGTCGGCGCGGCTCAACGAGGCCATCGCCTCGTTCCTGCCGGCCGGCTTCTACTACAAGACCTTCATGTGGCCGGCGGCGGCCTGGAAGAGACTGTACGAGCCACTCATTCGTCGCGCCGCAGGCCTTGGTCGCGCGCCGGAGCAGCCCGACGCCGATCGCTACACGCAAGTGTACGCGCATTGCGACGTGCTGGTGGTCGGCGCCGGGCCGGCCGGTCTCGCGGCCGCGCTGGCCGCAGCGCGATCGGGCGCCAAGGTCATTTTCTGCGACGAGCAATCCGAAATGGGCGGTTCGCTGTTGAGCGAGACAGCCGCCACGATCGACGGCCGGTCGGCGATCGACTGGGTCGCGGCGACCCTCAGCGAACTGGCCGCGCTGCCCAACGTGACCTTGATGCCGCGCACCACCGCGTTCGGCTGGTATCCGCATAATTTCCTCGGATTGAGCCAGCGCGTCACCGACCATCTCGCAGCGCCAGGATACGCAACCTGCCGCGCGAGCGGCTGTGGCAGGTTCGCGCCAGGGAAGTGGTGCTGGCGACCGGCGCGCTGGAGCGGCCGATGGTTTTTCCGGACAATGACCGTCCGGGCGTGATGATGGCGGAGGCGGCGCGAATCTATGTCAACCGCTATGGCGTCCGTCCGGGCGATCGCGCCGTCGTCGTAACGGCCGGCGACAGCGCCTATCGGGCCGCGCTCGATCTGAAGGCGGCGGGTGTCACGATCGCGGCGATCGCGGATCTGCGGCCGAACCCAGGCGGGGTTTGGGTCGAACGGCGCGCGACTTGCTGGGATCGAGCTGCGTTCCGGCACATGCGTCACCGCGACCCACGGGCGGTTGCGCGTGAGCCACGCCGGCATAGCGCCTATCACTTCAGGCGGCGTCGGCATCGAGGAGACCATTGCCTGCGATCTGGTCTTGATGTCCGGTGGTTTCACGCCGAGCGTTCACTTGTTTTCGCAATCCCGCGGCAAGCTCGTCTATGACGAGCAGTTGCAGGCCTATATCCCCAGCGTCTCTGTCGAGCGCGAACGATCGGTCGGTGGATGCCGGGGCCTCTACGATTTGCAGCAGGCTTTGGCGGACGGATTCGCGGGTGGCGCGGATGCCGCGCGAGCCGTCGGCGCCAGCGCGGTGGCGCCGGTCGTGCTCGATGTGCAGGCGGACAGCGTCGGCGCCGACGGCTTTATTGGTGCGACGCCGCATGGGCGCGATCCATTGAAGGCCAGGGCGTGGGTCGATTTCCAGAACGACGTGACCTCTAAAGATATCAAGCTCGCGACCCGCGAAGGGTTTCGTTCGATCGAGCATGTCAAGCGCTACACCACCACCGGCATGGCGACGGATCAGGGCAAGACTTCCAACATGAACGCGCTCGGCATCGTGGCCGATGCGTTGAGCCTGCCTGTCCCGAGCATCGGCCTCACCACGTTCCGGCCGCCTTACACGCCGACGACCTTCGGCGTATTCGCGGGACAGTCGCGTGGCGAGCTGTTCGATCCCGTACGCAAGACGTCCATTCATGAATGGGCTGTTGAAAAGGGCGCCGTGTTCGAGGACGTGTCGCTGTGGAAGCGGGCGCATTATTTCCCGCGCGCAGGCGAGGACATGCACGCCGCGGTCGCGCGCGAATGCAGGGCGGTTCGTTCGTCGGTCGGGATCTTCGACGCCTCCACGCTTGGCAAGATCGAGGTGGTAGGCAAGGACGCCGCCGAGTTCATGAACCGGATGTACACCAACGCCTGGACCAAGCTCGAGCCGGGCCGGCTTCGTTACGGCGTGATGCTGCGCGAGGATGGATTTGTGATGGACGACGGCGTGGTCGGGCGGATGGCGCCGGACCGGTTTCACGTCACCACCACCACCGGCGGCGCCGCGCGCGTGCTGGCCATGATGGAGGATTACCTGCAGACCGAGTGGCCCGATCTCGACGTCTGGCTGACCTCGACCACCGAGCAATGGGCCGTGATCGCGGTGCAGGGCCCGAACGCGCGAAAGGTGCTGGAGCCGCTGATCCAGGACATCGATCTGTCGCGCGAGGCGATGCCGCATATGAGCGTGCGCGAGGGCCGCATCTGCGGCGTGCCGACCCGGCTGTTCCGGGTGTCGCTTCACCGGCGAACTGGGCTTCGAGGTCAACGTGCCCGCCGGCTACGGCCGCGCGGTGTGGGAAGCGATCATGGTGGAAGGGCGGGTGCATGGCATCACACCTTACGGCACCGAGACGATGCACGTGCTGCGCGCGGAAAAAGGCTACATCATCGTCGGTCAGGAGACCGACGGCACCGTGACGCCTGACGACGCCGGGCTCGGATGGGCAGTCGGCAAGGCCAAGAAGGATTTTGTCGGCAAACGTTCGCTGGCCCGTCCGGCGATGGCCCGCGACGACCGCAAGCAGCTGGTTGGCCTGCTGACGGTCGATCCCACGACCGTGCTGGAGGAGGGCGCACAGATCGTCGTCGATCCCGCGCAGCCCGTGCCGATGACCATGATCGGTCATGTCACCTCATCTTACCCGAGCGCCACGCTCGGCCGTTCGATTGCGCTGGCGCTGGTGCGCGGCGGACGCGCGCGGATCGGCACGCGTCTGTCGGTTCCGCTGCCCGGTGGCGCGGTGGCAGTCGAAGTGGTCCCGCCCGTGTTCTACGATGCCAAGGGAGAACGCCTCGATGCTTGATGTCTCAGGGCAACGCATCAATGCGCTGGCGCCGTTGCAGGCCGCGGCTCACATATCTGCCGCCAGGCTTGCGGTGCTTCCCGATGCCGCCAAGCTGTCGTTTCGCGGCCGGCCGAGTTGTCTTCAGGCTGCCGGGCAAGCCTTCGGAATCGCGTTGCCGCAGACCGCCTGCCGGTTCAGCTCCAAGGGCACCCGCACCGCCTATTGGCTTGGCCCCGACGAATGGCTGCTGCAGGGAACGGGCGAGCAGCCCGCCGCGCTGTACGCCGACATGACAGGGGCCTTGGCCGGTCAATCCTGTTCGCTGGTCGATGTCAGTCATCGATCGGATGCGTTCGCGCTGTCGGGCCCGATGAGCGCCTATGTCCTCAACCACGGCTGCCCGCTCGATTTGTCGCGAGAAGCGTTTCCGGTCGGCATGTGCACGCGCACCATACTGGGAAAGGCGACCATCATGTTGTCGCGGCCCGATGACGAGACATTTCACATCGATGTCTGGCGTTCGTTCGCGCCCTATGCCTGGCAATTGCTCGACGAGGCGCGCCAGGAACTTGCCTGACGCGATTGGTGGGCGCCTCTCTTAGAAATACGGCCGGCGTTCGTGGCGCAGGAAGCCGAGCGTCTCCGGCGCGGGATCCTGCAGCGGCGGAGCCAACGCGGCGGGGGTATCGACCGCCGTGGGATTATTTTTGCATTGGAGCGTGTTGGCCGTCAGGTGCAGTTCGCCGAGCGTTTTCGGCTGCGCGGCCTGCCAGCGACTGATCAGACTTTTCATGGCGTCCGCGCCTTCACGGCGCAATGTCGACGGCGCGCAGCCGAACGTCGCGCGGAACACGCGGTTGAAATGCGAGATGTCGGAAAAGCCGCTTTCGGTCGCTACAACGGTGATGGTCTTGTCCGAATTGGCCAGTAGCCAGAGGCCGTAAAAGACCCGCAGGTCGCGCGAGAATTCCTGGATGCTCTTGCCGGCTTCCTTACGGAAGATGCGCTCGAGCTGGCGTTTCGACAGCCCGACGCCGTGAGCGATGTCGTCGACCTTCTGCGGCGTGCTGAGGTTCTGTTCGATCTGCAGCATGGCCCGGCGTACGCGGATGTCGTCGACGGTGCCGACGCTGGGCGGCTGAGGCTGGGCGCCCGCGGCGGGACGGGCGCTGTCGGTGACCATGATGTGCAGGCTTTTCTGCGCGCGGCCGGGCCCGAGATGGCGTTCGACCATCCACGCACCGAGATCCAGCGCGGCGAGGCCGCCGGCGCAGGTGATGAACTTGCCGTCCTCGACAAACAACTGATCGGCGACCGGAACGATGTCGCCATAGCGTTCGATCAGATCAGGGAAGTGGTACCAGCTGACGCAGCATTTGCGTCCCTTCATCAAATTGGCTTCGATCAGCGCAAAGCTGCCGGTGCAGACACCGGCGATCGATACGCCTTTGCCCGCGGCCTCGCGCAGAAATTCCAGGGTTTTGGGATGATAGCTCGAGTGCCGGTCGATCAGGCCGCCGACCACGACGATGTAGTCGAACCGCTCGGGGTTGTCGTAGGTTTCCCACGGCAGCACCTGCATCCCGCAGCTGGCGGTGATCGGGCTGAGGTCGGGCGCCAGAATGCTCCAGGAACATCGTTCCGGCCGGCTGCGATCGCCCTCGTCGCCGGCGAGCCGCAGCAGATCCACGATCGCCGAGAACGCGATCAATGTAAAATTGGGAACCAGAACAAATCCAACCGATAATTGCCGGCGCGGCGCTTTTCCGGGGGAGGCGTTCTTGCTGGAACTGAGATCGGTCATGGGGTAACCCGTGCGTCGACGCTTGATGTGTCATTAAAGCACAACAATACCTTCAGCGAAGCAAAAAGCAGGCCAGCGATCAATGGGCGACAGAATGCCGCCGTCTCATTGGTTGTTGCCGAAATAGGCCCGCTGCACCTCGGGGTCGGCCGAGAGCACGTCCGGCGGCCCGTGCACCACGATGCGCCCCTGCGACAGCACATAACCGTAGTGTGAGATCGCGAGCGTCTGGTTGACGTTCTGCTCGACCAGCAGAACGGTCACGCCGGTCTGGTTGATGCGCTGGATCACGTTGAAGTTCTCCTGCACGAACAGGGGCGACAGGCCGAGCGATGGCTCGTCGATGATCAGCAGCTTCGGCTCCGTCATCAAGCCTCGACCGATCGATACCATCGCCTGTTCGCCGCCCGACATCGTGCCGGCCAACTGCCGGGCGCGTTCCTTCAATCGCGGAAAGGTCTCGTAGACCTTATCGAGCCGCGCCCGGATGGTCTTCTCCGTCCCCACCAGATAAGCGCCGACCCGCAGATTTTCCTCGACCGTCATCTTGGCAAAGATGCGCCGGCCTTCCGGAATACAGGCGACGCCGAGCGCGATGATCTGATGCGTCGGCAGATGATCGAGCGTGGTGCCGTCGAATGCAATCGAGCCCGCGCGGGGCGGCGTCAGGCGCAGGATCGAACGGATCAAGGTCGACTTACCGGCGCCGTTGGAGCCGAGAATGCAGGTAATGCTGCCGGGCATGACCTCGATCGACAGATCGGACAGCACATCGGCGCGGTCGTAGGTGGTGTAAATGTTCTGGACGACGAGCCGGCCGGTCATGATTGGCCCAGATAGGCTGTGCGCACCACGGGATCGGCGGCGACGTCGCGGAATTTTCCTTCGCAGATTTTCCGGCCGTAGTTCAGCACCACGCAGCGGTCGGTGACGCGCTCGATCAGGCCCATTTCGTGTTCGACGATCACGATCGCAAGCCCGCCGAGCGATTTGCGGATGCCGAGAATCTCGTCGACCACCTGGTCGGTCTCATCATGCGTCATTCCGGCGGATGGTTCATCCAGCAGCACCAGCTTCGGTTTGCCGATCAGCGCCCGGCAGATCTCGACGCGGCGGCGATCGATCATGCCGAGCGTGATGGCCGGTTCGAACAACCGGTCGGCAAGGGTCGGATTGAAGACATGCAGCAACTCGCGCGCCTCGGCGGCGATTGCCCGGGCCTCGGTGGCGAACGCTCGGCGGCGAACCAGATTGTGCCACAGCCCGCTATCGAGCCGCTTCTGGGCACCGAGCGCGACATTGTCGAACACCGACAGCGGCAGGCATAGACGCGAGCGCTGAAACGTCCTTGCCAATCCGTGGTCGGACAGGCGCTGCGGGCTGGCGGTCGTGACATCGGCGCCGTCGAACCGGATGTTGCCGGCGCTGGCCGAATAGACGCCGCTGACGACATTGAGAAACGTCGTCTTGCCCGATCCGTTGGGACCGATCAGGCCCAGCACTTCGCCGCGCCGGACTTCGATGTCGAGTTCGTTCAACGCCAGCAATCCGCCGAAGCGGACCGTCAGTCCGCGGCTTTCGAGCAGGATATCCGGGGCTGGAGCAGCCGTCATGAGCCGGATTCCAGCGGCAACGTCCGCACGCGCCGCGGCACCAGGCCGTCGGGCCGCGCGATCAGGATGACGATCACCAGCACCGCATAGAGCAATAGCCGGTATTCCTGGATGAACTGCAGTTTTTCGGGCAACAGCACCACGATCAGCGCTGCCGGCAGCACGCCCCAGCGGTTGCCGATGCCGCCGAGGATCACGATCGACACCATAACCAGCAAATCGCCGAAAGTGAAATTGCTGGGTGCAATGAACCCGGTCATCTTGGCGTAGATCGCGCCCATCATTCCCGCGAGGAAATTGCCGAGCGTGAAGGCCAGGATTTTCCAGGAACCGATCCGCAGGCCGAACACCGAGGCGGCGGTCTCGTCGAGCCTGATCACGTCGAGCCAGATGCCGATCCAGGAGCGGTCGAGCAAACCGGCCAGCAGCATCGCAGCCGCGGTCAGGATGCCGGTCAGGATGACGTAGTTGGCGTAGAATGAGAGTGTGATGCCGGCGATGTGCAGATCATTGGAAAAATCCCAGCCGAACAGATTGATGCCGGGGATCTTGAGGCCCTGTGGGCCGCCGAAGAAATCATTGGCGTCGAGGAACACGTTGAACATCACGCCGAACGCCAGCGTAGTCAGCGCCGCGTAATGGCCGCGCGTGCGCAGGACCGGCAGGATCAGCAACGAACCGATCACGACCGCGACCAGGCCGCCGGCAGGCAGCACGAGGGCGTCCGGCAGGCCGCCCTTCTGGCCGAGCATCGCCGCGGTATAGCCGCCGGCGCCGACAAATGCCGCAGCGCCGAAATTCGTCAGGCCCGCATAGCCCATCTGGATCGTCAACCCGATGCAAACGGTGGCGTAGATCAGCACGGTCGCGATCATCAACAGGCCGAAATTATCGTCGCGCAGCACCACCAGCACCGCGATCGAGGCGATCAGGATCAGGCCGCGCAACAGCCACGGATTTTCCGAACCCGCCGTCTCGATCGCCCGGATGCCCCCGAAACGGGCCGCCGCGAACCAGATCGCGGCGATTCCGGCCAGGGTCAGCCCCAGCATCTGCTGGCTTTCGATCGAGACCAGCGTGGTCAGCGCCAACGCCACGAAAGCGACGGCGACGATCAGCAGGCCGATTCCAGCTGTCTTACGTGGGAGAGGTGTACCGCTCATACACGCTCGCTTCCCCGTTCGGCCAGCAGGCCGGTCGGCCGCCAGGTAATCAGCATGATGATCAGCACGAAAGCGAACACGTTCTTGTAGTCGCTCATCGATGGCATCACTGCGACCACGAAGGTCTGCAGTCCCGCGAACAGATAGCCGCCGATGATCGCGCCCCAGATATTGCCGAGCCCGCCGACGATCGCCGCCGTGAAACCGATCACGGCGAGCAGCAGGCCCATGCTGTAATTGATCTCGCTGTAATACAGCCCGTAGATGATGCCGGCGAAGCCCGCGGTCATCGAGCCCAGCGCGAAGGTCAGCGGGATGATCCGCGCGAAGTTGATTCCCATGGTGCGCGCGGTCTCGACGTCCTCGGCGACGGCGCGCATCGCGAGGCCGAATTTGGTCCGGTTGATGATCCAGTACACCGCGCCGATCGAGGCAATGCCGGCGACGATCAGGATCAGCGCGTCGGTGCGGAAGAACGAACTGCCGATATTGAAGCCGCCGGCCGGCAGCAATTCCGGGAAGCGCTGCGGGTTGGTGCCGTTCGGAAAGAACAGCCGGATGCATTCGCGCAATACGGTTCCGATCATCATGGTCATCAGCAGCATGTTGAGCGGTGGCGCGTTGCGCAGCGGCATGATCAGGAAGTGCGAGATGCCAGCGCCGACCACGGCCGACAGCAGCATCGCGGCGACGAACGCCGCGACGAATTGCGCCGGCACCGGCCATCCCAGCGCATGGGTGGCCCAGACCGCGACCAGTCCGCCAAAGGCGCCGAGCGTCAGCACGTCGCCATGGGAGAACTTGATGACGTTCATCACGCCGAAGAAGATCGTGAATCCCATCGCCACAAGGCCGTAGATGGTGCCCTGCATCAGGCCGTTCAGCAGATGTTGGCCGATCATGCCCAAGGGCGGTCCGTCTTTCGGGCGTTGAGGCGCTGCGCCGTTACGGGAGGTTCTTCAGCTTGCGCTTACCGCTAGCGTATTCGCTGTCTTCCCACACCACCCATTTGCCGTCCTGAACAACATACTTTGTGGTGAGCGGGGTAATGTTCTGCCCATGATCGTCAAAGGTGACCGGTCCGACGATCGACGGACGATCCTTTACCTTGCCGAGTTCCTCGGTGATCTTGGCGCGATCCGGGCCGGCCTTTTCGATCGTCTCCATCACCAGATGGGTCGCGACAAAGGCGAACGGACCATAGGCTTCCGGGACCTCGGCGTAGCCGGCGGCCTTGTATTCATCGGTGAACATCTTGCCACCGGGCATTTTCGAGATCGGCGGGCTGTCGAAGAAGGTCACGGTGCCCTCGGCGAGTTCGGGCCCTGCGGCACTGATATAGGCATCGCCCATGATGCCGGAATTGCCCTCGAGCTGCGCGTTGATGCCGAACTTGGCCATCTGGGTGCGCAGCCGCGCGCCGAGCGGCGTGAGGCCGCCGAAATAAACCACTTCGGGATTCAGTTCCTTGATTTTGGTCAGCTCCGCGGAAAGGTCCTGCTGATCCGGCGGCACGGCGAAAGAGCCGAGGATCTGGTTGCCGGCATCGTTGGTGAACTGGGTGAAATACTTGTTCATCGACTTGCCGTAATCGGTGGAGTCGGCGAACGACACGAAGGTCTTGTAGCCGCGCTCCTTCATGAAGGCGGCGCCGACCCGGTTCTGGCCGATCAGGATGCCGCTGACGCGATGGATTTCCGGATAGTCGTTGGCATAGGTGATCTCAGGCAGCACTGCAGCCCAGACCACCATTGGCAGCTTGAAGCGGTGGAAGACGTCGACGGTGGCGATCGCGGTGGCCGAACAGTAATGCGGGATCGCGGCGACGATCGATTTGTCGGAAGCGATCTTGGTAATGACCTGAACGCCGACATTCGGCTTGCACTCGTCGTCGAGCACGACGAGTTCGTAATTATATTTGGTGCTGGGGTCGGCATTCATCAGCTTGACCGCTAATTCGGCCGAATTCCGGCCGCCGATGCCATGCGGCGACAGCGCGCCGGTAAGGGGGCCTACGAACGCGATCTTGACCGTGTCCTTGGCGTGGGCTGCCCCGACGCCGAAGGCCAGCGGTAGCAGGCCGATGGCGGCAATTTGGCTGAGCGTGCGCCTGGTAATCATCGTCATTGGTGACCCCCGTTCATCTTGTCACGGAACGGTAGGCCCGGCTGGAAATCCCGAGATAGCACATACGCGCGCTCGCCCTTGGATGAATGCGCCATCGCGGCGGGGGCAAAACAGGGACTATCGGGCGGCGCTTTTATCCCAGCGCCATGGCGCGATTCTCCTATCTGTTGCCTGGCCAAAGCCGAACAATCGAGGCCCGAGCCCGCGGCGGCGAGCCCAACGGTGGCGGATCACGCGACGCCAGAAGGATACCATATGACCTCCACCTTGCACGACAAGTCGGTCGTTATCGACGGGCTGATCATCTCCAATTTCAGCCGTTCGGTGTTCGAGGACATGCGGGAAGGCGGCCTGACCGCGGTTAATTGCACCTGCTGCGTCTGGGAAGGCTTTACCGAGACCATGCGCAACGTGATGCGCTGGAAGGCCTGGTTTCGCGAGCACAGCGACATTCTCACTCAGGTCTACACCACGGCGGATATCCTCCAGGCCAAGCAGGAAGGCAAGACCGGCATCATCCTGGGCTGGCAGAATATTACCGGCATCGAAGACCAGATCGGCTATCTCGGCCTGTTCAAGGAACTCGGGGTGGGCATCATCCAGATGGCCTACAACACTCAGAATCTGGTCGGCACCGGCTGTTACGAAACCCATGACGGCGGTCTGTCCGATTTTGGCCGCGAGGTCGTCGCCGAGATGAATCGTCTCGGCATCCTCTGCGATCTCTCGCATGTCGGTGCCAAGACCAGCGAGGACGTGATTCTCGCCTCCAGGCAACCGGTCGCCTATTCGCATTGCCTGCCCGCCGGATTGAAGGCCCATCCGCGCAACAAGAGCGACGCGCAATTGAAGTTCATCGTCGATCATGGCGGTTTTGTCGGCGTCACCATGTTTCCGCCGTTCCTCAAGCGAGGGCCGGCGGCCAATGTCGACGACTATGTCGAGGCGATCGAATACGTGATCGATATTTGTGGAGAGGGTAACGTCGGCATCGGCACCGATTTTACCCAAGGTTACGGCCAGGAGTTTTTTGACTGGATCACCCACGACAAAGGCTATGCGCGGCGCCTGACCAATTTCGGTGACGTCATCAATCCGGAAGGCCTGCGCACCATCGGCGAATGGCCGAACCTCACCGCGGCGATGGAAAAGCGCGGCTGGAAGGCGGGCCGCATCGAAGCCGTGATCGGCAACAACTGGCTCAATCTGTTGCGCACTGTCTGGGGCGTGTGACGATGGGAAAGCCGCAGATCGATATCCAGGTCGATGACGCAACCGGCCGCTGGTCGGTCGACGCGCTGCCGATGATTTTGGTGCCGCAACATTTTTATCTCAACAATCATTATGCCGTCGAAGCCGAACTCGGCGCCGAGAAACTGGAACAGGTGTTGCGCCCCGCCGGACATCGGTCGGCTTATTTCTGGTGCGAAAAGGAAGCCGCGCATCACGGCATGAACGGCATCGAGGTGTTTCATCATTACATGAAGCGGATCACCCAGCGCGGCTGGGGCCAGTTCGACGTACTCGACGTGACGCCGGAGGCTGGCACCGCACATGTGCGGTTGCGAAACTCGGCGATGGTCGATGAGGCACGCCGCAACAGCGGCCGCAAAGTCTGCTACATGTTCGCGGCGTGGCTGGAAGGATCGTTGGAATATGTCGCGGCCAGCGCAGGCAGGAAGCAAGTCTTGAAGGCCCGCGAAGTCTATTGTGCTGCCGAGGGCACCCACGACCATTGCCTGTTCGAGGTCAATCCGGCCTAACGAATTGAGGCCCGAGCGATCGCGGCCTCGATGGCGGCTTTGTCGATCGAAGTTTTGAGGCCGATACAGACGATACGGCTGGGGCCGTCGATCCCGATAGGCGCCGTCCCGGTTTGCCAGCGTCGTCCGACGATCTGGAGCGTTGCGAAGGTTCCGTCACTGCGTCGGACGAAGCCCTTGGCCCGCAGCAGGCCGAGCGCTGAATCCGTCAGGCCATCGGCGAGCTGTTCGGGATCGCAGGGTGTATCGATTTCGATCGCCAGCGTTTCATACGCATTGGTCTGATGCCACAGTGGCGGCATGCGAATTTTCTCAGGCGGCTGCTGCGCATGTTGCCCGACTACGACTTCAAGCGGCACCTCCGCGCGTCGCACCGGCAGGATCCGGCAACCCGGTACGGTTTCTGCCAGCCACCTGGATGTCGCATCAAGCTCTTCGCTTGAAACCAGATCGGACTTGTTCAGCAGGATGATATCGGCGTGCGCCAATTGGTTCCGCACGGTGTCGCCCATGTAGCGATCGTCGGCACGTTCCATGATGGTCTCGGCATCGGCCAGAATGATCACGCCGTCGATCATGAGGCCCTGAAGCAGCGTCAGCGATTGAACGATCGATTGCGGTAACGCCACGCCGCTGGTTTCGATCAGCAAATGATCGATGGCCGCACGACGCTCCTTCAAATCGATCAGCGCGCCGACCAGGTCGCTGCCAAAGCTGCAGCAGATGCAGCCACCGGAAATACTGATCAGATTGCCGTCACGCGCCTCGATCAGATCGGCATCGATCGGGAGGTCGCCGAACTCGTTGACCAGCACCGCAAGCTGGCGACCGCCGGCGTGGCGCAGGAGATGGTTGACCAGCGTGGTCTTGCCGGCGCCGAGATATCCGCCGATCAAGGTGACCGGGACGGAGTCGGTCATATCGACGCGGCGGCGAAGATGCGTCCGCCCTGAACGGTGCCCCAGATCCGCACGTCCTTGAGATGGGCGCCGCCGATCTCGGTCGGGTCGTCCTCCAGCACCGCGAAGTCGGCGCGCCTTGCCGCATTCGATCGAGCCGACTTCGCCGTCGAGGCCAAGCGTATACGCCGCGCCGAGCGTGATCGTCCGCAACGCGTCGGCGACCGAAATTCGCTCTTCCGTGCCCAGGATGCGCCCGCTGGCGGTCTGCCGGTTGACCGCGCACCAGGCGGTGAACAGCGGCCCGAGCGGCGTCACCGGCGCATCGGAATGGATCGCCAACGGCACGCCATTGGCGAGCGCCGTGGCGCAGGCGTTCATCCGCTCGGCGCGCTCCGGGCCCACGGTCAGCGCGTAGTGCTGATCGCCCCAGTAATAATGATGGTTGGGGAACAGATTCACGCACATGCCGAGCGCGCGCATGCGGCGAAATTGCGCCGCGTTGGCGAGCTGGCAATGTTGCAAGGTGAAGCGGTGGTCGGGCGAGGGGTGTTTGCGCAGCGCCAGTGTCGAGCGTATCGAGCACCAGCTCGGTGGCCTCGTCGCCATTGGTGTGGATGTGGACCTGGACGCCGGCCTCCAGTGCCCGTTCAAAAATCTCGCGCAATTGTTCTGGCGCAACATACCAAAGGCCGTTGGGAGCGCCGTTGTAATAGCCGGGCGCCCGCAGCCGCGCGGAAAACCCCTGGATCGAGCCGTCGACCACGATCTTGATGGCGCCGAGCCGCAAACGATTCGAACTCAGTTTGCGCAATTCAAGCACGCGATCGAGCAGTGCCGCAGGGCCGATGTCGCGCGCGACCCGTAGCGACACGATCCGGGCAGGGAAATTTTCCTCGGCGGTCACTCGCCGCATCATGTCGACGGCAGGCTGCGGCAACAGGTTGACGAGGTCGGCGGCGGTCGTGACGCCTTTCCGTACGCACAGCCTTGCAAAGGCGCGCAAGCCCGGCTCATCGGCTGACAGCAATCCGCGATCAAGTCCAACATGCGGCCCGAGCGGTGTCATCGCTTCCGGTCCCTTCATTTCGCCGGTCGGCAAGCCGTCGTCGCCGAGTCGGGACGCCCGGATGATTGATGCCGGCACGAAGCATGCCGGCCAATTCCAGCGCCCTGGTAGTTGACATTCATGATGTGGCCGCTCGCATGCATGATCCCGATCGGACGAGAGGTCGACACGCGATCCAGGTCCTGCCGCGTCATTCGGCGGTTATCGAAGTAAATCGGATCCAGCGCCCATCCCGTCAGCGGCCGCTCCGGGTCTGCGATTTCCGCGTTCCCGGCGGTCAGGCGCGCAATCACGGCTTCAATCGAGGTCAAGCCGGGCCAAATGGTGCCATCCGGATCGGTGCGATCGAAATACCCGCAATAGACGAATCGCCACTGCACGCCCTCGGCCACGTGGCTGTGGCCTTCGACCAGGCCGGGCATCAGGAATTTATCGGCGAAAGTCCGTGATCGAGCGTGTGCGGACCCCAGCCGGACAATTCTTCCAGCGTGCCCGCACCAACGATCATGCCGTCTCGCACCGCGACGTGGGTCGCCAGCGGCCGGCTCGGATTCATCGTCAGGATTTTCCGCGCCGGATAGATCGTAATCATCGCAATGATCCCATCGGAAAGAGGAACGCGATGACGGGTCTATCACACCCGGGCGGCGGACAAAAATGTCTAGCGCGGCCGCGAGCGTGGCGATCTCAGTGACCTGCGCTGAAACCGAGGTGATCACGCAGCGTTTTGCTCTCATATTCGCGGCGAAACAGACCCTTGTCCTGGAGGACCGGCACCACATGTTCGACGAATTCGCCGAACGTGTCGGGTAGGAACGCCGGGGAAACGACGAAGCCGTCGGCCGCGCCGGACATCGTGATCTCGGCCATCTGTTCGGCGATATCCTTCGCTGTTCCGACCAGGCGCGGGCACATCACGCCACGCCCGTAGATGCGGCCCGCCTCGGCAATGCTCATCGACTTGCCGGCAGCGATGCTTTTGAGCGCGGCGAGGTTGCCCTGGCTGCCTGACGACTGCACCGCCTCGACATTGGCGTCGAGCGGCAGGTCGGAAAAGTCGGCGTTGGTATGAGCGCCGAGTGTCGACAATCCGACCAGCGGATCGACCAGGGAATCGTGGAGGTCGCGCTTGTCTTCGGCCTCGGCACGGTTGCTCCCGACAAACGGCATCATCGCCATCAGGACCTTGCTGGCGTTCTCGGGCCGCCCGGCCGCGGCCAGCGCGGCGCGCACTTCCGAGGTGAAAATCCGCATTCGCTCCAGATTTGGCTGTAATGCAAAAATGACTTCGGACCAGCGCGCGGCGAACGCCTTGCCGCGCCCGGATGAGCCTGCCTGGATCACCACCGGACGTCCTTGTGGGCTTTGCGGAATGTTCAACGGTCCGCGCGACTGAAACCATTTTCCCTGGTGGTTCAGATAATGCACCTTGTCCGGATCGGCGTAGATGCCGCGCGCGCGATCGAGCACCATCGCGTCCGGCTCCCAACTGTCCCACAGCTTGAACGCGACCTCCATGAATTCGTCGGCACGATCATAGCGCTCGTCATGGCCGAGATGCGGGACGCTACCGAAATTAAGCGCCTCGCCGTCGTTCATCGAAGTCACGACATTCCATGCGGCGCGTCCGGCCGAAATATGATCGAGCGTCGCGAATTCGCGGGCGATATTGTAGGGGGCATCGTAGGTGGTGGAACGCGTCGCGCCGAGCCCGATATGTTCGGTCACGGCGGCGAGCGCGCCAAGGATCGGCAACGGATCCATTCGCGTCGCATCCTGATCGCCGTGACGAATTCCGGTGACATGGCTCGAGCCGTAGCGATCAGCGATGGCGAGACGGTCGGCGAAGAACAGGAAATCGAACCGGCCGCGCTCCAACGTTTTGGCGATCTCGGCGTAATGTTTGAGCCCGAGGAAATCAGTCGTGTGCGCCGGGTTGCGCCAGATCGCGTGGCTGTGGACCACCGGGCCGGCTATCAGAAAGCCGCAGAGATGCATTGTCTTCGGCGTTGCCATATGAGTCTCCCTTCAGGCCGGCGGTGCTCCGCACCGCGGCTGTTCGTTTCAACGGAAATTGTTGTGCGCGTGCTTCTTACGTCACGACTTCAATGATGCGGTTCTTGCCGTTTTCGATCACCTGGTGCAGGAACGAACGATTGATCTGATCGCCGCGGTCGTCGAAATCGACCGAAGCGCCGGCACCGACGAAATTGATCTTCTTGCCGGCGCGGACCAGTTCCAGCGCATGCAGGATGTCATCGACTTCCTCGCCCGGTGGATTAGTGACCTCGCGGATCGACTTGGACCACACCGCCGCGTCGGTGGACTTGGCGTGCTCCATGGCGAGCGCGGTGACGCACACCTGGTCGTGGGTGTTGCCGGCGAACATGAAGGCGGTTCCTTCCGGCGCGCCCATCTGCTTGACGAACTTCTTGTAGGACGCCGAGTCCAGCGGCGGCGCCGGCTGGATGTGATGGATGCCTTCGGACACCTCGACCGGCACGCTCTTGATGAAAGCGCCATCGGCGTCGGCCCCGGTGCCCAGCCCCAATACCTTGGACTTGAAACCTCCGCGATAGATTTCCTTGGCGATGGCAACGAAATCCGTCAGCAGCGAAAGGCAAAACACGCCTTCGGGCTCGGGACCAAATGCTTTCTCGACTTCGGCGCGGTAGGAGGCCTGGTCCGGATTATACAATACGATATCGGTCACGCCGCCGCCGCGCGCGGCCATTTCGGTCTTGAACGGCTCGATCATCGAGATGATGAACGGGTTCTGCTGGGCAAGCATGGTTACCTTCTTCAGCTTCATGCTGGTCATGACCTTGGCGCCGGCGGGTCCCCATTGGCTGCTCTTGGCCTGGAAGCGATAGACCAGCCCCTTGGTGTCGCCATCGGTGATGCCGTTGGCCGCGGCGGATACCATCTGAACCTTGTTGGCGGTCAGGATCAGCGGCTTGGTGGCGAGCGCTTCCGGGCTGCCCCAAAATCCTCCGACCAGTTCGACCTTGTCGACCTCGAGCAGCTTGCGGGTCGCGGTGACGCTGGTGGTGGCGCTGGTTTCGGAATCCTCGATGTACAGATGCAGCTTGCGGCCGCCGAGAATGCCGCCGTTGTCATTGATGGTCTTCACCATCAATTCGGCTGCCTTTTTCATGTCGGGACCGTAGGGGCCGGTGGCGCCGGAAAACGGCAGCACCATGCCGATCGGAATCTCGCCGGTGTCTTCGGCGAACGCCGGTCTTGCGCCGAAACCGGCGAGAGTGACGCCGATACCCGCGACTATTTGCCGGCGGTCGAACTGGGCCTTGAAAATTCTGGCATCGTTGCTCATGCGTGCGGTTCCTTTTCCGGTTGGACGGGGAGAGAAAGAGCGGCGTCGCCGTCGCCAAGAATCTCGCGCGCACGCCGGTGCGGTTCGGGCAGCATGCCTTGCGGCCGTAAGATCAGCAGCATCACAATGCCGGTGCCAATGGCGCCGAGGCGCAGCGCGGATAGTTGCGCGCCGTCGATGACCTGCAGCGCGTCCTTGAGAAAGCGCGTGGCCTCGATCAGCACCATGATAGTGCCGGCGCCGATCAGCAGTCCGAGATTGGAGCCGCGGCCACCCGCGATCACGGCCATGAAGGCGTAGGCGGTGATGATTGCAGTGAACTGGCTGGGATCGATATAGGTCAGGTAGAATGCATGCAGCGCGCCGGCCAATCCCATGACTGCCCCGCCGATCGCAAAAGCTTTTATGCGCAACAACAATATTGGCTTGCCCAGCGCCGAGGTCGCGGTGGGGTCGTCGCGGACGGCGCGTAACACACGACCGAACGGCGAACGCACCAGCGTTTCCAGCAGTATGAATACGAGCGCAACCAGCACCAGCGCAAAGCCCAACAGCACGACGTCATAATGGGTAGCCGCAACCAGGCTGGTGAACGGGCGGGGGATATTGGCGATGCCGAGCGCGCCGCCGGTCAGCCAGGTCTCATTCAGCAACAGGATACGGACGATCTCGCCGAACCCGATGGTCACGATCGCCAGATAATTGTCTTCGAGCCGGATCGACAGAAATGCCAGCAACGTGCTGGCTGCGGCACAGATCACGGCGGCCGCCAGCATCGCGCCGAACCATCCGAGCGGCGGACCGAGCAGGGCGGTGGTGTACGCGCCGACCGCGACGAAGCCGACCACGCCGAAATTCACCAGACCGGCCACGCCCCATTGAAAGTTGAGCGCCAACCCGACCAGCGCGGCGACCGAAACCAGCACGATCAATGTGGTGAGATAGGCGATCATTTGCGCACCGCCTTGCCGCCGAACAAGCCTTGCGCACGCACCAGCAACAACAGCAGGATAATGGCGAAGCTGACGATCTGGCGGTAATTGGTCGGCAGGATCAGCGTGGAAAGCTCTTCGCTGACGCCGATCACCAGGGCTCCGACTACCGCGCCGATCGGGCTACCGAGGCCGCCGAGAATTGCCGCCGCGAAAATCGGAATTTGATAGTTCCATCCAAGCAGTGGATCGACCGCGCGATCGAGTTCCGCTAGCACGCCAGCGAGCGCGATCAGGGCGCCGGCCAGTGCCCACGCGATCCGCGCGATGGTCTGCTGCTCGACGCCACGCACCGCGGCGAGCGCCGGGTTGTCGGCGACGGCGCGCATGGCGCGACCGATCGGCGTCGCGTTGAGCAGCCACTGCATCAGCGCCACGCAGACCAGGACTACGACGATGGTGATGATCTGTTCGTGGTTGACCCGAAGACCGTGCCAGCGGATCGGTCGGGCAACTTCGATGTCGAAATTGCGCGTCGAATTGCCGAACGCGAACCGGCAGATGTTTTCCAGCACCAGCGACACGCCCATCGAGGCTACCAGCAGGGTGATCGACCCGCGATCGCGCAACCGCGCGAACACCAGAAAATCGCCGAGCACCGCGACAGCTGCCACGGTCAAGGCGGCAAGCGCGGCGGCGGCGGTCATCGGCATCTTGAACAGGCTGTTCATTACCCAGGCTGCATAGCCGCCGAGTGTGAGCATCGAACCGATGGCGAAATTTGGGAACTTGAGAACTCCAAATACGATGGTCAGCGCCAGTGCCGGTAGCGCCAGCAGCAGGCCCGTCACACATCCGTTGAGCAACAATTGCGCAATCATGCTCAGGATGCCTTGGCGAAAAACAGATCGGCGAGGTCGGTATTGGAGATATCTTTCGCCGGCGCTTGCAAGCGTTTGCGGCCGGCCACCAGCACCATCACCTGATCGGCGATGCGCAACGCCGCGGCGATATTCTGTTCGACCAGCAGCACGGTGACGCCGGCATCGCGCACCCGGGCGATCGCCTCCATGGTCTCGCCGACGAATTTTGGCGACAGCCCGGCGGTCGGCTCGTCGAGCAGCAGTACTTCGGGATTGGCGAGAAGCGCGCAGGCGAACGCCAGCATCTGGCGTTGCCCGCCGGACAGATTGCCCGCCAGCGCTTTTGGGCGTCGCACGATCTCCGGGAACATTTGCAGCACCTGCGCTTGCTGGGCCGGTCCTACGCCGGGACGGCCGCGCAGAAATTCTGTCGCGAGCTTGATGTTCTCCGCGACCGTCATGTTGCGAAAGACGTTGGCTTCCTGCGGAACGTAAGCGAGCCCCGCGGCGACGCGTCGTGCCGGAGACAATCCCGTGATCGCTCTGCCGGTCACCGCGATGGTGCCGCCGCGGGCGCGCAGCAGCCCCGCCAAGGTTTTGACGAAGGTCGATTTGCCGGAGCCGTTAGGACCGATCACCGCCATGATGGTCTCGGGTGCCTGCTCCAGATCGACTCCGCCGACGATATCGCCTCCGCTGCCGTAGCCGGCGCGCAATTCTCGGACCGAGAGCGCGGGAATCGTGGGCTCGCTGCTCATACCGCGAGTCCCAGATAGGCATCGATCACCCGGGAATCCCCGGTGACCTCGGCGAAAGTGCCGGATACCAGCGTCCTGCCTTCGGTCAGGACGTGAACGTGGTCGCAAACCTCGGCAATCAAATGCATGTCGTGCTCGACGATTCCGAACGACACGCCTTCCGACTTCAATTCGAGAATGATTTTTACAATGTCCTTGAGCAGCGGCGGCGCCACGCCCGCAGCGGGCTCGTCTAGCAGAATCAGCTTCGGTTCGAGCAAAAGCGCGCGCGCCAGTTCGAGCAGTTTCTTCTGGCCGCCTGAGAGTGCGGATGCAGGCTGATCGGCGAGACGCCAAAGTCCAATGCGTTGCAGGATTTTGCGCGCATTGGCAGCGTTCTGTTGCTCCTGATGCCTGACCGCCGAATGCCGGAGCAAAGCGCCGGTCACGCTCTCGCCAAGCTGCCGCCGCGGTGCGAGCAGCAGGTTTTCGAGCACGGTCAGCCCACCCAGTTCGCGAACGATCTGAAACGTTCGCACCAGGCCGAGCGCCGCGATCCGGTGCGTCGGCAACGCGGTGATATCGTCACCGTTGAACGAGACCGCGCCCGCATCGGCTTTGACCAGTCCGGTTATGACATTCAGCAGAGTGGTCTTGCCCGCGCCATTCGGTCCGATCAGGCCGGTGATCGATCTTTCACCGAGCCCGAGCGAACACGTGTCGAGCGCGGCGACCCCGCCGAAATGTTTCTGCAACCGCTCGACTGTCAGCAAAGTCATGGGGCCCATCACCGAAGCTGCGGCATTGCAGATCGAGATCAATAACTAGGCATCTCTGCTTATTTGAACAGCATAAACACCTAATAACATTGGGATTTTAACGCGCCGATCTGAGGAAGCAAATTTATTGTGCTTCGCAATAAGCAAAGTTTTGCTTATCGTCGGTTGATGCGCCAGCCGCTGGAAATAACGCTGCTTCGAACCTTCTTGATGCTGCTGGAGGAGCAGAGTGTGACCCGCGTTGCGCGCCGTCTCAATCGAACGCAGCCCGCGATCAGTCTTCAATTGCGCCGGCTTGAGGCTGCCGCGGGGCGGCCGATCTTCGAGCCGGATCTCCGCCACCCCAGACTGACGCGCTACGGCGAGATGCTCTTGCCGTATGCGCGCATGATGCTGAAAATGCACGATGAGGCGCGGACGCGGCTTTCGACCGAGGAGATCGCGGGCCGGGTCACGCTCGGCTGTCCCGATCTCTACGCAGCATTCCTATTGCCGCAAACGCTGGCAAGTTTCCGCGCCGCCTATCCGGGGGTTGAAGTGACGGTCCGCTGTGCGCTGAGCGCGCAATTATCCGAGGAGATTTCGGCCGGGCAAATTGATGTCGCGCTGGCGACGCGGATGCCGAACGTGCATCCGAACGTTCGCAGCATAGCGTTGTTGCGCAAGGAACCGTTGGTCTGGCTTGGCGCAGAGAATGGCCGGGCGTTTCGTGAGCCGACCTTGCCGCTCGGGATGCTGCCCGAGGGCAATCTGTATCGCGATCATGCGCTTGACGCCCTCAATCGCGCCGGCCGCGCCTGGCGGATCGCCTGCGTGTCGGAAAGCATTTCCGGTCTTCAGGCCATGGCGCTCGCGGACGCCGCGGTGATCGTGCTGGCCGAGTCGGTCAAGGCGCCAGGGTTACGCCGATTGGATGCGCAGGAGCGGATGCCGCCCCTGCCAGCCGTCGAACTCATGTTGTGGCGCCGCGAGCCCGATATTCTGCCGGCGGCTGACCATCTTGCCGCGCATATTGCCAAGGATATTGGCGATGGCCGCAGTGCGGCGAAGATGCCCGCCTGACACGTTCGCGAATGTAAGAGCCACGAGCATGACTGGCCGCGAAAAGTAAGGTTGCTTCGATCCGGGAATATCGTCGACCGTGGATGCCGATGCCGGCACAGCGGGCGCGATGTATTTGTCGGGATGTGTGCGCCAGCAACAACAGGTGTCGGCGTGTCTGGTTAGACAGTCGTCACACAGAGGATATAAAGACGAACGTCAACCCGGCCGTGGCGGCGATCCAGACAATGGGACAGGTCAAGCCGTGATCCAGTGGTTCGGACACGACGTCGGAAGATTTGGGCTTTTCAAGCAGGTCAATCAAGCAAGTTCATGGCTACCATGGGATCAATGATCGGCAACGCGAAGACCCTGATCGCCGGCAAATGCGTGCACCGTCGAACCGGAGCCCGCGGCGTGTTCGCGGAGCGCGACAGCCAGTGCGGTCGAAAATCCCGGCTGCTTGTACATGCCGCTCTGTTGGCTGTCGGCATCTGCGCCGCGACGGCGCAAGAAGTCCAGGTCGTAAAGCCAAGCGGTCCCATCGAATTTCATATTCCGTCTCAACCGTTGGCGGCCGCGCTGCAAGCCTATGGGCAGCGCGCAGGCGTCCAGGTGCTCTATGAGAGCACCTCCGCGATGGGCCGGACCTCGGCCGCGGTCGACGGAGATTTCGTGCCCGAAGTGGCGCTCGACATATTGATTGCGGGGAGCGATCTCAGGGTGCGTTATGTTCGTCCGGACGTGATCACGCTTGCTCCGGTCTACAATGAGAGCGCCGGGGCGATGCCACCTTCGTCGGGGCCGCTGGGCGGCGCCGACCTCTCGCTCGGGACGTTGCGGGTTCGCGGCACCAGGGATGGCGACGAGGTTGCGCGGCTGAACGAATATAGCGAACGAGTTCAGATGGATATTCAAAACGCGCTGCGGAAAAATGCCAAGACACGCGATGGCAGCTATCGCGCGGTGCTGGACCTCTGGATCGATCCGGCCCGTACCATCGCACGAACCGAGCTATTCCGGTCGACCGGTGATATCGAGCGCGACACTGCCATCACCGCGACGCTGCGCGGTGTTACGATCAGCCGGCCGACGCCGGCCAATGTGCCGCAGCCGGTTCGCGTCGGCATCGTGGTGAAATCACTGCAATGAGCGATGATATCGAGCCGCAGGCCGACGATGCCGAAACGCCGCCGCCCCCGAAATATCCGGGCTATCACGACGAGACCGGAAAATGGTCGTCGGGAGAACTGCTTAGGTTGATCGTCACGCCCACTCTGGTGACGGTTCTGCTGGTGGGAGGCGTCTACTGGATCCGGTCCCGGCCGCCGGCGGGGTCGGTGGGGCAGCAACAGCTTTCGGTCGTGCAGGTTCACCTGTTGCCCCGTCCGGACCCGACGCCCATCGAAACGTCTTCGAAGTCGCAATCGATCACCGACGAGGCTACCAGTCACGTCGATGCTGCCGCGATAGACCCAAATCCCACGACCGCCGATACGCCAGTCCCGTCGCCGAGAGCGACCGCCTATTCGACGGCCGAACTGCCGCCGTCGAATATCAGATCGGCGCCGTCGCCGGTGAGCGGGCCACCGAGCAGCGCCGCGCTCAAATTCCAGGAGGCGCTGCTGCGTCATGTCGCGCACTATCAGCATTATCCGAACGCGGCCCGCGTGCTTCATCTGGAGGGTAAGGTCGATACCCAGTTTGCGATGAGTCGGGATGGCACCCTCCTTGGCGTCTGGGTGAAAACCAGTTCGGGGCAGCCGGTGCTCGATCGGGAAGCCATCGAAACAATTCGGCGCGCGCAACCGTTGCCGCCGATCCCGCCCGGACTTCCCGATCGGCTCAATATTCACGTGCAGTTGGCGTTCGATCCGGCCTGACGAGATCGCCAAGACCGGCAAAATACGTCAGGTTGTGTCTGCTATGCCGCACTCGGTCGTTTGAATTGCGCTCGACGTGGTCTTGCCGGTCTCTGACGTTGTTTCGTCATAATTGTGTAGCCCGGCAACGCTACCACCGGCTGATCTTCAAAGCGCTGCGGACCTGATCGGGGACAAAAGATCATGGTCAAACATAAAGATAGCGCTGGAGACCTATTCAACATCGTTGAATAGGTCGGCAAAGACGGGGTGTGGCTAAAGTTTGTTTTGGCGCGGTGTGTGGGGGCCGCGAAGCGTGGCGGATATCAATCGAATACGCCTGCGGGGGCAGCTGGTAGAAAACTACGACGGTTTGATCCGTAAGTTGACCCGTCGGTTGGGATCGTCAGATTTCGCCCACGAGGCGCTGCACGAGACATTCCTTCGGCTTGACCGGGTGACCGATGTCGAGCCGGTGCGCAGTCCGACCGATTACATTTTTCGGACCGCGATCAATATCGCGAAGGATCGGCGGAAGGCCCAGAGCTACCGGGTCAGCGCCGTCGAAATCGATGCGCTGCTGGAGCTTAGCGACGATGAACCGGATCCGGCTCGTGTTGCCGAGGCACGTTCGGAGATCGAGGCTTTCAAGCGCGCGCTGGCCGAACTGCCGCCGCGGCCTCGTGAAGTGCTGTGCAGCATTTCGATCGAAGGCCAGCGGCCGCTGGATGTCGCGACGCGGCTTAAAGTCAGTCTTCGTACCGTTGAAAGCGATCTCAAACTCGCCCTTCGTCATTGTGCAGACACACTCGACTACACCCTTTGGCGCCGGCTTGGCGGTCCGCGTCCACGGTCCTAGTCCGATAGTCGAATCGGAAAGCCGAATGACTAGGGTTATCGGGATGATTAATTTTTGAATAATGTTGCTTCCCGGTTGTATTCTTCTTCGGGATAGCCGCTCTTCAGTCGTCTAATGAGTATGCAATACCTAAATTGATGGCGCCCGCAACGAATCGGGCGAAGGATTTGTGACCAAGATGACGGAGGCAGTTGGAACGGAGTTTAAAAAAAATCAGCCGGATCTGCGCCCGATCGCGGGACGTCGTGGGGCTCGGGCACGATCGCGCAATGCATCCGCAATTGTACGGAATTGATTAGGCGCCGACGCGCGGTTCGGTCGGCTCCGGCAAGGACGATGGTCCAGCGAGCGCAGCAGATGAGCGACAAATCATCGATCGCGGCGGACGGAGACGAACCCGATCCGCTGTTGCACGAAGCCTTGGATTGGGTCGTTCGGCTCAAGACCGGTGAGCCGACGAGGGACGATGTGGACGCGCTGCAGCGTTGGCGTGCACAAAGCCCCGCGCATGAAGAGGCTTTCAAGACCGCGGTCCGGATTTTTCGCCATGCCGGCGTTGCAGCCCAAGAGCTTTCCGACCCGCCGGTCGCGCCGAGCATCGTGCCGGCAGCGCCGGCGATTGCGCCCGCTGCGGCCTCATCGCCATCCAGGACTTTCGCTCGCCGCGCATTTTTGGGCAGCGCGATTGCCGCCGCCACCGCGGGCTATCTGGCCGTCAATCCGCCGCTCGGCCTTTGGCCTTCGCTTGAAGAACTGTCCGCCGACTACCGGACCGGCAAGGGCGAGCATCGCAAGATCGAGGTGGCAACGGACGTTTCCCTCGAACTGAACACCCAGACCAGCATCGCGTTGCGTGCAACCCAGGACCAGACCCGGATTGAGCTGATTTCCGGCGAGGTCGCGGTGGGTGCGTCGTCCGCTCCAAGCCGTTTGTCATGCTGGCGGCCGACGGCAGCATCACCGCCCGCAAGCCGATTTCAACGCGCGTTGTTTCGATGGCGTGGTGTCGGTAACGTGCCTGGACGGCACGGTGGATGTGGTTCGGGGCGGCAAATCGGTCAGGCTTTCGAAGGCGCAGCAGGTTTCCTATTCGGCCGCGGGCATTGAAGCTGCGGTGCCGATCGATCCGGTCCAGGTCGTGGCCTGGCAGTCCGGATTGCTTGATTTTCCGCGACCGTTCGCTCGCCGACGTCGTGGAAGAAGTCAATCGCTACCGATCCGGCAAGATCATCATCACCAACTCCGATCTGAAAAACCGGATCGTCAACGGCACGTTTCAGATCAGCAAGCTCGACGATTTCGTACGCCAGGTGCAGCAATTGTTCGGGGCGCAGTCGCGCTCGCTGCTGGGCGGCGTCGTTCTGCTCGGCTGACAGTCATCCGAGATGGCGGCCCGGCGCGCCTCGCGCGCCCGCGCATCATGGCCGTCCCGTCGCCGATTTGAGCCGCCCGCACGGCATTCGGCCGGCAAATCAGCCGCTTGAAAATCCGTTGTTAAAAATATCGTTAAAAGTTCCGGGCTTGCCGAAAATTATTTGCGGGTTAGCCAATCGCCAGTCGTCTTTAGAGCGAGGGGCCATGATCGCAGTGTTCAGCTGCGGTCTCGTCCTCTGGTTCAGGAGGCGAGCGGACAGCCGTGCAGAGTGGTTTGGATTACAAGCACCGCCAACGTGCGTTGGCGGGAACGGCATGGTTTTGTCTGACGGCCGGGGTTCTTGCTCTGGTCGGAAGTCTCTTCGCTGTGGCGCCGGCGCGCGCGGTGGACGGCACGGCGCAAAATCCCAATGCGCAAAATCCCAATGCAAAAAATGCCAAGGCGCCAGCCGCGCCTGGCACCGCTCCCGCGGAAAAGAGCGCGGCTCCTGTTCAGCACTTCGATATTGACGATTTTGCGGTGCAAGGCGCCGATACGCTCCCGGAGATCGATATCGACGAAGCGATCTATCAATTCCTCGGGTCCGGACAAGACCGCCGATGACGTCGAAAAGGCCAGAGCTGCACTCGAGAAAGCTTATCATGACAAGGGATTTCAAACCGTCAGCGTTTCGGTCCCGCAGCAGAATGCGCAGGCCAAAGTCATTACACTGAAGGTCTCCGAATTGAAGGTCGGGCGATTGCGGGTAAAGAATTCTCGCTATTTCGATCTCAACAAGATCGCCGACAAGGCGAAGTCGTTGAAGGAGGGCACCGTCCCCAACTTCAACGATGTCACCAAGGATATCGTTTCACTGAACCAGTGGCCCGACCGCAAGGTCACACCGGCGCTTCGCGCGGGCGTGACGCCCGGCACCGTCGATGTCGATCTCAACGTCGAGGACACCGTTCCCGTCCATGGCAACGTCGAGGTCAACAACCGGGAATCGCCGAACACGTCGGCGCTGCGCGTTACCAGTACGGTACATTATGACGATCTCTGGCAGCTCGGCCACTCGTTCAGTTTCAGCTATCAGGTCGCGCCGCAGCGTCCTGACGACGCTGAAGTGTTCTCAGCGTCTTATCTGGCGCATGTCGAGAATGTCGATTGGCTCAGCGTTCTGTTCTATGGGGTGAAGTCGAGCAGCAATGTCGCGACCGTCGGCGGCACCAACATCGTCGGGCCCGGGCAGATTTTCGGTGGTCGCGCGGTGATCACGCTGCCCGGAAAGGACAATTTCTTCCACACTTTGTCGGTGGGGCTCGACTACAAGCACTTCGACCAGACGGTGGCGCTGGGCGGCAGCGGCTTCGAGTCGCCGGTGACCTATTATCCCGTCGTGGCGACTTACGGCGCGACATTCCAGAACGAGAAGTTCACGACGCAGTTGAACGCGTCGCTGACCTGGAACGTCCGGCCGTTGAGCAGCGATCCCACCGATTTCGACAACAAGCGCTTTGCGGCGTCCGCGAGCTTTACCCATCTTAATGCCGACCTGTCGCACACCCAGGAACTGCCGGAGGGTTTCCAGCTCTACGGCAAGGTTCAGGGGCAGGTCGCCGACGGACCGCTGGTGTCGAGCGAGCAGTTGAGCGTCGGCGGTCTCGACACCGTGCGCGGCTATCTGGAATCCGAAGTGCTGGGCGACAACGGCATCGTCGGCAATCTCGAAGTGCGCTCGCCCAATATCGGCGAGCTTTTGCAGAAACAAGTCAAGGACGAGGTCGGGCAGGGCGCGGCGCGCTTTACGACCTTCAACGAGTTGCGCCTGTTCGGGTTTGCCGACGCCGGCACGGTCACGGTGCTCGATCCATTGCCCGAACAGCAATCCAAGTTCGACGTCTGGAGCTACGGCGTCGGCACGCGCTTCAAGCTTCTCAATTACCTGAACGGCACGGTGATCTATTCGGTGCCGATGATCAGCCAAACCTACACTCAGGCGCGAGACCCGCGCGTGAGCTTCCGTATCTGGGGCGAATTCTGATGACGATGGGGTATGACATGAAGGCCGAACCAAGGGTTATTCGGCGGGCAACCGCGAACGTGCTGAGCGGTCTGCTGTTTGGATCGGTGGTTGCGCTGACGCTGATGCCGTCCCAGGCGAAAGCCTGGTGGAACGATGATTGGGCGCTGCGCAAGAAGATCACGATCGACTTCAGCGCTTCCGGCGCCAACATCACCGATCCGATCGGCGCCGCACCGGTCTTGATCCGACTTCACGTCGGTAATTTTCGGTTCGGTTCGGGTAAGGAGGACGGCAGCGATCTCCGTTTCGTCGCCGGTGACGACAAGACGCCGTTGAAATATCATATTGAAAAATACGACTCGCTGCTCGGTGAGGCGCTGGTCTGGGTTGCCGTTCCGGGCCTGCAACCGGGAGCCAAGAACGATATCTGGCTCTATACCGGCAACAAGAAGGCCGTTGCCGTCGCCGATGCCAAGGGCACTTACGATCCCGACACCACGCTGGTCTATCACTTCAACGAGCGCGGCACCCCGGCGCTGGACTCCTCGGTCTGGGCGAACAACGCGCAAAGCGTCGGTCAGCCGGCCGACGGTTCGCTGATCGGCACCGGCCTGCGCCTCGATGGACGCGCGCCGCTGACGCTGCCGGCATCGCCGTCGCTCGCCCAAGCGGGCAACGCACCGTTCACCTGGTCGGCATGGATCAAGCCGGCGGCGTTGCAGCCCAACGCGGCGCTATACAGCCGGCGCGACGCGGCCGACGGCTTCGTGATCGGTCTCGACAATGGCGTGCCGTTCGTTGAAGTGACCAATGCCGGAACCGCGCAACGCAGTGGCCCGGGCGCGCCGATCGCTCCGAACGGATGGCATCACCTCGCCGTCGTCTCGAACGGCGGTCAGATTTCGTTGTTTCTCGACGGTGCGGCTTATGCCTCGCTCAGCGCGCTGACGCCCGCGCTGGGCACGACGGCGCTGATCGGCGGGGACACTGCCCTCCCTGCCGCGGCGCCGTCGACGCCCGCACCTGCAGCGGCCGCTGACGGCACCGCACCGGCTGCGGACGCGGCGACACCCACGCCCGACGCAGCAGCGGCACCCGCCGCCGCGCCGGCTGCCGCGATGGCCGGCTTCGTCGGCGACATCGACGAACTGCAGATCTCGAAGGTTGCGCGGCCCACCGGCTTCGTCAAATTCTCGGCGATCGGTCAGGGGCCGGATCAGGCCAAGCTCGTTACCTTCAGCGTCGACGAGGAGACCGCAAGCTGGCTGTCGGGTTACTTCGCGGTGATCCTGAAGTCGGTGACGCTGGACGGCTGGGTTGTCATCGGCATCCTGATGATCATGGCGGCGATCAGCTGGGTCGTGATGTTCGATCGCGCCAGCTATCTGAACCGGCAGTCCAAGGCAAATGCGAGGTTCATGAAGAGCTTCCGCGAAATCGCGGCAGACCTCACCATGCTCGACAGCGGGGAAACCCAGGATATCGCGACCCTCGGTGGCCGCATCCACGGGTCGGAAGCCAAGCTGATGCGCTCGTCCTCGCTCTACCGCATCTACCACCTCGGCGCTCAGGAAATCCGTCACCGCTTCGGCGAAGGCGCGACGCGCTTTCCGGTTCTATCGGCGACTTCGATCGCGGCGATCCGCGCCACCCTCGATAGCGGCTATGTCAAGGAGACCCAGCGGCTCAACCGGTTGATGGTGATGCTGACCATCGCGATCTCGGGCGGACCGTTTCTTGGCCTGCTCGGCACCGTGGTCGGCGTCATGATCACCTTCGCGGCGATCGCCGCCAGCGGCGACGTCAACGTCAACGCCATCGCTCCCGGCATCGCGGCGGCGCTGGTCGCCACCGTCGCCGGCCTGTTCGTCGCGATCCCGGCGCTGTTCGGCTACAACTATCTGATCTCCCGCATCAAGGATCAGACTTCCGACATGCAGGTCTTCGTCGACGAATTCGTGACGAAGATGGCGGAGTTCTACTCCGCCGAGCGCATCGAACACAGCATCGCAGCGGAGTAATAGCGATGCAGGTCCAGAGCGACGCCAAACCATACGACGACATCAACATCACGCCGATGCTCGATCTCGCCTACGTCTTGCTGGTGATCTTCATCATCATGACCACGGCGACGGTGCAGGGCCAGAAAGTCAATCTGCCGAAAGCCTCGGCAGCGCCGAGCCTCGCGACCCAGACCACCAAGGCGATCACCGTGGCCAATGACGGCAAGATCTTTCTGGACACCATCCCGGTGACCTTGCCGGAGCTCGAGCAACGGCTGGTGCAGCAAAAGGCGTTGACCCCGGAATTTCCGGTGGTGCTGCGCGGCGACGCGCAGGCGCAATACCAGAACGTAATGGATGTGCTCGACCTGCTGGGCCGCATCGGCCTCAACCAGGTCGGTCTCGCGACCAAGCCGCTGGTGAAATGAGCCGATCATGAGCGCCGTCATGGACATCCTGAACGGACAGGGCGATCGCCGATCCAGAAGCCTGGCGGTGTGGTCGTGGCTGCGCAGGGCATTGCTGCTCGAAGACAATCCAGGCCTTCGCCAGGATGCTCCGGTTGTTGTGACCGCGATCGCAGTCGCGCCGACGCATGCCGCAAGAATCGCAACGGCGGACCGCGCGGTGGCGCTGCGCCGCAAGCCGAGCATGCGGACGAAAGACGGGATCGTACTGCCGTTCCCGATTCACGGCGAAGCCCTGCTGGTCAAGCTCGCCGAAGTGCTGCGCAGCCGCATCGCCGATCGATGCCCCGATTGGGATGCACTGCTGCCGCAGCTAACGCGCCGGCCCTGGTCGCGGCTTTCGATCGATCGCGACGCCTATGTCGAGTTTCGCGAGGATCGCGGTGAGTTTCGCGCCGTGATCGAGCCGTCGCACGGCACCAGGGTGACCATCGAAACCGCCGATTTCGACGTCGTTGTCGATTTCGTCCTGCAATATGTGGCCAGCCGGCTATGCGAGTCGACAGAGCTGGAGGCCGCGTCATGAGCGAGCAAACCGCCATGACACCGCAACCCAGTCCGCGTGACGAGCCGCGCGCCCCGGCTGCGCCCCGCAAGGAGCGTGGTTCGTTGCTGCGCTACGGCGCCGCGCTTTCGGTGATTGCCATTCTGCTGGGTATCGGCGTGTATTACCTGGCCGGCCACGACGACCTGCCTCCGCCGATTCAGAGGCGCGAGTTCACCGTCGTCAACATCGTGCCGCCGCCGCCTCCGCCACCCCCGCCGCCACCGCCCGAACAGAAGATGGTCGAGCAGCCGAAGATGGCAGAGCAGGAATTCAAGGAAGACAAGCCGGTCGAGAAGCCAAAGGACGAGCCGGCCAAGGAGGCGAAGAACGCCGAGCCGCCTGGTCCGTTGTCGCTCGATGCCAAGCCGGTCGGCCCTGGCGACCTGTTCAATCTGGGTGGCAAGCCCGGCGGTAGTCCTTATGGCGGCGGTGGCGGCGGCGGCAGCCGATGGGGCTGGTATGCCTCGATCGTGCAGGCGCAGATCGAGACGGCGCTGCGCGCCAATAGCCGAACGCGAAACTCGACGATGAGGGTGGACATCAGGCTGTGGGCCGACGGTACCGGGCGTGTCAGCAGGATTCAGCTCGTGTCGTCGACCGGCGACGCCGAACTCGACGCCACCATTCGCGACACGGTGCTTGCCGGCCTTGTGCTGCGCGAACCGCCACCGCGAGACATGCCGATGCCGATAAGCACGCGGGTCACCGCGCGGCGACCAAGCTGAGGTCCGGTCATGAGGGTCTAGAGACGCGCAACAACGCAGCTTCGATCAACAGGTTTGATTTTTTCAAGAGACGTGACGAGTGAGGAAGTGGGGACTGATGTTTAACAAGAAACCAGACGCGCACCGGCGCCTGATGATGCTCGCCGTGTCGCTGTGCACGTTGATGTTCGTCGTTCCGGCCTTGGCCCAAAATGCATCGGATGACGCCGCCGCGCCGGCCAGGAAGCCGGGCGGTAAGTCGGATGCGAAGCGGAATGGCGTGACGCAGACCAAAGCGAGTTCGCCGAACGCCACCATTAATCTTGTCAACATGCTGGTGGAGCAGGGGGTCCTGAAGGAAGACCAGGCCGCCGCGCTGATCAAGCAGGCTGACGACGAGGCCTACGTCCAGCGACAAGCGGCAAAGGACGCGGCGGCGAAAGCCGATGTTGCCGCCAAGGCTGCGGATGCCGCTACCGCGGTGGCGCAACCGCCGGGCACCAAGCATGTCACCTACGTACCTGAAATTGTCAAACGGCAGTTACGTGAGGAGATTAAGCAGGAAGTCATGGCGACCGCGAAGAAGGATAATTGGGCATCTCCCGGAATTTATCCGGAATGGGCGCAGCGAATTCACTTCTACGGCGATGTGCGCGCGCGTTATCAGGGTGACTTCTTCCCGCACGGCAACGATCAGGCGGACGCGATCAATTTCAACGCCATTAATACCGGCTCGCCCTACGACATCAACAGCGGTGTATTCTACCCGACCTACAATACCACGCAGGATCGCGAGCAGGCCAAGTTGCGTGCCCGGCTCGGCATGGAGGCCGATCTGTTGTTCGGGTTCACCGCCGGACTACGGATCGCTACCGGCGACAATAGCTCGCCGGTTTCCACCAACCAGACCATGGGCTTCAGCGCCGCCGGCGGCGATTTCTCGAAGTCCGGGCTGTGGCTGGATCGAGCTTTCATCAAGTATCAGTCGCTCAACAACGACATTGCGTTTTCGGTCGGCCGTTTCGACAATCCGTTCTGGTCGCCGACCGATCTGGTCTGGTACAGCGAGCTTGGATTCGACGGCGTCGCGGTGCAGGCCCGACATGAAGTCGCCGAAGGCATCACGCCATTCTTCGTGGCCGGTGCGTTCCCGATCTTCAACACCGACCTCAACGCCGGCATCAACCTCGATCTGACAACCGATGCAGTCGGCAACCAGTCGCCGGTGAAGTTCTCCAGCGACGACAAATATCTGTTCGGCGGTCAGGTCGGTTTCGAAGCCCGCTTCAAGCCGGAATCGAGCTTCCGGTTCGCGCTGGCCTATTATGACTTCGATAACGTGCAGGGACGGCTTTCCAGCCCTTGTTCAGTGCTGACCTCTTCCGATGTCTGCGACACCGATCTTACCCGGAACTTGTTCTCGCAGAAAGGCAACACCGAAATGGCGCTGCGCAACATCATGTTCGATCCGTCATTCACACCGGGTACCCAGCCGCAGTACCAATTCTTCGGCCTTGTCAGCCAATACCGGCCGGTTGTCGCCAGCGCTCAACTTGACTTCGGTGATTTCCATCCGGTGCATATCGTGCTCGATGGCGAGTTTGTCTGGAACTCGGCTTTCGACCGCAACCTGATGAACAATTCGCCGATGCCGCTCGCGAATAATTTCGGAGCGAGCGGACCTGGCGTACCGGGTAGCTTCAACGGCGGCGACCAGGGCTGGTACGGCCGCATCACGATCGGCAACAAGCAGATCAAGCATCTGGGCGATTGGAACGTCAACGCAGGCTACAAATACCTTGAATCCGACGCCACGCTCGACGCTTTTGTCGATCCTGATTTCGGCCTGGGCGGCACCAACCTCAAGGGTTACATCGTCGGCGGCAATTACGGTCTGAGCGACAATGTGTGGGCGACCATGAAATGGATGAGCGCCAACAACATCGGCGGTGTGCCGTATGCGGTTGACGTCCTCCAGATCGACCTGAATGCGAGGTTCTGATCATGCGTCCTCGTTTTTCCCCGCTCGCGCTGCTGTTCGTCGCGGTCTGCTGCTGCGGCGAAGTCCGCGCCGACGCTGAAACCGATCGATTGCGGGAGGCGTTGCGCAACGCAACGGCTCAGGCACGCGCGCTCGAAGATCAGCAAACCGCCTCGCGTGCCCAGCTCGCGGCCGCAGAAAAGGACAAGGCGGCGCTGAAGGCGCAGGTCGACGCCGCCAAGGCCGAGACCCGCCGTATCGAAAAGGAAGAGCGCGACGCGATTGATCAATTCAATCAGCGCCTCGCCGAACGCGACGAGACCCTCGAAAAGTGGAAGACCGCCTATGAGGAGGCGGCCACGGTCGCGCGAACCAAGGACGCCGAACGCGCGAAGTTCGAGGGCGAGGCGACGGCCTACAAGGCGAGCACCAAGAGCTGCCTTGCCAAGAACACCCAGCTGATGGCTGTCGGACGAGAGCTGTTGCACCGCTACGAAGCGGTCAATTTCGGCGAGATGCTGGTGGCGAGAGAACCGATGATCGGCGAGCAGCGCATCAGGATCCAGAATTTGCTGCAGGATTATAACGACAAGTTACTTGATCAGAAAGCAACACAATGAACCACTCGATCTTCAGCCGGCCGTCGCAACTCGTTGTCGCGATCGTGTCTGCTTCCATACTCGGCCTCCCGCTGGGCGCACTGGCGCAGACCGCGCCGGCGCCGCGTGTGTCTCCGGCGGTCAGGGCCAAGCCCGCGCCGCAGGCGGCCGCTCCGCAATCGCCGGCTCAGGCACCGAGCACGCAGGGACTTGCCGCGGGTAAGGCGTCGGCCAACGGCGATGTCATTGCAAAGGTCGGCAATACCAATATTTCAGGCGAAGAGATGCGTGCCTATATCGCCGCGCTCAGCCCGCGCGATCAAGCCGCCTTGGCCAAGGATCCCGCGCTGCTCAGCCAGGCGGTTCGCATGCTGCTGGCCAATCGGCTGGTGCTGCAGGAAGTTACCGCCAAGAAATGGGACCAGCAGCCCAACGTCGCGGCGCAACTCGATCGGGTGCGCGAGAACGCGGTGGTCGAGCTCTATCTGCAATCGGTTTCGGTTCCACCGGAGAGTTATCCGAGCGAGGACGAAGTACAGAAGACCTATGACGCCAATCGCGCTGCGCTGCTGATGCCGCGGCAGTTCCAATTGGCGCAGATCTTCGTCTCGGTACCCAAGGACGCCGACAAGGCGACCGAAGACAAGGCGAAAAAGAGCCTGGATGAGGTTCAGGCCAAGTTGAAAGCGCCAGGCGCGGATTTCGCGGCGCTGGCGCGCGCAGCGACGCCCGATGGCGGCGAACTCGGCTGGCTGGCGGAAAGCCAGATCAGGCCGGAAATCCGTGCGCAGGTGGTTGGGCTCGCCAAGAACGGCGTGTCCGAGCCGATCCATCTCGACGACGGTTGGCACATTCTCAAGCTGATCGATACCAAGGCGGCCTACACCCGCACGCTGCCGGAGGTGCGCGAACAGCTCGTGCAGCAGATGCGCTCCGAGCGCGCCACGATGCTGCGGCGGGCCTATCTGGCGGACGTGCTCAAGCAAAATCCGCCAGTGCTCAACGAACTCGCGCTTTCGAGCCTGCTCGAAAATTCCTCGAAATAACCCGCCGGCGGAGCCCGAAATGTCCGACAAATCTTCCGATAAGCCTATTCTCAACCTCACCCTGACCAGCCTGCGCGAAGCCATGCAGAAGGTTGGCTATCGAGTCGAGGAAACCACCGACCCGGTGGCCAACGTACCGTATTTGCGGTCCGCGACCGGCGGGCTTTCCTTCGACGTTCGTCCCGGCAATCGTCTGGCCGATGCCGATGGCGGTTTCGTCGACATCGCGTTCGCTGCTGTGCTCCAGGTTCAGGGCGAACTGCCGCTCGATCTGGTCAACCGCTGGAACGTGACGCGCCGGTTCGCGCGGCTGCAGCTCAGCCCGCCGTTCCTGGTGTTCTCCCTGGATGTCTCGGTCGCCGGCGGCGTGACACAGAACTACCTGAGGGCCCAGATCGAGATCTGGGATCGGCTGGTGCAGGATCTGATCGCGTATCTGCGCGAAGAACTGCGCCATTTGACGGCCGCGAACGCCGCTACCCCGGTCGCGGCACCTGCTTCGGCCGTCGCTCCAGTCCCGGAGCGTGAGAGCGGCGTGAAGGCGAGCGTTCAGGCGACCGTTCAATAATTGCCGCGGACGGCCGTGATATGCTGAGAACTCCTGCACATGCCGGACAAAAAAATCCGGGAGCGACCGATGGCGCCGCGGCCGGCGGCCGGCCGCGCTTCGGTTGGTGGAGAACGGTTCTCCACTCGACCGCTGCCCTGGTTGGACTTTTTGCCAGCGGGGTCACCACCGAGGCCTCTCCGGTTGGTGTGGAGAACAACAATTACCGGGCCGCCACGGCGGCCCCCGATAGTTGGCAGGCCTTTTCAAGACAATTGCGAGAGCATTTCGAACGAAAGCTCGCGGGCGACGATGCGAAAGCGCGTCATCTTCAGAATTACATGGCCAGCCTGCAGGGCAGCAGCGGCTCCGTGTTGAACTTCGTGCTTCGAACCTGGGTTGGATCCGACGGCAAGGTCGATCGGGTCGAGTTCGACGGCATCGACGACCCCAATGCAATCAGCGATCTGCGCGCGTTGCTGGTCAACGGTGATGTCGGCGCGCCGCCGCCCGAAATGCTGCAGCCTCTGCATCTGCGTCTTTCGCTGCGGGCGAAAGATCCATCGCGACAGGGGGAATAGAACATGAAGGTGCGCACCCCGCTGTCGCCGGCGCGCACCTTGCCGCCGCGCGCCTCCTGGTCGCGTCCAACACCGTGGGCTGCCGTTGTGTTGGCGCTGCTCGCGTGGTGGCGACAAGGCCGGCGTCGGCCCAGACATTGGTGACGCCGGTTTCGTTTGACGACCGGTTCGCCGCGGCCGGCGACGCCGAGCAGACCACCGAAGCCGCGGCCGCAGCACGAACCGCGCGCGCGGCCAAGCTGGATGATCCGCCGAAACCGGCCGCTTCGCTCAAACGGGCTGAGCCGTCGCCGCTGCCGTCCGACGCCCGCGCGCATTATCGCGTGCTGGTCGAAAAGGAAGCGGCGCAAGGCGGCCTCGCGCCGGAGATCGCTGAAGCCGTGATGGCGGTGGAGAGCGGTTACAATCCGGACGCCATCGGCGGCGCCGGTGAGATCGGATTGATGCAGATCCTGCCATCGACGGCGCGGATGCTTGGCTTCAACGGGACGAATTCCGACCTCGCGATACCTGAAAACAATATCCATTACGGCGTGCTCTATCTTTCCACGGCCTGGCGTCTGGCTGGCGGCGATCTTTGCACCGCTGTGATGAAATATCGCGCCGGCCATGGCGAAACACGCTTCTCCTTTCTCTCGGTCAATTATTGCCTGGCGGTGCGCAGCAAGCTGTTCGCGCGCGGCTATCCGGTCACCGGCAGCGTTCCCGTCGCGACATTTGGCGAAGCCGGCGGATCCGGTGGCGGGGGTGGGCGTGGATGCGGCCGCAAATGTGTCGGCCTGTCGCGGATCGGCACCGTGAATATCGCGGCGCTCAATACCAAACTGTCGTCGCTTGTCGCGCAGGTGCACATCAGCGACCGGAAATACTGACCCGGACTGGATCCGGACGGAAGCGCTGACGCCAGACCAAGGAGATCACGATGCGGCCGACTGCCCTGTTCTTTCTTGCCACCATCGCCGTGATTTCGCGAGCCGAGGCTCAGGAGGGAGGTTCTCATGATCTCCCCGGAATCATCATTGGCAATGACAAGAACAAGGGCAGCGACAATGACGTGGCACCTGTGCCGCCCACTCCAGCTCCGGCTCCTAAAAATTCGAGCAGCGGCGGCGGCAAACCCAGTGGCGGAGGCGGCGCGGCCAATGGCCCCGGGGCGGCCAGCTGCACCGGCAAGGAAAGCGATCCGTCCGAGGCGATGAGGTGCCTCAATCAGCAAATGAAGGGGCAAGCCGATAAGGTCAACCCAACCATCAGCACGCCGCCGATCGACGCCAAATCGGGGGATACCAAGATCGGTGTCGTGAACATTCCAGGCGTTCAGCAGCAATACGGCAAGAATTTCGGCGTGTCGGCCGCGCCATTTCGTCCGGCGGCGCCGACTTTCACGCGTCCGCCCACGCCGCCGCCGACCAATTTGGGCACCGCCCCCGTTCGCACACCCAATGTCGGGGTCTTCCATCGATAATCGCTGTTGATTCCGGCGGCGAACGGATTGGTCGACGGGATCCCCGGTCGCGAATCGGCGATAGGATCGCGGGTCGCCTATCGAAATCTGAATCGAGGTGGCTTACCTGAAGAGCTCACGGGAGCTGCCGATGGACGCCGATCATTCTCGACCTCCACGATTTGAGGCGCCGTTTGCGGCGGACGACGTCGCGATCGCCGCGGAGCTGCTCAATCAGGCCGGGCAGGGCAATGCCGCGGCCATCAGGGTCACCGCAAGGTCGCTGATCGAAGGCATTCGAAGCAAAGCGTCGCGGCTTGGCGGCATCGACGATTTTCTGCAGGAATATTCGATCTCGACCAATGAGGGCCTGGCGCTGATGGTGCTGGCCGAGGCGTTGCTGCGCGTGCCCAATCCCGCGACTGCCGATCGGCTGATCGAGGACAAGCTCGGGCAATGCGATTTCATCCATCACGACATGAAGTCGGATACGCCGCTGGTGACGGCGTCGGCCTGGGCGCTGGGCATCACCGCGAAAATCATCGCGCCGGGTGAGACCCCGGAAGGCGTGGCGCGCAATCTGGCGAGGCGATTGGGATTGCCGGCGGTGCGCGCCGCCGCGCGGGGCGCCATGCGAATTCTGGGCGGCCATTTTGTGCTAGGGGAAACCATCGATCAGGCGCTGGACCGGGCGCGCTCGCGGCAGCGGCGCCTTGTTCCGGTATTCGTTCGACATGCTCGGCGAGGGCGCGCGCACGGCGTCCGACGCATTACGTTACAGGCAATCCTACGCATCGGCCATCGAGGCCATCGGCAGCGCTGCCGGCAATCGGGCCCTGCCGGAACGGCCAGGCATCTCGGTCAAATTATCGGCGCTGCATCCGCGTTTCGAGGCCATCAGCCGCGACCGTGTGCTGCGGGAACTGGTTCCCACCGTGATCGAGCTTGCGCAGCAAGCCAGGCGATTCGATCTCAACTTTACCATCGACGCGGAAGAGGCCGACCGGCTCGAACTGTCGCTGGATGTGATCGCGCAAGTGGTCGCGGATTCCTCGCTCGCCGGTTGGGATGGATTTGGTCTGGCGATCCAGGCCTATCAAAAGCGTGCAGCGGCGGTGATCGATTTCGTCGCCGAACTGGCGAAAGCCAATTCCCGCAACTTCATGGTCCGCCTGGTCAAGGGCGCCTATTGGGACACCGAGATCAAGCGCGCGCAGGAGCGAGGCCTTGAGGATTATCCGGTGTTCACGCGCAAGGCGATGACCGATCTGAATTACCTGGCCTGCGCCCGGCGGCTGCTGGCGCTGCGGCCACGAATTTTTCCGCAATTCGCCACCCATAACGCCGTGACGGTCGCGAATATCGTCCATCTGGCCGGCACCGATGGCGGGTTTGAATTCCAGCGATTGCACGGCATGGGCGACGCGCTCTATGCGACCTTGCGCGAACTCAAGCCCGCAATCGCCTGCCGCACCTATGCGCCGGTCGGCGGCCATCGCGATCTGCTCGCTTATCTGGTCCGGCGATTGCTCGAGAACGGCGCCAATTCGTCTTTCGTCTCGATTGCGGTCGACGCCGATATTCCGATCGAAAGTTTGCTGACCAGCGCGGCGGACATCATCGCAACCCCCGCGGCCGCGCGGCATTCGACCCTGCCGCGTCCCCTGGAACTTTACCGTCCTGATCGCGCGAACTCCCGTGGTGTGGAGTTTGGCGATCGCGTCTCGCTCGAAACGCTGCTCGCGGAGATCGCGCATTCCGGACAGGCTCCGGCCAAATCTATGCCGATCATCGATGGCCAGGAACTCGACGGCCTCGGCCGTGACCTGGTCAGTCCGTTCGACAGCCAGTTGATTGTAGGACAAACCATCGACGCCGATGAAACCGTTGTCGATCGCGCGGTGGACGCAGCAGGCAAGGGCTTCGTGGCCTGGAGCGCGACATCAGCGGCGGCCAGGGCCGCGATCCTCAATCGGATCGCCGACACCTTCGAGGCGCGGCGGGGACGCCTCGCGCGTTTGCTGGTGGCCGAAGCCGGCAAGACCGTCGACGATGCGATCGCGGAAATCCGCGAGGCGGTCGATTTCTGTCGCTATTACGCGGTGGAAGGCACAAAACTCTTCGACCGGGAATTGGGATTGCCCGGACCGACCGGCGAACAAAACAGTCTGTGGCTCCGCGGCCGTGGCGTATTTGCCGCGATCTCGCCGTGGAATTTTCCGCTCGCGATCTTTACCGGGCAGATCTGCGCCGCGCTGATGGCCGGCAACAGCGTGGTCGCAAAACCGGCGGAGCAGACGCCGCTGATCGGCGCCGAGGCAATCCGGATCATGCATGAGGCCGGCGTTCCGGTCTCTGCGTTGCAGTTCCTGCCCGGCGACGGCCGGATCGGCGCGCGCCTCGTTGCGTTGTCAGGGATCGCCGGGGTGGTGTTCACCGGCTCCAACGAGACCGCGAGATCGATCAACATTACCCTGGCCAACCGGCAAGGCGCGATCGTGCCGCTGATCGCCGAGACCGGCGGCATCAATGCGATGCTGGTGGACTCCACCGCATTGCCCGAGCAGGTCACCGACGACGTTCTCGCATCCGCCTTCCGCTCCGCCGGCCAGCGCTGTTCGGCGCTGCGGTTATTGTGCGTGCAGGAGGATATTGCCGATCATGTCATCGGGATGATCGCGGGCGCCGTCCGCGAGTTGAAGATCGGTGACCCACGCGACGTGTCCGTGCACATCGGCCCGGTGATCGACCGGGAGGCCCAGTCGCGGCTGCTTGCGCATGTTGACGAAATGAAAGCGAGCGCGCGGACACATTACGCCGGTATCGCGCCAGCCGACGGTTCGTTCGTGGCCCCGCATATCTTTGAACTGGATTCGGTGCAGGCGCTCGACAAGGAAGTATTCGGCCCGATCCTGCACGTGGTGCGTTATCGCGCCGAAGAGATGGAGAACGTGCTGCAGGCCATCCAGAAATCCGGATATGGCCTGACCTTCGGGTTGCATTCCCGCATCGATGACGTGGTGGCGCGGGTGACGCAACTGCCGATCGGCAACATCTACGTCAATCGCAACATGATCGGCGCGGTGGTCGGAGTGCAGCCATTCGGTGGCTGTGGCCTGTCCGGCACCGGGCCCAAGGCGGGCGGTCCGCATTATCTGGCGCGGTTTGCAACCGAACAGACGATCACGATCAACACATCAGCGTCAGGTGGCAACGCCGCGCTGATCTCGATCGATGATAGCTGAACGAGACGCTGAGCAGCGGCTGCGACTAAAAGCTCAATAGGCGTCAGGTTCGCTTCGGCGTATGCCGCCATCGGACGACGGCGTCTCGGCGATCGTTTCGGATGATGAGACAGCGAAATTTTCCGCCGCACGGAAGCGGCGAAAACTGGCGCCGTGCAAACTCCATCCGAAATTGCTGGATCGGAAGTGCCGCCCGTTCCATACTGCGGTGCGCGCCGTGAATCACAGCGCCAATAAGAAGAAACTAAAGGGAGCGGGCGATGCTGGAAGCCGCCATAGATATCAAGACGCCAGACGGGACGATGAACAGCTACATCTTCCGTCCCGACGGCGACGGGCCGTTCCCGGTCGTCATTTTCTATATGGATTCGGTCGGGGTACGCGAAGAGCTGTGCGACATGTGCCGCCGGATCGCGACCGTCGGCTATTACGTGATCATGCCGAACCTTTATTACCGCCTGGCGCGCTCGGTCGATCTCGACGCCAACCGCCTGCACGATCCAGCCTATGAAGATAAGCTCGCCTGGATGTGGAAGCTCAACCGCAGTCTCACCAATACCATGGTGGAACAGGACACCCAGGCGGTTTTTGACTTTCTCGATACCGATCCGGCGGCACGTCCAGGCAAGCTCGGTATCGTCGGCTACTGCATGAGCGGCCGTTTCGTGTTTCGCAACGCCGGCGCCTTTCCGGAGCGGGTGGCGGCATCCGCGTCGGTCTATGGCGCACGCCTGATCACGGACCAGCCGGACTCCGCGCATCTGCTAGCGGGCAAAATCAAGGGCGAAATGTACTTCGCCTGTGCCGAGCACGACGATTATGTGCCGGCCGAGACTTTGGTGGAACTCCGACAGATCCTCGACAAGAGCGGGATCAATTCGCGCATCGAGATTTATCCCGGAGCCGAGCACGGTTTTGCGTTTCCGGCGCGACGATTGTTTCACAAGCCCAGCACTGAGCGGCACTGGGAACGTCTGTTTGCCATGTTCCGCCGCACCCTCGCTGCCTGATCCGAATTAGCCGAACCCCGAAGAGGCCGATCAATGTCGTTTCGTTTAAGTGCCGCCGTCACGCTGCTTGTCTCGGGCTTGCTGTCCGCAAACCCGATTTACGCCGCCGATCCGATCCGGATCGGCATTGCCGCGCCGTTCTCGGGAGCGGCGGCGACCTACGGCCTCGACACCAAGCGCGGCGCCGAACTGGCGGCCGAGGAGATCAACGCCAAGGGCGGTATTCTCGGCGGGCGCCAGATCGAACTTGTCTACGAGGATGACAAAGGCTCGCCGCAAGGCGGCGTCGCCGCGGTCCAGAAGTTGATGTCGGTCAATCGGGTCAATGCCATTACCGGCGGCACCAATTCGTCGGTGGTGCTGGCGGAATTGTCGGTGACGCGCAATCGAATCCTGCATGTCAACGCCGCCGCGCAGGCCGATGCCATCACCAACCAGGGCAGCCCGTGGCTGTTCCAGATCAACAATACGGTGTCGGGCAATGCCGGCGCGTTCAACGATTACATCGTCAACACGCTGAAGCCGAAGACGGTGGCCTACATGGGGGAGAACACCGAGTTCAACAAGACCGTGCTCGAGTTGCTGAAGGAAAAGCTCAAGGACGCCAACATCGAGCTGGTCAACGTTTCGACCTACGATGCCGATACCAACGATTTCACCTCGATCATCACCAAGATCAAGTCACTCAATCCGGACATGCTCTATGTGGCCGACGCTTATCCGGCCCGAGCCGCCCAATTGTGGAAGCAGATCCGGCAGCTCGGTGGCTTTCCAAAGGAAGTGATGTCGCCCGGCGTGATCGTTCCCGGCATGCTGGCGCCATCGGAAGGGGCCATGAACGGCGTCATCACCGGCGAGATATTCATGGTGCCGGCGCCGACCGAAGCCAGCAAGGCGTTCGTCGACGCCTACACCAAGAAATATAATGTCAGCCCGGGCAAGGGCAATCTGGTGATCTACGAGGCCGTGCACCTGATCGCGGCAGCGATGGACAAGGCCGGCAGCGATAGCGACTACGAAAAGATATCGAAGACCATTCGCGACAATGTGTGGCCGACGCCGCGCGGCGAGCTCAAATTCGACGCCAAAGGCCGTGCCCATGCGCCGTATTTCTTCATCCAGCAGGTCAAGGATGGGCAATTGGCCCAGCTCGAACTGATGAAGACCAACTAGGTTGCGGTCTGCGGCAGGGAATCCATGAATCTACTTCTGCAGACGCTCGCGAACGGCCTGGTGCTCGGAACCAGCTATGCCGTGATCGCGGTCGGGCTGACGCTGGTGTTCGGCATTCTCCACATCGCCAATTTCGCGCATGGCGCGTTCTTTGCGATTGGAGCTTACGCGGTACTGGCGTTGAACATGTGGGGCGTGCCGTATCTCGCGACGTTGCCGCTGGCGGTCGTAATCGTGGCGTTGGTCGCTTTCGTGACTGAATATGTCGTGATCCGCCGCGCCATCTATCAGGGCGAGAACAACCACGGCTCGCTGATCGTGACGTTCGCCACTGGGCAGGCGCTGGTGGCGGGGCTGATCCTTATTTTCGGACCTGATCCGCATCCGATCAGCTCGCCATTTGCCCAGAGCACATGGACTGCATTCGGCATCCTGATCGCGGGCCAGCGCATCTTCATCCTCCTGGCATCGGTCGTGGTGCTCGCCGGCTTTGCCGCGTGGCTGCGCTACACGCGTCAGAGGACAACAGGTGCTGGCGGTGGCCCAGAACCCGCGCGGCGCGCTCTATTCCGGAATCAACGTGCCGGTCATCAGAAGCCTGTCTTTTGTCGTCGGCGTTGCGGCGGCCGGATTGGCCGGCGCGTTGCTGGCGCCGATCGTTACGGCATATCCCACGATGGGAAATCCGACGCTGATCACCGGCTTTACGGTGGTGATCCTCGGCGGCATGGGCAGTATCTCCGGCGCCATGCTGGGAGCCATCCTGGTCGGTGTCGCCAACGCGCTGTTCGAAACCTATGTGTCGGTATCGTGGACCCCGGCGCTTGGATGGGTCCTGGTGATCGCGATTCTGCTGCTGTGGCCGCAGGGACTGATGGGCAAAGCCCAGCTGCACAGGCATTGACCATGTCGCAATCGTCTTCCGTCAAAGCCATCGCAACGCCCGCCATGTCGGCAATTGGATCGCGCAAGGCTGCGCGACGATCCCTGATCCTGACCGTCGTTGCCGCGATGGTTGCGATCGCCTTGTTCGGCTTTGTGGTCAACAACGTCTTCTTCGTCACCCTGGCCGGCTACACCTGCGCGTTTGCCTTGTTTGCGCTCAGCATCAACGTCATGCTGGGCGGCCTGGGTGAGGTGCCGCTGGGGCAATGCGTGTTCTTCGGCATCGGCTCCTATGCCGTCGGCATCGGCATGGTGAAGTACGGGCTTTCGTTCGAAGCCGCCGCTGCGCTGGGCATGGCGGTTTCGATCGTCGCCGCCGCCATCATCGGCTGGCTGACCCTGAGGCTGACCGGCGCGTATTTTTCGATCGTGTCATGGGGCCTCTCCGGGGTGGCGATGGTCGCGGCGCTGAACCTGACCGATCTTACCGATGGCCCGCTCGGCATTTTCGGCTTTCCGCCGATCAAGCTGGGTCCGCTGTTGCTGGTCGACCCCAGGAGTTACTTCTTCGCGACGGCCGTTATTCTGCTGCTCACGCTCCTGCTGCTGGTCGCGGTCAAATATTCAAAATTCGGCTCGGCGATCGAGAGCATCCGGCAGAACCGCCATCTGGCGCGGTCGGTCGGCGTCGACGTGTTTCGCGAGCGGCTCAAGGCGTTCGTGCTCAGCGCGCCGATCGCAGCGCTCAGCGGGGCTTTGTGTGTACCCTACACCCAGATCGTGACGCCGGAGGTGTTTTCGGTCAGCAATACCGTCGATGCGCTGCTGATGGTGTTGATCGGCGGCACCGGGTGGCTGGGCGGGCCCATCATCGGCGCGGCGATATTCAGTGTCGTGCCGTATTACCTGAACATGGATCCCAATGTTCGCATCCTGGTGTTTTCCAGCGCCATCGTCGTGATCATGATTTTCGCACCGGGCGGATTGTACCTGATCGCGAAACGGCTGAGCGAACGGATCCGGACGGGCGGGGATGTCTCCGATGCCCGCTGACGAAAAAAGCGCGATCGCCGTCAAGGCAACGGACATCCGCAAACGCTATGGCGGGGTGGTCGCACTCGACGGTGTGTCGCTCTCGATCGAGGATGGCGAAGTGTTCGGCATTATCGGGCCGAACGGCGCCGGCAAGTCGACCTTGTTCGATATCCTCTGCGGCATCACCAAGCCGACCAGCGGCCAGATCGAGGTTCTCGGCCGGGACGTTTCCGCGCTGGACCCGGACCGTGTCGCCCGCGAGGGTGTCGGCCGCACGTTCCAACGCACCGCCGTGTTCGGCGAGGCAACGGTGTCCGACAATCTGCGCTACGGTTACCATGCGAAATTCCATCATTCGGTAATCGGCCGCATGTTCGGTCTCGGCAGCTATCGCGCCGAGCGCGACGCCTTCGAGGCCAAGGCCGATCAGGTCATCGCCCTGTCTGGCCTCGCCGACGACCGGGACCGCATCGCGAACGTGCTGGCTTATGGCGTGCAGCGCCGGCTGGCGGTTGCCATTGCGCTGATGTCCGATCCAAAGGTCCTGTTTCTCGACGAGCCCGCGGCCGGCATGAACGGGCGTGAGACCGCCGATTTCATTAAGCTGGTGCAGGCGATCGCACCGGGCCGTACCGTTGTTATCGTCGAGCACGACATGACGGTGATCAAGGCGCTGTGCGGTCGGGCACTCGTCGTGGTCGACGGCCGTCCCGTTGTGGTCGATGCGCCTGAGCAGGTCTTCAGGCATCCCGAAGTCGTCAGGGCCTATCTCGGAGCCGAAGATGACTGATCTGCTGCAGGTCGACGGCATCTCGGCGGCTTACGGCAAGGTCGCCGCGCTGAAACAGGTTTCGATTTCGGTAAAGGCCGGCGAGATTGTCGCGATCCTCGGCGCCAATGGCGCGGGGAAGACGACGCTGTTGAACGCGATTTCGGGGGTGCTGCCGATCGGAGGCGGGGCGATCATGCTCGACGGCAAGCACATCAATGGCCGAAAGCCGTGGCAGACCAGCCGGCTCGGAATCAGCCATGTGCCGGAAGGCCGCGAGATTTTTCCGGATATGACCGTCGAGGCCAACCTTCGAATCGTGGACGCCGATGGCGGCGGTCCGTCCTTCAGCGTCAGCGACATCATGGCGATGTTTCCACGGCTGCAGGAACGCATCGCCCAGTTGGCGGGCGGCTTGAGCGGCGGCGAACAGCAGATGCTCGCCATCGGACGCGGCCTGATGGCGCGGCCGCGGCTGATCCTGTTCGATGAACCGTCACTCGGACTTTCGCCGATCCTGACCAAATTCGTCCTGGCCTCGATTGCGGATCTGCGCAGGCGGGGCATCGCGACATTGCTGGTCGAGCAGAACATGCGCGCCGCGCTCAAGATCGCCGACCGCGCCTATGTGCTGCGGGTCGGCAGGATCGTTCGCGAGGGGACGGCCGGCGAAATCGCCAATGCGGCCGATATTCAGGAAGCCTATCTCGGTGTTTGAAGGAGAATTGTGATGACCGTCGCCGGCGAAACCACGATCAGATTGCCCGAAGGCAGTTCCGATTGCCACGTTCACATCTACGGGCCGTTTGACCGGTTCCCGGCCCAGAGCGAAGGACGGTTTTCGCCGACAGAGGCCAATCCGGTCGAATCGCTGTTTGCGTTGTGGGACAGGATCGGCGTGGCGCGCGGCGTCATCGTCCATGCGCTGGCCGCCGGCGCCGACAATGAAGTGACGCTGGACGCGCTTCGCCGCTACCCGGAGCGGCTGCGCGGCGTTGCAATCCTCAAGCGGGATGTCAGCGATCGGCGGCTGGACGAATTGACCGGCGCCGGCTTCAAGGGCGCTCGCATCAACCTGCTCAAGCAGGACGGCAAGGTGGTCTCGACCGGCGGGATGAACCTCGAAGATCTGATGACCCTCGCGCCGCGGCTGGCGGAACGCGGCTGGCACGCCCAGTTGTGGATCGAAACCGGCGACCTCGACGAGCTTGCTCCGCAACTCGAAAAGCTGCCATTGAAGTTCGTGATCGACCACATGGGCCGGACCATGACCGACAAGGGCGTCGACTATCCCGGCTTCCAAAAATTCTGCGAACGGCTGAAGACCGGCCGGTACTGGTGCAAATTATCCGGCGCCGACCGCAATACAAGGCAGGGCGCGCCTTATGCCGACACCGCGCCTTTCATGCAAGCTCTGGTGCAGGCCAATCCGGACCGGCTGGTATGGGGTTCGGACTGGCCTCATGTCGGCCATACCCCGGAAACCTTCCCGGCGGAGGACGTCCTGATACCCTTGTTCATGCGCTGCGTGCCGGATGAAAAGACCCGCAAGAAAATCCTGGTCGATAATCCGGCCTCGCTTTACGGTTTTTGATGGAGGCTCACCGTTTTTGATCTCGTTGCCTCAGGCCCCGATCGCGTTCTTCGCGATCACGTCGTGATAGAACGACGACGCTGAGCTTGGGCGTCCGGGCCAGGGTTTCGAAATCGACCCGGTACAGCCCGAAGCGCTGTTCGAAGCCGAAGATCCATTCGAAATTGTCCATCAGGCTCCACAGGAAATAGCCGCGCACCGGCACGCCTTCGGCGGTCGCGCGCTGCAACTGGGTCAGATAATTGCGCAGGTACATGACGCGGTCGAGATCGTAGACATTGCCGTCGGCGGACACTTTGTCTTCCGAGGAGGTGCCGTTCTCGCTGATATAGATGGTCTCGATGTTCCAGATTTTGGCGGCGATCCGCGGCACCCAATAGGCGGTCTCCGGGCCCGATCCGCAGCCATTCGGAATTCATGTGCGGAAACGATTCCGGGAACGGCAGCACGTCGAAGCCCGGCGCGCGGTCCTTGGCTGACGACGTAGAACTGCGGCGCGTAGATGTTGAGGCCGACGAAATCGATCGGCGGTAGAGATGATCTTCAATTCGTCGGCGGTGAATTTCGGCGCGTCCTTGCCGGCATAGGTCCAGAAAGCCGTCGGTGTATTTGCCTTCCAGGATCACGCCGAGAAAGCCCGCGTTCAATTCGCGGGTCGCGATCTCGGCGGCGCGGATGTTCTCCGGCGTATCGATCGCCGGCACGCAGGCCGCGATGTTCTCGGCCGGGCCGACCTTGACGCCCGGCGCGGCCCCTGGCGCGGATCGCCTGCACCGCGAGCCCGTGGCCGAGCGCGACATTGTGGCGGACCTGGTTCAGCTCGGCCACCGGCAGCTTGAGGCCGGGCGCGTCGATGCCCCAGCCATAGCCGAAATTCACGAACCGTCCGGCTTCGTTGACGGTGAAGATGTTCTTGACCCGATCGGTCAGGCGCTCCGCGACATAGCCGGCGTAATCGCCGAATGCCTTCGAGGTTTCGCTGGATTGCCAGCCGCCGACCTTGTCCTGCAGCGCCTGCGGCAGATCCCAGTGATAAAGCGTCGCATAGGGCTCGATATCGTTCTTCAGCAGTTCGTCGACCAGCCGGTCGTAGAAATCGAGACCCTTGGGATTTGGCGCGCCGCTGCCTTCCGGAAATACCCGCGGCCACGCGATCGAAAACCGGTAGGCCTTGGCGCCGAGCGCCTTGATCAGGCCGACGTCTTCCTTGTAGCGGTGATAGTGATCGTTGGCGCGGTCGGCGTTGCTGTGATCGTCGATCTTGCCCGGCGTATGGGCAAAGGTGTCCCAGATCGACGGGCCGCGGCCGTCTTCGCTGACCGCGCCTTCGATCTGATAGGCCGAGGTGGCGGTGCCCCACAGAAATCCCTTGGGGAACGGCGCCGGCGCGTGCGGATCGCATTGCCGGCTTCGGCCTCGGCGGACTTCGCCGGCGCCGCCGCCAGTCCGAGCGCGGAAAAGCCCGCCAGTTTGGCAAAATGCCGACGCGAGAACTTACCCAACATTGCCTTCTCCCGTCGGTCCCACCCGCAAATGTGACTCCACCATGCCTAGTACGGATCGATTTGATAGGCGGAAATCCGGTCGATCTGGAATTCGACCACGTTCGGGGACTTGCCGTCGACGAAGCCGACGCCCTGGAAATTCTTCGCGCCCATCGCCAGATTGACGATCATGTACATCGGATCGTCGAAGCCGACCGGGACCTTGATCTCCGACACCGGCTGGCGGTCGATGAAGTAGATGATGCGGTCCGGCTGCCACAGCACGCCGTAATCATGGAAATTGATCGAGGCGTCCGGCCGCTGGAAATCCATGCCGCAGGATGCACGAAGCCGGTGGCCGGATCCGCCAATGCGTCGTCATCACGAGGTCGCCGGGTTGCTGGCCGCGGCCTTCCATGACGTCGATCTCGGGCGGCCAGCCGCCGTCATTGGCGAGCAGCCAGAACGCCGGCCAAACCCCGGTGCCGATCGGGAATCTTGGCGCGGATTTCGAAATATCCGTATTTCTGCGCAGAACGCGCTCTGCGTGGTCAGGATGCCCGAGATGTATTCGTTGTTGAACAGCACCGGTTTCAGTTCTGGCGGCGTGCGGCTGGCGACGATCGACAGAATGCCGTTGGTGACCTTGAACGGGTCGAGCCCGAGCGGCGTCGCGGCGCGTGCCGGCAGTAGCGCGGATCGACATAGATCTGCTGCTCGCCATTGTAGGCGGTCTTGCGCCTGAAGTCGGAGCCGTCGCCGCCCCAATAGCGCGCTTCCGGCCAGGCGGCGCCGCCGGCGTAATGCGACGCCCATTTGCCGTCCGCCAGCGGATGCTCGTCGAAATCATCGTGGAAGGTCAGGTGCAGCCGAACCGGCACGAAGGTCTTGGCCTCGGAGGAATCGATGCGCCGGCACTGCTCGCTGACCGGATCGTTCGGCGCCATCAGCGCAAGGTTACGCGGCGCGGCCTTCAGATTGCTCCTGAAGTCCAGCGCCGATGCTGGAGTCATCGAGATCAAAAACCCGATAAACATCAAAAATCTCGGCGTCAATTCGAAGGTCCCGTATTGGCGTTGATCTGAGCCCCTGACCTGAAGTCTGAGCAAACTACACAAGATCGCCGCCGCCGGGAATATGCTGCGCGGCGGCTCGATGAAGCCTGGCGCCGCCGGCCTTCGAATGCGTCGTGCGCTGCAACAAGGCGCGACGAAAACCGTTGCGTTACAGATCGTTCATGCGATCAGCTGCGGTGGTTGGTCGCACAGTTCTTGCTAAACGTTAATCGCCAGAAAAGGACCACGTAATGTCGCCGCGCCATGTTGGGCGGAGGGAATTTCGAAACGGAATCGTCCCGCCGCTTAACACTGGAGATGCCACATGGACCAACGATCGAATACCAATCCGACATCGCGTAAAGTTCTAAGACCGCGCCGGCTGGCGCTGCTGGCTTCCGCCGCCGGCCTTAGCCTGGCGGTGCTCGCTACCGGCCCCGGCGGATATCTGCCGCTCAATGCCGGCTGGACCTCGTCGGCGCACGCGGCCGAAACCACCGCCACCAACCCGGGCTTCGGCGATCTCGTCGCCAAGGTGAAGCCCGCCGTCATTTCGGTGCGCGTCAAGATCGACGGCGATGCGGAGGGCGCCTCGGTGTCGCGCGAGAACGAGCGGATGGATTCCGACCGTCGATCAGTCCGGTTCGCCGTTCCAGCAATTCGAGCGGCAGTTCGGCTTCCGCGGCCAGAACGGCATGCCGCAGCGGCATCAGGTGATCACCGGCGAAGGCTCGGGCTTCTTCATTTCGCCCGATGGTTACGCCGTGACCAATAACCACGTGGTCGATCACGCCCAATCGGTCCAGGTCACCACCGATGACGGCACCATCTATACCGCCAAGGTGATCGGCACCGACAAGAAGACCGACCTCGCTCTGATCAAGGTCGATGGCAAGAAGGACTTCTCCTATGTGAAGTTCGCGGACGCGTCCGCCGCGGGTCGGCGACTGGGTGGTCGCGGTCGGCAATCCCTTCGGCCTCGGCGGCACCGTCACCGCCGGCATCGTTTCGGCGCGCGGCCGCGACATCGGCGCCGGGCCCCTATGACGACTACGTCCAGATCGACGCGCCGATCAACAAGGGCAATTCCGGCGGTCCGGCGTTCGACATGAACGGCAACGTGATCGGCGTCAACACCGCGATCTACTCGCCGTCGGGCGGTTCGGTCGGCATCGGCTTCGACATTCCGGCCGCCACCGCCAAGCTCGTGGTCGCCCAGCTCAAGGACAAGGGCTATGTCACCCGCGGCTGGCTCGGCGTTCAGGTGCAGCCGGTCACGGCCGACATCGCCGACAGCCTCGGCTTGAAGCAGGCGAGGGGGGCGATGGTCGACAATCCGCAGGACGGCAGCCCGGCGGCCAAGGCCGGCATCGAGGCGGGCGACGTCATCACCGCGGTCAACGGCGCCGAGGTCAAGGATGCCCGCGATCTTGCCCGCAATATCAGCACGATCGCACCGGGATCGTCGGTCAAGCTCGACATCCTGCACAAGGGCGACACCAAGACCGTGACCGTCGCGCTCACCGAAATGCCGAACGACCGCCAGGCCAATGCCGACGACCAGCAGAAGCAAGTCGCGGGCACGCCCCGTCTCGGCCTGCAACTGGCTCCGGCGGCCGAGGTCGACGGTTCCGGCGACAAGGGCGTCGTGGTGACCGGGGTGGATCCGCAGGGACCGGCGGCCGAACACGGCTTCCAGACCGGCGACATCATCCTCAATGTCGGCGGCAAGAATGTCTCCAACGTGGGCGACGTCCGCGCCGCGCTGTCGGCGGCGAAGGACAGCGGCAAGAACAGCGTCCTGATGCGGGTGAAAACCGCGGATGCGACCCGGTTCATCGCGGTTCCCTTCGCCAAGGGATAATGTGCCGACCGGCGATCCCGTCGCGCGCCGAGAAGTGATCGGATATGCAAAGTTAGGCAAGGCCGGGCGCGATGCCCGGCCTTGTTCTCTGCGCTGGACTGGTCTTTGCTGTCGGATCAGGAAGACGCACTCAGCTCTCTCAATTGGAGTTCGCCGATGAGCCCGACCAACACGCCCCCGACCGAATCCACCGCGCCGCCTGTCGCGGTTCACAAATTGCTCAGCGGCCAGAAAGCGCTGGTGACCGGCGCCAATTCCGGAATCGGCAAGGGCGTGGCGATCGCGTTGGGACAGGCGGGTGCCGATGTCGTGGTCAACTACGTGTCCGGCGATGACGCGGCCAATGCGGTGGTCGAGGAAATCAAGAAGGCCGGCATCAAAGGCCTACGCCCACAAGGCGGACGTTTCCTCGGAAGACAGAAGTCGCGGCGATGTTTGCGGCGATGATGAAGGAATTCGGGACCATCGATATCCTGGTCAGCAATGCCGGCCTGCAGCGCGATTCGGCATTCCACGAGATGACCCTGGCGCAATGGCAGAAGGTGCTCGACGTCAACCTGACCGGGCAGTTTCTGTGCGCCCGCGAGGCGGTGCGAGAATTCACCCGCCGCGGCGTGGTGCCGTCGGTGTCGAGCGCCGCCGGCAAGATCATCTGCATGAGTTCGGTGCATCAGGAAATCCCATGGGCCGGCCATGCCAACTACGCGGCCTCCAAGGGCGGCATCAAATTGCTGATGGAGAGCCTGGCGCAGGAAGTCGCGCCGAAGCGGATCCGCGTCAACGCGATCGCGCCGGGCGCGATCCGAACGCCGATCAACACCGAGGCATGGAACACCAAGGCAGCCTATGACGCACTGATGACATTGGTGCCCTATGGCCGGATCGGGGAACCCGAAGACATCGCGCGCGCCGCGGTATGGCTGGCGTCTGATCAATCCGATTACGTCGTCGGCACCACCCTTTATGTCGACGGTGGTATGACTCTCTATCCGGGTTTTGCGACCGGCGGCTGAAATCGTAAATCGCAAATGATTTCGGAACTAATTGAGCGGGCACGCTTCTACCACTGGTAACCGTGCCGGCAATTTCGTCTGGCGCTAATCGTGGCCGCTTCCTACATCGGACGATGTCGGGCATTAGCTTCAGAAGATCTCAGATGATTCAGAAAATCGCGATCGCGCGAAAGACATGTAACGTCGCCATTTGCGCCGCATTTCTGGCGTGGGGCGGAATGTCGATCGGCGGCGGAATCCCAGCCCGGCGAATACAGGCCGAACGATTTTCTCGGCCTGGATCTACCGACGGCGGTGCTGTCGCCGAAGCGGCTGGGGCCGACAGCCCAATTTGCGCCGGTCACGATCGAGGATGCCTCGGGCGATGCCGGTCAACAGGCGCGTGCAGAGACCAACTCCGTTCCCGACAAGCCGGCTCCCGACAAGGTCGTTGCCGACAAGGCCGATGCCGGCAACCCTGATGCCGAACTGTATTCTCGCAGCGCCAGGGTGGCTGCACGGGTAGCGAAGCCGCGCGGCGCTTCGCGGGTGAAACTGGCCCGTCAGCAGCACGGCAATCCGCTCGACGCCCAGGCCTCCGACACAAGGGTTCAGGTTTGGCCCTGCCGGAGCGGTGGCATCTGCAACTGGCAGCGCCAGTAAGCCCCGAGGCGGATCCTGATGTTGCGACCGCGCGATCAACGCGCTGTTGATTTGGACCACCGGGGTAGGGCAGGCTATCAAGCCTGTGGTATTTTTCTCAATTCCAACCAAAAGCGCCGCTCGGGCGCTGCCGGCCGGCCCCTCTGGTCGCGCTTAGTCTTTCAGGAGCACTCATGGAAAATCTCACAACCCAAGGCATCAGCCTGCCACGGCTCGGGCTTGGCACTTTTCGGATGCAGGGCGACGTCTGCCGCGCCGCGGTCGAGAGCGCGCTCGGGCTCGGCTACCGTCACATCGACACCGCCGAGATGTACGGCAATGAGGAAGCCATCGGTCCGGCGATTGCCGGTTCCGGCATCGCGCGCAAGGATCTGCATGTCACCACCAAGGTCTGGCATGAAAACCTCGCACCCGATGCGATCCGAAAGGCGTTCGACACCAGCCTCGGCAAACTGAAGCTCGACCATGTCGATCTCTATCTCGTGCATTGGCCGTCGCCCGGCATGAATCTCGCTGCCGTGCTGGAGACCCTGATGAAGTTCAAGCAAGAGGGCCGTACCCGCGCGATTGGCGTCGCCAATTTCACCATTGCGCTGCTCAAGCAAGCGGTCGAGGAAATCAAGGCCCCGATTGCCTGCAACCAGATCGAGTATCACGTCATGCTCGACCAGACGCCGGTGCGAAAATATCTCGCATCGAAATCGATCCCGCTGGTGGCCTATTGCCCGCTTGCGCAGGGCCGCGCCGCCTCCAACGAAGTCCTGATCGAGATCGGCAAGAAGCACGATGTCAGTGCCGCGCAAGTGGCGCTGAAATGGTTGCTCGATCAGGACGGTGTTGCCGCGATTCCGAAAGCATCGCGTGCGGAAAGCCAGCAGGCCAATCTCGGTGCGCTCAAGGTCAAGCTCGACGACGACGACCGCAAAGCGATCGCGGCGTTGCCGAAAGACCAGCGGTTCGTGAAGCCGGGGTTTGCGCCGGCCTGGGATTGAACTTGAACGAACCAGCAAAAATCCGGACAACAAAAAATGGCCCCTTGCGGGGCCATTTTCGTGACCATCAGATGATCAATAGCGATGATGGCCGCGATGGACGACCACGACGCGGTCGTGATGGTGCGGATGCCAGTCCCGATGCATGCCGCCGTGCTTGACCACGATGGTTTCAGCACTTGCGATGGAAGGCGCCGCGACGGCAATGGTGGCGAGCGCGGCAATCACGTAAGCGATCTTCTTCATAGGTGTCCTCCTCGGTTAAGCGGAAACGTAACGTCACACAGCACGTAACGTTCCCGACCGGGCAGAAGAGAATTCTGAACAGACGTTCAGGTTGCAACCGCCGCGGCACCATAACGCATGCATCGATACGGAATAATCACTCGACAATCGCCTGATACACCAGCGCGTTGATCGCCTGTCGATAATGCCAACGCAGCGGGCCCGGCGCGGCCGACATATACACCACGGCGAGTTCTTCCTTGGGATCAACCCACCAATCAGTGCCGCTGGCGCCGGGCCACGAGAACTGTCCGACCGATCCCATCATTCGGACCACGCCGGGCGTGGTGCGCACCGCGAGCCCGAGGCCGAAGCCGTAATCGGCGCGGGTCGGATCGGCATTGCCAATCAGGTTCTTGATGTTGGGGCCGAGTTGGTCAGACAGCATGTAGTCGACCGTCTTGCGTCCGAGCAAATGGGCTTCGCCGACCTGACCGCGATTTATCAGCATGGTCGCGAAGCGCAGATAGTCCGACGCGGTCGAGGCCGCGCAGCCGCCGCCGCATTCGAATCCCAGCTTCTGGGTCAATTCGGGACTGCGCGCCTGCGCCTTGCCCGTATCGGGATCGGCCGGCAAAGGCTTGGCGTAGCGCGAGGCCTTGTCGGGCGAGATCGCAAAGCCCGTGTCGGTCATGCCGAGCGGCGCGAATAAATTGGCCTGCAGATATTGCCCCAGCGTCTGCTTGCTGATGCCCTCGATGATCTGGCCGGTGATGTCGAGCCCGAACCCGTAATCCCACACGGTCGCCGGCTGGTACAGCAATGGCAGTGTCGCGAGTTTGTCCATGAACGCGTGGCCATCGTAATCATGCGAGGCGTCGCCGCTGCCGGCTGGATACATCTTGTGCACCAGCGTATTGCCGCGGCCGCCATAGATGATGCCGGACGTATGGCGCAGCAAGTCCTGGATGGTGATGGGACGATTGGCCGGCACGGTGTCGGCGGTCGGCTCGCCATTGGCGTCGCGCGCCGCGACCTTCATGTTGGCGAATTTCGGAAAATATTTGCTGAGCGGATCGTCGATCAGGATCTTGCCCTGTTCGTACAGCATCAGCGCGCCGACCGTGGTCATCGGCTTGGTCATCGAGGCGATGTTGAAGATGGTGTCGGTGGTCATCGGCAGGTTGGCCGCCTTGTCGCGCCAGCCATAGGCGTCGAGCATCACAAGCTTGCCATGGCGGGCAACGGCGATCACGGCGCCGGGAATCCGTCCGGCCTCGATATCGGCTTTCAGCACGGTGCTGATCCGCGCCAGCCGCTCCGACGACATCCCGACATCCTCGGGCTTGCCGCGCGGCAGCGGGTCTTCGGCGAAGGCTGCCGTCGAGGCCATCAGGCAAAACGCGGCGGCGAGAACACGAATTGACATTGTGACGTCTCCCATGCGGGCTCTTCGGCCCTTTTTTGAAGTATTGGAGGAGGGGCGCCGGCCGAAGGCCGGCGGTCGTCAGCTTCGCGCCCGCTTCTCGATATTGGCGCTGCGCTCGGGCACGCCGAATTCGCGGCGGCAAACGTCGGCCAGCACCGCCACGCCTTCGCGGATCTGCTCATGCGTCGGGCTGGCAAAACACAGCCGCAAACGGCTGCCGGCATAGGGTTTGTTGGTCGACCATTCAGGCCCCGGATTGATCGCCACTCCGGCGGCCAGCGCAGCCTGGTAGAGTTTGAGGGTGTCGACGTTGTCGGGCAGCTTCACCCACAGGAAGATGCCGCCCTTGGGGTCTTCGAATTCGGCCGCGGTGCCGAACTGCTCGTTGAGCGCTTCCATCAGCGTGTCGAGCTTGGCGCGCAGCCCGCGCGTCAGTTTCGGCACATGGGTGGCGAAATGCGGCGCGCAATATTCAGCCAGCACCATCTGCTCCAGCGCGCCGGAGCCGGCGTCGGTCTTCAGCGCCAGCATCCGCGACAGCATCGCCCACGGAGCCACGATGTAGCCCACGCGAAGCGCCGGCGCGATCGACTTCGAAAACGAGCCGATATGGATGACGTTTTGAGTCTCGCTCATCGCGTAAATCGCCGGCGGCCGCTTGCCATCCCAGATCAGGTCGGCATAGCAATCGTCTTCGAAGACAGGCACGCCGTATTCCTGCGCCAATCTCAACAGTACCGTGCGTCGCGCCTTGGGCATGATGGTGCCGGTCGGGTTCTGCACGGTCGGGATGGTGTAGATGTATTTCGGGGTGATGCCGCGGGCCTTGAGGTCGGCCAGCGCGTTGGCCAGCACATCCATCCGCATGCCGTCCTGGTCGAGGGGAATGCCGACCACATTGACGCCAAGCCGGGTCAGCCGGTTCAGCGAACCCTGATAGGTCTCCTGCTCCATGATCACGGTGTCGCCGCGCGCCAGCAGCGACTGGTTGACGAGGTCGAGCGCCTGCAGGGAACCCGAGACCACCAGGATGTCGTCAGCCGCGCAGTTGATGTCGGCGTCGCGCTTGAGCTTGGCGGCGATGAAGTCACGCAGCGGACGATAGCCCTGCGGGCCGCTGGCGAGTCCGTAGGTCGCGAGCGACTGGCCTTCGCGGTTGAGGACGGCATTGACCGCGGCGATCAACCCCTCGACCGGCACCTGGTCGGGGTCGTTGTTGCCGCCGATGAAACTGTATTTGGCGAGCCCGGTCCATTTGGCCGCGGGGGCCGGCAGACCCGCCGGCAGCAAAGGTGTGAAGTCGAATAGGGTCGCCGATGTCATGGCCGTTCGCTCCCGTCGTATTTTTTTGTTGAGAGAGCCGGTGTCCGGCTTTCTGTCGATCAGTTCTTGCCGACCGGTTTTATCGGTCTGCCCTGGCTGATGAAAGCATAATGTCCGCTGCCGACCCCGCCAACCATCAGCGCCTCTACCGCCGGCTCGGCGATTTCGCCGGCGGCGGCCCAGTCGACCACGAAATTGGCGCCGGTTCCGCCCCTGGTGTCGGTGGTGGCAATGAAGATCTCGATCGGTCGAGAACGGCTTCAGCGCGATCGGCGATTTGAGATAGCTTTCGACCATCTTGCCCGCGGTGTCGAAATAGGCGATGCGCTTGAGAACCAATGGCCGGGTTTCCGACGCGTTATGGACGCTGAGGGTCACCGAGAAATCGGCACGCAGCTTGCCCTGGCTCATCGAGACGCTCGAATAGACCGGAACGTAGAAAGCGCCGCTTACGGCGAGATCGCCGGTTGGCGGATCGGTCAGGGAATTGGCGAAATTTTTAAGGATTTCGCCCTGCTGCGCGTGCGCGGGAGACAATGCCGAAGGTGCCAGCCAGGCCAGTGCCGCGATCAAAACGGCCGCCCTTCGGATGTGACACATTGCTCGTTTCACCCCTTCGTTCAGGGCTCTAGCCTGCGACGAGGGGAATTCTGAAACCATGCACGAGCTTATTCGCGATATCACGTACTGTATCCTGTTCGCCTGGGGGCTGGGCCTGCTGGCCCATTTTTCCCGACAGCCGCTGATCCTCGCCTACCTTATCGCCGGCTTTTTCATTGGTCCATTCGGGATGGGCTGGGTCAAGTCCCAGGAATTGATCAGCGTCATCTCCGAACTCGGCCTGATCTTCATGCTCTTCATGATCGGGCTGGAAATCGACCTGAAGAAGATCGTCCGCGCCGGCAGGGTCATCCTGTTCGCGGCGCTGGGCCAGCTGGTCGGTGGCTGTCTGCTCGGAATTCTGTTCTTTAGCGCGATCGGACTGTCGATCGGCGGCGGGCACTTCGATGCCCTCTATCTCTGCGTCGCCTGCGCCCTGAGCAGCACGGTCATCATCGTCAAGGTGCTGTACGAGAAACGCGAACTCGATACGCTGCCGGGACGCATTACCCTTGGTATCCTGGTGCTTCAGGATATCTTCGCCATCCTGTTTCTGGCGGTGCAGCCGAGCCTCGACAATTTGCAGGTCAGCGTCATCCTGCTCTCGGTGGGGCGGGTGGGCGTTCTGGTGGCGACCGCCCTGGTGCTCAGTCGCTATGTCCTGCCGCGGCTGTTTCACCAGATCGCGCGCCGCCCCGAACTGGTCCTGCTCGGCGCGCTGGCATGGTGTTTCCTGATCGGCGAGATCGCCGAAATGCTCAACCTGTCGCGGGAGATGGGATCGCTGGTGGCCGGCGTATCGCTCTCGACGTTTCCCTATGCGCTCGACGTCACCGCCAAGGTCACGACACTGCGCGATTTCTTCATCACGCTGTTCTTTGTTGCGCTGGGCATGACCATCCCGATCCCCGATCTCTCGGTGATCGGTTTGGCGCTGATCATCGCCGCCTTCACCGCCATCAGCCGGGTGGTGACGACGTTCGGCTCGCTCTATTTGATGAAACAAGGCCTGCGCGCCAGCCTGCTCCCGGCGATCAATCTGGCCCAAATCAGCGAATTTTCCCTGGTCGTGATCCAGACCGGCGTCGCCGCGGGCCACATCAGGACCGAGACGTCCAGCGCGGCCTCCTTTGCCTTCGTGGTGCTGGCGGTGCTGAGCACCTTCTTGATGATGCGCAGCGACGACATCACGCGCATGGCGGTCCGCGGCTTGAAACGGATCGGGGTCCGCGATCTCGATTACGACGGCGCGGCCAACGGCGAGCAAGGCGGCCACGGTGAGAGCAGGCGCATCGTCATTCTCGGGTTTTTTCGCGCAGCCAGCGCGCTGCTTGCCGAACTCGATCGACGAAATCCGCTGCTGCTCGGCCAGATCAGCGTGGTCGATTTCAACCCCGTCGTGTTCAAGGCGCTTTCGGATCGCGGCCTGCATGTGATCTACGGCGATATCAGCAACGTCGATACCCTGCTGCATGCCGGGGTCGGCAAGGCCGAGATCATCGTGCTGAGCGTGCCGGACTCGCTGCTCAAGGGCGCGAACAATGAGAAACTGGTCCGCCACGTTCGCACGCTCAATCCCGCGGCCCGGATCGTCGCCACCGCCGATCTGCTGTCCGACGTCGGCGATCTCTACGGCGCCGGCGCGGACTACGTGACCGTCCCGCGGCTCAGCGACGCCCACGCGCTTTTCGAGGTGATCGAGGCAGCGGAGGCCGGCCTGTTGCAGGACAAACGCGCCGAAATGGACGCGCAGCTCAGCGAGCGCCGCGAAGTGCTGCCGTGAGCGTTCCCGGTATCCGATCGGGGCGGCCCGGCCGCCGGCCAGTAGGCCTTAGATAGCCGTTCTGCCTTGCGTATTCATGCTGGCGCGGGGTTCCGAGTCCGGCTAATGCTCCGTTCCCAACAGCGAGAATTCCGATGGCCGACCCGATCCAGGACGTTCTGCAAGCCTTTGCCCGCGGCGAACTCGTCGTCGTCACCGACGACGACGATCGCGAAGGCGAGGGCGATCTCATCATCGCAGCGTCGTTGTGCACCGCCGATAAGATGGCGTTCATCATCCGACACACCTCCGGCATCGTCTGCGCCCCGATCACCACCGACGACGCCCGCCGGCTGCGGCTCGATCCGATGGTCGCGCACAACGAGTCCAACCACACCACCGCCTTTACGGTGTCGATCGACTACAAGCCCGACGGCGGCACCGGCATTTCGGCGGACGAACGGGCGTCCTGCTGCCGGGCGCTGGCCAATCCGAACGCCGGCGCCAATGATTTTGCCCGTCCCGGCCACGTGTTCCCGCTGATCGCGCGCGACGGCGGCGTGCTCCTGCGCTCCGGCCATACCGAGGCCGCGGTCGACCTCTGCAAGCTGACCGGGCTGCCGCCGGTCGGCGTCATCAGCGAGTTGATGAACGACGACGGGACCGTGATGAAGGGCGAGCAGGTGGCGCGGTTCGCCGCCGTTCACAAGCTCAAGCACGTCACCATCGCCGACATGATTTCATATCGCCAGGCCCGCGAAAAGCTGATCGAGCGGGTCGCGACCTTTACCACCGACAGTCCGATCGGGCCGCTGCAGGGCTACGCCTATCGCTCGCCGTTCGATTCCATCGCCCACGCCGCGTTCGTCTATAACGGCATCGGCGACGGCAAGAACGTGCTGACCCGGCTGCACAAGCCCAATATCGTCAAGGATCTCTTTACCACCGGCCCGGCGCGGATGCAGGCGGTGCTGCAGCATTTCAAGAAGGCCAATCGCGGCGTCCTGGTTTATCTACGCGATGGCGCCGCCGGCGTTCCGCTCGAACCGGTCGGCGAGTCGAAATCGGCCGAAGCCGATCGCAACAAGCAGTGGCGTGAAGTCGGCGTCGGCGCGCAGATCCTGCGCGATCTCGGCGTCACTTCGATCCGCAATCTTACGTCTTCGGTGCACGACTATAAGGGACTTGTCGGGCTTCGGCATCGAGATCATTTCCAACGAGCGGCTGGAAAAGTAGCCCGGCCTCCGGTGCCGTCGTTCGGTTTCAGCGCGTTAACGCAGGCCGGATGACGGAACCCGAAAGCGCCAATTCAATTGCACTTCGGCTGATAGCGCTTTAATTTGGTGGGCGACTAATTACGCAATCTTGCGAAAGGATGTTTCATGAGTGTGCGCCCTCAGACCAAGGACAAGCCGTCCTCCTCGGTGGCTTTCCAATGGGACGATCCGTTCATGCTGGATGAGCAGCTCACCGAAGACGAGCGCATGATCCGCGACACCGCGCGCGCCTACGCGCAGGACAAGCTGCTGCCGCGCGTCACCAAGGCCTATCTCGAGGAGAAGACCGACCGCGAGATTTTCAACGAGATGGGCGAACTCGGCCTGATCGGTATCACGCTGCCGGAAGAATATGGCTGCGCCAACGCGAGCTACGTGGCCTACGGGCTGGTGGCGCGCGAGATCGAGCGGGTCGATTCCGGCTATCGCTCGATGAACTCGGTGCAGTCGTCGCTGGTGATGCATCCGATCCATGCCTATGGCGACGAGAGCCAGCGCAAGAAATATCTGCCCAAGCTTGCGACCGGCGAATGGGTCGGCTGCTTCGGCCTGACCGAGCCGGATGCCGGCTCCGATCCCGGCGGCATGAAGACCCGCGCCGAAAAGACCTCCGACGGCTATCGGCTGAGCGGCTCGAAGATGTGGATCTCCAACGCGCCGATCGCCGACGTGTTCGTGGTGTGGGCGAAGTCCGCCGCGCATGACAACCAGATCCGCGGTTTCATCCTCGAAAAGGGCATGAAGGGCCTGTCGGCGCCGAAGATCGAGGGCAAGCTGTCGCTGCGCGCTTCGGTCACCGGCGAGATCGTGATGGACAGCGTCGACGTGCCGGAAAGCGCGCTGCTGCCCAACGTATCCGGTCTGAAGGGGCCGTTCGGCTGCCTCAACCGCGCCCGCTACGGCATCTCCTGGGGCGCGATGGGAGCTGCGGAAGACTGCATGCACCGCGCCCGGCAATACACCCTCGATCGCAAGCAGTTCGGCCGGCCGCTGGCCGCCACCCAATTGGTGCAGAAGAAGCTCGCGGACATGCAGACCGACATCGCGATGGGCTTGCAGGCCTCGTTGCGGGTCGGACGGCTGATGGACGAGGGCAAGATGGCGCCGGAGATGATCTCGATCGTCAAGCGCAACAATTGCGGCAAGGCGCTCGACATCGCGCGGGTATCGCGCGACATGCACGGCGGCAACGGCATCCAGATCGAGTATCACGTGATGCGCCACACCGCGAATTTGGAAACCGTCAACACCTATGAGGGTGCCCACGACGTCCACGCGCTGATCCTCGGCCGCGCCATCACCGGGATTCAGGCGTTTTCGTAAATAAGTTCGTCATTCCGGGATGGCCCGAAGGGCCAGACCCGGATTCTCGCGGTTCCGGGTTCGCGACGCTTCGCGTTGCCCCGGAACGACGATGGAGTGTGTAGCCGCATGGCCGATAACGACGACATCCCGTTCAACCGCAATTTTCCGCTGGCGCCCGGCGTGGCCGAGGAAGCCCGGCCCGGCGTGCGGCGGGTTCTCTGCAACAATCCGAGCGCGTTCACGTTCACCGGCACGGTCAGTTACATCGTGGGCAAGGGCAAGGTCGCGATCATCGATCCCGGCCCCGACGACCCGGCACATGCGCAGGCGCTGTTGGATGCGGTGCGCGGCGAGACCGTGACCCATATCCTGGTCACCCACACCCACCGCGACCACTCGCCGAACACCGCGCGCATCAAGGCGGCGACCGGCGCGACGGTGTATGCCGAAGGTCCGCACCGCGCCTCGCGTCCGCGATATGAGAGCGAAAAGCACACTCCGGAATCCGGCGCTGATCGCGATTTCAATCCCGATGTCAGGGTCAGCCACGGCGAGACCGTCGAGGGCGATGGCTGGGCGCTGCAGGCGGTGGCGACCCCGGGCCACACTGCCAATCATCTGGCCTTCGCCTGGCCGGAGCGGAAGATCAATTTCGTCGGCGACCACGTGATGGGCTGGTCGACCTCGATCGTGGCGCCGCCGGACGGATCGATGGTCGACTACATGGCCTCGCTGGAGCGGCTCGCGGCCCGCGACGAGGATCTTTATTTCTCCGGCCATGGCCCGGAAATCCCGGAGGGCCCGCGCTATGCGCGCTTCCTGATCCGGCACCGCAAGGCCCGCGAAGCCTCGATCCTGCATCGGCTCGGCAAGGGCGACGCCGACATCCCGACCATGGTGAGGGCGATCTATATCGGCATCGATCCGCGGCTGATGAACGCCGCCGGCTATTCGGTGCTGGCGCATCTGGAAGATTTGGTCGGCCGCGGCGTGGTCGTCACCGACGGCGATCCGGTGATCGGCGGGACGTACCGGCTGACTTCCTGACGGGCTCATGTCCCGGACGCGGTGCAGCGTTCTTACGGTGCTCCGCAGAGCCGGGACCCACTGGGCCGCGCACCGTGGGGCCCGGATCAGCAGCACCGCCACGCGCTGCGCAGCAACCGGGGAACGCAACGCATGTCTCTACTTCTTCACCGTCTTGGCGGGCAGCTTGACCGGCAGTTGCGGCTTCTTGGCCGGCCGCAAATTGTCGCCGTCGACCGCGGTGTTGAGGTCGTCGATCAGCTTGCTGATCCGTTTGGCATTGCTGCCGAGGTCGCTCTCGAAATAACGCGAGGACGAGCGGATATCGACCCGTGAATCATCGCCGTCGGGCGTGATCCTGATCGCGACGTCTTCGCGGAAGCCCATGATCGGAGTCCGAGCCACCGCCTCGATATGGCCGACCCCGCGTGGCGGCGCCGGGGGCCGCTCGTCGATGACAAGCCATTTGCGCTTGTTGATCAATTGCAGCGTGAGCTGATAGGCGCGCAGCGCCGACGTATCCAGATCCACCGGCTCGATATCGGGATAGGCCTTGCGCTGCTGCTCGGCAGAATACAGCCCGGCATAGACAGCGGTGTTGGCGCCGTCGCTGCTGCGCAGCCGCGCCAGCGCGTCGTAGCGCGGCGGGTCGATCGGATCAGTCGTGATGTCGTGGATCGGCGGCAGCTTGCGATATTGCAGGCCGAGATAGGTCGGGTAGGCCAATACCAGTATGTCGATCACCAGCGCCAGCAGGATCCGGCTCATGCCGCGGGAGCCGTTCTGCCAGATCGCCGCGAAGGCCGCGAGCGAGAGCAGGATCGAGAGTCCGGCAAGGCCCAGCGCGCCGAAGAACGTTGCCAGCGCCGGCTTCACCTCGAGGAAGCCGAACCGCACGATCAAGATCGACACCAGCACCGCGACGACGGAAAATACCGCGAGATTGCGCGCCCATGATGCGAGGCTGGACACGGGCTCCGACTGATAGGGAGCGGAAAACCTGCGGGCCATCGCTGCCGTTCTGGTTGGGGTGGCACATCGCCGGCGCGAGGCGCGGCGACATTTTGAGACCACGCCGCCAAGGCGATTTCAAGAGGGGGAGGGACGAATAGCGAATGGCGAGTAGCGAATAGGGAAGAAAGGCGAAGCAGGCGTCATTCCGGAACATGCGTCTTCGCATGGACCCGGAATCTCGAGATTCCGGGTTGGTGCTTCGCACGCCCCGGAATGACGCCTCATGCGCTACTCGCTATTCGCCACTCACCATTGCCCTCTCTCACGCCGCTGCATTCGGAAAGCTGTATGCCTTGAACTGGTCGCGCAGCGCCGTCTTGAGGATCTTGCCGGTCGCGGTGTGCGGGATGCCGTCGACAAAGGCGACGTCGTCGGGCATCCACCATTTGGCGATCTTGCCGTCCATGTATTTCAGGATGTCCTCGCGGCTGGCGGACTGGCCCTGCTTGAGCTGCACGATCAACAGCGGCCGCTCATCCCATTTCGGATGGTGGATGCCGATCACGGCAGCCTCGGCCACCGCGGGATGGCCGACCGCGAGGTTTTCCAGGTCGATCGAGGAAATCCATTCGCCGCCGGACTTGATCACATCCTTGGAGCGATCGGTGATCCGCATGTAGCCGTGCGGGTCGATGGTGGCGACGTCACCGGTGTCGAAATAGCCTTGCTCGTCGAGGATGTCGGTGTCGACCCGGAAATAGGCTTTCGAGATCGCTGGGCCGGACACCTTGAGGCGGCCGAAGGTCTTGCCGTCCCACGGCAGCTCCTGGCCGGCATCGTCGGTGATCTTCATCTGCACGCCATAGGGCGGAAAGCCCTGGGTCTGCAATACATCGAGCCGCGCGTCGCCCTCGAGATCGACGAATGGCGGCTTGAGCGCGGCCAGCGTGCCGAGCGGGCTCATCTCTGTCATGCCCCAGGCATGACGAACGCCGATGCCGAGATCGAGGAAGGACTTGATCATCGAGCGGGGCATCGCCGAACCTCCGCAGATCACCATCCGCAAGTTGGGCAGTTTCAGCTGATGCGCGGCCATATGGTTGAGCAGCATCAGCCAGACCGTCGGAACGCCCGCGGTGATGGTGACCTTCTCGGTGTCCATCAGTTCGTACACCGAAGCGCCATCGAGCTTGGGACCGGGCATCACCAGCTTGGTGCCCATCATCGGCGACGAGAATGCGATGCCCCAACTATTCGCGTGAAACAGCGGCACCACCGGCAGCATGGTGTCGGACGCCGACGTCCCGAGTGCATCCTTGCTGCTCGCAAGCAACGCGTGGAGCACGTTGGAGCGATGCGAATACAGCACGCCCTTGGGATCGCCCGTGGTGCCCGAGGTGTAGCACATCGCGGCAGCGGTATTTTCGTCGAAGTCCTGCCACTCGAAATCGCCCTTGGCCTCGGCGATCCAGTCCTCATAGGCGACCGCGCCCTTCAGCGTGGTTTCCGGCATGTGCGCTTTGTCGGTCAGCACGATGTAGCGCTCGACACTCGGCAATTTGTCGGCGATCTTTTCCAGCATCGGGACGAAGGTGGTGTCGACCATCACCATCCGGTCCTCGGCATGGTTGATGATCCAGGCGATCTGCTCCGGAAACAGGCGGGGATTGACGGTATGACAGATCGCGCCGATCCCCATGATGCCGTACCAGACCTCCAGGTGACGTGCGGTATTCCAGGCGATGGTGGCGACGCGGTCGCCGAGCTTGATGCCGTGGCCCTGAAGCTGCTGCGAGACCTTGAGCGCCCGGGCGTGAATTTCGGCGTAATTGGTACGATGAATGGGGCCTTCGACCGATCGCGTGACGACTTCCTGGGTGCCGTGGAACATCGCCGCATGCTCGATAATGCGGTGACAAAGCAAAGGCCAATCTTGCATCAATCCGCGCATCCGAACGTTCCTCCAACTTGGGCGTTATCGCACATCGTTTTCCGCTGCATCACGGAATTGACATGAAGTTTAGCGCGGAGAAGCCCGCTCGCAAATGGCCTAATGGCCGCACAGTCAGGGGAAAGGTTACCGTTGCAACGGCGCTGCTGGCGGCAGGCCTCTGCTCCGCGCCGGCCGAGGCACGCCACTCCAGTCCGTTTCCGTGGGGTGATCTTTTCGGCGACAGCCGGCCGCGTCAGCGCAAGCACGTGCAGACGGTGGCTCCACCGGCCCCGTCGGCACCCGCCGTCGCATCGGTGCCGCTGCCGAAGCCCCGTCCGGACGAGGCGCCGGCCAAAACTCCGGAAAAGACCGCGGTCGAATCTTCGCCGGAAAAGCAGCCGTCGACGGGGAACCCGGTCCCAGTTCCGATTCCGCGGCCGACCGAGCAGGCTTCCGCTCCTGCGGCTTCCAGGCCGGAAACGCCGGCGCCGCCAGCCGCAACGCCGGGACCGCCGCCGCCCTCGGCCTGCCGGGTGGCGCTGACCGAGTCGATCGCAATCGCGCCCAGCATTCCCGACATTCACGGCCCCGGGGCCTGCGGCGGCGAGGATCTGGTCCGGCTGGAGGCGATCGTGCTTCCAGACCAACGCAAGGTAGCGTTGAAACCCGCCGCGACTCTGCGCTGCGGCATGGCCTCGGAGATTGCGGACTGGGTGCGCACCGACATCGCGCCGCTGGCCAACGGCCTCGGCAGCCCCTTGAGCACCCTCGAGAACTACGATTCGTTCGACTGTCGCGGGCGCAACGGGGTACCCGGCGCGCTGCTGTCCGAGCACGGTCGCGCCAATGCGCTCGACGTTCACGCCTTCGGGCTCGCCGATGGCCGCTCGATCGGGCTGACCGACCGTGGTGTCGCGCGAGGGCTGCGCGAGGACGTGCTGCATTCGATGTGCAAACGGTTCACCACGGTGCTCGGCCCGGGCTCGGACGGCTACCATGAGGACCACGTCCATCTCGACCTGATGCAGCGGCGCAATAATTACGCGATCTGCCAATGGTACGTCTGGGATCCGATGCCGGCGACCGCACCATTGATGCCGGAGCCGCGCCCGGAAGATGCGCCACCGCGTCAGGTAGCCGCCGAATCGGACCCGGCCAAAACGGCGTCGCCGTCCGCGGATTCGGCCGGGCCGGAGGTCAAGTCCGATGCCGCCAACTCCAGCGACACGGAGCCCGATGCGACGCCGAACGCCGACAAGCCGGCATCTCAATCGGCCTCTGAGTCAGCGACAAAGCGCTCAAGAAAAAAGCGCCGGTGAACCGGCGCTTTTAATCCATCATGCGAATTCCAGTCGGCCGCGACGGCCGATCAACTCACTGCATCATTGCAATGCCGTTGCTGCCGCCCTGCAGCGCCATCTGCGAATTGAACGGCGAGTCGCCATGGTGCGGTTCGAGCACCACCACGACGGTGCCGACCTTGACGCGGCCATAGAGATCGATCGCGTCTTCGTTGGTCAGGCGGATGCAGCCCGAGGAGATCGAGGAGCCGATATATTCCGGCTGGTTGGTGCCGTGAATCCGGAACAGCGTGTCCTTGCCGCCGGAGTAGAGATACATCGCGCGCGAACCCATCGGATTATCCGGTCCCGGCGCCACGAAGGTCGGCACGCCGAGCCGTTCGATCTCGCCCTTGGTCGGATGCCAGGCCGGCCATTCGGTCATGCTGCCGACCTTGGCGATACCGGACCACGCCATCGCTTCTTCGCCGACGGTGATGCCGTAGCGGATCGCCTTGCCGTTATCGAGCACGTAATAGAGGTAGTGGTTGTCGGAATCGACCAGGATCGAGCCCGGCGCTTCCTTGCGATGATAATCGACAATGGCGCGGCGGAAGGGCTCAGCCACCGGCACGTTGGTGTAGCGGATCTTGGCCAGCAATTCCTTGTCGTGCGGCTTGAACGCATTCGTGTTGGTCGCTTCGTAAGCGGTGCCTTGAATACAGCCCGACAGCATCACACCGGCAGCCATGATTCCGAAAAGTGTCTTCAGCGACGACATGTTCAGTTCCGATCAAGATTTATGTGCTCGCGACGCCAATAGTGCGCCTCAAAACGTCACGATTCCATTGACCGTATTATCGCCGAATTTCGTCACGATTCCAGAACTAGATCGCGCTGCCGCAATGCCGAAGCCTGCGTGTGTCCTTTTTACCTCATTTTTCGCGGCTTCTGGCTCATTTTAGGGCAGTTCCCGACGCCTATGTTGCCTTGATGTCGCAACGCAGATCGCAGTTAATCGCCAGTAATGGACGGTCATCCACGCTTGCCAGAATCGAGACAATCCTTGCTGGGTAGCGCGCATTCCGCACGACAGTTCCGGAGTTATCCCGATGCTCTCGGTTTTCACCCCTGCAGAGACCGCGCTGAAAAAGCTCGCGACGGCCGATATGGCCGCGCTGCCCGACAGCGCCGTCTGGATCGACCTCTTCAATCCGACCACCGAGGAGGACCACGCTGTCGAGCGGCTGGCCGGTATCGCGGTGCCGACCCGGGAGGACATGCAGGAAATCGAGATTTCAAGCCGGCTCTACATCGAGAACGGCGCGCGCTACATGACCGCGACCCTGATGTGCTCGTCGGAGACCGAAAACCCGCGCACCACCGCGGTGACCTTCATCCTGTCCGGCCACCGCCTGGTCACGGTGCGCTACGACGCGCCGAAACCGTTCATGCTGGTGGAGAACAAGCTGGCGCGATCGTGCCCGCCCGGCATGACCGGCGAGATGGTGCTGATGGAATTGCTCGATGCGGTGATCGACCGCAACGCCGACATTTTGGAGCGCGCCGGCGGCGACATGGACAGCATCAGCCACGATATTTTCGAGCCCAACGGCGCCGCGCGGACCGGGCATGCCAAGCGCTATTCCGACATTTTGATCGCGATCGGCCGCAAGGGCGACCTGACCTCGAAAGTGCGCGAGAGTCTGGTGTCGGTCGGCCGCGTCGTGACATTCGTGGCCGCCTCGGTCGACGGCGTCAAATGGTCGAAGGACATGCGCGAGCAGCTCAAGACCATGCAGCGCGACGTGGTTTCGCTGACCGACCACGCATCGTTTCTGTCCAACAAGATCACCTTCGTGCTCGACGCGATGCTTGGCGTCGTCAATCTCGAGCAGAACAACATCATCAAGCTGTTTTCGGTGATGGCGGTGGTGTTGATGCCGCCGACCCTGATCGCTTCGATCTACGGCATGAACTTCAAAGTTATGCCGGAGCTGGAATGGCAACACGGTTACCCGATTGCCCTCGGGATGATGGTGCTCGCCGCGGTGCTGCCTTACGTATTCTTCACCTGGAAAAAGTGGCTGTAACCGCTGATTAAGCCAGCTTTCAGCGAGCGCCGCGCGAAACATCGAGGTTTCGTTTCACCGGTAAAATTTGAGTGGTGCGCTGAACGTTTGAGCGAAACTTCTTTGCGATAAAGCTGCCTCACGCCGCGAGGATAGCAATGGTTGAGAAATTCATAACGCCCGGATCAAACGTCGTCATCGATTTCGTGCGCTATCAGGCAGGCCGCGGCGGCCCCGCCAGAGCTTCGGCGATGTCGCCGCGGTGCTGCCGCCACTGCGGCGCTGCGCTGCTCGACGGCGAGAACGAAAACGATTGCTCCAGCGTGCTCGGCAGCGCCGTCATCGACGAGTCGTGCCTGCGGATCGTGCCGCGCAAAATGCGCGTGGATTGATTTGCTTTCACCACTCCAGGGCGCGCGAAGCGCGAGCACATCCTCGGACCTCATCCTGAGGAGCCATGCGCAGCATGGCGTCTCGAAGGATGGCCGCGAAGAACGACGCATCTGCAGCCATCCTTCGAGACGCCGCTTCGCGGCTCCTCAGGATGAGGTCCTCGTCTTTTTCTTACAGCCTCATGGTGAGGAGCCGCGAAGCGGCGTCTCGAACCATGCGTCACCAAAGTGAAGCCGCTTTTCGGTCAGACTCTCAGGACGAGCATGTTCGTGGAGTAAAACTAAACGTGCTGGCCGCCGTTGATGTGGATTTCGGCGCCGTTGACGTAAGACGACGTTTCCGTGCACAGCACGTAGATGATCTTGGCCACCTCGTCGGGGGTGCCGAGCCGGTGCAGCGGAATCTGCTGGTCGACGATCTTCTCGGTGCCCGGCGAGAGGATCGACGTGTCGATCTCGCCCGGCGCGATCGAATTGACGCGGACGCCGATGCGGCCGAAATCCGACGCCATCTCGCGCGTCAGGGATGCCAGCGCTGCCTTCGAGGTGGCGTAGGCGACGCCGGCGAATGGATGCACGCGCGAGCCCGCGATCGAGGTGACGTTCACAACCGATCCCTTCGCCGCCTTCAACTCCTGGATCAGGCCGCGCGCCATCATGATCGGGGCGAAGAAATTCACCCGGAACACGTGGCTCCACATGTCGATGTCGGTATCGACGGTGCCGAGCCGGGAGCCATCGGCCGCCTTGGGCGAGATCGCGGCGTTGTTGACCAATGCGTTCAATTCGCTGCCTTCAAGGCGGCGACGGATTTCCGAAATCGCGCGCGCGGTGTCGGCATGGTCGGCGAGATCGACCTGGACGTGATCCTCGGGGCCTGCGCCCCACGGACATACTTCCGGGAACGCGTGCCGCGACAGCGTAATGACGCGCCAGCCAGCGCTGGAAAAGCGGATTGCCGTGGCATGCCCGATGCCGCGGCTGGCTCCGGTCAGAAGCAGCGTGCGCCGCGGCGCGTTGGCGGTATTCGACATCGATGTCTTTCAGGCTGCAGAAGTCATGGAAAAGGCGTCACGGACAGTTGGATCACGGGTAAAGACGGGTCTTGGACCAGGACTGATCGGGCGCCTCGCGGCCGAATTCGATGCGGTCATGCAGCCGGAACGGGCGGTCGTGCCAGAATTCGAACCGCGAAGGCGTGATACGCCAGCCGCTCCATCCCGGCGGCCGCGGCACCTCGCCGACGATATGTTTGGCGGCGACCTTCGCGATCGCCTGCTCGAACGCGAACCGGCTTTCCAACGGTTGCGACTGCTTCGAGGCCCAGGCGCCGATCTGGGCCTGCTTCGGCCGGGTCGCGAAATAAGCGTCGGCTTCGACCTCGGTCACCGGCGACACGTTGCCGCGGATGCGGACCTGACGGCGCAATGATTTCCAGTGAAACAGTAAAGCCGCCTTAGGATTTGCGGCGAGCTCGCGGCCTTTCTGGCTTGCAATGTGGCTGTAGAAAACGAAACCCAAGGTATCGTAGCCCTTCATCAGCACCATGCGCACATCTGGCAGTCCGTCGTTATCGACGGTGGCCAGTGCCATTGCGTTGGGATCGTTCGGCTCGGCCTTGACCGCCTCCGCAAACCATTCGCCGAACAGCGCAAACGGTTCTTCTGCTGCGGTGAAATCACCAGATGTTAACGTTATGGGGTGTTGGATGGAGGTGGTGTCGGTCATGTCAGGAGTCCGAATTGCGCCCGCCTGCGGTCCAGAGCGCGCCAGCGCCCCGATATAGGCATGTTCTATATAGAACATGCGAGTGCGTTGGCCTATCGGCGATAGCGCCGGCCGGCACCATGATGACATTGATTTTAATCGGGCTGGCTTCCAGCGGCTGCAGCATGTCGCACTCGGAGGCCGCCTTTGCCCGGATGCAGAACCAGAACGTCACCGGATCGGTCAAGCCGCGGCCGGCCGGCCGTGCCGCGCCAACCGAGAGCGACCTGGCGTTTGCCCGCAATGCGGCTTCCGACGTGCTGACCAAGGGCGACAAGGATTCCAGCCAGCCTTGGGAAAACCCGGAGACCGGGGCGCGCGGCTCGGTGACGCCGCTGGCGCAGGTCTATGCCGCGGACGGGCACACTTGCCGGGACTTTTTGGCCAGTTATGTCAACGGCGCTTCGGAGAGCTGGCTGCAGGGCGCGGCCTGCAAGTCCGAGCATGGCCGGTGGGAAATTCACTCTCTCACGCCGTGGAAGCAGAGTTAGGCTGGTCAGCCCGTTGCAGAAATGCCACGAAGACCCCAGATGTCTACCAGACCGGCCTGAGGCCGAATTTTGAATGAGTTTTCCTTGAAGGAGACCTGACGGATGCGCGACCCCTATGAGGTCTTGGGGGTGCCGCGGAGCGCTAGCGCTGCGGCAATCAAGAGTGCCTATCGCAAGCTCGCCAAGAAGCATCACCCTGACAGCAACAAGGATGATCCGAAAGCCGCGAACCGGTTTTCCGAGCTGAATTCGGCCAACGAGATCATTGGCGACGAGGAAAAGCGCAAGCAATTCGACCGCGGCGAGATCGATGCCGAGGGCAAGCCGCGATTCCAGGGCTTTCCCGGCGGCGGCTTTCCGGGCGGAGATCCGCGTGCGCGCGGCGCGCAGGGCGGGTTTGAATCGCGCACCTACCGAAGCGGCGGTGGCGCCGGCGGCTTTGGCGGCGGTGGTGGCGGTTTCGAGGATATCCTCAACAGCATGTTCAGCGGCGCCGGACGCGCCGGAGGCCGGCCCGGCGGTGGACAGTTCGAGTTCGATCCGGGCGGCATCGCGCTCGACCTCGACGTCAACGTCACCATGGCGGTGTCGCTGGAGGAATCGGTCAATGGCGGCGAAAAGCGGGTCCGGTTGCCGACTGGCAAGGAACTCAATGTCAAGATTCCGGCCGGCGTTGTCGCCGGCCAGCAGATTCGGCTGAAAGGGCAGGGCGAAACCGCGCCCGGTCATGCGCCAGGCGATCTCTTGATTACCATCAGCATCGCGCCGCACGCCTTCTTCAAGGTCGATGGCAGCGATTTGCGCGTTGACCTTCCGATCACGCTCTATGAGGCGGTGCTGGGCGGCAAAGTCCGGGTTCCAACGCTTGGAAACGCGGTTGAATTGTCGATCCCTAAAAACACCTCGAGCGGACGAATTTTCCGTTTGAAAGGCAAGGGGCTACCGAAGCCGGCGGCTGGTGGAACCGGTGACCTGTTCGTGACCACCCGGATCATGCTGCCCGACGGGAACGATTCCGAGCTTGAGGCGTTGATGCAAAAGTGGCGTGACTCACACCCTTACAACCCTAGGGGTGAGTTGGGCTGATATTTGCTGTATCGTACTGCGTCAGCCCAATAAGGGGCGGCCTCGAAAGGGGGACCAGCGCGGTACCAAACCCCGATCGAGGCCGCTGCGCCGATCGGCGGATCGTGCGCGCCTCAAATTCTTGTGAGATGCAGTGCGATATTGAGACGCACCCATGACTTGATTCCAGATTTTCAATGTCCGAATTGGGACGCCAGAGCCCATTTGCTGGGTTTTTGCGCCCTTTTGCTCAATTCCGTCAAAATTCCTGTCCAATTCTCGCCAACATTCGAGTTGCGACCTCCGCGCAAGCTGGCCGCCAGCGGGAACCTGCTACCCGCCGGCCTTGTCCATCTGATCGTAGACCGCCTGCGCGATTTGGGTCAGCCGACCGCGATCGCTGCCGCCACTGACCACATAACCGACGCCACGGTCGGCCCAGAACAGCGCGCTGTCGTCGCCTTCGGCGGCGTATCGCATCTGGGTGGTCTGATCCTGCGCCCTGGCGGCGTAGATCGTGAAACGCTCGCCCGAGGCGCTCTCATACATGAAGAACGACGCCGGACCGTCCGGGCCGGGCAATAGCCGGCCACCGACCAGTTTCAATCCCGAGCCGGCCAGTTCGGGGGCACGGACGGACCAGCCGCAGCGCTTGGTCAGCCATTGCTGCAAATGATCGCGCTCGCTGCCCGGTACTTCGACAGGGTGTCGGACGTCGACGACGTAGAGCTTGTGCGCATCCAGCGCGTCGGCCGCGAAATTCTGGAAGGTCGAGGGCGCCGCGGCCGCGCCGCGCGCCAGCCAGCCGGTACCGCCGCCGGCGACGAATGCGAGCAAGGTTGCGGCTACCGCGCCATAGATCCACTTGCGCGGCTGCCGCGCCAGTCGTTCGATCTCGAGCCTTCGCGGCACTGCTTCATCGGCGACCGAATCGTATCGCGCATGCAGCGCGTCGGCCATATCGAGCCACGACCGCACGCGCCCCGCATCGTCGGGATGCGCAGCCAGCCACGTCTCGACATCGGCGCGGCGTTCCGCGGGCAACTCGTTGTCGACGTAAGCGTGCAGTTCGTCTTCGGTGACGGCAATCTTCGGATCGGTCATATCGCTGTCTCTGTCCTTCCCGGTCGACACTTGCCTGCCGGCCGGTTGTAACCCTCTTGACTAAGGGAGATAAGAAAAACTCTTGCTGATGCGGGCGCGCATTACTGCCATGTAAGCTGTCATGTGAACCGGCGCCGTTTTCGGTATCCGAATGCTTCGGTGTTCAAGTCCTTCTTCCTCCCGTTCCCGCTATTGTTTCGGCTTATTTCACCTGTCGCAGCGGCGGCCGCTCGCCTTCAAGGATGGCCTTGACGTGAGCGCGGGCGCGGGCGAGGCGCGACATCACCGTGCCGATCGGCACGCCCTGAATTTCGGCGACCTCGCGGTAGCTCAGGCCCTCCAGCATCACCAGCAATAACACCGCACGCTGCTCTTCCACCAAGGTCGCGAGCGCGCGCGAAATGTCGCGGCCTTCGGCCTCGGTGCCGCTGGCGTCGGGATTGTTGTCGAGCAGCGGCATGAATTGCGGCCGCCGCGCCAGCGAACGGCGCCGGTTCTTGTTGAGGTTGGTCAAAATCGTATACAGCCAGCTCCTGACGTCGCCGCCGAGAAACAGCCGTTCCGAACGCAGCGCCCGCACCAGCGTGTCCTGCACCAGATCATCGGCGACATCGATGTCGCGCGCGAGCGCCCGCGCGTATCGCCGCAGCGCCGGAATCATGGCTTCGACACTCTGGCGAAAGGCGGTCATTAACGCTTGGTCTTGCGATCCGGTTTGGGGTCAGTCTGGCGCGAACGCCTTACACAACATAACACCCCGTCAATCCAACTATTCCGGCCGTTAAGGTTTGCGGTCCGCGGCCCCAATCCGGCCGCTGATTTGGGCTGTACCGGCCGGAGGCGCTGGTGTAACCCCCAAAGGCCGATCAAAACTCTGGTCAAGCTCGATTGGAAACCGAAATGTCGCAAAATTCAGGCCTGATGCAGGGTAAACGCGGGGTTATCCTCGGCGTTGCCAATAATCGCTCGATCGCCTGGGGTATCGCCAAGGCCTGCCGCGCGGCGGGCGCGGAGATCGCGCTGACCTGGCAGGGCGACGCGCTGAAGAAGCGGGTCGAGCCGCTGGCCAAGGAACTTGACGGTATCCTGCTCGGCCATTGCGACGTCACCGATCCCTCCACCATCGACGCGGTTTTCGATGTGCTCAAGCAGCAATGGGGCAAGATCGATTTCGTGGTCCACGCCATCGCCTTCGCCGACAAGGATGAACTCGACGGCCGCTATGTCGACACCACGGCCGCGAACTTCTCCTCGACCATGCTGATCAGTTGCTACTCGCTGACCGCGATCGCGCAACGCGCCGAAAAGCTGATGACCGATGGCGGCTCGATCCTGACCCTGACCTATTACGGCGCCGAAAAATGGATGCCGCATTACAACGTGATGGGCGTGGCCAAGGCGGCGCTGGAAGCCAGCGTGCGTTATCTCGCGGCGGATCTCGGCGAGAAGAATATTCGCGTCAATGCGCTGTCGGCAGGACCGATCAAGACGCTGGCGGCGTCGGCGATCGGCGATTTCCGCTACATCCTGAAATGGAACGAATACAACTCGCCGATGCGCCGCAACGTCACCATCGAGGAAGTCGGCGACAGCGCGCTGTACTTTCTCTGCGACATGTCGCGCGGCGTCACCGGCGAGGTGCATCACGTCGATTCCGGCTATCACGTCGTCGGCATGAAGCGGCCGGACGCGCCCGATATCACGCTCGGCGGTTCGGCGGGCAAAGAAGCCGGCAAGGAATAAACATCGCAGCATGCCGGGACCGACGATCTATTACATTCGCCACGGCGAGACCTCGTGGAATGCCGCCGGTCGTTTCCAGGGCACGCAGGACATTCCGCTCAACGACCTCGGCCAGACCCAGGCGGTCGCCGCCGGCCATATCCTGGCCGGTTTGCTCAGGCGCGATGGCCATGATGCCGCATCACTGCCTTATGTCGCGAGCCCGCTCAGCCGCGCCCGGATGACGATGGAATTGGCGCGCGGCGCCTTGCAGTTGAAGCCCTCGGATTACAGCCTCGACGATCGCCTGCGCGAGATCGGTTACGGCCACTGGGAAGGCCTGACCTTGCCGGAGATGCAGGTCCACGACGCGGTGACCTTCGCCTCGCGCCAGGCCGACCGCTGGGGCACCCCGGCGCCATCAGGCGAGAGCTATGCCAGCGTCACCTTGCGGGTGCGCGACTGGTTCGATTCCCTGCTGGGCGATACCGTGGCCGTCGCCCATGGCGGCACCATGCGGGCGCTGATGGTTGCAACAGGTGTCGCCACGCCCCACGAGGCCGCCGACACCCCGATCGGGCAGGGCGTGGTCTACGTCTTCCGCGACGGGGCGATGACCAAATACGGGTAGGGGTACTCGTCATGCCCGCGCAGGCGGGCATCCAGTATTCCGCGCCGATGGTTGTTTGAGACCTCGGGAAGTACTGGATCATCCGCCTTCGCGGATGATGACGGTGCCATTGTTGCAAGTCTGCGTGCTGAGCCGTATGTAAAATGTCAGCATAATCGGGCGCACGCAGAGCACCATGTCCTTCAACACCTTCGGCCACATGTTCCGGGTCACGACCTTCGGCGAAAGCCACGGGATCGCGATCGGCTGCGTGGTCGATGGCTGCCCGCCGCTGTTGCCGCTGACCAATGAGGACATCCAGCGCGATCTCGACCGCCGTCGTCCCGGGCAGTCGCGCTTTACCACCCAGCGCCAGGAGCCGGACGCGGTCAAGATCCTGTCCGGCGTGATGGCGCACCCGGAGACCGGGGTTCAGGTCACGACGGGCACGCCGATCGCGCTTTTGATCGAGAACACCGATCAGCGCTCGAAGGATTACTCCGACATCAAGGACAAGTTTCGTCCGGGTCACGCCGACTTCACCTACGAAGCCAAATATGGCCTGCGCGACTATCGCGGCGGCGGACGATCCTCGGCGCGCGAGACCGCGACACGGGTCGCAGCCGGGGCGATCGCGCGCAAAATCCTGCCCGATGTGAAGGTACGCGGCGCGCTGGTGCAGATGGGGCCGCACAAGATCGATCGCGCCAAATGGGATTGGGACGAGATCGCGCGCAATCCGTTCTTCTGTCCCGACAAGGACAAGGCCGCGTTCTTCGAGCAGTATCTCGACGGCATCCGCAAGAGCGGTTCGTCGATCGGCGCGGTGATCGAGGTGATCGCCGAGGGCGTGCCGGCCGGATTGGGCGCGCCAATCTATGCCAAGCTCGACGGCGAACTGGCGGCGGCGCTGATGAGCATCAACGCCGTCAAGGGCGTCGAGATCGGCGCCGGGTTCGGCGCGGCTGAACTGACCGGCGAGGAAAACGCCGACGAGATGCGCACCGGCAATAACGGCGCTCGCTTTCTGTCCAACCATGCCGGCGGCATTCTCGGCGGCATCTCCACCGGCCAGCCGGTGGTGGCGCGCTTCGCGGTCAAGCCGACGTCGTCGATCCTGTCGCCGCGGCAGACCGTCGACCGCGGCGGCGCCGACACCGACATCATGACCAAGGGCCGTCACGACCCCTGCGTCGGTATCCGCGCGGTGCCCGTCGGCGAGGCCATGATGGCCTGCGTGCTGGCGGATCATTTCTTGCGCCATCGCGGGCAGGTCGGAAGCTAGGAGATCGCCGTGCGGATCGTGACGCTGGAAGAGCATTTCACCATCCCGGACATCTCTGCAAAGATCGATCCGGATGCGATCGCGCGCCGCGGCTGGCTGAAGCCGGGTAGTCCGCAGGCCTCTCCCATGCCGCATCAATTGCTGGCGGATATGGGGCCGAACCGCATTGCCGACATGGACGAAACGGGCGTCACGCTTCAGGTGCTTTCGCTGGCCGGCCCGGGCGCCGATCTGGCCGACGCGAGGCAGGGGCCTCCGCTGGCCCGCGAATTCAATGATCGTCTCCATGATGCCATCCGCCCGCATCCCGAGCGCTACGCGGCGTTCGCGCATCTGCCGACCACGGCGCCTGATGCCGCGGCGGATGAACTCGAGCGAACGGTTCGAGATCTCGGGTTCAAGGGCGCGCTGATCAACGGGGTCACCGACGGCCGCTTTCTCGACGATACCGCGTTCGAGCCGCTGCTCGCCCGGGCCGAACAACTCGACGTCCCGCTCTATATCCATCCCGGCCTGCCGCCGATGGCGGTTCGCCACGCCTATTACGACGGGCTCCCTTTGGCGACGGGCGATATGCTGGCGCGGGCAGGTTGGGGCTGGCATTCCGAGCTCGCGGTGCATGTGCTGCGGCTGGTGCTGTCCGGGGCGCTCGACCGTCATCCGAAACTGAAGCTCATTATCGGTCATATGGGCGAGGGCTTGCCTGCGATGATGGATCGCTGCGATCAGGTGTTCGGCCGGGCCACGCCGAACTATCTGTCGCGCACGGTAAGCCGGACCATCCTGGACCAGGTCTGGATCACGACCAGCGGCTTCTTCTCGCTGGTGCCCTTCCACGCCGCGATGATGACGTTCGGTGCGGATCGAATCCTGTTCTCGATCGACTATCCGTTTGCAAGCAATCGCGAAGGCGTCGACTTTCTCGAACGGCTGCCGGTGTCGGATGCAGACCGAAAAAAAATCGCGCATGGCAACGCCGATGCGCTGCTTAAATTGAAAATTGCGGCGGACTGAGCGCGGCCGGCACAACTATCCCGCTGATTCGTCGTTCGAGGTCGTCGTGGCGTCGTCACACCTTGGCGATGGCGGCCTTGACGGCTGCTCAACTTGCGCGGCTAATACTTGACCCATGAACGCGTCGGATTTGCAGAAACTTGTCGACTGGCTGATCGAAGGCGCGCGGTCGGCGGCCAACCCGCCGGACATGATGGCGGAGACCTGCGAGCGCCTGGTCGAGGCCGGCTTGCCACTCTACCGCGTCGGGGTCTTTGTCCGAACGCTGCATCCCGAAATCCTGGGCCGCAATTTCGTCTGGCGACCGGGCGCCAAAGTCGAGGTGCGGGAGGTCGATTTCCAGATCCTGGAAGCGGTGGAGTATCAGCAGAGTCCGCTGATGATCGTGTTCCAGCGGGGGATCGAGGTTCGTGCCCGGGCCGATGATCCGGCCAGCAGCCGCTTCCCGATCATCGAGGATATGCGCGCCGAAGGCGTCACTGATTATATCGCGCTGCCGATGCTGTTCACCAACGGCGCGATCAACGCCTCGAGCTGGACCACCAAGCAGCCCGGCGGCTTCACCGAGCAGCAATTGGGGCATCTGCGACGGCTGGTGATCGCTTTGTCGCGGCTGATCGAGATCATCAGCCTGCATCGGACCGCTTCGCTCTTGCTCGACACCTATGTCGGCAATCGCGCCGGCGCCCGCATCCTCGGCGGCCAGATCCGCCGCGGCCACACCGAGACCATGCATGCGGCGGTGTGGCTGTCGGACCTGCGCGGTTTTACGGCGCTGTCGGACCGGTTGCCGGCCGAGACCGTGGTCGAGATCCTCAATTTGTATTTCGACTGCCAGGTCGCCTCGATCCGGGCCCATGGCGGCGAGGTGCTGAAATATATGGGCGATGGCCTGCTGGCGGTGTTTCCGGTCGACGAATATGTCGGTGACGATCGCCAGGTCTGTGCGCGGGTGCTGGAAGCCGCCCGCGAGTCCCGCGCCAGCGTCGCCGACCTGCAATTCCCGATCGGCGACGCGACCGAGCGCTTTCGCTTCGGCCTCGCGCTGCATATCGGCACCATCCAGTATGGCAATATCGGTGGCGGCAACCGGCTCGATTTCACCTGCATCGGCCCGGCGATCAATCTGGCGGCGCGGCTGGAAAAGATCGCCAGCCGGCTGCACCGCACGGTGGTCGCCTCGGAGGGCTTTGCCAGCATCTGCAGCGGCGGCTGGAGCGATCTCGGCGAATTTCCGATCGCCGGTTTTGCCAGGGCACAGCGGGTCTACGGCCTGGTCGACGAGGTACCGGGAACTGACCCGGCGACGCCACGCGGCTATCCCGGACAGGCCTTGTAGCCGAACTTGCGGATGATATCGCCGCCGGAGATGGCGTGGAATTCCAGCGTGTCCATGTAATGGTGCGACGTGACGTAGTTGCGCAGGGGCGCGTTGTAGGCGTCGAGCATGTGCTCGGTCAGCGTCGGCGAAGGATTGCCGCTCCGGTCATGCCCGGCATGAAACAGCAGCGTGGCGTTGCGGCTGACGCAGACATTGCGGATGCCGAGGAACAGCGTGCAGGCCGACTGGCAATGACCCTCGATCCGGAACAGTTCCCCCGACTGATTGTACTGGCTGACCACGGGATCGAAGCGGGCGTAGCGGCCGCCCATTTCGTAGCCGGCATTGTTGCCGGCCATCGCCGCAGTCGAGCCCAGCACCAGCGCGGCGGCGATCAACGACTTCATGGCGACATCATTCCTCTGGTTCGGTCGTGAACAGCAGCGGATATCCCTTGGCGCGGCCGGCGTCGGTGGCGCGGGTCGCCTTGGTCTCGGCGACGTCCTTGGTGAACACGGCGACGACGCAGACGCCGCGCTGGTGCGCGGTGAGCATCACCTTGTGCGCCTGGTCCTCGGTCATGCGGAATTCCGCCTTCAGCACCGAGACTACGAACTCCCGTGGCGTGAAGTCGTCATTCACAAGGATGACCTTGTGCAGCCGAGGCCGCTCGACCTTGGTCTTGGCCTTGGTTTTCGGTTTAACGACGGTGTCGGTCATGCCGGAAACAGCTCCCGGGAATTGTCGGGTTTGGTTTTATTTACAAGATAGTATGTTGCGAGTCGCGGTGGAACCGGGTGTTTTGCGATGGCTTCATTGCAGCGGCGGCACCGTTCGCAGATAGGCGATGATATCGTTCAAATCCGCTTGTTTCAGGCCGGCGTAATAGCGGTAGGCCATCGGCTGCTTGAGCATGTGGCCGTCGCGGGCCACGCCTGACGTGATGGCGCGGGCGATTTCCTGGTCGGTCCAGCCGCCGATCCCGGCGCCGGGGTCCGGGGTGATGTTGGCGGCGGTGCTCGGCGGTCCGTTCGGATCGCGCGGCGGGAAGGTGCGGCCGCCGCGGCCTAGGCCGGTCTTGAAATCGGACACGCCGCGTGAAAATGCAGAATGGCACTCCATGCAATGGCCGATCGTGACGAGATAGGCGCCGTGTTTCACCGGATCGGCGAACATCGCCGTGGTGAACCCTGCCTCGGCGTCGGGATACGGGTCGCGGCGGATCGGCAGTTTGTAGACCGGCTCCGGCACCTCGTTGCGGATCGGCTTGAGCGTATGCAGATAGGCGACGATGGCGTCGAGATCCTCCGGCAGCAGCGCCTTGTAAAAATTGGCGGGCATCACCGCCGCGAGCGGCGCGCCGGCGAGGTGGCCGTGGTCCGGCCGCATTCCCGTCACCAGCGTCTGCTTGAGTTCGGCATCGCTCCAGCTTCCGATCCCGGTTTCGATATCGGGCGTGATGTTGGGCGCGGTAACGACGAAAGCCGGCGTGTCCAGAGTCAGGCCGTTGCCCGAAAACGCCCGATCGACGATCGCTTTGCCCCCGGCATCGCGCGGCGTGTGGCAATTGCCGCAGGCCATGATGGTATTGACCAGATAGCTGCCGCGCTCGACCCGCTGCTCCGCCATCGCGGATTCAACCCCGGGTCCGAATGCAACACATAACAGCACGCTCGCGATGCCGGCACGAAACATCAGGGTCTTCCAGTTGTGGTTGCGCGGTATCGCACGGTCGATCGCGTCGAGGCAACGGTTCCCGTTCGAAAGCGTCGTCGAACTAACCTGAATGTGAAGCGTGATCAATCTTCGTACTTTTCGCCGAGGGGTTTGCGTGTCACCATCCTGTCTTACGAACGGGAGGGCCGCTGATGCGCTGGTGTGTCTCGATCGGAATGGTGCTGGTCGCGTCCGCGATGGCCGGAGGCGACGTCGCTGTGATCGCGGCGCCCAATCCGCAGCCCAAACTCGCGCAGAGCGGCGAGGCAGCGACGGTCGACATTGAGCTGGTGCTCGCGGTCGACGTTTCCTATTCGATGGACATGGACGAACTTGCGATCCAGCGCGAGGGATACGCCCAGGCGATCGTCTCCAAGGAATTTCTGCAGGCCCTCAAGGCGCTGCCGAACGGCAAGGTCGCCATCACCTATTTCGAATGGGCGGCCTCCAGCGACCAGAAGATCATCATTCCCTGGCGGTTGATCGACGGTCCGGAAACCGCCGACGCGGTTTCCGCCGAGATCATGAAGACGCCGGTGCGCCGGGCCTCGCGCACCTCGATATCAGGCGCGATCAATTTCGCGATGCCGCTGTTCGAGCAGAATCCCTATCACGGCATGCGGCGCGTCATCGATATTTCGGGCGATGGACCGAACAATAATGGCGAGCCGGTGGTCGGCCCACGCGATGCGGCGCTGGCCAAGGGCATCACCATCAACGGCCTGCCGATCATGGTGAAGGAGCCGACCTATTCCACCATGGATATCGACAATCTCGATTGGTATTACGAGGACTGCGTGATCGGCGGCCCGGGCTCCTTCGTGGTATCGATCAAGGACCGCGAGAAGTTCAAGGAAGCCATCCGCACCAAGCTGCTGCTCGAAGTCGCCGGCAAGACCCCGGAGCGGATCCCGGTGGCCGAAACGGAGCCGGCGAAAGAGCCGCGCGTCTCCTGCACCATCGGCGAGAAGATCTGGCAGGATCGCCTGGGAAGGTGATCGCGTGTTCTCGCGCAATGCGCGTGGTGTATGGACCCCGGATCAGCAGCGGACCACGCCGCAAGAGCGGCGCGCTGCGCAGCGTCCGGGGAACGCAATCCACGTTGCAGGCGCTTATGTTTCTCGATTGTTGAGCGACGCGCAGAACAAGCCTCACGTGTCCCGGGCGCGGTGCGGCGCTCTTCGCGCTGCTCCGCAGAACCGGGAACCACGGCCACAAGCGCAACGCCGCGAACTACACCCGCGCTTCCAGGATCAGGTTGAACGGCGTCTCGGTGGCGCGGCGGAAGCGGGACAGGCCGGCCTGGCGCGCGACGTCACGCAGGCGCGCTTCGCCGGCCTGGGCGCCGAGCGCAAGGCCGACCTCCTGATCCAGCGACGCCGGCGTGCAGATCATGGTCGATGCCGCGTAATACATCCGCCCGACCGGGTTGAGATTGTCCTCCAGCCGGTCGTTGGCAAACGGTTCGACCAGCATGCAGGTGCCGTCCTTGGCGAGGGATTCGCGCACGTGTTTCAGGGCGCCGACCGGATCGCCCATGTCGTGCAGGCAGTCGAAGAAACAGATCAGGTCGTAGCCGTCGGCCGGATAGCTCTTGGCGGAATGCACGTCGAAATGCACGCGATCGCCGAGCCCGGCTTTCCTCGCATCCTCGCGCGCGGCGGCGATCGAGCCTTCGTGGTAGTCGAAGCCGTAGAAGCGGGAGTTGGGGAACGCCTCGGCCATCAAAATTGTCGACACGCCATGTCCGCATCCGACATCGGCGACCTTGGCGCCGCGCTTTAGCTTTTCAACCACGCCGTCGAGCGCAGGCAGCCATTCCTGCACCAGATGATGCTTGTAGCCGGTGCGGAAAAATCGCGCGGTGCCGCAGAACAGACATTCGCTGCGCCGATTCCAGCCGACGCCCTTGCCGGACTTGAATGCATCGGAGATCTTCGGCTCGTCGAGAAAGGCGGCCGCGACCATATTGCCGACCGCGCCCAGAAACACCGGGCTGTCCTCGTCGGCCAGCGCCATCGCCTGTTCGGGCGGCATCGAGAACTTGGCCGAGGCGCTATCGTATTCGATATAGCCGGATGCGGCCTGCGCCGACAGCCATTCGCGTACATAGCGCTCGCTGGTGCCGGTGGCCTTCGCCAGTTCCGTCGAATTCATCGGGCCTTTGGCGGCCAGCGCCTTGTAGAGGCCGAGTTTGTCGCCAACCAGGATCAGCGATGCGTTCACCGCCGCGCCGACATCGCTGACCATTTTTCCCATGAATGCATTTAGCTTGTCCGGATTGACGTCCATGATCGCCTCCGTTGAATATGAAATTGGTTCAATGAAGTGGCCTGATTGCGTCGTGCGGATCGCGTGAACGGTGTCGCCTTGACACGGATGGTGACAGGCTGTCTCGCAATTCCGTCACTCAAGGTGGGTCATCGTGACGCGGCGAAGGTTCAATGTGTCGTCGGGCGAAAGTAAGTTGCACGCGATCGGTGCGGCGTTTGCCTTGATAGGTCAACCATCGTGACATTCACCGGCGAAAGGACAATTCTCATATCATCGGCGCGCGGCGTCCGAACAAACACGCGGCCGTTCCATTCAGCGTAACGGCATCTGCCGCGCCCAACTAATATTGCGCCCGTTATTCGATCGACAAGGAGCGCACTAACACCGCGCCGGCCGCTTGTATTCCGCGCCTTTCGAGGACATCTAGTCGCTGCTCGATCATGACATCTTCGGAATAAATTCGTCTCAACGGCGTTTTTTCTTTCGACGCTCGTTGATGAGCGGCCACAAGAAAAAGGAAGACCGTTGATGATGAACAAGACATTCGCCGCTGCCACGGCCGTGCTTCTCTGCACTGCCACGCTGGCGTTCGCGCAGATGATGCCGGCCAAGATCGGCGACACCGCCAAGGGCAAGACCTTGGTCGATAGCAAGGGCATGACGCTCTACACCTTCGACAAGGATGCCGGCGGCAAGTCGATGTGCAACGGCCCCTGCGCCGAAAATTGGCCGCCGCTGATGGCTTCTGCCGGCGACAAGGCCTCCGGCGATTGGACCGTCGTCACCCGCGATGACGGCAAGATGATGTGGGCCCACAAGGGCAAGCCGCTCTACGCCTTTAAAAAGGACGAGAAGCCCGGCGACACTACCGGCGACGGATTCATGAACGGCGTATGGCACGTCGCGGCGCCATGATTTGACGAGTGGGCATCGACGTCCGGCGGTTGAGCCCGCCGGACGTTCCGTAACAATGCGGCTAGCCTAATGTGTTTTTGTAAATCGCACCGTCTTTCATGATCACCATGAAATTTTTGGCGGGGTCCTCGATCAGGCCGATGTTGGCGAGCGGATCGCCGTCCATCAGCAACAAGTCCGCCAACGCGCCTTCCTGAACAACCCCGAGACGACCTTCGTAGGGACTGCGCAGTCCCGACAATGCAAGCAGCTCGGCGTTCTCGCCGGTGGCCATCTTCAGGATTTCGGGTGGTGAATACCAGCGTGTCAGCTTCGATAGTTGCGCACCCTGACGAGTCGCGACTTTGGCGTCGAACAACGTATCGGTGCCCCAGGCTGTCTTGATCTTGTATTTTTTGGCCAGGGCGTAGGCGTTGTCGGTTCCGGAAAACATCTGCAATTGCTTCTTCCGGTTGGGTGAGTTCGCCGGAAACGGCGTGGCGTCCTCATCGTCCAGGAACGGCTGAAGACACCACCACAGGCCCTTTTCCGACATTTTCGCTACGGTGGCATCGTCGAGCAGATTGCCATGCTCGATGCATTTGACGCCGGCTTCCATGGCTTGGCCGACCGCGCGCGGCGTATAGGCGTGAACCGTGACGTAGGTCCCCCAATTGTCGGCTGCTTCGACGGCGGCGCGTATTTCGGGCACGGTGAACTGGGTGACGTCCAATGGGTCGTAGACCGAGGAGACCCCGCCACCGGCCATCAGCTTGAGTTGCGATGCGCCCAGCGCCAGCAATTCGCGGCTGCGCTTGCGCACGGTGTCGGGATCGTCGGCGATCGCCGCGCCACCGACCCGTTCGCTGTAGCTGTAATCTTCCGGTCGGGCGGGCAGGTCATTCGGCAGCCTGAAGTCGCCGTGACCGCCGCTCTGCGAGATGAACGCGCCCGATGGCCAGATCCGCGGTCCCGGCGCCAGACCGGCATCGATGCCACGTTGCAGGCCGAAACTGGGTCCGCCCATATCGCGGATCGATGTGAAGCCGCGCATCAGCGTATCGCGGGCTTCCTTCACCGCAGCAACGGTGACGAACGTAATATCGGTCGTCAGCACCGCCGCTTGCGGCACCGTCGCGAACATGATGTGCGTGTGGGCGTCGATCAGCCCTGGCGTGAGGGTACGGCCGCCGCCCGGTACCCTTGTCAGCGCGATGTCGGGTGGAGCAGCGATCGCGGCGGTGGAGATGGTCTTGATGACGTTGCCGACGACGAGGACGTTCGACGGAGCCGATAATTTGTCTGTCTTGCCATCGAATATTCGCACATTCTCGAACAACACGCCTTTCGGCTGGCTCGTTTGAGCACGTGCGGTGTTCGCGACGCCTGAGAATGCGAGGCCGGCGGCCCCGGCTCCGATCAGAAAGCCGCGTCGCGACATGTCGGCGTTCATTCGCCGGGTAAAATCCCCGAGCCGGGGGTCGCAACACGCGCAGATCGAACTGCCCAGGAGACGCTGATATTTGTTTCCGACCCTGAAATTCATGATGCGCAGTCTCCGTTTTCGGGACCATCGAAGTCGGCAGCCTACATTATCACACCGGCGTTGGGCTATCGGAGTTCGCTACCGCGTAAAGCATGCCACCAGTTCGACATGCGGCGTGTGACGAAACTGATCAACCGGGGTGACGGTGCCGATTTTGTAGCCGCCGTCGATCAGGGCCCGCGCATCGCGCGCGAAGGTCGCGACATTGCAGGACACCGCGATCACGACCGGGATCTTGCCGGCCGCGAGCTGTTTCACCTGGGCCTGCGCGCCCTGGCGCGGCGGGTCGAACACGACAGTGTCGTAGTCGCGCAATTCCTGCGGCATCAGCGGGCGGCGGAACAGATCGCGGGCCTCGGCCTTGATGGGCTTCAATCCCGAAGCCGACGTCGCGGCCTTCGCCAGCGCCGCCACCGCGACGGCGTCGCTGTCGAATGCCGACACCCGCGCTTTGGTCGCCAGCCGCAATGCGAACGGGCCAACTCCGCAAAACAGATCGGCGATATGCTTGGCGCGCTTGCAATGTCCCGATACCAGCGTCGCCAGCGCTTCCTCGCCGGCGACGGTGGCCTGCAGGAACGAGCCCGGCGGCAGAACCACGCGTGCCGCGCCGATCTCGATGACCGGCGGCGTTCGCATCAACACCAGTTCGCCGTGACGGGTCAGCCGCGCCAGACCATGTTGCTGGGCGAGGGCGGACAGCGTTGCAATGGCCGACGTCGTCAGTGGACCGGAGCCGCGCACATCGACGTCGAGGCCGTTGCTCGCCGCCGTAACCTGGATATCCAGCGGCTTATTGGTCGGCTTCAAGGCCTCGGCCAACGCCCGCGCCGCGTCGAGCGCGCCGCGCAGCGCCGGATCGAGAATCGGGCAATCGTCGATTGCCACGATCGCGTGGCTGCTGGCGGCGGCAAAACCGGTGCGCAATTCGCCGTCGTCGCCGCGGCGGGCGTGGACCGTGATGCGGCGGCGGCCGGCGCCATGGGCATCGATCAATTCGCCGACCTCGCAGGCAATCCCGGCATGCTCCAGCGTTTCGACCACGATGCGGCGTTTCCAGGCGCGGTAAGCCGCCGGCTGCCAATGCTGGATGGCGCAGCCGCCGCAGGCGCCGAAATAGCTACAAAACGGATCGATCCGTTCCGGGCTTGCATCGACGATGCGTGACAGCCGCCGGCGGTCGGGATGGCCGGCCACGGGCCCGGCCTCGACGGTTTCGCCACCCAGCGTATAGGGCACGAACAGGCTTTCGCCGCCGGTGAAACAGACGCCGTCGCCGCGCTGGCCGACATGATCGATGAGCAGGCTTTCAGCCACGGCGCGCGCCGAGGAAGAATTCGATGTTGCCGTCGCCGCCTGCTATCGAGGACGGAAACACCTGGATGTCGCGGCAGCCGAGCGAGGCGGCAAAGGCCGAGATGTCGTCGCAGACTTCCTGATGCACCGCCGCGTTGCGGATGATGCCGCGCTTGGCGTGTTTTCGCGGCGCCTCGAATTGCGGTTTGATCAGCGCCAGTAGATGCATCGGCGCGGCGGCGAGCGACAGCGCCACCGGCAGCACGGTTTTGAGCGAGATGAAGCTGACATCGATCACCACGACATCGGGACGCTGCGGCAGGCGCTTGCCTTCAAACGCCCGGATGTCGGTCTCTTCCATCGAAACGATTTTGGGGTGGCCGTGCAGCGAGGGATGCAACTGGCCGCGCCCGACATCGATCGAGAACACCAGGCCGGCGCCATTGGCGAGCAGCACCTCGGTAAAGCCGCCGGTGGAGGCGCCGACATCGAGGCAGACATGATCCTCGATCTCGATCGGGTAGTGCTCCAGCGCGCCGGATAGTTTGACGCCGCCGCGCGAGACAAAGGGATGCGCGGGCTCCGCCTGGATCACCGCATCCTCGGCAATGCCTTCGGAGGCTTTCAGGACGGGTTTGTCATTGGCGGTGACGAGGTGGGCCTCGATCGCGGCCTGGGCTCGCGCCCGGCTTTCGAACAGGCCGCGCTCGACCAGCAACACATCCGCGCGTTTGCGGGGAGGGGGCATGATGTCGTGATCCGGTTTCGGTGATGATGCTCAGCGATGGTTGGCCGCGAGGCGCAGGCACTGCTCGAACGCGGTCAGATCGTGCCAGACATCGGTGGCCTTGTGCTTTGGCGTCACCAAGGCGCAACCGTGAAGATCCAGCGCATGCATCATCATCAGATTGTCATTCAGGCCAAAATTCTCGACCGTCAGTCCTGCTGCGTCGACCAGCTTGCCATCCTGCGGCGTCACCGTCGTCGATTGACGCACGCGGTCGACATAGAGCGTGGGATCGTTGCAATAGCCGAGGCAGAGCTTGCCGCGCGCGGCCATGTATCCAAGTTCGTAGACGGTGCCCGGGTCGGCGCCGGGGCCCCGAAACGGCGTCAGATTGGCAATGATGGCGTCGGCTTCGTCCATCATGGTCTCGCAGCCGCGATAGATTTGCAGCGAGGCGTCGCTGGCCGCGAGGTCGACGACGGTGTCGAGCGGATAGAGCCCGGTCACCCCGTGCTGCGCGCACAACGCGACCTTGCGTCGGCCGAACGCCACCGCGTCGCTCAAAAACACGTCGGGGCCGGCAAGATAGATCTTCATGTTCTGAGCGTTCGGCCGGTTAATCGCATGGACCGGCGACGGAGGCGAAGGGACGCCGCCGTCAATGTTGCGATCAGGCGAGCTTGACCGTCTCGGTCTTGACGTCCTTGCCGAGCGCTTCGAATACCTTGGCGACGATCCCCTTGGCGTCGAGGCCGGCGCGGGCATACATCGCGGCCGGTGTGTCGTGATCCTGGAATTCGTCGGGCAGCACCATCGCGCGCATCCGCAGACCGCCGTCGAGCATGCCGTGCTCGGCCAGCGTCTGCATGACGTGCGATCCGAAACCGCCGATCGAACCTTCCTCGATGGTCAGCAGCACTTCGTGCTCGCGCGCCAGCTTGAGGACCAGATCGAGATCGAGCGGCTTCATGAAGCGGGCGTCAGCGACGGTGGTCGACAGGCCCAGCGCCGCCAGTTCGTCGGCCGCCTTTTCGCATTCGCCGAGCCTGGTGCCGAACGACAGCAGCGCGACCTTGCTGCCCTCGCGGATGATGCGGCCCTTGCCGATTTCGAGCGCGACGCCGACTTCCGGCATCTCGACGCCGCGGCCTTCGCCGCGCGGATAGCGCAATGCGCTCGGGCGGTCGTTGATCGCGACTTGCGTGGCTACCATGTTGACCAGCTCGGCTTCATCGGACGCCGCCATGATCACGAAATTCGGCAGTACGCCGAGATAGGCGTTGTCGAACGAACCGGCGTGGGTGGCGCCGTCGGCGCCGACCAGGCCGGCGCGGTCGATCGCGAAGCGAACCGGCAGGCTCTGGATCGCGACGTCATGGACGATCTGGTCGTAGCCGCGTTGCAGGAAGGTCGAGTAGATCGCGCAGAACGGCTTGTAGCCCTCGGTGGCGAGACCGGCGGCGAAGGTCACCGCGTGCTGTTCGGCGATGCCGACGTCGAAGGTGCGGGTCGGGAACGCCTTGTTGAAGATATCGATGCCGGTGCCGGACGGCATCGCCGCGGTGATACCGACGATCTTGTCGTCCTTCTCGGCTTCCTTGACCAGGCTCTGGCCGAACACGTTCTGGTACGACGGTGCGTTGGGCTTGGATTTGGCCTGCGCGCCGGTGGCGACGTCGAACTTGACCACCGCGTGATATTTGTCGGCCGAGGCCTCGGCCGGACCGTAGCCTTTGCCTTTCTGGGTCACGACATGGATCAGCACCGGGCCGGTCCCCATGTCGCGGACGTTGGCCAGCACCGGCAGCAGATGGTCGAGATTATGGCCGTCGATCGGACCGACGTAATAGAAGCCGAGTTCCTCGAACAGCGTGCCGCCGTCCATCATGAAGCCGCGGGAATATTCCTCGACCCGGTTGGCGCGGTTGGCGATGATCTTGGGCAGGCGATTGCCGAGCTGCTTGGCGGCGTCGCGCAGGGTGCGGTAGGTCTTGCCCGAATAGAGCCGCGACAGATAGGCTGACATCGCGCCGACCGGCGGCGCGATCGACATGTCGTTGTCGTTCAGAATGACGATCAGCCGCGAGTTCATCGCGCCGGCATTGTTCATGGCCTCATAGGCCATGCCCGCCGACATCGCGCCGTCGCCGATCACCGCGATGACGTTGTTCTTGCCGCCGGCGAGGTCGCGGGCGACCGCCATGCCGAGGCCGGCCGAGATCGAGGTCGAGGAATGCGCGGCGCCGAACGGATCGTAATCGCTTTCGGTACGCTTGGTGAAACCGGACAGGCCGCCACCGGTGCGCAGGGTGCGGATGCGGTCGCGGCGGCCGGTCAGGATCTTGTGCGGATAGGCCTGGTGGCCGACGTCCCAGATCAGGCGGTCGCGCGGCGTGTCGAACACATAGTGGATCGCGGTGGTCAGTTCGACCACGCCGAGGCCGGCGCCGAAATGGCCACCGGTGACCGAAACCGCGTCGATCGTCTCCTGACGCAGTTCGTCGGCGACTTGCTTGACCTGCTCCATCTTGAGCTTGCGCAAATCTTCCGGAGTGCGGATCGTATCGAGGAGCGGCGTTTTACTGTAATCGGTCACTGCGATATTCCAATTTTGCAGGTCGGGAAAAGCGGCCCCGACCGGAGATGGGTGCGCATGAATGGCGCAGCGAAAACCCAGACGCCGGAGGCCACCTGAGCAGGCCTAGGCCTGATTTGAGAGCTTAGATAAGGTCCAAAACGATAAACGTGACCTGCGGCACTCTTGGTGGTTTCACTCGTCCCAGTCATTTTCGTTAGCTATTTGAAGTGCTTATACCGTTATTTGGGCAACGGCAAGCTCGCCCCTGATAGCCTACAACCTTGCAATCTTTACACCAAAGCTGGCGCCAAAGCCAACCCGCTGGCGGTTCGAGAGGCGGCGGAAGCGACGGAACCCGGCACACCAGCCGTTACCCCCGGCGACGGGCCGAAGGTTCCATTTCGCCTAATTCGGCGGCATCTGGCGTCGATATGGTGGATGTTTTGAGCTTTTTCCAGCCCCAATCGCGGATTGCTTGATCACCGCTGGTAATTGCGAGCGCCGCGTCGGGCTGAGCCATGCGTTCCACAAGGGGGACCGGGCCGCAAACAATCATGAAAAAATCGTACGGGTGTGGCTTTTCGTTCGCCATCACGAACTGGAAATGGACCCGGAAGAACTTCCAGCGGAATTTATTGTAATGTTCGGGCTTGATGATGTCGCGAAATCGCACCGGCACGATGGTGGGATTTCGCCGGGCCGCGCCGGCGTCGATGCCGTGGCCGGCGATCGGATCGAACGGGAAGAAGTTCATCACGTCCTTGCGCGACTGGCAGTCGATCCAGTCGATCGACGGCTCGATCGCAAGGCGGCGCAGATGATCGCGAAAATCCTGTGACACCGCGTGAAAGCCGATGATCGGAAAGTTGCCGCCGATGGTCAGCAGCACCATGCGCGGGCCGTGACGGCCGATATCCGGATCGATTTCGAGCGCGCGCGCCAGAATATCGACGCCCAGGAACGATCCCGAACTGTGGCCGACGATGACGATTTCCTGGGCGTCGCTGCCGTTCGCGACCTTGACCAGATGCCGCGCGAAGCGGTCGATCCGCGCGTCCCATTCCGGGCGCTGGCGGTGCGAGAACTGCCAGGTCCAGATCGTGTCGGACAACAGGTACAGCGCATAGGTGCGGTTTTCGGTGTATTTGAGCAGCGCATAGAGGACGGCGAAGAATGCCACTGCCGCGGCGGCGATGCTCACAACACCGGGCGCGCCCAGTATTTGCAGGCCCTTGCCGATCCCGAAACCGAGCGCCAGCGAAATCAGCGCTTCGTTGAACAGAACCCAATGCGGGTAACTGATGAAGGTCGCAAAGCGCCAATGCGCTTTCCAGAATCGGGCGATGGTGCCGTTGAACACCAGTCGCGAATAGATCCACATCGCGTGCAGCACGGTGCGCCAGATCGGCTGCGCGAGGTCGCGCTGGATCAGGTCTTCCCAGCGCAGAAAATCGTACGTGGTGCGGGTCTGCCACTCATCGGCCTTGGTTTCGATGGTCCAGGACGCGGTCTCGCCGTCATCGGCGCTTTTCAGCCGGCTGATGGTCGCGGCGAAATGGTAGAGCCGGCCGAACTTGCGAAGTTCGGTCCTGAACATGCGGTAGTACTGCGCCAGCCCGCGCGGATCGTACCCCTGCACATAGATAATATGGCGGTGCTGAACGCGCACGAAATGTCGACCCCCGGACTGGCTCCGGGACTATAACAGCCCGCATCACGCGCCAAGTACTTAATTCGGCGACAGTTTCAGACCCGCTCGCAGTCGCTGCCGGTTTCCGTCGATGTCGAACCCGAGCTGTGATCCAGCTTTGGCCGCTAAATCACCGCGTTTGCGCGGCGGCCATCTGTCGTCACCGGCGACCATTGCGGTGCAATATCGCTCACACGCTTAATGTCGCAGGCCGGCATTCGCGGTATCGAGTGTCGCATTTAAGCGACAGCGGTTTATTGCACGTCGAGCGGCTCGGCGCCGGTGACCTGGCCATTGGCGTCGGTGGTGATCTTGTCGACGCGCGCTTCGGCCTGACGCAGCAATTCCTCGCAGCGACGTTTCAGGGCCTCACCGCGCTCGTAGATCGTCACCAATTCTTCCAGCGGCACCTTGCCGTCTTCCAGTCGCTTGACGATGGTTTCAAGTTCCTCGATCGCGCGCTCGAAGCTCAGCTTCCTGACGTCCGACTTGACGTCCGCCTTGGCATCGATGGGGGTGTTTTCGGCCATGCTTGCTTTCCCGGATGCGCCCGTAGCCCGGCGCAGACTCAAAGATATCTATGCGGACGTATTGTGGCGTGAATTCAGGCGCCCATCAATGCAGTCACGTGTGCAGCCACCAATTCCTGCAGGCCCTGCAGATCGTAACCACCCTCGAGTACCGAGACCACGCGGCCGCCGGCGCTGGTCTCGGCGAGATCCATCAATTGCCGCGTCACCCAGCCGAAATCATCGGCGGTGAGATTGAGCGACGCCAGCGGATCGCGGAAATGCGCGTCGAAGCCGGCGGAGATGATGATCAGTTCCGGACTGAATTTTTTCAGTTGCGGCAGAATCACGTTCTCGAACGCCATGCGAAATTTCGGCCCGCCGTCCTCCGGCGCCAGCGGCGCGTTGACGATGGTGTCGTGCTCGCCGCGCTCGCCGCTGGCGCCGGTGCCCGGAAACAACGGCATCTGGTGCGTCGAGCAATACATCACGGTCGGGTCGGCCCAGAATATATCCTGGGTGCCGTTGCCGTGATGGACGTCGAAATCGACCACCGCGGCGCGCGCGATGCCGTATTTACGCTGCGCGTGGCGCGCGGCGATCGCGGCATTGTCGAAGAAGCAAAAGCCCATCGGCTTGTTTTGCTCGGCGTGATGGCCTGGTGGTCGCACCGCAACGAAAGCATTGTGATGGGTGCCGGCCATGACTGCGTCGGTGGCCGCGACCGCGCCGCCGACGCCGCGCATCACCGCTTCCCAGGTGCCCGGCGACATCGAGGTGTCGCCGTCGAGATAGATCAATCCGCTCGACGGCGCGATATGGCGCAGTTCGTCGACGTAATGTTCGTTGTGGCATAGCGTCACCAGATCGAGATCGCCTTCCGGCGCCTCGCCGCGCACCAGCGGCTTGAAGCGATCCTCCGCCAGCACGGAATCGACCGCGCGCAACCGGTCGGGACGTTCGGGATGGCCCGGCGGCGTCAGATGATCGAGGCACGCCGGATGGGTGAGAAGAAGCGTCATGCAATTCCTTGTGCAATGGCCTGGCGTGCCTGGTTGCTCCGGCGCCGGGAGGCTGCTCCGGCCGGACAGCCTAATCTAGGCTGTCGCTACCGGAATCGCAAAGCGCCGTGCGCCGGGCCCCGCGTGCACGATATATCGGCTGCAATCAATTGGTTCGCTGGATGCGATCCACCGGGCCGGGCTTGATCGGGCTGTTGGCCTGCAAATAGCTGTAGAGGGCTTCGTTGTCGTAGACGCCGACCCGCTGCGCGGTTCCGTCCTTCAGCGCCGTAAAGCCATCGCCGCCGACCGCCAGATAATTATTCACCGTCACGCGGTAGTTCGCGGCGGGATCGACCGGCTTGCCGTTCAGCGCGATCCGGTCGGCGGCGACGCGCTCGCCATAGGGTTTGCTGTTGTCCCAGACATAGCTGAACCCCGCCGAGACCTGCAGCACCCGCGGCAGCTTCGGATCGTGCCATTGCTGTTCGAGCACGTCCTTGATCCGCGCGCCGGTCAAGGTCATCGTCACCAATTGATTACGGAACGGCTGGCTTGAGAACACGTCGGCATAGCTGACCATGCCGTCGTCCTTCCTGACGATATCGGTGCGGATGCCGCCGGGGTTGGTCAACGCGATCACGGCGCTGTCGCCGGCGGTGGTACGGGTTGCGGCCAGTTGCGCGTCGGCGATGACATCGCCGAGCGCGCTTTCGCCGGCGCTGTTCGGTACGCGCGAGAGCGTTTCTGTCACCGAGCCGGCCCGGCGGTTGGCGATCGGCGCCGCGAGTTTGTCGTAGGAGTCCAGCAGCGCGGTCTGTTCGGCGTCTTTCGCGACGCTGCCGGGGCGGACGATGATATTGTCGGCGCTGGCGCTGATCACATCATGGCTCGCGGGATCGAGTTTGAGATCGATCGCGGTGACCAGCGTGCCGTATTTGTCGGCCGAGGTGACCAGCCGGCCGTCGATCTGGCAGACATAGGCCTGATGGGTGTGGCCGCTGACCACGACATCGACCGCGTGATCGAATTTCTTGACGATGTCGACGATGGCGCCCGAGATGCCCGGGCATTCATTGTAGTCGCCGGTCGGAACGCCGCCCTGATGGATCAGCACCACGATGGCCTCGACCCCGCGCGCTTTCAGTTCCGGCACCAGTGCGTTGACGGTGTCTGCCTCGTCCTTGAATTCGAGATCGGCAATGCCGGTGGGAGAGACGATATCGGCCGTGCCTTTCAGGGTCAGGCCGATGAAGGCCACCGGAATTCCGTCGAACTCCCGGATTTCGTAGGCCGGCAACAGCGGCTTGCCCGTGCTCTTCAGAACCGTGCTGGCGGCGAGGTAATGAAATTTCGCGCCGGTGAAGGGATGCGGTCCCTGGCATTTGTCGGTCGGATGGCAACCGCCATTCTGCATCCGCAGCAGTTCGTCCTTGCCTTCGTCGAACTCGTGATTGCCGACCGAGGCGATCGCCAGCCCCATCATCGATGCCGATTCGATGGTTGGCTCGTCGTGAAACATCGCCGACAAAAACGGGCTGGCGCCGATCAGGTCCCCGGCTGCGACGAAGATATTGTTCTTGTGTCCTTCGCGAAGTTGCTTGACCAGGGTTGCCATGGTCTCGACGCCGCCGGCCGGCACCATGACCTTCCTGCTTTTGTCTTCAGGGTCGGCGATCCGGATACCGCCCGGAGGCGGCCGCAGATAGCCGTGCAGATCGTTGATCGCGAGGATGCGCAGATCCACCGGATCGGATTGCGCGATCACGCTTGACGATGCGCCGATCGCCATCGCGAACGTCACGGCGGCCCGCGTGAGTAACGGACGAAGCTGAATTCTCATGGCTTCATCATAGCGCGGCCGTGCAACGAATTGACAACTTCCGTTTCAACTCTTCTTGCGCGCGAAGAACGCCTTGAACGCCGCCACCGCTTCCTCCGAACGCATGCGTTCGCCGAACAGATGGCTTTCCTGGTCGATGCGGCGAGTCAGATCCTCCGGCGGCGTCTTCAGAAGCTTGCGCGAGATCGCGACCGCTTCGGCCGGCAGTTTGCAGATTTCCCGCGCCACCTTGCGCGCCTCGGCCTCGGTATGGCCGGGCGCTACTACCACATTGACGAAGCCGGCGATGCAGGCGTCGTCGGCGCTCATGGTGCGGCCCATCACCAGGGTCGCGAAGGCGCGCTGGTGACCCATGGTGCGCGGCATCAGCAGGCTGGAGGCGCCTTCCGGAACGAGGCCGAGATGGATGAACGGCGTCGAGAAGGTCGCGGTGTTGCTGGCCAGCACATAGTCGCAGTGAAACAGCATGGTGGTGCCGATGCCGATCGCGATGCCGTCGACCGCGGCGATGATCGGCTTGACGTTATGGGCCAGCGAGTACAGGAATTTCACCGCGTTGGAGGCCCGCGGCGCATCGATTTCCGAGGTGCCTTCGTTGAGGAATTCCTCGAGGTCGTTGCCGGCGGTGAACACGCCGGAGCCGCCGGTGATGATGATGCAGCGGATCGCGGGATTGTTCTGCGCGGTATCGATCGCGTCGCTCATCGCGCGATACATGTCCTGGGTGATCGCGTTCTTCTTTTCAGGCCGCCGCAGCCTGATCACCCGCATCGCGCCTTCATCGGTGACAATCAGGTGGGCCGTCATTTGCTCATGTCCTTGCTTCGGGAGTTGTGGGGCAGATGCCGTTACGGTGGTCGATTGCCGGCGAGTCCATGGTGCACAGCCTACATCATCCGGGCGCGAGCCCAAACGCCGCAGCAGGTTTTTCAACTGCCGGGAACAGGCGCCGGAACTGCATTTTGCAACTTACGCGGATCGATTGTTTCACGAGGATGGCGCCCGGTCCCGCGACATTCTGTCGTTCGTGCGCCGGCGTCGGCCAAGCGCCGGTCGGGAGGCTGATATGCGCCGGACTTGTCTGCGGGTCCTGGTGTTGACGTCTGCCGATCGGGGGCTAAGTACGACGAATAAATACTGCAGGGCTGGTGACGTCACCCGGGCTGGGTCCCGCCAACGCCAGCGCTGCAGGAAATATGAAGCATTCGATCGACGCGACCCCCAACACTGTTCCCCCTCGGATCGGCATCATTCTGTTTTCGCTCGCGATGGGCGGCTTTGCGATCGGTACCACCGAATTCGCATCGATGAGTCTGCTGCCGTTCTTCGCCGCCGACTTTCATGTCGATGAGCCCGCGGCGGGCCACGCCATCAGCGCCTACGCACTGGGTGTGGTGCTGGGTGCACCGCTGATCGCCGTGCTTGGCGCGCGATTCGCCCGCCGCACGCAATTGCTGGTCCTGATGACCGTGTTCGGGCTCGGCAATGCAGTCACGGCGCTGGCGCCAAGCTTCGACTGGATGATGGCGGCGCGCTTCCTCTCCGGGTTGCCGCACGGCGCCTATTTCGGCATCGCCGCGCTGGAAGCAGCGGCGCTCGTTGCTTACGATCGCCGCTCCCAGGCGGTCGGCCGTCTGATGCTCGGGCTGACCTGCGCCACCATCGTCGGTGTGCCGCTGGCCAATCTGATCGGGCAGGCGGCCGGCTGGCGCGCGAGCTTTGGCCTGGTCGCGTTGCTGGCTTTGCTGACGGTGCTGCTCTGTGCGCGATATGCGCCGCGCGATCGGGCGCAGCAGTCGGATCCGCTGCGGGAACTAGGCGCCCTGAAGCGCGGCCCGGTCTGGATCACGCTGGCGATCGGCGCCATCGGCTTCGGCGGCATGTTCGCCGTCTACACCTATCTCGCAACCACGCTGGTCGAAGTCACCCGGGTCAGCACCGCGGTGGTTCCGTTCTATCTGGCGCTGTTCGGTGTCGGCGCCACGCTTGGCAATTTGTTCGTGCCGCGATTCGCCGACCGTGCGCTGATGCCGACGGTGGGCGCCATTCTGCTGTTTGCGACCGCCGCGTTGCTGGTGTTTCCGCTGGTTGCCGGGAATGTCTGGCTCATGGCGGTGGACGTCTTCGCGATCGGCGCCAGCGTCGCGCTCGGAGCGGTGCTGCAGACGCGATTGATGGACGTCGCGGGCGACGCACAGGCGCTTGCGGCTGCGCTCAACCATTCCGCCTTCAACACCGCCAACGCGCTCGGTCCGTTGCTGGGCGGCGTTGCTATTCGCCAGGGACTGGGCTGGACCTCGACCGGGCCGGTCGGCGCCGCGCTGGCCTTCGCCGGCTTTCTGATCTGGATTGTCGCCTGGCGCGACGCCGGATCATCGCCGGTCGAAGCTGCCGCAGAAAACGACGCCACTTCGCCGCGCCTGCGCCCCGCCAACCGGCGCCACCGCTGGCGCCGGATCACCGATGCCGTACGGGCGTTCCGGGGGATACGGTGGCATAACGCCACCGGACACCGATCCACGGCTGCAGCCCGTGTCATGGTGCGATCTTCAGTGTCGCTTTCATGTTGGGATGAAAGCGGCAGATGTAGTCGACGGTCCCGGCTTTCTTCAGTTCGAACGACGCGCTCTTGTGCGGCGGCAACGTTACGTCGAAATCCCCGTTGTCGGCGGTCGCCGTATGGGCGAACGCGTCCTTGTTGACCCATGTGATGGTGTCGCCAACCCTGGCGGTGACCTCGGCTGGCGAGATCACCAGATTGTCCATCACGATCTGGATCGTGGCGGCCAGCGCCGGAGCGGTCATCGCGCCGCAGGCAGCCGCAAGGACGATCGCGCGAAGGCCTCCTGGCATGGCGCGCGCTTTACTTCAGGCTGGCCGCGACGTGCTCGGCATGCTGCTCATGGCCCTGGAAGATCTTCAGGCCCGTCTGCAGCAGGCTCTTCAATTCGGGATTGGTCGCCGACGGGATCAACTGCGTTTCCAGCGCGCTATCGACGGCCTTGTGGTAGGCGACTTCGTTCTCGATGTAAGCCTTGTCATAGGCGGCACCGTTCAGCTTGCCGAGTTCGGCGAGCTTGTCGGACGCCTGTTTCGAAAGCGCCTTGCTGGTGTCGTTATCCTCGGGGGTTACTTTCAGCTTCTTGACCAGATCGAGCGCCTGCTTGTTGACCGCCTCATGGTCGCGCGCCATGTCTTCGGCAAACGCCTTCACTTCCTTGTTGGAAGTCTTCGAGATGGCCTGCTTGGCGGCGTGGATATCGATCACGCCGGCTGTGTAGGCAATATGCGCGATTTGCGGGTCGGTCGGCTTGGCCCCTTGCGCAAGTGCGGTCCCGCCGAGCATGCCGATGATGGCGGACGCGATGCTTATTCGAACTAACATGTCTGACCCTCCTTTGGCGCCGGGCGCGTGGCTGGCCCGAGCTTGGTTCACACGCCTTGGATGATGCAGACCCGCGAAGGTTCCCGAAAATTACGGGATAAGTTCGAGCCGCTTCAGAACAGCCTCGGTCAGTCGTTCGCAGCGTTTTCCGGCAAAGGGAAAGGCCTCCATCACCACGGGGCCGATCTTCCGCTCCACATTTTCGCGCAGCATGGTCCGGGCGCGGTGCAGGCGCGTCTTGACCGTCTCCGGCTTCACCCCAAGGATCTCTGCTGTTTCCTCGGCCGTCATGCCTTCGATCACGCGTGTGATGAAGACGAGGCGGAACGGCTCGGGCAACTCGTCGACCGCCATCTCGACAACTTGTCGAATTTCGCGCTGCGCCATGGATTTTTCCGGATCTTCGGCTGCCTGCATGAGAGGAAACTGGATGATCTGCGCTCCCAGCGCTTCTTCCGGCACCGTCGAGAGGTCGACCGTGGGCTTTTGACGACGCAAGCGGCCCAACGCTTCGTTGATCGCGATCCGCGAAAGCCAGGTCGACAAAGTGGACTCGCTGCGAAACTCGCCAAGATGCGTGAAGGCTCGCAGATATGTCTCCTGGACCACGTCCTCGGCCTCGCTGTCGTTGCGCAGGATGCCGCGGGCAAGCCGATAAAGCCGCCGGTTGTTGGCGCTGATAATGGCGCGGACGGCCTGTTCATCGCGCGCGAGCGCGCGTGCCACCATCGCGGCATCGGCAGCGCCGCTGGAAGCGGCCTCAGGAGCTATCAAGTTTGGCATGGCGATCCCGCTTGCTTTATCCAAACGTTGGATGTCGCTGCGGCGTCAAGGTTCCCGAAAATCGACTGCAGGTCGAGCGGGCAGTCCGGCAGGCGCCTTGACGTTTTAGCGGCAGCATAAGCAGGCGCATCGGTGCCGCCGGCACCGCGGCTGAATAGCAAATGCTGCGCCGAAGCGTCTGCGTCGGTTCATTTTTTCGATTTGGAGGGGGCTGGTTTGCCGCTGTTCCAGGCAACCGTGTGCGACTTTACCGGTCCGACGACGACGATCTTTTGTTCGGCATGGCCGCATTTGAGGCATTCGAAGGTCCTCCGCTCGAATCCTTTCGGCTCTTCCAGCAGCGCGCTGGTGATCATGCGGGTCTGACATTCCGGGCAACGCGGCCGGCCCATCCGCAGCAATTCAGGATCTTTGTCGTTCGGCCCAGACATGGTTAGCGGCTCGCGCGAGCGCCTCGATGCCTAAAATAATACCTTCAAGCGCCGGTATGTTCTGTCCACTTTGGAACACTTGGCCTGCCGTTCGGTAACCGCTTCTGCACCGGGGCCAATATCGCGTCGGCGAATTTTGGAAGTCCGGTGTCACAATCAGAACCAACGCCTCCCGCGTTTCCATCAGAAACGCATTCACCATCCTGAGCCTGATCGCGCACACACCGTCCTCCATGCGTTTCATCTCGGGAGAGTCCTGCGATTCCGTTGATTGATTGGCTGCGATTGTGACGCCGCACGGACCAGTCGCGGCAGGCCCAAACAATACATTCGCCCGGCAGGGTCGTTCCGGGACTGTCCGTCAAATTCGCTCGCGATTCGTGGGCCGTATGATCCCGCCGATCGATCGGCTCTCCGATAATTAAGTTCGCGGTTCACTGCAGGTTGTGACACTATTAATACGATACGGTGTCATTTTGAATAAATGCGGAGCGACCCCATGAGTTTGGAACGGCCGGTGCGGTCGAAATCCCTGGCCTGGTCCAACCCTTTGGCCTGGTGGTGGAGCGTGCTGACGCTGGTCAGCGTCGCCAACATCGCGGTGTGGTTCGTGCTGGTGCGTCAGCTCAACGAGCAGCCCGCGGGTCATCTCGGCGGCGCCTCCGGCATCGGGTTGATGCTGCTGCTCTGTGCGGGTTACGTGTTCGGCTGCGCTTTCCGCTCGTTGCTGCCGCGCGCCGATGTGCAGCGGATCTGTTTGTTCGACACCTGGCTGTCGAGCGTCGTGGTCGGGCGTTCCGTCGCCACGGTGGCCGAGATCTGCTTCGCGGCGCAATGGGCTGTCATTCTGCACCAGCTCGGTAGCCTGACGGGCGCGCAGACCACGCTGAACATCGCCTGGGTGATCGTGCCGTTGATCGTGATCGCCGAATGCTTCTCGTGGTATGCGGTGCTGACCACGCATTACCTCGGTAACGCGATCGAAAATTCGATCTGGGCTTTCGTGTTCTTCCTGGTCGGGATCGCACTCGGCCGCCTGGTGCCCGAGTTCGACGGCGTCGTGCGCGGCGCGCTCGTCGTCGGCATCATCGGCATTGCGGCCTATCTGGCGTTCCTGATGACCGTCGATGTGCCGATGTATCTGGGCCGGTGGCGCGCCGGCATCGCCGACGGCGCCAGGTTGCTGGGACCGCTCGAAGGGCTGCGTGATGTCAGTACGCGCTGGGTAGTGACGCACGATCCCGCCGAGTGGAAGGGTGAACTCACCTGGATGGCGCTGTATTTCAGCGCTGCGGTCTGGGCCAGCCTGGCGCTGTGCGTGTGTTATTCGCTGGAGGATCATCTGCCGCGCTACCGCACCGATGCTGCGGTCGCGAGCGCGCCGGTGAATCCGCCGACGATGACTTGGGCCCGCCGGGCGGATTAGTTACCGCCCGCGCAAAAACTCAGCCACTCTGCCATCTTCTCGTCGAGCTTTTTGACCGAGATAGGTTTCCCGAACGGGTTCGTTTCCCGTCGCCAATTCCGGGAGATCTCGATGGATCTCATTCTGTTCATTTTGATCATGGCTGTGCTTTGGTATTTTTTCTACCGTAAGTTCAGTATCCTTCCTGCTGCGCGCCTGCGAACGTTTCCCGGCCTCAGAAATCTGAACGGGATGACCCGCGAATATTTGCTGGAAATAGCCCATTGCGCGGTTGCCGGCATTGCCGCCATCCTTATCGCGTCGATTGCGGTTTGGTACGTGACCCTGTTTCAGTGATGGTCGGGTCCGTGCGGATCGCTCGCAGCGGCGAAATTATCCAATGATCGCAAGCTGATTTGGGTCGTCTAGTCCCACCGCGCAAAATTTTCTGCTTTCCTTCCGACCCAAATCATCAGCGTATGGCTGCCATCCCGTGCCCATGAGAAGGGCGTTTCGCGATCGTCACGGACGTGGGGCACAGGAGGCGGTGGACGCGGAGGCGCTTTTGACGAAGGGCGCTGACGTGGACGGCGAAGTCGTGTGGTCCTGACGCCCCGACGCTGGCGTCAAGTTCCTGGGAAGCAAGCTTCCGGGGGACGATGGTGGCAAACAAGCCCGGTCACCAGGGAGAGCTCGAAGGAAACCGTAACACCATCGCGCAGGGAAGGCCGGGTGAAACCGTGCGAACCTGTGGTCGACTACCGTGTGCTTTCTACCTTTTGCACACGGGGCTACGGGTGCGCCAGGCACCCGGCTTTCCCTGCGCCTTCTCCTTGAAGGTGAGGCGGATGAATTTGCACAACTCGGGCGCACCATGTCGCGAGAACGTTGCGGTATGTCCGCGGCGCATCCTTCGATACGGCCGCTACGCGGCCTCCTCAGGATGAGGGCAATTGATGTTGTGAACGCTGCATCTCCCGAACGGAAACCTCACGGTGAGGAGCGCGGCAACGCCGCGCGTCTCGAACCATGGCCACAACAGCGGCGCGCAACTACCCCAGCAGCACCGCGTCGGCGCCGGTGACGCCTTCGGCGGCGTCCGTCACGGTCTTCTCCAGTGAGGCGGCTTGCACCGAAATATTCTCGGCAAAAAACCGCGCCAGGGTGACGTAGCGTTGCGGATCGCCGCCGATGTCGCCCGCGTCGCGGGCGGCGAGAGCCTCGCCGGCCAGCATGCAGCCGCCGAGCGTCGAACCGAACAGCCGCAGGTAGGGCGTCGCGCCGGCGAGTGCCTCGTTCGGATTCGCCGCGATCCGCTCCAGCAGCCATTTGCTGGCGCGCTCGAGCGAGCCGAGCGCGTCACGCAGTTTGGCGCCGGTGGTGCCGAACGCCGGATCGTTCGAAGCCTCGACCTTGCTGACGGTGCCGGCGAGTTCGTCGAGCAAGACCCACACCGCGGCGCCGTTATTGGCGCCGAGTTTTCGCGTCACCAGGTCGATCGACTGGATGCCGTTGGTGCCTTCATAGATCGAGGTGATGCGGGCATCGCGATAATGCTGGGCAGCGCCGGTTTCCTCGATGAATCCCATGCCGCCATGGATCTGGACGCCGAGATAGGTCGCCTCGTTGCCGATGTCGGTGGAGAAGGCCTTGGCGATCGGCGTCAGCAGCGCGGCGCGCGCGGCGGCGGCGGCGCGAACTTTTTCGTCCTTGGCACGCGTCGCGACGTCCATCGCCACCGCGGTGGCGTAGCAGATGGTGCGGGCCGCCGCGGTCATGCTGCGCATCAGCATCAGCATGCGCTTGACGTCGGGATGCATGATGATCGGATCGGAGCCGTCGCCTTTTTTGCCGACGGCGCGGCCCTGCTTGCGCTCCTGGGCGAAGCTCAGCGCCTGCTGATAGGCACGGTCGGCGAGGCCGACACCTTCGAGTCCGACCGCGAGACGGGCCTGGTTCATCATCGTGAACATGCATTGCATGCCGCGATTTTCCTCGCCGATCAGGTAGCCGATGGCGCCGTCCTTGTCGCCCATGGTCATCACGCAGGTCGGGGCGGCGTGCATGCCGAGCTTGTGCTCGATGCCGCTGGGATAGATGTCGTTGCGGGCGCCGAGCGAGCCGTCGGCATTGACCATGAATTTCGGAATCAGGAACAGCGAAATGCCCTTGGTGCCGGCAGGGGCATCCGGCAATCGCGCCAGCACGAAATGCACGATGTTATCGCTCATGTCGTGGTCGCCATAGGTGATGAAGATCTTTGTACCCTTGATCCGGTAGCTGCCATCGGCCGCGCGCTCGGCGCGGGTGCGCAGCGCGCCGACGTCGGATCCGGCCTGCGGCTCGGTCAACTGCATGGTGCCGGGCCATTCGCCGGACACCAGCTTTTCCAGATAAATCTTCTTCAGTTCATCGCTGCCATGGGCATCGAGCGCCTCGATCGCCGACAGGGTCAGCAGCGGGCACAGGCCGAAGGCGCTGTTGGAGGCGCTCCAGATTTCGGTGCAGACCGCATTGATCGCGAGCGGCAGGCCCTGGCCGCCGAAGGCTTCGGGGCCGGCTACCGCGTTCCATCCCGCCGCGGTCCAGCGCCGATAGGCATCGGGCCAGCCCGGCGCGGTGGTAACCTTGTTGTCTTCCAGCTTGATGCCGTGCTCATCGCCGACCCGGTTGAGCGGCGCCAGCACGTCGCTGGCGAATTTGCCGGCTTCCTCCAGCACCGCGGCGGCGATCTCGCCGTCGAAGTCGCCGTAATGGCCGGCCTTCAGGGCCGCCTGCAGGCCGGCGCCATGGTTGAGGGCGAGCAGCATGTCGTTGATCGGGGCGCGGTAGGTCATGACCATCGTCTCGCTGGGTGGATCGGAAAGGATAGCCGTATTCCCACGAAACCGGCGATCTCTCAACTGGCCGAGGGGTGGTATCGGGTCGCGCCGGCGGGGAAGACCGGCCTGGGATGCTCGGCTCCGGGGCCGGGGCAGTCCGGCCGGACGGGCATCCCTTATCAAGGTCGGCGTTCCGGACGTTGATTTTGCGGAAAATTCGGCCCGGAATTCGCGTCCGGGCCTGTTGAAACCGCTCAACTCCCTCTATAGACCGGCGTTACCGGAAGAGGCCGCGCGACGACGGTTCCGCAGCCTCCGGACCGGCCTGTTGGGGCGTAGCCAAGCGGTAAGGCAGCGGATTTTGATTCCGCCATTCGGAGGTTCGATCCCTCCCGCCCCAGCCAGCGATTTCCGTTTTTGGAGAATATTCTTTCCACGGCGCATCAACGCGGTCATGGCGACGGGCGAACTCAGCCACCGCCGCGTCATCTTTGACGTCGAGTGGCGCAAGTTCCAGGCCGGGACGTGGTTTCAGTCGCGTTCGGGCGATGTCCTCGTCGGTTACGCCAAAACTCGTTGGCAATCGCCGCGCCAATGTCGCCGACGCCGCCGATTACGACGGCATGAAAGCCGGTCGCGAGTGAGAAGGATGCACTCATCGTTTCTTGCCTCTGGCGGTTTGCGGACGCGGCGGCGCCGTCGATTCACGGACGATCAGGGAATAATCGACTTCGTGGTGCATGATCACTCTGTTCGCCGGCGAGGCGGCGGACCAGGTATTCGCCGGCGCGTTGCCAGGTTGCGCCGGTCGGCACCTGGATAGTCGTGAGGCTGGGACGCAGATGGCGGCTCCAGTCGAGATCGTCGAATCCGACCACCGACAGATCTCGCGGTACGGAAAAGCCGCTGCGCTCGGCTTCGAGCAGCACGCCATAGGCGATCACGTCGTTGCCGCAAACGACGGCGGTGGGGCGCTGGTGACAGGCTGAGCAGATGACGCGCAGCTTCGCGGGCATCGTCGAGCGTGTAGGGGACTTCCACATGCCATTCTGGTCGGATGGCAATGCCACGCTCCGAAAATGCGCGTTGAAATCCGTCGACGCGGGCGCTGGCCCGGTCATTGTTGCGCTGAAGCGCCGAGACGATGCCGATGTCGCGGTGTCCGAGTTCGATAAGATGCAGGGCCGCGCGATGGGCGGCGCCTTCGTTGTCGGCGCCGACGCAAGGATAAGGGCGGTCCGGCCGGTATACGCCGACATTGATGAAGGGAATCGCGCTGTCGGCGAGCAATTTGCGCAAGCGCGTCGTGATGGCAGTCGCCCCGCAGAACCAGCCCGTCGACCCCGCGGCTGATCAGATTGCGCGCCTGCTCCAGTTCCGCCTCGAGGTCGTAGCCGCTGGTAGTAAGGAACAACATGTAGCCGACAGACGACAGATATTTCTGCAGCGAGGCAATGCCGCGCGCGAACATCGTGTTATCGATGGTCGGGACGATTGCGCCAAGCGTGCGGGAGCGGCGCGAAGCAAGCTCTCGGGCCGGGGCGTGCGGAATGTAGCCGACCCGCTTTACAGCAGCCGCGATGCGGGTCCGCAGTTCTGGGCTGACCGAGTTAGGCTGGTTCAGCGCGCGCGATACCGATGCGATCGATACGCCCGCCTGCGCTGCGACGGCACGGATTCCACGCTTTGAAGTTCTGAGATCAGAGAAAGGCATTTTGAAATCGATGTATGTAACGTTACATTGAAAGCATCTGAGCTGAACTACGCTATTATCGCTATCATTACCGTTACAAGTCAACTCGATGCCGCCTTGACAGCAATGCGATGCGGACTAAATTGTAACCGTTTTCAAAAGCCGGCGCAAAGCCGGGCGGGTGCCAAAAAGCCCACCAGGGAGGATTCGGATGCGGGCCAAGATCTTTGCGGCGACACTGGCGCTGCCTGCGCTCACGTTAGTAACTGCGCTTCCCGCTCGCGCGGCGGATTTCGACTGGAAGAAGTTCCAGGGCAAGACCGTCACCTTTCTCGCCAACAACAATCCGATGTCCGCGGCGCTGCTAACCCACAAGGCCGATTTCGAGAAGCTCACCGGCATCACGCTCAAGGTCGACGGCTACCAGGAGCAGCAGATGCGCCAGCGCCTGGTCACGGTCATGAACGCGCACAGCGACGAGGTCGACGTGTTCATGACGCTGCCCTCGCGCGAGGGCGAGCAGTTCGCCGCCGCCGGCTGGTACGCCGATCTCACGGCGATGGCGAAGAGCGAGTCGCTGGCGACTATGATTATCGCCGGCCTGAGCCAGGCGCTGCTCAAGGCCGCGACCTTCGGCGGCAAGCTGACCAGCATGCCGATGAACATCGAAGGGCCGGTCCTCTATTATCGCACCGACATCTTCAAGAAATGCGGCGTCGACGAAGCCCAAGACCATCTCGCGATGTCGAGGCCGCGGCGCAAGAAGATCAAGGCCTGCGACGGCAGCGATCACGCCGTTCGTTTCGCGCGGCCTGAAGCCGGCGTTCGCCTATACGTTCAGCAACATGCTGCACAATATCGGGCGGCAGCTACATGGTGGACGGCAAGTCCGCATCTGTGCTCGGCCAAAGGACAAGCAGGCGCTCGAGACCTATAGCGGCTTGCTGCGCGATTACGGTCCGCCCGGCGTCGTCAATTACAGCTTCCACGCAGATATCCGCGCTTTACCGCGCCGGCCGCGCCGCGATGGCGTTCGAATCCTCGAACGAATTGCGCACCGTGATGGAAGGCGGCGAGCGCCTGAAGGACACCGGCATCATGCCGTTCCCGGCCGGCGACGGCGGGCAGGTCCCGACCGCGATCGGCTGGGGCATGTCGGTTTCCGCCTACAGCAAGCAGCCGGACGCGGCCTGGTATTTCGTGCAGTGGGCGACCAGCCCGGCAGATCCAGAAGCTGATGGCGCGTGCAAGGCATCGCGCCGCCGCGTCCGTCGGTCGCCAAGGATCCCGGAATATCGCAAATGGATCGACGAGGAGCCGGTGCGCAAGGAATGGCAGGCCGCGCTCGATGTGCTCGCGGCCAAGGGATCTTCCGAGGTCGGCTATCCGATCGTCGCCAATCCGGAATCGCGCGAGTTCATCGGTCAGGCGGTCCAGGATCTGATCCTCAAGCAGAAGCCGGTCGATCAGGCCTGCGCCGATGCCGACAAGTCGCTCGACGCGCTGATCGCGAAAAAATGACCGTCGAGCCGCTTCGACGGTGCGGCCGGACCGCGAATCGATGACATGAGCGGCACCGCGGCGGCGACCACGCAGAACCGGCAGAGGCTTGAACTGGCGCGCTGTCGGCGCCCGCGGTGCTGTTCACGGTCGGCATGATCGCGTTCCCGGTCGTCTACACGATCTGGCTCTCGCTTCCAGAGCTTCTCCTCGACGGGGCAGCAATCGTTCGCCGGCGCTCGCGCAATTACACCAAGCTCGTCTCCGACCATGAGTTCTGGCACGGACTGTAGGTGACGCTTCGCGCTCTATATGCTGTCGCTGGTGCTGCAGCTCGTGCTGGGCGTCTGGCTGGCGCTGGTGCTGTTTCATGCCAAGCGCCTGTCCGGCATCGTGCGCTCGCTGTTCATCTCGCCCTTCATGATGCCGCCGGTGGTGGCCGGCATGATGTGGCTCGTGATCCTCGATCCGTCGCTCGGCGCGGCGAATTACATGCTGCACGTCGCTCGGCCTGCCGCCGTCGGACTGGCTGGCTTCGCCGACCTGGGTGATCCCGACCGTCGCGCTGATCGACACCTGGCAATGGGCGCCTTACGTCGCGCTGATCGTGCTGGGCGGGCTGCAGTCGCTGCCGCCGAGCGTCTACGAGGCGGCGCAGATCGACGGCGCCTCGCCATTGAAGACGTTCCGGCGCATCACGCTGCCGCTGCTGCTGCCGACCATCGTCACCGCCACCATCCTGCGCAGCGTCGATCTGCTGCGCTTCTTCGACATCATCTACATCACCACGCAGGGCGGCCCGGGCAATGCCTCGAACACGCTCAACATCTATGGTTTCCGCGTCGGCTTCGAGTTCTTCAACATCGGCTATGCCAGCGCATTGATGCTGACGCTGACGCGCGATCGTGTTCGGCGCGGTGCTGGCGCTCAACCGCCTGCGCGGCGCGGTGGCGTGGTGAGGTGACCATGGCCGACACGCCGCATGGGCGATCGCTCGATCCGGACGCCTGAATACGGTGCAGCTGTTGATCGCCGGCGTCATCATCATGGCGCCGATGGTCTGGATGGTGCTGTCGTCGTTCAAGCCGTCGTTCGAGGTCACGGCCTATCCGCCGACGCTGATCTTCTCGCCGACGCTCGAGAACTACAAGCAACTGCTGCAGACCACGCCGTTCTTCTCCTACGCCGATCAACAGCCTGATCGTGACCATCGGCTCGGCCGGGCTCGGGCTTGATCTTCGGCATTCCGGCGGCGTTCGCGGTGTCGTGGACGCGCATCTCCTGGCCGGCGATCCTGACGCTGGCCGCGCGCATGGCGCCGGGCACGCTGTTCCTGCTGCCGTGGTACGTGATGTTCCGGCAAGTCGGCCTGATCGGCTCCTACACCGCGCTGATCCTCAGCCATGCGGTCATCACGCTGCCGATCGTGATCTGGGTGCTGCTGCCGTCCTTCGACAACATTCCGCGCAGCGTGTTCGAGGCGGCGCAGGTCGATGGCTGCAGCGTGACGCGCATCCTGTGGCGGATCGCGCTGCCGCTGGTCGGCTCCGGCATCGCGGTCGCGGCGATCCTCGCCTTCGTGTTCTCCTGGAACTATTTCCTGTTCGCGCTGGTGCTGTCGAACGGCGACACCAAGACGCTGATCGCGGCCGCGTTCAATTTCGTCGGCGAAGGCTCGACCGAGTGGGGCGCGCTGATGGCGGCGGCCACCTGATCGCGCTGCCGCCGCTGGTCCTCGCAATGCTGGTGCAGCGCTGGCTGGTGTCCGGCCTGACGCTCGGCGCGGTGAAAGGCTAGGTGAATTCGATGACATCGCTCGCCAAATTCGATCATGCAGGCCGCCGTGTTCCACGGCCATGACCGCATCACCATCGAGCGCGTCGCGATGCCGGAGGTCGGCAAGGGCGAGGTGCTGGTGCGGGTGTCGCGCACCGCGCTGTGCGGCTCGGACTTCAAGCTCTGGCACAAGGGCGCAGAATTCACCGCGGGCCACGAGATTTTCGGCGTCGTCGAGCAGCCCGGGCATGCCGATGCACGGCAAGCGCTGCGCGGTCTATATCCCGCTGCATTGCGGGCATTGCGCCGCCTGCCTGCGCGGCGACACCCAGATGTGCCTGGAGGTTTCCAGCCTGATCGGCTGGAACCGGCCCGGGCGGCTATGCGGAATATGTGCCGGTGCCGGAAAATTGCCTGCTGCCGGTGCCCGACGATATCGAGGACCGGCTGGCGCCGCTGCTGCTCGACACCATCGGCACCTCGGCGCCATGCGGTGCGCTTCGTCGAGCCGCATCGTGCCGCCCGACGAGTCCGGACCGGTGCTGGTGACCGGCGCCGGGCCCGGTCGGCCTTGGTGTCGTGCTGGCGCTGCAAAAGTCTCGGCTACGACGACATCCGCGTTTCCGATCCGAATGCGGCGCGGCTGAAGATCGCGCAGAGCGTTCGGCGCGAAGCCGCATCCGGTCGGCGATACCGCGCAGCGCTTCGCGCTGATCATCGAATGCTCCGGCGCGCATGCCGCGCGCAATCTCGGCATCGAGGTCGTGCTGCCGCGCGGCGCGCTGGTGCTGGTCGGCGAGAACGCCGCGCCCTGGACCATCGAGGAAGGCAAGGTGTTTCGCCGCAAGGATTTCTACATGATCCGCACCTTCTATTTTCCGATCGGCGACTTCGTGCCGAATATCGAGCTGCTGCGCCGGTACAAGGACGAATATCGCGTGCTGGTCGACGGCGAATTCGGCCTGTCGACCTTGCCCGAGAATTTCGCGCGCTTCGCCAGGGGCGAGACTGATCAAGCCCGTGCTGGCGTTGGAGTGACGCCATGGCCTCGATCTCGATCCGCAATCTGGTCAAGAGCTACGGCAACTTTCCCGTCATTCCGCGATCTCAATCTCGAGATCGCCGACCACGAGTTCGTCGTTTTCGTCGGTCCGTCGGGCTGCGGCAAGTCGACCCTGCTGCGGATCATCGCCGGCCTCGAGCCGATCACGTGCGGGCGAACTCTATATCGGCGATACCAGCGCGTCAACGGCGTGCCGGCCGCGCAGCGCGACATCGCGATGGTGTTCCAGGACTACGCGCTCTATCCGCACATGCGCGTGCGCGAAAACATGTCGTTTGCGCTGGAATTGCGCGGCACGCCGAAAGCCGAGATCGAGCAGCGCGTCGCAGCGCGCGGCGGCGATGCTGCATATCGAGCCCTATCTCGACCGCAAGCCGAAGGAGCTTTCGGGCGGCCAGCGCCAGCGCGTCGCGATGGGCCGCGCGATCGTGCGCAATCCGAAGGCGTTCCTGTTCGACGAGCCGCTGTCCAACCTCGATGCCAAGCTGCGCGGGCAGGTGCGGGCGGAGATCAAGGCGCTGTCGCAGCAGCTCAAGACGACCATGGTCTTCGTCACCCACGACCAGATCGAGGCCATGACCATGGCCGATCGCATCGTCGTTCTGCAGAGCGGCACCGTGCAGCAATATGACACGCCCGAAGCGGTCTACGAGCGGCCGGCCAACCAGTTCGTCGCCGGCTTCATCGGCTCGCCGACCATGAATTTCTTTCCGGTGGAAATGCGCGGCGACGCGGCCGTGCTTTGCCGATGGTGGACGCCGATGTGCCGCTGGATGCCGCAAGCTCGGCGCGCGATTGCAGAAGGCGACGAAGGCCGTGCTCGGCGTTCGGCCCGAGCATTTCGCGGTCGCGCCGGATAGTCCGATGCGGTTGCCGATCACCGTCAGGCTGGTCGAGCCGCTGGGCTCCGACACGTTGATCCATTTCGACCTCGCGGGTGTGTCGGCCATCGCGCGGGTCGATCCCGAGCTGCGGCCGAAGGTCGGCGACCGCCTTCGATTTGCGTCCGCATGCCCGGCAAGACGCATCTGTTCGACAGCCGACGACGGGCAGGTGCTGCACATGAACCAGCGCGGAGGTGGCTGCGCAGGACCGTCACGCTGGCCGATCTTGCTGCGCACGCCCGCGGCATGCGCGTCATCTGTCTCGGCCTGTCCGCGCTCGATCAGATCTGGCGGGTCGAGCGTCTCTTTCACCGGCGGCAGCGAGAAGATCAGGAGCTGCCGACCATTGCCACGGTCGGCGGCGGCATGGCCGCGAATGCCTCGGTCGCGGTCGCGCGGCTCGGCGGGTCGAGCGTCGTTCTGGGGACGCGGCGGCGACGATGCGGCCGGGCACGAGATGCGCGACGCGCTGGCGCGCGAAGGCGTCGACGTCGAGAATTTCAGGCTGTTCGCGGGCGGCCGCTCGTCGGTGTCCGGCGTCATCGTCGACGCGTCGGGCGAGCGCCAGATCGTCAATTTCCGCGGCAGCTTTCCGACCGAAGCCGACTGGCTGCCGCTCGGACGAGGTCGCCGGCGCGTCCGCGGTGTTGGCCGATCCGCGCTGGCCGGAAGGCGCGGTCGCGCTGTTCGGCGAAGCGCGCGCGCGCGGCATACCGACCGTTCTGGACGCCGATATGGCCGATGCCGACGTGTTCGAGCGCCTGCTGCCGCTCACCGACCATGCGGTGTTCTCCGAGCCGGCGCTCGCGGCCTTCATCGGCTCGGCGAGCGACGGATGCGCTGGAGCAAGATCACTGCGATTATCGCTGCCGCGTCGCGGCGGTGACGCGCGGCGGCGCCGGCGTCAGCTGGTTCGAGAACGGCCGTCTCAACATGCGCGCCGCTTATCGCGATCGACGTCGTCGACACCACCGGCGCGGGCGACGTGTTTCACGGCGCCTACGCCTTCGCGATCGGCGGCGGCGCTCGGCGTCGCCGACGCGATGTCGTTTGCGTCGGCCGCGGCCGCGCTTAAATGCACCCGGGCGAGCGGCCGCTCCGGCATTCCGACTTTCGATGATTGTCTCGCATTCATGAGGACCCATCCATGAGAACGATTGGAAAGAACCGCGGTCTGGCGCGGCTGGCCGACGCGGACGGGCATTTTTGCATGGTCGCGCTCGATCAGCGGCCGCCCTTGTTCGAGGCGATCGCCCAGGCAAAAGGCATCGGCAAGGATCAGGTCGAATATGCCGACGTTACCGCCGCCAAGCGCCTGCTGGTCGAGGCACTGGCGCCGCATTGCAGTTCGATGCTGTTCGATCCGAATTTCGCCGTGCCGGCCGCGATCGACGTGTTGCCGGCGCGCTGCGGTCTGATCATGACGCTGGAGGAGCATCGGGTCGAGGATACGCCGGGCGGCCGCAAGTCGCGCGCGATCACCAACTGGAGCGTGGAAAAGATCCGCGCGATGGGCGGCGATGCCGTCAAGGTGCTGGCCTGGTACCGGCCGGATGCGGACCAGGCGGTTAACGAGCATCAGCAGAAGTTCGTCCGCGATATCGGCGAGGAGTGCGCGCGCCACGATATTCCCTACGTGCTCGAACTGCTGGTCTATCCATTTCTCGGCAGCGCCGGCCACACCGCCGACTACGTGGAATCGCCCGGCAAGCTGCCGCAGCTGGTGATCGACAGCGTGCGCGAATTCGCCAAGCCGGAATACGGTGTTGATCTGTTGAAGCTCGAAAGCCCGTTGGCGGCCAATTCGTTGCCGCCACGCGACGGCAGCGCCGCATCGAAGAGCCGCACAGCGCGAGTTCGACGCTATCGGTGACATCTGCGCGGCGCGGCGCATTCCCTGGGTGCTGCTTTCGGGCGGCGCGGCACGCGATAAATTCGAGCGCGTCCTCGACTACGCCTACGCTGCGGGCGCCGGCGGCTTTCTTGCCGGGCGCACGATTTGGCTGAACGCAATTCGCTCACACTTCCCTGATCGCGACGCGGTTGCTGCTGATCTTCGTAGCGATGGCGTCGGAGTGCTGAACCGCCTGAGTGAATTGACAAAAGCCAAGGGGCAGGCATGGGCCGCCCATTATCCTGGTTTCAGCGACATCAAGCAGGAGGGTGATTTTGCCCGGGCTTACTGAATTGCCGTCAGCTTCGAGCCCAATCCCTGAGGGCGATCTCAGGCGGCCGCAGGAAACTCGACCATGACCAAAACTGGGGAAATACCGCAATTAGGACCGTCTCTCGCGCCTTTCCTGCTGGCACGCGAATTTTCGAGGGCGCTGCTGCGGCTCAGCGAGGCCTTGTAGGCGGCGCAAACCAAGGTTTTATTCCGCAGCCTCTACCATGAGGGAACGATGTTACGTCGGCGCGGCCAGAACCTGTTGATGGCCGAGTTGCAGAAAGCGACGCAGGCTTTGCTCGATTTGCGCCCGATCGAGGCCGCGGGTGATGAACACCAGAAACGACGGCTGGCCGTCGTCCGCGCCGATCAGATGCACCGGCGGATGCATCGAGTGCTGCACGCCATGGATCACGACCGGGTTGGCGCCCGCCGAGGTGCGGATCAGGCCTTTGACCCGCAGGATGCGATCGCCGTGGCGGTGCAGCAGCGCCGACAGCCACAGCGTAAAGGCCGGCCAATCGATCCGCTCCGGCAGCGACAGCGTGAACGATCCCGTCGCAACGTCGTGTTCGGCGACTTCGGTGGCGGCGAACAGGCCGCGCTCCTGCCGTGCCGTCCCGTGTCCGTCGGGCTTGCCGAACAGGCGGATGAGGCTGAAGTCCGGATCCTGCGCGTCATATGCCCTCAGATCGGGCGCGATCCGGCGTGCGGCGGCGGCGATCTCGGCGGCGTCGACCGACGCCCGCATGTCGGTCTTGGTCACCACCAGCGCATCCGAAATCGCGACCTGACGCCGCGCCTCGTCGAAATCGGCGAGGTTGCGCAGGCCGGCGACGCCGTCGATCACGGAGATCACGCTGACCAGTTCGACATGCTGGCGCAGCCAGGGATCGCGGGTGATGGTGCCGACGATCGGCGCCGGGTCGGCCAGCCCCGATGTTTCGATGATGGCGCGGGTGAAGCGCGGCTGGCCGGCGTCGCGCGACATCCGCACCAGATCGTACAATGCGCGGCCGACATCCTCGCGGCGCGCGCAGCACATGCAGCCGTTGCCGATCAGTTCGACATTTTCCGCCGTGTGCACCATCAACCGATGGTCGAGCCCGGTCTCGCCGAACTCGTTGACCACGACGCCGGTGCCCTGGCCGCCGGGTTCGCGCAGGAATCGTTGCACCAGCGTGGTCTTGCCGCTGCCAAGGAAACCAGTGACGACGAACAGCGGCAAACGCTGCGAAGCCGGTCCCTCAGACATGACGGGCTCCCGCGGCAAAAGACGGATCGAGCGGATCGATCAAGCGGCCGGAGAGATTTTCGGCCGCCGGCCAGACGTCGTTGAGCGTTGGCGCGAGCTTGGAACGGCCGGCTTTATCGAACAGCGCCAGCGCTTCGCCGTCCCAGTCCTCGCAACTGATCCCGACCTCGGCCAGCACCAGGTTGATCAAAGCGATCCGGCGTTTGCGCTCCTCGCGGTAGTGCTGGATGTCGTCAAACGGAAAGTTCTCGTCGCGCAGCCGGCCGAAATCGCTCCAGTGCTCGCCGGCGCCGAAGATCGCGCATACTTCACACATGATCAGCTCCCACGATCTGTTCGCCGAGCCGGATATCCATGGCGGGCGCGATGGTCTGGGTCAGGCTTTCCGACACCCGCTTGCGGGCGAGATCGGCATGCGAGCGCGCCAGTTGCTCGGCGCGGTCCGCGGCGCGATCGCGGATCGCTTCCACCAGTTCGCGGTGCTCGCGCACGATCTCGCCGACATGATCGCGATAGGCCTGTTCGCTGGGAAAACATTCGTTGGTCATGGCGAGCCGGGCGATGCGCAGATCGGCGGTGAGCTGCTGGATATAAAAGCGTTGCAGCAGCGCATTACGACAGGCATCGCCGATCGCGGCGTGGAAGCGGAAGTTGGCATCGAGCATCGCGACCGGATCTTCCTTGCGAAACGCGGTCTCGAATGCCAGCCGCTCGACATCCATCTTCGCGATCTGGTCGTCGGTGCGCCGCAGCGCCGCCCAGCGCGTCACCAGCCGCTGCGAGACGTCGAACGCCTCGAGATGTTCGCGAATGTCGTTCCAGCCCATCGGCGCGACGCGGGCGCCGCGGTTGGGCACGAGTTGCACCAGGCCCTCGGCGGCCAATCGCACCAGCGCTTCGCGCACCGGTGTGCGCGATACGCCGAGACGGCCGACCAGGGTGGCCTCGTCCAGATCCTCGCCCGGCACCAGCGTGAAACTTACGATCTCCTGCATCAGGGCGCGATAGGCAAGCTCGCTGCTGCCGCCCTTCAGGGTCTTAACATTTGAGCGCGCTGCCAGCTTTTTACGCATTGCGGCCTCCGTTGCTTTATGTATACTTTGTGTATGCACAGATTGCAAATCTTACACTGCAAGGTTTTGTGATGCTCGCGCAAGCGACAGTCAACGGCATCCTGCTCGGCGGCCTGTACGGCCTCGCCACCGTCGGGTTCTCGATGGTGTGGGGCGTGATGGGGGTGATCAATCTCGCCCACACCTCGTTCATCATGCTGGGCGCGTATCTGACCTACTTCATGTTCGATCGCCTGGGCATCGACCCGATCGTCTCGATGCCGATCGCGATGGCCGCGATGTTCGTGCTCGGCTACGGCATTCAGCGGCTGATCCTCAACCGCGTGATCCGCACCAGCCTGCTGTTGTCGCTGGTGGTGACGTTCGGCATCGACCTGGTGCTGACCGACGCCACCGTGCTGGCCTTCACGTCCGACGTGCGATCGGTCAACGCCTCCTATGCCAGCACCTCCGTCGCGCTGTTCGGCGTGTTGGTGCCGCTGGTGCGATTGCTCGCCGCCGGCCTGTCGCTTGCGATCGGAATCGCCTTCTTCGTGTTTCTGCGGCGCGCCAGCCTCGGTCAGGCCATTCTCGCCACCGCGCTCGATCGCGAGATGTCGAACTTGATGGGCATCAATCCACAGAAAGTCTTTGCGTTGACCGCCGGTGCCGGCGCGGCGCTCGCCGGAGCCGCGGGCTCGTTGTCGAGCATGCTGTTTCCGGTGTCGCCGACCATGGGTGTCAGCTTCCTCGGCGCGGTGTTCGTGATCACGGTGCTGGGCGGCATCGGCAGCGTCGAAGGCTGCATCGTCGCGGGTTTCCTCTATGGCCTGGTGCAGTCCTGGGCCGCGTATTTCCTCGGCACCAGCTTTCAGGAGATCGTCGCCTTTGCGATGTTCCTCGGCGTGCTGGTGGTGCGCCCGCAGGGCCTGTTCGGACGCGCGTTCTTCGGAGAGCACGCATGAGCGAGGCGGCGGTGCTGCAGCAGCCGGCCAAGACCTCGGCGTTTCGCCCGATGCTGTGGCTGGTCGTCGCGATCGGCCTGCTGGTGCTGATCGCGGCGCCGATCGGCATCAACGCGTATTGGCTACGGGTGCTGACCACGGTTCTGATGTACGTGATCGTCACGCAGGGCCTCAATGTTATCGTCGGCATCACCGGCTATCACGCGTTCGGCAATGGCGTGTTCTTCGGGATCGGCGCCTATGGTTGCGGCGCGGTGATGGCGGCGGGAATGCCGTTCGCGGTTGGGGTTGTTGCGGCGATCGCGATCTCGGCGGCCTGCGCCCTGATCCTCGGCTGGCCGATCCTGCGCCTCAAAGGCCATTACTTCGCGATCGCCACCGTCGCGCTCAACCTCGCCGCGGTGCAGGTCATCATCCAGATCGGCGGCATCACCGGCGGTGCGCAGGGCCTGGCATTGCCGCTCAGCACCTGGGAGCCGAAGCCGCTCTATGTCGCTATCTATTATCTGATGCTGGCCGGCGCGGTCGTTTCCACCGCGATCGTGGCTCTGTTATTGAAACTGCCGCTCGGCTTCGCGCTGCGCGCGATCCGTGACAGTGAACGCGCCGCCGCGGTGATGGGGATCGACACCACCCGAGCCAAGGTCTTCGCTTGGGCCATCAGCGCAGCGCTGACCGGTTTTGCCGGCGGTGTCTGGGCCTACTGGATCACCTTCATCGAGCCGTCGAGTGCGTTCGACCCCGGCGTCGGCGTCAAGGCCTACATCATGCTGATCATCGGCGGCATGGGCAGCATTCTGGGGCCGGTGATCGGCGCCTTCGTGCTCGAAATCGTCTCGACTTTGGTCTGGAGCGGCTTTCTCAAGGCGCACCAGCTCATCCTCGGGGTCTTGATCGTGTTCGTCTGCATCGTTGCGCCCCACGGCATCATCGATGCGTTTTCGCGGCTGTTCCGAACGCTGAGGTCGCGCCATGGCGCTTCTTGAAGCCCGCGACCTCACCATCCGATTTGGCGGTGTGCTGGCGCTCGATGCCGTGAGTTTCGATGTCGAGGCCGGGCAGATCTTCGGCGTCATCGGACCCAACGGCGCCGGCAAGACCACGCTGTTGAATGCGATCTCGTCGGTCTACAAGCTCGACGCCGGTTCGATGCGGTTCGAGGACCGTGACGTCACCAATACGCCGTCGCATCGGCTGTCCCGGCTCGGCATCGCCCGGACCTTCCAGATCGTGCAGCCCTTCAACCATATGAGCGTGCGCGAGAATGTCGCCGTCGGCGCGATGTATGGCCACGCGCAATTGCGGCTACGCAGCGAATACCGCGACGCTGCCGACGAGGCGTTACTGCGCACCGGCCTGATCGCGAAGGCGGATTTCATGCCGCCGCATCTCACTCTGTCCGACCGCAAGCGGCTCGAGGTCGCTCGCGCGCTGGCGATGCGGCCACGCCTGTTGCTGCTCGACGAGGTGATGGCCGGGCTCAATCTGACCGAGATCGAACGCACCATCGATCTGGTGCGCGAGATCAACGCCGCCGGCATCACCGTCATCGTCATCGAGCACGTGATGAAGGCGGTTCTCGCCTTGTGCCATCGCACCATGGTGCTCAATTTCGGCCGCAAGCTGACCGAGGGCTTGCCGCACGACGTGGTCAACGAACCGGCGGTGGTGGAAGCCTATCTCGGCAAGAGGTTTGCAAAATCGCATGAGGGGACGGCTGCATGAGCCTGCTGTCGGTCGATCGGCTCGCGGTCAGTTATGGCGACAGCCAGGTGCTGGTCGATGTCGGATTCGAATTGCAGCAGGGCGAGATCGTGGCGCTGGTCGGCGCCAATGGCGCGGGCAAGACCACGTTGCTGCGAACCCTGACCGGTCTGGTTGCGCCGAAGGCCGGCACGATCAGCTTCGATGGTCGTTCGATCTCGGCGGTGCCGCCCTATGAACGCGCGCGGCTTGGCCTCGCCATGGTGCCGGAAGGACGCCGCCTGTTTCAGGGACTGTCGGTACGCCAGAATCTCGAACTGGGCTGCCGCGCCGCCGTCGACCAGTCGCACAAGGCCGAGGATATCGATTTCGTCTTTGCGTTGTTCCCGGAATTGATCCGGCTGCAAAACCGTCTCTCGGGCCTGTTGTCAGGCGGCGAGCAACAGATGTGCGCCATCGGCCGCGCGCTGATGGCACGGCCGAAAATGCTGCTGATCGACGAGATGTCGCTCGGCCTCGCGCCCGTCATCGTCGACCGAATCGCCGGCGTGATCCGCACCATCAACAGCGATCGCGGGGTCAGCATCCTGCTGGTCGAACAGGATGTCGGTCTCGCGCTCGAAATCGCCACCCGCGGCTATGTGCTCGACACCGGCCGCATCATCATCGACGGCGCGTCGGCCGATCTCTTGCGCCGCGACGACATCCGAATGGCCTATCTGGGCCTGCACTGAAGCTTTGCACCAAGTCTGTTGGAGGTAACTGTGAGTTCGCCCTACGACCTCGTCATCGAAAAAGGCACCATCTGGTCGCCGACCGCGTCCTATCGGGCCGACGTCGCGATCAAGGACGGCAAGATCGCAGCCATCGGCGGCCCGTTTCCGGACGCCGCCAAGCGCATCGACGCCTCCGGTCAGGAAGTGATGCCGGGGATCTGGCACGTGCATTGCCACTTCCGTGAGCCCGGCCACACCTACAAGGAAGACTTTCAGACCGGTTCGGCGGCGGCGGCGGCCGGCGGCGTCACCTTCACCATCGATATGACCAACAACACGCCGCATCCCACCAGCCTCGAGCATTTCGAGCAGAAGAAGGAGATGGTCGCGCCGAAGGCGCATGTCGACTACGCGCTGTATGGCGGCGGGCTTTATCCGCGCACGGTTGAAGCGCTGGCAAAAGCCGGTGCGATCGGCATCAAGATCTTCAATACCCGCCACATCAAGGAAGTCTATCCTTACATCTCCGAACTCGGCGTGCTCGACCACGGCATTCTCTACGAGCTGTACGAGGCGACCCGCGACATGGGCCTGGTCGCCGCGGTGCATCACGACGATCCCGAATGGTGCAAGCGGCTGACCTTCCGCGATTACATCGACAAGGGCCGTAGCGATGCGATGGCCTATCAGGAAAGCTTTTCCAAGGGCTACATGTATGGCCATGGCATGGTGGCGGGCCTGGCGTCGTCGCTGTATTACGCACGCATCGCCGGTGTGCGGTTGCATGTGCTGCATCTCGGCGTGATGCCGCCCGGTGCCAACGAGATCATCCGCCACGCCAAATTCGATCTCGGGCAGGACGTGACGTCCGAGCTCGAACTCGGCACGCTGTTCATGACCCGTGAGCAGATGGAGAAGGTCGGGCCCTACACCTACAATTGGGGCTACGCGCCGGAGCACGGCTGGAAAGCGATCGAAAACGGCGTCGCCGACTTTATCGTGCTCGAACATGCGCCGCACACGCGCGAGGACGTCGAGCCCGGCTGGAAGGACATGTTCTCGGTGCCGCTGGGAACCACCGGCGCCCAGGAGTTCATCCCGCTGATGATCAACGCCGTCAACGAGGGTAAGCTTACGCTGAACCAGGTCGCCCAGAAGGCCGCGGAAGCGCCGGCCCGGACCTTCGGCATCTATCCGAAAAAGGGCGTGATCCAGGTCGGCTCTGATGCCGACTTCACCATTCTCGACCTGACCCGCGAAGGCGAGTTCCGGCATGAGGACATGCTGACCAGATCCGCCCACACCAGCTGGGTCGGCATGCGCACCAAGGGCGCTGCCACCTACGGCATCGTCCGCGGCACGGTCGTGATGCAGGACGGCAAGGTGATGAGTTCGCCGGGCTACGGCCAGTTCACGCCGGGCACGGCCGCCCGTTCGATTTCTTCTTCCGCAACCGAAGGACAGACCCGATGAACCGACGTCGATTTGCCATTCTAGCCGGCGTGCTTGCGACCGGCCTTGCATTGAGCGGTGCGGCCCGCGCGCAGGAGACCATCAAGATCGGCGCCGCGGTCAGCCTGACCGGCAGTCTGGCCCGCGAAGGCAATCTTCTGAAGAACGGCTACGCTTACTGGGAAAAGCTGGTCAACGATTCCGGCGGCATCGACGTCGCCGGCAAGAAGTCCAAAGTCGAAGTGATTTATTACGACGACGAAAGCAAGCCGCAAAGCTCGGCGCGGCTGACTGAAAAGCTGATCACCGAGGACAATGTCAAGTTCATCCTTGGACCTTACTCTTCGGGCATCGCCACCGCCGCCGCGGCGATCAGCGAGAAGTACAAGGTGCTGACGATGACGCCGATGGCGACCGCCGACAGCCTCTATCAGCGCGGCTACAAGTTCATCTTCTGCCCGGCGCCGCTGGCCTCGACCACGCTCGACCCGATGCTCGAGCTGATCAAGAAGCTGCCGACGCCGCCGACCACGATCGCGATCGCCGGTCCGGACGACCTGTTCCCCAACGTGTTCGCGGCGGCCGCGCAGAAGAAGGCCGAGGCGCTCGGCCTCAAGGTGGCGTACAACAACAAATACCCGAAGGGCTCGGTCGACCTGTCCTCGGTCGCTACCGCGTTGAAGGACGCCAATCCGGAGGTGCTGATCCTGACGGGCTATGTGCAGGATTCAATTCAGCTGGTGAAGGCGTTGCAAGCGCTGAAGGTGAACCCGAAACTGATCGGCTTCGCTTTCGCGGTCGGTATCCCCGATGTGCTGAGCGCGCTTGGCCCGGCGTCGGAAGATCTGATCGGCGTCCAGATCTGGGACCCGGCGGTCAAGTATAAGGGCCCGCTGATCGCCGACGCGGCGGCCTACGAGACGGGATATGAGAAAGCGTTCGGATCGAAACCGAACTACATCACCGCCGCGGGGACCGCGGGCGCGTTGTCGCTGCAGCTTGCGATCGAAAAGGCCGGTTCACTCGATCCGGTGAAGGTGCGTGATGCGATGCTCGAACTCGATGTCGAGACCTTCTTTGGCCGGGTGCATTTCGACCAGAACGGTGTTGACACCAAGGCCTCGCCGGTGATCTCGCAGGTCCAGGGTGGCAAGGCAGTCCCGGTCTATCCGACCGACATCGCGGCGGCGACCATGCGTTATCCGCGGAAGCCATTCGAATGATCATCGACGTCCATGCCCACGCCTTGACGCGCGAGTTCCTCGGCGAACTCGCGCGCGAAAAAGCCTTCGGCATCGAGGCCCGTGGTGATGGCTTCGGGTTCGGCGGCTACGGCTCGCTCGATCCGCTTTTGTTCGATGTCGAGGGGGCTGCGGCCAGCCTGGTCGAACGCGACATCACGCTGCAATTGGTGTCGCCGCCGCCGCGTATCGTCAGCCATGCCGGCTGGGCCGCCGACCGCGAATTCGCCCGGCGTCTTAACCGGCAGACAGCCGATTTCGTCAGGCGCGCAAGCGGCCGCCATGGCGGCCTCGCGGTGCCATCCCTGACCGAACCCGAACATGCCGTCGCCGAGATCAGCCGTGCCATCGATGAGGACGGACTGACCGGCGTCGCGTTGCCGACCTCCGCCGCCGGCCGTCCGCTGGACGATCCGGCGTTCGAGCCGCTGTTCGCCGAGTGCGCCCGTCGCGGGGTCATCGTCTTCATGCATCCGACAACCGGAGTGGAACGTCCGGCTTTCGGCCAGTACACCATGCTGCAACTGGTCGGTTGGCCGTCGGAAACCGGGCTGTGCGTGGCGCGGCTGATTTTCGCAGGTGTCTTTGAACGACATCCCGGCTTGAATCTGGTGCTGGCGCATGGCGGCGGCACCCTGGCGATGCTCGCGGGTCGCCTCGATCTCGGTTACGAGGCGCCCCATTACGAAGCCAACCCGGACTGCCGCAAGAATATCTCGCGGCCGCCCAGTTCGTATCTCAAGCAGATCTATTTCGATACCGTAGTCGCGCATCCGGCCGCGCTGCGTTATCTGACCGATCTGGTCGGGCACGAGCAGATCGTATTCGGCTCGGATTTTCCGTTCGAGGTCGGCGATCCCTATGGCGCCAAATCGCTGCCGGCGATCGCCACGCTGCCGGAGCAGGTCGGGGCGGATATCCTGTACAACAACGCGGCCAAGATCCTCGCCGATGCGAAGGCCAGGCGTGGATGAGCCGGCATGACGACATGATCGACTGGGACGCTTATGTTGACGCCATGATGGCGCTGACGGGCCTGCCGATCGCCGCGGCGCATCGCGACGCGACGATTGCGCAACTCAAGCTCAATAGGGCGATCGCCGAACCGCTGCTTGCCTTCGAGATTCCGGAAGGCACCAACCTGGCGCCGGTGTTCAAGCCTTGAGCGATAACCCGGCACTCTCGATCGCGTCGCGTGTCGTCACGGGAGCGCAAACCGCGAGATCGGTGACCGAGGCTGCATTGGCCGACATCGACAGGCGGAATGGCGAGATCGATGCGTTCACGCATGTGGGAGCGGAATCTGCGCTGGAGCAAGCGGCGCAGATCGACGCTTCGGTGGCGCAAGGCCGCGACCCCGGTCCGTTGGCAGGGGTGCCCTTCGCGGTCAAGGATCTATTCGATATCGCCGGCATTGCGACCAAGGCGGGATCGAGGATACACGCTGGACGCGCGCCGGCGGTGCGCGACGCGATGGCGATCCGGCGACTGAAAGCCGCCGGCGCCGTGCTGGTCGGCGCTCTCAACATGGAAGAATACGCCTACGGCTTTTACACCGACAATCCCCATCACGGCCGTACGCTCAATCCGCATGATCGAAGCCGGACGGCCGGCGGCTCGTCGGGCGGCTCCGCGGCGGCGGTGGCGGCCCAGCTGGTGCCGTTCGCGCTTGGCTCGGATACCAACGGGTCGATCCGCGTGCCGTCGGCGTTTTGCGGCATATACGGACTGAAACCGACCTATGGCCGGCTCAGCCGCGCGGGATCGCTGTTGTTCGTTTCCAGTCTCGATCATGTCGGTCCGATGGCGCGTGGCGTCGGCGATCTTGCAGCGGTCTATGATGCCCTGCAGGGCCCTGATCCGGACGATGCGGTCTGCGCGCAACGGCCACCCGAATTGGTTTCGGGCCAGCTGGATCGAGGGCCCGAAGGCCTGCGGATCGCGGTCGCCGGGGGCTATTTCGCGCAGATGCTGTCGCCGGAATGCCGCGCCGCGGTGGATCGCGCCGCCGGGATATTGGGCGCGACGGAGATCGTCGACATTCCTGGCAGCGACGCCGCCCGCGCCGCGGCCTATGTCATCACCAGTGTCGAGGCGGCGCGCGAGCGCTTTGTCGAGTTGCGCGACCGTGTCGACGATTTCGATCCCAACACGCGTTACCGCTTCCTGGCGGGCGCGCTGTTGCCCGCCGACTGGTACGCCAAGGCCCAGCAATTCCGCCGCTGGTACGGCGCGCGGCTCTCCGAGCTGTTCCGCGAATGGGACGTCATTCTGGCGCCTTCGACGCCGATCCCTGCGCCGCGCTTCAGCGATCTCACGGTCCGCATCGATGGCGTCGATCAGGCCTTGCGCCCGCTGCTCGGCCGCTTCGTTCAGGCGCTGGCGCCGGCGGGGCTACCGATCGTAGCCGCGCCTTATATCGCGCCGGGTGCCTTGCCGGTCGGCGTGCAACTGATCGCGGCGCCATTTCGCGAAGACCTTGCGCTACGCGCCGCGGCTGCGCTGGAAACCGCGTGGAGCGTTGCAGGTTCGTAGGCGTCGAGCGCCCTTAGGCCGGATCGATCTCGACCAGATAGGCCACCGTCTCCGACGGCTTGTCGGTCGCTTCGGCGGCACGCCAGTAGAGTTCCATTTCGCGATCCGTTGCTGGTCGCACGGAGAGGTGGGCTTCGCCGTTCCACAGCGGCGCGTAATTCGACGTCATCGACGCGACCTCGACACGGGACCAAAGTTTGCTGCTAGCATCTTCGGCGCTGATAAGGCTGGCAGCCTCGAACGCGACGGTCGGCACACCACTTACCTCGACCGTGTAGATCATCGAAGTCAGAACCGGGCCCAGATTCTCAATGCCGGGACGACGGTTCGTTTTGCTATTGTTTTTCATGGTTGAACCTCCCTTGTGTTGATTGGCGATTTCAATACCGCGTTGTCGCAACGCACAACGCAGACGCGCACTCAGTACAATCTTCGTACGTTAAGACTTTTGTTTGAAAGAAAACGGTCGCCATTGAGGCCGACCATTTTCGGAGCGATCGGTTCGGGGCGGCCGAGATCGCTGGATATGTGCCGCAGGCGCCGGGCGAACGTTCCGCACTGCCAGTGGAACGAGCACCACCGTTGCCGGGGCTTGTCAAAAGCGAAAGGCTACGGCACACTTTCGCGTAAAATAACAGCCATACGGCGGAATATCGGTTGAGAAACTTCCCTGTTCTTTTTAGCGACATGGTCTGGCTCGCTCGCTGCACCGGGGAAAGTTTCGGTTTGCCGATCTCAGTCCGGGCGCTGAATGAAAGGGCCGTGCCGGCCCGGTGGTTTCCTGCTTGGTCGCCGGTGAACGTCGCCGTTGCCGCCCGGAAAATATTGGTCGGGGCCGGGTTACTTGTCGTCGCGCTGCTTCTCTTGATGTTCGTCGGCGATTCGCGGGCAGATGCCGAAACCGGGCATCTCCTGGAGCGTCTGACGCCCGAGGTCATGGCGATCGTCTGGCCCGGGGCCGAAAAGCTCGGACCGGAAGAGGGCAAGCCTTCGGCGATCGCCGTCTATCGCGATGGCAAGATCGCCGGCTATATATTTTCCACCCTGGATGTCGTCGATGCGCCCGGCTTTTCCGGCACTCCCTTCGATGTGATCGCGGGCGTGGATCTCACCGGCCATATCAGCGGCGCCAAGGTTATCTTTCACCGCGAGCCGCATGTCTATCAGGACGAGATCCGGCAGCCCCAGCTTGATACGTTTCTCGCGCGAATGGCCGGAATGGCGTCGCAAGGCGGAAATTCCGGCGCGCTGCCTCCCGACTATGTCGCGGGAGCCACCGTGACCGCGCGCGCGATGCGCGATGCGGTTTTCGATTCTGCCCAACTTGTCCTCATCGGTCGCGGCCTGATCAAGGCGAAGGTTTCCTCCGGGCCCACGGCTCGTCGACGTCGACGGCTTCAAACAGATGTCATGGGACGATCTGCTCGCCGAGGGCGCGATCGTCCATAAGGTCATCACCGACGGCGACGTCACCGCAGCGCTCCGCAAAGCCGGTGCCGCGGGCGGGAAGCTTGATGTTCCGCTCTCCGATCCTGATAACACTTATATCGATATTTATACCGGGCTCGCGACGCCGCCTTCCATCGGCAGGAATGTCCTCGGCAGCGACTACGGGGATTATTTCGGCCCGCGCGGCAGAAACATGCGCTTCCTGGGCTCGAAGATTTTTGTCGCTTCCAAAGGCCCTTACGATTTTATCGGCGCAAACCGGTTCGATCGCCTTCGCGTCGTTCAAGGCGACCAAACGTACCGGTTCGCCAGCAGCCAATACCAGGGGATCAGCACCGGCGGCCATGACGGCATAAGGGCCCTCGATCATGCTGCCGTTTTCACGCTCACAGCGGATGCTCGGTTCGATCCCTTGAAGCCATGGCGGCTCGAACTGCTGGTGAACGGCCAGACGGCGGCCGGCGCGCCCATCTCGGTTAGCCTTCCCCATCGATTATCAACTTCCTGCCTCGCATATATTGATGCCGCCACCGGTACCAGCCTGGATTCAGGCCTGGAGCGACTCTCGAACGAAGGTCATCATCGAGGCCGTCCTGCTCACGCTATTGACCCTGATCCTGGCCTTTCAAGCGAGACTTGCGCAGTCGCGGCGCGCCCATCGGATCATCCGCAATTCATTCCTGCTTTTCGTGTTGGTTTGGGAAGGCTGGATCGCCGGTGGCCAGCTCTCCATCTTGAATGTCGTCAACTACATGAAGGCACCATTCCATCATTTTGAGTTCGGCTTCTATCTTGCCGAGCCGCTGATGGTCATGATCGTCGTATACACGGTAGTCGCGCTCGTGCTGCTGGGCCGCGGCGTATTTTGCGGCTGGCTCTGCCCATTCGGCGCGTTGCAGGAATTGCTTGCACAGTTTTCGCGCTTCCTCGGTCTGCCACAGTGGAATCCACCCGAACCGGTGCAAAAGTATTTGTGGCTTGGAAAGTATGTTTCGGCGGCGCTCGTCCTCGGTCTCGCCGCGCTCTCGATCGATGTGGGATCGCGCGTCGCCGAGGTGGAACCTTTTAACACCGCCATCACATCGCATTTCACCCGCGCCTGGCCGTACGTCTTTTATGCGTGCGCGCTGCTGATGATCGGTCTCTTCACCGAGCGTGCCTATTGCCGCTTTCTGTGTCCGCTGGGCGGCGTCCTGGCGCTCGCCGACCGATTGCATCTTGTCAATTTCTTGAAGCGGCGGCCCGAATGCGGGAGTTCCTGTCATCTCTGCGAGAATTCCTGTCCGGTCAAGGCGATCTCGCGCACCGGCAAGATCAAGACAGCCGAATGTTTCCAGTGCCTCGATTGCCAGGTCGAATATTTCGACGATCATCGTTGCCCGCCGCTTGCCGCCATCCGTAAGCGGGCGCTCAGGCCTGTGGGCGGCGTCCGAATTACGGCTGGCGCCGTCGCCGCGGCCGGCGAAGCCTAACGTGCGGGGATTGGAATGCGCCTGAACGGTTTGCCGACGGTGGGGGTGCCCGGCGTGATCCGCGGTCAAGAATTGTGGTCGCGGCGCGGATTCCTCAAAATCGCGGCGGCTGCTGCTGTCGTGCCCGCGCTCGCTGGAGGCGTCCGCGCGCTTGCGCCACGAGGCAAGCTCTATGATTGGCAGCTCGAAGTCATGGGGGCGTTGTCTCGCCTGGCGCTTTGGCACGAGGATCCTGCCGTCGCCAACCGCACGATTGCTCAAGTTCGTTCCGAAGTCAGCCGCCTCGACGGCATCTTCAGCCTGTATCGCGACGATAGCGAGATTTGCCGGCTCAATCGCGACGGCTTCCTCGACAAACCGTCATGGGAAATGCGTGATGTGCTCAGCGCGGGCCGGCAATTCAGTGAACTGAGCGGCGGCGCCTTCGATATCTCGGTGCAGCCGCTCTGGGACCTGTATGCGGCGCATTTCTGGACCGGCGCCGACAAGTCCGCCGACATCGACGCTGCCGCGAGGGGCGTGGCGGAGCGGCTGGTCGATTATCGCCTGATCGACATCGGTCCGCGCCGAATAGCCCTCGGGCGTCCCGGGATGGGCGTCACGCTGAATTCGATCGGCCAAGGTTTTGTCGCCGACCGCATCGCCGACATGCTGGGCGAGCAGGGGTTCACCCATGTCTTTGCCGATCTCGGCGAGATCAGGCTGATCGGCGACGATCCTGAGGGCAGGCCATGGCGGATCGGCCTGCGCGACCCGAAGGATCAGGCTCATGTCGGGCGAACACTCGACCTTGGGGATATCGGCCTCGCCGTGTCGGGCGGCTACGGTACGGCATTTGAGGAGACCGGGCGCTATCATCATATTTTCGATCCGCGCACCGGGCTATCAGCCGACAAGATGAACGCCATAGCCGTCACCGCTCCAAGTGCGATGATCGCCAACGGGCTGGCGACGTCGATCTATGTCACGGGCCGCGAACACGCGGCAAAGATCCTCGCGGCGTATCCCGGCGCCAGGGCTGTGATCACGACGGCCGATGATGATTGGCTGAGTTCCCAAGCCGATGGTAAATTTACCGCGATCTAGGCCGGTGCCCGACGCCTCAAGGTGGGCCGCCGCTTGTCAAGGGCGGAAGGCTGCGGCACAGTTACATCCTGCCGAGGAAGTCGGTGCAAACGCCAGGAAAGTCGCATGAATTCCTTCGATAACCCCTTCGATCGGAGCAGGAGCAGCGATCATTCCGAGCGGGTAGAAGCCATCAAGCTCTGGACCCGTCAGACCCTCGCGCTTACCGATGAATCGACCGTGTCGATCAGCCAATTCGGCTGCGCCAAGCCGACCTGTCCCAATCAGCTGACGGGAATTATCGTGATGTCCCAAACGGCGCCAACGAGGAAAGTTTCGATCCACAAGTCGATCGTAGATGTTTGCGAATCCGATGTTCTCGAAGCCTGGCAGAACGCGTGATCTTGATTGGTCGCGATCACTTCCTTTGCCGCGAACATCGGCTGAACCCGGGTAGGTGCTCAACGAATGGGTGAAGGCGAGAAGGTTTTTGTCATGAAAAGACTGAGCGGGTCGTCCTTGTAGTCACCAAAGGGAGGGCAGTCTCGATAACCGCACGCGCGGTAGAGACCGATTGCCTCTGACTGCTTGATGCCTGTCTCCAGACTTATCCGTGCGATGCCGCGATGGCGGGCAACCTCTTCGAGCGCGTTCAGCAATCGTCGACCGAGGCCAAGTCCCCTGGCTTCAGCCCGGACAAACAATCGCTTCATCTCGGCATGTCCGGGCGCGATCATGAGGAATGCGATGGATCCGAGAAGCTCTCCGTGACGACGTGCCGCCAGAAAAGCGGCCTGATCCGTCCCAAGAACATCCGCCGAGACCAGATGATTGCTTTCAGCCGGGTACAATGCCTGCAAATAATCGTCTGATTGGCGCAGCAAAGCCCGCACGTCCGGCTGCCGGGGATCCTCGGGCCGAATCTCGACGTGCTCCTCACTCACGGCAACTCCACGCTGTCGATCTCTTGGGTATCCATTGTGCGGCAATTCAGGACGTCGCTGCAAACGGATTGCACCCGGATGCAGTTCGTGCGGTCCTGTGGGAGCAGGACCGGGCTTGCCGTCGACGCGCGATATGGCCTGCGCTATAGGAGACGGGCAGGGGAGGGTGCATGAAGGCCGAAGACATTCGAAACCGTGAGGCTTGGCTTGCCCGTGCGCCCGGTCTGCATATTGGCGGGGATGCGGTAGCGCCGAGCCGTCCGCGCTTTCCGGCCCAGCAACGCCGAGGCCGCCGATCTGGACGGACGCCTGCGCACGACGGCTATTTCCAGCTGGCCCATGATTTCGGACTGGATCTGGCGATGATGGCCGATACGGTGCGGCGTTTTTCCGCCGCCGGCATCTCACCGGTGTTCTGCTTCCTGTTCGATGAATTCTGGGCGCCTTTTCATGCGCTGGACGCCATGTATGGCGGCCTTTTGGGTCCATACGGCTTTTTGCCCGACTTCTGGCTCTGGAATGTCGATCCGGCCAAGGGTGAAGCGGGCTGGAAGCCGCATCGCGACCGGGGCTACCTCGCGCTGCGCGATGACGGCGGCCCGGTTTCACTCACCACCTGGATTCCGCTTTCGGACGCCACGCCGCTCAACAGCTGCATGTACGTCGTGCCGGCTCATGCCGATCCGACCTATGGGACGCCTCACGAAAATGAAATTCGTTTTGAACTGCCGGCGATCCGCGCCTTGCCGGCAAAGCCGGGAGAAATTCTGGTCTGGAACCAGGCGTTGCTGCATTGGGGCAGTTCATCCTCGCACCGCGCAACCGAATCGCGGATCAGCATGGCGTTTGAATTCCAGTCCTATAATTCGAAACCCTTCAACACGCCCATCCTGCCGGCCAACGAACCGGTGCCGTTTGATTTGCGCCTGAGGCTGATCGCCAAGCAAGTGCTGCAATACCGGCACATGTACAGGGTGGACCCGCAAATCGAGCAGGTCGCCGTCGAGCTGGTGGGACAGCTTTAGCCAACGACTTCAGACGATCCGGGGATCGTCCGCCTTCAGCTTCACCGCGACGCGCCTCTTGGTTCCTGGACCGTTCTCTTCGCGGATCGCAATCCGCTCGTCCTCTTCCACGACGCCGAGATCGATCTCCTGGTCCGGGAAGATCGCAATGACCCTTCGCCCGATCTGCACGAATATCGTGTGGGCCGTCCCCACGGCCTGAACGGCCATGCTGCGGATTTCCGAGTAATAGGGCTCGGCCCGCCACGCATTGGGAACGCCGGGATCGACGTGAACGATTATTTCCATGCCATCCGGCTTGTAGCGCGACGACCAGTTTGCTGCGGGCCGGCAGCCAATGCTCGCCGAGCGCGGGCCACAACAGATATCCGCACCGGAACCTGCGGCACTCATTCGGCCGGTCGGAATAGATCGCGCAACCGCGCCCTTTGATGCAGTGCGGACACCATTGGCCGTTCGGTTTGCGGAGTTCCTCTACGGTCATCACCTTGCAGCAGAGCGTGCAGGTACCGCAGCGCCTCCCTTCTACTGGCGGCTGGCGTCTGTTCCCATCCACTCTCCGCGGGAAACGATCGCGCGTCTTCCCTTTGAACCTAGATTCGCCCTGCGCGGCGGCACCCGCCCGCCAATGGCAAGCTTCAGTGTGCTCCAGCCGGCTTGATGGCGCTATATTGAACATAGCAGCCGACCTCGTAGAGCACAGTGTAATTTACATTATTCTTGTTTTTCGGATCCTGCCAATTCTCGATGGCATATAGCATTGGCTCGCGCCGCCGCCTGGTGGCGGGCCATACGCGGTGTTTACGCTCACCTGAAGATCGTGGCATATTCCCTGATCCGAATTCATGTCCATGTGCATCTTCATGTCCATGTGCATCGATTTATCGTCCATATCCATGATCCATATCCATGTGCGTGGATTTATCCTTCAAGACAAGTGTTACGGATGAAAGCTTGTCGGCTGCGTCGAACCCAAACTGGGCCTCGAAGGAAAATTTTCCGCTTTGATATGGCGCGACCAGTTTGGTCACATTGCCGTCGCTATCCGGGTGGAGATCGGAGCCTTGTTTCGCCAGGTTCTTCGAGGCGCTGACCACCTGCTGGGGGGTCATGCCCCATTTCGTGTATTCCCAATCGGCTTTCGCCGCGCTTGCGCCGCAACAGGCGAGCGCAAGCACAATTCCAAGAAGCTTCATTTAACCGTCCTCCCGCAACACGCCGACAGTTGCGCGGCAATTCGCTGTTGAGCTCCGTGTTCCGAAGACAACGATGCCGTCACGATGCTGCGTGCACGGCTTTGCAAAGCTCATCGCCAAGCTGCAGACAAATTCAATGCGAGCGCGACGCATGATCTGCGCCGCGCTCGCCAATTCAAACCAGAACCTCGCGGAAGATTGTGGGCTAGTAGGGATAACCGGCAGCCTGGGCGAATTTGGCTTCCAATCGCGCTCGCGCCAGGCACACGGCCCCACTCATTGCCGATCGGCATCTTGACCTTCGCCAGATTATCCTGGTCGAGGACCTGGTCCTCCGGGATGATCTTGTTGATGGCGAACAGGTAGGCCGTCAGCGAATATACCTCATCGGGCGTAAGCGTCCCCTCATTCCCGAGAGGCATGCCGCGACGGATGAAATCCCACACGATCGTCGCATACGGCGCCTTCACCGGGATGCCGTTCGATCGCCGCCGCTCCGCGATCCCAGGCGTTAACTTCCGGGCCTTTTTTCGCCTGCAGATTGGGCGCCGCCGTCAACCCTCCCACGCCGGCGGGGCCGTGACAGACGATGCAGTTCTTTGTCGATAAAGAGCTTTCGCCTTCCGCGGCGGTGCCGTGGCCTGGAGGAAGTCCCGCTCCCGTCTGGACTGATCGTGATATCCTGGGCGAGTTCTGCTGCGGTCGGCGCGCGCCCCACGCCATATGTCTGCGCGAGCGCGGGGCTTGCCAGGAGCAGCAAGATCGGGACGAACTTAAGCGAGTCCCATTCGTCACGCTCCCGTCGCTGGCGATCTTCCACGGCATAATGGTGTTGTTCAGTCCCAGGCGGCCTGAATTTTGGCGTATAAGCCACGCCCAAAGCCTCGGCGACTTGCTCGCGAGTCGGTTGGACAGCCCCGGTCTCGTCGGTGGTGCGCGACATGATCACGTGCTCGCCCACCATCCCAGTTCCACATCAAGCCGAACCGGGTGTGCGCCATAGCGATTGCGGAGTGCCCTTGAGCTCGGCGTCGTTCCACGACTTCCCGCCGTCGGTGGATATCTCCACCTTGCGAACGGCGCCCTGGCCGGACCAGGCCAGCCCCGTGATCTCATACCATCCGTGTTCGGGCAGTTTCTGTGAGCCGGAGGGGAACGTGATGATCGACTTGGGTCCCCACCTGTAGCCGAGCGCAGCGCTCGTCACATCCCTTCGGAGATGCCCAAAGTCGTTCATGTTGAGCTGATACTGGTCGACGACCTTGATGTGGCGCAGCCACTTGGTGTTGAAGATACCCTCGAAGCCGGGGACGACGAGGCGCACCGGAAACCCGTTCTGCGGCCGTACCGGCTCGCCGTTCATGCCGTAGGCGACGATGACGTCGTCCATTCCCTTCGTTGAAGGGAATGGTCGATCCGCGCCCTTCATTTCCTCGGCGCCTTCAGCAACGAACCATGTCGCTTTTTCTTGCAGGCCGCACTCCTTGAACAGGGTCGAAAGCAGCACCCCGGTCCATTCGGCGTTACTGGTCGCCCCGTGCGATTCCTGCACGTTCTTGTGCGTCGCATTGTGGTTGTTCGCCGAACACTCGATGAAATGAAACCGGGTGACGGACGGGAAACGCTTCAAGTCCGCCATGGTGAAAATCCGGGGCCGGTCCACCAGGCCGTCAATCATCAGAGTGTGCTGCGCGGGATCGATGATCCGGGACGAAGGAGCCCTTGGTCGTCGCGAAGTAGTGGAGCGACGATGCCTGGATCGTGCCATAGGAATCCTGCAACGGCGAATAGACGTGGGACGTCAACCCAAAGTCGGTGTAGATCTCTGGCGTCTTGCGACCGGCTTCCTGTATGCGCTTCGAAGTCACGTAATGCGAGCGCAAACCGTAGGCGATGGTCTCTTCGGTGGACGGGACCATCGGAGCTTCGTTCGTCGCGTAGGACGCGGGTGCCGCTGCGGGCCCCGATGCCGGGGTTTCAGCAAGAGCCGGCGTAACCGCTCCCGAACAGGGTGCTGACCGACGCGCCGGCGGCCACCGCTCCCACTGCCAGCGCGCCACCCTTTAACAGGTCTCTGCGGCTACTTGGCTTCGAATCCATCGATTCCTCCTCGGAGTTGGCCCATCAGATCCCCGATGCGCATGAATTTTTACCGAACTATACGCGCATTGCATGAAGCGTCAACATGCCGCACGGACAGCGATGCTGCATATCAACCGTGCGCTCGCGTTGGTGGACGCCCTTGGGGCGTCGAACCCCTGGTCGGCCCCGAAGTCGATCGTGGCGACCATGGCGACGTGACCGGAGGCTCCCGCATTGCGAAAGCCTCGACGCGTGCGATCCGATCAACTTCATATAATTGGTAGGCACTGGGTCGGCTCACGCGATGCCGGACGCTGCGAAGAAGCAGGCCGCCGGCTCGTCAGCCGGTGCTGCGTCCAAGGAGCTTGCGCCCGGCGAAGAAGCGCGATTACTGTCACCCAAGGTGGTGTCGAACGTTGTAAGCACGGCGAAGCCAATGCACCGGCGTTTTTTTGTCCGACTTTGCGGCGAGGCCGGTGCGCTGCTTCTGCTCGCGCCGGTCCTTCGGCCGAGATCCTCCGTGGCGCAGATTGCGGTGCCTCCGAAAGGTTCGAGCGTGCACTTCGCGCTCACCGGCGCCGACGGCATCGTCACCGAGCAGAGCTATCAAGGCAAATGGCTGGCGATCTATTTCGGCTACACTTACTGCCCCGACATTTGTCCGACGACCATGATGGAACTCGCCCAGGCCTTGGAAGCGCTAGGGCCGCGGGCCGCAGCGGTGCAAGCCCTGTTCATCTCGGTCGATCCGCAGCGCGACACGCCGGATCTGCTTGCCGAATATCTGAAAACGTTCGATCCGCGTTTTGTCGGTCTCACCGGAAATGCGAAGCAGATTTCCGCGGCCGCGAAGAGCTTCAATGTCTTCTACGAGCGCCACGATACCGACGACGGCAATTACACCTACGATCACAGCTCCTATCTCTATCTGGTCGATCCCGGCGGCCAGCTGGCCGAGGCCCTTGGCGGCGACCGCAGTAGCGAACAGATCGCCGCAACGTTGTCATCGCTGATGAGTAGAAACCCGTGACCGGGATCGGCGCAGATGATAGATTTTCGCTGTTGCGACAAAGGAATTTTTGGAAAGGGCTTGTTGCCATGCGGATAGTTCCGATCATTTCCATGTTCTTGGGCCTGCTGTTGATGACGGGGGCCCGCGCCCACGAGGATGGCGTAGCGCCGGTCAAGCTCGGTTCTGTCGTCTTCGCCAATTCCTGCGCGCCGGAAGCCCAGGAGAGCCTTCAACGCGGCGTCGCCTACCTGCATTCGTTCGGCTATGCGTTGGGCGAGAAGGCGTTCCGGGAAGCGCTCGAGCGCGACAAGGATTGTGCGATCGCCACCTGGGGAATTGCTTCCCTCCTGATAAGCAATCCGTTCAGTGTCGGCCCCACGGCGGAAAATGCGCAACGCGCGCAGGCCGAGATCGATCGCGGCCGCGCCATTGGCGCCAAGACGCAACGCGAGCGTGATTACATCGAGGCTGTCGCTGCCTATTACGACCGTTTCGGCGAAAGGCTGCAGCGCGAACGTGTCAGATCGCTGTCCGATGCCTATGAGGGGCTCGCGGCGCGTTATAAGGACGACGATGAAACGCTAATATTCGACGCGCTCTATCTCACCGCGAGTCAATCGCCCGCCGACAAGACCTATGCCCGGGTGCTGAAGGCGGCTGCGATTCTCGAACCGCAATTTGCCAGGCATCCGGACCATCCGGGAGTGGCCCATTATCTCATTCACACCTATGATTTCCCGCCGCTCGCCCAGAAGGGGTTGCCGGCGGCATTGTGCTATGCGGATATCGCTCCGGACGCGGCGCACGCCCTGCACATGCCGTCGCATATCTTCACCCGCGTGGGCGATTGGGTAGAATCGATCGATACCAACCAGCGATCGATTACCGAAGCCAGGAAGGAGAACTCGCCCAGCGGCGTCCTGCACGCCATGGACTACATGGTTTACGCGGATCTTCAGCTCGGGCGTGATGCCGATGCGAGCGCCACCGTTACGCAAGCGACGGGCTTCTCAACCCCCGAAGTCGGTTCGGTCTACGCCCGCGCTGCGATGCCGGCACGCTATGCGGTCGAGCGCGATCAGTGGGCCGCCGCGGCGGCGTTGCCAGACCCGAGCGTGAGTAAATTTCCCTTCACGGAAGCAATGATTTTTTTCGCTCGCGGCATTGGCGCTGCCCGTAGTGGCGGCCCCGAAGCGGCCGAAAAGGATCTGGCCCGGCTCACCACCATCGCTGTGGCATTAAAGGCGGCCAAAAATGAGTACTGGGCCACCGAAGTTGAGGTTCAGCGTCTTGCGCTCGCCGCCTGGATCGCGTTCGCCCGTGGAAAAGGTGACGATGCGCTGTCGCAGATGCGAGCGTCCGCGGACATGGAAGACACCAGCGAGAAAGCGGCGGTATCGCCCGGCCGCATCCTCCCGGCCCGCGAACTGTTGGGCGATATGCTGCTGGAGAGTGGCCACCCTGCCGAGGCGCTGGCAGCATACGAGGCCGCGCTGGTCACCGATCCGAAGCGTCTGCGCAGCTTCGATGGCGCGGCTAAAGCCGCGCTTGCCGCCGGCAACCCGGACAAAGCGCGCGATTACTATGCCCGGATGGTCGCAATGGCCGACAGCACCAGCACCCGTGCCGATCTGATCAAGGCGCGGGCCTATCTCGCGTCGAAATAGCCGCGCCCGGGTGCGCTGAGATTTTTAGGGCTTGCACGCGCTTAGCGTAGTAGACCGGACGTCTCAACGATGGACGGGCTGCGATGAACGACGAACGTTACAGACTGATCGGTTCCACTGCGTCGCCTTACGCGATCAAGGTGCGGGCGCTGATGCGTTACCGGCGGATTCCGTTCGATTGGGTCATCATGACCAAGGCGCTGCGGCAACAGACCGAGCATCTGCGTCCCAATTTGATTCCGGTTCTGCAATACCCCGACGGAACCTTTCGTGGCGAATCCACCACCCTGGCTTACGATCTCGAGGCGCGGCATCCATCGCGCTCGGTGGTTCCGAACGACAAGGCGACGGCGTTTGTCTGCGATCTGCTGGAAGATCTGGCCGACGAGTGGGCGGTCAAGCCGCTGTTCCTGTACCGTTGGTGGGATCCGGAAGACCAGGCCTATGTCTCGCGATGGGCGGGAGAGGAATGGTCGGTGTCGGACGCCGTAACCGGCAGCGCCGAGGAGATCGAGCAGTTCCGGCAGCGGCAGATTTCACGCATGATCATCCTGGGGGCGACCGCCGAAAACCGTCCATTGCTGGAAGAGAGTTATCGCCGCATCCTGGCGGCGTTCGAGCCGCATGTCGGCATGCGCAACTATCTGTTCGGCAGCCGGCCATCGCTGGCGGATTTCGCCTGGTTCGGTCAGCTCAGCGAAATGGCGACCGATCCATCGCCGATGCGGATCATGCGGCAATATTCGCCATTCACCGATCATTGGGTGCGGCGGCTCGACGATGCCTCGGGTGTCGAGGGAGAATGGTATCCGCGCGAGCAGGCGCTCGGCGGTTTCGCCGAGACACTGCTGCGGATCGCCGGCGAGCTTTATCTGCCGTTTCTGGCGCCAATGCCGACGCCTTTGCCAAGGGGCTCGATCGGCTGGAGATCAATGTCTGGGGACTGCCTTACGCGCTGTCGCCGTTCAAATATCAGGTCAAATGCCTCGATCAGCTTCGCGACAAATTCGCTGCGCTGGGCGAGCAGGATCGCGCCGCGCTGCGGCCGGTGTTGGAGCGTACCGGTTGCTGGGCGTATTTGAGCGCGCCGTCGAAAACTTAAGATATGCCTATTTGCGGTGCCGGCTTCCCAGCGCCTGCGCCGCCGTCTCGGGGTTCCTGATGCGCTCGATCAGCAGATCAATGCGATCGCCACCCCAGAACAGTTCGTCGTTGAACACCATGGTGGGCACCCCGAACACACCGAGCGCTTCGGCCTCGTCGATGATGCGGTCATGCTCCGCGCGCGCCGGGCCATTGACGTAAGTCTCGAAATCGCTGGCGGAGCCGCCGGCCGACGTGATGACACCGGCGATATCGGAGAGCTCGTCGATCTCCAGATCGTGGCTCCAGAAGCGCTGGAATACCGTGTCGTGATAGGGACGAAAAATTCCATGGCGCTGCGCGAACAGCATGCCGGCGCTGGCGTAGTATGCATCGTAGATCCGGCGCGGACCTTTCATGGTGAGGCCTTGCGCATTGGCGTAGCGCCGCGCGTCCATATAAGCGTAGCGCACCTTGCGCCAGAAATGCGGGGTACGTTCTTCGACCGTGCCCATGAACTCGGCCACACGCAGCGTGTAGGGCAGCCATTCCAGTTCGACGCCTTGCTCTTCCAGTTCGAACAGCCGCTTGTTGGCGACGAACGCGTAAGGGCTCTTGTAGTCGGTGTAGATGCGCACGCGCGGTTTAGCCATCGCCATTCCTTTTCTTCAAATTGCTTCCCGACGCAGCACGATCCCGGCCCGTTCGCGATCCCAGGTGTCATCGGTCAGGCCCTGCGCGCGCAGCACGTGTTTTTCGACTTTCGCGGTCGGCGTTTTCGGCAATTCGTCGATCACCCTGATATAGCGCGGCACCATGTGACGCGCCATGCGGGGCAGCAGATGCCGGATGATATCTTCGGGATCGATCGACGCGCCACCGGCGGGCGCCAGGACCACCAGAACTTCGTCTTCGGAAAACTCGCTCGGCACCGGGATCGCGGCGGCTTCGCGCACACAGGGATGGCTCAACAGTTCCACCTCGATCTCATAGGAGGAAATGTTCTCGCCGCGACGGCGGATCGCATCCTTGAGCCGGTCGACGAAGCGATAATCGCCATCGGCGTCGCGGATGAAGGCGTCGCCGGTATGGAACCAGCCATTGCGCCAGGCGTCCGCGGTCGCCTGCGGATTGTTGTTGTAGCCGTGGTTCATCGCCCACGGCGCCTCGGTGCGCAGGATCAATTGCCCGACTTCACCGTCCCTGACACTGCAATCGTGTTCGTCGACCAGCCGCACCTCGACCCCGGCGCGCGGCCGGCCGCAGATATTGTCCTTCTGCGGGTTGGTGCGGGAAATCAGCGGTGTGCAGATCTCGGTCATGTTGAACAGCGTGACGACATCGACACCGAACCGCTCGTGAAACGGCCGTGCGCTTTGCCCGAGCGGCACGATGAACGCCATCCGCAGGCCGTGGTTGCGATCCCCAGGGTTCGGCGGCTGCTTCAACAGGAACGTCGCCATTGCGCCGAGCAGGAAGGCGGACGTGACTTGCAGTTCGCGCACCTGATCCCAGAACGCTTCGGTGCGGAAATGGCTGACCACCCCGATCGAGCTGCCGACGCAGAGCGCCACTGTTGCAATGAACGCGCCGCCAATATGGAAGATCGGCATGTGCAGCAATTGCCGGTCACGCGCGGTCAGGCAATTCCAGGCATCCGGACCGACACAGGAAAACGCATGCATATAGGATGACAGCACGCCCTTGGAGCGGCCTGTCGTGCCGGACGTATAGATAATGGATTGGGTGTCGAAGGGTTGGATCGGCCTAGCCGGTTCCGGCGGCGGTGCGGACGTTTTTGTTAGAACGGATACGCCGTGGATGGCGACCGCGTCCGGCTGTTGTTTCATCTCGTCGTCTGAGGATCGAACCATCGTAACAAGGGCAGGGGGCGCCGCGGCCATGACACGGTCGAGCACGCTGTCATGGATGACGGCCAGCTTGGCGCCCGCATTGTGCAGCACATGCTCCAGCGAAGATCCTTTCAGGGCCGGATTGACCGGCACATAAACCGCGCCGAGATAATTGATCGCGAACATCACCCGCAGCGCGAGCGGCGAGGTCGGCAGCACCAACACGACATGGTCGCCCTGGCGAACGCCGAGTTCGTGCAGGTTGCCGGCAAGGCTTTCGACCGCGTGCAGCGTTTGCGCAAACGTCCAGCGTTCGCCGCCTTCGAATGCCGCAAATATCTCATCCGGCCGGTCGCGGGCGTTGCGCTGCAGCGCGTAGCGCAGCACACAAATTTCAGCCGGATAGGTGCCCTCGGCGACATAAGACGCCGATAGCGGTACCTTGTCGTGTTCCGTCCCTGAATGACCCATGAGTGTTTTCACTTCTACGGTCGCTGTTGCTTGTCGAGTTTACATTTTTGTCTGGCGATACTGTTTTAGATCAGGATCATGCGTCATCCGCCAGTAATCGACGAACCGCCACGGCATCGCCGAAAATACCCGGCCTTGTTTGTTGCGGTAATAGGTCGACATGCCTGGATGGGTCCAGATCAGTTGCTCGTGCTCGGCGTCAACCTCGCGGATGTAGCGGTCGTGAGCGTCCTGATGCACGTCGATCGCGGCAATGCCCTGTTCGATCATTTCCACCAGGCATGCGGTGATGTAGCGGGCTTGGCATTCCGACTGGAAGATCACGCTGCCGCCATGGGCCGGGCCGGAATTCGGGCCGAGCATGGTGAAGAAATTCGGGAAGCCCGGCACCGTCAAGCCGAGATAAGCGGTCGGATTGTCGTTGGCCCAGGTTTCCGCGAGACGTTTGCCGTCGCATCCGCTGATGTTGAGGCGCGCCGCCATCTCCGTGACCTTGAAGCCGGTGGAGACCACGATGATATCTGCGCGGCGCAGCCCACCATCGGCGGCAATGATGCCGTCACGGGTAAAATGATCGATCGGTTCGGTGACCAGTTCGACATTAGGCTTGGTCAGGGTCCTGAACCAGCCATTGTCGAGCAGGATGCGCTTGCCATAGGGGGGGTAGGTCGGCACGCATTTCGCGATCAGGTCGGGACGGTCCTTGAGTTCGGCGTGGATGAAGTCGGTCAATTCCTGCCGATGCCGGTCATTGCCCTTGTTGACGGCGCGATCGGGATGCGGCCAGGCCGGATCCTTGCGCAGGAACGGCAGCAGCCCGTCGCCGTAGCGCCAGAACATGTTGAAGCGATACCACTGCACGTAAAACGGCAGATGCGCGAGCAGCCATTGCGCGCCGTCGGTGATGGGGTCGGAATAGCCCGCGACCGGGCGCGACCATTGCGCCGATCGCTGGTACACGGTCAGCGACGCTACACGGTCGGCAATCGATGGCACCAACTGCATCGCGGTGGCGCCGGTGCCGATCACGGCGACATGCTTGCCGTCGAGATCGATGTCGTCCGACCACAAGGCGGAGTGCAGGATCGGGCCAGCGAACTGCTCCTCGTCCTTGAAGTGGGCACGCGAGGGATCGTTGAGCTGGCCGATCGCGCTGACCAGCACGGTCGATTCAAAGGTTTCCTCACCGTCTGCCGTCTTCAGCGTCGAGATCCAGCGCTGTGCGCCATCATCCCACGTCGATGAAGTCAGTTCGGTGTTGAGACGAAGGTGACTGCGAATATCGTATTCAAGCGCGACCTTCTTCAGGTACTCGAGCAACTCCTGGCGCTGTGCGAAATAGCGCGTCCACGGATTGCGCGCGCCGAACGAAAACGAATAGGAGTGGTTCGGCGTATCGACGCCGCAACCCGGATAGCGATTGACATACCAGGTGCCGCCGAGGTCGGCGTTCTTTTCGACGATGGTGTAGGGAATGCCGAGACGGCCGAGCGCGACGCCGAGCGCGATGGCGCAAACGCCGGCGCCGACGATCAGCACATGCTGCCGCGCCAGGTTTTCGTCGCGCGGCCGGTCGCGCCAGTGCGCTTCGCGCGGCACGAAACCCATTTCCTCGCGCATCAGAGGCGCATATTCGGGCGCGACGTTTTCGCCAAGACCGGCGCGCATCATCCGCAACATCAATTCATTGCCGGGATCGGCTGATCGCGGGCGTCGGTTCGCCATCCGCGAACAGTTTCAGGACCGCGGCGCGGATTTCGTCCTGGATCTCGCTGCGGCAGCCCGGCCTCGGGATCCGGGATCAAACGAACGTCACGCTTCGGCTTGTAGGGCGGTTCAAGCCAGCGTTCATCGCCGGTCATGTGAACCAGCACCATCAGCAGCACGCGGATATCGCCCTCGGCAATCGCCGAAGCAAGATCCAGTTGTTTGCGCGGGCGGTTCGATGTTCATGATTGGTGTCCCGTCTTGATCGCGGCCAGCCGCCATAGGCGGCCCAGGTCGAGCCCGCGATGAACCCGGCATCGACGGGCAGATTGATGCCGGTCACGCCGCTGCTGGCGGGCGAGAGCAGCCACGCGATCGCCTGCGCGACTTCATCCGGTTCGACCAGCCGGTTCATCGCGGTGCCGCGCGATAGCCGATCCTTGTCCAGGGCGCCCGAGGCGATGCCGGCTTCGAGCGCGACCGTCCGGGTGAAGCCCGGAGAGACCGCGTTGACCCGCACGCCGGCGCGGCCCCATTCCGCGGCCAAGGTCTGCGTGAGCTGAATGACGCCGGCCTTGGCCGCGGTATAGGCGTGGATCGGGCCCGACGTCATGCCGGCGATCGACGCGACGTTGACGATCGCGCCATGGCCGCGCTCCGCCATCCGGGTCCCGACGCTGCGCGCGACCAGAAAAGTGCCGCGCAGGTCGATGTTGATTTCGCGATCCCAATTTTCCATGCGCACCCGCGCCGCGGCGTGCATCTTGCCGAACACGCCGGCGGCGTTGACCAGACCATGGATCGGGCCCGTGCGCGCGCTCGATGTCGGCGATGCCGCTCGTCACCGCGCTTTCGCTGGCGACGTCGAACGGGGCCGGCCACAGGATTGCCGACGTTTCCGGCAGCGGCTCGGGCGCGATATCGACGATCACCACGCGCCGGCCCTGCTGCGCCAGCAGAGAGGCAGTTGCGGCGCCGATGCCGCGGCTGCCGCCGGTGACCAGCGTGATGCCGTCAGTGCTCATGATCGTCGCTCCCGCCGGATGGAACGAACAGGCCGCGGGTGATCAGCTTGCGGTAGGCCGAGATCACGTGATCCGGCACCGCGGTGGCGGCGCCGTCCTGGTAGGAATAGCGTCGGCTGAGATAGCCGCGCGCGCCCATGAACATGTGGACGACGGCCTCGAATTCCTCATCGCTGAAATCGTCGATCGTGCCGGCCTGCCGTGCGCGCTTCAGGATCCGCACATAGGCGCTGGAGATGTTGTCGAGGTGCTTCTGGTAGCCGTTGGGCGCGAACAATTCGGCCTCGTTGAGGATGCGCAGGAATTCCGGCACCTCGCGGATGAAATCGAAGAATGCGCCGAACCGCTCGATCTCCTGTCGTGCGGTATGCGCGGTGCCGGTCCGCTCGCGGATGAAGCGCACCATGTCCTGTCCAATTTTCGGCAGCAACTGATCCAGCAGTTCCTGGCGATTTTCAAAATGATTATAGAAGGTGCCCTGCGCGACTCCCGCCTGTTCGGTGATCCGGGCGACCGAGGCTTCCGCGTAGCCGTATTTGCCGACGATCCTGGTGGCGGCGTCGAAGATCCGGCGTTTGGTCCACGCATTGCGTTGGACGCGGTTGAGTTTTGTCACCTTGCCTGACGTCGCGGGGATCTGGGTCATGCGCCGGCCTCGAGTTCGTTGCGCAGTACGCGCTTGAGCACCTTGCCGGACGGGTTGCGCGGCAGGCTCTCGCGGATGATCAGTCGCTTCGGCACTTTAAAGCCGCCCAGCCGCGCGCGGCAGTGGCTGGTGAGATCGGGCAAGGTCAGCGCCGCGCCCTCGGCGAGTACCACCACGGCGACCGGCGTCTCGCCCCAGCGCTCGTCAGGCATGCCGACCACGGCGACCTCGTGCACCTCGGGCAGTTCGTAGATCACGCGCTCGACCTCGGAGGAGGCGATGTTCTCGCCGCCCGAGATGATCATGTCCTTCTTGCGATCGGTCAGGTACAGGAAGCCTTCTTCGTCGAGGTAACCGATATCGCCGGTTCGAAACCAGTCGCCGAAAAACGCAGCGGCGGTTTTCTCCGGATCCTTCCAGTAGCCGCGTGTGATCTTGGGTCCGCGCAGGCAGATCTCGCCGTTCTCTCCCGGCGCGAGTCGTTTGCCTTGCTCGTCGCGGATCTCGACCTCGACATGGGCGAGGGCGCGGCCGGTCGAACCGATCTTTTCGATCTCGCGGCCGCTTTCCATCAAGGTGTCGCCGCCGCAGCTTTCGGTGAGGCCGTAGCCATCGATGTAGCGGGCATTTGCAAAGAACTCGGCGAATGCGCGGATGCGAACTTCCGGCGTCTTCTCGCCGCCGCCGATGGTCCAGCGCAGGCTGGAGACGTCATAACGGTGGCGCGTGGGGCAGGTCAGGATGGCGGTGGTCATGACGGGCGCGAACCAGGCCGCGTTGAGCTTCTCGGCTTCGATCGCCGCCAGCGCCTGATCGGGTTCGAAGTTGCGGTGAATGGACAACATGCCGCCGTGCCACAGCACCGCGATACCCGGCAGGTCGAGTGCGCCGACATGATAGAGCGGGCCGACCACCAGCAATCGGGTCCCGGCATTCAGCCCCAGCGCCAGAGTCTGGTCGGATGATTTCCAGTACATGTTCTCGTAGCTGAGCATCACCCCCTTGGGGCGATCGGTGGTGCCGGACGTGTACATCAGCCGCATCAGGTCGGCCGGTCTGCGTGGATCGATCGGCGCCGGCGCGACGTCCGGCGCCAAGCTGACCGCGCTGGCCTGTGCCGCTTCCTCGAGAAGCACCACCGGCACGTCGGATGCGGCGATCGCGGCGAATTCCTCGTCGGCGATCAGAATCCGCGCGCCGGAATTGCCGACGATGTAGCCGACCTCGTCGGCCGAGAGCCGGTAGTTGATCGGCAGGAACACCGCGCCGATGTGGCTGGTCGCGAACACCAGTTCGAGGAATGCCGCGCTGTTCTTCATCAGCACCGCGACTACGTCGCCGGGGCCGATGCCGCGCGAGGCGAGCCAACCGCCGACCTTGCCGATTCGGGCGTCGAAGGCCGCGTAAGAGATGTTCTCGCCGCGATATTTCAGCGCACAGCGGTCCGGGGTGCGGCGCGCGTGAAAGGCGATGAAGCTGGAAAGATTGATCATATGCCGCCTGAAACCGCGCTGGATCGCCTGAAAAGCGCTCCAAAAAAAGGAAATATGAATTCTGACTCGTAGTTCATAATAGCCTTGACGTCATCCCGTCATTTCTGGAACTCTGTTGTCACGGAGACGCAACGATCTCCGACAGGGAGGGGAAGATGACGAGCACCCGCAAACCGGGCCTCAGCCGCCGTTCGACATTGGCGCTGATGGGCGCAGGCGCCGCGACATTCGCAGCACCTTGGGTGGCGCGCGCCGATGCCAAGACCATCAAGATCGGAATGCAAAGCATCCTGTCAGGGCCGATCGCGCTGCTCGGCACCTCGTCGCGCAACGCGCTGATGATCGAGCAGGATCGCATCAACGCCGCCGGCGGCTTCCTCGGCCGGCCGATCGAATTCGTCTTCCGCGATTCAAAGGGCCAGCCCCAGGAGGCCGCCCGCGTCGCGCGCGAACTGGTGAACAGCACCGGGCTGCGAGCTGCTGATCGACGCCGAAGCCTCGTCCGCCTCCTTCGCGGTCCAGGAAGTCGTGCGCGATCTCGGCAACATCGTCTGCATCCACACCAACAGCGAGACCTCGTCGCTGACCGCCGATCCCAAGATCCGCGCGCCGACCGCCTTCCGCGTCGCGCGCCAGGGCGTGCACGACGCGGTGGCCGGCAGCATCTATCTCGCGCGATTACGCCGAAGGCCAAGAAACTCAACAAATGGGCGACCTGCTCGCCGGACTACGCCTATGGCCGCGACACCACCGCGCAATATCTGCAGTTCCTCAAGCAGTTCAATCCGGACATCGAGGTCATCACCGATGCCTGGCCCAAGCTCGGCCAGCCCGACTTCACCGAAGTCATCACCAAGCTGATCCAGGCCAAGCCGCAGGCGCTGTTCACGCTGCTCTATGCCGGCGACCTCTCGGCGTTCGTCAACCAGGGCAACGTCTATGCGCTGTTCTCGCAGATGACGGTGGCGACGCCCAATGTCGACTATCCCGTGATGGCCGCCATCAAGAACCTGCCGGCCGGCATTCAGTCGGCGACGCGCTATCTCGAAACCTTCCCGGATACGCCCGCCAACAAGGAATGGGGCCAGGCCTACCTCAAGCGGTGGAACGAGCGGCCGACCAACTGGTCGTGGCAGAACACGGTGGCGATGCAGTTCTACGAGGCAGCCATCAAGAAGGCCAACTCGCTCGACGCCAAGGCTCTGGCCGAGGCGCTCACCGGCATGAAGATCAACACGCCGTTCGGCGCCGACGGCACCATCACCATGCGCGACGACCACACCACGATCGGCTACGCCATCGGCTGGGGCCAGACCACGCCGAAGGAGCCGTTCATCATCGACGTCAAGGCCGCCGACTGGGGCAAGATCGCTCGAGCTTGAGACGGAGTGGAAGAAGCAGCAGAAGTACATCTGAGCTCAGATGGACCTCGACGCGCTCGGCGTCTGCCTCACGACGTCCGCCTGCGTGGTCACCCAGGCCACCAGCGGGCTGATCGTCGGCATGTTGCTGTTTCTGGTCGCCGCGGGCGTGACGCTGATCTTCGGCGTGCTGAAGATCGTCAACTTCGCCCACGGCACCTTCTACATGCTGGGCGGCTACGTCGCCTATACCACGCTCGGCGTAACCGACAGCTACACGCTGGCGGTGCTGTCGGGAACGCTGGCGATGGCGCTGTTCGGCGTGCTGTTCGAACGCTTCCTGATCAGCCGCGTCTACGGCTCCAACGTGCTGATGCAGCTTCTGGTCTGCTACGCCGTGGTGCTGATCTTCGACGACGTCGTGAAGATCGTCTGGGGCCCCGAATTCCACGCCATGGGAATGCCGGCGGCGTTCCAGGTGCCGCCGCTGTTCATCGCGGGCGGCGTGGTGCCGCCGTTTTACGCCGTGCTGATCGGCATCGCCGCGCTGATCGCGATCGTGCTCGGCGCTCGGCCTTTCGATGACGCGGTATCGGCAAGACGGTGCGCGCCGCCGCGATCAACCCGCAGATGGTTTCGGCGCTGGGCGTCAACACCACGCTGCTGTTCGCGATCGTCTTCGCCGTCGGCGGCGGCCTGGCGGGGCTGGCGGGCGCGCTCGCGGCGCCCGTGCGCTCGCTGTCGCCCGGCATGGGCTTCTCGGTCCTGATCGAGAGCTTCATCGTCACGGTGATCGGCGGCATGGGCTCGATCGCGGGCGCGCTGGTCGCCGCGCTCATGATCGGCATGGTCCGCGGCTTCGGCACGATCGGTTTCCCGCAATTCACCGATGGACTGATCTACATCCTGATGATCATCATCCTGCTGCTGCGTCCGCAGGGCCTGTTCGGACGCCGGGCATGAAGGCGCACCCCGCATGGCGCGATGCGGCGATCGCCGCCATTGCCCTGATCGTCGTGCTGGCGATCCCGCTGTTGCATCGCAGCCCCGCCTTCGAGGATTTCGTCATCCGCCTGAGCGCGATGGCGCTGTTTGCGACCTCGCTCAACCTGCTGGTCGGCAACACCGGCATGGTGTCGTTCGGCCACGGCATGTTCTACGGCCTCGGCGCCTATACCTTCGCGCTGACGATGCAGATGACCGACCTCTCGCTGCCGGTCGCGGCCGTGCTCGCGGTGCTGATCACGACCTTTGCCGCGCTCTGCGTCGGCGCGATCTGCGTACGCCTCAGCACCGACTATTTCGCCTTCATCACGCTCGCGGTGCAGATGCTGTTCTACAGCGTCATCATCTCCTGGCAGAGCCTCACCGGCGGCGACCAGGGCCTGCGCGGCGGCATTCCGCGCCGCGAGATCTTCGGCTTCGAGCTGGCCTCGCAGCTTCATCTCTATCAGTTCTGCGCGGTCGTGGCGGTGCTCGGCCTGCTGGCGCTGCGCCACATCACCGACCAGCCCGTTCGGCCAGACGCTGCGCATGATCCGCGACAACGAGAACCGCGCGAGCTTCCTCGGCATCGTTCTGTGGCGGGCCCGGCTCCGGGCATTCACGATCGCCGGCGCCTTCGCAGGGCTGGGCGGCGTGCTGGCGGCGCTGTTCGTCTCCGGCGCCTATCCCGAACTCGCCGACTGGCCGAATTCCGGCCAGGCGATCTTTGCGGTCATGCTGGGCGGCATCAACAGCTTCCTCGGACCCGTCCTCGGCGCGATGATCCTGCTCGCGCTGAACGATGTGGTGAACCGCTTCACCGAATATCACGGGCTGGTGCTGGGGATCGTGATCCTGGCCTTCGCCCTCGGCCTGCGCCGCGGCGTGCTCGATTTCCTCAGACTGGCCTGGCCCGGACGCGCGCGATGAAGCTCGAGATCAGAAATCTGACCAAGGCGTTCGGCGGCGTGCAAGGCGATCGACGATGTGTCGCTGGCCTTTCCGTCGGGCTCGCTTTCGGCGGTGATCGGTCCGAACGGCGCCGGCAAGAGCACCTTCTTCAACCTGATCAGCGGCGCGTTCCCGGCCGACTCCGGCGAGGTGCTGCTCGACGGTCAGGACGTCGTTCGTCTCTCCAAGGCGCGAACGGATGCACCGGGGCATCGGGCGAGCCTTTCAGGTGGCAAGCTGCTTTCCGACCATGACGGTGGCGGAAAACCTGATGGCCGCCGGTCACCGCCCATCTCGGCCAGTGGGGCAATCTCTCCCGCCGCTTTCCGCCGCCCGGCGTACGCGAGCGCGCCGAAGAGGTGATGGAACTGGTGGGCCTGACCAAGGTTGCCGAATGTCGAGGCCGCGATCCTCTCCCACGGCGACCAGAAGCTGCTCGATATCGCCATCGCGCTGGCGCTCGAACCCAAGGTGCTGCTGCTCGACGAACCGACGGCCGGCATGGGTCCGGACGAGCGCTGGCGCATGATCGAACGCGTGCGCGGGCTGTGGGAACAGGGCAAGCTCACGCTGGTCTTCATCGAGCACGACATGGACATCGTGTTCCAGATCGCCAGCACCATTCGCGTGCTGTGCTACGGCCGCGTCCTGGCCGAAGGCACACCGGACGAGATCCGCAACAACCCGGCGGTGATCGAGGCCTATCTCGGCACGGAGGCGCACGCGAGCATGACTGACCTGCTGCGCGCCGAAGGACTGAGCGCCTTTTACGGCGCGAGCCAGATCCTGTTCGATGTCGATCTCGCGCTCGAAGAAAAGCGCACGCTGGCGCTGCTCGGGCGCAACGGCGCCGGCAAGAGCACGACCATGAAGACGCTGGCCGGGATCGTGCCGGCCAAGGGCGGCCGCATCTTCTTCGCCGGCCGCGACATCACCCACGCGCCGCCGCATGCGCGTGCCCGGCTCGGCCTCGCCTACGTGCCCGAGGACCGCCAGGTGTTTCCCGGAGCACAGCGTCGAAGACAATCTGCTGATCGCGGCCAAGAAGGGTCCCGACGGACGGCAGGACTGGACCCTGCCGCGCATCTGGGAAACGTTCCCGCTGCTCGCCAAGACTGCGCACCGCGCCAGGCGGGCCGGCTGTCCGGCGGCGAGCAGCAATTGCTGGTGATCGCGCGTGCCCTGATGGGTAATCCGCTGGTGCTGCTGCTCGACGAGCCGAGCGAGGGGTTGGCCCCGATCGTGGTCGCAACCATCGGCAAGGTGTTGCGCGAACTGGGAGCCAGCGGCGCTACCATCCTGCTGGCCGAGCAGAACATGCATTTCTGCCTGCGGATCGCCGAGGAAGCGCTGGTCATCGACAAGGGAAAGGTCGTGCATCGCCAGGATACGGCCGGCCTTGCCGGCAACGAAGATATCCGCCGGCGCTATCTTGCGATGTAGGATGGGTGCGGAGGCGGTCGGCATCGGCCGCAGCAGCCGCGGAGAATCGGCATGAAATATTTGAACGCGATTGAATTGCTCCCCGATGACAAGACTGCCGGCACGCTGGTCGGGCGGGTGTGGCTGCCCGAGGTGTCCGGCCCCGCAGTGGTCGCGATCCGGCCGGATGGGGTCTACGATGTGACGTCGCATTTCATGACCGTGAGTGCCCTGGCGGAGGCCGCCGATCCCGCGGCAGCGATCCGTCAAGCCGGCGGCAAACACATCGGGGATCTGGAGGCGATCGTCGCCAACACGCCACCTGACAGCCGCGATCCGGCAAAACCCTGGCTTCTGGCGCCGATCGATCTTCAGGCCGTCAAGGCCGCCGGGGTGACCTTTGCCGTCTCGACCCTTGAACGCGTGATCGAGGAGCGCGCCAGGGGCAATCCCGCGGCCGCGGTCGCGATCCGTGCCGAGGTGATGCGGCTGGTCGGTAACGATCTGTCCAAGCTGAGGCCGGGTTCGGAGGAAGCGCAGCGCCTCAAGGACGTGCTGATCGCGCAGGGCGCATGGAGCCAGTATCTGGAGGTCGGGATCGGTCCGGACGCCGAAGTGTTCACCAAGGCGCCGGTGTTGTCGTCGGTCGGAGCCGGTATGGACGCGGGGTTGCATCCGAAATCGAGCTGGAACAATCCCGAGCCTGAGGCGGTGCTCGTGGTTTCCAGCAAGGGCCGGATCGTGGGTGCGACATTGGGCAACGACGTCAATCTGCGGGATTTCGAAGGACGATCTGCGTTGCTGCTATCGAAAGCCAAGGACAACAACGCGTCGTGCTCGGTGGGCCCGTTCGTGCGGCTGTTCGACGCGAGCTTCTCGCTGAACGATGTGCGCAGCATGACGGTGACGCTCAACGTCACCGGAGAGGACGGCTTCGTGCTCGAGGGATCGTCCTCGATCAGCATGATCAGCCGGGATCCGGAAGATCTGGTCGGCCAAACCATCAACGCCAATCATCAATATCCGGATGGCTTCGTGCTGTTTCTGGGCACCATGTTCGCGCCGATCAAGGATCGGGACACTGTCGGCCAAGGCTTTACTCACAAGAGCGGCGATATCGTTACGATCGCGAGCCCCAAGCTTGGCCGTCTGATCAACCGAATGCGGACCAGCGATGCATGCGAGCCATGGACGTTCGGAATCGGAGCGTTGATGGCCAATCTGGCCAAGCGATTCTGACAGTCGATATTCGTGCGTTGACGGTCTGCGTTGCACCGAGCTGCTTGCCGATAAGCAAGTTCGCGGTTGTCGACCACCGCATTGGGCGGCATACTCGATCGAACAAATAATAAGAACGGGGGGATCGAATGACGACGCTCAAGCGACGCAAGATCGGCACGACCAATCTCGAAGTGACCGAACTCGGCCTCGGTGGCGCGCCGATGGGCGGGTTTCGCGCGACGATCTCCGATGACGAAGCGACGGCGATCGTCGATACCGCTTATGACGGCGGCGTGCGCTACTTCGACACATCACCGTATTATGGCTACGGGCGCAGCGAGTTGCGCATGGGCGCGGCGCTCCGCCGCAAGCCCCGCGATGAGTACATCGTGTCGACCAAGGTGGGCCGTGTCCTGCACGCAATGAAACCGGGGGAGAAACCGCCGGCGGACTTTCGCGACCACGGCTTGCCGGGGTTCGCGCCCGATTTCGACTACACTTACGACGGCATCATGCGCTCCCTGGAGCATTCGCACTTGCGGCTCGGGCTGGCGCGTATCGACATCGCCCTGATCCACGACGTCGATTTCTGGACCATCAAGGATCGCGCCGTGCTCGATCAGCGCTTCAAGACGGTGATGGACTCCGGCTTCAAGGCGCTCGACGAATTGCGAAGCGCGGGCATCATCGGCGCCATCGGCGTCGGCATCAATGAGTCGGATACCAGCCTCCGCTTCATCCAGGCCGGCAACTTCGACTGCATGCTGTTGGCCGGCCGCTATACGCTGCTCGAACAAGGCGGCCTCGAGGCATTCCTGCCGGAATGCGTGAAGCGGAACGTGTCCGTGATTCTGGGCGGTCCTTACAACTCCGGAATTCTCACCGGTGGCGTGAAGATCGGCGCCACCCATGACTATGTGGCGGCGCCTGCGCATTTGATCGAAAAGGCTCAACGAATCGAAGCGGTGTGCCAGCGCCACGGTGTCGAGCTTGGGGCCGCCGCCATGCAGTTTCCGCTGTTTCATCCGGCTATGTGCTCCGTCATTCCGGGAGCGTTGCGCGACGCCGAAGTGAAACAGAATATCGCTCGCCTGTCGGTGAAAATTCCGGTCGAGCTGTGGAGCGAACTCAAGCGCGAGAAACTGCTCGATCCGAACGCGCCAACACCGAACTGAGGGTTCAAGACAACGCGCCTTCCTGTTGCTCGGGCGACCGCAGAGCGGCGCGCAGGTGAACTCAGCGAAGATTTCGCACCGCAGCGATTGTAAGAATTTTGCGCGCGCGCGATATGGTCGCAGTGGCGGCCACGAGAAGCGTGGCTGCTCTTCCCGACCAATCCGACTCGACGCTTGACAACGCCACGCGTTCTGTAACGATTACGACGTTACAGCTGGCGATAGATCAGCGAACGGGAAAAACGCTCATGCGAATACGACGCCGAGACCTTGCTGGTTGGTTGCTCGCCGCCCCGTTCACGATCAAAAGCGTCCTGAGCGCCGCGGCCGAAGACGATCCCGCGCTTTCCTATTTCCGGCAGGCCAAGATCGATTGGCAGCAGGCCGCCGGCCAGTCTCTCGCGATCGGGCTGAACAAACATCCCTTTACGGAATCGTTGCTGCCACTGATTCCCGAGTTTCGCAGTCTGACCGGGATCAACGTGGAATATTTGATTCTGCCCGAGGCGGAATATTTCACGCGGCTGGTCGCGGATCTGTCGCAACAGCGCGGCGAGTTCTCCGTCATCATGACCGGCCCGATGCGGAACTGGCAATATGTCCCCGCGGACTGGATATTGCCGCTCGACGACTTTCTCAAAAATCCGAAGCTGACGGATACCGAATGGTTCAAGATCGATGATTTCTATCCGGCGCTGATCGCAGCCAATCGCTGGAATGGCAAGACCGGCAGTGGAGTCGGCGAGGGGCCACTCTACTCGATACCCGTGCTGGAAGAGAGCTATATCCTCGCCTATCGCAAGGACATCTTTGACAAGTACAACATCAAGGTACCGACGACCCTAGAAGAGATGGCGGACGCCGCGCGGCTGGTAAAGCAGAACGCCGGCATTCCCGGCATCGTGGCGCGTGGGACACCAAGCATTGCGAGCATGGGCACAGGCTTCATAAGCGGCCTCAAATCGTACACCGACGGCAAATGGAGCGAATTCGACGACAAGCTTAATGCCAATTTTCACGATCCGCGCGCGGTGGCCTTCACCGAGAGCTGGATTTCAATGATGCGCGATAGCGGCCCTGCCAGCTGGCCCAACATGCAATGGTACGATGCCATGCAGGCCTTCACGGCCGGGCAGGGCGGCATGATTGCCGACGCGGATTTCTTCGCCGCCAGCTACGAGGATGCCACCAAGTCGAGTGTTGCCGGCAAGGTCGGCTATACGCTGATCCCGCCGGGCGCCGGCGGTAAAACCCACGCCGGGCTCTGGACCTGGGCGTTGGGTGTCAACGCTGCCACCAAGAACAAGGAGGCGGCCTGGCTTTTCGTGCAATGGGCTACGGCGCAACGCACCCTGCTCAACGCCACCATCGGCTATCGTAATTTCAATCCGTCCCGCGCGTCCGTGACCAACGACCCCCGCGTCCAGGCGATGATGAAGCCGTGGGGCGATGGCAGTTATTTGAAAACCGTGGCCAAGAATCTCGAGACGGCGCAGGTGGCGTGGGTGCCTGAATCCGAGCGTCAGAGGATCGGTGATATCTGGGCGCGCGCGCTGCAGGAAATCTACTTCAAGCGCCTGCCGGCGGCTGATGCGCTGAAAAAAGCGAGTGTGGAGGCCGATAAGGTCATGGTTGAAGCCGGCATCAAGTAAAATAAACAACAATAAGAATGACGGCGCGCCCATGACGACAGTGCGAGATGAGAAGCCATATCGGCCGCAAGAACGAGTGCTGCCCTATTTGCTGCTCACGCCAGCGCTGGTTTTGCTCGTCGGCATGATGTATCCGTTCGGGCTCGGGCTCTATTACAGCATGACCAGCTACTGGCTGCAGTATCCCAAGAGATTCCGCTTCGTCTGGTTCGATAATTATTTGAGCCTGCTGAGCGAACCGTTGTTTTCACGCGCCCTTCAGTTCACGCTCGGATTTACCTTCATCGCAGTCGTCGTGCAGGTCGGACTCGGGCTTGCCGTGGCGCTATTCCTGCATGCCCGTATTCCCGGCCGCAACGTGATCCGTGCGTTGATGCTGATGCCGCTGATGATGCCACCGGTCATCACCGCGCTGATGTGGAAGATTATGTTGGCGTCGACCAATAGCGGCATCCTGAACTACATGCTGTCGTTCATCGGTGTCGACCCGATCAACTGGCTCGGCTCGACGGAAGGCGCGGTCGTCTCGGTGTTGATCATCGACACCTGGGGCAATCTGCCGTTCGTCGCGCTGGTCCTGCTGGGGGGCCTGCAGTCGCTGCCGAGCGAGCCGTACGAGGCGGCTCAGGTCGACGGCGCCGGCGCATTTGCCGTCCTGCGCTATCTGACCTTGCCGCTTCTGAGCCCGTTTCTGGTTCTCGTCATCACCTTTCGTACGATGGATTCGCTTCGGATATTCGACGTGATTTACGCGACCACCGCGGGAGGTCCCAACGACGCGACCACCAACCTGCTTTTCATGGCGTATCAGTATTCCTTCCAGTGGTTTCAGATGGGCAAGGGCATGGCGCAGGCGGTCGTACTGCTTATGCTGGTCGTCATTTCCAGTTTTGTCCTGATGCGGCTGTGGAATTGCGCTGCGGAGCGTGCGGCCTGATGGCGTCTCAGAACGCGATCCAGCAGGCTTATGTGCGGAAGGCCGTTCTGGCCGCAGGGGCTTGCGTGCTGCTCGCCTGGACCATGTTTCCGTTCCTGTGGATTTTACTGACTTCGCTGAAGAGCCCGGCGGATGTCATTGCGGTGCCCCCGAAATTCGTGTTCACGCCGACCTTCGCCAATTACACGGCGCTGGTGATCGGGGAGCAGCACGGACAATACGCTTCCGCGCGTCCGGACTTTCCGGGGTTTTTCTTCAATAGCATCATTGTCTCGTTCGGCGCGGTAGCGCTTTCGATCGCTACCGGGATCCCGGCGGCCTACGCGCTGGCCCGCTTCAATTTCCCGTTCAAGAATACGTTTGCGTTTCTTTTCATGAGCTTCCGGTTCGTGCCGTTCATCGCCTTTGTAATACCGCTCTACCTCCTGTTTCAGAAGCTTGGCTTGTACAATACGCATCTGGGATTGATCCTGGCTTACCAGATCATTTCGCTGCCGTTCACGATCTGGATGCTGCGCAGCTTCTTCATGGAGATCCCGGTCGAAATCCAGGAGGCGGCAAAGATCGACGGCTGTTCCGCGCTGGGCGTTCTTTGGCGGATCATCTTGCCGCTCAGCGCCCCGGGCATCGCGGTTACCTTGATCCTCGGGTTTATGTTTTGCTGGAATGCGTTTAATTTTCCGCTGATGCTTGCGGGCCGGCAGACATTCCCGGTGACGGTCGGGGCGATCCAGTTCATTTCCTATGAGCAGGTGCTGTGGGGTCAGATGGCGGCAGCATCGATCGTTGCGGTCATGCCGCAGCTGATTCTGAGCTTGTTGGTGCAAAAGTACATTGTTCGGGGGCTCACGATGGGAGCAGCGCGATGATGGTCAGCGAGAAGTCCGCCGCAGGACCGACCGCGGCGGAATTGCAGGAGCTACGGCGTCTCGCCGGCTTCATGGTTCCGGCCGACGCGGAGTTCGGCGTTCCGGGGGCGGACGATGAGAGCATATTCGCCGACATCGTCCGGTCTCTGGGCCGCGATGCGTCCGCTGTCTGCATGGCGTTGGCTATGCTGCGCGAGATCGCCGGCGGCGAGTTTCATAGCCTGGATGCGGAGACAGCGCAGGTGTCGGCGATGAATTTGCTCGGCCGCAGCGATCCGGTCGTACTGGCGCTCGGGCGCGCCGTTCTGCAATGCTATTATCGGGACGACCGCGTACTCCGGGCCCTCGATCTCGACTTGGAGCCGCCGTTTCCGAAGGGACGGACACTCGAACAGGGCGACTGGTCACTGCTTGATGCCGTGCGCGGAAAGCGGCAGATGTGGCGCGACGACCGTGGCACCGGAGACTGACATGGTTGCCTCGTCCAATCCCAACGTTGACCGACCGACTGACGACATCGTCGATGTTCTCATCATCGGCGCCGGCGCCTCGGGCGCGGTGATGGCATCGAGCCTGGCCGAGACGCGGATGAAGATCCTGTGTCTCGAGCAGGGCGACTGGATCAAGCCGAGCGACTTTCCAACCAACGGCCGCGATTGGGAAGCGCGTCGTTACGGGGATTTCGACATCAGCCCCAACCGTCGCGGGCGCGACACCGACTATCCGGTCAATGACGACAATTCCGTCATGAAGGTCGCGAACTTCAACGGCGTCGGCGGTGGCACCATCCTGTTCACGGCGCACTATCCGCGCATGCACCCGTCGGACTTCCGCGTGCGGACGCTGGACGGGGTTGCCGACGACTGGCCGATCGATTATTGGGCGCTCGAGCCGTATTTCGCGGAGAACGACCGCGTCACCGGCGTGGCAGGTCTCGCCGGCGATCCGGCCTATCCGCCGCACGAACTCACCATGCCGCCGGTGCCGCTCGGAAAGTCCGGGACGCGGTTTGCGCAGGCCATGAACAAACTGGGCTGGCATTGGTGGCCGTCCGACATTGCGCTGGCGACCACGGAGTACAACGGACGGGCCAGGTGTATCAATCTCGGCCATTGCACGCCCGGGTGCGCGCAGGGTGCCAAGGCAAGCGTCGACATCACTTATTGGCCGCAAGCGATACGTGCGCGGGTCGAGTTGCGAACGCGCTGCCGCGTGCGGGAGATCACTACGAACGAGCAGGGCATGGCTTCGGGCGTCGTCTATTTTGATTCGAACGGCGTGGAGCGGTTTCAGCCGGCTGAGATTGTGATCCTGGCCGCGAACGGCATCGGCACACCGCGGCTGCTGCTGAACTCGGCGTCGTCCCGTTTCCCCGATGGCCTGGCGAATTCGTCCGGGCTGGTCGGCAAAAACCTGATGCTGCATCCATGGCCGCAGGTCCTCGGCTACGTCGAAGACGAAATGGACGGCGATCACGGTCCGCAGACACTGATGTGGAGCAAACAATTCTATGAGACCGATCCCGCACGGGACTTCGTGCGGGGTTACACCCTGCAGTTTGCCCGCGGAACCGGACCGGTGAACGAGGCGATCACCAGCATGATCCTCGGCCGCCTCCCATGGGGCAAGGACCATCATCGCGCCTATCGCTCGCTGGTCAACCATCGCCTGCTGATTGGCGTCGCATGTGAGGATCTGCCGGAAGAGCACAACCGCGTCACGCTGGATCCGATCCTCAGGGATAGCGACGGCATTCCCGCGCCAAGGATCGACTACACGCTGAGTGAGAACACGCGCCGGATGATGGAGCACGGTATCGCGCGGGCGTCGGAGATCCTGGAGACGGCCGGCGCAAAGAATATCGGATGCTCACGCACGGCCCTTAACAGTCCAGGTCATCTGCTCGGAACCGCGCGCATGGGCCTGGATCCATCACGGTCAGTGGTCAACGAATGGGGCCGCTGCCACGACGTAAAGAATCTCTTTATCGTCGACGGCAGCATCTGGGTCACGTCAGGCGGGGTCAATCCCACGTCGACCATCCAGGCGCTCGCGCTCTATATCGCCGACAACATCAAGAACCGCCTGGCAACGCTGTTTGACTGAGGCGGCTGCTCGTCACCTTGGCGGGAACGAGGGATGTCAGCTTGAATTCAAGCGTTCGGAAGAACCAAGAGTGTCCGTCGATACAGTGAGTCTACCGGCCAACCGGCGCGGCCGGTATCCAGTACAGCGCGAGGCGCTGGCCTTCGACAATCTCATTGGTCGACATTTTCGATGCCACAGCGTCGCGCAGTCTGGCGAAGACGTCGCGCTGCCGGCCGGTGGCGTGGGCCGCCGCGAGGTTGAGCCATTTATACGCTAGCACGAAATTCTTCGGAACACCGTGGCCCTTGTCGTACATCAGGCCGAGCATGGCCTGCCCGAACGGCTCATTCTGTACGGCCGCCTGGGCATACAGATCGGCCGCCGCAGGGTAGGCCTGTGGCTCGCCAAAGCCGTTCTCATAAAGAAACCCGAGCAGTGCAAGTGCCCTCGGATTGCCGTGCCGTGCCAGCGGTTCGAGCTCCCGTGCGGCCCTGATGTAGTCACCACGGTAATAGGCCGCGGTTCCCCGTGCCAACGCATCGGCTCGTACGGTCGTGGCGCCTGCAAACGTCATCAGCAGCACCACCAACGACTGGCGCGCGAGCCGCGACATGGAATGCCTTGTTTTTGGTTTAACGTACACTGGTTGTAATCGCTCGATTGGTCGCGGTCGTCGCGATGTCGCCGCGCAGTTTGGACCGAAGTTCTTCGGCGATGTTATGCGCGTCTGAGCCATTGCGGATGATCTGCGGACGGATGAAGATAATCAGCTCGGTGCGCGCCGTCGAGTTATCCTGATGACCGAAGGCATCGCCGAGCCCGGGAATTTGATCGAACACCGGCAGCGCGGCGCGCGAACCGTTCTGCTGTTCGTTGATCAGTCCGGCCAGCAACACGGTTTGTCCGGCCTGTACCTGAATCGAGCTCTTGACCTTTCGCTCCGACACGGTCGGCGTCAGGGCAGTGGCGGGGGTCGCCGGCAACACGCTGCTGATTTCCTGCTCGATATCGAGCCTGACGCTCCCGTCGGAGCTGACCCGCGGTGCGACGTGCAGGATAATGCCGGTGTTGCGATAGTCGATGGTATTGACGACGGTGTTGCTGCTCGACAGCACCGTGGCGCTGCCGGTCGATACCGGTACCGCATCGCCGACCTGCAGCGTCGCCGACTGGTTATCAACAACGACCAGCGAGGGATTGGACAGCACCTTGACACTGGTGACGGTGTGCAAGGCATCGAGAATGAAACTGGGCTGCGTCTCCGAGCCGATCAGGAAGTTGAAGCCGGGAAAAGCCCGGTTGATGAATGCATTGGAAACAGACCCGGCCACCGAGGCGGCGCCGGTGGTGGCATCGGTCACCGTCGCCGGTGGTGTGATGGCCTGGGTGCTGAGAATCGAACCCGTGTTCGGCTTGAGCCCGATGTTTTGGCTGGTCAGGTAGGACTGCACGCCGTAGCTCAGTTCATTGTTCAGCGTGACTTCTGCAATCGTGGCGTCGATCGCGACTTGCAGCGTCGGCTGGTCGACCTGCAACAAGGCTGCTTCGAGGACGTGATAATTGGCGGCATCGGCATAGATCAGCAGCGTGTTATGGACCGTATCCGGCGTGATGCGGACGTCCTGCATCAGCGGCTGGCCGCCGCCTGAGCTGGCGCCGCGTCCGCTGTCAAGCGGAGTGTCGCTGCCGGCCTTGGCGCCGGCCGCTGAGGGGCTGGCCCCGGTGCCGCCGCCAAGTCCGGACCCGCTGTTGCTGCCGAAGCCGCCGCCGCTGCTGGCCAATGCCCCACCATTCGGGTTGAATGACAGGCGACTATTGCTCGACGTCGACGAAGTACCCGATCCCGGCGCGATCTGGTTGTCGGCGCTGTCGAGCAGGCTCGGGACGAGCCGCCGAGGAACATGTCGGTCAGCACTCTCGCGATCTGTCGGGCTTCGCCATACTTCACCCGATAGACGTGAACAGCTGGTTCGCGCGGCGTCGTCGCGATCCAGCCGCTTGATCCAGGTCGCGGCCGTGCGCAGCATGTCGGGCCGCTTGGTGACCACCATGATGGCGTTGAGGCGCGCGATCGGCTGAAACTTGACGATGTTCTGGCTGAGACCGTTTTCGCCGGAATCTACGATCTTCTCCAGTTCCGCGATGATCGGCGCCGGTGGACCGCTGGTGATCGGAAAAATGCCGACCGATTGGCCGCGCATCCAGTCGACATCGAAGCTCAGCGCGGTATCGACGGCGGTGCGGCGCTCGGCGCCGGTGCCCTGAATCAGCAAAAGGTTTCGCGTCACGTCGGCGCGAACCGCGCCGGCCTTGGTGGCGAAACTGTCCATCAGTTTCAGCAACGTCTGCGCCGACACATATTGCAAGGGGACCACGGAGACGCCGTAGCCGGGTTCCGGGCTGGCGCTGGCCGAATCGACCCTGCCGGCGCCGACAGCATCGCCGAGCGGGGTCAGCCGATATCCCGACGTATCGTGCAACAACACGACGCCGCTCAGCCGCAGCGCATTTTCCAGTACGAAGACGATGTCGGATTTGGCGACCGGCCGCACCGAAACCAGGCTGACCGTGCCTTGCACCCGCGGATCGATGGTGTAGCCGACGCCGAGGATGTCGCCCAGCACCACCTTGGCGACGGTCGCGACCGGGGTATTTTCGAAATTGAGATCGAAGCCGCTGCCGCTTGACGTCGGCTGCGGCCGCTCGTCGGAGACGGTGGTCACATCGGCTGCCCTCGTACATCGCCGAGCGACTGCTGCCTGTACCCGAGCCTGACGAGCCGCCGACTGGGGTGACGGTTTGCGACTGCCGGGGAAGCAGGTCGAGCGACTGCACCTTGTCCATAACATCGAGCTGCGCGCCATCGGCGCTCGAGCTCTGACCCAGGGTCGCCGAATTGCACGACGCCAACAAACACAGCGACGACATTAATACGGCAGCGCCACAACTGCGACCGATCGTTCGGTACCGGCCCAGTATGCCGACGCGTACCATAATTTCCGCCATTCCGACTGTGTTTCAGGCACGAGGATCTGTAAAACTAAGATCGCTCACGGCCCGAGCATACCTAGCGCCGGATCATGACAGAAATAATTGGCCCACGCGTTGGTCGATCAATCGATCAGCCGGCGTTGTTTCTTGAACACATCACCATGTCACGCCTGAAAAATTCCCCGTGCTAATTCTTTTCTGAATGATATCGACCATGTCCGCTTCGCACAGGTGTCACACTTTGGATCAATAACAGGTGGACTGTCGGCGACTGCGATTGACGCTCCATGTTTAGTCGACCGATCGGCAGAACTGACGCACGACCGGAAAGACCAATGGCCAGCGATCTGTCCTCACAGTTCGTGGAATATCTGCGTCAAAGCAAATATTTGACGGTGACCGATGAGCGCGGTGACGGCGGCGGTCCGGACGAGTCCGGCCATCGCCAGGCCAAGCTGTGGGAACTTGCCAATCTGTCGACGGGTGAATTTGCCGACGAGGCCGCCCGATTTCACGGGCTCGAACGTGTCGCCTTGCAGGAGATGATGGCGGCAACGCCGTTGGTGAGCCTGTTCTCGCAGCGATTCCTGCGCGAGATGACGGTTTTCCCGTATCGATCCCCTGAAGGCACCGTCATATTCGCGGTGGCCGACCCGACCGATACGGCAGCGCACCGCGCCGCGCAAATCGTGTTGGGTAGCGGTTTCATCATCAAGGTGGCGACGTCAGAGGACATCGCGCTCACGCTCGATCGACGGCTCGATCAGGACGAGTTCGATCCTGACGCCGAGCATACCGCGCAGCCGCGCGAAGATGATATCGAAAGCCTGCGCGATCTCGCCAGCGGTGCGCCGGTGGTGCGCGCCGTCAACGATCTGCTCGAAAAGGCGGTGGAACTGCGCGCCAGCGACATCCATATCGAGCCGTTCGCCTCGGCGCTGGTGGTCCGCATGCGCGTCGACGGCTTGCTGCGGCCGGTCGCGGCGCCCGCCGGTGTGCTGCCGCAGGCCGTGATTTCCCGCATCAAGATCATCGCCAATCTCAACATTGCCGAGCGTCGTCTGCCGCAGGACGGCGCCGCGCGGTTGCGGGCAGGGCGTACCGACATCGATATCCGCGTCGCGATCATGCCGATGCAGCACGGTGAATCCGCCGTCATCCGCATCCTGCCCAAGGATCGCGGGCTGCTGGTGGTCGGAACGTTTGGGATTTTCGCCGCACGACGATGCCACGCTGCGCCGGTTGCTGAAACTGCCGCATGGCATGATCGTGATCACCGGACCGACCGGCAGCGGCAAGACCACGACGCTGGCGACCATGCTGTCGATCCTCAACGAGCCCATCCGCAAGATCCTGACCATCGAGGATCCCGTCGAATACGAAATCCCCGGCATCAACCAGTCGCAGGTCAAGCCGGCGATCGGCCTGACCTTCGCGGCGGCGCTGCGCTCGTTCGTCCGCCAGGATCCCGACGTCATCATGGTCGGCGAAATCCGCGATGCCGAGACCGCGCATGTCGCGGTCCATGCGGCGCTGACCGGGCATCTGGTGCTGACCACGCTTGCATACCGAAACCGCGGCGGCGGCGGTGCCGCGGCTGCTCGATCTCGGCGTCGAAGGATATCTGTTGCGATCGGTACTGCGCGCGGTGATCGCGCAGCGGCTGGTCCGGCAACTGTGCGAGCGCTGCAAGGCGCCACAGCCGCTTGCCGAGGCCGATCTCGCCGAGGATCCGCGGCTGATGGCGCTTCGGCTTCCGCGCCGGCGAAACCTTGCAGCAGCCATGCGGCTGCGAACGCTGCGGCGGCACCGGTTATCGCGGCCGGCTCGGCGTGTTCGAGGTGCTCGAACTGACCGAACGAACTTCGCGAATTGATCGGCGAAAAGACCGATGGCCTGAAGATCGACCAGATGGCGATCCGCGCCGGGAATGACGACGATGCTGGACGACGGCATCGCCAAATGCCGCGCCGGATTGACGTCGCCCGCTGAAATTCTCCGCGTCACGACTGTGCGGTGAGCGACGTGCCGAATTTTCGCTACCGGGCCCTGACGCAAAACGGTGAGATCGTGAACGGCACGCTCTCGGCGCCGACGCCGGCCGAAGTCGCGACGCCGCATCGAATATCTGCGCCTGTTGCCGATCGAGACCATCGAGGAGAAGGGCGCAAGCGCTTCAGCCGCAGGCTATCGGCTGGCTCGGCCGGCCGGAGTCCGGCGGAGGTGACGACCTTCACGCGGGATCTGGCGCTGCTGCTGAAGGCCGGCGCCCGTCTCGATGACGCGCTGGAACTGCTTGCCAGCGATGCCGATGTCGGCCGGCTGCGCCCGGTGGTCGCAAAGTTGCGCGCGGCGCTGCTCGGCGGCGAGAGTTTCGCGGATGCGGTTGCCGAACACCCGACGCTGTTTCCCTCCGATGTACAGCGCGCTGGTTCGGGTCGGCGAGGTCTCGGGCACGCTCGATCAGGTGCTGGAAATGCTGGGCGCGGAGCGCGCGCGGTCCGAGCAGATGCGCCGCAAACTGACGGATGCGATGCAATACCCGGCTTTCGTGCTGGTCGCCGCGGCCTGCGTCATGCTGTTCTTCATTCTGTTCGTGCTGCCGCAATTTTCGGCCGTGTTGCAGGATTTCGGCACCAAGTCGGATACGGCGCTCAGCGTCTTTATCAGGCTGTCGGACTTCCTGCGGGCCAACGCCACCGCGATGCTGTCGGGCACGGCAGCGGTGATTGCTGGCGTGTGGTGGCTGCTGCGGCGGCCCGGCGCAATGGCTGCGATCCTCGGCACGCTGTCGCGCATGCCGGGCATCAGCACCATCTTTCCGATATCTACCGCACCAGCCTGTTCTGCCGCAATCTCGGCGTCCTGCTCGGCAGCGGCGTCAATCTCACCGCGACCTTGCGGATCCTGGTCGACATCATGGCGGTGACCGGCAGCGAGGAAAGCTGGACCGCGGCGGCCGATCGCGTCCGTCATGGCGGCAAGCTGTCGGACGCGCTGGCGGTCGCGAGCAGTCTGCCGCCGATGGCGGTCCGGATGCTGCGGCTCGGCGAAGAGACCGGACAATTGCCGGTCGCTGGCGGGCCGGGTCGCCGAATTCTACGAAGCGAAATTGCAGCGCAGCCTCGACCGGGTCGTCGCCATCGTCGGGCCGCTCGCCATCATCACCATCAGCACAGTGGTCGGCGGCCTGATCGTGTCGGTCATGACCGCGCTGCTGTCGGTCACGCAACTCGTCGGCTAGATCAAAGGTTGGTTCATCATGATAACGCTCAAGGCCATCAGCGGCTTTTTCCTCGCCAGCAACGGTGACCCGCGCGCGCCGAAAGCGCAGACGATCGACGAAGGACAGCGTGGGTTCACGCTGGTCGAGATGCTGGTGGTGATCACCATCATCGGTCTGATCATGGGGCTGATCGGTCCGCGGGTGCTGAACTATCTCAGCGAGTCCAAGGTCAAGGCCGCCAGGATTCAACTGCAGAGCTTTGGCAGCGCGCTCGACCTGTTCTACCTCGATGCCGGCCGGTTTCCTTCCACCGCGGAAGGTCTGGCGCGCGTTGGTGAAGCAGACCCCGGGCGTCGGCGCCTGGAACGGTCCATATCTGCGCGGCGGCAACGTTCCCGCCGATCCCTGGAACCATCCGTACCTGTATCGCTCTCCCGGCGAGCACGGTCCCTATGACATCATGTCCTATGGGTCGGACGGCCAGGAGGGCGGCAGCGGTACCGCCGCCGACATCTCACTGGAAAACAGCGACAGCCAAAAATGATTGATGCTGGCCAGCGCGGCTTTACGCTGCTCGAGATGGTGTGCGTGCTCGCCATCATCGCGTTGCTGGCGGCCGTGTTGTTGCCGTTCATTCCGCACGAGACCTCTCGGTCGCGGCTGCAGGCCTACGCGTTGCAGACCGCCGCGCTGCTCAAAACCGATCGCAATGCCGCGATCCGGCAGCAGATCAGTGTCGCGACGCTGGTCGATGCCGGAAGCGCGGGCGATCCGTTCCGGCGCATCGCGGGCGACGGTCCGCATTCCCGAGGATGTGCGTTTCGACGCGCTGTTGCCCGATACCTGCGCGCGGCGGCCGGCGCTATCGACCATCAATTTCTTTGCCAACGGCACCTCATGCGGCGGAGCCATTGCGCTGACCCGCTTCGATATCGGCTATGAAATTCGCGTCAACTGGTTGACCGGAAGGATCGAGGTTTCGCCCCATGACACCGCGACCAATTGACGGCGACGAGGCTGGATTTACCATCCTCGAAGTGCTGGTCGCGCTGGCGCTGGTCGCGGTCGCTTTGGTCGCGATCGGCTCGGTGATGTCGACCAATGCGCGGGGGGTACGGTCGCTGGAGCAGCACGTCGCGCTGATGCAGACCACGCGCTCCGTCATGACCGGAAGTATTCCGGCCCGTGCCGAGCTTCAACCGGGGACATCGTCGGGACAAACCGGTAGCTACCACTGGACCGTGGAGGTCACGCCGCTGGGCGGCGGCTGGACCGTACCGGACGCGGACGTGCCGTGGGTTCCCGAACTGGTTCGGGTTCGGGTCAGATCCCCGACCGGCGCGGTATCCGACATTCGCACCGTTCGCTTGATGCCGAGGCCGTCGCAATGATGGCGCGATCCGTCAAACAGAACGACCGTGAGGCCGGCTTCACGCTGATCGAAACCATCGTCGCGTTGGCGCTTGATGGGCCTGGTGCTGTCGGCGCTCGCCAGCATCACCGCGCAATGGCTGCCGAACTGGAATCTGCGGCGTCGACCGGATTCAGCGCAGCGAAGTGATCGGCATCGCGCTGCAGCGGATCGGTGCCGACCTGGCCGCGGCCGAATATGTTCCGGCCAATCGGGAATCGCGTCATCCGCTGTTCGATGGATCGGAGCTGTCGGTTACTTTCGTGCGCACGTCGCTCGGACCCAATGCCGGGCCCGGGCTGGATGTGGTGCGCCTCGGCGAGACCACCGATCGCCAGGAGTTCGTGACGGTGCGTTCGCGGACGCGATTCACGCCGCTGCCGCCCGGCTTCGTCGCTGTCGGAGCATCTGCATTTCGGCGATCCGGTCGTGCTGCTGCGCGAGCCGTTCCGGCTGTCGTTTGCCTATGCGGGCCCGGACCGGATCTGGAAAACCACCTGGCACGAGGCCGAAAAATTGCCGGCCATGATCAGGCTGACGGTTCGCGATGCTGGCAGCGAACGCGTGTTGTCGGTCTCTACTATCACGCCGATTCACGTTCAGGTGCCCAGCGATTGCGTGCGGCCGGAGGGCGGCTGCGACGACAAGAAGGACGACACCGGCGACGACAAGGCCACCAGCGGACGCGCCGGCTGGTTTGGCCACGGCGATCACCGGGCAGGGAGCGGTGCGATGACCAGCGACGCGCGCTGGCGAGCGGGTTTCGGAGCAGGGCTTCGTGATCGTCGCCGTGCTCTGGATATTGATGGCGTTGTCGGTGCTGGCGGTGATGTTTTCGATCTATCTGGCTTCCTCGGCGCAAGCGCTGGCGGTAAACGATACCGCGCTGCCGACCGAAGCACTGGTATCGGCCAGTCTGGAGCTGACGAGCTTATCAGCTGACGCTGGCCGGCGACAAGGATCGACCGACGCGCGGCGTCGTTTCACTTCCGGATGGACGACGCGGACGTATCAGTGACGTTCACATCCGAGGCTGCGCGGATCGACCTGAATTTCGCGCCCAAGGAAATTCTGGCGGGCTTGTTCAGCTGGGCTCGGGGCAAAAAAGGCAGCTGCCAGCGAGGACGCCGACCGGATTATTGGTTGGCGGACCCGTCCGACGCCCGGATCTCCCAATGACGAGGATGCGCTTTACCATGCGGCGGGCCTGGGCTATTCGCCACGGCAGGCGTTGTTCACGCATTCGAGCGAGCTCGCGCTCGTGGTGGGTTTGCCGCCGGCGCTGGTGGACCGTGCTTTGCCATTCGTGACGGTGTTCAATGGAACACCGGGCATCGATGCGTCGATTGCCGCGCCTGAGATCCTCGCCGCATTGCCCGGCCGTGCTGGGGCGCAGGGCCAGCCGAATGGCGTGTCGGCAAGGGATACGCTGGCCGGCAATACTTTCGCCGACGGCAACTCATCTCCGGCGGCGACGGATGCGCCGGCGGCGAAAAGCAACTGTTACCGGGTCACCGCCGTCATCGATTACCAGAACGGGCGTCACGCCGCGTCGGAAGTGGTGATCGCCCTCGGCGACAAGACCGAACCGTATCGTGTGTTGTCCTGGCAGGATGATGTCGCGCCGCGCGATGCGACCAAACGCAGGAGATTGTAATGGCGCTCATTGCCGAGTTCGAAGAACTCTTTAGCGAATGGATCTCGGCCGTGACGGGGGCGATCGATACCGCGGCAGGCCACTTGCTGCGTTCGCGCCGGATCCTGGTCCGTGCGGGCGAGAACGCGACCTTCGAGGCGACCGCGATGGAATCGAAAGGCAAGCCGGTGCTGGCCGGCCTGTCGTTCAGCCTTGTGAACGGCCAACCCCATCCGCCGCTGCCGGCGGATTGGTTGGCGGCGTTTCGTGGCAGCCGGATCGAGGTCGGGTTACCGTCCAGCCAGGTCATGGAGAGCCCGCTCGACTTTCCGAGCCGGGCTGGTGATTTTCTCGACGGCATGGTCCGGTCGCAGGTCGATCGTCTGACCCCCTGGTCGGTCAACGACGCCGTGTACGGCTGGAGCACACCGACCGCGACAGCGAACGGACGCATCCAGATGACACTGGCGGCCACCGCGAAGAGCAAGGTCCAGCCATTGCTGCGACTGGCCCAGACGCTGGATGCGGCCTCGGTCGCGATCTACGCCGCAGCGTCGACCTCAACGGATGCCGCCCGGATCAAGCTGCTTGATCAGCCGCTGCAAGGGGCTGCCGGTCAGAGAGTGAACATTCCACGTCTACTGCGCAACGGCCTGCTCGGTGTTGGCGCCGCTGCGGCGGCCTCGCTAATGATCGCGGCCTATCTTGAAAGCGCGATGCAGTCGCAACAAAGCGAACTCGAGCAGCAAATCCTGCAGCGCCGCGCCGCCTTGCGTCAGGATTCCAATGCCCCGGGATCGGGCCTCGGCCTGCTTGCCAAGCGCAAGCAGACCTCTCCCTCGAGCATCATGGTGCTGGAGGCGATCTCGCGGGCGTTGCCCGACACGACTTACGTGACCGAACTGCGGATTGAGGACGATAAGGTGCAGATCGTCGGCATGACACAGGACGCGCCGTCGTTGGTGCGGCTGATCGAGCAATCGCCGCAATTTACCCGCGCCACCTTCTTCGCGCCCACCACGCGCGCGGCCAACGAAACCGGCGAACGCTTTCATATCGAGGCGCATATCACCGCTTATTTTGGAACCAGCACGTGAGCACGTTCGCTTCATCGAAAAAAATCATCACGGGTTCGCCGATCGTGGCCGCCGCCATTTACGCGGCATTGGTCGCCGCGCTGCTGTTCATGGTGGTGACGTCGGCAACCGATGTCATCAGCCAGCGCGGCGAGGTGGCGGCGTCCTCTGCGATGCTGGAGCAGCTCGAGGGTCGCAAACCCGGCGGGACCGGCGCGGGTTCCGCCGACGCGGCGATACCGTCCGGCTCTCCCTATCTCGAAGGCGCCACCGTTACGGTGGCGGGAGCGGCCCTGCTGCAGCGGGTTGCGGGCGCGGTCACAAAATTCGGCGGTAATGTGTTGTCGACCCAGCTCGATCTGCAGGGATCGCCGTCGAAGGCCGGATTTCTGAGCATGATCGCCAGCTGCGAGATCGACCAGCCGCAACTGCAGCCGCTGCTTTACGATCTAGAGGCCGGCATGCCGTTTTTGTTTGTCGATCAACTCGTGGTGCAGACTCCGACCGTGACGTCCGATTCGGGGAGCGGGCGCTTGCGCATCCTGCTCGAAGTATCCGGGCAATGGCGAGGCGCGAAATGAAGCGCCGCCTTGCAATCGCCCTGCTGGCATTAACGCTCTCGGCCCACGGCGCGGCGCCATCGACCACTGCATCCGGCGACGCGCTGGATGCGAATGTCGTGGGCGACCCGCGCGGGATCGCCAGTGATGATTCCCGGTGCGCGGGAGCCTGTTACCAGGGTCGGCGTCGCGGCGCGGCCTGTCGCATCGCCGCATGCCACAAGCGCCAATCCGCTGTGGGGCTTCCACTCGCGCAATTGTCCGGCACGCGCGATCGTCCGATCTTTTCGCCGTCACGCCGTCCGGCGCCAGTCGCGATGGCGGCCGAACCGACGGCCGTAGGCCACCGCCGCGCAAAAAGGAAATCGAACCGCCCCAGCTTTCGCTGGTCGGCACCATCGCGAGCACCGACGAAAGTTTTGGAATCTTCATCGATCAGTCGAGCAAGGCGGCATTGCGCCTGAAGGTCGGCGACGATCATCAGGGCTGGAGGCTGATGGTCATTCAGGGCCGCGAAGTGACCATGGGCAAGGATGACCGGTCGGCGATACTGACCTTGCCGCAACCCGGTGGCCAGAACGGCGACGTCCGCCTGCTGCCGGTCAGCGCGGTGACCCGGCGTTAGGGCGCGAGGAATTGTTGGAACAGCGCGGTCAGCACCAGGCCGCACGCCAAAAATGGACCGAACGGCAACGACGTCTGACGGTTCATGTCGCGCCCTGCGAATTGAAGACCGCCTGCGGCGGCGAGCGCCATCAACGTGGCGATCAACAGCAGGATGGGGAGGCCGGCGATCCCGATCCAGGTTCCTGCCGCGGCCAGGAATTTGACGTCGCCGAGACCGAGGCCCTGGGCCTTTCGCCAGCGAAAAATAGAGCCGCCGCAACAACCAGAAGAGCGCGCCGATGATCGCGGCCTGACAGCACGCGGCGATGGCGTCTGCCGGGCCGCCACCGCCGATGGTCTTGATCAGTCCCAGGACGGCAACCAAGAGATTCAATTGATCGGGGATAATGCCGCGTTGAATGTCGATCAGTGAAAGCCAACCGCAGAGCAAGCAGAGTGCTGCGAACAACCCCAAAAACCAAAGCTGTTCGGTGATGATGGACATGCGGGCTTTTAAATCCTGGATATGGCAGTGCGCAATGGCGGTCGCGATCATCGCGGATACTGTATGACACCAATGCGAAGAAATTATTTTTGCATGGCTATCGTGGACACGTGTTGCTTGTGATCGGTCGCCACGATTATTCCGACAGAAAAATTTTTTTGTTTGCGAAAAATTTGAGCGCGAAATCCTCTCGTCACAAAACAGCATATGAAGCTGACAATATTGCGCGCTTACTGTGACTGAATATTTCAAACATCGCGATGCCGGAACAAATCTGAAATGACGGTGAGGTTACAAGTTCGGATATTGCTGTCACTTGTCGCTTTGGTGCTGGCGCGATCGGCCGTCGCCGCGCCGCTTGACGCCGAGGCGGAAAATTATCGGCCTTACATGATCGAAGGCATCGGCCAGGCATTGTCGGGCGTGCGTAATCTGCGGGAGCGGGTCGCGGCGGGCGATCTCGCGGGCGCGAAGAAGGCCTGGATTTCAGCCCGTGCTGGCTGGGAACGCTCCGAAGTCTTCACCACTGGCTTCGTTCCCGAGCTCGATTCCGAGATCGACGCCTGGCCCAACGCCGACACGCGGCTTCCACGCCATAGAGGCCAAATTATTCGGCGCCGGACGCACCGATGTCGAACGCGACACTGACGCGCTGGTTGACAATCTCGATAGACTGCATGGCAAACTGCGCGATATGGCGCTGACGCCACAAGGCCTGCTCGATGGCATCGTGCGGCTGGCGTATGAAGTCGGCGAGAGCAAAGCCGATGGCGGCAAGTCCAGGATCAGCGGCACTTCGCTCGACGACATGCGCAACAATGTCGCCGGGATCGAATTTGCCTATCGGACGATCTTCTCGACCTCGCTGAAGCTCGCTGACGCCAAGCTGGCTGACGGCGTCGACGCCCGGATCGAGCAACTCAAGGCCATCGTCGCCGCGCGCGATCTCCCCAGCGTCGACGTCACAGCGTTGCGGCGCGCCAGCGAGGAATTGGTGGTCTTGCTGCAGAACGCCTCGACCAAACTGGGCCTGAGCCGCGCCACGCTCGAGGCCAAATCGCAATGAAACTGCGTCGTGCATGGATGACGAGCCTGGCGCTCGGAATTCTGATCGCCGGCATTCAAGGCCGTGTCGTTGCGTTTCCGGTCGATGGCGATCAAACCACGTTGCCACCGAAGACCGAACTCAACGAAGACGCGCTCGACAAGCCACGCGAAGTATTCCGGTCGGAAATTGCCGGCGGCAAGTCCTACATGGTCAATCTCGGCAATCTGGCGTTCAGTTCGCCTGGAGTTCTCGGTGGGGTCGCGCGGCAGGCCAACGTCAGTTGCGGCACCTGCCATGTCAACGGTGCCGGCAACGCCAAGTTCTTCATGCCGAAGATGTCGACGCGTCCGGGCAATTTCGACACCACCGGTCCGCTTGTTCAACCCAAAAGCCGATAATCAGATGCTCGATCCGGTTCGGATTCCGAGCCTGCGCGGCGCGCGCTATCTGGCGCCGTACGGTGTCGACGGCCGCATGCCGTCGCTGCGCGATTTCGTCCACAACGTCATCGTCAACGAGTTCGCCGGACCCGAGCCGTCGCCGGATATCCTCGACGCCATCGTCGCCTACATTCAGGATATCGATTTTCTGCCCAATCCGAGCCTCGGTCCGGGTGGGCGGCTGGTCGGCAAGATCAGCGAATCGGAACGCCGCGGCGAGGCGCTGTTCGCGAAGCCGTTCCCGCATGACGCCGGCCTGAGTTGCGCCGGCTGCCATGCGCCATCCGGCGTGTTCAGCGATCATCAGCAACATGACGTCGGCTCGGGCGGCTTGTTCAAGACGCCGACCTTGCGCAATGCCGATTTCAACGCGCCGTATTTTCATGACGGCCGCTTCGACAGCTACGATCAGGTGGTGGCGCATTTCGATCGCGTGTTCGATCTTGGCCTGTCGGCGCAGGATCGGCAGGATCTGGTCGCCTATCTCACCGCCGTCGGCGACGGTACGCAGCCTTATGAGCATGATGGCGCCGGCGCTTCGCTCAAGGAAATCAACGATTTCACCACCGTGCTGGGCACCGCAATCCCGTCGGGCGACAAGGACACGGTGTCGCTCGCGGTCGACACCATCGGCAATGAATTGCGCGAATTGACCGAGCAATATCCCGATCGCAAGAACACCAGCGTTTCGGGCGGCGAACAGCAGCGGGTGCTGGCGCGCAATGCGCTCAAGGAACTCGTACTCACCTTGCGACGAATCGACATGGCGGTCGCCGATGGCCGCACCGCGGAGGCCGCCACCGACTATCGCAATTATCGTTATCTGATGGCCGCGGCCGTGCCTTCGCTGCTGGCGAGCGCAGAACCGTGGTCGCTCTTCAATCCTGCTGTGCATGATTCGCATTATGCGGCGCTGCGCCAAGTGATGCAGTCGAGACATTCGGCGCACTAATCTGGCATGCTGCCGGGGTATCGCCGGTAGCGGATACTTCGCGTTGGAAAATCTTTGATGTCATCTCTTGGGATGACTGGCCCCCGCGCGAGCGGGATTCCACGCGTAGAATCGACTTCATAATTAATTGGACGCAGCCGCCAGACGTCACCAACAATAGATCAGGGAAGGATCAGCGTCGGTGATGCGAACGACGCTTGTGTGGAAACGGGCGCGCCTCTACGCGACAAAGTTAGAAGCGCGTAAAATGGTCCTTCGAAAAAAATATTTTGAATCATTCTGATTTTCATGCGCGCGTTCACAACTTCGATATCCGTGCGTCATGTTGTCCCACTAAGTGCATTGTCGTTAACTTTAACCTTGGGGTCGACAATGAAAACAAAATACAAATCTTAGAAAATGGCGAACGACGACGGCGATCTGCCTCGCGTCGACGGTGGCTGTTGCCACCGTAGCTTACGCGCAAACCGCCGGTCGTAGCGGCTGGGACCTCCGTGCGCATCCCAACCGCTTCACGCACTCGACGGAAAGTGCCCTGGCGAAGCCGGCCAAGAGCGCCGGCGCTGCCACTAATCCGGCCGATGGCGTCAAGACCACGTCTCCGATCAAGCACGTCATCGTCCTGATCGGCGAAAATCGTGGCCTCGATCACACCTTCGGTGTGTACAAGCCGAAGGGTACGGGTCAGACCATCTCCAACCTGTTGTCCAAGGGCATCGTCAACGAGGACGGCACGCCGGGCCCGAACTTCGCCCAGGCGCAGCAATACTCGGTCGCAGGCCAGCCGTCGTTTTATATCGGCGCGCCCGCGATCGCGAAGTCGCCCTACGCCTCGACCAACATGATGCCGCAGCCGAACACCAACGGCACGCCGACTGCGCCGAGCGACACCGGCGGCTCCGTTCAAGACGATCGCGGAAGCGAGCGTCGAGAAGGACATGGATCCGGCCAGCCTCGACATCCTGACCACCGGCTTCTCCGGGCTGACGACCGGCGTCGTCGACACCCGCGTTCCCGGTGCCGGCACGCTGGAGGGTCCGTTCCCGCTGCAGGGACCGCAGCTCACCGATGACGACTACACCGGCGACACCACGCACCGCTTCTACCAGGATTGGCAGCAGGAAGACTGCAGCGTCGCCAGCTCCACCAAGGCCAACAACTCGGGCTGCAAAGCCGATTTGTTCCCGTTCGTGATGGCGACCTATGCGACCAATAACAGCATGGGCAACTCGATGGGCTTCTACAACGCGGAGCAGGGCGAGGCTCCGATCCTGAAGCAGCTCGCTGACCGCTTCACCCTGGGCGACAACTTCCACCAGTCGTTCCATGGCGGCACCGGCGCCAACCACTTCATGCTCGGCACCGGCGATGCGGCGTTCTGGAGCGACGGCAAGGGCAATCCGACCACGCCGCCGACCAGCCTGATCGCGAACCCGAACCCGGTCGCAGGCACCGTCAACAAATATACTGTCGACGGCAATTTCAGTGAGTGCGCTGATTTCAGCCAGCCCGGCGTCGGCCCGATCATCAGCTATCTTGAAAATCTGCCGTATCCGGCCGAGCCGAACTGCCAGCCCAACCACTACTACATGCTCAACAACACCAACCCCGGCTATCCTGCCGAACGGTGCTCTGTCGGGCGGAAACAATCTGCCGCCATCGCCGGTCAAGACCATCGGCGACAGCCTGATGGCCAAGCAGATCAGCTGGGTCTATTACGGCGGTGCCTATAACGACGCCGTGGCGCTCTCGAACGCCGCGGTTGCCGCCAACCCGACCAGCCCTAACCTGACTGCGGCGGCGATCGCCGATCCGGCCCACGCGCTCGGCGTGGCCTATTGCCAGATCTGCAATCCGTTCCAGTACGCCACCTCGATCATGGCCAACCCGACGATCCGGGCGGCGCATGTCAAGGACACCGCTGATCTGATCACGGCGATCCAGAACAACACCCTGCCTTCGGTGTCGTTCGGCAAGCCGGACGGTCTGCTCGACGGCCATCCGCAGAGCTCGAAGGTCGACCTGTTCGAAGCCTACGCGCTCAATGTCCTGCAATGCGCTCGACGCCAATCCGCAGCTGAAGGCGGAAACCGCCGTGTTCATCACCTGGGACGAGGCTGGTGGTTACTGGGACTCGGGCTTCATCCAGTCGATCGACTTCTTCGGCGACGGACCGCGCATGCCGATCCTGATCCTCTCGCCGTATTCGACGGGTGGCAAGGTCTATCATAACTACGGCGACCACGTTTCGCTGCTGAAGTTCATCGAGCGCAACTGGAGCCTCGCGCCGATCACGAACCGCAGCCGCGATAACCTGCCGAACCCGACGTTCACGAAGAGCAACGCGTACGTGCCGACCAACAGCCCGGCGCTGGCCGATCTGTTCGACGCATTCGACTTCAGCCACGCGGTTACTCAGCCTTACACCGAGTAATCGAGGGGATCACGGTCGACCGTGATCCGGCTTAAAGCAATGGCGCCGATCGAGCCTGTTGGCTTCGGTCGGCGCTGCCTTTTTTGGTGAGTTGCCTGAGGCAGGCGACTCGAGATGACGGGTTATGATGATGTGCATTTGCCTGATCGATGTTCTGAAATCGGTGCCGAAATGGCTGAGTTTGCTCGTTTTGATCGTTCTTGCAACGTGCGGCGATGCAACGGCACAGGCGCAATCGTTTTCCGCCGATCTTGCGAGCGCGCCACGCGATGGAGGGGCGGCGATGCCAGCGGGAAAGCTGCATGTGTCCGGCGAAAAAGTTCGTCTGGAGACACCGGATCTTGCCGATGGCTTCTTCTTGATCGATGCGGCCGCGCCGTCGGCCTATTTTGTGCGACCGGCGACGAGGACTTTCATGGATGCGAGACAATCAAGCCGGCTGACCCGTTGGTTTGTCCCCGTCGATCCAGACAATCCATGCCAAAAATGGCAGGCGATGGCGAAATTGGCTGGGACGACCGATAGCGGTGATTGGCGCTGCGAGCGCTTGGGCGAAGAAAATATCGGCGGTCGGCGTGCGAGCGGCTGGCGGGCTATCACGTCCCCCGGACAGGCGTTCGTCGGCTGGGTCGATCCGGCGCGTAAATTCCCGATCAGGATCGAAGCCGAAGACGGCGCTGCCGTTACGGTGGAGAATGTTCGGGATCAACCGCAATCCGCGCAGTTATTCGAGATTGCGGCCGGCTTCCGGAAGTTCGATCCGGCGATCCTTATCGAACGGATCAAGCAGAGCGATGTGTGGGTCGCCGGCGATCAGGAACGTAATTCCTCGCAGCGCTGACGGTATCAGTGTTTGCGAGCGCTCGCTGCGCCACGCCCAAGCACGATCGTGCGACCGAACGTGATCATCGGCCGCTCGACCATCCGGTAGACCAGCAAGGACACGATCAAGGTGCAGCGCAATGCAGACCAGCATCACGGCAAGGTCACTGATTTGCCCGGTCATGGGCAGGAATCGGTAGACGACGACATTGACGGTCCAGTGAAACAGATACATCGAGTAGCTGATCAGTCCGATCCGTGCCAAGGTAAGGGAGCGTGGATGACCAAACCTGACGGCGGCAATGAAAGCGATCAAAGCGAACACATAAGCGCTGAGGATCGGCGCGCGTCCTTCCATGATGAAATTATCGCCGCGGGCCAGCGAGAAATCAGCCACCGCCAGCAAGCCCGCGAACTGCGCTACCGCCAGCGCGAGCACGGCAGTGCCCGCGCTCCTGGCGCGTTCGACAAGCCATAGGCGGAGCAGGAGGCCCAGGAACAGGGAGGACAGATGCATCCCGATGTATTGCACCGGCAGGTTTGCAACGCCGTGAGTGCGGAATTCAACAGGCAGCACGGTCGCGGCAACCAGTGCCAGGCCGAGAGCCGTGAGCACGCCGACATTTCTCAAGGCGCCGACCGAGAACAACAGCGCGACGAGGACGTAGAAAGCCAGTTCAATAAATAATGTCCAGTAGATCGGCGAGAGCCACGCCTGGCCGAACAGGTTCGGGGCCATGGTCATATTGGCGAGCATGGTCGCCGCGCTTGGCGGCTTTCCGGCCAGCCACGCCATCGTCGCCAGCACGGCCAGCGCCAGCCAGCATGCCGGATAAAGCCGGAACAGGCGCGAGATGGCGAAATGGGTGAGCGGCCGATCGCCGCTGATGCTGAACGGTACGACGAAGCCGCTAATCAAGAAGAACAGCGCCACGCCGAACCGGCCGAGGCTGAAATGCTGGATCACCGAACTGGCCAATGTATTCATTGGGCCGGCGGAGGGCGCGGTCTGCCGGAGCAGATCGCCGAACAGATGTTCGACCATGACGCCGAGGGCGGCGATCGCTCGCAACCCGTCGATATTGGCATAGCGCTGCCGCGTCATGACGATGCTCATGACGACACCAGGCCGAGTGCGCGGCGGGTAGCGACATCGAAACCGGGTCCGATATCGTTTTCCGCCAGCGCGAAGCCACCTGTCCCGGCGTAAGTCCAGCAGGCCCAGGCAAAACCGTATTGTTCCGCGAGTTCGCGCATGTCGCGTAACCAGCGTTCACGCGCGGCGGAGCCCTCGGCCGTGGCCTGGTACGGCGTCCGGTGGACTCCGAACTCACCGAGCAGAACCGCGTGCGCTGGCAGCCCCCGCGCTGCGCGCCAACCGGTCATTTGTCGAAAGGTCTTTTCAAGGGTCGATCGATCGAAGCCGGATCCAGCGTAGCCTGCAAGCGTTCGCTTCGCTTGACGCGCTTGCTCGAGCTCCAAACCGTCGAGCTCGAGAACAGCCATGCGGCGTTCGGTCGCCCGGTCCATCGCTTCGGTGGCCGGGGGTGCCGGATAGGCAATCGCGTCCAGCGCAAAGGCGGGGCTGCCGCGCAGGCCCTGATGGGTGAACTGCCAGGGCGAGTAGTCATGATACGTGTAGATCAGGCGTTTGTCGTCCGCAAAAACACCGGTATCGATCGCGTCGAGCGCGCCGGGAGCATTCATCGAGCCGCCTCCGAGCACGAGGGGCAAATGCGCCGAACCGCTGCGCGCCGCCGCATAGGCGGCTTCCAACATCGGTTGCCAGGCCGCCGGAGTGATTTCCGGTTCGTTCATCAGTTCGAGCGCAAGCCGTGGCGGACCAGCGACCGCGTTGTCGTCGGCGATATCGGCCAGGCGGCCGGCCAGACGGCGTTGCAGCGCGAGCACCGCCTCGAATTTTGGCGTATCCACCCCCGCGGTTAGTTCCGTGGGCCGGTAGGCGGGGTTCATCGCGCTCGGGTGCAAATCGACGATCACGCCCAGATTGGCCTGGAGCAATTCGCGGACCGTATTGATCAGCAGATCGTCCAGTCGATCGCGGTGTGCTCCTTCGCAGTGCCAGGAACGGACCGACGTCGATGACGAGGCGCACAAAATCAAATCCAGCGGCACTGATGGCCCGCTGTTGCTCGCGGTCGAAACGAAAGCGGGGAGCGGAGTAGGGGTGATCTCCGTAAGACCCGTCGGCTTCGACGTCGGCCCACCCGAATGCGTGCGAAACGCCAATGCCGCGCCGGAACAACGGAATGTCTCCAGTGGAATTGGCCGCGGCTTGCCGCACCGTCCCGAACGGAGCCATCATCGCCATGCTGGCGATACCGCTGAGAGCGGAACGGCGGCTGATCACGATGGCATCTCTTCCAGCCGCAGCGGCTGCAGGGATTGGTCAGGTAGTAAAAACACCTGCTCGCTTTCGACCGCCGACGGGACGCGATGCGCCGTCAACGCGCCGTCGAGCACCATCATGTCGTCCATGTCAGCGAAAGGTGCTGCGAGCCCACGCAGCGAGGTCTCTGCGAAGGGCGGGGTCGATTGTTCGCGAGGGCACGAAATCGACGTCGCTCCAGCCCTGAGACGCGAAGGCTCGCATGTAGTCGGCTGGACGTTGCCGGTTCGGCTGTCCCGGAAAGCGGAACATCCGGTAGATCGCTTCGGGGTAGCGATAGATGTTGTTCGGGTCATGCTCGCGGATCCAGCGCGAATGAGTTTGCAGATCGATGATATGGATTGTCTCGCAGCCGGGCCTCGCGACGCGCGTCAGACTGGCCACGGCATCGGGAATGCTGTCGTAATGTTCGAACGCCGCGCAACTGACGATCAGATCGAAGGTCCGGCCTTCGGCGAGGCGCGGGATGTCGAAGTCGCGCCCGACGGCATAGCCAAACTCGCGGGCGCCGGGGCGGCATGCGATCGCGCGTGCACGCTCGCGGTCCGCCTCGGTGCCTTCGGTGAAGCGATCGAGCAACAGACCGTAGATGGCCGGATCCTCGCTGGCGGCGAGATCGAACACATCGATCGCGTGATAGGATCGGGCGCCCATCGCCAGAAACAGCACGCCGTTGCCGCGCGATGCGCCGGGGCTGAGTTCCAGCACGTCACGCCCGCGCAGATCGAACTCCGGCGGCATGAACCGGCGCAGGGAAGCAAAAATATCGAAGAGATAGGCGATCTGCCCCTCGACATCGGACTTCGCGACCGTGTTCGGCGTGGCGTACCCACGCAGTCGATCCTTGCTCCAGGCCAGGCCGAGAAAGCCAAGGCCGAGTGCCGTCATTCCGAGGTTTCGCAACGAATGCATCATCATCGGCCTCCGAACTCGAGACGTTTTGCGACCCCGGTCCCTCGACGACGCGCGTTGCGCGGTTTCCAGACCGCGATGGCGTCTTCGTAAATGGAAATGGTGCGGTCGACGATCGGATTCCATCCATAGGAATCCTTGATCCGGATCGCACGCGCCTGGCAATGCGCCGTATCGGGCGTAGCGAGCTTCTGTTTCATGGCCTCCGCAAGGCCATCGATGTCGCCCAGTGAAAAGTAGTTCTCGGTTCCGAGATCGAGCGCAAGGTTCGCGTCGATATCGCTGGCCAGGCACGGGATCCCATTGCTGAGCGCCTCTAGGAGGACGATCGGCATGCCCTCATGGCTCGATGGCAGCACGAATAACGCCGCGCGCTCATAGAGCTCGGCGAGGGCCGCGCCGTACTGGAAGCCTGCCAGGATCACGCCGGGCGTAGCCGCAGCCGCCTGCTCGACCTCCCGCATGTAACTGCTCTCATGGTCGGCCTTGCCGACGATGATCAATTTGGTATTGGGATCGTTCAAGCGAGCGAAAGCATTGATCAGATCGAGTTGACGTTTTTCCTCGACAATTCTACCGACGGCCAGAATGTAGCGACCCGACATTCCCTGCAAGAAATCCACAGAGGAAACACCTGACTTGGGGACGTCGGTTTCGATGCCGTTCGGAATGAAGGCCGCGCCAACCCCGAGCTTGCGCCGAATCTTGTCGGTGATGGTTTTCGACACGCCGATATTGGCATGTGAAAACTTCATCCCGATCGCTTCGCCGGCACGGAGCACGGTCTTTGCGAACCAGCCCCACTTCTGACGCTCGTAGTCGAAGCCATGATGCGTGACCACGACTTTAAGGCCGAGCAGGCGGGCGAGGGGAGTGAGCAGCGCCGGCCCGATCGCCTGGATATGAACGACATCCGGACTTCGCAAAGCCGCGACCACCACACTCAAGGCGGTGTGCAGCAGCGCTTCCAATCCCCTCGATCGTGGCGACCAGAGCGGCGTCACGGTGACGCCTTTCCAGACGAAAGGCTTCCACGAAGGAAGGTAAGGCTTGCGTCCGAGCACTTCGACTTCCCAGCCACGCTGGGCCATGCGCGCGGAGAGCGCGGCGACATGGGTTTCGACGCCTCCCTGAACTTGCGGGATACCGCGCAAGCCGATGAAAATCACTTTTCGTGGCGGCCGGCGCGCGCCGGCGGCTGGGATCAATGTGTACATCAGTGAATTACCTCATCGTACAATTCCGTGGTGCGGTCGCGATACCGATCGGGAGAGAATTCCCGACGCACCCAATCGCGGCCTCTGGCGCCGAATTCGCTTCGCGTGGTCTGCGGGAGGTTGGCGAGGCCGGCCATGGCATCGGCGAGCATTTCAGCGTTACCCGGCTCGACCAGAATTCCGGTTTCGTCGTGAAGGACCAATTCCGGAATTCCGCCGATCCGGGTGCCGATGACGGGCCGTCCGAGCGCATAGGATTCAAGGACGCTGATAGGCGCGTTCTCGTACCATTCGGAAGGCAGGATCAACGCGCGCGCTGCTCCGATCAGCTTCTGCAATTCCGGTTTATTCAGATAACCCGCGAACGAAACATCGGCGCCGACCTCGATTGCGAGACGACGCAAGGCCGTCTCCTCGGGGCCGGTTCCCGCCAGCACCAGGCGCTGCTGAGACAGTGCGGCGGCGCGCACCAGGGTGGCCAGCCCCTTCTCCGGTGCGAGCCGCCCGGCGTAAACGAAATAGTTGCCTTCGTCGGAGCCGGGCGTGAACTGGCTGGCGTCGATGCAGTTCGGGATGTACTCGATCCGACTGGCAGCCCAGCCCCACTCAATCAATTTGTCCCGGTAGAAACGGCTCGGGGTCACGAGGCGATCGATCGTGTCGCGGTAGAGCCCAAAACTGCGGTGGACCAGCGTCTCCAGAAAAACCAGACCGCTCAATGCGATCGAGTCCTTGACGCAGCGGTTGAGCAGGACGTTTTGGATCTGTCCGCCCTGGCACCGCTCGCAGACGCGGCCCTTGTTCAGCATTTTGTAGGCGGGGCAGGCGAGCTTCAGGTCGTGGGCCGTCATCACGATCGGCACGCCCTCGGCTTTGAGGGCCTGAAAGATCGATGGCGATATATGATGATAGACGTTGTGCGCGTGCGCCACGGTGGGCGGCGCGCAATCGACGAGCGCGCGGATCTTCCGCCGGGCCTCAAGCGAGAAGATGATCTTGGCGGCCTGCATCGCCTTGGTGAGCGGCCCGCTGCTTCGGCCGTATTCGATCTCGGAGACGAAATAAGGCGACCACGGACTTGGCAGATTGTCGGGGTGCTCCATTGCGAAGGGCACGACGTCCCAGCCGGCCTCCGCGAACAGGTCGATGTGGTCAAGGAAGACACTCTCGGCGCCGCCGCGCCGGTAGAAGTAATTATTGATGGCCAGAAGTCGCCGGGGGCCGGTCATCGGGCTTGCTCCCGCAATCCCATGTGATCGAGCGCGGCATCGATGGAGAGTACGCGACAGCCGTTTCGAACGGCCCGCCCGACCAGGCGATCGAAGGTGACAGGCGTGCAGCCGTAAGGCGTCGGTGTCGGCGAAATATCGTGTGTGAAGAAAATCAGCCAACCGGGATTAGCGATCAGGGCGTCGATCCAGTGTGTCAAATCGGACGCATGTGCTTCGGGCTGCCTGATCTCGATCGCGCGGAGAAAGGTAGGGTCTGTGGGGCCGCGATTGATCGCTTCGCCGCCGGCGCGGCAGGTCCGAAACGCTTCGGCGAGCACCGCCCGTTTGCCGACCGAGCCGCCGTTGTAGGGATAGGCGAAATTGCGCCGACCGAGCCGTGGATCGATGGCGTCGAGGTAGCGTTCATTGCGGCCCAAATCGGCCCCAAGAAATGCCTGGTCGACATGCCGAAGATTGTGGTGGCCATAAGTGTGGCACCCGATCTCGTGACCGCGCGCGGCAAGTTCCTTGCAACCTGCCGCGTCGATCAATGTACGATTCGGTTCGACAAGGCCCTCGAGACCTCCGGAGATATAGAACGTGCCGCGCACGCCATGGGCTTCGAGGATCGTCGCGCCGACTTTAAGAGCGGAGTCGGGCACGTCGTCGAAAGTAAAGGAGACGATCGGCTCGCGGGTCGGTACCTGAATGATTTGCCACGGCGTGGCGCGGATCCACTTGTTGGTCAAACGACCGGCGAACCGATCGATCGGCGCCGGCAGGCGAACCATGCGTTCCGGAAAATGTGGAGCGAGGGCCTGGTCACGCATGGACCGGCTCCGCGTCGGGCAGCGCGACCGCCGGCTTCCAGATCTCGTGCGCACTTGCCTGAAGCCGGAGGCCGAAAACCGAGACCACGAACAGGAACCAGATCAGGCTGCCGGACTGGAAAAACAGGCTTTCGACGCAGGCGACGAACACGCCGTAAAGCCAGATCCGGATGAACAGACGTGTGAGCGCGGGATCGTTATCCCTGGCCTCCGCCCGAGCTACGTTGCGCATGGGCATCCAGACCAGCAGAGCCAAGGTCAGAATAAGGCCGGGGATGCCGGTCGTGATCGCGGCGTCGAGATAGGCGTTGTGGCCGTTGAAGGCGGCCGACGCCCAGTTTTCGGCGCCGGTCTTGTAGACCATTTCGTCGGTCTGCCAGAACAGCTGGAAACCATAGCCGGTCAGCGGCTTATCGGCGACAGCGGCGATGCCGGTGCGCCAGATGTCGATGCGATTGGTGAAGGTGGGGTCGAACCCCAGACTTGCCACGAGCGATCGCATCGCAGGCGAGATCGAACTACCGATGGTGATGGTGTTGAAGGCCGCGAGACCGAGAAAGACCATCGGAAACCGGATCGCCCGCCATCGCTCGAAAATCCAGGCAACGACTAGAATGGCCGGAAGTGCCATGCTGGCGGATTTGCCGCCGGTCTGGGTGAGGAACGCGACCGACAGCAGCGTAATCACCCCGCCGACGAGGCGGCGGCCGGTGCCGTACAGATAAAGTCCGGAGAAACTCATCACCACCATCGCGGCGGCCGCGACATTCTTGTGCGCGAAATGGCCTCGCCAGAGTCCGGCATTCATCGGCTCGCGGATCTCGCTGGCCTGGTGGATCGCAAGCTGCGGCCACAGAGCGACGCCCAGATAGGCGAGCGCCAGGGTGCCGAGGCAACACAGCGCGAGCATGCCCGCGAATTGACGTTCCGAGCGCGGCAGCAGGAGGAAAATGCCCGCGTTCACGATCGTCAGCGCCGCCAGCACGACCCGCTTCAGGGCGAGGTCGGGATGCGCCGAGATCGCCGAGACGATCGCGAACCACAGTAACGTTGCGAGCAGCGGGCGGCGCGGACGCACGGCGAGGTAACGCACCGGGGAAGTGAAGACGGTCAGCCACAGGCCCGCGGTCAGCGCCAGGAAGACGATCTGGTTGAAGGCGTTCGACTTCTCGGTGGCGGGATCGGTCGCATTGGCCGTCGACAGATCGATAAACGGGGTCAGCGTGACCAGATAGAACAGCAATATCGCCATGAACAGCGGCGGCCCGAGAATGCCGATACCGGAGCCGTCGCGCATTTCGTCCGGCTGCATCACGCGGCGCTCCCGCTGAGCCGCAAGCTGAAGCGGAGATAGCCAAATCCCGCGAGCAGGCCGGCCGAGAGCAGTAGCCCAAGTGCTGCGCCCGCCGCCGCGGCGACGATCGGGCGAGGCGGCCAGGTCGGACGTTGCGGGGCGATCGCGGGAGAAATGACGCGCACGTCGGTCGCATCGATCTGGGTTCGTTCGGCGGCCTCGCCGGCACGGGACAAGAAGGTCTGGTAGAGCTCGGTTTTGGCGCTGGCCTCGCGCTTGAGTTCCCGCAATTTCACCTGGGACTGATCGTCGGCGGATGCGCTGTTGCGCAACGTACGCGTCTCCGCATTCAACGCGTCGAGCGCCATCTTGGATTGGTCGAGGTCAATGCGCGCGGCGCGACGCAGCCGCTCGGTTTCGGTCTTGATCGCCTTTTCCAGCGCGCTGGCTTCGGCGAGCGCATTCAATAGCGCAGGATGGCGTTTGCCCAGGGTCTGGGAGAGCGTCGCGATCTGCCGGCGCAACGCGGCGTCGTCGGCGATCAGTCCTGACAGTGTGGGCGACTGAACGGCGCCTCCCTCCGCGCCGTAGGACGAAACCGCGCGCGAGACTTCGCTGTAGCGCGCTTCCGCCTCGGCGGTTCGCGCCTTGGCATCGGTCAGCTTGGAGTTCATCTGCTCCACGGCATCGAAGCTGAGCGGCTGGCCGGTCGACCCTTGCTGCAGGCCGTGAGCGCGGCGAAATGCTTCGATCTTGTCTTCCGCGTCGGTGGCCGCGGCCTTCAGCTCACCCAGTCGGGCGGTAAGCCCCTGAGCGGCGCGCCCGGCGCGCTCGGAGTTGGCGCGAACGACTTCTTCACGGAACGTTTCGGCGATCGTGTTGGCGAGACGGGCCGATGTTTCAGGCTTGCTGGTCCAGACCGAGAGCGTCACGACGTAGGACCGCTCCTGCCTTGAGACGGTGATGCGCTTGGCCAGCGCGTCGGTGAGGTCCTTTGCGTCGGTATCGATCCAGCGGCCATCGAAGAGACCGCCAAGTCCGAACAGCCGCGGCTTGTCCGCGAACTCAGCATCGTTCCTGAGGTCCAGTTTGTCCACGACCTGCCGCAATACGTTTCCGGACGTGATCATCCTCATCTTGCTCTCGACATCCAGGATCTGACTGTCGCTCTGGATGTTCGTTGCATACAGGTCGTTCGGCGCGACCAGAAGATTGGACGGCGCGATCGTGATCTCCGTTGTTGCGGTAAACCGGGGTGTCAGCAATTGCGCCACCACGACGCCGGCGAGGGCGCCGACGAGCGCCGCGATCAGCATCGACATCCAGCCGCGCAGCAGCCAGCCCGCGATATCGGCGGCGCCGATCGCGACACCATGCGCTCGACCAGCCTCCGCCGAAATCGGATAGAGCACACCCTCGTCGCGTTGCATATTGTTGCTATTGGCAAAGGTATACATGTCGATGACTTCAGTGAGAGGAGATATCGGTACGCAGCGCGGCGTCCGATGAAATGCGGGCAAGGATTGACGAAGCGCGGACCGCGACAAAGGAAAAAGTTACGATACGCTCCATGACGTTCTTCCACTTCGCTTCTGTGTGAGCGATCGTTTGCTTAACGTAATCAAGTAATCGCCTGTCGCGGCAGTATACAAATCCGAGCGGCGTTTAGCGTTAAACACGCCATTGATTTTCCTGATGCCATCACGTGTGATGATGGCTTCATCAAAACTGGCGCGCATCGTCGGTTCGGCGCGGCGAGCGAACACTTGTTGGAAACGATGGTGTGGGATTAGTTGACGCGCGGGCCGCAGAGCGTCGCGCATGCGCGACATGTGGTAACCCGCGCCACACGTTGTCGTCTTGAGATACCTCATCCGACGAGGCCGTCAGAACAGTGCAGTTGACAGTTACCACCCGTATGATCTCGACGGCCGCTCCGATGATCTTCAGCTATCTGCTGTCGAGCGGATCGTTGGCTGCGGCCAGCCTCGCTCAGCTCGCGACATTCGCGATCCTGGCGCGTGCGCTCGGTCCGGCCGAGTTCGGCCTGTTCGTGCAGGTCTCGGCGATCACCGCGATCGCCGTACAGATCTGCGGTCTCGGTGCCTCGGATTGTCTGCTTCGCCGTGTTTCGCGCGAGCGGGCGAGCTATCCGGAACTGCTCGGTCACAACCTGGTTCTGATCGCGCTCACCGGAGCCGTGCTGGTCGCCGTCGGCGTCGTGGTGATGTCGTGGTGGGCTCCAGTCTATTCGCAGACCGATATCGACGCCGGGACCATCGCATTATTGTTTTTCACCAACGTCGTGCTGGTGCGGTTGATTGTTCTGGTCGAGACTGTTTTTCTCAGCCTCGGCCAATATCGCTCAGCCAATCGTTCCGTGGTTGGATTCGCTCTCGCGCGGACCGCCACGGCGACCCTTGCCTGCATCATATTCGGCACCTCGAGCCTGTCGGGATGGGCGATCTGGCAGGCCGTCGGACATCTGATCTACGCTTTGGTGGGAGCGCTTTGGCTCCGGCCGCTCGGCCGGCCGCGCTTGACGATCTTGCGCGATGAATTGCGTCCCGGCGCGCTCTTCAGTTCGCAATTCGTGGTGCGGGCGATCCGAGCCAATGTCGACCTGTTCGTGATTGGAATGTTCGCGCCGATCCAGACCGTCGGCAGCTACGGCGTGGCTCGGCGAATCATGGACAGCAGCTATCTCTCGATCGACGCTTTCAACCGGTTGATTTATCCGCGCTTTGCGCGTGCAAGCCGCGATGGGCTGCACTTCGCGATACCGGCGGCGAAGCACGCGCTGGTCGCTGCGCTCGCTCTCGGCATCGCGACATTCCTCACACTGTTCGTGCTCGCGCCCTATCTGCCGCTGCTGTTCGGACGCGATTACCACGATCTGGCATTTTTTGTCCGCGCGCTATCGGGCACGATTGTGCTCGTGGCGGTCTGGTCCGTCGCGATCGATCTACTGGGCGCATCGGGACGGCAGGGCGCGCGAGCTTTGATACTCAACGGCACCAATATCATTGGCAGCGGCCTGATCGCTGCTGCGACATGGGTAGCGGCGCCGGTCGGCACCTTCGTCGCGCTCTATGTTATCGAGGCATCCGTCGTCATCGCGGCATGGCTTGTGTTGCTCTGGCTGTCGCATCGCAGCCGCCAGGAAATGTCGGCATCCATGGCCGGCGTGATCTCACAGCCGCTTTCGACGTGAGGCGCATCCTGCACGAGGCGGCTGTCGATCCAGGCGGCCGCAGCTTTCCTTCCGTGCAAAAAGCCGAGCGGTAGCGCCGCGGCATGGAACAGCCAGGCGACGACCGCGTAGAAGCCGAGTGCGAGGCTGCGTTGCCGCAGGCTCATCAGTCCGATGATGCCCGCGATCCAGGCGCCGTCGATCGCAAGTCCCATGACGGCTGTCGGGGTCATGAAAGGCAGCACGACCATCGTGATCAGCCAGAAATAAACTCCGGCCCAGAGCTTCAACTCCGGCAAATCCTGGATCAATTGCTTCCACTGCGGCTTTCCGAGCGCAGCTCGCAGCAATTCGCCGATACCTTGCAGATAGCCCGACTTCCAGCGCCGCACCAGGAGGGCGTAGGCGTTGAGCGCGTGCCCGAAATGCCGGACGAACCGGCGGTCGAGACGATGGAGATTCCAGCCTCGCGACCGCAATCTCACGCCGAGGTCGAATTCCTCGTAGCCATGCAGGTTGCGATCTGACAGATAGCCGGCTTCGGCAATCGCCTTTCGTCGATAGAGGCCGCCGCCGTTCATGCGGTCGATCGGCCCGATCCGGTTCTCCGGTGAAATGCGGCGACCACGCCGCACATATTCGAGGCTGGTCTGGTTCATCTCCTCGACATGGCCAGTCACGCCGGCCGTCGTCGGATTGGCTTCGAGATGGGCCAGGGCGGCGGGCAGGAAGTCGGGGTCGAGCAGCATGTCGCCGTCCATCAGGCAGACGAACGGCTCGAGACTGTACTGGAAGCCAAGCTGTGGACCGATCCCGCAACTCGGGCGGATTTGTGGGTCGAGTTGAACCACGCGGACCGGGTAATTCGCCGCGACCTGAAGCGTGCGATCGCGCGAGCCACCATCGGCCACGATGACTTCGCCGCCGATCCCTTGGATCGCGGCGAGCACGCTCTCGATCGCGGGACCGATCCGATGTTCTTCGTTAAGGGTCTTGAGGATTACTGAAACCGTCATGCCACCGCTCACTTCAATGGAAATCAGTCATCAAGCGGCTCCAGTCTTCACCGGCAAGACCGCCGACATAGATATCGCCGCGCGCGATAGCCTCGTTCACGCCGGGGATTCGCGTCAGCACCATCGCAAACGCCTTGTGCCGGAATACCAGCCAACGCTGAAGGGCGAGGCCCATCATCAAGGCAGGCTGTGCGCGACCGCGGGCCTCGGCGTGACCGGCACGGTCGAGATGTCGAAACATCGCATCCAGCACGGCGACTTCTCGGCCAGGGAGAGACAGGATATTGAGGACATGCGCGGTCCGCGGCGTGCCGTAGTAAACGAACGATCCGATGACCGCGCCGGTGCGATCTTCGACCGATCGAATGGTGAACGCGCCTAGCCTGGTGTTTTGCCCGGCCAGCGAAACCAGCCAGGAAAGTTCGTCCTCCGACCATAGCGGCCGCACCGCGTAATGGGCGATCAGCCGGGGCGCGTGCTTGAGGAAAGCCGGCACCGACATCTCCGTCACTTTTGGCGCGCCAGGTTCATCGGCATTGGTCTCGCCGACCATGCGGCGGAGCAGGGCATCGATCGGACGCGCCAGCGCGGCGCCCCCGAAATGACGGCCGCGCAGGAAGCGCTCCGCAAAGCGTCCGACCCAGGCTCCGAGCGGACGGAAGCTTCGTGACCATTCGAGGTTCTGCCCGGTAATATGTTTTCCGCCGATGGCAAGCAGATGCCGGCAGCTGGTCGGGGAGGCGCTGTCGCAGAAGCCGAAGTCGGCAGGCTTGGGCCGCAACGCAAGCATCAACTTCGCCGCCCCTACGGCGCCGGTGTTGGCGTCGGTCATGAAGACGCCGAGGAGCCGGCCGGGGATGACATTGCCACAGGCAACGAAGCGCATCGGCACGGTGAGCAGGGCGCTGGGGACACCACCGTCCTGCTGCTCGTATACACGGGTGCCGATCGTCTCGTCGTACGATGGCGACCCCAGCGTCAACTTCCGCAGGTATTGCAGGAGGTCCGGGCCAGCAGGCTGGTCCGTTCCCCGGAAGATCCTGAGAAACAGCCGGGCGACCGCGGGCACGTCGGCCGATGTCATCGGTCTGACGAGGCCTTTGCGTGGCGCGTAACTATCGCCTGGCGATTGTGCGGCGAGTTGTGACGCTTGAAGCGTGGCGTTCAAGGTCGAATCGTCGGATCGTTTCGCCGTGGATGTTTCCAGTTGAAGCGATGGCACGGTTGATCTCGCTGGTCAGAGGTCCAGCAGACACATTGCCAGATGTCGGTATCAATCTGGTTTAGACGTCGAGAGGTTGCCTGGATCTATATTTGAATATTCCACCGGCATGGAGTTCGTCGCATCGGTCGAGGTGGTAACTATGGAGCCGGCCGACAACGATTGCGACCAACAACGCCAGAAAAAGCCAAGTCATGTTATCCGCTCCCTAATGAAACCAACGAATTCGGCAATATGATCAGATCACATGCGAGGGCCCATGACCGGGCTCTTGTTATTCGGGGTGTGGTCGTTCGATGCTTTGCCTTAAGAGGTTTCGACATCGTCGCTGATGGCGAAAGCTCTCAAGGAAGATGTCTGAACATCTTGTTCAGCGCAATCGTGCGAACTGGGTTTCTCAAAGTCTGCAGAGATACTTACCGTTCCGGTTCAATGATGGCTCGATAACTTTAGATGTGTATCGCGGAGACTTTGAGAAATATCTTCTTAAGATGCGGCGATCATCGCGCCGCCACGGCGTCTTTACGAGACGCGTGCGTTGACCGACAGCAGCGATCCGCCACCATGGCCGTGAACGGGGGCGGGCGGAGCCGGCGGAGCCGACGGGAAACAACGGCCGCCCGAAACAGTGCGGAGGGAATTCAGATCAAGTTTCTTCATAACGCTCTCCTTGAACTAAGATGATGATGCTCGATCATCGCGAGGCGTTGTGCCTCAACGAGCGAACGTTTGCCGAAGTCCGCGTCGTCAATCAAATGGTTTCTGATTTGCAAACGTCTTAAGTTTAATTCTTCAGGCGCAGCGTTGTTTGGTCTAATTAAGTTAGACAGCTACCACTCACTACCCCGTGCGATACCGAAGGAGGCTTGGGCGCTTCACAAAAGCGACGATCGTTGTGCGTGTTCTTATCGCGTGGACTATTCTGATCGAGTCATAAGAATCGCACGGAGCTCGAACGAGCTGCGATCAGGAGCGCCGCGTTGATGCATGGACAAGCGCGAACGGACCGACGATGCATCGCTTCAGTTTGCTAAGCTCGACGGGCTGGTCGACGGATTCTGACGGCGCCGCCATTGCCGGCGCGAGGTGAGATCGAAGGCGGGTTTGTGGATGCGGCGGGCCGATAGGGGCCGATAGGGGCCGATGGGCGAGCCAAACCGGTTGAGGGGCGCGCGGCTGATTGCTGAAAAACGTGAGATTGGACCTGTCACCGTTGCCGGTGCGTCGGCGCGCAATCCGGTGGAAGTTCGAGATGTGAGGGCTCGCCAGAGAGAATGACCCTTCACATCATATTTGGCGGGGTTGACCGGTGGGCAGATTTGGAATGATACGTAACTATCGGATAGTGTTGGTAAAAATGTAATGATTTGGCTTTGTCGTTCGTCGGGTTGATTTCCTTCACCCGCACAAAATGCCAGTTAGACCACTTCTGATTCCGCGTGACAGAAAATCCCCCGGGGGTGGCGATGGGCGCCTTGAAAGCCGGCCTGATGAGCCCTGCACATAAAGCAGGGCTAGGCAGATCGATCCACTCGGTGTTCTACCGGGCAGCTTGAAATTCGTTGGCTTTAATGGTTGTACTGCGGGCAACTCAAGAACTGGAATATTAAGGGAGAGCACTATGTGGAAGATTGTGGCGGCTGCAGCGGTGGCCTTGCCGATGCTGGGTGTCGGGGCCAAGGCCGAAGATACCGTCAAGATCGGTTATATCGATCCTTTGTCGGGCGGCGGCGCCAGCGTCGGCGAGGTCGGTCTGAAGACGTTCCAGTTCATGGCCGATGAACTCAATGCCAAGGGTGGCATTCTGGGCAAGAAGGTCGAGATCGTTCCGCTCGACAACAAGACCAATCCGCAGGAAAGCCTGATCCAGGCGCAAAAGGCGATCGACTCCGGCGTCCGCTATTTGACCCAGGGCAACGGTTCGTCGGTCGGCGGAGCGCTTGTCGGACTTCGTGACCAAGTACAATGAGCGCAATCCCGGCAAGGAAGTGCTGTACTTCAACTACGCCGCGGTCGATCCGATTCTGACCAACGAAAAATGCAGCTTCTGGCATTTCCGCTGGGACGCGAACTCCGACATCAAGATGGAGGCGCTCACCAACTACATGAAGACGGTTCCGACCATCAAGAAGGTTTACCTGATCAACCAGGACTATTCCTTTGGCCAATCAGTGAAAACCCAGGCGCGGGCGATGCTGAAGGCCAAGCGTCCCGACATCGAGATCGTCGGCGACGAACTGGTGCCGCTGCTCAAGGTCACCGACTTCGCGCCGTATGTGGCCAAGATCAAGGCGTCAGGCGCCGACAGCGTCGTAACCGGCAATTGGGGCCAGGACATCGCGCTGCTGCTGAAGGCGGCCGCCGACGCCGGGCTGAAGGTCAATTGGTACACGTATTACGCCGAAGGCACCGGCGGTCCGACCGCGATCAAGCAGGCCAATCTGAACCATCAGGTGTTCCAGATCTCCGAAGGCATCGCCAACCTCGACTACAAGCCGGCTCAGGACGTCGAAAAGGCCATTCGCGCCAAATACGACTTCAGCCTGCAATATCCGCGTGCCGTCAACGAAATGCGGATGCTGGCCGCGGCGGCCGAAAAGGCCAAGTCGATCGAGCCTGTGAAGGTTGCCGAGGCGCTGGAAGGCATGAAGTTCGAAGTCATGGACGGCGGCGAAGGCTTCATGCGCAAGGACGATCACCAGTTCTTCCAGCCGATCTACATTTCCTCTTTCGGCGAGCTCAGCGGCAAGGATACCTTTGACGAGGAAAAGACCGGCTGGGGTTGGAAGCTGGTCAGCAAGATCGACACCGATAAGACCATCCTGCCGACCACCTGCAAGATGGAACGCCCGAACTGAGCTAAAATAGCGGCTGGAGTGGCGGCCGGTCCCGGACGGGCCGCCACTCTCGTCAGGATTATCCGACTCTATTGCCGTGGTTCCAATATCTTCCGCGATGAACAGGTTAGAGGTGAAGCTTCGTGCTTGAGTTGATCGTGACCTCGACGCTCAACGGTGTCCTGTTCGGCATGCTGCTGTTCTTGATGGCCAGCGGCCTGACGGTGATCTTCAGCATGCTCGGCGTTCTGAATTTCGCGCATGCGAGCTTCTACATGCTCGGTGCGTTCTTCGGTTTCCAGATCAGCCGCTGGTTCGGGTTCTGGCCTGCGCTGGTGCTGGCGCCGCTCGCGGCGGGCGCGATCGGGGCTGGGGTCGAGCGGTTCGGGCTGCGGCGGGTTCACAAAAACGGACATGTCGCCGAACTGCTGTTCACCTTCGGACTGGCCTTCGTGATCGAGGAGGTGGTCCAGATCATCTGGGGCAAGAGCCCGGTCGATTATCGGGTGCCGCCGATTCTGGATTTTCCGGCGTTCACGATCTTCTCGACCAATTATCCCGCCTACAAGATGTTCATGCTCGCGGTATCGATCGTGATCTTCGTCGGCCTCTTGATCGCGATCAAGCGAACCCGCGTCGGCCTGATCGTACAGGCGGCGCTGACCCATCCTCACATGGTCGGTCATCTCGGCCACAATGTCGGGCGCATCTTCATGATGGTGTTCGGTGTCGGCACCGCCCTGGCGGCCGTCGCCGGCGTGATCGCGGGACCGGCCTTGGTCACGCAATCCGACATGGCGAGCCTGCTCGGGCCTATCCTGTTCGTCGTTGTCGTGGTCGGTGGCCTCGGCTCGTTGCCGGGCGCATTCATCGGCTCGCTGCTGATCGGCCTGGTGCAGACCTTTGCGGTCTCAATGAACGGTTCGCTCGCGGGCGCCTTTGGCCCGTTGAGCCCGGATTATGCCACCACCTGGGTGTCCGACATCTGGAACGTCACCATCGCGCAGATTGCGCCGGTCATGCCGTATCTGCTGCTGGTGCTGATCCTGATCTTCCGGCCGATGGGCCTGCTCGGAACGCGTGAAACATGAGCGAAATCACCGCCAGCGCCAGTGCCGCGCCGCCGCTTCCGACCGTTTCGGACAAGATGAAATTCTACGGGATGTGGCTGGCCGCTGCATTAGTTCTGCTGGCGCTGCCGAACATCTTTCCTTCGGCCAGCGCGCTGACCACATTCAGCCTGGTCGGCATTTCGATCATCTTTTCGTTGTCCTACAACATCCTGCTGGGCCAGACCGGGATGCTGTCGTTTGGTCACGCCGTCTATTATGGCCTTGGCGGATTCCTGGCGGTTCACAGCATCAACGCGATCGGTCAGCACAAATGGCCGTTGCCGCTGCCGGTCGTGCCGTTGATCGGCGGCTTCGCCGGACTGTTCTTCGCAGCCTTGTTCGGCTGGGTCTCGACCAAGCGCAGCGGCACGGTGTTTGCGATGATCTCGCTCGGCCTTGCCGAGTTGATCGCGTCGTCGGCGCTCATCCTGCGCACATTTTTCGGCGGCGAGGCCGGCATCTCCGCCAATCGCACCAAGGTGCTGCGGCTGTTCGGCTGGACCTTCGGGCCGCAGATCCAGATCTACTATCTGGTTGCCGCATGGACCCTGATCGCGGCGATCGCGATGTACGCGCTGACGCGGACACCGCTGGGCCGGATGTCCAACGCGGTTCGCGACAACCAGGAGCGCGTGCAGTTCGTCGGCTACGATCCGCACATGATCCGCTACATCGCGTTCTGCTTTGCCGGGTTGTTCGCCGGCATCGCCGGCTCGCTGGCGGCGATCAATTTCGAAATCGCCAATTCGGCCTATCTCGGCGCCGCCCAATCCGGCACCGTGTTGTTCTCGACCTATATCGGCGGCGTCGGCTTCTTCATCGGGCCGATCGTCGGCGCCATCTTCGTCACTTTGCTGTCGTTGGGGCTGAGCGATCTGACTCAGGTCTGGCAGCTTTATTTCGGACTGATCTTCATCATCGTGGTGCTGTTCGCGCCCGGCGGCATCACCGGCCTGTTGATGATGCACCGGCCGCTGCTCAAGGCCGGGGCGCTGGGCAGGGTGATCCCGAGCTATCTGCTGGCGCTTGTGCCGACCGTGGCGATGGTTGTGGGCATGATGTTGATCATCGAGACCGTGGTTCATTACAGCGTCAATCCCGGCGAGGATTCTCACATCAAGGCGTTTGGCGTGCCGTTCGACGCGGCAAGTCCCGCTCTTTGGGGTCTCGCGGCCGTGCTCGCGATCGGCGGCTTCCTGGTCGCGCGGTTGACATGGACGCGGGTCGGTCGGGCGTGGGACGAGGCGGCGGGAATGGCCCACGGCGCCGGAGGTGCCGCATGAGTTCCGCCATCGAGCTGCGCGGCGTACAGAAGAATTTCGGCGCCACTCCCGTGATCCGCGACCTCAACCTCGCGGTCGCGCAGGGCGAACGCCATGCATTGATCGGCCCCAATGGTGCAGGCAAGTCGACTACGTTCAACCTGATCAGCGGCTATATGAAGCCGACCAGCGGCAGCATCCTGATGCGCGGAGAGGTAATCTCCGATCTGCCGCCATACCAGATCAATCGCCGCGGCCTGTCGCGAAGTTTCCAGGTCACCAACGTCTTTGCCAATATGAGCGTCTGGGAAAACCTGCGCTGCGCGGTGTTGTGGGCAACCGGCCATCGTTATGCATTCTGGAAGAATATCGACAAATTGCCCGAAGTGCGCAGCCGGACCGCGCAGATCCTCGAAGACATCAATCTGACCTCGCGGCGCGACGTGTCGGCGGGCTTGCTGACCTATGCCGAACAGCGCGCGCTGGAGATCGGCATCACGGTGGCCGGCGGCGCCAATGTCATTTTGCTCGACGAGCCGACAGCCGGCATGAGCAACGCCGAGACCGAACGCGCGGTGACCTTGATCCGGCGTCTCACCGAAGGCCGCACGCTGTTGATCGTGGAACATGACATGAGCGTCGTGTTCGGTCTGGCCGATCGAATTTCGGTCCTGGTCTACGGCCAGATCATCGCCACCGGAACGCCGCAGGAAATTCGCGGTAATCCGAAGGTCAAGGAAGCCTATCTCGGCGAGGAAGCGGCGTGATGCTGGAAGTCCGGGATCTGCACGCCTATTACGGCAAGAGCCACATCCTGCAGGGCGTCGACCTGCGGATCGGCGAGGGTGAAGTCGTGAGCTTGCTGGGCCGCAACGGCGTCGGCCGCTCGACCACGGTCAAGGCCATCATGGGCGAGGTGCCCCCGCAGGGCAGTATCAAGTTCAAGGGCAATGAGCTTGCGGGCTTGCCGAACTACCGGATCGCCCGTCTCGGGCTGGGCTACGTGCCGGAGCATCGCGATATTTTCCCGAGCCTGACGGTGCGGCAAAACCTGATGCTCGGCATCAAGGATGTGAGGCGTCCCGGCAAATGGCGGTTGCAGGACATGCTCGACATGTTTCCGAACCTCGCGGCCCGCGCCGATACCGCGGCCGGCGTGCTCTCCGGCGGCGAGAAGCAGATGCTGACGATTTGCCGGACCTTGATGGGCGATCCGGATCTGGTCATGATCGACGAGCCGACCGAAGGGCTGGCGCCGATCATCGTGCAGCAGGTCGGCGACCTCATCGCCGAGATTGCCAATCGCGGGGTGGCAATCCTGCTGGTCGAACAAAAGCTCTCGATCGCGATGCGAATTTCGCATCGCCTTTATGTCATGGGGCACGGCCGGATCGTGTTCGAAGGCACGCCCGCCGAGCTGAAAGCCAACCAGGCGGTCCGGCAGCAATGGCTGGAAGTCTGAAGGTTTTGGCCGACTGCTGGTTCAGATCGCTAGTTGTGACCGCTATCTCGGATCGTGCCGGGGCTCGTCGCCGGGCTAGACCGTGCTTTGGCTCGTCTTTTGCACTCATTCCTTGCAATAGTTCATCCCAAAAATGGAACTATTCACCCCGGTGTCGTGCATGCCAAGAATTGGCGTTGCGAGGCCGGGCTGCGAGCCGGCGACCACAGAGGGCGTGAGATTGAAGGGTAATCTGAAGCTGAAGCTGTCCGCCGACGTCGGGGGTACATTTACAGATATTGTGCTGGAATATGGAACGCAGCGCTGGACCGGCAAAGTGCTGACCACGCCGGCGTCGCCGGAAGAAGGGGTTCTACGCGGCATCGGCGAAATTCTGGCGCGGGCCGGAAAGTCCATTTCCGAAGTCGCGATCTTCATTCACGGCACCACGCTGGCGACCAATGCCATCATCGAGCGTCGTGGCGCGAAAATCGCTTTGATCGCAACCGACGGCTTTCGCGATGTGATCGAAATCGGAACCGAAAGCCGCTACGATCAGTACGAACTGGCGCTGGTGCGGCCGAAGCCGTTGGTCGAACGGCCGCTGCGCTTCACGGTGCGCGAGCGCATGGATGCCCGCGGCGGGGTACGGCTGCCGTTGAATGAAGCTGACATTCACGGCGTCGCCGAGGCGTTGAAGGCCCAAAAGATCGAAAGCGTTGCGATCTCGTTTCTGCACGCCTACGCCAATCCGGCGCACGAGCGTCTTGCGGCGAAGCTGCTGCAATCCGTCATCCCCGGCCTCTACATCACGCTGTCTTCCGAGGTCTGTCCTGAAATTCGGGAATTCGAGCGCACCTCGACCACCGCGGCCAACGCCTATGTGCAGCCGCTGATGGATGGCTACCTCGCCCGGATGCAGGACAAACTTGCGCGAGATGGGATTTCGCGGCGCGCTGTGCCTGATGACATCGGGCGGCGGACTGACATCGGTGGAGACCGCGCGCAGATTTCCGGTCCGGCTGGTCGAGTCGGGCCCGGCCGGCGGCGCGGTGTTCGCGGCCCAGATCGCGGCGCGGCTCGGCGAGCGCAAGGTGCTCGCCTTCGACATGGGCGGCACCACCGCGAAAGTCAGCCTGATCGAAAACTATCGATCGGAAACCTCGCGCGTGTTCGAAGTCGACCGCGCGGCACGGTTTCTCAAGGGCAGTGGGCTGCCGGTTCGTATCCCTGTTATCGAGATGGTGGAGATCGGCGCCGGGGGCGGCTCGCTGGCGCGGCTCGATGCGCTGAAGCGGGTCACTGTCGGGCCGGAAAGCGCGTCGTCGGTTCCCGGCCCGGTTTGTTATAATAGCGGCGGCACTCATCCAGCCGTGACCGATGCCGACGTTGCCTTGGGGCTGATCGACCCTGCGACGTTCGCCGGAGGCACCATCAAGCTCCATCCCGATCTGGCGAAGCAGGCGCTGCAGACCGCGATCGGCGACGGGCTCGGCATGGGCGCGGAGATGGCGGCCTATGCGGTCTACGAGATGGTGTGTGAGAACATGGCGAGCGCTGCGCGGGTTCACGCCGTCGAACGCGGCGCGATTGCCGGCAGTCACACCGTAATCGCATTCGGCGGCGCGGCGCCGCTGCATGTCGCCCGGGTCGCGGAGAAGATCGGCGCCAGCCGCGTCATCGTGCCGCCGAATGCCGGGGTGGGCTCCGCGGTTGGATTTCTGGCGGCGCCGATCTCCTACGAGATGGTCAAGACGCGTTATATGCGTCTTGATGCCTTCGATGGCCCCGGCGCGACCGAAATTCTCAACGAGATGTCGCGCGAAATCCGCGCCTGGGTCGAACCGGCGGCGCAGAACGAGCCGTTGGTCGAGCGCCGCATCGCGTTCATGCGCTATGTCGGGCAGGGGCATGAGATCGCCGTCGAGCTGCCGGTCCGCGATCTCGTCGAGGCCGATATGGTTGCGTTGCGCGCCCGCTACGAGGCGGATTACGAGGCGCTGTTCAAGCGTTCGATCCCGTCGGCGGCGATCGAAATCATGGCCTGGTCGGTCAATGTGTCGACCGTGACGGCGCTGCCCGAGGCGATCGGTGGTGTGGTCCAGGTTCCCGTGACGGCGGCAAGCGATGTCGTCAGCGTTTTCGATGGCCGCAGCGGCAAGCTGGTCGACGTTTCGCGGTATCGGCGCGAACTGTTGCCGGCCGGCGCGCGGCTGTCGGGCCCGGCGATCATCGTCGAGCAGGAGACCTCGACCTATATCACCGACAGCTTCGATGCCTGGATTGATGGCTTGGGATCGATCGTGATGGACCGCAAGGAGATGACCGCGTGAGCGAACCAGGCCTCAGCCTTCTCGACAAGCAGATCATGTGGAGCCGGCTGCATCGCGGTGGTCGAAGAGCAGGCGCAAACCCTGCAAAGGACCGCGTTCAGCACCATCGTGCGGGAATCCGGCGACCTCGCCGCCGGGGTGTTCGACGCCGATGGACGCATGCTGGCGCAGGCCGTGACCGGCACGCCGGGCCACATCAATTCGATGGCGCTGGCCGTCGGCCATGTGATCGCGCAATACCCTGTTCACGTGATGCGGCCCGGCGATGTCTTTATTCACAACGATCCGTGGCTCGGCACCGGACACACCAACGATTTCTCGGTGACGACGCCCTGTTTCCGCGACGACACACTTGTTGGTTTCCTCGCCTGCAACAGCCATCTGATGGATATCGGCGGCCTGCGCGACCTGACGGCGTCGACCGACGTGTTCATGGAAGGATTGTATCTGCCGATCCTGAAGATCGTCGAGGGCGGCGTGGTCAATGAAACGCTGATGGCCGTGATCCGCGCCAACACCCGGCTGCCGGTGGAAACCGATCGGCGACGTCTATTCGCTGATCAATTGCAACGATGTCGGGTGCACCCGCCTGCTGGAGATGATGGAAGAGTTCGGGATCGAACAACTCGACGAGGTCGCCGGCTACATCGTTACGGCCTCGCGCGAAGCGGTGCAGGTCGAAATCGCCAAGCTGCCGAAAGGCACCTGGCATTCCTCGATGACGATCGATGGCCAGGACGAGCCGATCGAGCTGAAGGCCGCGCTGACGATCTCCGACGGTCATATTCACGTCGATTACACCGGATCGTCCGGTATGGTCAGGCGCAATTTCAACGTCCCGGCGTGTTATGCGCTGGCTTATACGTCCTACGCGCTCGGCTGCATCGTGGCGCGCGACGTTCCCAACAATGCCGGCTCGCTGGAGCCGCGCACGATGTCGGCGCCGGAAGGCAGCATTGTCAATGCCATCAAACCCGCCGCTGTGGTCGCGCGCCATCTGATCGGCCTGATGTTGCCGGATCTCATCTTCGGATGTTTGCGTCAGGTCATCCCGGAGCGGGTGCCGGCGGAAGGATCCGGGGTGCTCTGGATCCTCGGCGCCAGCGGTCCGGCCTCGAGCCCGCCGCGGTTCGGCGACGACTTCATCGTCAGCGTCGTCACGACCGGTGGCATGGGCGCGTTGCCGTATCGGGACGGGCTGTCGGCGACCGGTTTTCCCAGCGGCGTGCGCGGCGGCCCGATCGAGATTTTCGAGTCGATGTCGACCGTCATCGTCTGGCGCAAGGAATATCGCCAGGACAGTGGCGGCGCCGGCCTCACGCGCGGGGGACTTGGACAGGTCATCGAAATGGAGAACGGCATCGCCGAAGCGTTCCATTTCAGTGGAGCTTTCGAGCGGGTGAAATTCGCGCCACGGGGATTTGAAGGCGGCCACGCTGGCGCCGCGGGTTTCATCGGCCTGACTTCGGGCAAAATTCTTCCGAGCAAGGGGCGGCACCTGATCGAAGCCGGCGAGCGCGTGCTTATCATGTCGCCGGGCGGTGGCGGCATCGGCGATCCGCTCCAGCGTGACCGTTCGTTGGTCAAACAAGATCTGAACAACGAGCTGATTTCGACGGCGGCCGCGCGCGACATCTATGGGTTAGCGACCGAGCCGGTTGAAGTAACCGAGCCCAAATCCGCGCGGAACCATCAGCATGGATAACCGGCGATCGCGAGCGTCATCGCCCGGCAGACCTGGTTCAGCCCTCGACCACGTTCTTGGGCTTGCCTTCGGCATACGCCAGGATCTGATCGATCGCCGCGCTGAATAGCGTTTCATAGGTGTCCCGCTCGACGTAGCCAAGATGCGGGGTACAGACCACGTTCGGCAGCTTGAGCAGCGGATGATTGCCGTCGAGCACCGGCTCTTTTTCGTAGACATCGATCGCGGCCGCGCCGGGGCGTCCGGCTTTCAATGCAGCTACCAACGCGCCTTCCTCGATCAGCGGCGCGCGGCTGGTGTTGACGATCAGGGCATCGGATTTCATGCGCGCCAGATCGGACGCTTTGACGATTCCGCGCGTCTCGGCGTTCAACTGGATATGCAGGGTCACGATATCGGCGGTCTCGAAAAACGCCTCCCGGCTGCCGGCCGCCTCGAAGCCGGCCTCGCGCGCCCGCGCCAGCGAGCCCTCGCGCCCCCAGCAGATCACTTTCATGCCAAAGGCCTTTCCGACCTCGGCAACGATCTTTCCGATCCGGCCAAATGCGTACACGCCGAGCGTCTTGCCGAACAGGCCTTGCCCCAACGTCGTCTGCCACGTTCCGTTTCTGAGGGCATCGACTTCCGCCGGAATATGGCGGCGGGCAGCCAGGATCAGCGCCCAGGCCAGTTCGGCGGTCGCGTTGGGGCCGCCGCTGCCTCCCGCCGACACGATGATGTTCCGGTCCTTGCAGGCGGCAAGATCGAGATGCCCGGTGTTGCGGCCGGTCTGGCTGATCATCTTCAGGTCCGGCAGCTTTTCGATGACGCTGCGCGGCAGCGCGGTGCGTTGCATCGTCAAAATGATCGCTTCAGCGCCGCTCAGTTGCTTGACCAGTTCGGCCTCGTCGCGAGCGGCCGCATGAAATACGGTGACATCCTGTCCAGCGAGGTTCGGAAAACACTTCAGGCCGCGAAATACATTCTGGTAGTCGTCGATGACGGTGATCTTCATGGTCAATGGCTCCCAAGACGCTCAGTTTCTTGTTCTGGATCGGCGTATTCCGGTCGGCTATCGCGATGCGGCGCGAAGCAGCCCCAATTGGTTCAGCCTCGCAGCAATATCCTTGTCTTCTGCGGCGAGATATCGCTTCAGGGCGGGTCCGTCGAGATAAAACGGCGACCATTGGTTCCTGGCAAGCTCCGCTTTCCATGTCGGCGTCTCGGTCGCGCGCCTCAGCGTCATTTCCCAAAATGCCCGGTGGCTGTCCTCGATGCCGGCGGGCGCCGTGACACCGCGCCAGGCGCCCGCGATGCAGTCGACGCCGCATTCCAGCCAGGTCGGCGTATTGGCGAATGCGCCGTCGATGTGCTCGGGCGAGGCAATCGCGAGCGTGCGGATGTTTCCGGCGCGTAGTTCGGGAAGTAGGCTGGCCGCGGTCACGGCCGCGACATCGGCATGGCCATGGACGACGTCGGCAACAGCGTCGAGCGCGCTATCGAACACGCGGACGGGGGGCGCAGCGATATCAGCGCCGGCATGCTGCGCGAGTTTCATGAAAGCGACGTGATTGGGATTTCCAAGCGCGGTCGAGAGTGCCACGGTGACGCTGCCCGGATCGCGCGCCAGCCGGTCCAGCAGGTCGGGCCCGCGGCGAAGGGGTGAATCGCTGCGCACTGCGAAGGCAATATATTCCGTCAGCAGGATCGCAAGCGGCGAATAAGTATCATGATTGAATGCGGCAAGCCCGGTCAGATAATCGCTGGTCAGATTGGGCGAACTGATCGAGAGGACGTGCGGATCGCGAGCGGCATGGTCGACATAGGTCCATGCCAGCCGCGCGCCATCACCCGGCCGGTTGACCACGTGCGCGGTCTTTTCGAGCAAAGGATGCTGCTGGAATGTCGCTTCCAGCGCCCGTGCGACCCGGTCGAGGCCGCCGCCGGGCGGCGTGCCCGCGATGATCTCGATCTCGCGCTCGGGCCGCCATAGCGGGGTAGCGATCTCTTTCACCGGTGCTTGCTCTATTTCCTGCATGACGCAGCTACTGGCTCTGACCGGGAAGCAGGCCGAGATCGCCAAGCGCCTCGCCGGTCAAGCGCTGCTCCTGCTGCAGATGCGCAAGCACCGCCGGGCCGGTGGCAAAGGTATCGTTCCAGTAATGCCTGTCCAGCTCGACCTTCCATTCCGCGCTCGAGGTTGCTCGCGCCAGGGCCTGTTCCCAGAATGCGAGTTCTTCCGCGCGCAACCCCTTGGCCGCGAATACCCCGCGCCACATGCCAATATCACAGTCGATGCCGAGCTCGCGCAAGGTCGGCGCTCCCGCGAACAGTCCGCCGAGCCGCGCTGGCGCGGATACCGCGATGGTGCGCAATTTTCCGGCCGTCATTTCAGGCACCGGACTTGCGGCGGTGATGACGCCGAGATCGGCGCCGCCTTCCATCACCTGGGCGATCGCGTACCGTGCGGAATCGAACACGTTGATCTTGAGCGCCTTGACATTGCCGCCAGCGTGCGTCGTCACCTTGGCCAGCGCGATATGATTGGGGTTTCCGATCGCGGTGGCGATCGCGACGCGAAGCGCCGAGGTTTTCACCGCGAGCTGTTGCATCAGGTCTTCCATCGTCGCCAACGGCGAATCCGGACGCACGATGAAAACCGGATATTCCGTGTACAGGTTGGCGAGTGGCGTCAGATCGGTGAATTCGAGGCTGCTGACGCCGAGCAGTTTGTTGCTGATCACGGTCGGAGAACTGATGACCAGCACATTCGGATCGCCCGGACGGGTTGCGACGTGATCCCAGCCGTTGCCGCCGCCGCGCCCGGGAATGTTGGTCAGCTTCATCGGCTCCGGCAACTGCCCCTGTCCATTCAGCAGTCCGATCAAAATCCGCGCCGGCCGATCCTGGCCGCCGCCGGGCGGCGTTCCCGCGATCAGCTCGGTCTCTCCGGTCGGCCGCCATGACGTCGCGTTAGCTTGTCCCATCTCCTGCATCCTCTGATGTCTATCTCACGTCATGTCCGCTGACAGATTATCAGGGGTGAAAGGCATGGTCAGTGGGCGCACGCCCAGCGCGTCATGGATGGCGTTGGCGATCGCCGCGACCGTCGGCCCCAGAGAACATTCGCCGACCCCGAACGGCTGATATTGCGGACGCACCAGCAATCGGGTGGTGACCTCGGGCACTTCGGAGAAGCGCAATATCGGATAGCTTTCCCAGGAGTTGCTGGTGACGCCCGATCGGTCGAATTGCACCGCTTCTTTCAGCGCGATGCTGCAGGCCTGCACCGCGCCGCCCTCGATCTGGTGTGCTGCGCCTTCGGGATTGATGATTTCGCCGGCGTCGACCGCGATCCACAACCGGTCCACGCGGATCACCTCGGCGGCCTCGATGTCGGCGATCACGGCGCAATAGGCGCTCAGTCCCTTGTAGCGCGCAAAACCGAGCCCGCGTCCGAAACCTTCTTTGTCCTCGCGCGGGCCCGGCATCGTCAGTACCGTTTCGATCACGTCGCGGGCGCGCTGGTCGCTGAGATGTTTTAGTCGATATTCCGCGGGGCCGCAGCCGCTTGCCGCGGCAAGCATGTTCATCATGCTCTCGATCGCGAACACATTGATCATCGCGCCGAGCCCGCGCAGCGACGAGGTGCGCAGCGGCATTTCCAGCATGCGATGGACGTTCACCTTGAGGCCGCCGGTGTCGTAGATCGGGATCGCGTTGCGATCGGCACCGCCGCCTTTGGCAAGCGGCGGATTTTTCGACACCGGGATGGCGTAGCAGCCGTTCATTTCGGACGCGGCGAGCAGGCTGGGAACCTCGAAATTGCCGGGCCGCAACAGATGGCCGTTGCCGTAGATATCCTGGGTCCAATCGACGATAGCACCGTCGGCATCGACGCCGGCTTCGACCGCCACCAGCATCGCCGGCGACAGGGGCGCGCAGCCAAGTTCGTCCTCGCGGCTCCACTGCACCCGGATCGGGACCGACGGGTATTCGCGCGCGATCAGGCAGGCATCGAAGGCGACGTCGTCGGCGCCGTTGTGGCCATAGCAGCCAGCGCCCTCGCGGTGATGGACGATGACGTCTTCCAGAGCGAGGCCGAGCGAGCGGGAGATGTCCTTGCGCTGCTCGAATATGCTCTGGGAATGCGACCACACATCCATCTGACCGTCGTGAAAATGCGCGACGGCACAGCACAAACCGATCGACGCGTGCGCGACATAGGGCCTGAAGAACTCCAGCCGGTGCGTTGTCGATGGCGCCGTGGCGCCTTCCTGAATCGCCGAGACGGACACATCGGCCGGCGCTGCGCGCAGGTATGTTCGCAGCTCAGCCTGCTCGGGCAGCGTTTCCTTGCGCTGCCATTTTATCCTGGGCTTCAAACGTTCAGCCGCCGCATTTGCCGCTGATTCACTGTCGCAAACCACCGCGACAAAATTGCCGTTGACAACCAGTTGCGCGCCGGGCGGTGCTTGCGGCACTTCGAGCAGAATGCTGCCGCGCTCGGAAGAGCGCAGTACACGGGCAAACTTCATCCCGGGCAGACGCAGATCTTGTATGAATCGCGGCGCGCCGAAAACCTTGTCCGGCAGATCGACGCGTTCGATCGTCAGGCCAGCAACGTGACGGCCTTCCGCGCGCTTCAGGGTGACGTGCTCGGGCGCTTCGCATTCCAGCAGCCCCGAATTCGCGTCGGCCCAGTAGCTGCCGATTTCCCCGTCCGGGCCGATAAAGGCACCATCGACCACCTGAATCCGATCCATCGAAACGCCGGTCCGTTGCGCGACCACGGAGAGGAAGATTTCCTTGATCGCGGCGCAGGCGTGGCGCAGCGCCATGCCACTCTCGACGATCGAGCGGCTGCCGGAGGTGACGCCTTCGTTTGGGCTTTCGTCGGTTGTCGCGGCTTTGAGTTCGACGCGCTCGAAGCTGACGTCGAGTTCGTCGGCGGAGATTTGCGCCAGTGCGGTCAGGATGCCCTGTCCGATCTCGACCTTGCCCGGACAGATCGTGACGCGCTTGTCGGGATGGAATTGAACCCATTGCGACAGCCGCCGGTTGGCATTGAGGCTGCCGGGCAGTATGGGCTGCGACGTTGCGAGTTCGGTTTTGTTGATGGGCGTGTTCATGCCCTGACGCTCATTTCGGAGGCGGCGCGCAATACCGCGCGCACGATACGATTGTGGGCGCCGCATCGGCACAAATTCTTTTCCAGCGCGGCCCGAACCTCCAACTCGGTCGGTGCGAGGTTGATTCGAAGAAGCGCCGCTGCGCTGATCAGCATGCCCGACAGGCAATAGCCGCATTGGCCGGCCTGTTCGGCCAGGAACGCGCGCTGCAGCGGATGCGGGGCGAGGGGAGTGCCGAGGCCCTCGACGGTGACGACGTCGCGGCCGATCACCGAATCGATAGTGCGGGTGCAGGCGTATTGCGCTTGGCCGTCGATCAGAACCATGCAGCTGCCGCACTGCTCGGCGCCGCAGCCGAAACGGGTGCCGAACAGCCCAAAATTCTCACGCAGCGCGTCGATTAGCGGAGTTTCTCCGCGTCGTTCGGCCGATACCGTGGCGCCGTTGAGATGGAATTCTCCCATCGGAAGCGACTTTCGTGTAACCTAGTAATCTGGGTTTCCCAATTTTACCCTTGGATGAGGCCGGCCGCAAGGTTTTCGTCCACGCGCGATCGTCACATCCGTATTCTATTGGATAACCCGCCGTTACTGAGATAGAGCCCGATCATGTCGGACAGAACCTTTACCCCGGTACGCAGTGCGCGGCTGTCGGAAGAAATCATCCGCCAGATTGCGCGTCTGGTGCAGTCGGGCCAGTTGAAACTGAACGAGCGCTTTCCGAGCGAGCGAACGCTGCAGGAGGAATGGGGAGTCAGCCGACCGGTGCTGCGGGAAGCGTTTCGGGCGCTCGAAGTCCAGGGCATGATCGAGAGCCGGCCGGGCGGGGGGCGATACCTCAGATCCAACTGGATCCCGGAGCCGGTCAAGCACCGGCAAAACCGGCTCGAGGATGCCAAGGGCAATCTGCTCGAGATCTGGGATGCGCGGGAAAGCATCGAAACCAAATCCGCCGAGCTGGCGGCGCGTTATGCGACTGACGAAGATATCGCGGCGCTCGCGCGTCCGTTGACTCTGCTCAGCGAGTTGCCGCCGAAGGAAGCCGCGTCGGTCGATTTCAATCGCGAGTTTCATCTGGTGATCGCCCGCGCCAGCCGGAATTCCCTGATTGAAGAAATGGTCATCCGCCTGGTGGCGCGATCGAGCGAAGTCGGCTTCAGGGAATTTCTGGACACCGAGGACTTCGTGAAGCTGATGCTGATTCACAAGCCGATCTACGAAGCGATCGCGCGGCATGATCCGCAAGGCGCACGCCAGGCCATGGTCGCTCACTTCGACGAACTGCGCAAAAGCATCGGCGCTGCATGACCGTTGCCGCCGATGTCAGCGAAGCATCACCATTGACACCAATCGGGCTACCCAATTATTTGAGATTGGATCGATTCGCCATGGACTTAGCGCTGCTTTCGTAAGTAGGGCTCGCGCACGTTGAAGCAGGGTGGGGGAAGCAGATGTCGGCGATTGCGAACGAACTCGCTGCGCAATCCGTCAAGGTATCGCGGCGGCGCATCTGGATTTACGTCCTGCTGTTTCTGCTTTCAGTCGTTGCCTATGTCGATCGCATTTCCATTTCGGTTGGCGCCAAGCTGATCGAGACTGAATTCCATCTGTCGCCGGTGGCGATGGGCTACGTGTTATCGGCGTTCTTCTGGTCCTATCTGGTCTGCCTCGTGCCGGTGGGCATCTGGGCGGATCGTTTCGGCGCGCGGCAGACGATTGCGCTCTGCATTGGCCTGTGGGCGGTCATGACCGCGGCCGGCGGCGCGGCTTCGAACCTGACGGTGCTGCTGTTGACGCGCCTTGGCGTCGGCGTCGGCGAATCCGCGGTTTTTCCCGCGGGCGGACGCGTGATGCGCGAATGGACGCCGGCCAGCGAACGCGGACTGGCATCGACGATCTTCATCGCGGGATCCTATGCAGGGCCGGCCTTCGGCGCAGCGTTCCTGGCCTGGGTCGTCTCGTCGTTCGGATGGCGCGGCGGTTTCTTGGTCGCGGGCGCGGTGGGCCTGGTCTACCTCGCGATCTGGCTCATGTTCTATGAGAAGCCGGAAGATGCCAAATGGCTCGATGAGCCCGAACGCCAAAAAATCCTCGGCGAACGAAGCAGCAAATCCGAACCGTCGGCTGCTCCGGTGAAAAAGCTCGGCATTCTGGATTTGCTCGGCAGCGGGTCGATGTGGAGCATCGCGCTGGCGCATGGCTGCGGGATCTATAGCCAGTATCTTTATCTGACCTGGTTGCCGACGTATCTCGTGAATGTTCGCGGCCTGACCATTCTCAATGCCGGCTTCTACACCGCTGCGCCGTATCTCGCCGCTGCGATCGTCAACATCGCGCTGGGCTGGTTCAGCGATCGCACGCTGACCGCTGCGTCCGCGGGGCAGGGGCAGCGGCGAATCCTGCTGGCCGCGCTGAAACTATTGTCGGCGGTGATTCTGCTGATCCCGTTCGTGCAGTCGACCTTCATGATCATGCTGATCATTACGGTCTCGCTATGCACCCTGTCGGGCACGATTTCGATGCACTACGCGCTGATGAACGATCTGTTGCGCAACGATGCCAATGCGGGCACGGCATCGAGCCTGGTCGCTTTCGGCGGCAACACGTTCGGCCTGATCGCGCCGATCGTGACCGGCTATATCATCGCCGGTACCGGCAGCTACAACTGGGCCTTCGGCGTCGCCGGCATTCTGCTGGTGTTCGGCGCATTGCTGTTGCTGATAGGGGCTCGTAAGCCGATCGACGCCTGATACGATCAGACGAAGATTCCGATGGCCGCGATTACGATATTACGCCGCGCGCGCCGGCGGTGCCGACGCCTGCGGTGTCTTGACGTGGCCGCAGCGCAGACATTCGAATGTCCGGTGCTCCGGGTTCGACTTGAAACCCTTCGAGATAATCATGTTCATGCTGCACTGGGGACACGTCGGCCGGATAACGAATGTCATTTCAAATGCCCTGAGCTAAATTCAATCTCGGATAGGTATTTATACCTTTATCGCCGGTAAGTAGCTACTCCGGACGACTACGGGACATGCACCGCGATATACCCCTGGAAGGCGAATTTCGCGCCTGGAACGGTATCGGAGTCGACGTCTTTCCTCGAACATCCGATCAAAGACGCGAATCACGCTGCTAAGTTTCGCCGACGCGCTGTGGTAATCGCGCAGAGTTCTACCTGCGCGCGGACGTACACAGTTACAGTGCCTTCGCGACTGCCTCGAGCTGCTCGGCGCACAGCGCCCAGCCTTGATGAAAGCCCATCTGCTCATGGCGGTCCCGGTCCGCCTTGCTAAAGTGACGGACGCGCGCGGTGTAACGGGTCTTGCCGGCCTCGTCTCCAAAGGTCAGCACCACCGTCATGAATGGATTCTCCTTCGGCTCCCACGCGCGCACGAAGGCGTCGGTGAACACCAACCGCTCATTCGGCACCACTTCCAGGTAGACGCCGCGGTTCGGCATTTCCGTGCCATCCGGACTGGCCATCACGATCAAGTTCGAGCCGCCCGGCCGCACATCGAGTTCGGCCACCGGCGTAGTGAACGGTTTGGGCGCGAACCATTGCTTGAGCAGTTCCGGATCGGTCCAGGCCCGAAACACATTGGCGCGGGGCGCGTCGATCAGCCGGGTCAACACCAGCTCGCGGTCGGCGGAAAATTCGTCTGTCATCGGTTTTCTCTTTCTGAATGTTACGCTCCGAGGACGATGCACAAGGCGTCGATCCGACATCGGCAGGAAAATTTTGTCGTCGCGTTTCGACCGCGCGGCCGAGGCCAGCACCCGAGCCTCTGGCGGTGATCGTTTTACGAAGGATGCGACTGCGGCGGAAGCGTGGAAGCCGGCGCGGACGTGCGCCTTTCGGTCGCGCCGAAGCTGGCTTATGCTAGGGACGGTTCGGCATCGGGAGTACTGTCATGGCAGCGAACGGGTTGGTGACGATTCAAAGCAGTCTCGGCCCTGCCGAAACGATGAACCGGCTCGTCGCCGAGGTCGGCGCCAAGGGCTTGACGGTTTTTGCCCGGATCGACCACGCCGCCGGCGCCAGGGAAGCCGGCTTGCCGTTGGCGCCCACGGAAGTCCTGATTTTCGGCAACGCCAGGGGCGGCACGCCGTTGATGCAGTCCAATCAGACGATCGGCATCGATTTGCCGATCAAGGTGCTGGTCTGGCAGGACGCTTCCGGCAGCACCTGGATCTCGTACAACGATCCGGCCTGGCTTGCGGCACGCCATGGGCTCGGTCATGAGGTCGACGCGGCGGTCAAGGCGATGACCGGCTTGCTCGACGCGTTGGCGCATGCGGCGTCCGCGGCCGGTTGATCGCGATATCGGCACAGGAGCATCGCCGCAAAAACGCCGCCCATCGGCGGCAAGTTAGACGCCTGAATTTGAATGCGTCCACCTAGGCGGACCTGCCTCGAAACTGATAACGTGGCTGGCCGATGTTTGATCATAAGCCGGTAAACGGCAGCAGCGGCTATGGGTGCGAGTGGGTTCATGCGAGCGCTTCAGAACAAAATTGCCGCCGTAGCATTTGGTTTTGCGTGCTTTTTCGAGCCCGCGGTGTCGCTTGCGTCGCCTTCCGAGCAAGCGCCGGTCGTCAATCCGGGCGACAGCAATTCGATCGAGAACACCACGCCCGAGAATGAAGTGCGCATCGGCAACGTCATGCCATATACCGGCGCGCTCGCCGCATTCGGATCGATCGGAAAGACCGAAGCGGCTTATTTCGACATGATCAACGAGCGCGGCGGCATCAACGGCCGCCAGGTCAAATTTCTGTCATACGATGACAGCTCGGACCCGACGACCGCTTCGGAGCAATTCCATAAGCTGGTCGACCAGGACAAGGTTCTTTTTACGTTCGGATCGTTCGGGATGCAGGGCAATCTGCCGATCCGGACCTACCTGAATGACAACAAGATCCCGCAGATCTTCATCGCGTCCGGCGACGAGGAATGGGGCGATCCCAAATCGTTTCCCTGGACCATGGGCTGGCAGCCGGCGTTTCGCGCCGAGGGCAGGATCTACGCCAACTACATCCAGGCGTTCTATTCCGAGCAGAAGATCGCGGTGCTCTGGCAGAATGACGAGTTTGGACGCGATCTGTTTCGAGGATTGCGGGAAGGGCTCGGCGATTGGGCGCGCATGATCGTCGCCGACACCACGTTCGACAGCGCGGATAAATCGATCAATTCCCAGATCGACCTGTTGCAGAACTCGGGTGCGCAGATCTTTGTATTCGACGGCGCGCCGGCGATCGCCGCGCTGGCGCTGCGACGGATGTCGGATATCGACTGGCACCCGGTGTTCCTGCTCGACAACGCGTCGGCTTCGATCGCAAACGCTTTGCGGCCGGCCGGCATGCAGAACTCGATCGGGGTGATCTCGACGGCGTTCCTGAAGGATCCCAACGATCCCGCCTGGAAGGACGATCCCGCAATGAAGGAATGGTCCGCGTTCATGGATAAATATTATCCCGACGGCGACAAGGCCGACGCCAACACCGTGTTCGGCTATGCCGCCTCCGAGACATTGGCGCAGGTGCTGCGCCAATGCGGCGACGACCTGTCGCGCGAGAACATCATGCGGCAGGCGGCATCGCTGAAGAACTATCAGGTCTCACTGGCGCTTCCGGGCGTGGTGATCAATACCGGGCCGAGAGACTTCAAGCCGATCGAGCAGATGCGGCTGGTGCAGTTTGACGGCACCACCTGGCAGCCGATCGGCGAAGTGATCGAAAGCGCGTTCCTGACGCCGGCTAGCCCGGCGACCGCCGAGCCCCGGCAGTGATCGTCAGCCTGCCTTGCGGGCGTGATGGCTGTGCAGTTGCGATGACAATAACCGCCGCCATTCGTTGAACTCTGCGCTGGTGGTGTCGCGAGGCCTTGGCAGATCGATGCGGTATTCGGTGTCGATGCGGCCGGGGCCGGGCGACATCACGACCACCCGGTCGGCGAGGAAAATGGCCTCTTCGATCGCGTGGGTGACGAACAGCACCGTCAGCCCGGTGCGCGACCAGATCTCGACCAGTTCGTCCTGCAGCCGCTCTCGTGTCATCGCATCGAGCGCGCCGAAAGGCTCGTCCATCAGCACCAACTCAGCGTCGTTGGCGAGCACGCGGGCGATCGCGACGCGTTGCTTCATGCCGCCGGAAAGCTGGTGCGGATAGACATCGGCAAAGCTCTGCAATCCGACGAGCTCGATGAACCGATCCGACGTCTCGCGAATTTCGGTCGTGGAGCGCCCGCGCGATTTCGGCCCGAAGCCGATATTGTCGCGGACGCTGAGCCAGGGAAACAGTCCGTAATCCTGGAACACCATGCCGCGGCTGGGACCGGGTCCCTTGATCGGCATGCCCCACATCAAGGCGTCGCCGCTGGTCGCGGCCTCGAAACCCGCGGCCATCCGCAGCAAGGTCGACTTGCCGCAGCCCGACGCGCCGATCAGGCAGATGAATTCGCCCTTCTTGACGGTCAGATTCGCGCCGCGCAGCGCCTCGATGGCGCGGCCGTTCTGCGAATAGACCTTGCCGACATTCTTCATTTCCAGGATCGGTGTGACTTCAGCCATGGGAAGGACTCCAGGCGAGCAGCCGCTTGCCGATCAGCATCACCAATTGGTCCGACAGGAAGCCGAATACGCCGATCACGATCATGCCTGAGATCACGATCTCGGTCCGCGACAGCTGGCGGGCTTCCATGATGATGGCGCCGAGGCCGGTCTGCACGCCGGTCATTTCGCCGACCACGATCACGACCCAGGCGAAGCCGAGGCCGAGCCGGATGCCGGTGAAGATCGACGGCAGCGCTGCGGGCAGCACCACGCGAAAAAATTGCGCGGTGCCGGTGCAGCCGAGCATCGAGGCCGCCTCGAACAGCCGCGGCTCGACCGATCGCACGCCGAAGATCGTGTTGACCAGGATCGGATAGAACGCGCCGAGAAATACCAGAAACACCGCCGAGCGGGGCCCCAGCCCGAAGATGATCATCGCCAGCGGCAGCCACGCAGTGACTGGAACCGGGCGCAAAATCTGCAGCGTCGGATCGAGCGGTCTGCCGGATCAGCGGCACACGGCCGATCAGCATGCCGAGCGGCAACGCCACAATCAACGCCAGCGCGAAGCCGCCATAGACCCGGCTGACCGACGCCAGCAGATGGACATAAAGAGTGCCGCTATAGGCGTCGTCATTGATGCCGCCGAACGCGAGATCGCGCAATTCGAGCCAGACGTCGTAGGGCGGAGGAATCAGGCTGCCTGGCCGCCCGACCGTCGAAAAATGCCAGATCGCCAGCAGCAAGGCTGGAAACGTGACCGCCAGCAGCACCGGCCGCAGCCGAGGCCACCACACCGCGGACCTCGAGGCCTCCGGCGCAGTGTACAGCCTCGTGCTGGGACGCTAGCGTGGTCACGGTCAGGTCGGTTTCACGGCATCGACGAAATCGGTGTCGATGAAGGTGGCGAAATCGGGCAGCCGCTTGATCTGCTTCAGCGCCAGCATGTGGTCGGCATAGATCTTCGACTGTTCGATCTCCTTGGGGCCGAGCCGCCAGGTCAGTTCGACATTCGGCACGGAAGCCTCGATGGCTTCCTTTTTCTGCCCGAGCTTGCTGACGGCCATGGCGACCATGGCATCCTTGTTGGATGCGGCGTAGTCGGTCGCGCGCTGGTGAATGCCCATCATCACCTTGACCAGATCCGGCTTCTCCTCGATCACGTCGCGACGCGTGCCGAACACCATGTTGAGCGATCCCATCGGCGTCGAATAGGGATACTCGACCAGCGTGCCGACACCGCTTGACAGCGACAGGCCCGGCCCGGGCTCGGCGCCGACATAGGCATCGATGTCACCGCGCGCCAGTGCAATGTGCATCTCGCTGAACGAGACCCGAACCGGCTCGACGTCCTTGATGGTCATGCCTTCCATCCGCAACCGCTCCAGGAAGAACACTTCCTGTGTCGTGCCCGGATATACGGCGACCTTTTTGCCTTTGAGCTCCTTGATCGAGGTGATGTTCTCGTCCTTCTTGGCGATGATCGCCATGCCGCGATTACAGGTCGAGGCGATCACCACCACGGGTTCGCCGGCCGCGCCACCGAGCAACGCGGCGGCGATGCCGAACGCGCCGAAATCGACCGACTTGGTGACGACGGCGTTCTTGCAGTCGGTCGGCGTCTCGAACGGGATCACTTCGACCTTGTAGCCCGCCGGGACGAACTGATCGTAGAAATAGGGCGCGATGGAATGGATCAGCTTGAGCGCGCCGGCGCGAATGACGATCGGCTGGCCTTCGGCGCGCACGATCGCGGGGGCCGCAAGCAGTCCAACCCCAAGTCCTGTGATCCCAAGTCCCGTGATTCCAAGACCTGCAATGAATTCCCGGCGGCGGATTTTGGATGACATCGACGCAACTCCTTGTTTGCCCTGTCAAAATGCAACAAACATGCCGGGCGGTCGCGGTTGAGAAGCCGGGCATTTCGCGTCGTTGGTTGCACTTATCCCGCCGTTTGCGGCTCGCTTCGCGGCACCTTATGCACTAAATTTGGGCTCGGTCGCGCGATAATTGGTCAGAGCTGATCAACCAACTTTCGCCAGTGTCTTTTACGTCGACCGAACTGGAATTTTTCCAGCTCGGCCGGAGTTATTGAACAGCCACACAAATCCGTGAAGGTCAGCCATGCGACCGCTGTCATGTCGGTGCAAACTTGCCTGTCCTACGAAACGGGAATTAGCTGCGCGGCGCCACATGCAACCGGTTTTTCGAGAGAATGGATTTTGAAAATGGACAGTAAAATGGGACGGCGGGATTTTCTCGGTACGGTGGCACTCGCCGGCGCGGTTGCCGCGACCGCGCGAACTTCCATGATCCGTACCGCGGAAGCCGCGCCTGAAGCCGCCGGCGAAATCGTCACCAAATCCGCCAGCGAACTCGCGAGCGCGATCCGGTCGAAGCATCTCACGTCGAAGGAAATCGTCGAGGCGCATCTGCAGCGCATAGCGGTGGTCAATCCCAAACTGAACGCGATCGTGCAACTGACCGCGGATTCCGCGCGGAAAGAAGCTGAGGAAGCCGATGCGGCACTGGCGCGCGGCGAAATCAAGGGCCCGCTGCATGGCGTGCCGATGACCATCAAGGACACGCTGGAGACGGAAGGCGTGATCTGCACCGGCGGCACCAAGGGCCGTGCCAACTACGTGCCGAAGGCGGATGCTACCGCGGTGGCCCGGTTGCGCGCCGCCGGCGCGATCTTCCTCGGCAAGACCAACGTGCCGGAATTGGCCGGCGCGGCCGAGACCGACAATCTGGTCTATGGCCGCACCAATAATCCTTACGATCTTGCGCGCACGCCGGGAGGCAGCAGCGGCGGCGAGGCTGCGATCATCTCTTCATGCGGCTCGCCGCTCGGGCTCGGCACCGACGCCGGCGGCAGCATCCGTATCCCCGCGCATTATTGCGGCCTGGCCGCGATCAAGCCGACTTCGGGCCGGGTGCCGCGCACCGGGCAATTTCCGCAGCCGATGGGGGCCCGTGCGCCGGTGTTTCACGTCAGTCTGATCTCGCGTCACGTGGAAGATCTGGCGTTGGCGCTGCCGATCATCGCCGGGCCGGACTTCCGCGACGCCTCGATCGTCGGCATGCCGCTGCTCGATCCCAAGGCGGTGAAGCTCGGCGAGTTGAAGCTGGCATTCTTCGACGATGACGGCGCCATCGACTCCAACCAGGGAAATCGCCGCTGCGGTGCGCGATTCCGCCAAGGCATTTGCGGACGCCGGCGTCAAGGTTGATGAAAAGCGCACGCCGGATTCGGAAAAGGCCCAAACCGTCTATTACGACATGAGCCGCGGCGACGGCGGCGCCGGTACCCGCGCTTTCCTCAAAAGCATCGGCAGCGACCAGATCTCGCCTTTGTTCGAGAAGGCGCTGACCTACTCGGTGGCGCCGGCGATGGCCAACACCACCGATGCGCTGGCCGCGTTCGTGCGCTGGGATCTGTTCCGCAATTCGATGCTGCGTTTCATGGAGAATTACGACGCACTGCTGTCGCCGGTGATGCCGTATCCGGCCTTGCTTCATGGCACCAGTTTTGATGAGGCCAATCGCAAGGGGGGTGGCTATTCCCAGATGCACAATCTGACGGGATGGCCGACCGCGACGGTGCGGGTGGGCACCTCGCCCGAAGGGTTACCGCTCGGTGTCCAGGTGTCGGCGCGGCCGTGGCGTGAGGACGTCGCGCTGGCGATGGTGGGGCATCTGGAAAAGACGTTTGGCGGATGGAAGATGCCGACCGCGGTGTAAATCCATGGCCAGGAGCAACCTCCCACTCGACACCGACCGGCTCTGGGCCGATGTGATGGCGCTGGCCGACATCACCGATCCGGCGCGGCCTTATACGCGGCGCTCGTTCACCGCGCTGTTCCTGGAAGGCCGCGCCTGGCTGGCGCAACGGTTTGCCGAAGCGGGGCTTTCGACGCATATCGACGCGGCAGGCAATCTGATCGGTCGGCTTGAAGGCAGCAATCCCGCATTGGGCGTGATTGCGATCGGCTCGCACAGCGATACGGTGCCGGCCGGAGGGCGGTTCGACGGCATCGCCGGCGTCGCCACCGGGCTCGAGATCGTGCGGGCACTGCGCGAGGCGGATCTGCAGCCACAACACTCGATCGAGGTGATCGATTTTCTGGCCGAGGAGCCCAGTGAATACGGGCTGTCCTGTGTCGGCAGTCGCGGCATCAGCGGCTGGCTCGACGACAAGATGCTGGCACTCAAAGAGCCGGGCGGCGAGACGTTGCGCGATGCATTGCGCCGGGTTGGCGGCGATCCGGACCGGCTCGATGGGGCAAAACGCAGCGACATTCGCGCCTATCTGGAATTGCACATCGAGCAGGGCATCGTGCTGGAATCGCAGAAGCTCGATGTCGGGCTCGTCACCTCGATCGTCGGCATTCGACGTTTCGAGATCATGTTCCAGGGCGAGGCCGATCATGCCGGGGCCACGCCGATGGCGTTGCGTCACGACGCGCTGGTGGCCGCGGCGCTCACGGTGGCCTCGGTGCGCCGGATGGCCGATCTGCTGGCGGCGGAAGGTTCGGACTATTTCGTCGCCACCGTCGGTATTCTCGACGTCGATCCCTCGGCATCCAACATCGTGCCGGGAAAGTGCCGCCTGATCGTCGACGCACGCGCCACCTCGGCCGAGATGATGCAGCGGTTTTCTGAAACGATCGATCACGAGAGCGCGGCGCATGCCGCTGCCGCGCGGGTCAAGCGCGCTGTTTTCACGTTGCTGTCCGACGGACCCTCGACGCTCTGCGACCCGGGCCTGCGCGACGCGTTGCGCCGCGGCGCGCACGATCTCGGTCTCGGCGAGATCGATCTGGCCAGCGGCGCCGGTCATGACGCGGTCTATATGAGCCGTATCTGTCCGTCGGCGATGGTGTTCATTCCGTGCCGGGCCGGAAAAAGCCACGCGCCGGAGGAATGGGCCGATCGTGACGCGATCGCGGCCGGCGCCGCGGTGATCTATCAGGCGGTGCGGGAGCTCGACCGTTCGCTGGCGTGATCGGGCGCGCCTGACCGTCAGGTGCTTTGGCGCGGGATAATCTGAAAGCCGAGATCGACGACCTGTGCGGATGGCGGGGCGCCGTTGATTTTGTTCAGGAGCATCGACGCCGCCGTGCAGCCGATGTCATAGCGTGGAAATCGGACAGACGTCAGCGGCGGTGAAACATATTCCTGCAACTCGTTGTCGTCGGAACCTGCAATGGCGATGTCGTCCGGGACGCGCCAACCTTGGCGATTGGCTTCCAGCAACGCGCCGGTGGCGAGTACGTCGCCGGTGAGAAACACCGCGTCTATTCTAGGTGTGTTCTTCATGAGTTGCACCAGCGCCTCGGCGCCGCCGCGCAGGCCCGGCGCCGATTCGAGGACGATGTCGCGATCGATCGGCCGGTCATGGTGTTTCAGCGCATCCAGATATCCGGTTTGCCGTTCGCGCGCCCGATCGTTGTCCTGCAGCGGCAGGCTGACGAAACCGATCCGCTGGTAACCTTTCCCGATCAGATGCGCCGTCATGTCGTGGGCGGCCTTGTGATTGGAAAAACTCGCGGCCATGTCGATCGGGCGGCGGACCAGATTTCCGGTCTCCACGCATGGAATGGCCGCGGACTGGATCAACCGGCGCGTCCGCGGCGTGTGCTTGGTGTTGTGCAAAACGATGCCGCAGACACGTTGACTGAGGAACGCCGCCACGGCGGCCTCTTCGCCGCCCAGTTCATATCCGCTGTCGGCGATCAGGAGGTCGAAGGCATCGCCGAGCGTGTCGGCGACGCCCTTGACGGTTTCGGCGAACAGCGAGTTGCGAAGGCTGGGGACGATCAGCCCGACGATATTGGAGCGTTGCGAGGCGAGGCTGCCTGCGATCCGGTTCGGCAGATAGCCGATGGTTTTGATCGCGCCATGAATTCGCTTGAGCGTTTCAGGGTCGACGATAGCGGGATGTCGCAGCGCGCGCGACACTGTCATAGTGGAGACATTGGCCAGACGAGCCACATCGGTCATTCGCGCACCGGGCGCCGCGGTCGCGGCGAGCGCCGGCCGCACGCTGTTCCGCGGCCGCCGCTTCGGACCCTTCTGTGAATTGCCGATCCTGCCCATGCCACCATCGCCTTCGGATTCGCAGCGGAGTTATGACGACAGACACAGCCGCTCGCAAGCGCCGTGCAAGTTGCCGGCTCCATCCTTACAAAGCTCTTGCGGGAGGTCTATCATTACCGTAATGTTATCGCTAACATAAAAATGCCATGTCGGGCTCTCAGGGGAGAATAGGTTTGTCTCGATCTCAGCGCTTTCGCGAATTGCTCAAGACCCCGCCGTTCGTCTGTCTCGGTGCGCATGACGCGGTGACGGCCAAGCTGGCGGAACAGGCCGGCGCCAAAGCGATCTATGTCAGCGGTTTTGCGGCCTCGGCGATCGTTGCGGGCGAACCCGATTTTGGCGTGCTTTCCCAGACCGAGATGTTCGAGCACATTCGCCGGATTTGCCGGGTCACGACCATTCCGGTTTTCGCAGACGCCGACACGGGTTACGGCGGCGTCCTGGAAGCGCAGCGGACCGTGAAACTCTGGGAGGAGGCCGGCGCTTCGGTGCTGCATCTGGAGGATCAGGCGATGCCGAAGAAGTGCGGCCATTTCGCAGGCAAACAGCTGATCCCGCCGGAGGAGATGCGGCAGAAACTGCGCGCGATGCTCGAGGCGCGTCAGGATCCGGATTTCTTTATCGTCGCGCGCACCGACGCGGTGGCGGTGACCGGAATCAATGACGCCATCGAGCGCCTGATATCGTATTCCGAAGTGGGCGCGGACGGCCTTTACGTCGATGCGCCCGAAAGCATCGAGCATCTCAAGGAAATCGCGCGGCGCCTCAAACCGCTTGGCAAGCCGTTGCTGTTCAACATGGCCCGCTCCGGCAAGAGCCCGTACCTCTCGATGAAGGAGGTTTACGAGTTGGGGTTCGACTATGCACTGTGCCCGATCGAACCGATGTTCGCGATGCACAAGGCGGTCAAGGAAATGATGGAGATCTTCCTGCGCGAAGGTTCCACCAACGCGATCGCCGACCGCCTGACGCCGTTCGATGAATTCAACAAGTTCATCGGCCTGCCGGAAATGGCGGCACGGGAAAAACGCTTTTCCTCATAGGCCGCGCAACTTCGATCGATAATCCGGAAAATGCCGGAACGAAAATCAAACAGGGAGGATCGGGCATGACTAAAGACCTGCGGAGCGGTCTGAGCCGCCGGACGTTCGCCAAAACAGCCGCGGCGGTGTCACTGGCGGCGTTGATTCCGAAGCGGGCCTCGGCCGCGGAATTCGACTACAAGCTCGCCACCGGCCAGGACCCCACTCATCCGAACAATTTGCGGATGCAGGAGGCGCTCAATCGCATTCGCGAGAAATCGGCCGGCAAGCTCGATATCAAGCTGTTTCCCGCCAATCAGCTTGGCTCCGACACCGATCTGCTCGGGCAAATCCGCAATGGGGGGATCGATTTCCAATTGCTCTCGACCTCGATCCTGGCGGTGTTCGTACCGGTCGCGGGAATCCTCAACACGGCCTATGGCTTCACCGGGTACGACGCGGTGTGGAAAGCCATGGACGGCGGTCTCGGCAGCTATGTTCAGGCGCAGATCGAGAAGACCCGGTTGATCAGCGGGTTTCGGATCTGGGACAACGGCTTCCGGCAGGTCACGTCGGGCAGTCACGACATCCGGACACCCGACGATCTCAAGGGCTTCAAGATCAGGGTGCCGCAGGCGCCGATGCTGACGTCGTTCTTTTCAGCGATGGGTGCAGCGCCTGCGCCGCTGAACTTCAACGAGGTCTACACGTCGTTGCAAACCAAGGTGATCGAGGGGCAGGAAAATCCGCTTGCGATCATCGCGACGGCCAGGCTCTACGAGGTGCAGAAATACTGCGCCATGACCGGACATAGCTGGGACGGCTACTGGCCGCTGGCAAATCGGCGATCCTGGGAGGCGCTGCCCGCCGATTTGCGTCAGTTGGTCGTCGCCGAGTTCGATAAATCCTGCACCGATCAGCGCGCCGATGTCGCGGCGCTCAACACGTCGCTCCGCGCCACCTTGGCCAAAAACGGCATGGAGCTTCACGAGGTCGATCGTGAGGCATTCCGGGCCACGCTCGCCAAGACCAGCTACTATCGCGACTGGAAGGCCAAATACGGCGACGAAGCCTGGAGCAAGCTTGAGGAATCCAGCGGCAAACTCGCGATCTGAGTCATCAAGCGGGACGAAAGGAGGGGACGGTCTTGGCGCAACTGGAAGTCAGCCGGGAGGGCCGGGTGTCGATCCTGACCCTCACTCGCCCGCAACATGGTAATCGGCTTAGTCAACAGATGGCCGAGGATTTGACCGCGGCGCTGGAGACTGCCCGCCGCGATGCCGATATCGCCGCGTGCGTCATGACCGGTCACGGCGGTGTCTTTTGCCTGGGCGGAGACTACAAGGGAGCGGGGCCAACCACCGCCGGGCGGGCCGAGTTCGGCCGCGCCTCGGTGGACCTGTACCGCGCGATGGCGGGGCTTGGAAAACCGCTGGTGGCCGCCGTCAACGGCGATGCCCATGCGGGAGGTTTCAGTCTGGTCGCGGCCGCCGATCTCGCCGTCATGGCCGACGATGCCACGCTCGGCTTGCCGGAAGCCGCCAACGGGCTTTTTCCGTTTCTGGCGCTTGCTGTGGTCCGCGATGCGCTGCCGAAAAAACTCCTGTTCGACATCGTCTACAACGCGCGACTGATCGGCGCCAAGGAAGCCTGCGATTTGCATGTGGTGAACAGGTCGGTTCCCCGAGCGCGGGTTCTGCAGGAGGCGATCCGGATGGCGGAGACCGCGGGCAGCTATCATTCCGACATCGTCATGCTGGGCAGGGATCTCTATTACAACATGCGCGGTGTCGGTCCCGCCGAAGCGATCGACAAGTCGCGGTTCGCGCTGTTGGCAGCGCTCGCCGCAAAGGATCAGGAAAGCGGTAAGCATTGAAGGCTGTTGCCGTTGGCGTGTTTCTGGCTTAATCGGCGCCAGCAGGGAGCGATCGATCGCAGTCCCTGGCTGAACGAGAGCGAGAGACCGAGCCATGGCAGCATCATCGGAAAACCAGCGTCGCGACCAGCGCGTCGCGGTGGTTGGCCTCGGGCCGATCGGCGCCAAGGTCGTGGAAGCCCTCGACAAGGGCATCGACGGATTGGTTCTGACCGCGGTGTCGGTGCAGGATCCGGCCAAGCATCAGGGCTTTCTGTCCAAGCTCAAGAAACCGCCGGCCAGTGCTGCCGATCGATGGCCTTCACGAAGTCGCCGACATCGTCATCGAATGTGCGCCCGCCAAACTGGTGCGATCGATCGTGGCGCCGTTCGTCAGCCGCGGCAAGACCGCGATCGTGCTGAGCGTCGGCGCGCTGCTTCAAAACGAAGATCTGATCGCGCTCGCCAAGCAACATGGCGGCCAGATCGGCGTTCCGACCGGGGCGCTGATCGGCCTCGATGCGATGACCGCCGCGGCGGAGGGCAACATCCATTCCGTCAAAATGGTGACGCGCAAGCCGCCAAATGGTCTGCTCGGCGCGCCCTATCTGGTCGAGAACAACATCAATATCGAAGGCCTCACCGAACCGCTCCGGGTGTTCGAAGGCACCGCGCGCGAGGCCGCCAAGGGTTTTCCCGCCAACCTCAATGTCGCTGTCGCGCTCTCCTTGGCAGGTTTCGGGCCTGACAAGACCCGGCTCGAAATCTGGGCCGATCCGACCGTGACCCGCAACGTGCACCGGATGGAAGTGGATTCGGATTCGGCGCGGTTCTCGATGTCGATCGAGAACATCCCGTCGGAAAATCCGAAGACCGGTCGCATCACCGCGCTGTCGGTGATCGCTTATCTGCGCAAGCTGCACGCGCCGCTGCGGATCGGTACCTGACGTCTTCCTCAGTCCTTCACCGCTTTCATGCGGCCAACCAATAGGTCGGCCACCAGCCGGCCGGACGGCGACATGTTGCGCGCCGCCAGTTGAACCAGGGTGACTTGCGTGGCCTCCAGCCGCTTGTCGCGCAGCGGCACCGCCACCAGCGATCCCGCGTCCAATGCCGGCATCGCGGTGTCGCGCGGCAGGAAGGTGGCGAGGTCGGTGCGCGCCGCCAGGGTCTGCGCGAAATTCAGCGAGTTGGTCTCGTTGCAGATTTCCATCCTGACCTTGGCATTGGCGCAGGCGCGGTCGATTTCCTGCCGGATGCCGAACGATGGATCCGGCACCACCACCCGCAGCCCGGCGAGATCTTTCACCGCGCAGCTGTCGCGGTTGGCGAGGGGATGCCGCGGCGACACGATCAGGCATAGCGACTGCCGCATCCGCGCCAGTTCGATCAGGTCGCGCCGCGGCGAGCGGCCGAACACCAGGCCGAGATCGACGTCGTTATGCCCCACCATCTCGGCGACGTCGCGCGAGCCCATCACCGTGGTCGAGATCGAAATGCCCGGATAATTGCCGGTCAGTTCCACCACGAAGTTCGACAGGAAGTTCGCCAGCATGCCTTCCACGGTCGCGATCTTGACCTGGCCGCGGCGCATGGTGTCGAACTCCTGCACCTTGACCCGGATGCCGTCGAGCTGGTTGCGATTGTCGACGGCGTAGCGATAGAGCAGGTGACCAGCGTCGGTCAGGACCATGCCGCGCGCGCTGCGGTCGAACAATTTGACCGACAATTCTTCCTCGATCGCCTGCACCTGCCGGCTGATGGCACTCGGCGCAATCCGCAGCGACGTCGCGGCCCGTTTGATCGAACCGCCTTCGGTCACGGCGCGGAAATATCTGACCGCGGTCGACTCGATCATGCCCGATCCTCCATCCGATCTGCCCAAATTCACGGCAGGGTTTGGCTACCGTTCGAATTATTCGACCTCTAACCTCTAATTTCAATGCTTTTATTCGAATATACGATTTGCCATGCTTCGACGGGTTTGCAACTCAGGGGTCATCAAGTGAGGCCGTGGATGTCTGGTTCGAAGCTGATTAGTTGCTCGTTTGTGCTGGTCGCCGCGCTGATGTCGATCGTGTCGGGTTCTGTTGCCCGCGCCGACGACGTCATACGCTTCGGCGCGCCGCTGCCGCTGACCGGGCCGCTGGCGCCGGAAGGCGATCAAGCAGCAGCAGGGCTACGACCTCTGGGCCGAGCAGGCCAACAAGGCCGGCGGCATTTCGGTCGGCGGCAAGAAATACAAGGTCGAGATCGTCTACGCGGATTATCAGTCCAACACGCCGCGCTCGGTGCAGACCACCGAGCAGATGATCACCCAGGACAACATCAACTTCCTGTTCGGGCCCGTTCGGCTCGGGCGCCGCCAAGGCCGCCAGCACCGTATCGGAAAAATACAAGGTGCCGACCATCGCGGCGTCGGCGTCGTCGGTGCAGGTCTACGACCAGGGCTACAAATATCTGTTCGGCACCTTCACGCCGAACGACACGCTGACCACGCCGCTGACCCAGATCATCAAGACCAAGGCGCCCGACGTCAAGAAGGTCGCCATTCTCGCGCGCAACGATCTGTTCCCGCTGGCGATCGCCCAGGAGATGGAGAAGTCGGCCAAGGCCAACGGGCTCGAGGTGGTCTATTTCGAGAAATACGCGATCGGCACGCTCGATCATTCCGCGACCCTGTCGCAGATCAAGTCGCTCGACTCCGCAATGGATCTTCGTCACCGGCTACATCAACGATCTGCTGCTGGTGCGCAAGCAGATGGTCGATCAGGAGATCAAGGCGCCGGTCGTGACCATGATCGCCGGTCCGGCCTACAAGGATTTCATCGAATCCGCGGGCCAGAGCGCCGAGAACGTCACCAGCGCGTCGTGGTGGCATCCCGCCGAGCAATACGACGGCAAGGACATCTTCGGCACCACCGAGAACTTCGTGAAGCTGTTCCACGACAAATACGGCAGTCGATCCGGATTACGGCCAGGCTTCGGCGGCGGTGTGCGGCGCGCTGTTCCAGCTGGCGATCGAAAAAGCCGGCTCGATCGATCGCGACAAGGTGCGCGACGCGCTGGCCAAGCTCGACGTCGTGACGTTCTGGGGTCCGGTCAAGTTCGGCGCCAACGGCCAGATCAATTCGCTGGAGCCGCCGGTGTTCCAGATCCAGGGCGGCAAGCCGTCGTGCTGTTCCCGGCAGCGATCAAGCAGGGCGACCTCAAGCTCGGCGTGAACTGACGGCTGGCGCCGGCCGGCAGAGGACTTTCGGATATGCTGGCTGCGCAGATCCTCATCAACGCCCTGGTGCTGGGCTGCCTCTACGCCTGCATCGCGATCGGGTTCTCGCTGGTGTGGGGCGTGCTCAACGTCATCAACCTGATCCACGGCTCGTTCATCGTGCTCGGATCCTACCTCGCCTGGGGCGCTCTATCAGTCGCTGGCGATCTCGCCATGGTATGTGCTGCCGGTCGCGGTGCCGCTGTTCTTCGTGTTCGGCTATCTGCTGCAGCGGCTGCTGCTCAATCGCGTGATCACCGCGCCGGTGCTGGTGACGCTGACGCTGACCTTCGGGCTCGACCTGATCCTCGAACAACGCGATGATCTATTTTTTCAAGGCGGATTATCGCAAGCTCACCCTGAAGCCGCCGATGGGCTCGGTCTCGCTGTTCGACGTCGTGGTGCCGGTCGACCGGCTGATCGCGACCGTACTGGCGCTGGCTCTGACCGGGCTGCTTTATCTCGCTGCTGCGCCGCTCGCGGGTCGGCCGCGCCATCGTCGCGGTCCGGCTCGATCGCGATGCCGCGGTCCTGATGGGCGTCGACGTCAAATCGATCTACGCCGTCGCGTTCGGCATCGGCGCGGCGCTGGCGGGCTGCGCCGGCGTGCTGATGGCGCTGATCTTCCCGATCTCGGCGCTGACCTCGTCGTCTTATCTCGACAAGGCCTTCGTGGTCTGCGTGCTCGGCGGCCTCGGCAGCGTCTCGGGCGCGCTGGCGGGCGGTCTGTTGCTGGCGCTGGTCGAAGGCATCGGCTCGGCCGCGATCGGGCCGGCCTATGCGACCACGCTGTCCTTTGCGCTGCTGATCGTGTTCCTGATCGTTCGGCCGCAGGGACTGCTCGGCCGGAAGGGGTTCGAATGACCCGGGCCAATCTGGCGCTGCTGGTCGCTGCTGGCTCTGCTGGCCGACGCTGCCGCTGTTCGGCGGCGCCTACGCGCTGCGGCTCGGCACCATGGCCTGCATGTACGCGATCCTGGCGCTGTCGTGGAACGTGGTCGGCGGTTTCGCCGGCTATCCGTCGTTCGCGACCGCGGCGTTCTTCGGCTTCGGCGCCTATGCCACCGGCGTGTTGCTCAATGCCGGGCTGCCGCTGACGGCTTCGATCCTGCGCGGCGTTCGTTGCGGCGCTTCGTGCTGGCGCGGCCTGCTCGGCATCGTGCTGCTGCGGCTGCGCGGCCATTATTTCGCGATCGCCAGCCTGTCGCTGGTCGGGGTGCTGCGCGAACTCGTCAACAACGCCACCGACCTTACCGGCGGCGGCATGGGGTTGAATATCCCGCTGGCGTCGGGCTCCAGCATCATGGCCGATGCCACTGTTCTTCTTCTACGCGCATGTGGGGATTGCTGCTGGCTGACCGCGCTGATGGTGATCGCGATCTCGATGTCGAAGCTCGGCTTCGGCCTGGTCTGCATCCGCCAGAACGAAACCGCGGCGAACATGATCGGCCTCAACGCGACGCTGTACAAGAGCATCGCGTTCGGACTGTCGGCCTGCTTCGTCGGCGCCGCCGGCGGCCTCTATGCGGCGTGGGTGCATTACATCGATCCGTCCGACGTGTTCGACATTCTTTATTCGGTCAAGCCGATCGTGATGGCCCTGATGGGCGGCCTCGGCTCGCCGCTCGGCGCGGCCTGCGGCGCGTTTCTGTATCTGGCGCTCGAGGAGGTGGTCTGGCGCAACTACATCCAGATCCACAGCGGCGTGCTCGGCCTGCTGATCGTGCTGCTGTTGCTGTTCCTGCCGCATGGCCTGATGTCGCTGCGCATCCGCGGCCTGTTGGCGGAAGGCGAAGCATGTCTGAGATCCTGCGCCTCGACAGCGTATCGCGGCGGTTCAGCGGCCTGCAGGCGCTGCGCGAGGTCACGCTCGGCATCAACAAGGGCGAGGTGCTCGGCCTGATCGGCCCCAACGGCGCCGGCAAGACCACGCTGGTCAACACGGTCTGCGGCGTGACGCCGGCCAATTCCGGCACGGTGACCTTCGACGGGCCGCGACATCACGCGGATCAAGACCTTTCAGGCGGCGCGGCTCGGGCTGTCGCGCACCTTCCAGATCGTGCAGCCGTTCGCCGAATTCACCGCGCTCGACAATGTCGCGGCCGCGGCGCTGTTCTCGCAGCCGGGCGAGAGCCTCGAAGTCCGCCCGCGAGGAGGCCCGCGCCCATCTGGCGTTCGTCGGGCTCGAAGCGCAGGCCGGCCAATCGGCGGCGACGCTGACGCTGGCGATGCGCAAGCGGCTCGAACTGGCAAAGGCGCTGGCGATGAAGCCGAAGCTGCTGTTCCTCGACGAGGTCAATGCCGGCCTCAACAGCGCCGAGGTCGAGCGGGCGACAAAGCTCATTCATCAACTCGCCGCCGACGGCATCACCATCGTGATGATCGAGCATCTGATGAAGGTCGTGCTCAATGTCTGCACCCGCATCATCGTGCTGCACAACGGCCAGTTGATCGCCGACGGCGCGCCGCGCGACGTGATCAAGAACCCGGCCGTGGTCGATGCCTATCTGGGCCAGCAATATGCGCAACGGAACGCTGCTCATGGCTGAATCCGTGCGCTGATTCCCCGATCGTCGAATTGCAGGGCCTGTGCGCCGGCTACGGCGAGATCCAGGTGCTGTGGGGCATCGACATGGCCGTGCGGCAGCGGCGAGATCACCGCGCTGATCGGCTCCAACGGCGCCGGCAAGACCACCCTGATGCGGGCGCTGTCCGGGCTGATCCCGACCCAGGCGGGCAATTATTTCGCCGACGGCAAGGATGTCACCGGCGACAGCGCGGCGCAGATCCTGGCGCACGGCATCGTGCACGTGCCGGAAGGGCGGCGGCTGTTCGGCGCCATGAGCGTCGAGGACAATCTCCTGATGGGCGCCTATTCGCGCAAGACCTCGCGCGGCGAGCTGAGCCGCGATCTCGATCGGGTCTACGCGACGTTTCCGAAACTGCGCGACCGCCGCCATCAGGCGGCGGCGACGCTGTCCGGCGGCGAGCAGCAGATGTGCGCGATCGGCCGCGGCTTGATGAGCGCGCCGCGGCTGCTGATGATCGACGAATTGTCGCTCGGCCTGTCGCCGCTGCTGGTCGAGCAACTGGTCGCGGCGCTGCGGGCGCTGAACGCCGAGGGCATGTCGATCCTGCTGGTCGAGCAGGACGTCATCACCGCGCTCGATCTCTGCCATTCCGCCTACATCATGGATATGGGCCGCATCGTGCGGCACGGCGAGGGCGCGCAACTGCTCGCCGATCCGATCATCCGCGACGCCTATCTCGGCGTGCTCGAAACCTGAAATCCGTCACAGCATTTGAAAGAGGCACCATGATCGAGACCATTGAGGCTGACAACAGCGGCTACCGCTTCATGCCCGGCGTCAGCCAGTATTCCTGCGGCATCGGCGCGCTGCCGGGCTTCGCGATCGAGCGGGTTCGCTTCTCGAAGGTGGTTCCGCTCAAGCAGGGCTTCGAGAAGATCGCCGAGATCATCAAGGCCGCCGGCCGGCCGCTGACCGCGTTCGGCGCCTGCGAATTGCGCTCGCCCGCGCCGTTCACCGAAGAGGGCTTCAAGGCCTTCAACGAGATCTACATCAAGACCCTGATCGAATGGGGGATCATGAAGGACGGCGTCAATCCGGTGGCGCGCAGCAACGTCTGTCCGAAGATCGATCCGCCCTCGGAGCCGGGCTTTCATGCGTTTTCGTTCACGACCGTTGCGCGCCGAATGCGCCGGCTTCGTTCGTGGTCGCCGGCAGCGGCGAGTCGGTCGAGGGCAAGGCCAACTATCGCGACCACATCGTTCGGCTCGGCGACACCAGCCCGACCGGCATGCTGGAAAAGGCAAAGTTCGTGCTCGACGAAATGGAGCGGCGCATGAGCGCGTTCGGCGGCGAGCTGGAGCCAGACCACCGGCGTCAGCTTTACACCGTGCAGGACGTCTACTCGCTGCTGGAAAGCGAACTCGGCAAGCGCGGCGTATTCCGCAACGGGCTGACCTGGCATTTCAACCGGCCGCCGGTCGAGAATCTCGAATACGAGATGGATTGCCGCCGCGTCCATGTGGAGCGCGTGGTCGAGGTCTGAGTGCGGCAACGCGCCGGTCTCAAAAATCCATCGGCGCGTTGTCGACCACTTCCTTCATCACGAAAAAGGTTCGCGTTTGCCGCACGCCCGGCAGCGCGATCAGTTTCTCGCCATGGATGCGGTTGAAATCCGCCATGTCGCCGACCCGGATCTTGAGAAAATAGTCGAAGTCGCCGGCCACCAGATGGCAGTCGAGCACGAATTTGAGTTTGGCGACCGCCTTTTCAAAGTCGGCAAAGCTCTCCGGCGTCGAGCGGTCGAGCACTACGCCGACCATGACCAGCGCGCCGCGATTGATTTTCGCGGGGTTAATCATCGCGCGCACCTGCGTGACATAGCCCTGTTCGAACAGCCGCTGCGTCCGCCGGTGGCAGGTCGCCGCGCTGACATCGACCGCTTGCGCCAGTTCCGCGTTCGAGATGCGGCCGTCCTTCTGGAGGGCGCGCAGCATCTTGAGATCGATCCCGTCGACAGCTTCAGGCACGGAAGAATCTTTCATATTTCTCGACATAGTGAAAGGATATCTGGATAAGTCTCTCGTGCGCAAGCTGCGAGATCACAATTGATCGCAAACTTGAAAGCACCATCCGCGGATAAAATGGTAGATCTGGAGCCAGAAACATCTGACCGATCCGATACAAGGGCTCACCTGATGCTGCAGAAATTCAAACGCTATCCTCTGACCTTCGGCCCCACCCACATCGAAAAACTGGATCGGCTCAGCGAACACCTCGGTGGCAAGGTCCAGCTTTACGCCAAGCGTGAGGACTGCAATTCGGGGCTGGCCTATGGCGGCAACAAATTGCGGAAGCTCGAATACATCATTCCCGACGCGATCGCGTCCAATGCCGATACGCTGGTGTCGATCGGTGGCGTACAGTCGAACCACACCCGCATGATCGCCGCGGTGGCCGCCAAGATCGGCTTCAAGTGCCGGCTGGTACAGGAGAGCTGGGTGCCGCATGAGGACGCGATCTATGACCGGGTCGGCAATATCATGCTGAGCCGGATCATGGGCGCGGATGTGCAGATGGTCGACGAGGGATTTGACATCGGCATCCGCCAGAGCTGGGAGGACGCCATCGCCGACGTGAAAGCCAAAGGCGGCAAGCCCTATGCGATTCCGGCCGGTGCGTCGGTGCATAAATATGGCGGGCTTGGCTATGTCGGGTTCGCCGAGGAAGTCCGCGCCCAGGAGAAGGAGCAGGGCTTTGCGTTCGATTATATCATCGTCTGCACGGTGACCGGTTCGACCCACGCCGGCATGTCGGTCGGCTTTGCCGCCGACGGCCGCGAGCGCAAGGTGATCGGGATCGATGCGTCGTTCACGCCAAAACAGACCAAGGCGCAGGTGCTGGAGATCGTCAGGCGCACGGCCGATCTGGTCGAACTCGGCAGGACGCTTGGCGAGGACGATATCGTGCTGATCGAGGACTACGCCTATCCGGCCTATGGCGTGCCGTCGGAAGAAACCAAGGACGCGATCCGGCTATGTGCGCGGCTCGAGGGCATGATCACCGATCCGGTCTACGAGGGTAAATCGATGCAGGGCATGATCGACCTGGTGAAGAAGGGCTATTTTCCCGAAGGCTCGAAAGTGCTTTACGCGCATCTTGGCGGCGCGCCCGCGCTCAATGGCTACGCTTATGCGTTCCGTAACGGGTGATCGGCGGTGCTACGCGATCCTACGCATTGATCATCCGGCCGCGATCTGAGTTCCTTCGAACTGATACGCAGTCGTCAGCGACGGGAAGGATCAGATCGCCGGTATGGGGTCAAGCGAAGACAATCAGGCGCCGTGGCGCGTCGGCGTGCTCTTTTCGCAAACTGGCGTGACATCGGCGGTCGAGCAATCTCAGCTCGGCGCCACGTTGCTCGCGATCGAGGAGATCAACGCCGGAGGCGGCGTGCTCGATCGAATGATCGAGCCCGTCATCTACGATCCCGCTTCCGACCCCAAGCAGTTTCGCGGTCTGGCCGAGCGCCTGTTGCAGACCGATCGCGTCCGTCTGCTGTTCGGCTGCTATATGTCGAGCGCGCGCAAGGCGGTATTGCCCGTTGTCGAAAGCCATCGTGGCCTGTTGTTCTATCCGACGCTCTACGAAGGGTTCGAATATTCACGGCATTGCATCTACACCGGGGCGGCGCCCAACCAGAACGCGCTGCAGCTGGCCAAATTCCTGCTGTCGACCTACGGCAATCGGTTTCTGCTGGTCGGCTCGAATTACATCTACCCTTACGAGTCTAATCGCCTGATGGCGGACTTTGTCGTGCAGGGGAACGGCGAGGTGCTGGAAGAGATCTACGTGCCCTTGGCCGCGGAGGCGAAGGATTTCGACAAGGTCATCAGCCGGATCAAGCAGACCTCGCCCGACGTGATCTTCTCGACCGTAGTGGGGAAGGGCACCTCCGTGCTCTACGAAGCCTATCGCGGTGCCGGGTTCGATCCCGCAAAGATGCCGATCGCCAGCCTGACGACCAGCGAAGCCGAAGTCGCGCAGATGCATGTCGAGGCGGCCGAAGGCCATATCACCGCGGCGCCGTTCTTCGAAACGTCGTCCTCGCCCTCGGCGCGACGGTTCGTCGCCAGTTTCAAGCACAAGTATGGTCCCGACGCGCCGGTGACGGCTGCCGCCGAGGCCGCCTATTTCCAGGTCTACCTGGCGATGCGGGCGCTGGCGCGCAGCGGCTCTGACGATCCCGAACGGTTGCTGCCGGAACTGCGCGATTCCGAGTTCGACGCACCGCAGGGCCGGGTGCGGATCGATCCGGAAAACAATCACGCTTATTTATGGCCGCGGATCGCGCGGCTCGACAAATCAGCAAGGTTCCAGACCGTGTGGAATCCCGGCGTGCGGATCAAGCCTGACCCCTATTGCGTGGTGCAGAGTCTCGACGACTGGTCGGCTGACGACCTGCAAACATCAAACCATTGAGGTTATGAGGTGGCGATCCAGATCCTTCGCGACCTCAGAGGCCTGCGGGTTCAGGTGGTTCACCCGCCCGACAGCGAACGGGTCAGCCTGGTCGAACATCTGCGCCGCATCGGCTGCATGGTCGAGACGCAGTGGCCGGTTCCGGAAACCTGGAGCGACAATGCCGATGTGATGCTGCTCGCGGTCGAGCATGACGTGCGCGGCGATATTCAGAGATTGCTTAAATCCAACGACGGCCTGCGGCCGACCCTGATCGCGATCGTCGGCTACGAGGATCCCTCGACCTTGCAACTGGTGCTGGAGGCCGGCGCGGTCGCCGTGATCGAGCGGCCGATCCGGCCATTCGGCCTGCTGACCAATCTCACCATTGCGCGCAGCATCTGGTTGGAGAAGCGCGAAACCGATAAGCGGATCCGCAAGCTGGAACGCAAATTGTCCGGCATCCAGCGTATTCAGAAAGCCAAATCGATCCTGATGGATGGCCAGGGATTGAGCGAGGCCGAGGCGTATGAAAACATTCGCCGTCAGGCGATGGCGAAGCGGTTGTCGATGGATGACATGGCGGCTGCGATCATCCACGCAAATGAACTGTTGCAGTACCGCGCCAAAGATGTTTAGTTTTGTGGCAGAGTGCGATTGAACGATGACGTCTCGATCGTAATCACTGCCGGACCACCAGTGTTGTTGGTTTGGCGTTGGCTAGGCAGCCCGAAGAATCCGTGAGGATTCGTCGGGCTTTTTTGCGTTTTGCGATCGGCATGCGATGCGGATTGAAATGCATTCGCGCGGCACCGGACTTGCTTGGAATTTACGGATCGAGCGACGCGTCAGGCGCGGGCTCAACCGACGAACGGACTGACGAACCAAACCGACTGGCAAACAGCGCTAAGGAGAGCGACATGCTGCACGGCGATATTTCCTCGAGCAATGACACGGTCGGCGTTGCCGTCGTGAACTACAAGATGCCCCGGCTTCACACCAAGGCGGAGGTGCTGGCGAACGCCAGGAAGATCGGCGAGATGATCGTCGGCATGAAGACCGGTCTGCCGGGCATGGATCTGGTGATCTTCCCGGAATATTCCACCCACGGCATCATGTACGACTCCAAGGAGATGTACGACACCGCCTCGACCGTGCCCGGCGACGAGACCGAGATTTTTGCGGAAGCCTGCCGCAAGGCCAAGGTCTGGGGCGTGTTCTCGCTGACCGGCGAACGCCATGAAGAGCATCCGAAGAAAGCGCCGTACAACACCCTGATCCTGATGAACGACAAGGGCGAGGTGGTGCAGAAGTATCGCAAGATCATGCCGTGGGTGCCGATCGAGGGCTGGTATCCCGGCAATTGCACCTACGTGTCGGACGGACCGAAGGGCATGAAGGTTTCGCTGATCATCTGCGATGACGGGAACTATCCCGAGATCTGGCGCGACTGCGCCATGAAGGGCGCCGAATTGATCGTGCGCTGCCAGGGCTACATGTATCCGGCCAAGGACCAGCAGGTCATCATGGCCAAGGCGATGGCGTGGGCCAACAACTGCTACGTGGCGGTTTCCAACGCCGCCGGGTTCGACGGCGTCTATTCCTACTTCGGCCACTCCGCGATCATCGGCTTCGATGGCCGCACGCTCGGCGAATGCGGCGAGGAGGAATACGGCATCCAGTACGCGCAGCTCTCGAAGATGCTGATCCGCGACGCTCGCCGCACCGGCCAGTCTGAAAACCATCTCTTCAAGCTGGTCCACCGCGGCTACACCGGGCTGATCAATTCAGGCGAGGGCGATCGCGGCGTCGCGGCGTGCCCCTACGAGTTCTACAACAAGTGGATCGCCGATCCCGAAGGCACCCGCGAAATGGTCGAAGCCTTTACGCGGCCGACCGTCGGCACCGACGAAGCCCCGATCGAGGGGATCCCGAACAAGGTTACCGCGCATCGCTAGATTTTCACGGGCACGGTGCTCGGGGCCCACCCCTCTCCCTAACCTTCCCCCACAAGGGGGGAGGGAATGGTCAGTACTCGGTGCGCTTCCGCGATCGATTGACGAAGGTGGTCTATGCCGCAGGCGTCGCCATACGCGCGGCGCGCTCCCTCCCCCCTTGTGGGGGAAGGTTGGGGAGGGGGGCTGCAAGCAAGGCGCTTGAACAACCTCGAACCAACGGCGTTGAAAGCAGCGACAAATCACCGTCGCGCCAATCTGAAATACAGCTCCGCCAGCCGTGCCGGCAAATCCTCGACCCGCGGCACCAGCATGGTGTTGCCACGGCCGAAGATCCGCGCCGCCGAATTCGCGGCCCCTGATCCCAGCACCACGCCGAACCCATCGATGCCGCGCGCCCGCAGGCCGAGCGCGGCGCGACGGGCGTCCTCGACCAGGTCGAGCGGATCGGCGACATCGATGTCGGACGGTTCGCCATCGGTCAGCACGATCACCAGCTTTCGAAAGCTGTCGACATCGCCGATGGTCTCGCCGGCGTGACGAATGGCGGCGCCAAGCCGCGTCGACAAGCCCGATTGCAATCCCGCCAGCCGGGCGATGCAGCCGCGGTCGTAGCGCTCGTCGAACGCCTTGATCGTCGTCATCTCGACGTCCTCGCGTCCGTTGGACGCGAAAGCCAATAGACCGAAGGGATCGCCCAGCGCGTCCATCGCTTCGGCCAGCACCGCGACCGCAAGGCGTTCGACATCGAGGATCGAGGCGCCGGAGGCGAGGCGGTCGCGCGTCGAATTCGGAAATGTCGAGCAGCAGCAGCGCCGCGAGATCGCGGTGCTTCGAGCTTGTGGCGCGGAAGATACGCGGATCAGGCTCCTGCCGCATCCGCAGCGCGATGCCGGCGTCGAGCATCGCGTCGAGATCGAGGTCATGGCCGTCGAGCTGGCGTTTGAGCCTGACCATGCGGCCAACGCGCACGCCGCGCACCAGCCGCCGGATCCGATTTCGCAACACGTCGGCGGAATCCAGCGCCTCTTCGACCACGCGTGGATTTCCCGGTCGCGCGGCGACTTCGCGTACGGTGGTCCATTCCGGTCGTTCGACGTGGTGCGTACGATCCCATTCCGGATATTTCGCGATGACCAGGCCGCGTTGATCCGGCGCGGCCGGCCGGGCGCGACCGACCGCGCCGTCATTCTCCTGCGGGTCGGATGGTTGCGGCGGCTGATCGGGCTGCTCGCGTTGCTCGACGCGCGCAGCCTCGATGGCGAGGTCGAGCGCCTCGGCCGAGGCGGGGGCGTCCTCGCCGAAATCCCACAGGCCGAGACCGTCATCGCGATAGACGGGCTCGACGACATAGGTCTTGCTGTTGAACTGGACCCGCATCTGGCCGAGATCGTTGCCCAGCAGCATGCCGATCTCGCGGCTGATGGCGGGATCGCCGATGCGATCCAGGCTCGCTTCGAACATCACGCGTCCCTTGGAAACAAAGCCGTCATCGTCCGCATAGGACGGATCGAACAGCGCCCGCGCCAGCCGGGCCAGCAGGATCGGCGCCGTCGCAACGCCGCCCGGTGTGGCGACATGATACGGCGACCACAGCTTTCGCAGGCCCGGCAATTGGCGCATTGCCAGCCGTTCGATGCGGGCGTCCTCGATCAGCGTGACCAGCGCGATCTGCAGCGGCTTTAGGGTTCCGACTGGAAATCTCGGCCCGCCGATTTCGAGATGCGCCTGTGCATGCGCGGTCGCCGCGCGGTACAACGCGTAGGCCGCATCGCCCTGCACCCCGCGATAGATCGCGGGCAGGCGGATCAAGGGTCCCGCGATCCCGGATCGGCGTTGCTCGTTCTGGCCGTTGCTGCTCGAAAAGCTGCGCAGCAGCGGCGGGTGGCCCCATAGCGCGGTGACGAACGCCTTGGTCTGGCGTTCGGTCTCGGCGAAACCGATGCCACCGGTGGCCCGTTCGATCAATTGCCGGGCGAGCTCGTCCTGAAGTGTGAAGAACGCCAGTCGCTTGCGTTTGTCGCCGGCCGACATTTTCAGACCAGCCGCGATGAAATTTTCGAAAGCATCGATATCACCGGCGCCGAGGATCTCGCTCATTCGCGCCGCGGTGGCGCCGACAAATTCCGGGGCGCGCTGCGCCAGATCGTCCATCGCGCGCCACCAGCGCGAGAGGTTCTGGTCAGCGCCGAGGATTCGCTTGGCAACGGGGAGGGCGTTGATGGTGCTCGCCGTGGCTGCCGCGCCTGCGTGGCGGCAGATATTCGCCGCTATATGCGCGCCGGCGATCAGTGACGCGATCCCTTGCCCGGTTGGTTGCTTCCGGCTGATTTCCCAGAATGACACAAGGCAGGAGGGACCGGCATTGACGTCGGCCAGCGCCAGCACGCCGGCGGCCCAGCCTTCGAGTTCATCCTCGTCAAAGCGCGCGGCGAGATCGTCCCATGCCAGCCGGAACAGCGGCCGCAGCGCCTCTCGCTGGCGCATCATGACATGCAGCCGCCGCACCGCGCCGTCGGCCGAGGCGACGACGTGCAGTGGCGCCGGTCTGGGCGGCGGAGCTCACGGGATGCAGGCCTCGACCGCCGCGCTGAGCGCTTCGCGTATATCGGGATTGTCGGTGATCGGCAGCACGATGCTGGAGCGCACCGCGGCGGCCAGCGGCAATCCGGCTCGAACCAGCCGGCCGGCGTGAATCAGCATGCGGGTCGAGGCGCCTTCCTCGAGGCCATGGCCTTGCAGATGGCGCGAGCGTTCGGCAATCGCGACCAGCGTTCCCGCCAATGCAACATCGGTGCCGGCTTCGCGCGCCACGATCGCGGCCTCGACCGCGGCGGGCGGATAACTGAAATCGATCGCGAGAAAGCGCTGCTTGGTCGATTCCTTGAGATCCTTGACCGCGCTCTGGTAGCCCGGGTTGTAGGAGATCGTCAGCTGGAAATCGGCATGGGCCGGCACGATCTCGTTATGTTTTTCCAGTGGCAGGATCCGCCGCGCGTCGGTCAGGGGATGGATCACGACGGTGGTGTCCTGGCGGGCTTCGACGATTTCGTCGAGATAGCAGATTGCGCCGTAACGCACCGCCATGGTCAGCGGGCCGTCATGCCAGACGGTGCCGTTGGGCTCCAGCAGATACCGTCCGGCCAGATCCGAGGCGGTCATGTCTTCATGCGCCGCGACCGTGACCAGCGGCTTCGCCAATCGCCAGGCCATGTGTTCGACAAACCGGGTCTTGCCGCACCCGGTCGGCCCCTTCAGCATCAACGGCAGGCGCTCGGCGAACGCGGCCTCGAAGATCGCGATCTCGTTGCCGACGGGCTGATAGAAAGGTTCGGAAACAATCCGGTAGGCATCGAGGTTCATGCGCATCTCCACAAAATACCGCGTGGGGAAAACGCCGGACCAAGCGACGACATTTCCTTCCCCTCCGCGGCGGGTTCGGCAAGCGTCGCCTTATGCGCGCGCTACAGCCCTGGAGCGCACGAAACAGGCGTTCGTTCGAACGCCTCCATTGTTATTAGACTGTTAATCCGGGTTTTGCACAAGTGGATGTAGCCCGGCGGGCGCGGCGGAAAATTTGGCAAGGCCCTGCGAATGTGTGGCTTTTTTTGAATACACATCGCTGTCACACAGCTAATTCGGCCAAGATGACCGAACCTTAAGGTGTGACCGTCATGAACCAAGACTAAGCTCGCGGCGCCGGTAACAACGGAGCGCGACCGATGAGATTGAATCCACAGGCAGCGTTAGTCGATCGTGCGGTGATGGTGCCCTTCAGTTACGACGAATGCGTCGAGCGCCTCGCTTACACGGTCGATCACCAGGAAGATGCCGAACTGCAAGAGCTCGCCAACCTGATCAGCCAGTTGGCGGTCGTTATCGAGTAAAGCGGTCTTTATCGAGCGAAGCGGTCTTATTGAGCGAAGCCTTGGGCCGATGGCTTGATCTATCGTGGTGCAGCGTCGCGTCGGATACCGCCGCCGCTTTCCTCGCGCTTGACCTCGGGAAACAGCCACATCGCGAAGATCATGAAAAATCCGAGAAACGCGACGACATACTGCACGGTGTCGTGGCCAAGTGTGTGCTGAACATAGGCCGCGATCAGGGCGACGATCACCACAGCGAATGACAGGCCAAGCTTGATTTTGACGGGCATCTTCAATCTCCGCAAAAATTCATGACAAATTAGCCCAAGACAAATTAGCCCAAGCTGGCGCATCCATTTTAGCAAGCGCGGCCAGCGCGACTGTCTGGATTCCGATCAGTGCAACGAGGCCGGCGCGGCTATCGCGCAGCGATGCGGGCCAGGCCTGGAACAGTCCCGGCGTAAACAGCACGATCAAGCCGGTCACCACGATCAGCGTGCTCCATCGTAACTCGATCCAGCCGTAACGGCCGGTGGCGACCAGCAACACCGCGAGCAGGGTGGCATTGCCGGCGATCAACAGCACCATGCCGCCGGATTTCGCGGTATCCGGCCGCGAGCCGAGTGGGAACATGCCGGCGACGATCAGAAACGCCAGCATGCAGACGATCGCGCAGCCGGCGAACCAGAGCAGCGAAACCCAGTTTGGCTCGATCGCATTCATGCGCGGCCGTTACTCGGCCGGAGTGGCAAAACCGGTCGGCGGCGACGCCACGATCGGCCGCGGCGTACGCGAGGTCTTGCGCATGTCGGTTTTGACGAAGCGGCCGTCATAGCCGTTGAGCAGATGGCCGATCAGTCCGCGGTTGAGATCGGAGGTGCCGATCAGCCAGTCCATGACCGGGAAGGTCAGGTTCATGTTGCGCTCCATCATGATCGACTGGTCGTGATGGGCGGCGTGGTGACGCCGGATGGTGTTGACGAACGGCGCATGGCGCACGAACCAGTTTTCGTCGACATGGCAGCAGAAGTGCATGAACTCGTAGATCAGGTACATCGATGTCGTGGTCGAGATCAGCAGCCAGCCGATATTGGGCGAGATCAGCCAGCCCAGCACCAGCGCCGGCAGGATCGACATCATGGTGAAGGTGACGAGCGCGTAGGGCGGAAAGAACGTCACGCGCCAGTCGTGATGATCGGCGAAGCGCATCTCCTTCTCGGTGAAGAACTGATGATGCATCAGCGTATGCCGGTTGTAGATCGCGCGGAACGCCTTGACCTGCGACGGCCGGTGCATGACGTAGCGATGGATCCACCATTCGAAGAAATTGGCGCACAGGAAGGTCACCGGCACGATGCCGAGCTCCCACCAGCGCAGATCGCGGACATTGGCGAAATACACCGACAGCGCGGTGAAGCCGATCACATAGATGACGAAGACGTGGAGCCAGCCATTGTACCAGCCGGCGATCCGGTAGCGATAGGTCGCCCGGTAATTGCGCTGCCGTTCGGTCATGGCGCTCGATGACAATTCCATCGGGTTTTTCCTTTGGTTCCGGATCCGTTGTCTGCCGGCTTGCGCGGCTGTCGTTCGTGATATATCACCAATCTATCAGGCGGCAAAGGGCATTTGCGGCAATCCCCGGGCGTTTTGTGGGGCGGTGGATGCGGTCTGAGCAGCGGGAGGGCGGCATGAAGCACTATGTGGGCGACCGGACCATCGACGGCGTCAAGGTGACGGTGGACGGTACGCCGCTCGATCCGGCGTTGAAGGTGATGGAATTCACCAAGAACGGGTTTGAGTGGAGCTATGAAGGGCCGGAACCGCGCCAGTTGGCGTTGGCCCTGCTGGTCGATCATCTCGGCGACTCCGAGATGGCGAAAGCGCTTGCCGAGCCATTCATGCGAAGCGGTGGTCGCCAATTTCGGCAATGAGTGGGAGATGAACTCGTCCGACATCGATCTGGCCGTGACTGCGCTGCCCGGCCAGGCGGTCGCCTAGATGCCGCTTCAGTACCGCGCCGCGGTGTTGCGTGAGGCGCGCGCGCCGCTGTCGATCGAGACCGTCACCGCGCATGCGTTGAAAGCCGACGATGTGCTGGTGCGGATTCGCGCCACCGGCCTGTGCCACACCGACCTCGAAGTGATCGAGGGATCGCTGCGCTTCCCGATGCCGATCGTGCTCGGGCACGAGGCGGCCGGCATCGTCGAACAAATCGGACCGGCCGCGCGTGGCGTCGCCGTCGGCGATCATGTCGTGCTGTCGTGGAATCCGCATTGCGGGCATTGTTTCTATTGCGACCGCGATTCGCCGATCCTGTGCGAGCAGTATCTCGGCAACGGCCCGCAGCGCCGTTTCGTTCGACGGCGAGGTCCGGGCGACGCTCGCCGATGGCGAGGACCTCAGGCAATTGATGTATCTCGGATCGTTCGGCGAATATTGCATCGTGCCGGCGCAGCAGGCGATTCCGGTGCCGAAGGAAATCCCGTTCGATCGGGCCTGCCTGATCGGCTGCGGCGTCATGACCGGGGTCGGCGCGGCGCTCAATCTCGGCGCGATCGCCCATGGCGACACGGTGATGGTGATCGGCTGCGGCGCGGTCGGACTTGGCGGCAGTGCAGGGCGCGCGACTGGCGGGCGCCGGCAAGGTCATCGCGGTCGATCTCGGTATCGCAAAACTGGCGTTGGCCGCACAGATGGGCGCCACGCATGGCGTCGACGGTTCCAGGGAAGACGTGGTCGCCATCGCCAAACGCGAGACCGGCGGTCGCGGCGTCGATGTCGTGATCGAGTCCGCCGGCAGCCCGGCGGCGTTTCGGCTGACCACCGAAGCGGTGCGGCCGGGCGGCCAGGTGATCTGGCTCGGCAAGATCGACGTCAACCAGGATGTGTCGTTCCGCTGGGGCTCGCTGATGCAGGAAAAGCGCATCCGCCGCGTCAGCTACGGCAACACCCGGCCGCGGCGCGATTTTCCGTTGCTGGCGCGCGCCTATCTGGAGGGATCGTTGATGCTCGACGAGTTGATCACGCGCCGCATCGCGCTCGACGAAATCAATGAAGGCTTCGCCGCGCTGAAACGCGGCGAGACCATTCGCAGCGTCATCACTTTCGATTAAAGCAGTCTCAGCGATCCAGCGTCTTGCGCGCGAAATCCTCGATATAGTCGATCAGCCGGTCCGAAGCGGTCGCCGCGGCCTTGGCCTTGCGTTGCGAAACCGCCTCGGCGACCGCGGCGTGCAGCTTGGCGGCCAGCGGCAGGTCCGCGACTTCCTGGTAGTGCTGATACCAGAACCGGCGCGACAGAGCGTTCATCAGCCCCATCGACCGTCGCGCGAATTCATTGCGGGCGGCTTCGGCGATCAGAACGTTGAAACGCTGGTCGAGCCGCATGAAGGCGATGTCGTCGGCCTTGGCGGCGGCGGCGAGCATGGCTTCCGCCATCTCGGCGAACTCCCGGCGCTCCTCCGCCGTGGCGCGCTCGGCGGCCAGCGCTGGCCATCAGCCGCTCCAGTTCGCGCCGCACTTCGAGCAGCCGCAACTGCAGGCGCAGATTGATCTCGGAGACCATGATGCCGCGCCGTGGCATGATCACGACCAGGCCGTCCCGCGCCAGCCGCTGCAGCGCCTCGCGGATCGGGGTTCGGCCGATCTTGAGCCGCAAAGCCAGCGCCTGTTCGGACAGCACGGTCCCGGGCGACAATTGCAGCGTGACGATCATTTCCTCGAGTTCGTGGTAGGCGCGATCGGTCAATGTGCCGTCCTCGACCTTGACGGCGCGCGGATGCTTCGACGGCAGTTTCGACTTCAGTGTTTTCCGCAAATATCACCCAAAAGCCCGCGAAGGCCGGCGTTCCAAACCCGTCCCAACCGTATATGTCTCGTATATCAACGACGCAAGACGACCCCGGTGAAACGAAACAGGCGCGCCGGCGGGGGTGCCGCGGGCGCGCCTGTTCGGGCCGTTCTCCTGGCCGGGCGTGTGGCAGCCTTGCGACTAGGCCGCGCGGACGTCGGCCAGGAAGCCGTTGACCTGGCTGGCGAGATCCTTGGCCTGCTGCGACAATTGTTCGGCCGCGCCCAGCACCTGGGTCGCCGCGGCGCCGGCCTCGGTGGCGGCATGCTGCACACCCGAAATATTCCCGCTGACCTCCTGGGTGCCGTGGGCCGCTTCATGGATGTTCTTGGCGATCTCCTGGGTGGCCATTCCCTGTTCATTGATGGCCGAGGCGATCGCGTTGCCGATCTGGTCGATCTCGGTGATGACTTCGACGACGTTGCGGATCGCCGCAACCGTCTCGTCGCTGGCGCTCTGGATCGCCGCGACCTGTTCCGAAATCTCGGTGGTGGCCTTGGCGGTCTGTCCGGCCAGCGATTTGACCTCGGAGGCCACGACCGCAAAGCCCTTGCCGGCTTCGCCGGCGCGGGCGGCCTCGATGGTGGCGTTGAGCGCCAGCAGATTGGTCTGGGCCGCGATGCTCTGGATCAGGGTCACGACGTCGCCGATCTTCTGCGCGCCGGTAGCGAGCGACTGAGCGACATCGCCGGTGCGGCGCACGTTCTCGACCGCGCGGGTGGAGATCTGCGAGGACTGCTTCACCTGGCGGCTGATTTCGCCGATGGAGGAGGTCAGTTCCTCGGTGGCGCTGGCGACGGTCTGCACATTCGCCGTGGTCTGCTGCGAGGCGTTGGCGACGAAGCCGGCCTGGCGGTCGGTCGCGGCCGCGGTCGACGACATCGAACGCGCGGTTTGCTCCATCATCGTCGATGACGACGACAGGCCGCTCACCAGTTCGCTGACCCTGGTCTCGAACGATTTGGTCAAATCGTCGAGCGCGCGGGCGCGGCGCATCTTGACGTCGTTCTCCGCGGCCTGTTCGGCGGCGAGCCGCTCGGCCTTGATCATGTTGTCCTTGAACACCTGGACGGCGCTGGCCATCGCGCCGATCTCGTCGTCGCGCTCGCTTCCGGGAATGGCACTGCTCATGTCGCCGGCCGCGAGCCGGGACATCGAGGCGGTGATGTCGACGATCGGGTCGCAGACCCGGCGGCGGATCGCCAGCACGAGGCCCGCGCTGGCGGCGATCACGGCGGCCAGTACGACAAGGGCCATCAGGAAGCTCAGCCGCGCGGCGGAATAGGCTGCATCGAGAATTTGCTCGGCGTCGTCGTAAAACGCATCGCGAACTCCGATGATGGAGCCGAGGCCGATCTGCGAGTTGTTATAAAATGTCTCGACGTCATGCTCGAAATGTCCGGTGACCGCACCGACCATGGTCATCTTCAGTTCCTGACCGAAGCGGTCGATGTAGTCTTCCTTCATCTTGTTCAGGGCTGCCGTGATATTGGCAGGTGTATTCGGATTGCCGCGCAGCTCGACCAGCGGAGCCATCGCCTGATCGGCCATGCCTTGCAGGCGGCTCAGCTCGATCCGCTCGGCTTCGGTCGCAATACGGTTGGCGCCCACCGCATTTTTGTGCTGGCTGGAATTGAGGCCTCCGATGTCGCGCAATGTCCAGGCCACGTTGGCGTAGCTTGCCTGGCGATAAGCGTCGCCATTGAGGATGGCCATCTTGCGCACCTGATCGTCGATCAGGTTGCCGGCCAGCCGGCTGAACTCTGCATAGCCCGCCACCAGCGTCTTCACGGCGTCGCGCCGGAGTTCCGCCGGCCCGTCCATCGCCTTGTCCATGGCGAGGCGGAGCGCATCGAATTTGGCCTTCAATTCGCCCATCGCTGCCGTGACGGCCGCGCCGTCATCGAGACCCGGCATAGCGCTCTTCCTGAGCTGCTCCATCTTGTCGATCGCGCCGTCGGTCAGCTTGCGCACCGGGGCGAGTTCGGCGCGCTGCTTCGGATCGATCACCGCGGGCCCGAACAGGATGTTGGTGGCGAAGCCACGTTCCGGAGCCAGGTACCGCGGCATGTCGCCGACCGCCCGGACGATTTCGAGGCGCTGCTGCGCATCGGAAATCCTGTCCATGGTCCCATGCTTGGTTGCTGCAACGTAGACCGCCAACCCACCGGCAACGGCTGAGAGCGAGACGATGACGGCCGTCAATAAAGTACCGATTTTCATGGCAATACCAGTCGAATGAAGCGAAATGAATGAAGGCGAACGGGGCTGCTGCGACGGTAACGGAGCTCCCCTAATCTGCAATTAACGCTTGTGCTTCGTAGAACTACGGCCCGTCGACGGCCGCGATGCAGCCTTGCTGCCGCCCCGGCCCGTGTCATACGGTGGGGCCAACTGGCCATCCGCCGCGTGGCGGAATTAACAAAAACAGCATGACCCGGTGGGCCCAGACCGGTCAGCACAGTGGAGGCACTATGACGACCACTCGCCGTGATTTCCTGAAACGAGGCACCGCCGCCGCCGCGACCGGCGTCGTATTCTGCAGCTGCGGTCTTCTGCAGAGCGCCCACGCCCAGCAAGCCCGCGCGTCACAAGCTGCCGGTGATGGTGGCCGGCAAGCGGGTCAGGACCATCGACGTCCACGCCCATTGCGTGATCCCGGAAGCCAGCAAGCTGCTCGGGCCAGGGCCGGCCAACACCGTGCGAGGCGGCGACGAGGTCGTCATCGATATCAACAAGCGCTTCGCTGCGATGGACGCGCAGGCGGTCGACATGGAAGTGCTGTCGATCAATCCGAACTGGTACGACCGCGACCGCGATCTGGCCGGGCAGGTGGTCAAGATCCAGAACGAGAAGCTCGCCGAACTGTGCGCTTCCAAATCCGACCGCTTCGCGGGCTTCGCCTCGCTGACCCTGCAGGCGCCCGATCTCGCCGTGCAGGAGCTGGAGACCGCAATCAAGAAGCAGGGACTGAAGGGCGCCGCGATCGGCGGCAATGTCAACGGCGTGGCGTTTTCCGACGCCAAATTCAATCCGGTCTGGGCCAAGGCGGAAGAACTCGGCGCGTCGCTGTTCATTCATCCGCAAGGCATCCCCGAACTCAACAAGCTGGCCGCCGGCAATGGTTGGCTCGCCAACGCGGTGGCTTATCCCAACCGAGACCTCGCTGGCGCTGTCGCACATGATCTTCGAGGGAACCTTCGACCGGTTCCCCAAGCTGAAGGTGATCGCCGCGCATGGCGGCGGGTATTCTGCCGTCCTATGCCGATCGCTCCGATCACGCCTGCCTGGTCAATCCCGGGCGGCTGCAATCCCGATATCAAACTCAAGAAGCAGCCGACCGAATACCTCAAGCAGATCTATTTCGATTCGCTGGTGTTCACGCCGGAGGCGATCCGCCATCTGGTGGCGCAGGTCGGCGCCAGCCAGCTGGTCTTGGGCAGCGACTATCCATTCCCATGGCAGCTCGAGCCGGTCGACCACATCTTCGCCTGCACCTCGCTCAGTGACCACGAGAAGGCCGATATCCTCGGCCGCACCGCCGCCAAGCTGCTCGGTGTCGAGGCGTGATATCGGCGCCATAATCGGCCGGGCCGCATCGATGCAAGAGGCCGCCCCAGGGGCGGCCTCTTTTCTTTGTTCAGTCCACGACGCGATCCTCAAGAGAGCGTCGCGCCAGATGTAAGCTGTTCGACGCGCGGCCCTTGCGCTATGCAGGAGGGCAAGCCGATGATTCAAGGAGACGACAGGCCATGGCAGTGCGTGCCGGCAAGCGCGAGACGGTCCCGACACGCGCGCGCGCGAAGGCTGATGGCGACAGGCTGACGATCGATTTCGAACGCTATCTGCCGACCGTGCTATCGAGTCTGGTCGCGAAATTCCGCGCCAATGCCAACGTGTTTTTCACCGCGAGTTACGGCGTGTCCCTGGCCGAGTGGCGCGTCCTGTCGTTTCTGGCGGAATACGGTCCCGCCAGCGCCTACGACATCTGGACCCGTTCCGGCCTCGACAAGGCGGTGGTCAGCCGCGAGACCGCTACGCTTGCCGACAAAGGATTGGTCAAGGTCGAGGCGGTCAAAGGGGATGCCCGCAAGCGATCGGAGATAAGGCTGTCGCGGACAGGCACGGCGCTGCTCGATCGCAGTTTCCACGAAGTGGTGCGGCGGCATGACAATTTGACCGCGGGTCTCGACACCAGATCGATCGAGACATTTTTGCGCGTCGCCAAGCATCTGGAAGACCACATCCCCCAGATGAGCAAAGTCTCCGCCCTGCCGTTTTCGAAACATGCGCCCGTCAAGCGCATCGCCAGGCGCGCGTAACCCACCAATCCCGCGAACGTTCTCAGACCTGCATCGCCGCCATCACGCTGTCGTCCTCGTGAAACAGCTTGGCGCGATCGAGCACGACCTGATGGGCGCGGATCCGGTAGAGCCTGTTCTCGCGCGTCGGCAGCGGCCGCTCGCCGGTCTCCTGGAATTTGCGCGCTTCCGCCATCAGCCGCCGCCGCATCTTGACGATGGCGATGTCGCTGGTGCCGAGATGCTCCTGCGAACGATCGACGATCGGCCCGGCCGATTCTGTCACCATCGCGTCCTGGGCGCGAATGCCCTCGATGCCGGTGAAGGACAGGGTTTTCTGTGCCTGACGGTCGATCTTGTAATCATTGGCCCGGGTTTCGGTCGGGATCGTGGTGCCCGGGATGACCCGGCGATGGGTGTTTTCGCCGTTGCGCCATGCGCGTACTTCTTCCGTCCCCAGCGGGCGGTCGCGCCGGAAACTAACCGCGATCACCCAGCAATGGGTGTCATCCTTCGGCACCCACATCCGCGTCATCAACGCGGCATCCGGCGGCGGCGTGATCATGGTGTAGAACGGCAGCAGGAATTGGTTGAGCCGCCAGTAGGCTTTGTTGTCGTCGACATTGCGTTGCGACGCCGCGATGAATCCGTAATCGGTATCCTTGACGTGCCAGCGCGGCGAACGGTCCTCCTGGAAATAGGCGCCGGAAAGCGCCTGCGCGTTGTCGTCGAGCTGGTCGAGCCGGCGGTGCAGGAAGCTGACATGCGAGGCGTCGAGTTCGCCTTCCATGGCCTGGATGGAATTGCATTCCTGTTCCCAGCGCGAGGCGAACAGATGGCCTTCCGGCAGATCGAGCCATTCGAAATCCGGCATCGCCGCGACGTTGGCCTGATCGCCCATGAACACCCATAGCAGGCCACCGGTTTCGCGCGCGGCATAGGCGCGCGCCTTGACCTTGCGGCGGTAGTCGCTTTCCGGCGGCTCGCTCGGCATCTCCACGCAATTGCCCTCGGTATCGAATTTCCAGCCATGGTAGACGCAGCGAATGCCGCATTCCTCGTTGCGTCCGAAAAACAGGCTGGCGCGGCGGTGCGGGCAATGCTCGTCCATCACGCCGATCTTGCCGTCGGTGTCGCGAAACACCACCAGATCCTCGCCGAGCAAGCGCAGCCGGACCGGCGCCTCGTCGCGACCGGGTATCTCATGCTGCACCATCGCAGGAATCCAGAATGAGCGCAGATACTCGCCCATATGGGTCTTGCGATCGGTCCGGGTGAGCTTGTCGTTGTCTTCGGGGGACATCATCTGGAGTTCTCCAGGGTTTGTTGCGCTGTCATCAGACGGATCACCTCAATCGATCGAGATATTCGATGCCAAGGCAATCTCCTGCCATTTTGCGATCTGCTTGCGAATGAGGTCGTCGAATTCGGATGCGGTCGATCCGACCGGGTCCATGCCGAGGGCCGCGGACTTTTCCGCGAATTCGGGCGAGCGAATGTAGCCGGTCAGGTCGGCGGAAAGCTGGGAAACGATCGCATCGGGTGTCCTGGCCGCGACGACCACACCGAAAATCGAATTCGCCTCGTAGCCCGGAAAAGTCTCGCCGATGCACGGATATTGCGCGGCGTTCGGAATGCGCGTGGCGTTGGCGACGCCGATCACCTTGAGTTTTCCGGTTTCGACGTATTGCTGCACCGAGTGCCAGATATCGAACATCAGCGGGACCCGGTTGGCGAGCACGTCGGTCAACGCGGGCGCGCTGCCATTATAGGGAACGTGCAGCATCTTGATGCCCGCCACTCGCTGTAACAGTTCGCCGGCCAAGTGCGTCGACGTCCCGGTACCGGGCGAAGCAAACGCCAAAGGCTCGGAGGAGCCGCGCGCGATCTTCAGGAGGCCGGCAAGATCGTCGGCCGGAAAGGCCGGATTGGTGACCAGGACCACATGCGCTTCCGCAAGTTCGCTGACGCCGCGAAAATCATGCAGGGTATCGTAGGGCAGCTTCTTGCGTATCGCGGGGTTGATGGTGTGCGCTGAAATGACGAAGCCCAGCGTGGTGCCATCGGGCGGCGAGTGCGCCACTTCAGCGGTGCCCGCAATGGTTCCCGCGCCCGGCTTGTTCTCGATAATGACCGGCACCGACCATTTCTTCGACATCGCGTCACCGCACAGGCGGGCGAACACGTCGGTCGGGCCGCCGGCCGTGAAAGGGACCACGAAGCGCACATTGCCCGAAGGGAATTTGGTGTCGGCCGAGGCAAGACCGGAAACGCCGAGCGAAGCACCGATGGTGCCGGCGAGACCGGCGATGACCTCTCTTCGGCGCAGCATGAACGCTCCCATGGCAACGTTTTTTGGCACGGGATCAACGATCCGTGCGTTGTTGACGTCACCATATGGTTGTCATGACACCCATATCAAGCGATTGTTGTTTTGCGACGCAACAACGGCCTTGGATATGATGGCCGCACCGGGCCTTGATGCGGAGTTACTGAACGACCCAACGCGACTGATTCTGCTCCTTGCGGCCACGCTGGCCTGCGAGGCCGAGCAGGGGATCGCGGCCTTCGAGCCGGAGCAGGTGATCCTTGGCATCAAGGCCGCCGGCAAACCCGGTCAGCTTGCCGCTGGCGCCGAGCACGCGATGGCAGGGCGCGATGATCGAGATTGGATTGCGGCCGTTGGCGGCGCCGACCGCGCGTGACGCGTCCGGCCGGCCGATCTGCCGGGCGATTTCGCCATAGCTGCGGGTTTCGCCGAACGGGATCGTCAGCAGCGCCGCCCAGACCTGTTTCTGGAATTCGGTGCCGTTGAAATCCAGCGGCACCGTGAATTTCTTCAGCTGGCCGTCGAAATAGGCCTTCAACTGCTTCTCGGTTTCTTTCAGGAATTCGTTGTCGGGATCCAGCTTCATTGGCCCGAGACGCACGCGGCGCGGATCGTCCTTTTCCCATAGGATCGCGGTCAGCCCCTTGTCGGTGGCGACCAGTTTCAGTTCACCGAACGGCGAATCCATCAATTTGTAGAAATAGCTTTTCTCGCTCACGACAGCCTCCTGATATCGGTTGTTGAGGCTAATCTGGGCTCTCCAGCGATTCTTCGCCACCCGAAACCTGACAGGGGCGGTGGAGTAGAGGGGGAACGTCATCCTGGGTGCTCGCCGGCTTCGGCGAGCGTCGAAGGATGGCCGCACGCACGGCGCTGAACACCATCCTTCGAGACGCGCGCAAGAGCTCGCTCCTCACAGGATGAGGTCCTCATATTTTCTCTCGGCTTCATGGTGAGGAGCCGCGCAGCGGCGTCTCGAACCATGTGCCAGAACGGTAAAACTGCTTTCCCGGTCAGACTCTCAGGTTGATGGCGCAATCTGTCGCGTGATCAGATCAAACGCTTTCTCAATCCGAGGTCGCGCCGCTGGCCTTGATCGGGGCCGCCCATTTGACGATTTCGTTCTGGACGAAATTCGCCAGGTATTCCGGCGTGGTGCGATCGTCCGAAACCAGGATCAACCCCGCGGCTTCGAGCTTTTCGCGGACGGCGGGGGTCTTCATCGCCTCGACCGTGGCTTGCCGTAGTTTCTGCACGATCGGTACCGGTGTGCCCTTGGGCAGGAAGAAGGCGTTCCAGGTGTAGGCCTCGACATCGAAGCCCTGCTCGATCGCGGTGGGCACGTCGGGCAACACTTTGGAGCGCTCCTTGGTCAGTACCGCGATCGGCTTGACGGTGCCGGCGTCGATCTGGACTTTGGCTGTCGTGATGATGTCGCAGAGATAGTCGACCCGGCCGGCGATCAGGTCCTGCATCGCCGGATTGGCGCCGCGGAACGGGACATGGACCACGTCGAGCCCGGCGATCAGGTTCATCAGCGCGCAGCCGAGATGGATCGCCGAGCCGGTGCCGGCGGAGGCGAATTGCATCTTGTCCTTGTTGGCCTTGGCGTAGGCGACGAATTCCTTCATGTCCTTGACCGGAAGGTCCTTGCGCGCGATCAGCACCAGCGGCGCTTCGAGGATCAGCGCGACCGGCGCGAAATCGGTGGTCGAGTTGTAGGCAGGGCTTCTTGAACAGCGTCTGGTTCTGCGCCTGGGTGCCGACCGTGCCCTGCAGAAAGGTGTAGCCATCGGGCGCGGCTTTGGCGACGCGGTCGGCGCCGTTCATGCCGCCGGCGCCGCCGACATTTTCGACGATGATCGGCTGTCCCAGCATCTCGCCCATGCGCTGCGCCATCAGCCGCGCCACCACGTCATTGGGGCCGCCCGCGGCGAACGGGTTGATCATGGTGAGCGTGTGCGTCGGCCAGTCCTCGCCCGCATGCGCCGTCGGCGCGAGACCGAGGCAAAACACGACAAGCAACGCTACCTGCACACGCGACATGGACTCTTCCCTGTGATCGTTTCTTGAGAGCGGTCTTGCGGGTTTACCCGGTCACGCGCCGCAGATGGTGCCGCAAGATCCGGTCGAATTCGGCCGGACGATCGATCTGGGGCAGATGACCGGCACCGTCGATCTCGTTGTACTCGCTGTGCGGCAGGATTTTCCCGAGATGGCGCATCGGCTCGAGCAGGCCGTCGTCGCGCGAGCCGATGACCAGCGACAAGGGGGCCTTGATCGCCGGGACGTCGCCGAGATAATTCAATCCCTGGATCGCCTGCGCACAACCGATAAAGCCTTCCGCCGAGGTTTGCCTGATGCAAGCCAGCAGATCGGCCGCGACGGCGGGATGGCTGCCGAGAAACTCCGCGCCGAACCATCGCTCGGTGGTCGGCCCCGCCAGCGCGTCGATGCCCTTGCTGCGGACCAGCGCGATCCGGTCTTCCCAGGCTGCGGCGAACGGTGGCGGCGCGTCGGCGCGGGCGGCGCAGATGCACAGGCTCGCGATCCGGTCGGCATGCCGGATCCCGAGACCCAGTCCGGTCATGCCGCCCTGCGATACCCCGACATAATGGGTTCTCGCGACGCCGAGCGCATCGAGCACCGCGATGTTGTCGCGCACCAGATCGTCCATAGCGTAGGGCGCGGGCGGCGTGGCCGACTGTCCATGTCCGCGCATATCCAGGCAGATCACGCGCCAGCCCGCCTCGACGAGGTACCGAGCCTGGCGGTGCCAGATCGCACTTGCCGTCAGAAGCGAGTGGTTGAACAGGATCGTTTCCTTGCCGGCCTTGTTGCCGAGGCGAACGCTGAGCGGACCGGCGGCGCCTTGCACCGTCACACGCTCAAACCCGGGCCATTCCTTGTCCTCGATGAGTGCTGCTTCAGTCACTGATACCCATCTCCGTGAACACTTCCTTGGCGTTTCGAAAGCTGTCGAGCCCGGCCGGCATGCCGCAATAGACCGCGATCTGCAGGAAGATCTCGCGCAGTTCGGCTTTGGTGATGCCGTTGTTCAAAGCGCCGCGGACGTGGATCTTGAATTCATGCGGACGGTTGAGCGCGGCGATCATGCCGAGGTTGAGCAGGCTGCGGCTACGGCGGTCGAGGTCGGGACGGTTCCAGATTTCGTCCCAGGCGTACTCGGTGGCGAGTTGCTGCATCGGCCAATTGAAGTCGTCGGCGGAGGACAGCGAACGCTCGACATAGGCGTCGCCCAGCACGCCGCGCCGGGTCTTCAGTCCGCGCTCGAACTTCTCGCTGCGGGGCTTGTTCTTGCTCATCGCTCTGGTCGCCATCAAGCCGTTTCGAGTTCGGCGAGCGGCGCGTTCCAGGCGTCATGGCCATAGACCCAATCCGGATCGGTCTTGTTCTTGAGCCAGGTATTGGTGCGCGAACTCAACTGCATGCGCGAGGTTCGCGGCTTGCGCGTCGCCTCGAAGCGGCGGAAGGCCTCGGCCACGCCGTCGCGATCGACCCCGGCGAGGCAGCGCGAGAGCACCGCGCCATCCTCCATCGCCATCGCCGCGCCCTGCGCCATGTAGGGCGTCATCGGATGGCAGGCATCGCCGAGCAGCGTGACATTGCCGTCGCTCCAGCGCGGCAGCGGATCGCGATCGAACAGCGCCCATTTGTGCACCGACGGGCAGGCGGCCAGCACATGGTGGACCTGCGGATGGAAGCCGGCGAAATCGTTGCGCAGTTCGCTTGACGTCGCCCATCGCCGACCAGGATTCGATCGTGAAGTCGGGCTCGGGCTGGCTGGTGACGAAGTAGACTTCGCTGCGGTCCGGCTTGACGTAGTAGATCACGATATGACGATCCGGCCCCCACCATTTGGTGCAGTCGTCGATCTCGTAGCCGTTGAGCAGGGATGCCGGAAACACGGTGCGATAGGCGATCCGGCCGGTGAAGTTGGGATCGTCCTTGCCGAATAATTTGTCTTTCACGAACGAATGCACGCCGTCGGCGGCCACCACGGCGTCGGCTTCGACCTTGTGGCCGTTCGCGAACGCGAGGCTGACGCCGCCGTCGGACTTCTGTTCGAAGCCGACCAGCTTGTGATCGAGATGCACGGCCTGCGCGGGAACGGCGCTGGCGAGCGCGGAGTGCAGGTCGCCGCGATGGCCCAGCAGATAGGGCGCGCCGTATTTCGCCTCGGCGCTTTCGCCGAAGATCATGTCGAAGCGGATCTCGCCGGTGTCGTATTCCCGGTTGTTCCAGGAGCGCGGATAGAACGAATGCGCGCGCATCGGTGCTTCCAGCCCGAGCCCGCGCAGCACCTTCATGGCGTTGCAGCCGATCTGGATGCCGGCGCCGAGCCGGGTGAATTTCGCGGCCTGTTCGTAGACGTTGGCCTCGATGCCGGCGCGGTGCAGGGCGGCGGCGGTCGCGAGGCCGCCCATTCCGGCCCCGATAATGGCCACGGAAAGTTTTGTCATAAGGATTTCCTCGTCAGATTGCTCGATATCGTCAGGCGCGACGCGATGGCTCAACACCGCCATCACTATCGGCCGCTGGCGGCGCTCATTCGCAAACGAGTAATCCTGACCGGGCGTGAGTTTCTTTCCGCGCTTTGAGCTCGGCAAGAGACCTCGCAGCGCAATAACTACGGAACATCCACGGGCTACCGCGCGCGCAGGCCGTGATTAAAACTCACGGCCTGGCAGTTTTATATGGGTTGCCGTCTAGGTTCCCTGCCACTAGCTTCGATGCCAGAAAACCGAGCGCAACCGTCGCATCTGGGTGATCGGCCGACGCCAATGCGGAATATCAGGGGAGGCCGGACGGGGCGTGAGAAAATTGCCACCGCTCAATGCCGTGCGGACGTTCGAAGCCGCCGCCCGGCATGTCAGTTTCACCAACGCGGCCGAAGAACTTCATGTCACCCATGGCGCGGTCAGCCGGCAGGTCGCGCTGCTGGAGGACTGGTTCGGCGTCAAGCTGTTTCGCCGCGCGCCGTCCCAGCTCAGCCTGACCGATGCCGGGCAGATCTATTTCCGCGAGGTCACCGCGATCCTCGACCGGCTGGCCCTGGCCTCGATGGACATGCAGCAGCACGTCGCGCCGGCAGTGCTGCGGGTCAACGCGCCGCCGACCTTCACCATGCGCTGGCTGATCGGCCGGATCGCGGCATTTCAGCGCAAGCGCTCGGACGTCGAACTGCGGCTGACGACGTCGCTGGGCCCGGTCAATGCCAACGATACCAGCTCCGATGTCGCCATCCGTGGCGAGCAGCCGGCGATGCCGGGCTGGCGATCGATTCATTTCATGACCGAATTGATTGCGCCGGTCTGTCATGTCGATCTGCTGGAGCGCGGCCAGTTGAAAACGCCGGCCGATCTGATCAAGCATACGCTGATCACCTATCTGACCGAACCTTATGATTGGCGGCAATGGCTGCTGTCGGCCGGCGGCGAGATGTCGAGCAATCAGACCAAATTGCGGTTTGAACAGATGTATTTCGCGCTGCAGGCGACCCAGGAGCGGATGGGAGTCGGACTGTATCCGCTGTTCCTGGTGATCGATGAACTGGTCGACAAGCGGCTCTGCGTTCCCTTCGGTCCGCTCGGCCTTCGCAAGCGGGCCTACAGCGCGTTGTTCCGCGACGAAGTCAAGGACTGGAGTGCGATCGGCGATTTCTGCGACTGGCTGACCGAGGCCGGCCGCGAGACCGAACAGAGTGACGATGGCCTGGGCGCATTCGATGGGATGGAAGTTCTGATGCCGCAACGGCTGGAAATGCCGTTCGGTTGAGATAAACTCACGCCCGGTCAGGATAAGTCGTTTGCAGGCATGGTCGCCGCACCGGATATTCCCGGTGTCCGACGCCGATATCGCAAAAATAAATAAGTGCTGGCGTGAGAGTTTGTGGGGATGGGGATGGAACGGTGAAGCGCAACATAGCGACGATTTTCCTGCTTTCCGCGCTGGCCTTCGCCACGTCGGCGAGCGCGGAAGAGCCCGAAAAGCTGTCGATCGTCGTGTTCGGCGCCGCCGTCGCTCGGGGCGTTCCTGCCGCCGGTCATCAAGGCGCAGAAGCTCGACGAGAAGAACGGCCTCGCGATCAAGTTCGAGGAGCGCACGCCCGACGCCTATACCGCGCAATTCAATTCGGGCGAATTCCAGCTCGGCGGCAGCGCGTCGTTGCTGCACGGTCGGCCTCGCCGATATCCGCGGCGTCAAGGTGACGTATCTGTTCAATCTGTTCGACTACTGGGGCGCGGTCGTCACCTCGCGGCCCGAGATCAAGACGCTTGAAGGACCTCGAAGGCAAGGACCTCGCCGCCGCCAAGGGCACCACCAATTACGTGATGTTCGACTGGTTCGCCCGGCAGCTCGGCGCCGACACCTGCGAAATTTTCCGTGGTCAACACCGCGACCCCCGGCCTGATCGGCTACGCGATGGCCGATCGCGCCGCGGCGGTGCAGCTGTGGGAGCCGGCCTATACCACGCTGCTGTCGAAGAAGAGCGAGCATGCGCACCATCGACATCGGCATCGCCGACAGCTGGAAGAAATTCACCGGCAGCCGCAACATTCCCTATCTCGGCGTCGCCGCCCATATCGATTGGGCGGAAAAGAACCCGAAGCTGATCCCGAAACTCTACGCCGCCTACAAGGAAGCCGCCGAATGGGTGACCGCGCATCCCGACGAGGCGTCGAAACTGATCGCGCCCAAGGGAACGCCCGACGACCAGAAGGCGATCGCGGACCTGATCAGCGCCAATGACCGGCTCGGCATGAACGTGAAATGGGCCTCCGAGGTCGGCAAGGAAATCAAGTCGGTCTATGCCGCCGGCAAATCGATCGCCTTCCTGCCGTCGGATCCGGCGCCGTCGACGATCTACCAGGCGCCGGCAAAATGAGCGACGCCGCGGCCACGAGGTCGGACCATCGCGACTGGACGACGACGTTGCTTGGAGCGGCCAAGCGCGCCGGCGACCTCGGTACTGCCGTTCGTCGTGGTGATCGCGCTCTGGCAATTCGCCTCGCTGTTTTTTCCGCGTTTCCTGTTTCCGTCGCTGATCGACGTGTTCTGGCGCTGCATCGACATCTTCTCCGACGGCTCGATGTTCGCCGATGTGCTGGCGACCGTGTTGCGCATCCTGGCGGGGCTGGCCGGCGCCTTCATCGTCGGCGGCGTGCTGGCGCTGTTGATGGTGCGCTCGCGCGCGGTCGACAATTTCCTGTCGCCGATCCTGTCGCTGTTCCAGGGCATTCCGGCGCTGTCCTGGGTGGTGTTCGCGATCATCTGGTTTCACGGCGTCGAGTTTCGCATCTTCTTCATCATGGTGATGACGACCTTGCCGGCCTTCACCTTTCAGGTGCTCGGCGCCTTGCGCGCGATGTCGCGGGATCTGATGGAGATGGTGTTCAGCTTCCGGCCGACGCGGATGAAACTGTTCCGGGTGATGATCGCGCCGGCGATCCTGCCGGACATCCTGACCGCCTGGAAAGTCAATCTCGGCAACGCCTCGCGCGTCGTGGTGGTCGCCGAACTGGTCGGCGCCACCGGCGGCGTCGGCTATCGAGCTGCTGCAGCAGCAGCAATTGTTCGACATGGCCGGCGCGCTGGCCTGGACGCTGCAACTGGTGTTCTTCGTGCTGATCGTGCAGGGCGTCCTGACGCTGATCGAAAATACCGCGTTCCGCTATCGCGCGGTGTCGGAGCGGGCGATATGAGGGATACTGGTCGCCGGCCGATGCCGCCATCCATCTGGCCGGCGTCTCCAAGGTGTTCGGCAAGCCGGGCACGCAGGCGGCCTATCGCGCGGTCGACGATCTCAATCTCGATGTTCGTCCCGGCCAGATGCTGGCGATCCTCGGCAAGACCGGTTGCGGCAAGTCGACCATCTTCAACATGATCGCCGGACTGACCGAGCCGACCAGCGGCACCGTCCGGGTCAGCGGCCGCGATCCGTTCGCGGATTTCGATTCGTTTCGCGGCAAGATGGCGATCGTGTTCCAGAACGATCGGCTGCTGCCGTGGCGCACCGCGATCCAGAACGTCGAACTCGGCCTCGAAATGCTCGATACGCCGGTGGCGGAGCGGCGCGCCGCGGCCCAGCCTGGCTGACCAAGCTCGGCCTCGGCGGCCACGAGAACGACTATCCGCACGCGCTGTCCGGCGGCATGCGCCAGCGCGTCTCGATCGCGCGCGCGTTCGCGACCAATGCCGATATCCTGCTGTGCGACGAGCCGTTCTCGGCGCTCGACGAATCGACGGCCGGGCGGCTGCGCGCCGAATTCGTCCGGCTGGTGAAGGAAAACGGCAAGACCGCCGTCTTCATCACCCATTCGATCAGCGAGGCGCTGGAGATCGGCGACCGCATCGTGGTGCTGCAACGCCCGGCGGTGATCGCCTACGACGTCAGCTTCGATGCGCGGCACCGATCAGCAGGAGCGGGACGTGATCCGCGGCCGGATCGGCGACGTGCTGGCGGCGTGAGGCCGTGGGTGGCGGCGCGATGATCATTCGTCAGGTCGGCCACGTGACGTGTAGCGGTAAATCCGTCGCCTTCGACGCCGCGCGATAAGAAACCGTCGCACTCGTTTGCTAACGATCGGATCGCGGACAATCGCGAGGCACTTCATGAGCCGCGGCCTACCCATCGCATCCGTCGCAATCGTGCTGTCGCTTTGCGCCGCCGATTTGCGAGCTGTGGAAGACGCACGGCCGCGAAGCGCCAATCCTCTCTGGGCGATTCCGTTGGCCAAGCTGTCGGATACCCGCGACCGTCCGGTTTTCTCGCCATCGCGCCGGCCGCCGCCGTCCGCGGTCGATACCAGGCCGACGCCTGCGCCGCCGCCACCGCGAAAGAGGGAAGTCGAGCGGCCACCATTGTCGCTGGTCGGCACCGTCGCGAGCGATGAGCAGGGCTTTGGCATCTTTCTCGATCTGTCGACCAAGCAGCCGCTTCGATTGAAGCTTGGGGAAGACTATCAAGGCTGGAAACTGCGCGTGGTGCGGGGCCAGCAAGTGTCGATGGAGAAGGATCAGCAGATAACGGTGCTGACATTGCCGGAACCGAGCGGACAAATAAAAGAATTGACCGCGCCGGTAATCCTCAACGCCGATGGCTTGTCGCCGCAGGCTGCGTTGCGAAGAAAATAAAATGAAAAACGTTTCTTTTAATAAGACCTTATCGGGTTGCTAAGAAAAATCCCGCGCTGAAGTGTCGCAAAGCGCTGTCACTCGGTTGTTAGAAACCTGCCAAAATCCCGCAATACGACGCACGTAGCGTCGCGCTGTCAAAACAACAACACTCGGTAGCGTGCGCAAACATAAAACGACGAGTTGACGCCGTACCTGGCGTCGATGCGTTGCTGCGCGGCTGTCGGTATGCATGGGCGGGCGGCGTGCTTCGACGATATTCGACCACTTTTTGCGTCATCGTCGCAGTTTGCCTCGGGCTCGTCGCGAGCGGCATGACCGCATGGCTCAGCGCCAAGGACTTGCCGCAAGCGCAACGCGAGCCTCACGATGTTTGCGTGCGACCGGATCCCGGCAGCGCGATCGCCGAGCCCGCGGAATTGCGCAGCCGCAATGGCGTGCTCGAGACCGATCTCAGCGTCCATGATGCCAAGCTGGCAGATGGCACGGTTCGCTACTGCTATCTGACGCCGGACGGCAAACCGTCACCGACGTTGCGGCTGAAACCGGGCGACGAACTGATCGTTCATTTCAAGAACGACCTCGTCGACCTCGATACGACGCCGGCGCTCGACCGTGCGCTGGCCGGAGCGCCGATCTGCACCGCGAAGAGAGCCTGTCGATGCGTGCGCGAGCGGTGCGATGACGCCGGTCTCGACCAATCTGCACTTCCACGGGCTGACGGTGCCGCCGGTCTGTCATCAGGACGACGTGTTGAAAACTTCGATCCAGCCCGATGACAATCCGTTCGAATATCGCCTGCGCATTCCCGACGATGCGCCGCCCGGGCTCTATTGGTATCACCCGCATCTTCATGGCTTCAGCAAGACGCAGGTGCTGGGCGGCGCTTCCGGCGCGCTGATCATCGAGGGCATCGAGCGGGCCGATTCGTCGCTGGCGGGCCTGCCCGAGCGGGTGCTGGTGATCCGCGATCAGGATCTGGTCAATCCCGACGCGCCGCCGTCGAAGTCGGAACCTGTGATGCCGAAGAGCCAGCTCGACAATGACGGCGACGCTGCCAATACCGGCACCGGCTTCGGCAAGCCGTCAAAGGATCTCTCGGTCAATTTCGTGCCGGTTCCGTATCCGGATTATCGGCCGGCGACGATGACGATGAGGCCAGGCGAGCGCCAGTTGTGGCGCGTGTTGAATGCCTCCGCGATCACCTATCTCAATCTGGCGCTGCTGGAGCGTCGCGTGCCGCAACGGCTAGGTGTTGTCGCTATCGACGGCGTGCCGCTTAAGTTCGGCGGCAGCCCGTCGGCGCCGGTGCAATGGGTCGATCATATCGGCCTGCCGCCTGGATCACGCGCGGAGTTCATCGTCGAAGGTCCGCCGGCGGGAGAGGGCGCGCTGTTGGTGACGCGCGCGGTCGACACCGGGCCCGCCGGCGAGAACGATCCCAATCGCGCGCTGCTGGCGATCACGAGTGCGGCCGACGCAACTCAGCCGCAGGCGGCGCTGCCGGCTGATTCAGAGCCGCTGCCGCGGCCCGACCGGCCGTGGCTCGGAACCGTCGCGCCGGTGCGGGTGAGAAAGCTGTATTTCTCCGAGCAACCGGAAAATCCCGCCGACCCGAACAGTCCGACGAAGTTCTTTCTCACCAATGACGGCGAAACGCCGAAGCCGTTCGATCCGCAATCGGATACCCCTGATATCGTCGTGAAGCAGGGCGATGTCGAAGACTGGATCATCGAGAACCGCTCGACCGAGCTGCACGACTTCCACATCCATCAGCTTCATTTCCAGCTGCTCGACTGGTCGGGCATCGCGGTCAACGAGCCGTTCCTGCGCGATACCGTGAACGTTCCTTACTACAACGGCCGCATGCTGCAGTACCCGAGCGTGCGCCTGCGCATGGATTTCCGCGATCCCAACATCGTCGGCACCTTCGTCTACCACTGCCACGTCCTCGAGCATGAGGACGGCGGCATGATGGGAATGATCCGGGTGCTCCCGAACGAGACCACGACTTCTACGCTGCCCCACCAACCAAACAAAGGAGAGCTTTGATGCCAAGACGAATCACCATGGCTGCAGGGTTGCCGCCTGACGCTCAGCGCGATCGCGCTGGGGCAGTTCATCGCCAGCCCCGTTCTCGCGCAAGGTATTGCGATTCCGGAAATTCCGCTGGGCTTTGGACTTCCGGCAGGATTTCAATTTCCCGGCGCGTTCAAGATCCCGGTGGGCTTTCCGGGCGGCTATGGAAACCCGGGCGGGTACGGAAACCCCGGCGGCAATGGCAACGGCAAGGGCGGCAACCAGGCCAGCACGCCGATCAAGCATGTGATCGTCATCATCGGCGAAAACCGCAGCTTTGACCACGTGTTCGCAACCTACATGCCGAACGGCAAGGGCGAGAGCGTGATGAACATGCTGTCGCAAGGCATCATCAAGCTCGATGCCAACAACAACGCCGTTCCCGGCCCCAACTTCGAGAAGGCGCATCAGCAATCGGCCAAGGACGTCGGCACGTCGGATGCGTTCCTGCTGAGCCCGCCGAAGCAGAATTTCCCCAATGACCAGTTGCCGGCGCCGCTGGTCGGCGGTCCCAACGTCTCCTACATCCCCAACAAGTGCGGCACCGCGTCGATCACGACCTGCGAGGCGTCGCTGGCGCTGGCGCAGCAATCTGAATCCGGCCTGCCTTCCGACTACTATCAGTACCTGCTGACCGGCGGCACCGGCCAGACCTCGCAGACGCCCGACCAGCGCATCAGCAACGTCAACGCGCTGCCGGCCGGCCCGTTCCAGCTCACCAACGGCGCCCAGATGCCCTACGACGCCTATGCGGCAAGCCCGGTGCATCGCTTCTATCAGATGTGGCAGCAGTTGAACTGCAGCACCTCGGCCGCAAGCCGTGACAATCCGTCGGGCTGCAACGGCAATCTGTTCTCCTGGGTCGAAGTGACCGTCGGCGCCGGCACCAACGGTGCGGCGCAGCCGTCCAACTTCTCCACCGAATATTCGGCCGGCGCGACCACCACGGGCGAAGGCTCGACCGCGCTGGGCTTCTACAACGTGCAGAAGGGCGACGTGCCCTACTTCAACGAGCCTGGCGCAGAAATACGCGATGAGCGACAACTTCCACCAGTCGGTCAACGGCGGCACCGGTGCGAACCACATCATGTTCGGCCACGCCGACATGATCTGGTTCAGCGACGGCAACGGCAACGCGGCTGCGCCGCCCAACGGCGCGCAGGTCTTCACGCGGTACGGCGGATGCCGGCATCGTCAACGAAATCGAGAATCCGAACCCGGCGACGGGCACCAACAACTGGTACACCGAGGACGGCTACGGCGACGCTATAACGCCGGCTTTCCGCCGCCCGACGTCGCCGGTTTCCGGCGGCGGCTCCTACAGCGATTGCTCCGATCCGAGCCAGCCCGGCGTCAAGCCGATCCTGAACTACCTGAACGTCGCTGCCGCGATCCAATCCGAACTGCGAGCCGGGCCACTACTATCTGCTGAACAACTACAACCCGGGCTATTTCGGCAACGGCAACAACGCCTACACCGACCAGAATCCGGCCAACACGCCGTTCACGATCCCGCCGTCGTCGACGCCGAGCATCGGCGACAGCCTGAACGAGGCCAACGTCTCCTGGAAATACTACGGCGACCAGTGGAACAACTACGTCAACGATCCGTACCAGCTGAACTACGGCACGGCCGGTGCCGACGGCCGACGAATACTGCAACATCTGCAACCCGTTCCAGTACGACACGTCGATCATGTCGCATCCGGATCAGGTCGCAGCCCACATCCAGGACTCCGTGAACCTGTACACCGACATCGCGAAGGACACGCTGCCGGCGGTTTCGATCGTCAAGCCGAGCGGCTACACCGACGGCCACCCGGCGTCCTCCAAGCTCAATCTGTTCGAAGGCTTCGTGAAGAAGATCGTCGATCAGGTCGAGGCCTCGCCCTACGCCAAGGACACGGCGATCTTCATCACCTTCGACGAAGGCGGCGGCTACTACGACTCCGGCTACGTGCAGCCGCTGGACTTACTTCGGCGACGGCACCCGCATCCCGCTGATCGTGGTCTCGCCGTTCGTGAAGCCGGGCCACATCTCGCACGAATACGCCGATCACGTCTCGATCGTCAAGTTCATCGAGCGCAATTGGAGCTTGCGGCCGATCACCCACCGCAGCCGCGACAACTTCCCGAACCCGCTCGACGCGCCGAACAATCCCTATGTGCCGGTCAACAGCCCGGCAATCGGCGACCTGTTCGACTTCTTCGACTTCGCTGGGCACTAGTTGCGCAAGGTCGGCAATCGGAACGACTGACCTGAGCCATCGATGACATCAAGGGCCCGCCGACGTAAAACGTCGGCGGGCTTTTGTGCAACGCCCTGGGCTCGCAATCGCCATGCGCTGCAACAATCGGTGGCAATGGCTCGCGATATCAACTCCGATGGCGTCATTCATCGGCCGGGGCATGGGTCGCGCGATCCCCCCATAAAATCCGCTCGACGATTTTCACCCCTGACATGGCCGCGCGAAAGGTGCAGACTACGAAGAATCGGCACTGAGAAGCCGGCTATAAGAAAAGGGGAGCCGATGATGCGCGGGGCCGTTCACTCGAGGGGCAAGAAGCCTCCAGCATCGAAACATTCCGGTCAAATCACGCGCCGGGCCCTGCTTGCCAGCGCCGCGCTGCTGATTACCACCGCCGGCGCCCGCGCGCGGGTCGTGACAAAAGTCCTGCCATGGGATCCTAACGAGGCCTATCCGGTGGTCCCGGTCAAACCCGGCGGCTATCTGTTCTTCAGCGCGGACGAAGCCGCCGTGGTCGATGCCATCGTCGATCGCCTGATTCCGACCGATGAACTCGGCCCCGGCGCCAAGGATGCCGGCGTCACCACCTTCATCGACCGGCAGTTGACGGGACCCTATGGCGGGCACGACTGGCTCTATATGCAGGGACCGTTCGCCGCCGCGCCGCTGCCGACCCAGGGGCTGCAATCGCCGCTGACGCCGCGGCAGCAATACCGGCATGGGGCTGGCGGCGCTGGATTCCTACTGCAAGTCGAGCTTTGGCGGCCGCGGCTTCGTGCAGCTCGCTGCCGATGAGCAGGACAAATTGCTGACCGGGATGGAGAAGGGCGATGTCGCGCTGCCGAACTTCAGCAGCCGGATGCTGTTTGCGGCGGTCCACGCCAACGCCATCGAAGGCTATTTCGCCGATCCGATCTATGGCGGCAATCGCGACATGGCGGGCTGGAAGCTGATCGGTTTCCCCGGCGTGCGCTACGACTTATCGCGACGTGATCGAGAAGCCCAACCAGGCCTACACGCTGCCGCCGGTCAGCATGCAGGGCCGTCCGGCGTGGGGAGAGCACTGATGACACGCCGTCTGCCCCGCAAGGATGTCGTGATCGTCGGGCTCGGCTGGACCGGCTCGATCCTGGCGCTTGAACTGGCCCGCACCGGCCTCGAAGTCGTCGCGATCGAGCGCGGTCCATGGCGCGACACCGCGACCGACTTCAACATCGGCACCGCGCCGGACGAGCTGCGCTACGGCGTGCGCCACGACATCTTCCTGCGGCCGAAGCAGGAAACCCTGACCATGCGCAACAACTCGTCGCAGACCGCGTTGCCGATCCGCAAATGGGGCAGCTTCCTGCCGGGCAACGGCGTCGGCGGCGCCGGCGTGCACTGGAACGGTCAGACCTGGCGTTTCCTGCCGGACGATTTTCGCATCCGCAGCCACATGATGGAGCGTTACGGCGAGCGGCATCTTCCCCGAAAACCATCAGATCCAGGATTGGCCGGTCAGCTACGACGATCTGGAGCCCTATTACGACAAGTTCGAATACCTCGCGGGCATCTCCGGCAAGGCCGGCAATCTCAAGGGCGCAGATCCAGCCCGGCGGCAATCCGTTCGAGGGCGCGCGCGACACGGGATTATCCGACGCCGCCGATGCAAGCAGGGCTATGCCCAGGAGCTGTTCACCAAGGCCGCGGCCGGCCTCGGGCCTGCATCCGTTTCCGCGTCCGTCCGCCAATATCTCGGCGGCCTACACCAATCCCTATGGCTGCAGCATGGCGCCGTGCACCTATTGCGGTTTCTGCGAACGGTTCGGCTGCGCCAATTATTCCAAGGCCTCGCCGCAGACCTGCGTGCTGCCGGCACTGGTGCGCGAGCCGACCTTCGAGGCCCGCACCGAATGCGAGGTGACCAAGGTCAATCTGTCCGGCGACGGCAAGACCGCCACCGGCGTCACCTATGTCGATCTCGACGGCGAGGAGTGGGAGCAGCCGGCCGATCTGGTGCTGGTCTGCGCCTACGCGCTGTTCAATGTGCGGCTGTTGCTGCTGTCGGGCATCGGCAAGCCCTATGATCCCGCCAGCGGACGAGGGCGTGGTCGGGCGCAATTACGCCTACCAGACCGGTTCCGGCTCGACGGCATTTTTCGAGGACGCCAAATTCAATCCGTTCGCGGCCGCCGGTTCGCTCGGCGTCGCGGCGGACGATTACAACAGCGACAATTTCGATCACGGGCCGCACGGCTTTGTCGGCGGCGCGTCGATCACCAGCGCCCACACCAACGGCCGGCCGATCCAGTATCACCCGACGCCGCGCGGCACGCCGACCTGGGGCAGCCAGTGGAAGAAGGCGGTGCAGCGACACCTATCAGCGCGTCACCAATGTCGGCGCGCAGGGCAGCGTGATGAGCTATCGCGACAATTATCTCGACCTCGATCCGACCTACAAGGATCCGCTCGGCCGTCCCCTGATGCGCATGACGTTCGACTACCAGGACAACGAGCGCAAGATGGCGAACTGGATGGCCGATCGCTGCGACGAGATCGCCAAGGCGATGGGCGCCAAAGCCACGCAGGTCAATCGCCTGACCGGGCCGTGGTCGGTGGTGCCGTATCAGATCGACCCACAACACCGGCGGCGCGGTGATGGGCAGCGATCCCAAGACCAGCGTGCTCAACCGTTATCTGCAGTCGCTGGGACGTTCCGAACGTGTTCGTGATGGGCGCCTCGGCGTTCCCGCAGAATGCCGGCTACAATCCGACCGGCACCGTCGGCGCGCTGACCTACTGGTCGCTCGAGGCGATCAAGAAATATCTGAAATCACCCGGCCCGCTGGTGCAGTCATGAGATTGAGCGGCTGCGATCGCTGCTCGCCGCGCTGGCCGTCGCCGGCAACGCCAAGGCCGATCCCGACAATTATGTCATCGCGCAGCGCGGCCGCGCGCTGGCCATCGCCGGCGATTGCGTGGCCTGCCATACCGCGCCCGGCGGCGTGCCGTTTGCCGGCGGGCTTGCGCTGGCGACGCCGTTCGGCGCGATCATGACCCCGAACATCACGCCCGACGATGCGACCGGAATCGGCCGCTGGACCAAGGCCGAATTTCGCGCGCGCGATGCATGACGGGCGGGGACGCAACGGCGGCTATCTCTATCCGGCGTTTCCGTATCCCTACTTCACCAAGGTCACGCGCCGAGGATACCGATGCGATCTACGAATATCTGAAGACGCTGGCGCCGGTCAGCAATCGGGTCAACCGCCGTACCCTGCCGTTTCCGTTCAGCGTGCGTGCCGCTGATGATCGGCTGGAATACATCTGTTCTTCAAGCCCGGCGCCGTTCGCGCCCGATCCGAAGCGCTCGCGCCGAATTCAATCGCGGCGCCTATCTGGTGGAAGGGCTCGGCCATTGCGGCGCCTGCCATACGCCGATGAACGCGTTCGGCGCCAGCAAGGCCGACCTGTTCCTGCAGGGCAACCGGATCGACGACTGGACCGCGCCCGACATCACCAACGATCCGCAGACCGGGCTCGGCAAATGGTCGGCCGACGACATCGTGCAACTATCTCAAGACCGGCCACACCCGGAGCTCCACGGCCAGCGGCCCGATGCGGGAGGTGGTCGAGGATTCCACCTCGAAAATGCCCGACGACGATCTCAAGGCGATCGCGGTGTATTTGAAGGAGCGCGGCGAAGCCGCGGTGCCGGTGCCCTCGGCGGTTCCGGCCAGCGACCCGCGCATGCAGATCGGGGAGGCCATCTTCGTCGATACCTGCGCGGCCTGCCACGTAAAAAATGGCTCGGGTATCGAGCACATCTTCCCGCGGCTGGCCGACAACGCCATCGTCCGGCAGGCCGATCCGACGACGTTGGTGCGGATCGTCCTGACCGGGGTGAGGGGCGCGGGAACCAACGCTTTCCCGACCTCGCCGGCGATGCCGTCGTTCGGCTACCGTCTCAGCGACGAACAGATCGCCGATGTCGTGACCTACATTCGCAATAGCTGGGGCAACACGGCATCGCCCGTCGACGCGGAGATGGTCAAGACCTTGCGCAGCCATGTGGCGGGACCGGTTGAACGCTCCGCGGCGCAATGATGATCCGTCTTACGCGCCCGCTACCAGCATCAGCCCGGCGCCGATCAGGCTGACGCCGACCCAGCCGCGCAGCGGCACCTTTTCGCCGAGGAACAGCCAGGCGCTGGCCATCACGAACGCCGGCGCGATGCCCTCGAAAGCGTAGAGCTGGCTGAGCTCGTATTTGCCCAGGAGATCGAGCCACAGGAAGAACCACAGGGCGAACAGGGCGATGCCGCCGAACAGCCATAGGCCGGTCTGAAGCCGCGACCGTTGCTCTCCGTCGATGCCGGCCATCGCATGCTTGAGCAGCAGGTTTCCGGCAACGACGAGGACCTGGCAGAACAGGCAGAGTAAAATCGTGGTGGCGGTCATAGACGTTCCTCCGCAACTGCCGACGGTGCCGCCGCGAGGAAGACACCGACAAAGACCAACAGGATTCCAAGTCCGCGGCTGGAGCTGATCTGCTCGTGCAGGATCAGCCATGCCGAGATCGGTACGATCAACTGGACGATGCTCTGCACCGCGAAGGCGATACCCACCGGGATCGTCTTGAGCGCTTCGAGCCAGGCGACGAAGTTCAGCACGTAGAACACGATGCCGATCCAGGTGGCCCAATGGGTCATGGGCGAGTCCGGCTGGGCGGTCGCGCCGATCTTGAGCAGGATCTCTCCGGCCGCGAGCAGGCCGGCGCACGCGCCGAGCTTGCCGTAGGCCTTGGCGCTGGCCGAGAGGTTCAGGCCAAGCCCCGGCAGGGTTTGTTCAGAGGTCAGCATAGTTGGAAAACTCCGCTAGGGTTTTGTCGTGGCGCGTCGGGTCGAGCCACCGAACCACGTACTTCATGATGAAATTGCCGATCGCTGAGCGGTGCCGGACATAGAGATCGAGCGGCACCAGTTCCTGCTTGAGGTGCAGTTTCGGGTCGTAGCAAAGACCGGTGCTGGCATAGGCCTTGAGGCCGTTTTCGAGCGCCCAGTTCACGATGTCGCGGAACGTATAGTGGTAGAGCAGGGAGCTGACGCTCGACTGATAGTCGATGCCGATATACTCGTCGCAGATGGTATCGCCGTCGATCGTGCAGATGCTGAAGGCGACCGGACGGCCGTTCTGGCGCCACACGAAATAGCGCACCTTGTCGGGCATGTTGCGGCCAAGCTGCACCAGGAATTCGGGGGTCAGCTTCTCGAAATGCATCGAGGACTTTTCGTAGATTTGCAAATAGAGCGGATAGAGCTCATCGACCTCTGCTTCGATGTTGGTCGAGACCGTCAGCTCGATCGGATCGGTCGCCTCGATGGCCTTGAACTTGCGGCGCAGGTTCTTGCGGGTGGCGGAGCCGAGCTTCTTCGACAGATATTCGTCGAACGATGCGAAGTCGAAATTCAGCCGCGTCATCGGCATGCTCGGAACCCGGGCAAAGCCGTCGACCTGCAGCCGGTCCAGCACCGCGCGATGCGATGCGCGAAATTCCTTGAAGATGATCAGGCCGGCGCCGAGCTTGTAGGCTTCCTGGACCAGCGCGTCCTTGAGCACCGGAATGGCCTGCATCTGCCAGGTCACGTCGCCGTCGAGCACGCCTTCACCCGCCACGCATCCGACCATCAGCACCCGCGTGCGCAGGAAGCCCGGCCAGGCCCGGCGAACGGTTTCGATCCAGGATTTGATGCCGGCGCCGACGCCCTCGGCCATGTCGATCGAGGTGACGAAGAACGGCTGCACGGTGCCGGCCTGGCTGAGCTGATCCGTGATCATCAGATAGCGGTGCGTGATCTCGGGATGCATCGTATCCTCGACGATCTCGTAATAGCGGTGGTCCTTGCGCTTGCCGGCAAAGGCCTTCTTCCACAGTGGCGACAGCCTGATGTCCTTGCCGCGCGCCACGACGGCGCGTAGCGCTGCCCCGACAGAGGCTGCGGGGGCCTGTGCCGGCGAGGGCACTGCGATTGTTGCTGTCATGTCATCCACCATGTTGCGTTCGAGCAAACGACGTTGCGTTCGCTTTCACGCTGATAGACGCGACGGAGACGAACGGCGTTCGAAGTCCGACGGCCGGTGTGTGATGCAGCTCACTCCCAGCAATCGGGCGATCGCGCGGACCGCTGAAGGGATCCAGGGCGACGCTTCGCGGCGCAGCGATGCGTAACGCGAGTAAGGCCATGACGCAGCCGACGTCCCGATCCGGCCTGGATCAGTCTGCGCGTATTGACACTTTCGATCCCGCCTCGATAATCCGCTCTCATCGGTTTGACGGAGCATGCCCGCAGAGGCAGCCCGCGATGGGAGGAAGCATGGGCAGTGTTCCGTTGCCTCAAAGCGCGGCGGCTCCGGCTGACGGCGCGCCATGGTACGCCGAGCTGTCATCCGCCTGCTGGCGCACGCTGGCGCTGGCGGGGTCCGCGTGGGCGTTCGACGTCTTCGATTCCTTCCTGCTGTCGCTGACGATGCCGGCTCTGGTCGTGGTGTTCTCTCTGTCGAAGGCGGATGCCGGCGCGATCGGAAGCATCCTCGCCGCTGGCCTCGTGTGCGGCGGGATCGTGTTCGGGTGGGTCGCCGATCGCATCGGACGCGTGCGCGCGCTGGTGATCTGCGTGGCGCTCTACTCGTGTTTTTCCGGGGCAACGGCGTTCGCACCTTCGGCCGGCTGGGTCGCGCTATTGCGCTTTTGCGCGGGTCTCGGCATGGGCGGCGCCTGGACTTCGGGGGCGGCGCTGGTCGCGGAAACATGGCCGTCGCGATATCGCGGCCGGGGCGGCGCGCTGATGCAGATGGGCCTGCCGATCGGTTCGATGCTGGCGATCGGTGCGGCCGCCATTGTCGATTACTCCTTCGGCGGCATGGAAGGCGACGGCTGGCGCGCGCTGTACATCGTCGGTTTCCTGCCGATCGTGATCATCGCGCTGCTGGCGCGGATCACCCCGGAGTCGCCGCTGTGGCAGCGGCGCGCCGGCTCCGAACAGAAACGCGGCAGCCTACGCGAAGCGCTGTCGGGCGCGAACATGCGCGGCCTGCTGCGGGCGCTCGCCTTTGTGTTCTGCTGCCAATATATCTACTGGGGCGTCTTCACCTGGACCCCGACCTTCCTGATCACCGTCAAGCACCTGAACTTCGTGCACAGCCTCGGCTTCGTGATGGCGCAGCAGGTCGGCTCGCTGTGCGGATTTCTGGTGTTCGCGGCGATCGTCGATCGCATCGGACGACGTCCGAGCTTCCTGATCTATCTGCTGATCGGCGCGATCTCGGTGCTGGTGTTCGTGATGGCCGCCGAACAGGCCGTGCTGTATGTCGCGATCTTCTGGACCGGCTTCGGGATCACCGGCCTGTTCGCGGGCCTCGGGCCTTTCACCGCCGAGCTCGTGCCCGACTCCGGATCGCGCGGCGTCACCATGGGGATCGCCTACAACGCCGGCCGGCTCGGCGGCATCCTCGCGCCCTATCTGATCGGCTCGCTCGCGGTTTCCGAAGCGGGTTTCCGGCTGGGCATGGGCACCAACATCGTCGCTTTCGTGCTGGCCGCAATCGTCATCAGGTTCTCGCCGGAAACCAGGGGCATTCAGCTGTCTTGACGGCGCGCGATCGATTGAGCAAGTAGCCGCGCAAGCAACGATAGCGACAAGGGAGAAACCGATGATCGATTCCAGCCGACGCACCGTTCTTGCAAGCGGCGCCGCCGCCGCGGCAGCCAATGTGGTATCGCAGGTGTTCGCCCAGGCGCAGCCGGCGGGCGCGGTTGCGGGATTGCCCGAAGGCGCCAAGGTCGGCATCTACGAGAAAGGCGATGTCCGTCATCCGCTACGCCGAGATCGGCTCGGGCTTTCCGCTGCTGGCGATACCCGGCGGCGGGTTGAACTCTTGCATGGCGTTCTGGACGCGGATGCGGTGATCAACATTCCCGCGGAGTTCAAGCAACGACTTCCGCATCATCACCATGGACCAGCGCAACGCCACCGGCGGCGAGTCCTCCGGCCCGGTGCCGGTCGAGGATCCCTGGGGCGCGTTCGCCGACGACCAGCTCGGGCGTGATGGACCATCTCGGCATCGAAAAGTTCGGCTTCTTCGGCAACTGCATCGGCGGTCCGTTCGCGATGAAGCTGATGGAGCGGGCGCCGCGGCGCGTCACCGCCGCGATCCTGAGCCAGCCCGTCGGGCACGGCCCGTCGCATCCGGATTACATGTACGACGCCGGCAAGACCGCCTGGGCCAAGGAGATGCGCGAGCGGCGGCCTGAAGTGTCGATGGAAACCATCGAGAAATATCTGCACAACCTTTATCGCGTGCAGCCCGATTTCGTGTACAGCGTGTCGCGCGATTTCGCCAAATCATGCCAGACGCCGATGCTGGTGCTGCCGGACGACGTCGCCGCGCATCCGATGGTGACTTCGGTCGATGTCGCCTCGCTCTGCCCGAATGCCGAGATCACGGTGTACCCGTGGAAGGAGCCGGCGGAGCTGAAGGCGCGCACCATCAACCGCGCGCGAACCTTCCTGCAGCGGCACCAGACGGCGTAGCGATCACATCATGCATACCCACTGCGTCCCGCGCATGCCGATCGCGCGCGCGGCGCCATGCGCGAGATCCAGCGTTACTCCATGGGTGAAGGGACCGCGATCGTTGATCACGACGGTCACGGACTTGCCGTTATCCGGATTGGTGACCGTTACCCGCGATCCGAGCGGCAGCGTGCGATGGGCGGCGGTGAGCCCGGCCGCATTGAACACCTCGCCACTCGCGGTGCGCCGTCCCGAATTGTAGTAAGTCGCGACGACACCCTGTCCCGAGCAGTTTGTCGGCGATTTGGAGTGGGCGAAGAACCAGCCGAAGCCGCGGGCGTGGATCTGCGCAGGTGAAATCATCAGCGATGTCGCAGCCAGTGCGACGACACAAAAACGCAAACGCATACAAATTCCCAAAAAGATTTTCTGTTAGCAACTCGGCCCGGACTCGAAATCTTCGTCAATGAACGTCCGACAACGTGCAAATGCTCAATCGTCGTATTAGCTGAAAATAGCCCTGTTTGCGAGGCTCCGCCCGTACAGCTTCGCGCTACTTGCCTCCGGGCGGCCCGGCGATGGTGCGGATGCTGCCGTCGCCCACCGGCGCGCCCGGCACCGGGGTACGCGGACCGTAGTTCGGCAGCGGCCGCCCGAACTCGTAGGCGCCGAGGTCCGGGGCTTTGCCGGTGTAGCCATCGTTGATCGTCGGCAACACCATACCGGCGTCGATGGCGGCGGCACCCGATACCAGCGTGAAGTCGTAATCCTCCGGTACGTAGAGTTTTTCGATGTCGTCGGGATCGGGCGCCTGCGCTTTGGCGAAGATATTGTAGTCGACCAGCAGGCTGTGCCTGTCCTGGCCGGTGCCGGCTACATAGTCGGGCAGGGTCGAGAAGCCGCGCTTGACGATGGCTTCCTTCGGCCCGATCGGCATGTCAGGCGGCGGCGAATTCCAGATGAAGTTCTCCTTGGCGCCGTCGTTCGGGCGAAAGCCGTTGTGATCGGAACTCGAATAGCTGGTCGCGGTGGTGATCGCGAACAGCGGCTTGGAGCCGGCGGAGAGAAACAGATTATTGGCGAAGTGGATGTTCGGCACGTTGGCCGCGACGTTGCCGACGAAGGTGTTCTGCCAGGTCAGGATCCCGGCGGCGGTGCGGTACTTGGTGGCGTCCGAAGTGCCGGCGTTGTAGACGAGGTTTTGGAAAAAATACACCGGGCCGCCGGCGATCGGCGCGGCGCTCAGGGCGCCGCCTGACGTGTTGTAGCAGCGGTTGCGAAACACGCGGATGTTGTGGGCGCCGCCGTCGGCCTCGATGCAGTTGTCGCCCATGTTGTCGAAATCATTGTTGTAGAAATCGATCGAGACCGGCGCGCGGTCGCGCACCTCGTTCGGCGTGCCGTCGGGATTGCCGTAGGTGGCGACGTCGATGCCGTCGTGCCAGTTGGCGAAGTAATTATGGGCGACGACGTGGCCCTGGCCGTAGAGCTTGATCGCGTATTCGGAGCCGTCAGGGCCGCCGACGCGTTCGTAACCGGCGGCGCGCTTGGGCCAGTTGCCGTTCCAGCCGACCAGATGCGCGGGGTCGTGGCGGCCGATGAAGCTGTTGTCCATGATGGTGATGTTCTTCGAACCGGACCATTCGTCCTGAACCGCGCGGCCGACGTCATAAATGCGCGCGTGCTTCAGGGTGAAGCCGCTGGAGCCGGCGATGTCCTTCAGGCCGAGCAGGAACAGCAGGTTCGCATTGCGGAAGGTGATGCCTTCGAACAAATTGTAATTGGCGGCTTGCAGGTTGAACAAGGTCTGCGCGCCGGCGCCGTCGAAGATCACCTCGCCGTCGCCCGCCGCCTTGATGACGATCGGCTTGTCGGCGGTGCCGCTGGCGGTGAGATAATAGGTGCCGTCGAACAGGGTGCCGAGCGCGTTATAGCCCTCATGCGGCAGGCCGTTGAGGTAGCGCGTGCGCTCGGAGATGTAGGTGCCGGCATGCATCAGGATGGTGTCGCCGGGCCTGACCCGCGCCGGAAAACTGCCTTCGCAATCGGAACTGCACGCGCCTTCGTAATAGGCTTCCATCAGGCCGGTGGCGCCCGGCTCTTGCTTCGGGCCCTTCCAGCCGATCGGATAGGCGTGGAAGACGCGGCCGCCGGCGGCAGGCTGCGGCTCCCTCCGGGTATGCACGGTCACGCTCTTGGTCGATGCGCCCTGGACGCCGTCGGGGTCCGACAGCGCCAGGCGCACTTCGTAGTCGGTATCCGGCTCGAGATTGAAAATGCTGCCGGCGAACATGTTGGGCACCGGGTATTTGAACGGGTCCTCATGCGCGGTGGCGCGGTCGGCGCTGTTGTCGCCGACGAATTCATGCTGCGAGCGCAGCAGCGGCAGCGCCGGGCGCCATGCCGCGTCGCCTTTCTTGCGGAAGGTGACCGCGACCCTGGCATTGCGGTTCTCGTCGCCCGTGATGCGCCACTCGAAGCCGAGCGATAGCAGCGTCGGTGGTTCGGTCCAGAACTCCCCGGAAATCGTGCTGTTCTGTGGCTTGGCGGGAGCCGCTGACGCGGCTGCGGCAAGGCAGGATGCGGCCAGCAGGCCGGCGGCGAGGAGCCGCCCAGCGCGTAAAACCATCATGTCGGCTCCGGTGGTCGCAAGGGGCGTGCGCAGCGCTATTGTTATTCCTTCGCTGCGGTGACGGCGCCTTTCAGGCCTGCCGCGGTTTCGATCTGCTGCAACTGCCCGCTGGATTGAACGTCCCGCACGAAGCTGTCGAGCAGTGCCTGCGAGGCTTCGCGCCCCTTCGGAAAGCCAATCGCCATATGCTCGGCGCCCCAATTGCCGTCGAGAACCCGCGAGCCGGGAAGGGATTGCGCCATCTGGAACAGGATCGACTTGTTGGTGGCGTAGACGTCGAACACGCCGGTGCGCAGCGAGTTGATCGCATCCGGAACGCTTTCGGTGGAAACGATCCTGGCGTTCTTGTATTTTTCGCCCAGCACCCGCTCCGACGTACCGCCCTTCGAGACGCCGATGCGGATACCCGGTCCGTCGATCTGCTCCGGCCGCGTGATCGATGAATTCGCCGGCACCAGATATCCCAGCTCCACCATCAACACGATCTGGCTGAAGTTGATGTCCTTCGCGCGCACCGGCGTGGCGTTGGTGACCGTAAAATCGACCTTGCCTTCCTTGATCGCGTCGATCACGTCGGCGACCCGCGGAAACGAGATGTATTCGACCGGCACGTTCAGGCGCGCAGCGAACTCCTTGCCGAGGTCATACGTCACGCCGTGGTTTTGCTTGGTCTCGGGGTCGGTGACCTGCGATGTCGGGCTGCCCGCATAGACCCCGACCCGCAGATGGCCGGTCGGCGCCAATTGCCGGGCGGCGGCCGGGTCGGCCGATTGGGCCTCGAGCGCGCCGCTTCCGGCCAGGACGCATAAACGCCAGCGTTGCGACCGCCTTGCGGAGCCATGAGGCCATCATTTTTGTCTCCCTGCGCGCCCTCTTCGGGGCGTCGATTTTTCATTCCAACCGCGCATCTCAAAAGCGCGAAATGCCGGCGGGGGTCAAGCGGCTACTGATACCGGCGAGCGTCGGACGTCGGACTTTGGCCGCCGGGAGGCAGGTGGCCCGAGGCCGCTTCGGGGCGGTCGCGGTGACCTATAGCGGCTTTCTTTCAAATAAGCAGCCGAAGATTGATTTACTTTCTGAGGCCGTCACGATTGGGCCAAGATGCCCAACGCATGATCTAAGCTGGCTCGTATCCGTGACGCGGTGAGGGTTCCTTTTCAGGGCCTTGTAGATCGTAACTGTCACCTCCACGGCACAGTCGGCCTCGCACGAAAGCCGATCACGCAAGTGTGGAGGCAGGTTGCCTTGACTTCAAAGGGTTAAAAACCGCCAAGTGGTGGGATCATGAGCACAAAATTCAAAGCTTTTTCCAAGATGAAACTCTGTCTTTCCTTGCTCCTGGCGGCGGCCCTGCTGATGAGCGGCTGCATGCAGGCGACGCTGTCGCCTTCGACCCAGGCCAGCATGACCGCGCACGATCGCCAGTTGCTGGCAAATCCGCCTTACGTCGAAGTTCAGGTTCCCGAGCAATATCGCCGCCATGTCGTGGACTATGACAGTCCGGCTGCGCCGGGCACGATCATCGTCGATAGCGATGCGCACTACCTCTATTACGTCATGCCCGGTCGCAAGGCGTTGCGCTATGGCGTGGCCGTGGGCGAGCAGGCGATGGCCTTCTCGGGCACCGCGACGGTCGGTCGAAAGGCGGAATGGCCGGATTGGGTACCCACCCAGGGCGAGCAGGATCGCCTCGGACCGTTCCCGAAGCGCGTGGTCGGCGGGGCCGCCAACCCGCTCGGCGCGCGAGCGCTTTATCTTTATCAGGGCAACCAGGACACGCTGTACCGCATCCACGGGACCAATCAGCCGGAATATATCGGCCAATCGGTTTCATCGGGCTGCATCCGCATGACCAACCCCGACGCCATCGACCTGTTCGATCGCGTCAAGACGGGCACCACCGTGATCGTTTTGCCGGCCGGCGCGAGCGTTTCGAACGGGCCGAGCCTGTTCAGCAACCGGCGAATTTAGTCTGGCGGTAGACGTTACCCAGGGAGACAATTGAGGCGCATGCCGATCGCGCCTTTAAGAAAGTCGTATCTATCTCTCAAAGCAGCGTAGCTAATTGTTGCATGAAATCTCGCATGCGTCCCATAATGTCGCGGGCCTGTTTTTCGGTATAATCTCGCTTCCCATGGTGTGCTGGATCGCGCCAAGCCATTTTGACGTGATACAAATTGGTTCGGCATTCCGCCCAAAGTTCTTTCTTTCGTTTTTGAGCTTCTGTTTTTTCGGGCATGTGCTTGATTGGATCGGTCATATTGGCGAGCACGCTACCCATGTTGTCCCTAGGGTTTACGGTAACGTTCAGCTTTTTGGCTAGCCTCTGGGTAACAATCTCCATGGCGCGGTTCAGATGCATCACGCACGCGGTGGGTTGACCAAGCGCTAGACAATCTCCGGCGGATTCAATGTCGCCTTGAGCCTTTGGAAACTTCTTTGTAACTAAGCCGCCGAACGGGGCGGCCTTTCCAAAGAAATCAACAAAAGCGGGTGCAAGATAATAAAACTTCATTTGGCTTAGGACGAGGCGGAACGCCGTATTGATGTGGCGCACCTCATCGAGGATGTCGTTTGTGTACAATTCGAGTTGGTATGGTTTTCGGGATTGTTAAATCTTGATCGCGAGAAGTTGCAAGCTATTGGGTATCGATCCCAGTTCATTTTGGTGGCTGACAATCCCGCCATAGATTTCGATGCACTTAGCTTCCACGAGCTTTGCCGCTTGGCTGTTGGGGTCGAGAATGCTTGTTCCGTGCCCGGCAACGGTTCCGCATGTCTGCCTGCGATAATCCTCGAGCTCACGTTCGGCGTAGGCGAGCGCGGTCCCCACGTTAAGATAGAGCAAAGCCCAAACATCCAGCATGTCCCACAAGCTCCAAAGCCCGTGAGGAGCGGGGATGTCAGGCGACGGGCGGGCGCGATGCGATTTGTTTCATTAAATCATAACTCCGCGCGCGTGGGTACGTGGAGGATGCGTCGCCAAACGATTTTCCTTAATCCCTTCAACCTGTTTCGGCCTGTCCAGCCCTGTCGGCAAAAATATATCGCTTCAATCCCGGGCCAAATCAGCTGCTAGTGGCCTCCGTTCCGCGGCCCCTGGAGGGACGTATCGCGATCGTCACGGACGTTGGCTGCGGAATGCGATGGACGCGAGAGCAGCGCGAGACGGGCGATGCTGGCGCGGACGGTGAAGTCGTGTGGTCCTGACGCCCCGACGCTGGCGTGAAGTTGCGTGGAGTTTCTCCACGCGGCGATGGTGGCAAGAAAGCCCGGTCACCAGGGAGAGCGCGAAGGAAACCGTAACACCATCGTGCAGGGAATGCCGGGTCGCTTCCGGTGTACCTGTGGTCGACTACCGTGTGCTTTCTACCTTTTGCACACGGGGCTACGGGTGCTTCGGGCACCCGGCATTCCCTGCGCCCTTCTTTTGAGGGCACTGCGAAGATGCAAAGCTCGGGCGTTCTGTGCCGCGAGAATACTTGCGGCTGTTTGAAACCTGAACCGCGTGAGAGCTGTTATTCCTACCGCTTGTCGTATTCGTCCGGCTCCATCGCCCACGGGGCTTGCTCGTAGCCATGGGCGTAGTTGCGGTTGGTCTGCGCCGGGTCGCGGTTGATCAGCGGGCGCATGAACATCGGATGGGTGGCGCTGCGCACTTCATGCTCTACCGTGAACAAATGCTTGCCGCTGTCGAGATCGACGATATCGCGGAAACGATACTGGTACGGATTGTCCTCGCTATAGATCAGGTCGCGCGCGCCGAGCTTGCGATAGGGCCCCGAGAAATCCACGATATACATCTGGATGTGGTGGCCGTCATAATCCGGCTGCGGCTGGTCGGTCTCGCGGAATTGCAGATACTGGTCCTTGCCCATCTGCACCCGCGCGACCTTGCCGTCGCCGTTCTTCAGTTCGGCCGGCATGCCCATGATCTCCGGATAGAACGCCGCGATGCCTGCCGCCGTGCCGACCGGCACGTCGAGTTCGACATAGGGAATGCCGAGCGAGATCCGCCCGAAGCGCGCGGCGTCGGGCTCGTAGCAGCGCACGCGATTGCCCCAGGGGCAGGTCGCCTCGACATGATCGTTGTGCTCGCGAAACGAAAACTTCGTGCCTTCGAGTTTGCCGGCCACCGATGCCAGCCGCTCGAGCAACGCCTCGCGGCCCTGGATCACGATCCCGGTATGGCCGCGCAGCACCTGCGGTGCGCCGTTCGGCAAATGGAACTGGTTCTTGCCGACATTGACCCACATGTTGGTGTCCGACACCATCAGAAACGGATCGCGCGTCAGCCCCAGGCCCGCGACGTAGAACAAGGTCGCCAGCCGCTGGTCCGGCACCGTCACGTTGACATGTTCGAAATGGATGGAGTTGCCGAGGTCTTCGGCGGCGCGGTCGAATTGCTGCATGGCGGCGTTTCCCAAATGCGGTTGTTGCCCCATCCTAATCCACCAAACGCCTGTAAGCCAACAATTCAGCGTGACGGGCGGCCCGATCCATTGCTATCCCGCAGGATGCGTCCCTCCGATTTTGCACGCAGGGTCCCGGCGCGACCGCTTGACTCGCGACCGGCGCTGTTCAGTAATGCCTGCACGCATACTTGCACGTCTCGCGGCTGCCAAAAAAGAAAAACTCCGGGGAGGAGATAGCGATGGCGAACATCGGACGGCGCGGCTTCGTCAAGGGCGCCACTTTCAGCGCGCTGGCGTTCACGGTGGGCGGCGCCGAAATCATCATGTCGGCGGCGGAGGCGAGGGCGCGCGGCGTTCCGTTCCGGCTGCTCGACGGTCACCAGGGCGATACTCTGGAGGCGCTTGGCGAAACCCTGGTGCCGCAAGCCCGCGAAGTCCGGCATCGCGCATTTCATCGATCAGCAATTGTCGGTGCCGGCGCACGAGAGCCTGCTGCAAGCCCGCATCTTCAATTTCCGTCCGCCCTATGCCGAGTTCTATCGCGCCGCGATCGTCTCGGTCGATGGCGCCAGCCACAGGATGTTCGGGCAGGGATTTCGCCGAGCTTGCGCCCGCCGATGCACACGCCTTCGTCAACCAGATGCGGCAAAACAAGATCGAGGGCTGGGCCGGCAAACCTGGCGCGCTGGTCTATGCGGTGCTGCGCGCCGATGCGGTCGATGTGGTCTACGGGACCATGGAAGGCTACGAGGCGCTGGGCATTCCCTACATGCCGCATATCGCTCCGGAAAAGAGGTGGTGAGATGACGAACGAAAAAGTGGACGTCGTCATCGTCGGTGCAGGCGCCTCCGGCTCGGTCTATGCCGCGGTGCTGGCGAAGGCCGGCAAGAAGGTGGTGCTGCTGGAAACCGGCCCGGACTGGGAATTGTCGGATCTCATCAGCTCCGAGATCTGGGGCCGCCGCGTCAAGCCGGCCGGTGCGCCGATCCTGCTCGAGGGCAAGAACCCGATGGCCTACACCGCGCAGGCCGGCTGGGGCGTCGGCGGCGCCGCGCTGCATTATTACGCCAATTTTCCGCGGCTGCTGCCGACGGATTTCCGGATCAGGAGCGAGCACGACCGCGCGCATGACTGGCCGATCTCCTACTCGGACGTCGCGCCGTATTACGACAAGGTCGCGCGCGACACCGGTCTGTCCGGCGACGCCAAGGCCGAGGAGCAATGGCGGCCGGCGGGCGAAGCCTATCCGATGCCGCCGATGAAGACGTTTCGCAACGGCGATATCTGGCTGAAAGGTTTTGAAGCCTCCGGCATTCCGATGGTGCACGCCCCGGTCGGGATGAACTCGGTCGAATATAACGGCCGTCCCGCCTGTCTCTATGACGGGTGGTGTCATGTCGGTTGCCCGATCGGCGCTCTGGCCAATCCGCAGGTGACTTATCTCGGTGAAGCGCGCAATGCCGGCGCCGAGGTCCGCGCCTTTTCGACGGTGACGCGCGTGCTGACCAATGCGGCCGGCACGCGGGTCACCGGCGTCGAGTATTACGATGACAAGCACCAGAAGCAGACCCAGGAAGCCAGCGTCGTCGTGCTGGCGGCATGGTCGGCGCAGAACCCGCGGCTGTTGCTGAACTCGGCGACCGACAAGCATGCCAAGGGCCTCGGCAATGCCAACGGCCTGGTCGGCAAGTTCATGATGACGCATCATGTCGCCGGGACCTGGGCGATGTTCGACGACGACACCACCAACCACATGGGCACGATCGCCGTGCAATACATGTCCTATCAACATTATCCCAAGACCAGCCATCCGGGCGCGTTCGGCAGTTCGTTCATCACCGCGGGGTTTGCGTTGAAGACCACCGATCTTGCGGGCTCGCGCGCCGATCTGTTCGGATCCGAACTGGCCGACTACATGAAGCGTGCCGCGCGGCATCTGGCCGGGATGAAGACGTTCGGCGAGGACCTGCCGAACCCCGAGAACCGGGTCGAGTTGTCGAGCGAAAAAGACGAGTTCGGCATGCCGATGGGGAAACTGATCCACAGTTACGACCAGGATGCGCTGGCACTGTGGAACGCCAATCTCGACGACGGCTTGAAAGTCGCCAAGGCGGCGGGCGCCAAGGAGGCCTGGGTCTCCCGTCAGGCGGCGATCCCGACCAGTCATCTGATGGGCGGCACCATCATGGGCACCGGCGCCGATAATTCGGTGGTCGACAGCTTTGGCCAGAGCCATGAGATCCCGAATTTGTGGATCGCCGGTCCCAGCATCTTTCCGACGTCAGGGGCTTCCAATCCGACTTTCACGATTTTCGCGCTGTCGCAACGTGGCGCCGAGCGGATGGCGTCGCAATGGGGAACGTTGACCAACTGACAATTATGCTTGTTTGGGAACGGCGATCACTGGCGGCATGGCTCGCCTGTCAAAAACGACTGTGCTTTGCCCACGGTTGGCTGTAACCACTCGTATCGTAACCAAGCCGCTTGCCAAATCACATATCAACCACCCACCAAAGACGTGAGAAAAGGACAGACCATGAGTGACCTGTTTGATCGGGGATTGAAGGTTCGCAAGGAAGTGCTGGGCGAAGACTACGTCAACAAGTCGATCGCCGGCGCCGACGAGTTCACCCGCACCATGGCCGAATGGTCGACCGAATTCTGCTGGGGCGCGCTGTGGACCCGGCCCGGGCTCGATCGCCGCACCCGCAGCATCATCAATCTGGCGATGCTCGGCGTGTTGAACCGCCCGCACGAGTTGAAGCTGCACGTCAAGGGCGCGCTGAAGAACGGCGTCACCAAGGAAGAGATCAAGGAAGTTCTCCTTCAGGTCGCGGTCTACGCCGGCGTCCCCGCGGGGATCGACGGTTTCCGCAATGCCCGCGAGGCGCTCAAGGAAGTGGAAGGCGGCTAGGCCGGTTTCCCGGACTTTCGGCCGGTTGTTTTCCCGGCCCCGGCGCGCGATAAATGCGCACGATCCCGTAAATCCGCCTCCGGGCGGATTTACGTAACTGTGTCTGGAGCGCCAAGACTCCTCGACAAGACTCCGCGACAAGATCAACCAGGGGAAACGCGCTCGTGATTCAGCTTCGCATGACCATTGCCCATCGGACCATCGCAGCCGCACTCGCCGTCGCAGCGTTGCTGGCGTCATCAGGCCTGTCGCGCGCGGAAACCGTCCGCATCGGGTTGCCGACCAAGACTTATTGGCCGACCACGGTGGCCGAGGCCGCGAAGGACCAGAAGCTGTTTGAAAAAGAGGGCATCACCGCCGAACTGACGATCTATCGCGGCGGCGCAGAAGCGTTCGAAGCGCTGGCGGCAGGCGCGGCCGATCTGATCCTCGACGCACCGTCGCTGCCGGCCGCCGGCCGCAAGAAGGGCGTGATGTCGAAGGTCGTCGCCAACGGCGCGATGGGCAATTTCGGCTGGCAGTTGATGGTGCTGGCAAAATCGCCGCTCGATGTGAAGGATCTGAACGGCAAGAAGGTCGGCATCACCTCGGCCGGTTCGGGGTCGGACCTGCTGGCGCTGTGGACGGTGCAGGACAAGAAGATCGATTTCACCCGCGTGCCGGTCGGCGGCGGCGGCCTGGTGCCCAATCTGCTCGCCGGCAATATCGACGCCGCCGTGGTGTATTCGCCGCTGAGTTTTCAGATCGCCAAATCCGGCGAGGCCCGCACCATCCTCGACTACGCCAAGGACGTGCCGCCGAACCTGACTTCGGGCTGGATCGCGACCGACAAATACGTCCAGGAAAAGCCTGCAGTGGTGCAGAAGGCGATCAACGCGCTCTATGGCGGGCTGATGTTCATGCGCAACAACCGCGAGGCGGCGATCAAGCTGATCGCCGGATCTCTACGAAATGCCGGCCGACATCGCCGCCGCCGAATACGAGAACACCATCCTCAAGCTGGAAACCAACGGCGACATGAGCGCGCCCGACGTGCCGGCGGCGCTGCAGTCGTCGCTCGACATGGCCAAGCTCGGCGGCATGAAGGATCTGGTGCCGGCCGCCGAGATCATCGCGACCGGGTTCAAGCCGGTCCCGACCAAGCCATGAGGTTTTAGGCGATGACCGGCACGTTCGGAATAAAGGCCGCGCGCGTCGCCGTCGTGCTGGCCGTGTTCGCGCTGTGGGAGATGCTGGCGCGGACCGGCGCCGTCAATCCCCGTCTGCTGCCCTCGGCGTCCGACACGCTGGTGACGCTGTGGCGAATTGTTGCAACGCGCCAGCGTGCGCAACGATCTCCTGGTGACCGCGAGCGAGGTCGCAACCGCCTTCGTCGTCGCGGTGCCGATCGGCGCACTGATCGGATTTCTGATCGCGGAAAACCGTTACTTTGCCGAGGTGGCAAAGCCCCTGTTGTTCTTCGCCTTCAGCATTCCGAAATCGATCTTCCTGCCGATGTTCATCCTGGTGTTCGGTGTCGGCTTCTCGCGAGAAGGTCGGCTTCGGTTTCTTCTCCACCATCTTCATCGTCATCATGTCGACCACCACGGCGGTCGAGTCGGTCAAGATCGGAACATCTGACGGTGGCGCGCTCCTATGGCGCGACCGCGGCGCAGACCGCGTTCCGGGTCTATCTGCCGAGCATGCTGCCGGTGCTGCTGGAGGCGTTGCGGATATCGATGATCTTCAACCTGACCGGCGTGATCCTGGCCGAGATGTACGCTTCGCGGGACGGCATCGGCCATCAGATCGCGACCTGGGGTGAAAACTTTCAGATGAAGCAGTTGCTGGCGGGCGTGCTGATGATCGCCGCGATCGCCATGGCCTTCAACGAACTCGTCAGATCGGTGGAAACGCGATGCAGCCATTGGCGAACGTAACCCCGCTCAAGGTGGTGGCGCGCGCCGGCGCGATCCAGGTCAACGGTGTCGGCCAGACCTACCAGTCCCGGGGGCAACAGGTGGTGGCGGTCTCGGACGTCTCGTTCGACGTCAAGCCGGGCCGCTTCGTGGTGCTGGTCGGACCCAGCGGCTGCGGCAAATCCTCGTTGTTGATGATGATGGCGGGCCTGCGTCTGCCGACCTCAGGCACGATCCTGATCAGCGGCGCGCCGATCGACGCGCCCGATCCGAACCGGGTCGGCGTGGTGTTTCAGGAGCCGAGCCTGTTTCCGTGGCTGACGGCGGAAGAGAATGTCGAATTCCCGCTGGCGCTGCGCGGCGTCGGCAAGAAGGATCGCCGCGCCAGCGCGCAGGAAGCGCTGCAAGCTGGTCGGCCTCGATGGTTTCGGCAAGCGGCATCCGCACGAACTGTCCGGCGGCATGAAGCAGCGGGTCTCGATCGCGCGCGGCCTGGTGCAGGATCCGCCGGTGCTGCTGATGGATGAGCCGTTCGCCGCGCTCGACGAGCAGACCCGCATGACCATGGGCGATGAATTGCTGCGGATCTGGGCCGCGACCGGCAAGACCATCATCTTCGTGACACACAGCCTGACCGAGGCGGTCTATCTGGCCGACGAAGTGGTGGTGATGTCGCCGCGCCCCGGCCGCATCGTCGACCGGCTCGAGGTGGCGCTGCCGCGGCCGCGGACCTTCGAAATGCTGAGCGGCGACACGTTCGGGACCTTGCGCGAGCGGATCTGGCGCCACATCCGCAAGTCGGCTTGAGGCGCGGCGATGTCGTCCACCACGCTTCGCCGTCTCATCATCATCGGGCTGATCGTGCTGTGGGAAGTGCTGCCGCGCGCCGGTCTGATCCCCGAACTGTTCCTGCCGTCGCTGTCCTCGACCTTGAAAGCCGGCTGGAACGATGCGCCGGAATATGGCCAGGCGCTGGCGGTGACGTTGTATGAGGTTGCGATCGCAATGGTGTTCGCCTGCGGGGGCGGCATCCTGGCGGGCGCTATCGTCGGCAGCCTGCCGCGGCCGCGCGTCCTGATCATGCCGATGGTCTCGAGCCTCTATGCGGTGCCGCTGGTGATCCTGTATCCGGTGTTCACGGTGTGGCTCGGGATCGGCTCGGAATCCAAGATCGCGTTCGCCTCGATCTACGGATTTCTGCCGACGATGCTGGCGACCGCGGCCGGCATCCAGACCATCGATCCGCAATTGCTGCTCGCCGCCCGCAGCATGGGCGCGACCTTGAGCCAGCGTATCGTCCGGGTGGTGATCCCGGCGGCGATCCCGACCGTGCTGTCGGGCTTGCGGGTCGGCGGCGCGCTGGTCATCGTCGGCGTGGTCGTGTCGGAGATGCTGATCTCGTCGGCCGGAATCGGCTATCTGATTTCGCGCTATCGCACCATTCTCGAAAGCAGCCACGTGTTCGCCGGCGTGTTGCTGGTGCTGGCGCTCGCGGTCGCGTTCAACCTTATCATCCGTCTGATCGAGCGCCGCGCCGCGGTCTGGCAAACCGGCACCCGTGCCGGCCGCGATGCGATGGCGCAGGAAATTCCATCTGCGGCATTGCAGCCGGCGAATTCATAAGCGCTAGCGGGGGACGAGCCGTAACGATGGACTGGCCTCCATTTCGACCATTGCCTTGAGCACGTCGATTTCGATCTCTCTTCCATCCATGTCCTTAACTAAGATACCTGCATGGTTGCCACCGAAGAGCTGCACGACCATCGCGAGCGCCGCCTTTGCGTTCGGGACGATGACGGAGTAAATACCTGTGCCGCTTCGGGTCCAGACCTGATAAGGCTTGGCGATGGCCTCGCCCAGCGTGATTTGAGGCGCCTCGCTCGGGATCACCTTGAGCGGCGCGGGTTTATCGGCGACGTCCCAATTCCAGTCGAGGGACACGTCCACGTGAACGGACTCAAGGGCAGCCATGCGACACAACAACGCCAGTACCGGTTCGTCACGTTCGGTCGCCTGGCTGGCGATTTCCTTGAACAATTCTGATATGGGTCTCGGCATGCGGCGAATTCCAGGTCTCAGCCTTCCACAAGGTGACAAAGGCCAACGCGACTATGATTGGAGCTAGCTGTGCTCGGACGACCTTCAGATGAAGAAGCTCTTCGCATCGTGATCGCGTTTTGCTGCATCATGGAACCTGAAAAACGCGCCGAGCTGGTGAAGCTCGCCGAAACCTTCGCGAGGCAATCGAGGGTCGTCGACGGTTGCACTCATTTCTCGTTGTTGGATCGGGGTGATCGGGATCGAGCCTCCGATAATGAACGCCTTCATGGCTCATTTGCAATTCGCAAGGCAGAGACATCCTGAATTTTGTTGGGGTAATTGGGTGTGGCCGGGTGTCGGATATCAGACAAAGCGCTGCACATTGATCTCTTCCAGGTCCAGCTCCTGTTCGATCGAGTGCAGCACGGTGTCATGGATTTCGTTGGCGCGGTGCAGGCGTAGCAACTCACGGCGGCCGGCCGAGATGGCGGCCAGCACCGCCGTGAAGTGCTCGGTGCGATGCGGCGTCAGCGCCTCGGTCTCCTCGGAGAAGCGCGATGACGCGCGCAAGCGATAGGAATATTGCTCGATCAGACGAGGATGCCGGTGGGTGCCGTCCGACTTGAGCGACTCCTTTTCGACGGCGACCAGCTGCGCGGCCGCGACGCGCGCGCGGGCTTCGGCTTCGGACAGCTTCGAGGCGTTCGACGACGCAAATCCGGAGCCCGAAAGCCTCCTCACCAGCGGTGCGAGCGTGGCGCCTTGCACCAGAACCGTTACGAGAATGACTGCGAAGGTGACCGCCAGGATGAAATCGCGGCCGGGAAAGCCCTCGGGCAGCGAAAGCGCGGCGGCAAGACTGACCACGCCGCGAATGCCGGCCCAGCTCATGATGAAGGGGACGGACGGCGGCGGATACGGATCGCGCGCCCGCAGGGCCGGGATCAGGGCACGGGGCAGATAAGTGCCGGGGAAGATCCACGCGAACCTCGCAACGATCACGGCGGCCACGATCGCCAGGGTTGACGGCAGCAGTGCGATCACGGCGTCGGCCCCGCCGAGCCTGGTCAATACGCCGCGCAACGACAGCCCGATCAGAATGAAGATCAGGGATTCCAGCACGAACACCACGACCCCCCAGACCGCCAGCGAGCGCGTACGGGTGACGGCGGTCAGCACATCATGCTGCTTCCACCCCAACACCATCCCGCAAGCGACCGTCGACAGCACGCCGGAAACGCCGAGCTTGTCGGCGGCGATATACGAAATCCACGCCGTCAAAAAACTCCAGATGATGGTGAGATCGGAGTCGCCGATGCGCTTGACCACAAAGATCGACACGTAGCCGAACGCCACGCCCAGGACCACACCGCCGACGCCGAGCCAGGCGAAGTCGAGCGCCGCGTGGGTCGCGCTGAATACGCCGGTGAGGCTCGCCGCGACGGCAAGACGGAACAGCACCAATCCGGATGCGTCGTTGACCAGGCTTTCGCCCTCCAGCAGCGTGATCACGCGCGGCGGCAGCGGCAGCTTCTGCAAAACGGCTTTAGCCGCCACCGAGTCCGGCGGCGACACGATCGCCCCAAGCGCAAAGCAGGCGCTCCACGGCAGCCCCGGCTGGGCCCAATGCGCGACCACGCCGACCACCAGCGTGGTGAAGAAAACGGCACCGACCGCGAGTTGCAGAATAATCCGGATATCGGCCCGAAAGTCCCGCCAGGCGGTGAACCACGCGCTGGACATCAACAAAGGCGGCAGAAACAGCAACAGCACCAGATCGGGGTTGAGTTCGATATCGGGTGTTCCGGGGATCATCGCAAAGCCGATCCCCCCCAATATCAGGGCGGCGGCACGAGGAAGCTGGAGACGCCGCGCGAGTATCTCAAGCACGACGATCACGGCCATCAGCAGAAGCACGATCTCAAAGCTGGAAACTGCAGTCATATTTTCCTGGACGGGTTGAACGGCGCCAGGAAGTCCCCCGGGGCAACGGTCCGCGAATAGCATCTTAGCCACGCGAATGTGCTGTCACCAAGTGTCGCGCCATCGACGGACGAACCGGCTGGTTTCGACTTGAAATTTCACGTGGCCGGCATCTCAACCCGCTGGGCGGAGCGTGCTACGGTGCATTCCGGGATGGCAATGTCCATCTCGGTACGGGAGGACATCATCATGGGGCGTTCGTCGTTCTTTGTCGCGAGCCTGGCTGTCGCATTGTCTTCGGTAGGACTGCTGTGTAGCCTGAACGACGCGGCCATGTCGCAGACTGCGACGGGGCTCACCACCGCGCTTCCGGGCGTCATGGTCCAGGCGCCGAAGCGCGTCATCAAGCCCAGACATCATGTGGTTGCCCGCACCACGGGGTCCCGCAGCGTGTCCGGGCGGACATCGCCAGCCACTCAAACGGCATCGGCGTCCGATTCAGTGCTGGTAAAGCTTGCCAGACTTGAGAAGGCGACAGGGAGTTGCGTCGGCGGTTGCCAAACCAGCTTCAAGTACGGCAATGAGCCCTGGCATGGGTGCTCAGGGACGGGTTGGCCTGCGCTGTCGCCGACCTGCAGAAACGTTGGCAACTATAAAACATACAACGAGTGCGTAGAGGCCGGGCTGCTGACCGGCTGGAGAAACAACGATGTCGGATGGTATTGCAGCAGCCTGGCGCTGAGGTAACAGCCCATCGCATCGGAATGAACGACTCGGCCTGATCTGGCTGCTTCCTCCCCAGAGTTCGGACCTGCAAGGTGTCCGGATATCGGGCGCGCCTATAGCTCCATATTGATAACGTATTTGTATTCGTGGCAGCGGCGTTTATGACGTCCGCAAGCCGGACGCGACGCAAATGTCCGCGCGATACGCACGCAATGATGCAGGCAAATCGCGGTTCAGCGCCCTGTGGGCCGCTTGAAGCGTCGCATCGACGCGCTGTCATTTCGTTACAAAATCGTTATTGGAGAAAAACATGAAGCCGCAAGTCTTGATCATTGGCGCCGGGCCCGTTGGATTGACGACGGCTGCGGAGCTTTCACGCTACGGCGTTTCGGTGCGGATCGTCGACAAAGCGGCGCAGCGCACCGACAAGTCGAAGGCCGTCGTGCTCTGGAGCAGGACCCTGGAATTGCTGGATCGCGCGGGCTGCACCGATGGCTTCGTTGCCGCCGGGAATAAAGTCGATGCCGCCAATATCGTCGCGGCCAACGTGGTGATCGGCCACATCAATATCTCGGACGTGGATAGTCCGTACCCGTATGCGCTCATGCTGCCGCAGTCGGACACCGAACGGCTGCTGGAGGAGCATTTGGGGCGGCTTGGCGTTCAGGCCGAACGTCAAACCGAACTTGCGAGCTTCACGCAGAACGATCATGGCGTCACCGCGGTTCTGCGCGACATGAACGGAAAGGAAAACATCGTCGAAGCGGATTGGCTGATCGGCTGCGACGGCGCACACAGCGCGGTGCGTCATGGTCTCGGCCTGTCTTTTCTAGGCGATACGTTGCAGAGCGATTGGGTCCTGGCCGACCTTCATCTCAGCGGATACCCGCTGCCGACGACCGAAATGGTGACGTATTGGCACGAGGACGGCGTGTTGCTGATCATTCCGATGTCGGCAACGCGTTTTCGCATCATTGCCGATATCGGCCTTTCGAAACAAGGCGCTCCCGCCACCCCCCCGTTGGATCAGATTCAGTCGATCCTCGACCGGCGTGGCCCCGGAGGAATGCTCGCCACCGATCCGATCTGGCTTTCGGCATTCCGGATCAACGAGCGCATGGTCGGCGATTATCGCTCGGGCAGGGTGTTCGTTGCCGGCGATGCCGCGCATGTTCACAGTCCGGCCGGCGGGCAGGGCATGAACACGGGGATGCAGGACGCGTTCAATCTGGCGTGGAAGCTGGCCCTGGTTTGCCATGGCACGGCCTCGGAAGCGCTGCTGGACAGCTTCAGCATCGAACGCAGCGCGGTCGGCGCCGACGTGCTCAAGGCGGCGGGCCGATTGACCATGCTGGCGACGATGCGAAACCATACCGCCCAAGCGGTCCGGAATTTGTTCGGACGCCTGCTGCTCGGGTTGGCTCCGGTCCGCAGGGCCATGGTCGACACCATGGCCGAGGTATCCATCGGCTACGATCGCAGTCCGCTCAACGGACCGGGCGCGCACGGCATCGACGGACCGTCGCCAGGCCAGCGTTTGGCATCCCTTATTGGCGAGACTCCGGTCGGCTACGGAGACACCCCGCGTTTTGCGCTGTTTGGCGAAGGCAGCAACCGCGTCAATGCGCTGATCAACGAGTTTCCCGATCTGGTCGAACAGACCATCCGACCGGCGCTCGATCCGACCGCGATTTTCCTGGTGCGGCCGGACGGCTATGTCGCGTGCGTGGCCAAGGTCGACAATGTAGGCGTGGTTGCCGATTACTTGAACGCCATCAGCATCACCGCGAAGGTCGCGGCGTGATCTGGCGCGCGAGCCCGCCCGATCGCGAGGACCGGTCAGGTCATTCGCCCTTGAGCAGGGCTCCGCTCTTGATCAATTCTCCGGCCTTGGCTTCCTCGCTCGCCAAGAAAGCCTGAAACTGCGCTGGCGTGGATTGGTGAGCTTCCGCACCGAGTTTGTGAAGCCGATCCTGCAAATCGGGCTCTCGAAGCGCCGCGTTCAGCGCCTTGTTCAGCATTTCGACGATGGCGCCTGGCGTGTTCGCCGGCGCCAGCAGACCCGTCATCGTCGTCACGTCGAATCCCTTGAAGCCGGATTCACCCAGTGTCGGCGTATCCGGCAGGTCGACCGAACGATCTGCCGTCGTCATCGCGAGGGCGCGTAGCTTGCCGTCTCGTATGTTCGGCATCGAACTCGGCAATTGATCCACCACGGCGTCGATCTGGCCACCGAGAAGGTCCGTTACCGCCGGCGCGGAGCCCTTGTAGGGTACGATGTTGAATTTGACGTGCGCCGCCTGCTCCAGCAGCAGGATGGCGACGTGGTTGGTGGTGCCGTTTCCGGAGTGTCCGATGGTGACCTGCTGCGGATGCTCCTTGGCAAAAGCGACGAGGTCGCCGACGCTCTTGAAGCGGCTCGATGCGTTGACTTCAAGCACCATGGGGGTAGCGGCAATCGTGCCCAGTGCCACGAAATCGGCGGCTGTGAAGGGGGCCTGCGGCTGCAACTGGGGTGCGTAGGCCAAGCTGCCGTTTGCCGTGGTCAGGATGGTGTAACCATCGGCGTTCGAGCGCATCGCGACCTGATGACCGATCAGGCCACCGGCTCCGGGCCTGTTGTCGACCACGATGGTCTGCCCCAATGAACGGCTTATGCCGGGGCTGATCAGTCTGGTGATCACATCAAGATTTCCGCCGGGAGGATAGGGGACGATAATCGTGATGGGGCGCGACGGGTATGTTGCTTGCGCGGAGGCTGTTGCCGAGAAGCAGATGCAAAATAAGTACGCGAGGACAATGATGCGGCGCACGATCACAGGCGTCTTCCTCCGTTTATTTTTTTTCTTATTCTGTTTTACGGGCCATATTTGCCATCGTCCAGCATAGAACTGCATGCCTCGGTGGAGAAACAGGATGAGAATGTCTTTTCAAACAGGGGGCCTGTCATGAAGCAGAGCTTCGCCGTTGTTATCCTCGGTGGCACCGGACAAGTCGGCGGCGCCACTGTCGCGGCGCTACTGGCAATGCCCGAATGCCGCGAGGTGGTGATGGTCACGAGAAAGCCTGTTACGGCGCAGTCACGGGTCCGCAACGTCGTGCTCGACACGGCCGCCGCCAATTTTGCCGAGCAGGCTGCCGCGATTGGCCGCGAAGCGCTAACCCAGGGTGCGGTCAGTGCCGTCAGCTGCGTGGGTGTCGGTTCTGGATCGATGCGCTGGAGCGAACAAGAATTGCTGCGACTCGAAGTCGGGGTTGTCGGCGCCTTTGCGCGCGGCTGCCACGATGGCGGAATTGCCCAGTTCTGCCTGCTCTCCGCGGTGGGCAGCACAGCCCGCAGCCGGTTTCGCTATGTCCGGGTCATGGGGATGAAGGAAGATGCCGTGCGCAACATCGGTTTCGCGCGCCTCGCGATCTTCCGCCCCGGCATTATCGTCGGCAATGCGCATACGCCAAGTTGGGCCGGCTGGCTGGGAAGCGTTATGCCGGGACCGTACGGCAATATAGATCAGCGCATTTTGGGGCGCGCCATCGCCGCCGAAATCGCTTTGCACAATCGAGAGGTTGGCGAGGTGATGCGCGAAAACGCGGCGATGAAAAAGCTTGCTGCGACGTGAGACGCGAAATGTGGCCCCCGCCTTCGCGGGGGCGACGTAACGTTTTCAGCTGACTTCCTTGCGCACGATCGCGGCGGCGTCGCTCATGGCCTTGAGTTTGCCGAAGGCGACGTGGCGCGGCATGTATTTCATGCCGCAATCCGGCGCCGGGATCAGGCGGTCGGCCGAGACGTATTTCAGACCATGGCGGATGCGATCGGCGATCACGCCGGCGGTCTCGATTTCCGGATTGCCTAGATCGATCACGCCGAGCAGGATTTTCTTCGACGATAGATCGTTGAGCACGCCGAGATCGAGCTTGGGCTGCGCCGCTTCGATCGATATCTGTTCGGCGGTAGTGTCGTTGAGCTCGCCGAGGAACGAATAGCCTGCCGGTTTGGTGTCGCCGGGCACCACGGCCGCATAGCCGAAACAGACGTGAACCACCGTCGGCACGGTGACGCCCTGCAGCGCGCGGTTGATCGCCTTGACGGCATAGCGCTTTGCCGCAGCGGGATCGTTGCGAACCCAGGGCTCGTCGAGCTGGATCACATCGGCCCCGGCCTGTTGCAGCGCCAGCGCCTCGGCATTGACGGCCGCCGCTAATGCCATCGCCAGTTCTTCGTCATCCTTGTAGTATTCGTTCTTGGCCTGCTGGCTCATCGTGAACGGGCCGGGCAGGGTGATCTTGGCGGCATGTCCGGTGTTGCGGCGCAGGAATTCCATATCCCGCAGTTCGACCGGACCGGTCCGCTTGATCGCGCCAACCACACGCGGCACCGGCGTCTGTTGGCCCGAGCGCGACGTGATCATGGCCGGATTTTCCGCGTCGATACCTTCCAGCGCGGTGGCAAACCGGTTGGAATAGCTCTCACGGCGAATTTCGCCGTCGGTGACGATGTCGATCCCGGCGCGCTCCATGTCGCGGATCGCGACAATGGTGGCGTCGTCCTGCGCCTGTTCGAGATAGGCATCGGGAATCCGCCACATCTGCATCATGCGGGTTCGCGGCACCGACTTCGACAGCATCTGGCGGTCGACCAGCCAGTCGGGCTGCGGATAGCTTCCGACCACCGTGGTCGGCAACACATGCTTCGGTAACGCCAATGCCTCAACTCCCGTCAAATTCTGATCTTGTTGCGACAAGTGTATAGATCATCCCGCGCGGGTGTAAACGCCGGGCGTTTGGGCGCGTCCGGCCTTGGCTTTCGCCGGCCGACGGCGGCATGCCGGATCGCGAAGTCGTGCGGTGTATCGGCCGCCGTCCCGTCGTAAGGATGTCGTTGATTAGGTGCATAACCTAATAATCCTGATGACACCGTCCCGATAACGGAATTAGATCTGCGCCGCAGGCTAGGTTGGAGACGAGAGATGAATAACCTCGTTCGCTACCGTGCAATGGAGTCCCTGTGCCGCCAGAGTGCGGTGTTTCACCCGCTGGACAGCTGGCGATTGCTCGCCGAAGCGGAGATGTGGCACCACAAGGCGCAAGAAGAAGTCGCCTCGCTTTCCGTAACCTCCGTTTCAAAGACATCCAGCGGCGCTATTTCGGCCGCTGTCGCCAGCCGAAATTCCCGCCCGCTTGACGGACGAGGTTTGATGGCTGGCTGACCTTCCGGCGCTTTGTCGCGGCGGAACGGCACGAACGTCGGAACTTTGGCTGTCCCCGGTGGATTATCACTGATCCACCGAAAGGAACGGCTATGAGAAATACTATTCTGATCACCGCTGCTGCACTGGCGCTGTCGCTCACCGCGGCCAATGCCCAGAACGGAACCGCCAGCGGCCGGGGTTCCACGGCGGGCGATCCCGCGGCAAGCACCGCTGCGCCCGGTACCGCGCCCCCGACGACCGGAAATGCGATGAAGCCGAGCCGGAGCGGCAGCGGCACCTCGACGTCGGGCGGCAGCGATGCCAATGGCGATCAGGGCAGGGACAAGATGCCCGACAGCAGCCAAGGCGTTCGGCCGCTGGACAAGCAGCACAAACCCCCGACCTAAGGCAGGACGGCTTGAGGCAGAATAGCTTGAAGCGTGGGTTGGCCGAGATTACTCGGCCAACTCGGAATAGCCCGACGGGGGCACCTGGGCCTCGATCGCCTTCTCCTCTTCGACGATCTTCGGCTTACGCAGCCAGACATAGATCTGGGCGCCGATCAGGCCGACGCAGATCAAGAGGAAGAACGCACTGATCGGGCGGTCGATGAAGGTGGTCAGGTCGCCGCGGGAGATCAGCAGGCTGCGGCGGAAGTTTTCCTCGAAGCGCGGTCCCAGCACGAAGCCCAGCAGGATCGGCGCGGGATGGAAGTCGAGCCGGAGCAGGATATAGCCGATCACGCCGATGACCAGGGTTTCGCCAACCTGGAACATGTCGTTGTTGGCGGCATAGACGCCGATGCAGACGAAGAACATGGCGCTCGGATAGAGGTAGCGGTAGGGGATGCTGAGCAGCTTCACCCAGATGCCGATCATCGGCACGTTGAGGATCACCAGCAGGATGTTGCCGATCCAGAAGCTCGCGATCAGGCCCCAGAAGATATCGGCGTGCTGGGTGATCAGCTGCGGACCGGGAACGATGCCGTGGATAATCAGCGCGCCCAGCAGCAGCGCCATCACCGTATCGCCGGGAATGCCGAGGCTCATGGTCGGAATGAAGTCGCCCTGCACCGACGAGTGGGTCGAGGCCTCCGGACAGGCGACGCCTTCGATGGCGCCGTGGCCGAATCGCTCCGGCGTCCGCGAGATCTTCTTTTCGGTGGCGTAGGACACGAACGACGCGATCGTCGGTCCGGTGCCCGGGATCAGCGCGCAAAGGCTGCCGAGCAGGGTGCCGCGGATCATCGGGAAGAACGATTTCTTCAGGTCGGCCTTCGACGGAAACATGTCGGAGATGCCGACCTTGGCGTACTTCATGTCGACAGTTTCGGTGTTGTTGATGCTGTTCATGAATTCGGCGATACCGAACATGCCGAGCGCCAGCGCGATGATCTCGACGCCGTCGAACAGTTCCGTGATGCCGAAGGTGAAACGCGGCTGCCCGGTTTCGATGTCCGAGCCGACGATGCCGACCAGCAGGCCGAGTACCGTCATCGCGATGCCTTTGAGCGGAGAGCCCTTGGCCAGGGTCGAACCCGCCAGCAGGCCCACCAGCATCAGCGAACAGACCTCTGCCGGACCGAATTCAAGCGCCACCTTGACCAGGAACGGCGCCAGGAAAATCATTTCGGTGATGCCGAACGAGGCGCCGACGAAGGCGGCGATGATGGTGATGCCGAGCGCGGTGCCGCCCTTGCCCTGCTTTGTCAGTGGAAAGCCGTCCAGACATGTCACCGCATGCGGTGGATGACATGGCAAATTCAGAAGGATGGAACAGATGGCGCCGCCATATTGCGCGCCGTAATAGACGCCCGAGAGCATCAGGATCGCGGGCACCGGCTGCATGCCGAAGGTGAGCGGCAGCAGGATCGAGATTGTGGCGACGGGCCCCATGCCCGGCAGCACGCCGACCAGGTTGCCGACCAGCACGCCGAGGAAGCAGTACATCAGGTTATGCGGCTCGAGCGCGACGCCGAAGCCGTAGTACAGATCGGTAATGGCGGTTGAGATCACAGGTTGAACCCACGGAGTAACGGGAACGGAATGCTCAGCAAATAGTGGAACAGCAGCACACCGAAAACGGTGACGCCGGCCGCCAGGATGAGCGATGATTTGTAGGTCGCCGTCTTGTCACCGAGGGCGCAGACGAACACGCAGGCGAACACCGCCGGGATCATGCCGGCATATATCCCGAGGACGATGAACATCACCGGGCCGCCGAGAATGCAGAGCCAGCCGAACCATTGCGGGTTGTCGGGCAGAAAGTGCGCTTCGTCGGGTTCGGAGGACGTCAGCGCGGTGCCGGCGATCAGGATTCCCATCAACGCCAAAACGCAGCCCAGCACGACGGGCATGAAGCCCGGGCCCATGCGGGCGAGGGTGCCGAATTTATAGCCTGAGCCGATGACCGCGGCGCCGACCCCGAGCACAAGCATCAGGCCACCGGCATAGTAGTCGCGTTTCAGCTGAAATCTCCCTAGCAACGGCGTATCTCCGATCTTGATTTTTTTGGACCCTACTCGGTGTCAAGGGGCCTGTCGAGATTGCCGCATGCAACAGAGCGCCGCAGCAGATACCGAAATCGGCTGGTCCTGCTGCTCCGGCGCTCATTCAATATTCGCAAATCACGGGCCGCAACCATGACTTCCGGGAACCGGTTGCGGGCCACGCAAGCGATCACAACCGAAGGGCGCATCGCGCGATGGCACTCGCTCGCGCTTGCGAAGAGCCGACGTCCCCTCATGCTCGGTCCGACCGATAGAACCCGATTGCTGCCGGCCGCCGCTCTCGTCGATGCCGTGGTCGCGCTGTCCCATTTTGAAGCAAGAACGCTCGATCCATGATGCACGCAATCACGCTGGACTCACGCTGGCCCTCGCAATGTCAGCCTGGGCGTAACCTGCCATCGATTATTGTGAACTACAGGGGCAACCATGACGGCGGTGATTTATAATTTTGCTCGCGCAAGCGAAGCCGAACCAACGGATGAGACGGAACGGCTGTTGGCGGCGCTGCGACGGTACTCGAGCGCGGAGCTGCTCGAATTATTGTATGTCGGCGAGGAAAACGGGTTCTTCGAATTGATGCGCGGATTATTCGGCCTCTCCGACGAGAGCCGATTGATTTTGCAGAATTTTTTGACGGCGTCCGCCGGCCAGCGAACGGTGGTGGAGATCGATCAACAGGGCCGATGCGTATTCACCAGCGAGGCCAGACCTGAGCAGGATAATCCCGCGCCAAGCATTGTCGATCCGCGCGACTGACGCTTTGGATGTATGATCTTGTATCGGCAATTAAAGATTGCCGGAGATCTGCATCCACCCATTGCTGCAGGTGCGTCGCGTGGCGGCGCTAGACCGTGGCGGTCACAGCGGCGCGGATCTCCCGCACCATCGGCGCCGAGACGAACTCGCCGATCCATTGGCAGCGCGTGGCCTCGATGTGCCAGGCCATCGCTTCGGTTGAGGACGGGGCTGGGTCGGGGATATCCTTGCGCACTTCCCGGCCGTCCAACCAGCCGCAGCTGTGAGAGTAGCGAGCCTGTGAAACCAGGCTGATGTTGTCGCCCTCCTGCAGCCGCGCATAGCCATCGGCCGGGAAGAAGGTCCCCGCCAACGCGATCGGGGCAGGCAATTGGCGCACCAGCAAAAACGTGCTGGTCGCGTCCTTCTCGCATTCCGAGACCAGCACGCCGAACAGGCTGTGGATCGGAGCGATGGTGTCGGGCGCCGCGCGACCGCGGGGGTCGTGCATGGCGCCGGCGGTTGCGATCGACAGATATTCGCCATCGGGGCCCCAGCGGCATGCGATCAGCCACTCCCGGCTACGGCTGCGGATCAGGGTCGGCTTGGCGTAATCGGAGCGGGCGATCTCGGCAGCCATCGCGACGACAAAAGCTTTGGCGAGCATTATAGTCCTCCGAGGCGATGGTGTGATCGTGGGACGGAATTTGCCGCGACAGGCGTGAGGCCATCGTGAACGGCGGGAGGTTGCATGCCCAACCTGTTTGCACGCGCGGCTTCAACGTTGGCGGGCGAAGCCCCGGAGTCGGCCGGCTGCGGATGTCCAGTCGTTGCTGACGGCGCTCGACTACGCCGCCGAGCCAGGCGGAATCGCAGCCGGCGCCGAGACGCGCCATCGCGCCAGGCTGCTGCGGGCAGCCTCCGGGTTTACGCGGGTCTTCGAGTTGGCCGCCCCCGACGCGCCCGGCCTGGTCAGTTTTGGCGCCCAGTTCGATCCCGCTATCGCCGACACGATGCACGCCGGCGAGTCCCGCTGGTCGGCGTTTCCGGGGTCGGTGTTTCGCCGCGCGAAGCCTTTCAGGGATGTATCGGCGAAGGCGTCGAATATCTTTCGCAGTTGCAGACCGCGGACGATATTCTGCAACCGGCCGGACCGGGCGACCCTGCATCCGAACTGGGTCCGCAATCGCAGGCGTTGGTCGCGGCATTCTCGGCACATCGATTGCGCGACGACGCGGAACTCGCATGGTGTTGGAGCGACGGCGGCTGGCCGGCGGGGGACGGGTCTTGCTGCCGGCGGACCTGTGCTTGCGGCGGCCGGCCGGCCAACGTCAGGTCAAGCCGCCGTTTCCGCTGAGCATCGGGTCAGCCGCCGGGACATCCTGGGACGCCGCCGCCGTGCACGGATTGCTCGAATTGATCGAACGTGACGCGACCAGCCTGTGGTGGCGGGGAGGCCGGCGCGGCCGGTTGATTCCGGCCGATCACCCGGCCCAATCGGCGGCGCAGGATCTGCTGCGGCGGTTGCGGCCGGAGCCGCCCGCGCGCCGGAGCTGGATGCTCGATATCACGTCCGACCTCGGCATTCCCTGCGTCGCGGCGGTCTCCTGCAAGCCCGACGGTTCCGGCTTTGCCTTCGGTCTCGCCGCGCGGCCGACCTTGGCCGCCGCGGTCTGCTCGGCCATTCCGGAAATGTGCCAGATCGAGCTGGCCGACCGGGTGGTAGAAGCGAAGTACCATGAAGGTGGCGAAGCCGCGCTCAATGCGCAGGACCGGCATTCACCGGCGGCGCGCCACCGATGATCAACGCCGATGCTTGCCTGCTGTTGCAGCCGGTGGCCGAGCCGGCCGAGCATCTGTCGATCGATGTGACGGATGCCGGCGAATTGTTGTCGATGCTGGTCAAGCGCCTCGCCCAATTCGGGATCGAAACCTTCGGCCTGGACCTGACACGGCCGCGCCTTGCGATACCGGTGGCCCGGATTGTGACAGCCGGCCTCCAGCTCGAACCGTCCGAGCTCATCACGCCGCGGTTGGCAGATATGATTAGGCAAACCGGTGGGGGCGCGGCGTATACCGGGGGCGTGTCCTTGATATAATTCGCCGATCGCCCAGGGACGGGCAGGGATGGACAATCGGCGGATGCGACAGGTCGTCGGCGCTCAAAACTTGGATGCACGACAGGCTGACGCATCGCCCGAACAGGCAATGCGTCTTTCGGTCTCGCTGGTCGGACGTCTCACCTTGCGGTTCAACGGCCGCCTGATCGAGCTTCGGACCCAGAAGGCCAATGCCGTTCTGAGTTATCTCGCCCTGAACGAAACCAAGCACGAAAGCCGCGAGCGGCTGGTCGGTCTGTTGTGGAGCCGGTCGGACGAAGAACGCGCGCGTGCCTCGCTGCGCCAGGTGGTTCGCGAATTGCGCTCCGCCTTCGAGGACGCCGGATATGGCGGATTCACGGCCGAGCGACTCGCCGTGCATCTGGATGCCGAGCAGATCGAGGTCGATATCGAGAGCGTGGTCCGGTTGGCGGAGAGCGGCAGCGTGCATCCGCTGCTGCTCAACACGCCACGCCTCGGCGAGCGGATTCTCGAAGGGCTGGACGATCTTGACCCGTCGTTCCGGATCTGGGTGCTGGCGAAACGCCAGACCATCCTCGATCGGCTGATGCGCAGTCTCGACGCCGGGCTGGTCGCGCCTGACCTCGCCGCCGGCGTCAGGAATGACATCGCCACCGCCATCTTCAATCTCGACCCCACCCATGAAGAGGCCTGCTGCCGCCTGATGCGAAAACACGCCGAACAGGGCGACGTCGCCGGCGCGCTGCGCATCTACAAGGGGCTTTGGACGCTGCTGGATCGCGACTACGGCATGGAGCCGTCGCCGGCGACCGAACAGCTTGTCGCCGACATCAAGCTCGGCGCGTTCGAACGGGCGGTCAGCCCCGGCATCGTGCGGCTCGATGGCAATGCGCCGCCCGGCGGCGAGCGCCTCAACGATCGTGGTGCTTCGGCGACCAAGCAGATCACCGCACCGGTGAAGATGCGGCTGGTGCTCAAATCGTTTGCGATGCACGGCGTCGACAGCGATCATGCCCATCTCGTGCAGGGCTTCAGTTTGCATTTGGCGGCGTGTCTGGTCCGGTTCCGCGAGTGGACCGTGATCGATCGGCCGGCTGCGGCCGTTCCAGTTCCGTCGGCGGAGTCCGTACCGCAATATTGCATCGAAACCACGGCCTATCAGGCCGGCGCTGAAATCAACATGGTGATGGTGCTGCGCGACGAAACGACCGGCATGTATGTGTGGAGCGAAAGCCTCCGGCTCAGCCTCGACAACTGGTTCGAGACCCAGCAGCGCATCATCAGGCGCATCGCCTCTTCGCTCAATGTGCAATTGTCAGCGGAGCGGCTGATGCGGCTCGCCGGCGAGCCGGACGTCTCGCTCGACATGCACGACCGCTGGCTGCGCGGGCAAAGCCTGATGGCGAAGTTCAATCCGGAAAGCTGGGCAGCGGGCCGTCGCCATTTTTCGCGATGTCGATCCGCGAAAATCCGGCGTTCTCGCCGTGCTACAGCAGCCTGGTGCAGATGAACAATATCGAGCATTTCGTGCATCCCGGTTTCTTTCGCAATCGGGAAAAGGCCGAAGCCACGCTCGAATTGGCCAAGACCGCCGTTCAACTCGATCCGGTCGATTCCCGCGCGCATCTGTGCTGCGGCTGGTCCTATGCGATGGCGTTTCGCGAGGCCGAGGCGGCGGCGCATATGGAACTGGCCTGCGAACTGAACGACAATGATCCCTGGACCCTGCTGTCGACGTCGCAATATCTGGCGTTCTGCGGCTCGGTCGAACTGGCGCGATTGCGGGCCGAGCAGTCGATGGCGCTGTCGCCGGCGCCGTCCTATCTGGAATGGGCGTACCATTGCATCACGCGCTTCTTGTGCGCGGATTATGCCGGCGCGCTCGACGCCAGCGATCGCGCCCGCGACGTGATCCAGATCCTGCCGGCATGGCGGGCGGCGGCGCTGTTCCATCTCGGGCGACAGCATGCGGCTGAAGACGAGGCGCAGCGCTTCCTCAACGGGATACGCTCGTTCTGGGTCGGACCATCGGCTCCCACCGACGCCGCGATCGCGCGTTGGGTCCTGCAGGCGTTTCCGATCAGCGTGGGTCCACGCTGGGAGGCCCTGCGCGACGGCTTGCGCGGCGCAGGGCTTCCGGTTGAGGGGATCGTCAAGCTGTCCGCGTGAGCCTGATCTCATCGCACTCACGCGAGGTCGCACTTCATCAAGCGCAGAGGCTGATGGTGTAGTCGCCGATGCGCTCGGCGTGGACCCGGAACTTCTCGTCCTCCGGGATCACCGGCTCGATGCCGTTGAACAGGCGTTTGTAGAACGGCGGCAGCGGATAGGTGGCGCCGGGCTGGTTGAGCCGTTCTTCGGAATCCGCGATCATCACCGCGGGCGGCAACCGGACCACGATCGTGTCCTGTTCCTGGGCCACGAACTTGATGTTCTTGAAGCGATCCGGCACCGTCATGAACACCTGGGCCTTGACCAGTTGTTCCTTGAACTCGTCGACGCTGTTGGGGATCGGATAGTCGTTGCCGTCTTCGAGATAGTTATTGCCGGTTGACCAGGTCTTTATCAGGTTGCCCCAACGCTCGTGGTTGGTGACTTGCAGTCTTTCGATCGGCATGGTCAGTCCTCCAGGGTTGCGTGAGACGGGATCAGCCCCGCTTCACAGGAATGCGGGCACGGCCTGGCGCAAACCACCGATTTCGGCGGTGAATTCGACCAGTCGGTCCATGCCCGCAATCTCGGGAATTTCGGCGAAGACATTTGTCGGGTAATACCGGGCGGAGATCTTCGCGAGCGTCGCGCTGAGCGGCGTCGATGGGTCGCCGACCGGCGGCTCATCGCGTTCGAGCGCGCCGAAGATGACTTCCGCCACAATGATCGAGCCGAGCGGTCCCAATCGAAGCCCTTCGGCTTTCGGCTGTCGCATCGCTTCGAACAGCACGAACAGCGGCAAGCGGTGGGTCGTTGGCGAGCGTGTCGACGTCTTCCGATGTCAGGCCGCCATAGCTCGGTTCGGACGCGAGCCACTCGCGGAGTTCGCGAGTGCGGTAGGAGCGATCGGCGAGCAACGGCGACATTCGGATGAAATGCGGGCGGCGGGCGGCGATCTCGGCGATCAGCGCATCGACCGACCACAATCCGGCGAGCGCCGATCCCAGCAGATCGCGATACAGCAGGCCGACGCGATGGGTCTGATCGATGGCCGGAAAAATCTGGTCGTGTCCCAGCGCATCGCTGAGGAACGGGCCGATCCGGCGGCTGTAATTCGGCCGCGATCCTCCAATCTCGAAAAATCGCGACCATTTGATCATCCATGTCGAGTCCAGCGGCATGTTGACGGGATCGTTGGCCGAGGTCTTTTCCAGCGTCGTGCTGAGCTCATGCGTGGAAAGATCGTTGATCACATATTCCGGCCGTACCATCGAATGGCCGAAACGAAACGCGCCATGCGAAAATTCGAGCGGCACCTGCCAGCCGGCTGTCGCGGATTGATCGATGAAGTCTCCGGTTCGGGGCGGTATAGGCCGCATGGATTGCCGGATGCAGCACGCGCTTCATCAGATCGTCGCGGATGACACGATGATAGATCGCGGTCAGCGCGTCGCGCGCGCAGAGAAAACGTTGATAGGCAGCGCCGAGGTTGGCGCTCACGGCGGCAACCGGTTCACCGCGACGAACCGTGTCAATCAGCCCATTATGCAGCAGCGCGAACAGGGCCGTGAGCTGCGCCATGATGGCGTGATCGTCGTTGCGCGGATCGGCGACCAGCGCTTCGGTCAGCGCCAGGCGACGCCCCGGGATGCTGCGGTCGATGCCGGTGACATTTTCGGCCGGCGTTCGCGCGATGTCGCGAAACGGACAGCCCGACTCGACCTCCTGATCCTTCCAACGCATGCGGCCGAGCCGTAATTTGGTTCGGCGGTCGTCGTTCGGCGTGTCCTGCGCGTAGACATAAGGAGAGCCGACCGGGCCGCTGCCGAACAACGTTTCCAGCTTCAACGCGGATCGGCGCGCGTTAGCGGTGTCGGCGCCGAGCGTACCCGCAACCGACAGCGGGATCGCCGAGTGAACCAGATCATGCGCCACGAATTGCAGCAGATAAGTATAACCGGAAGGGATGCCGGGATTTTCCCAGCGCTCGATGGTCGGTTCGCTGTGAACAGGCCAGCGCAACGGTGCATCCATCCGGCGCGACAGACGATTCATCAGCGCACGAACTTTTTCCCGATGCTCCGGCGCGTTCAGGGGATCGATGCCATAGGCCTTGAAGCGCTGCGAAGGTTTCGGCGTGCCGAGGAAATGCCGGAAGCCTGGCGGTACGGTGTGAAGAATAGTCGGATCAGCGGAAGATCCATCGATCGCATTGGATGCTCCGATCGGGAGCGCGAACGCTTCGTTTCCTTTCTGCACGAAAGTTGCTCCCTGCTGACCGAGCATGAGACTGTTGGGCAGGGCGTGAAGTCATCGTGAGTTGATTTTCGTCGAGCTGTGGAAAGCTGTGCGCAAGTTCGTCGGTGCCAATGATACGCGACATTGTCGCCACGTTGTTTACATCTTGCGTGCGCGTTGAGCGTGTGATCGCCATCGCGGCGATGTTTGCCATCGCTCCAACCGAGCCTCTCGATGACAGGGTTAACATCGGGCCTATCTACTTAAGTTACGGCAGTCCGGGCCGATTTAACCCGCAACGCTCTTGCCCGGCGCGGCGGCACGGTTAGAATGGCGCCAAGCAACGTAAAAATTTCACTTGGAGAGAAACAATATGACGACGATATCCCGACCGCCTGTTTTTTGGTCAATCCGTGGCCTGCTCGGGGCGACTGCGCTCAGCATGGTCATGGTCTCTGGCCAGGCATCGGCCGCGGACCCGATCAAGATCGGCGTGATTGCGGAAGCCCAGGCGATCGCCGGAGCCTCGATCCCGCAGGCGGCGCAATTGGCCGCGGACGAAATCAACGCCAAGGGCGGCGTCGACGGCCGCATGATCGAGCTCGTCACCTACGACAACCATAGCTCGTCGGCGGATTCGGTTCGCGCTTTCCAGCGCGCCGTCAACGAAGACAAGGTTCACGCCGTCATCGGCAGCTATATCAGCGAAGTGGTGCTGGCGCTGATGCCGTGGGCCTCGCGCCTCAAAACGCCGTTCATCACCCCGGGCGCGTCGTCCAACGAGATCCCGGTCAACGTCCACAAGGATTACGAGAAGAACAAGTACACCTTCCACGGCTACCTGACGTCGGGTTCGCTGGCCTTGTCGGTGTGCGATGCCACCAAGGACCTGCTGGTCGACCAGAAGCACATGAAGTCCGCGGTCATCATGAGCGAGGACGCCGCCTGGACCAAGCCGCTCGATGTTGGATACGAAGCCTGCCTGCCCAAGATCGGCCTCAAGGTGCTCGATCACATCCGCTTCTCGCCCGACACCACCGACTTCACGCCGATCTTCAACAAGATCGAAGGTTCGAAGCCCGACGTGATCATGACCGGCATTTCCCACGTCGGCGTGCAACCGACCGTGCAGTGGAAGAATCAGCAGGTGCCGATCCCGATGCTCGGCATTTCTTCGCAGGCGACCAACAGCACCTTCGGCAAGGATACCAACAACGCCGCGGACGGCGTGATTTTCCAGAGCATCGCGGCTCCGGACGTGCCGTCGACGCCGAAGACGGTTCCGTTCGCCGAGGCCTTCAACAAGAAGTACGGCAACTATCCGTCCTATGCCGGCTACACCGCCTATGACGAGGTCTATTACATCGCCGATGCGGTCAAGCGGGCCGGCTCGACCGACGCCGACAAGATGGTGGACGCGCTCGAAAAGACCGATTGGGAAGGCACCATCGGCCGCACCCAGTTCTACGGCAAGGATGACGAATTCACCCACGGCATGAAATACGGCAAGGGTCTCGTCACCGGCCTGTTCATGCAGTGGCAGGACGGCAAACAGGTCGCCGTATGGCCGGCGGACGTTTCCAAGAGCCAGCTGAAGTTCCCGAGCTTCATCAAGGTCACGTCGAACTGAACTTCCGATGACGATGCTCCCGGGTTCGGCCCGGGAGCATTTTCGCATCAGCTGTTCCCCGAGTAAGGCAGCGGAGCTGCCGCGGCCATTTTCATGATCATCCTGCAAATTCTGATCGACGGTTTCGCCATCAGCGCGCTGTACGCGTTGGGCGCGACCGGGTTCACGCTGATCTTCGGCGTCTCCGGCGTGCTCAACCTCTCGCACGGCGCCATCATGGTGCTGGCGGCGGTGGCGGCCTGGGCGGCCGCGAGCGTATTGCATCTCAATCCCTATGCCGGCGCGCTGGTCGGCGTCGGGGTGGCGCTGGTCTCGGCCTTCGTGACCTATTTCGCGGTGGTGCAGCCGATCCAGAAGTCGCGGCGAATCCCCAACGAGGAAAAGGAAATCTTCGTCCTCACCGGCACCTTGCTGTGGGGGATCATGATCCAGGAACTGATCGCCTATTTCTTCACCAACAACGCCAAGACCGTGCTGCCGATCGTCGAGGGCGTGGTCGATCTGCTCGGCGTGCGCACTCCGAAGAACGAGATCTTCACCGCGATCGTGTGCTGCCTGGTGATCGGGCTGCTCTGGGTCCTGGTCAACCGCACCCGGACCGGCAAGGCGGTGCTGGCGGCCTCGATGAACCCGCGCGGCGTCACGCTGCTCGGTTTGGAACTGACCAACATCTACATCGTGGTGTGGGCGATCTACGGCATCCTGGCCGGCATCGCCGGTGTGCTGCTCGGCATGTTCCTCGGCGTCAGCTCCTATAGCGTCGGCCCGCTGACCGCGAGCGCGTTCTCGATCGTGGTGCTGGGCGGCCTCGGCAGCGTGTCCGGCTCGCTGATCGCCGCCTTCGTGGTCGGCTACCTCGAAACCCTGACCGCCTATCTGGTGTCGCCGGCCTACCGCACCATTCCGGCGCTGCTGCTGCTGGTCGCCGTGATGTATGTCCGGCCGCAGGGCCTGCTGGGGAGGCGATAAGCATGGCCGGGTTTTTCAAGTCACGTTTGTTTTTCGTCTCGCTGCTGGTGATCATCATCGCCGCGACGCTGCCGTGGTACGTCTCCGGCTACATCCTCGGCCTGCTCACGGTCGCGTATTATTTCGGCGTGTTCGCGATGGCGTGGGATCTGCTGTTCGGGTTCGCCGGCGAGGTGAATTTCGGTCCGACCTTCCTGATCGGCGTCGGCGCCTACACCGCGGGTATCCTCAACAACCAATATGGCTGGTCGGTGTACCTGTGCATCGTGCTGGGCGCGCTGGCATCCGTGGTCGCCGGCTTCGTGCTGGCGCTGCCGGCGTTGCGGGTACGCGGTCCGTATTTCGGCCTGACCACCCTGGTCGCCGTGCTGATGCTGCAGAACTTCGTGGTGGTGTTCGCCGATCTGACCGGCGGCGAAATCGGCCTCACCATTCCCGATGTCATCACCATCAACGCCAACGCCAATTACTGGATCGCGCTCGGGTTCATGACCGTCAGCGGGGCGATTCTGTACGGGCTGTCGCAATCACCTGTCGGCCTGGTGCTGCAGGCCAGCGGCCAGGATCCGGTGCAGGCCGGTGCGCTCGGCTTCAACATCGTCAAGCACAAGCTCGCGGCCTTCATCGTCAGCGCGTTCTTCTCCGGGCTGTCAGGCGCGCTTGCTGGTGTTTTACTTCGGCACCGCCTCGGTCGGGACGGTGGTGGACATCGCGGTCGGCGTCAACGTGATCGTGGCCGCCGTGCTCGGCGGCCGCCGCACCGTGCTCGGCGCCGCGCTGGGCGCGATCTTCCTGATTGTCGCCGGCGAATTTTTGCGGCCGACCGGTGAACTCGCCACTTTCATCGTCTCGGCAGTCGCGTTGCTGGTCGTATTGTTCTTTCCTGGCGGTTTCCTCGGAGCGGCCTTATCGCGTGAGGCCCGCTCGTAATGGATACGATGTCGAACAACGCGCCCATCCTCGAGGTTCGCGGCCTGACCAAGCGGTTCGGTGGCCTGACCGCCGTGAAGGGCCTGAACTTCGATCTGCGTCCGGGTGAAATCTTCGGCCTGATCGGACCCAACGGATCGGGCAAATCGACCGCGATGAAGAGCGTGATGGGCATCGAGCGCCCCACCGCGGGCGAGGTCGTGTTCCAGGGGGAGAACATCGCCGGCCTTCCGGCGCACAAGATCGCGCGCAAGGGCTTTGGCATGGTGTTCCAGCACTCGCGGCCGCTGAACCGGCAGACCGTGCTGGAGAACATCATGGTGGCGCTGCTGCCGGACAGCCTGTTGATGCTGTTCGCCGACAAGGCGCTGACCGAGCGCGCCAAGTGGATCGCCAATCGCGTCGGCCTCGGCGCGGTGATGGACCGCCGGCCGCCGACCCTGCCGTTCGCCGATCTGCGCCGGCTCGAACTCGCCAAGGCGATCGCGCGCGATCCCAAGGTGGTGCTGGTCGACGAGCCGTTCGCGGGGCTGACCCTGGCCGAGGTCGGAACGTTCTCCGAACTGATTCGCAGTTTCCGCGACGAAGGCCGCGCAGTGATGCTGGTCGATCACAACGTCAAGAGCGTGGCCGCGCTGGTCGACCGGGTGCTGGCGATGTATCTCGGCGAGGAGATCGTCACCGGCCGCGCCGAAGACGTGATGCGCAACGAAACCGTGCGGCGGGTTTATCTCGGCGGCAAGATCGAAACATCGGCGCGTCCGGAAACCAGCTTCAAGGACAAGACGCCGTTGCTGCAGGTCGAGAATGTCAGCGTCTACTATGGCAAGGCGCAGGCGCTGGAAAACGTCTCGATCCACATTCACGAGGGCGAGTTCGTCTCGATCGTCGGCCTCAACGGCGCCGGCAAGACCACGCTGTTCAACACCATCTCGGGCTTCTTGCCCTACACCGGCGAGATCGTTCGCGGTGGCGAGAAGTTGCGCGGCATCAGCCCCGCGAAGATCGCGCGCAGCGGCATCGTGCAGTGCCCGGAATCGCGCGAATTGTTCGGCGAGATGAGCGTGCGGGAAAATCTCGACCTGGGCGGCCAGCATCTGAGCGACGAAGTGCGCCAGAAGCAGCTCGACTGGCTGTTCGAACTGTTTCCGATCCTGAAGGAACGTCAGGACCAGATGGCGCAGACGCTCAGCGGCGGCGAGCAGCAGATGCTGGCGATCGGCCGCGCGCTGATGATGCAGCCGAAAATCCTGATCCTCGATGAGCCTACGCTGGGATTGGCGCCGGTCATTCTCGAATTGCTGTCGAAGGCGCTGGAAAGACTGCGCCAGACCACGCCGATCACGGTGCTGCTCGGCGAGCAGAACGTCACCTTCGCGTTGCCGCATGCCGACCGGGTCTATGTGCTCGAACATGCGCGGGTGGTCTGGGAAGGCGATCCAGGCCGCTTCGCCGCCGAGGCGGGTGAGGGATATCTCTGAGGTTTTGAGCGCGCGTGTCTTCAGCAGCCGGGTGCGTTCGATGTTCAATTTTCTTGCGTGATATACATCACATAAGTCGCCGGTGAGGCGGCCTAGCTTCCTGGTCAGCACAACAGGAGGCTTACATGCGCAAATTCATTCTGATCACCGCTATGGTTCTGGCATCCGCAACCGCGCACGCCGGACAACGCAACTTGACCGTCGCATCGAGCGATGAGCCGGCCGCCACCGTTCCGGCAAAACCCGCCGAGGCCGCGCCCGCACCGGTGCCCGCCGCCGCGGCCCCGGCCTATGTCGAGCGGCCTTCTGCAGCGGCGCCCGCGACCGATTGCGCGCCCAAGACCGAAGCCGAAGCGCCGAAGTCGGCGCCGCGCGATGTCGCTGCCAGCGAGAAGCCGAAGCGTCGGCACATCTCGACCGAAGCGCGGGTTATTTCCGAACTCCATCGTCACGGCATCTATTGGTAATTCCGGCGTGTGACTGACGTCACATCCAATCGTCCAGCGATCAGGCAAACCATAACCATCAACAACGCGCCGCCAACCAGCGGCCACACCATGGAGCCGACAATGACCACCTCTTTCAACAGGACGATCCGTCAAGCTGGCCTGGTTCTGGCGTTCGCTGTTTCGATTGCCTCGCTGTCGTCGACCTCCAGCTTTGCCTTCAGCTCCGATGCACAGGCCCAGTGCACCGGCGATGCGTTCCGTCTCTGCAGCTCGGAAATCCCGAACGTCTCGAAGATCACCGCTTGCATGATCCGTCAGCGCACCAGCCTGTCGCCGGGTTGCCGCCAGGTAATGGACCGCGACCTGGGCGATCAGAAAGGCAAGAAGGTCGCCGCCGAGTAAAACCGGCCGACCTGATCCCGAAACAAATCTGGCTGCCTGTCGGCAGCCAGTTTGATCGAAAGTTTTTCTTCTCTGGATTGGTCGGATCTCAGGGCTGGCCCGATCCGCCGGCCGAACCGTAAACCTGGCCGGTGGCGTAACTCGCATCTGCCGCGGCAAGCTGAACGTAGATCGAGCCCAGTTCAGCCGGCTGACCTGCGCGACCAAGCGGTGTCTGACCGCCGAACTTTTCCAGCTTTTCCATCGACGCGCCGCCTGACACCTGCAGCGGCGTCCAGATCGGTCCGGGCGCCACGCCATTGACGCGGATGCCCTTGGGTCCGAGTTGCTTGGCGAGCGACTTCACGTAATTCATCGTCGCGGCTTTGGTCTGGGCATAATGATAGAGCTCGGGCGAGGGATCATAAGCCTGCTCGGATGTCGTGCCGATGATGACCGATCCCGGTTTCAGATGCGGCAGCGCCGCCTTGATGATCCAGAACGGCGCGTAGATGTTGGTCTTCATCGTGGCGTCGAATTCCTCGCTGCTCAGATCAAGGATCGAGTTCGCGCGATTGCTGGCGGCCGGCATTGTTGACCACGATGTCGAGCCCGCCCAATCCCTTGACGGCGTCCTCGACCAAGTGGCGACAGAACGCCTCATCGCGCAGGTCTCCAGGAATTGCCACGCCGATCCGGCCCTCGGCCTTGATCAGATCGATAACTTCTATGGCATCTGGTTCTTCGCTCGGAAAATAATTGATCGCGACGTCAGCGCCTTCGCGCGCATAGGCAATCGCGGCGGCACGGCCCATGCCTGAATCGCCGCCGGTGATCAGCGCCTTGCGGCCGGCCAGGCGGCCCGAGCCGCGATAGCTGGTCTCGCCGTGGTCCGGTCGCGGCTCCATCTTGCTGGCGAGACCGGGCCATGGCTGCGTTTGCCGTTTATAGGGCGGCTTCGGATATTGACTGACTGGATCCTGCAATGGCCGTCCTTTCAAGATCGCGTACTAGTGGTGGAAAAACAGCGCGAGCAGCAGAATGATCGGCAGCGGAACGCCAAGCAACCAGAGCAGTGCACCTCGACCTAAATCCATGACAACCTCGATAGTTGGACTGTCTGAATAAACTCGCGATGATCTGCCAGGTTCCGTCGCACCGCCGATGCGAACGGCGGAAGCTGCTGCAACACAATCCTACTGTTCGCCAATGCCGGGCTCATGCATCGGGCAGCCGTTCCGTTTTCCCCTGAAATCGGCCGACATTTCGTATGCGGCTTTCCTGGCCCGCATGATTGATCCCAGCGGTTGATGGGCCGTGAGGCCGTGCCAGGGACTGAACGAGGTGCCATCGTCGATGGCTTTCACACTCGCGTCGGACCATGCGTCCTGCGGGCCGACCGTGATTCGTGCCACCGCGAGGTAGGGGCTCAAATCCTCGGGCCAGGGTTTTGAGGCGTCCTCAACCGGCATCTTTTCCAGGTCGGTGCAGAGCTGAACTTTCAATTCCCAAACGGCGGTTTCACCGCCAAAAAAATCGCGAACCGCGTCTCGTAACCCGTTGGGCTTGCCGTTGACGTCAAGGGAAGCGTTAGTCAACGCCGTCAGGTTCGGTGACACCGGGGCCAGAGCGACCTTGGCGACGTACTCACCATAACGGATCGGAGCTTGCGAAAAGAACGTCTCGCCGAGAATGTGCGTCTCCAACTGACCTCCCAACGCCACCAGCGTCGGGCTTTTGCCGCCGGCAGCCTCAATGAGGCTCTCCGCGCCGCGCAGTGCAGCCGAAAGCACTTTCTTCAGACCCTCGGCCTTGTCAGTCGTTTTTGCCAGCAGCTTCACTATACCCAAAAATTTGGCTGCGTTAGGCGCGCTGAAAGCCGGTCCATTGACCAGAAGAAAATCCTGTGTGGTGTCGCTTTCAGTACCCGGTAGACGATCCCCTTTGACACCGACGATCTTGATCGCGACGCCGCGCGGCGTCGAAACGCTGTCATCCATGATATCGCCCGGCGATGTCGAAAATCTCATAAGGACAGGATAGTGGCCGGGCGTCGCGAACAATCCCTGAGCCAGGGTCTGCGGCAATCCGTCGAGGATCCGTAGTTCGCCACGCAGTAGACCATGTGATTTGGCGTGCACGCTGCGCAACGCGTGTCCGGCATCCTTGTAAGTTATTTCAGAGATGCTTCGCAGCGTATCGACCAGTTGCCTGTCGGTTTCGGCTTCGTCTTTTTCCGGCTTTTCGATCGATGGGCTGTAAAGGACAGGCGTTTGAGTCATTGAGTTTCCTGGGATTTGTAACTGAACGTGCGAAGCCCAATTAGCGCGATATTCAAAGGTTCCTAATAACCGAGACGAGAACCGAGAAACATCGAGGGCGTTCCAGCACCGGATCGCGGCGCCGAATTATCTCAACGATCTTACGAGTTTCAGACTGGCGATCGACCGTCGCGATCCAGCGCAAAATCGCCGAGCAATGGCGAACGCGACCCGGCAATCAAATCGCCGATCAGTTGCGCAGCGAGAAAGCTGAAGGTGATCCCGTTGCCGCCATATCCGTAGGCAGCATAAACGCCGGCCGAGCCGGGCACCGGGCCGATCAAGGGCAGGCCATCGCTGGTGGTGTCGAAGGTCCCGGCCCAGCAGAACTCGATGTCGCGATCGGCATTCGGCCATAATGCCGCGAGTTTTTCCGTCAGCCGGCGCGACTTCTCCGGAATCATCCCGTCGCGCGCCTCGGGCTCGATGATGTCCTCGCTGTCCTCGCCGCCGATAATAATCCGCCCTGACGATGTGGTTCGCGCGTAGAGATAGTCCTTGCTGTCCTCCCAGATCAGCGCGCGGTCCTTCCAGAGATTTTGGGGCTGTGGCCGGGTCGCGACCGCCCAGCTCGATGACACCGTTTGAATGGTGGAGTGGACCATCGCCGGCATCACGTAGCCGGTGGCGAGAATCACCGCGCGCGCATCGATCTGGCGGCCGTTATCGAGCGCGACGCAGACCGCGCGCGACGATAAATCATAATCAACGGCTTCGCCCTCGAACACCCGGGCGCCGCGGCTCACCGCGGTCCGGAGCAGTCCGCGGGATAGCTCCACGGGGTCGGCCTCGGCGGCGCCGGGCGATACGATCGCCGCGGCACGCGCGATGCCGAAAGCATCGAGCAGCCTGCTGTGATCGAGGAAATCGCCCGGCAATCCGGCGCGTTCGCGCAAACGATGTTCCTCAAGCAGTTCCTTGCCGGTATTGCCGGCGGCGAGGTACAGCGAATTCCGGTCGCGCATCTCGCAGGCGATGCCGTTTTGAAGGACCAACGACTTCAGGCCGGTAACGGCCTCGAAGCTGGCGCGATAGGCCCGCGAAGCGCGTTCGAAACCGTAAATTCCAGTCAGTTCGGTCAGCGAGCGGTCGATTTCCCACAGCAGCATCGCGGTGCTGGCGGTGGTCGAACCGCGGCCGGGAAGCTCGCGATCGATGACGATGACATCGAGACCTTGGCGGGTCAGGCGCTCGGCGACCAGCGATCCGGTGATGCCGCCGCCAACGATCAGCGCGTCGCAGCTCAGGTTCTGCCTGACGTCGAGGGGGCGGGGATAATGAACCGGTTTGAACCACGGCGAGCAGCCGCCGCGCAAATCGGCCTGTTGGGTATCTTCTGGATCGAGAAAACTGATGGTTCACCTCAATGCCGGGACGGAGCGTGGCGCCGCGCGGTGTGAATAATAAAAGCAGAGAATTACAAACGCTGACCTGGCCGGAAGGTTGCTGCGGCTTTTGGTCCGGTGGGTGGGCTTGATGCCACCTAATCCCGCGTTGGATTCCAGATCCGGGAGCGGCAGATCTCTTCGCCGTCCTCGTCGGTTACGACCACCGAGCAGTGCTGCTGGCGCAGTTCGGGCCGAACGGAATAGAGTTCGTTGGCAAGCCGGTCCGCGGCCTCGGAAGCCTCGATGTCGTCAGGCAGATCGAGACCGCTCTGGTCGACAATCGTCCGCTTTCCGATCAGATCGAAATGGTACCTGGGCATTTGAGATGAACGCAGCGGCGAGGCCGGCGTTCCCGAGGTGGTCTACGGGGTTGTGATTTAGTTGGCGGTTGACCGCGACGAGCCGGCCATGGAATGCACTGTACCGTACATTGATAAGCACCGGGGGTGGACGATGGGCATTCAGGTCTACGGGTTCTGGCGGTCGATCGCGTCGTTCCGGGTCAGGGTGGCGCTCAAACTCAAGGGATTGCCGTTCGAGGAGACCTCGATCGACATTCTGGTCGGCGACCAATTCAAGCCGGACTATGCGGCGATCAACGCCGAGCGGGTGGTGCCGACCTTCGTTCATGACGGCCATGCGATCTATCAGTCGCTGGCGATTATCGAATATCTCGACGACATCCAGCCGGAGCCGCGGCTGATCCCGCAGGACGTCAAGGAGCGCGCCTATGCCCGCTCGCTGGCGCTGATGACGATCGCCGATGTGCATCCGCTGACGGTGCCTCGGGTTCGCAATCATCTCGCCAATGCCTTTGGCGCTGACGGCAAGGCCGTCGCCGACTGGGGCAGGCACTGGAGCCATGAAGGGCTTGCCACCTATGAACGGATGCTGGCCCAGCGGCCGCCGGCGCCGTTCGCGCTCGGCGCCGAGCCCGGGATCGCCGATATCTGCATCGCCGGCCAGGTGGTCGGCGGGCAGTACCTCAAGATCGAGATGGAGGCATATCCGCTGGTGTCGGCGCTGAGCGCGCGTTGCTTTGCGCTGCCGGCGTTCGCGACCTCGCATCCGTATGAGCAGCCCGACTACAAGGCGTCAGCTCCAGCATTAGGGTTTCAGAGCGTCGTAGGGTGAGCAAAGGCGCCTTGGCGCCGTGCCCACCGCATTGCGAGCATTGCTTCAATTGGTGGGCACGGCGCTGATGCACCTTTGCCCACCCTGCGATGCTAAATTAGCTCTCAGAGATCAAGTCCCAGCACCCGCGCAGCGTTGCCGCCGGCGATCTGGGCCAGCGTGACCTCATCCATGCCGTGGACGCCCGCGATATGGCCGATCGGATTGTACTCGGCCATGTCGAACGGATAATCGGTGCCCATCATGATGCGGTCGGGCCCGAACACGTCGATCAGATACGCCAGTTGGTGATAGCTGAACACTACGGTGTCGAGATAGACCTGCCGCAGATAGGTGGTCGGCGGCAGCGGCAGTTCGCCATGCGAATCCTGGCGCGCGCCCCAGGCGTGATCGATCCGGCCGGAATAGCCGGGCAGGAAGCCGCCGCCGTGCACCGCCATCAGCTTGAGGTCGGGGAAGCGCGCCAGCGTGCCCGAGAAGATCAGGTTGATGCAGCGCCAGCGTGGTCTCCAGCGGATTGCCGAGCACGTTGTTGAAGTAGAAGTCAGACAACCGCTCGCCATGGGTGAACCCGTTCGGGTGCATCATGATGAATGCGCCGAGCGCCTCGGCCTTGGCGAAGAACGGCCGGAATTTAGGATCGGACAATTCCTGGCCATCGACATTGGTCAGGATCTCGACGCCCTTCAGTTTGAGGTCGTTCATGATGTAGTCGAGTTCGCGCACCGCGATTTCCGGCTCCTGCAAGGTCACGGTGCCCAGACCCACGAACCGGTCCGGCCGGCGCGCGCAATATTCGACCACGCCGTCATTGGCGAGGCGATGGGCGGCTTCGGCGACCTTGGCGTCGACCGTGTAGTAGCACTGGCCCGGCGCCGGGGCGACGACCTGGATGTCGATGCCCATGTTGTCGAGATCGCGCAACCGGCGGTCGATCGTGGTCATCACCTCGCGAACGTCGCTTTCCTGCTGCGCGTTGATCTCGCGGCTGGCGGCATTGGAAAAGCGCGCCAGCGGATTTTTGTTGATGTCGATATGCGGCTGCGCCAGCTTCGCGGCCTGCGGAATCACGATATGGGCGTGAATGTCGATAGTCAGCGACGAGGGCCGCCGCGCCAGGCCGTCGGCATCGTGGATCCGGGCGGCGGTACGGCCATAGCGGTTTTTGCGATCGATCATGGCGTTCACCTTGCTGCTGGCAAGCGTCGACTAGTCCGGCTTGCGGGACTTCGGCTCGGTAATAATGCTCTTCTTCAACACTTCGAAGACGGCGGCGGTGTCCTGATCGCCCAACCCCATCGCCATCGCGTCGGTGTAGACCGGCTGGGTCAAGGTGAACATCGGGGTGGCGCAGCCGACATCGTCGGCAAATTCGGCGATGATCGCCATGTCCTTTTTCCAGGTCGAAACCTTCATGGTCGCGGGTTCATAGACCCGCTCGACCATCATCGGCGCGCGCATCTGGAACATCCGCGAGCCGCCGGCGCCGGGGCCGACCAGCTTGACGACCATGTCGGGATCGAGCCCGGCGCGTTCGGCCAGCACCATGGCCTCGGCGGTCGCGACGTTGTGGATCGCAACCAGATGGTTGGCGACGAATTTCATCTTGCTGCCGTTGCCATAGGCGCCGAGGTCGGCGCTTTGCTTGGCGAAGTCGGCGAACAGGGCGGTGCATCGCGCGATCGCGGCACTGTCGCCGCTGGCATAGACGATCAGATCGCGATTTTTGGCCTGCGCGCCGGTACCGCTCAGCGGACAATCCAGCGCGACATGGCCGGCCTTGGTCAGGATCGCCTCGAAGCGGGATTTATCGGCGAGGGTGAGGGTGGAGAGTTCGGCCACGATCCGCGGCGGCTGCCCTGTGGCGGCGATCGCCTGCGCGACGTCCATCACGGCGGCGGGTGTCGGCAGGCTGGTCAGGATTATGGGCGCGTCGCGTACCACCTCCGCGATATCGGCGGCGATCGCGACCCCGGCGTCCGCGGCCTCTTTCTTTCGCGCGGCGTCGATGTCGTAACCGATCACCCGCCAGCCGCGCTCGACCAGATTGCGCGAAATCGCACTTCCCATGATGCCGAGGCCGATCATTCCGGCGACCTTGCCCGCACTCTTGCTCATGGAATTCTCCTGCCGGGAATTTCAGCGTTTACGATCGACACGCGGCCACGCCTTGAATAACTAGTGATCAAGCGATAAACAAGCATGAGATCACAATGACGGATCTCGCTGCAGTGCGGTGCAATTGGCGCGAACGCGCGTCGCGGTACAGGGAGATGAGTCATGAAGGTAACCGGTTTCAACCATTTATCGATCGGCACCAGGGATCTCGCAGGAACGGTGAAGTTCTACGAGACCGTGCTGGGCATGCAGGTCATCCCCAGCTACAATTTCGGCTTCAAGACCAGATATCTCCGATGTGGCGATCTGCAGTTGCACATTTTCGAGCTCGAAGACCACGTGCCGGTTTACCAGCATTTTGCGGTCGATGTTGACGACTTCCACGCCGCCTATGACGCCGCCAAGGCGATCGGTGCGCTGGACTCGACCGCGTTTCGCAACTCGGTCAACGAGCTCCCCGACGGCTGCGTGCAGATGTATCTGCGCGACCCCGCCGGCAACCTGGTCGAGATCGACTGGCCCGATGTCGGGACGCTGGATCGTTCGCGCATTCCCGAAATGAAGTTGCTGACTGAATTCGCCGAGCAGAACGCAGAGGGACTGGCTGCCTCGTTGTATCTGGATCGGCCGCATCTGAAGACCGCGCGTCAGGCAAAATAGCGAGGTTAGCCGATGGCCAACGATGCACGAAGCCGAAGCCCATCGACGCAGTCCGATGCGGACGATCGCGCCTATGCGGCGATGATCGCCCGCGCCGAAGCGCTGATTCCGCAATTGCGGGAGCGCGCGGCGAAAACCGAGGAATTGCGGCGCCTGCCGCCGGAGACCGAGCGCGAGTTGCATGATACCGGCCTGTTCCGGATCCTGCAGCCGAAACGCGTCGGCGGCTCCGAATTCGATTATGTCGCGCTGGTCGATTGCGCCGATGTGCTTGGGCAGGGCGACGCTTCGGTGGCGTGGAATTTCGCCAATCTCGCCAGCCATCACTGGATGCTCGCCATGTTCGACGCGCGCGCCCAGGACGCGGTGTGGAGCAAGGACCCGAACGCGCTGATCGCGTCCTCGTTCATCTTCCCGGCCGGCCGCGCCCGGAAGGTCGAGGGCGGCTATGTGCTGCGCGGCAGCTGGCCGTTCTCGTCGGGTGTCGAGTTCCTGCGAATGGAACATGCTGGCCAGCGTGGTTTCATCCGACGACGAGGCCGACGGCATCGAATACCGGATCTTTCTGCTCAACAAGAAAGACTACAAGATCAAGGACACCTGGAACGCAGCCGGGCTGCGCGGGACCGGATCCAACGACGTCGAGGTGACGGACGCCTTTGTCGCCGAGCAGATGTCGATCTCGGTCAGCGATCTCGCCGGCGGTCCGACCCCGGGCAGCACGGTCAATCCGAACGCGCTGTATGCGCTGCCGGTGTTCTCGCTGTTTCCTTACGTGCTGTCGGGCGTGGCCCTCGGCAACGCGCAGGCCTGCCTCGACGACTATGTCGGGTTCGCCAAGCATCGGGTCTCGACCTACAACCGCGCCAAGGTCGGCGACATGCAGAGCACCCAGATCAAGATCGCCGAAGCCTCCGCCAAGATCGACACGGCGCGGCTCTTGATGCGCACCAATTGCATCACGGCAATGACCGACGCCCGACGCAATCACATTCCCCATATCGCGGGCAAGACAAGGCTGCGGCGCGACGGAGCGTTCTCGGTCAATCTCTGCACCGAAGCGGTCTCGCTGTTGTTCGCGGCGAGCGGCGCGCGCAGCCTGTTTCTGTCGGGCGCCCTGCAACGGCATTTCCGCGATGCCCATGCGGTCAATTCGCACCTCGCCTTCAATTTCGATGCGGCGGGCACCAATTACGGCCGGGTCGCGCTCGGCCTGCCGTCCGAAAACCTGACGCTTTGAGGCCCGCTGGATGCCTGACGCACCGAAACATCCGACCGATCCGGCCAACGAACTGGCGAGCGACAATTCCGCGATCGATCCCCGCGATTTCCGCAATGCGCTCGGCACCTTTGCCACCGGGGTCACGATCATCACGGCCCTGACCGCGGAAGGAAAACCGTATGGGCTGACTTGCAATTCCTTCGCCTCGGTGTCGCTCAATCCGCCGCTGGTGCTGTGGAGCCTCGGGATGTTCTCGAACGGCCTGAGCACGTTCCAGAACGCCAGCCATTTCGTGGTCAACGTGCTCGGCGCCTCGCAGCAGGCGCTGTCCAACAAATTCGCGAAGTCCGCCGACGACAAATTTGCCGGCGTCGAATGGAAGCCGGGCCTGGGCGGAGCGCCTGTGCTTGCCGACAACGTCGCCTGTTTCCAGTGCCGCGCCGCCAACCGTTATTACGGCGGCGACCACATTATCTTCCTCGGCGCGGTCGAGGCTTACAGCTATAACCGGCAGGAGCCGCTGTTGTTCGCGCGCGGCGGTTACGGGCGGTTTGCGCCGCCGGATGATACTGGAGCCGGCAAATCGTCATGACAAAGAAGGCCCCGCCCAAGCGGTCGCGCGCCAAGCAGAAGCGGCTTTCGCCGGAAGATCGCCGCCAGGAATTCGTCGCCAAGGCCACCGAATTCTTCTCCGAGGAAGGATTCGGCGGCGGCACCCGCGATCTTGCGCGCAGGCTCGGGGTGACGCAGCCGCTGCTGTATCGCTATTTCCCGAGCAAGGACGATCTGATCAAGGAAGTCTATCGCACGGTATTCCTCGATCCGTTCGATGCGGGATGGGATGATCTGTTGACCGATCGCTCGCGACCGCTGCGCGAACGGCTGCAGGAATTCTACCGCGCCTATACCGACGTGATCTTCACCCGCAAATGGCTGCGGATCTATCTCTATTCGGGCCTGAAGGGGCTGGACATCAACCGCTGGTACCTCAGCGTGGTCCGGGACAAGATCCTGATCCGTATCGTCCGGGAATGCCGCCACGAATTCGGTCCGTCCGCGCAAGGCAAGCCCACCGCGTCCGAACTGGAAATGGCGTATCTGTTTCACAGCGGCATTTTTTATTACGGCGTTCGCAAATACATCTACGAAGCGCCCGTGCTGGTCAGACAGGGAGCAGATGATCGACGACGCGCTGGATGCGTTCCTGGCGAGCTTCGAGCGGGCGTTTGGCGCGGCCGCGGTGGCGGCGCGGCCGAAGGTGGTGCGGCGGGTGCCGGTGAAGGCGGTCGTCTAAAAGCGATGCGGCCGTAGGGCGGATTAGGCGAAGGCGTAATCCGCCAGCCCCAGGTGAAGTCGCGAACGTGGGCGGCGGATTACGCTGCGCTAATCCGCCCCACCAGCTACACCAAAATCTTCGACATCTCGGCGCGATACCAGTCGCCGATCTCGCTGGCGGTCATCAACGCGACGCCGTCATGGCCGATCACATAATCGAGCAAGGCTTCCAGATATTTGATCCGGTGCGGCACGCCGGTGATGTAGGGGTGCACCGAAATCGCCATGATCCGCGCATTGCTGTCGCCTTCCAGGTACAGCCGGTCGAACTGGTCGGTGCAGCGCTTCAGAAACTGTTCCGATGGCAGATGCTGCAGCGCATGGATCACGATGTCATTGGTCTCCACCGAATAAGGCACCGTGGTGATGACGCCATGCGGCGTCGCGATATCCTGCGGCAGATCGTCGATCACCCAGTCGGCGAGATATTCGATGCCGTTGAGGCGCAACAGGTCGAGCGTTTCCTCGGTTTCCGTCAGCCCCGGGCTCTCCCAGGATCGCGGCGGCTTGCCGGCAAATTTGGCGATGGTGTCGACCGCGCGCCTGATCGCGTCGGCCTGGTTGTCGAGCTTGTGCATCGGGCCCTGCAGAAATCCATGCCCCATGAACTCGAAGCCGGCCTCGCGTCGCGGCCGCGGCGACCCGCGGGTAGGAATTGCAGACATTGCCGTTGATCGCCATCGTCACCGGGATGTTGCGGTCGGTCAGCGCCTTGAACTGGCGCCAGAAGCCGGCGCGCATGCCGTATTCGTGCCATGACCAGTTCGGCACATCGGGTAGCAGCGGCTGACCCATCGGCGGGCTGAGGACGGTGCGCGGCATCGCGTTTTCGATCCGCCATTCCTCGACATTGAGGATCACCCAGACCGCCAGCTTCTTGCCGCCGGGCAAGGTCAGCTTCGGACGGTCGATCTGCGCCTGATAGGGAATGCGATCGGAAAGGGCCAAGTTCATCGTCTCCAGAGTACGCGCGGTCTATCCCGCGGCGGTGGATGTCTTCGACATGCCGGCATTGACCTTGGGCATCACATTTTCCGCCATCAGGATCATGGATTGGCGCCCGAGTTCAGGATCGGTCCAGTCCTTGCCGGCATAGAGCAACGTGCCGAACGCGCCAACCTCGTCCTGGAACGCGAGCAACTGATCGGCGACGCTGTCCGGCGTGCCATGGATGATCAGTTTGTCGCAAACCATTTCCAGGGTTACTTCATCGTCGGGCTGATCGCGGCGGGTCTTGAACAATTCGATACGGCCGTTTCGCTTCAGCTTGGTGAACAGCGACCGATAATAATACACATACGGTCCGTTCGGATCGGTGGCGTAGGCCCTCGCGGTTGCCGCGTCCTTGGCCACGAACACGCTCTTGGCGACGCGCCAGTTGGCCGGGATCGGCGGCGCGGCCGCCGCGCTTGCAGCCGTCGACATATCTGGGCCAGTGGCTTTTGACCCAGGCCGGCATCAGGAAGTTGGCGGAAATCGGCTCCCAGCCGCGCGCGGCGGCTTCTTCCACGCCCTTGGAGAACGGCGCCACCGCGGTCACCACGATCGGCGGATGCGGCCGCTGCAACGGCTTGGCGATGAAGCCTTGGCCGATATCCTCGATCAGGGTCTTTTGCGTGGTGATATTCCAGTATTTGCCCTCGATGTTGTAGGGCGGCTCGCTCGGCCCAGATCTGAAGCACCTGGTTGATCGCTTCCAGAAACATCTCGTTGCGATTGGCGCCGAGATTGCCGAACAATTCCGCGTCCGACAACAAGCCGCCCGGGCTGATGCCGAAGATCAGGCGGCCGTCGAGCATGTGATCGAGCATCGCCAGCGAGGCCGCCACCGCGGCCGGATGCGCGTTCGGCATATTCATCGTGCCGGTGCCGAGCCGGATCCGTTTGGTCGCCGCCGCGACCCAGGCCAGGAATGCCACGCAGGAGGTGATGTTCTCGGCCCGGTCGGTGGAATGCTCGCCGACATAGGCTTCGGTGAAGCCGAGTTCATCGGCCAGGATGAAGGCTTCGCGGTCTTCCTTCAGGGACAGCCGCCAGTCCTTGTCGAGCGGATGGATCGGCATCGTGAAGAAACCCAGATTCATCTGCCAGCTGCCTCCCGGGGAAGTTATTGCTATGCACCGAAGCGTGCGTTGTTGGCAGGATTATGCCATGTCCAAAAGTCTGATGTCTTCGAAATAATCGCTCGATAAACAAACTTGACCTTTGCAGGGCCGAGCCGTCTAATCTCTGCAAAAAGCCAAGCCCGCCGGGGAGGTCATGTCCGATGAAAGCCTCGGCTTTCAGCTACGCTCGCGCTACCAGCGTCGGCAAGGCGCTGGAATTGCTGGCCGCGCATGGCGATAGCGCCAAGGTGCTGTCGGGCGGCCAAAGCCTGATGCCCGCGATGAATTTGCGGTTGCTGGCGCCGGAACTGCTGGTCGATATCGGCGATCTCACCGAGTTGAAGGGAATAGAGGTCGACGGCGACGTGCTCCGCATCGGCGCGCTGACCCGCCACGTCGATGTGTTGAATTCGCCCGACATCGCCGCGCATGCGCCGCTGTTGACCGAAGCGATCGCGCATGTCGCGCATCCGGCGATCCGCAACAAGGGCACGCTCGGCGGCAGCCTGGCGCATGCCGATCCGGCCTCCGAATTGCCGGCCTGCATGCTGGCGCTGGATGCGACCATCATCGTGCGCGGCGAGGCCGGCGAGCGGCGGATCGCGGCGAACGATTTTTTCACCGGCATCTACGAGACCGCGCTGTCGCCGCAGGAACTGCTGGTCGCGGTCGAACTGCCGATCGCGCAAGAACATGCGACGCATTTCTTTCACGAGTTCGCGCGGCGTCATGGCGATTACGCCATTGTCGGCCTGGCCGCGCAGGCCGTCGTGCGCGAGGATGTGTTCGAGGATCTGCGCATCGCCTTGTTTGCGGTCGGCGACCGGCCGGTGCTCGCCGCCGCGGCGGCGCGGCTGATCGATGTTCCTGTTACCGCCGAGGTGCTCGCCGGCGCGTCGGCGGCGCTTGGCGACGAACTCGATCCGCAGGAGGATCAGCAGGCATCTCCCGAGATGCGCCGGCATCTGGCCAAGGTGTTGCTGGCGCGCGCTGTGGCGGCGTTGCTCGGCCGTCCCGATCTGGCGGGAGCCGTGGCGTGACGACACCGGTGCCGATCTCGCTGACCGTCAATGGCGAGCAGGTCGACGCCGACGTGCTGCCGCGGCTCAATCTGGCGGATTTCCTGCGCGATCATCTGCAACTGACCGGGACCCATGTCGGTTGCGAGCACGGCGTCTGCGGCGCCTGCACCTTGCGCGTCAATGGCGATATCGTTCGCGCCTGTCTGCTGCTGGCGGTGCAGGCCGATGGCGCCACGGTGGAAACCATCGAGGGACTGTCCGACAGTGGCGAGATCGCCGATCTGCAGGCGGCGTTTCGCGCGCGCAACGCGCTGCAATGCGGCTTCTGCACGCCGGGCATGCTGATGGCCGCGCAGGACTTGCTGAGGCAACAGCGCGCGCCCGATCGTGAGCAGATCCGCGAGCATTTGTCGGGCAATTATTGCCGCTGCACCGGCTATCAGGCCATTGTCGACGCGGTCGAGGCCACGGTGCGCGCCCGCGCCGAAGCCCAGCAATCGCAGGCGTCATGACCGCCCCTGTCAAATCCAGTGGTCTTCCGCCCAATGGTCTGTCGGTGCTGGATCGACCGAACTCCTATATCGGCAAAACGGTGCCGCGGCCCAATATCGACCGCCTGATGCAGGGGCGCGGGCTTTATGTCAGCGACATGGTGCTGCCGCGGATGGCGCATGTGGTGTATCTGCGCTCGCCCTATGCCCACGCGAAAATCGTAGCGATCGACACCAGCGCGGCCAAGCGGGTCCGCGGCGTGATCGCGGTGGTGACCGGCAAGGAGTTGGCGGAGGTCATTACGCCCTGGGTCGGCGTGCTCTCGCATTTGAAGGGGCTTAAATCCGCGCCGCAGCACGCGATCGCGATCGATCATGTTTGCTGGCAGGGCGAGGCGGTGGCGGCGATCGTGGCCACCAGCCGTGCCATCGCCGAGGACGCCGCCGAACTGGTCGCGGTCGATTATCAGGAACTCGACGCGGTGACTGATATGTCCACCGCGCTCGATCCGGAAACCCCGGTTATCCATGCCGCGCTCGGCGACAATCTGGCGTTCGAGCGCCATCTCGATGCCGGCGAGGTCGACAAGGCGTTCGCCGAATCCGACGAAGTGCTGGAAGCGGATTTCGTGTTCGGCCGCCACACCGGCGTCACGCTCGAGCCGCGCGCGGTGGTGGCGGACTGGAATAAGGCCGAGGCGCGGCTGACGATCTACCAGGGCACCCAGGCGCCGCACATGGTGCAGAACATTTCGGCGCTCCATCTCGGCATCCGCGACGATCAGGTGAGGGTGATCTGCAAGGATGTCGGCGGCTCGTTCGGCATCAAGGTGCATGTCTATGCCGACGAGATGGCGACCTATGCGCTGACAAAATTGCTGGGCCGGCCGGTCAAATATGTCGCCGACCGGGTCGAGAGCTTCAACACCGATATCCACGCCCGCGACCATCGCTGCTGGGGCAAAATCGGCGTCAAGCGCGACGGCACCATCACCGCGTTCGAGATCGACGATCTGACCGGAATCGGGCCGTATTCGATGTATCCGCGCACCAGCGCGATCGAAGCCAATCAGGTGGTGAATTTGGTTGGCGGTCCATACACCACAAAGAACTATCGGGCGCGAACTCGCGTCGTGTTCCAGAATAAAAACGTCATGTGCCAGTATCGCGGCGTCGGCCATCCCGTCGCGTGCTCGGTGACGGAAGGGCTGGTCGACCTGGCGGCGATGAAGATTGGCATGGACCCGGTCGATATCCGCCGCCGCAATCTCGTTCCCGACGACGGCTATCCCTGCGCCTCGCCGTCGGGTCTCAAGTTCGAATTGCTGTCGCATCACGCCGCGATCGACAAGCTGATAACGATGATGGATTATGACGCGCTGCGGGCCGAGCAGGCCAGCCTGCGCAAGAAGAACATCCATCGCGGCATCGGCATCGCCAGCTTCATCGAGATCACCAATCCCAGCGCCGCGTTCTACGGGGTCGGCGGCGCGAAGATCTCCTCGCAGGACGGGGTTTCGTTGCGGATGGATGCGACCGGGTCGGTGACCTGCCACACCAGCATCACCGAGCAGGGGCAGGGCTCGGAGGCGCTGACCGCGCAGATCGTCGGCAGCGTGCTCGGCGTCCCCATGGAGCGAGTGCGGGTGATTCTCGGCGACACCGACAACACCCCCTATGGCGGCGGCACCTGGGCTTCGCGCGGCGCGGGGATCGGCGGCGAGGCGGCGCTGCAGGCGGCGAAGGTGCTGCGCGGCAATATTCTGGACGTCGCCGCCGCGATCCTGCAGGCCTCGCCGGCCGAACTCGACATCGTCAACCATGCGGTGGTCAACGCCGGCGATGGTGCGACCCGGATCGAGATCGCCGAACTGGCGCGGATCGTCTATTTCCGGCCCGACACCCTGCCGCCCGGCATCCAGCCCGAACTGATGGCGACCCGCCATTTCGTGCCGCGGGAGTATCCGTTCGCCTTCACCAACGGCGTCCAGGGCTCGTGGCTCGAGGTCGACACCGACACTGGCTTCATCAAATTGCTGCGGCACTGGGTGGTCGAGGATTGCGGCACCATCATCAATCCGCAACTGGTCGACGAGCAGATCCGGGGCGGGGTGGTGCAGGGGCTCGGCGCGGCCTTGTTCGAAAAGTGCATCTATGACGAGCGCGGCCAGCTGACCAACGCCAACATGGCGGACTATCTGGTTCCGATGTCCGGCGAGATGCCCGATATCGATATCGGCCACGTGGTGTCGCCCACGATGGAGACCGAACTGGGCGCCAAGGGCGCCGGCGAGGCCGGCACCGCCGGGGCGGCGGCGGCGGTGTCCAATGCGGTCAATGATGCGCTGCGGCCGTTCGGCGCGGTGATCACCGAAATCCCGTTGACGCCGCGGCTTATCCTTTCGGCGCTGGGGCGAATTTGAAAGGGACACGCCGCCAAAATCGACTATAGAATACCGCAAAATATAAAAGTGAGGGAGGACACCATGACCAAGCGCATCACCACATCCGGATCGATTTCCCGCCGTCGGCTGCTGACGACGGTCAGTGCAGGCGCGGCGCTGGCCGCGTCGCCGTTTCGCATCAATCTGCTGCAGGCCGAGGAAGCCACCATCAAGATCGGCTTTCCGGTTCCGCTGACCGGCCCCTACGGCGCCGAGGCCCAGGACCAGGTCCGCGCCGCGCAGGTCGCGATCGCCCAGTTCAACGACGGCGGCGGCCTCAACGGGCGCAAGGCGGAACTGGTGGTCCGCGACGACAAGCTCAATCCCGGCGAGGCGGCGACCCGCACCCTCGAACTGGTCGAAAAGGAAAAGGTCAATTTCGTCGTCGGCAGCCTGTCGGCGGCGGTGCAGCTCGCGATCAACAACGTCACCAAGGAACGCGGCATCATCTTCAATTCGATCAGCCAGTCGGATGCCATCAACGAGGCCAAGGATTTCAGCAAATACACCTTTCATGAGGCGCTGAACCCGCACATGACCGCGGGCGCGGTCGGCGCGCTACGCGTTTCCGAAATTCGGCAAGAAGGTCGCGTTCCTGACCGCCGATTATGCCTACGGCACCGAGATGCTGCGCGGCTTCCTCGACGCCGGCAAGGCCTTCAATATCGAGAATCTCGGCGATGTCCGTCATCCGCTCGGCACCACCGACTTCTCGACCTTGCTGCCGCGCCTGCAGGCGATGAAGCCCGACATCCTCTGCATCTGCAATTTCGGGCGCGATCAGCAGATCTCGCTGAAGCAGGCGACCGATTTCGGGGTCAAGAAATCGATCCAGATCATCGCGCCGCTATTGTCGCATGCCAGCCGCGTCGCGGCCGGACCGCAGGCATTCGAAGGCGTGATCGGCGGCTGCTCGTTCTATTGGGGCCTGGAAGACAAGTTCGCCTCCACCAAGGCGTTCAACGCCGCGTTCGGCAAGATGTATGACGGCAAGCTGCCGACCGATTACGGCGCGCTCGGCTATGGCGGCGTCCGCACCGTGCTGGAAGCCGTCAAGAACGCCGGCAGCGTCGATACCGACAAGGTGATCGCGGCGCTGGAGGCGCTGAAATACGATTACTACAAAGGGCCGCAATATTACCGTGCTTGCGACCATCAATCGGTGCAGTCGGTTCTTGTCATCAAGTCGAAGTCCAAGGACATGCGCAACGATTCCGACGTGTTCGAGATCCTCAGCACCGAGGAGCCCGACGAGGCCAATCTGCGCAGCTTGCGAAGAACTGGGCCACAAGGCCTGAGATGGCGGATGATGCGCGCCCCCTCGCGGGCGCGCATTGTTTTCGGGGAGAGATATGGGCGGTCTGAGTTTCGATCTCATCGCGTTGCAATTATTCGCGGGACTGGCGCTCGGCGCGATCTATGTGCTGTTCGCGATCGGGCTTTCGCTGATTTTCGGGATGCTGACCGTGGTGAATTTCGCCCACGGCGCGTTCTACATGGTCGGCGCCTATGTCGGGGTCTACATCCTGATGCTCGGCGGCAATTTCTGGATCTGCCTGATCGCGGTGCCGCTGATCGTCGGCCTGTTCGGTCTTCTGGTCGAACGCGTGCTGATCCGGCCGCTGTATGGCCGAGGCATCGACTATCCGCTGCTGCTGACCTTCGGGCTGAGCTACGTGATGGTCGAACTGGTGCGCATCGCATTCGGCAAGAACGGCATTCCGTTCGATACCCCCGACGTCCTGCAAGGCGCGGTCGATATCGGCGTCGGCTATTTCCCGCTCTATCGCCTGTTCGTGATCGGCGCCACCGCGGTCGTTCTGCTGGCGCTGTGGCTGTTTCTGGAAAAGACCAGTTTTGGCCTGATCATCCGCGCCGGCGCCCGCGATCCGCAGATCGTGCGCGTGCTCGGCGTCAATGTCGCAAGGGTTTGGCTGATCGTGTTCGGGATCGGAACCGCAATCGCCGGCTTTGCCGGATTGCTGGCCGCGCCGTTGCAGGGCGTGATCCCGGAGATGGGCGGCACCATCCTGGCTGAGGCGTTCGTCGTCACCGTGGTCGGCGGCATGGGGTCGATCGGCGGCGCGGTGCTCGCCGGCCTGCTGGTCGGCGTTGTCGTCAGCATGACGTCGCTGGTCGCGCCCGAGATGGCCAAGGTGTCGATCTTCGCGCTGATGGCGATCGTGCTGATCGTCCGGCCGCAGGGCTTCTTCGGTCGTGCCGGATTGATGAGCTGAAGATGCAATCCAGTAGCGAGATCACCCAAACCTTGCCGGGAGCAAAAGCGGCGCCCGTCGGCTGGTTGGAATTCGCGACGCTGCACCGCGCCAGCCTCGCCAGCCTCGCGGTGTTGCTATTCCCGCTGGTGATGCCGTTCACCGCGCTGGCGGCCGAGATCCTGATTTTCGGCCTCTACGCGCTCGGCTTCAATCTGGTCTATGGCTATCTCGGTCTGCTGTCGTTCGGCCACGCGGCGTTGTTCGGGGCAGGCGCCTATTTCTGCGGCATCGCGATCGTGCATTTCGGTCTGCCATGGTACGCGGCGATCGCGCTCGGCATCGTTGGCGGGCTGTCGATGTCAGCCATCATCGGCGTGCTCGCGATCAGAACCCGCGGCATCTACTTCGCGATGGTGACGATGGCGCTGTCGCAATGCGTCTATTACCTGTTCTACGAGGCGGTGGACTGGACCGGCGGCGAGAACGGGCTTCGCGGCATCAATGTGCACGAGATCAGCGTGTTCGGCCTGAAATTGGATTTCATCAATCCGCTGACCCGCTATTACGTGATCGCGGCGTTCGTGATCGCGGCCTTCTTCGTGCTGTCGCGGATCCTGGCGTCGCCATTCGGCGCTGTGATCGAGGCGGTACGCGAGAACGAGGCGCGCGCCAAAGCATCGGGCTACGACGTCACCACCACGCGACTGATCACGTTCGTGTTGTCGGGTGGCTTTTGCGGATTGGCCGGCGCGCTTCAGGCGCTGCATCTGTCGATCGTGCCGATCGAGATCATGTATTACGACACCTCCGGCGAGGTGGTGATGATCGCGCTGCTCGGCGGCATGGGCACCTTCTTCGGGCCGATGATCGGCGCCGCGACGTTTTTGACCCTGGAGCATCTGGTCTCGACCTGGACCGTGCACTGGCAGTTGATCGTCGGATCGATTTTCGTGGTGTGCGTGCTGTTCTTCCCGGCCGGCATCTGGGGCACGCTGATCAAGTGGCTGAAGTCATGACGGACACGGTCGCCGCACCGCCCGATATCATCCTGCGCACCATCGGGCGTCGGCAAGAAATTCGGCAAATTCGTCGCGCTGAACAACATTTCGGCCGAGTTTCCCAAGGGCGCGATCACCTCGATCATCGGCCCCAACGGCGCCGGCAAGAGCACCTACTTCAACCTGTTGTCGGGCGCGCTGCCGCCATCGAGCGGCACGGGTCGAGTTCGAGGGTCGCGACGTCACGGGCTTGCCGCAGCATCGCTTCGCCCATATGGGCGTGGCAAAATCGTTCCAGATCACCAACGTGTTTCCGCAACTCACCACGCGCGAGAACATCCGCGTCGGACTGCAGGCGCTGGTGTCGCGCTACGACATGTGGCGGCCGCGCGCGCGGCTGCGCGACCTGGTCGAGCAGGCCGACGAATTGCTGGCGTTGGTCGGACTGTGGGAATCGCGCGAACGGACCGCCAAGACGCTGGCCCATGGCGAACAGCGCGCGCTCGAAATCGGAATGGCGCTGGCCAGCCGGCCGCGGCTGTTGCTGCTGGACGAGCCGACCGCCGGCATGAGCCCGGAAGAAACCCGCATCATGATGGACCTGATCGTCAAGCTCGCCAGCGAACGCACGGTGATCCTGGTCGAGCACAAGATGAAGCTGGTGCTCGGGATCAGCGACCGCATCCTGGTGCTGCACCATGGCGAGTTGCTGGCGGAGGGGACACCGGCCGAGGTGCGCCGGAACGAGGCGGTCAAGCGGGTCTATCTTGGCCAGCGGGAGCACTGAACCGATGTTGCAGGTCAGCAACCTGAACGCCTGGTACGGCGCCAGCCACGCCATTCAGGATATCAACATCGAAGTTGCCAAGGGCGAGATCGTCTGCCTGATCGGCCGCAACGGCGCCGGCAAGACCACCACGCTCAAATCGATCATGGGCCTGATGGACAAGACGCGTGGGTCGGCGGCGTTCAAGGGCGCCGAATTGCTCGGCCAGCCCGCCCATACACGGTTTGCGCTCGGGCTCGCTTATGTGCCGGAAGAGCGCCGCATCGTGCAGGGGCTCTCGGTGCGGGAGAATTTGCGGTTGGGCCTGGTCGCCTCGCCGCAGAAGAAGAAGGAGGCCGAACTGATCGACGGCATCGCCGGCGATTTTCCCGCGCCTGGCCGAGCGGCTGGACCAGGAGGCCGTGACCATGTCCGGCGGCGAGCAGCAGATGCTGGCGATCGCGCGCGCGATGATCGCCAAGCCCGATCTGATCATGCTGGATGAGCCGTCCGAAGGCATCATGCCGGTGCTGGTCGACGAGATGTTCGAACTGTTTCGCAACATGAAGGCGCAGGGCACCACCGTGTTGCTGGTCGAGCAGAATGTCGAACTGGCGCTCGATATCGCCGATCGCGCCTATGTGCTGGATCAGGGCACGGTCGTGCATCAGGCGTCGGCGAGGGAACTGCTGGCTGACGACGAGATCAAGGAACGCTACTGCTCGGTGTGACCAGTCCGTGTGATCTGGCGCACAGAGCGCACCGGTCAGCTGACGCAAACCCCCTGATGTGCCGGGCCGGATGGGCCGTCCGGCGTATCTGCCCCATTTCAAGCCAAGAGATAGGGTTATCGAGGGCGCGGCCGTCTGCTAGGGATTCGGCCCGAGCGCGAGCGCTGGAGCGACTGAGGTGTCCGCAATGAAGATCCTGTTTGCCGCGATGGTCAGCCTTGCTGCCTTTACCGGAGCGGCCTCGGCGCAATCGCCGGTCGCCGTCGTCGAGGATGTCCAGGGCAAGGTCACTGGCGCCGAGTTCATGGATTACGTGGCGCCCGGCACGGTGATCAAGATCGGCGCCGACGGCAAGGTGGTGCTCGGCTACATGAAATCCTGCCGGCGCGAAACCATCACCGGCATCGGAACCGTGATCGTCGGCGCCGACGAGAGCATGGTTCATCTCAGCGATGTCGATGCCGGCAAGGTGCCGTGCGATTCCAGTCATTCCCAACTCATCGACAAGCAGGTGAGGGATAGTGCGGCGTCGGTGGTGCGCGGTATCAACGTGGCTCAATCGCCGCAAATCAGGCTCTACGGCCTCTCTCCGATGGTGCAAACCAGGGGCCGAGGCGAATTGGTCGTCGAAAGGCTCGACGTGACCGGCGAGCGGTACGACGTCAATCTCACGGCCGGTTCGATGACGCGCGGCAAATTTTACGATTTCGCCAGGACCGGCACGACTCTGACGCCGGGTGGCACCTATGCCGCCAGCCTGGGCTCGCAGCGGGTGGTTTTCGTGGTCGACCCTTCGGCCGTACCCGGGCAGGCCCCGGTGATCGGCCGTCTGGTGAACCTGCAATAGGCGCGCGCATTCGATAGGCCTGATATCGCGATGGTCCGGATCACCAGGCGGGATGCCAGCGCGATCGTCCTCGTCGCGCTGGTGTGCGCGCTCGCATCCATCGTTCCGCCTTTCAATCTGATCCATGGCTGGTCGATCGACGCACTCACGACGCTGCGCTGGCACGCCTTCGGCCCGCGCCGCGATCCGGCGTCCTCACCGGTCGTGGTCGTCGCGATCGACGAAGAGACCTACCAGACCCCGCCGTTCAAGGGCTCGCCGACCGTCACCTGGACCTCGGAGATCGGCCGCGTTCTGAACGCGGTGATCGACGGGCGGCGCCAAGGTGGTGGGGTTCGACATCGTGTTTCCCACCTCGATCGAACAATCCGAAATTCCGTTCGGCGGCGATCTCCTGGGTGGACGGATGCGCGGCTTCGATCGCGATTTTCTGCGCGCGCTCGCCAAGGGCGCCGCCGCCGGCAAGGTGGTGCTCGGCGAGCAACTCGGCGGCGAGGGGCCTTCGCCGGGACAGCGGATCGCGGTGGGGCGGCAGAACAATATCCGGGCCCTCAACATCGTGACCGACCGCGACGAAGTGATCCGCAAGGTGCCGCTGATGTTGTCCGCCGACGGTCAGCAGACGCCCGCGATGGCGCTCGAACTGGCGTCGCGCGCGCTGGGCACGAGGCCGGTGCTGGCGGAAGACCAAAGCGTGGCGTTGGCGGGCTACCGCATTCCAGCCGTGGTGCCGAATACGCTGACTCTGAATTTCGAGGGTGGCGGCGACGGCGTTCCGACATTCTCGTTTGCCGACCTGCGCGCCTGTGTCGAGCGCAACAGCACCGAGTTCTTCCAGCGCGAATTCGCCGGCAGGGTCGTCATCTTCGGGACCGTGCTCAACTCGGAAGATCGCAAGCAGACGTCCAAGCGTCTGGCGACCGGGATCGACGGCTCGCGCGCGCCGCGTTGCGTGTTGCCGCATAACAAGCCGGATCGGTGGCAGTTCCAGCGCAGCACGATCGCCGGCGTTTATGTTCATGCGACCGCCGTCGACAATCTGATCTCCCGGGACGCGGTGGTGGAATTCGGCGCCCCGACGGTGGCGATCATCGCGTTCGTGTTTGCCGTGCTGGCCTCGTTCGCGGCGCGCCGGCTGGCGCCGGGCACGGCCGTGGTGGTGTTCGTGGCGTTGGTCGCGATCTGGACGTGCGTGGCGACCTTGATGTTCAGGCGATCGCTGGCGCTGCCGTTGAGCGAGCCGTTCTTCGCCGGACTGGTCTCGATGATCGCGATCGTCGGCTATCGGCTCGTCGTCACCGACAAGGGCGAGCGTCTGCTGCGCAGCAGTTTCGCGCTTTATCTCGCGCCGCAGGTGATCGAGCGGATGCTGAACTCGCGGAAATTGCCGGTGCTGGGCGGGGAGACCCGCGAGGTCACGGTGTTCTTTTCGGATCTGGTCGGGTTTTCCTCGATCTCCGAACACATGACGCCGTCGGAACTGGTGATGTTCATGAACGAATATCTCTCGGCCATGACGGACATCATCGAAAGCAACAACGGCTATGTCGACAAATATATCGGCGACTCCATCGTCGCCGTGTTCGGCGCGCCAGCCGATGATAGCGATCATGCCAGCAACGCGGCGCGCGCCGCGCTCGGCTGCCGCGAGCGGCTCGACGAACTCAACAGGGACTCTGCCGCGTTCCATGGCTACAAGGTCGCGCACCGGATGGGTCTCAATTCCGGCGCGGCACTGGTCGGCAATATCGGTTCGCGGCGACGCTTCAATTATACCGTGATGAGCGATGCGGTGAATGTCGCCTCGCGGATCGAGGGCGCCAACAAGTTCTACGGCACCACGATATCGGCGTCCGAAAGTACGGTCGCGTTGACAGGATCGGTCTTTGCCTGGCGCGAACTCGATGCGATCCGGGTGCAGGGACGGTCTACCCCCGTCAGGATCTACGAATTGCTGGCCGAAGCCGGGCAGGAGACGCCGCAACAGGCAAAGGTTTCCGCTGTCTACGCGCAGGGCCTGGCGCATTGGCGCGATCGCGCATTCGAATTGGCCGCACAACAATTCTCGGCCATTGCCGATGGCGACAAGCCGTCCGCGCTGTTTCTCGCGCGCGCGAAAGCCTTTGCGAGCGATCCGCCGGGGCCCGATTGGGAGCCGGTCAGTACGCTTGAAGCAAAATAAAGGTTTGCGTTACGCGGCGCTGCTGACACGGCGCCCGCTGAATCTCCGATTCACCTGTTGGTCGGCTTTTGCTTGTCGATGCCAGTAACTTGAGCTACGACGCGGGTGCCGAAAAAGACACGGCCGGATCGGTAAGCCCGGCCAATTCCTCGATTGGGGAATTCTGCCCACCGCACAGCGGTTGGACCCACGGCCAGACAGGTGGTGCTTGAACCACGCTGCTGGCGGGTCCGTGTCCAGGCACCTCGGTGTCTCGTCGGTGCTTCCCCCTGCTGGTATCGTCGTCGAGCGTGCGTCTGGCTGAACATCAAACCAGATAGGACAACGACAATGCAGTTCAAACACACCAATCTCGCGACGCCGGACGTTTCGGCTACTGCCGAGTTCTTTCAGCGCTTCTTCGGATTCGAAATGGCCGACCGGCGTGGCGAAAGCCTTGCGGTGATGCACGACAAGGATGGTTTCGTTCTCACGCTGATGAAGCGCAAGCAAAGCGATCCGGATCGATATCCGCAGATGTTCCATATCGGGTTCTATGTCGAGAGCCCTGAATTGGTGAACGTCAAGCACGCCGAGCTGTCCGCTGCGGGCTTCTCTCCCGGCGATATCGAGACGCCCAATCGCCAGGGCAGGGTGACGACGTTCTATTGCGAGAGCCCCGGCGGGATCACCGTCGAAGTGTGCACCCCGCCGAGCTTTGCAAGTGCCTCGACCGCGAGCACCTCCTCATCCTGAGGCCGTAAAGAAACGAGGACCTCATCCTGAGGAGCGGCGTCTTTCGCCGCGTCTCGAAGGATGATTTCGCGGCCCTCATGGTTAGAGACGCGCGAAGACGCGCTTCGCACCATGAGGGGCATCGATCTGATCGGACGTGCAGGTCGTAGGATGGGTTGAGCGAAGCGATACCCATCGCTTTCGAATGAGGGGTATCGCTTCGCTCAACCCATCCTACGGCCCTTCGTTACAACTCTGCGCCTCGTGGCTCTGGTGAGACGCGCGAAGCTTCGCACCGCACTCCGGAACCTTTGCGTCGTTCCGGGACTTCAATTGGCACGCCTCCTGCAAAGATGCAGAGGATGTGATTTCAAGAGGACGTATCTTGGCAAATATCTGGGCTCGCAAATCGACGGCGGCACTGACCAAGGAGGCGGCGCAGGGCGAGGACGGCGGCGAAGTCCATTTGCCGAAGCGGACGTTGTCGGCGCTGAATCTGGTCGGGCTCGGCATCGGCTGCACCATCGGCGCCGGTATTTTCGTGTTGACCGGGCACGCGGCGGCCGAAAATGCCGGACCTGCGATCAGCCTGTCGTTTCTGTTCGGCGCGGTGGCCTGCGCCTTTGCCGGGCTGTGCTATGCCGAATTGTCCTCGACGATTCCGATCAGCGGCAGCGCCTACACCTACGCCTATGCGACGCTCGGCGAGTTGATCGCCTGGATCATCGGCTGGGATCTGATCCTCGAATACGCCGTCGCCGCGGTTGCGGTCGCGATCGGCTGGTCGAGTTATGTCGTGAGTTTCGCCAAGGATCTCGGCGTGACGATCCCGGAGCGATTTGCGTCTTCGCCGCTCACGTTCGATGCGGCCCAGCACGCCTGGACATCGACCGGCGCGGTCCTGAATATTCCGGCGGTGGCGATCATCCTGATTATCACGACGTTGCTGGTGATCGGTATCCGGGAATCCGCCAAGTTCAACGACTTCATCGTCGCGCTGAAGCTGATCGTCATCGCGCTGTTCATCATCTTCGCGGTGCGCGGCCTTCAGCACCGCCAATTGGGTGACAGCGCAGCAATCCCGATGGCGCGTTCGTGCCGCCGAACGCCGGCACCGGCATGTTCGGCTGGTCCGGCGTGCTGCGCGGCGCCGCCGTGGTGTTCTTTGCCTATGTCGGCTTCGATGCGGTCTCGACCGCGGCGCAGGAAGCCAAGACGCCGGCTCGCGACATGCCGATCGGCATTCTCGGTTCGCTGGTGATCTGCACCGTGCTCTATATCGTGGTTGGTTTTATCCTGACCGGCATCGTGCCGTACGATCGCCTCGAACGTGCCCGACCCGATCGCGGTCGGCATCGATGCCGCCGGCGTAGGGTGGCTGTCGCCGCTGATCAAGTTCGGCATCATTCTTGGACTGACCTCGGTCATCCTGGTGACCTTGCTCGGCCAGCCGCGAATCTTTCGCGCCATGGCGCATGACGGGTTGCTGCCGCCGGTCGCCGCGAAAATTCATCCGCGGTTTCGTACGCCTTATGTCGCCACCATCAGCACCGGCCTGGTGGTGGCGCTGCTCGCGGGCGTGCTGCCGCTCGAACTGGTCGGGGAACTCGTCAGCATCGGCACGCTGTTCGCATTCGCGGTGGTGTCGCTGGGAACGCTGGTGCTCCGGGTGAGAGAACCGGAGCTGGAACGCCCGTTCCGCGCGCCGGCAATCTGGCTCGTCGGCCCGGCCGGCGCAGCGAATTTCGGTGTTCCTGATGCTGGGGCTGCCGATGGATACCTGGATCAGGCTGGCGGTCTGGCTTGCAATCGGGCTGGCGATCTACTTTTTCTATGGTTCGAAGCACAGCCGGATTGCGATGTCGCGTTAGACGGAGTGAACTACTCCGCCGCTGCTTTCGTCAGCGCATCCGACGGCCGCGTCGTGACAACCACCTTGATCGCGTCGTCGATCCGCTCACGGGCATATTTCAGCGCGGTCGGCAGATCTTCCAGGGCGAACGTATGGGTGTGGATGATCCGCGCGTCGAACTTTTTTTCCGCCATCAGCGCCATCGCCCGCCGGGTGGCGCTGCGGCCTTCGCCGCGGATGCCGTAGACGTAGATGTTGTTGCGCACCAGATGGGCGATGTCGGTGGTGACGGGATCGTGCGGAAACGCGGCAAGACAGATCTTGCCGCCGCGATTGGTCATGTGGATGGCCTGATCGATGGTGGCCTCGCTGCCGGCGCATTCAACCACGTAGTCCGCGCCGATGCCGTCGGTGAGTTGTTTGACGACCTTGACCGCGTCTTCATTCGAGATGTTGATAACGCGGTCCGCGCCGAGTTCCTTGCCGATCGCCAGCCGTTTGTCGCGCGTTCCGGTCAGGATCACGGGATGGGCGCCCAGGGCCTTGGCGACCGCGACCGCAAGCAGCCCGATCGGGCCCGGCCCGATCACGACAACGCTTTCGCCGGCCACCAGGCCGCCGAGTTCGGTGAGGCCGTACATCGACGTTCCCGCGGTGACGACGAGGGTGGCCTCGGCGTCACTCATATCGTCAGGCACGCGCTCGACGGTGTTGATATGGTTGACCGCGTATTCGGCAAAGCCGCCGTCGGTCGTGAAGCCATTGGCGCGATGGCCCTTCTCGGGTTTGCCGTAATTCAGGCAGGAGGTGTACATGCCGGCGCGGCACCGCTTGCACTGGCCGCAGCCGGCGTGAATTTCTACGCTGACCCGCTCACCGATCCGAAACTCGTCGACCTCGGGTCCAAGCGCCGCGACGGTGCCCATATATTCATGGCCGGGCGTGAAATTCTTGTTGAAGGGCAATCCGCCCTGGATGCTGGCGGGCGAGCCGACATGGATAATCTCCAGATCGGTGGCGCAGATCGCGACCGCGTCGATCCGGACCAGCACCTCGGCCCGCTTCGGCACCGGCGTTGGCTTTTCCCGCAAATGAATTTGATCGGGATCGCCGAGCACCCACGCCTTCATCCGGTCGGGCACCGGGAAATTCGGCGAAACCGTCACACCGGCGGGGTTGTACATGGGCGTCTCCTTTTGGTTTTCTGCTTTTGCCCCAGCCTATCCGAAATCCGTGACCGGCGTTAGCGGCCAATGCCCAATGCCCGCATGGCGAAGCGGTTCCGGTGACTTGCCTCGACATTTGAACCGTGAAAAATTCGGCCCAGATTCAGGACGGCAGGACCGGCCTGAGGCAGATCTGGAGTTTAGACGGCATGCAGATTTCTCCGAAGTGGATTTTGGCGGCGGCCGCGCTGGCATGCGTGCTGACCGGGGTCGGCGCGTCCCATGCGCAGCCGACCATCCGGGTCGGCTGGACCATTCCGGCCGAGGAGTCGAAATACTGGATGATGCGCCGGCCGGCCGAATTTCCCGATATCGGCAAGACCTACAACATCGAATGGACCCAGTTCCAGGGCACCGCGCCGATGACCCAGGCGCTTGCGGCCGGCGCGCTCGATTGCGCGACGCAGGCGCCGCTGGCGTTGGCCAATGGCGTGGTCGGCGGCAATCTGAAGGCTTATGTCGTCGCACAGCATGTTTTCGAGAAGCCCGGCGGCTTCTCGGTCTATTGGGCGGTGAAGGATGATTCGCCGATCAAGACCATCGCCGACCTCAAGGGCAAGACCATCGGCATCAATGTCATCGGCGGCGGCACCCAGGGGCCGTTCAACATGCTGCTGAAGCAGAACGGCGTCGATCCCGCCAAGGACATCAAGCTGGTCGAACTCGGCTTCGCGGTCTCTGAAGATGCGCTGCGTCAGGGCCGCGTCGATGCCGTCAACATGAATCAGCCGTTCGCGGCGCGCGCCGAAGCCAAGGGCGGCATCCGAAAGCTGTTTTCACTTTCGCAAGCCATGCCGAACATCGTGCATATCCTCGAAGCCTGTCGCGCCGATTTCGTCGACAAGAATCCGGATCTGGCCAAGGCCTATGTGCACGACATTACGCTGGGGATGAAGAAGGCGCTGGCGAACCGCGAGGAGACCCTGAAAGTCGTCTCCGAAGTGTTGAAGGCCCCGATTCCGGTGCTCGATACATATCTGCTGAAGGACAATGATTTCGGCCGGGATCCCGGCGCCGCGCCGAATTTCGACGCGATCCAGAAGATGTTCGATATCTACACCGAAGCCGGGATGCTGCCGAAGATGGATGTCGCGCAGTTCAAGGGTCCGGTCACCGCGCCGATTCCGTGATGACAGCGCTGCCTGATCGCTCCGGTTTTGAATAGGCGTAAACGGTGGACAACCGGCTTGACCATGGAGAAATTGTAACGCAAAAGCCTCCGACCAAAGTCGTACCATGAGTGCGTGAGTTCGTTGGTGGAGTACACGGATGCGTAACTGGCTCAAGCACGTGGACAGTGACGATATCGCGATGTTCGCATCCGGCCTGGTTGCGGTTCTGGCGTTTTGCACCTTCGTGCTCGTCTGGTTTATCGAAATGCCGCCGCCGGACTGCGGCAGGAATTGCAGCACGGATTTTTCGTCCGTTAACCGCTGAGTATGCTGTCGGACCGTCGGAATTTGCCTGGCTTCGACAGGCCGATTCGCGGTTGGCCCGTCCGCAAACGGCATCGCCAAGCGCCGTGAAATTCCGCTATGCTTGCCCGGTAGAGTGGCCCGAGGGGTCCCTCTGGACAACGCAGCGAGGATGACAGGTTTGCCATTGCGGTCGGAAGCACACGCGCAGGCCGCGGCATCGCGCGGGCCGGCCACCGCGATGATCGAGATCGACCGGGTCTCGCAGACCTTCCAGACCTCCGGCCGTCAAAGCCATCTGGCATTGTCCGATATCTCGCTGACCATCGCCGATGGCGCCTTCGTTTCCATCCTGGGACCGTCCGGCTGCGGAAAATCGACGCTGCTGTATATCGTCGGCGGCTTTGTCGCGCCGAGCCAGGGCCATGCGAGGGTGAAGGGCAAGCCGATCACGGGCCCGGGACCGGATCGCGGCCCGGTGTTTCAGGAATTCGCGCTGTTTCCCTGGAAGAGCGTTCTGGGCAATGTGATGTACGGCCCACGCCAGCAGGGCGTGAAGACGGCAGATGCCGAAGCGCAGAGCCGCGCGCTGATCGAGATGGTCGGTTTGAAGGGCTATGAGGATTTTTATCCGAAGGAACTCTCGGGCGGCATGAAGCAGCGGGTCGCGCTGGCGCGAACGCTGGCCTATCATCCGGCGGTGCTGCTGATGGACGAGCCGTTCGGCGCGCTCGATGCGCATACCAGGACGCGGCTGCAGAACGACCTGCTCGAGATCTGGGAACGCGATCGCAAGACGGTGTTGTTCGTCACCCACTCGGTCGAGGAGGCGGTGTTCCTGTCCGACCAGGTGATCGTGATGACGCGTTCGCCCGGCCGCATCAAGGAGATCGTCGACATCGACCTGCCGCGTCCGCGCCGCCGCGCCGAATTGCTGCTCGATCCGCAGTTCCAGAAACACGTCGTCGAGATCGAAGGCATGATCGACGACACCGGCGACGACAGACCGAACCCATGACACCGCTCCGCACGCTCGTTTCCCGCGCGGCGCCGCTGCTGGCCTGTATCGGGCTGCTCGCGGTCTGGCAGGTCGCGGCGCTGATCCTGAACACCGACAGCTTTCCAACCGCGCTGGACGCGCTTCGCGCCGTGCCGTCGATTCTCGGCGACAAGGAATCGCTGATCAACATCGCCGCCTCGCTGCGCCGGATGGCGATCGGGTTCGGTATCGGCGTCGCATTGTCGATCCCGCTGGGCCTGATGATGGGCCGCAGCCGCGCGGTGGCGTCGTTCTTCAATCCGCTGCTGATGATCACCTATCCGGTGCCGAAGGCGGCGCTGATGCCGATCATCATGCTGTGGCTCGGGGTCGGCGATTTGTCCAAGACGCTGGTGATCTTTCTCGGCGTCAGCCTGCCGGTGGTGTTTCACAGTTATCAGGGCGCCAGGGCGGTCGAGGAAAAGATGTTGTGGTCGGGCGCCGCGATGGGGCTGTCGGCGCTGCAGCGGATGGTGCGGATCGTGCTGCCGGCGGCGCTGCCGGAAATCATGATCGGCTGTCGCACTGGTCTGGTGCTGGCGCTGATCACCATGATCACCAGCGAGATGATCGCAAGGCAGTCCGGCGCCGGCAACATCCTGTTCAACGCGCTCGACATGGGGCAATACGACACCGTGTTCGCGATGATCATCATCGTCGGCGCGCTGGGTATCGGGCTCGACGCGGCGTTCGAGCAATTGCGCAAGCGGCTGGTGCGCTGGTCCGAGCCACGCTTCGACCTGCCTCTGAGTTTCTCGTGATGAGTTTTTCTTGATGAGTGTCTCATGAAAGCCCGCGCGCTGACATCGGAACTGCTGCTCGGCCTGATTCCGATCGCGCTGCTGATTGCGCTCTGGCAGGCGGTGATCTCGTTCGGCTATGCGCCCGCGACCTTGTTGCCGCCGCCTGGCCGCGTGTTGATGCGGCTCGCGCAACAATTCGGCAACCGCGAATTCCAGCAGGAGATCGCTGCCACGTTGTTCCGGCTGTTCGCGGGCTTTGCGATCGCGGCGGGTCTCGGCATCGGCATCGGCCTTGCCGCGGCGGCGAGCCCGGCGGTCAACGCCGTGGTTCGCCCCCTCGTGCGGGTGCTGGCGCCGCTGCCGAAAGTGGCATTGTATCCGGCGCTGCTGCTGTTGCTCGGCTTCGGCCACGAGTCCAAGATCGTACTGGTCGCCGCCGACGCGCTGTTTCCGATCCTGCTGTCGACCTATTATGGCGCGTCGATGGTGGAGCAAAAGCTGATCTGGTCGGCGATGGCGGCGGGGACGCCGCGCCACGAAATCCTGTTCAAGGTGGTGCTGCCGGCGGCGCTGCCCTCGATCCTGACGGGCTGTCGCATCGGATTGGTGATTGCCTGCATCGTGGTGTTTCTGGCCGAGATGATCACCTCGACCGACGGCCTCGGCCATGTGCTGGTGGCGGCGGCGCGCACCTTTCAGGCGGTCGACATGTTCGTGCCGCTGATCACGATCTCGCTGCTGGGATTGATCCTCAACGGTTTGCTGCAGGGCCTGCGATCGTATCTGCTGCGCGGCTTTCCCGAAGTCTGAAACATGCCGGCAGCGGCGGCTATGCCTCCGATCCTGATATGTCATGGCTGTCCATCAGGAAATCCCACAGCACGGCGTTGAATTCCTCGGGGCGCTCGAGATAGGCGAGGTGGCCGACGCCTTCGAGTTCGACATACACCGCGCCGGGAACGTAGGTCGCCATCTTCTCCATCATCGGCGCCGGCGCGGTCTTGTCCCTGGAGCCGGACAGCAGCAAGGTCGGCACCGAGATCTCTTTCAACTGGTGGCGCAGGTCAAAACCCATCAGCGCCAGCATGGTGGCGCGATAGGTCGCCTCGGGCACCGCGCCCATGCAGGCGCGCGCCAGCACCATGCCTTCGGCGTCGGGATCCTCGCCGACCAGTTCGTGCACCAGCGACGGCGCCAGCGAGGCCATGGTCTCGCCGCGGTCGAGCGGGCCGAGCCGGTCGCCGATGAACTGCTTCTGCCATTCGCCTTCGGCCTTGCCGAACGCGGGGCTGGTCTGCGCCAACACGACGGCGTCGGCGATCTCGGGATCGTCGGTCAACAATTGCTGCGCGATCATGCCGCCGATCGAATGGCCGACGATCACCGGCCGCTCCGCCTCGATCGCGTCGAGAAAATCCTTCAGCGCACCGGCCAGCGCGGTAATGCTGACATCGGCCAGCGGCGCCGAGCCGCCATATCCCGGCATGTCCCAGGCGATCGCGCGATAGCTGTCGGAAAAATAGTCGAGCTGACCACGCCAGGCCCGCGCCGCGCCGCCGATACCGTGCAAGAACACCAGCGGCGGCGCCTCCGGGTCGCCGGCCGCCTCATAGCCGAAACGGCCGTCCCCGGTCTTCATCGCACCGCCGGACATGCCGACCTCCTGAGCTCTCGTGACGCGAAGATTCTAGCAGGCATCCCGGGCAAGAGCAGCCCTAATTTCATGACCGGGGCCATCACGAAATCTCGTGCCGCCTGTGCTCAATCGTTAGCTTCCGGCGGCAGGAAATTCACTTCGTGCTCGGCGGAGATACGGACAATCTCGGCAACGTCGGTGAGATTGTGCAATTGATTGAACAGCGCCTCGAGCTTTTGCGTCGGCGACACCCAGAACAGCGCGCGCGCCGGTTTGTCCGACTTGTTGAAATAGCCGTGCGGGATGCCGCGCGGCAGCCGTACCAGATCGCCGGCATGGGCCCGCACCCAGACGCCGTCGAGCTTGAGGTCGAGAATCCCTTCCTGCACCAGGATGAATTCTTCCTGGGTCGGGTGAATGTGCACCGGCACGAACTGGCCGGGATCGCTGTTGGTCTCGAACGCAAAGGTCGAGTCCGTCACCGCCTTGGGGAAGTAGACCTGTCCGAGAATATTCCAGGTCTTGCCGGAATATCCCGTTCCGTTCTGCGTAATGCCTTTTTCGAGCGCGGCCATCATCGTCTCCTCGTTGATCGCTTCGACGCTACCCGCGATGTGTCGGCTGTCAAGCTGGCCAACCGTCTCGGCGCGGCGGTTGATTTCCGCCAGAAGCTTGAAGTATAAAATAATATCGAAGCTGTCCCGGGGGAGGTTGTGCATGTCCGGACTGCCGCGTTCCGCGCATGCGTTGGTCACCGGTGGCGGCCGCGGGATCGGCCGCGCCATCGCGGCGGCGCTGGTGCGATCCGGCGCCGTCGTGACCGTGCTCGGCCGCGATCGCGCCACGCTTGAGCAATGCATGGCTGCCGGCGACGCACATTTTGCCGCGGTGGCCGACGTCGCGGACCAGGCCGCGGTCAGCGCCGCGATCGCGGAGGCTGTCGCGCGGCAGCCGATCGATATCCTGATCGCGAATGCCGGCGCCGCGGAATCCGCGCCCTTCGCCAGATCCGACGCGGCATTGTTTCGCCGCATGATGGATGTCAACTTCATGGGCGTGGTGCACACCATGCAGGCGGCGCTGCCCTCGATGAAGGCGCGCCCGTATGGCCGGATCGTCGCGGTGGCGTCGACCGCCGGGCTCAAAGGCTATGCGTATGTCAGCGCCTATAGTGCCGCCAAACACGCGGTGGTCGGGCTGGTGCGCTCGCTGGCGCTGGAACTGGCGAGCACCAACATCACGGTCAACGCGGTATGTCCCGGTTTCACCGAAACCGATCTGCTGAGCGGCAGCATCGACAACATCATGGGCAAGACCGGCCGCACCAGGGAGCAGGCGGTGGCCGAACTGGCCAAACATAATCCGCAAGCGCGCCTGGTGCAGCCGTCCGAAGTCGCCGACGCCGTGCTTTGGCTGTGCGGCGAGGGCGCCGGCGCCATCACCGGTCAGGCGATCGCGGTCGCCGGTGGCGAGGTCTAGGTTTTTCGCAACGAAAACGAGCCACAATTCGCAGAGGGAGCATCCATGAGCAGACCAGCCAATCCCGTCACCTTGCCGCTGGCGGATTATTCGCCCCGGCATTTCCTGCTCGCGGTGACCGAGGGCGTGGCGTCGGTGACGCTCAATCGTCCCGAGCGCAAGAACCCGCTGACGTTCGAAAGCTATCGCGAACTGACCGATTTCTTCCGCGCCTGCGCCTTCGACGATGACGTCAAGGTGATCGTGGTCACCGGCGCCGGCGGCAATTTCTCCTCCGGCGGCGACGTGTTCGAGATCATCGGCCCGCTGGTGAAGATGGATACCAAGGGGCTCACCGCGTTCACCCGCATGACCGGCGATCTGGTGAAGGCGATGCGGGCCTGTCCGCAGCCGATCGTGGCGGCGGTCGAAGGCATCTGCGCCGGCGCCGGCGCCATCGTCGCGATGGCCTCCGACATGCGGCTGGCCGCGACCGGCGCCAAGGTCGCGTTCCTGTTCAACAAGGTCGGGCTGGCCGGCTGCGACATGGGCGCCTGTGCGATCCTGCCGCGCATCATCGGCCAGTCGCGCGCCTCGGAGTTGCTCTATACCGGCCGCTTCATGACCGCGGAGGAGGGCGAGCGCTGGGGCTTCTTCAGCCGCATCGTCACCCCGGAACAGATCTTGCCGCAGGCGCAGCTGCTGGCCAAGCAGATCGCGGAAGGGCCGACCTTCGCCAACACCATGACCAAGCGGATGCTGGCGATGGAATGGGCGATGTCGGTCGAGGAGGCGATCGAGGCCGAGGCGGTGGCCCAGGCGCTGTGCATGACCACGGCGGATTTCGGCCGCGCCTTCGAGGCGTTTTCGAATAAAGTGAAGCCGGTGTTTCAGGGGCGATTGAGGGAGACCTCATGGTGAGGAGCGCGCCTTTCGGCGCGCGTCTCGAACCATGAAGCCCCATGGGTTGGGGCCATCCTTCGAGACGCGGCCAAGTGGCCGCTCCTCAGGATGAGGTCCTCGCATCTCTTGCGGCCTCATGGCGAGGAGCCGCGAGCGCTCTCGACCAGCGCAAAAGATAACGCTTTCGGCATCTCGGACAGTAATGGTACTTGCCACCAAATTACTTTAGGCTTAAAATAATTACAGTTCCGGTTCGGCGGAGGCTGTCATGAAGATCGCGATCATCGGTGGCGGCCCGGCCGGGCTCTATGCCGCGATCCTGCTGAAGAAGCAGCGGCCCGAGGCCGAGATCACGGTCTACGAGCGCAACCGCGCCGACGACACCTTCGGCTTCGGCGTGGTGTTCTCCGACGCCACGCTCGACAATTTCGAAAAATACGACGGCCCGAGCTACCGCCGCATCACCGAGGAATTCGCCTATTGGGACGATATCGCCGTGCATTTCCGCGGCACCGTGCACCGGGTCGGCGGCAACGGGTTTTGCGGCTGCTCGCGCCGCAAGCTGCTGTTGATCCTGCAGGAGCGGGCGCGCGAACTCGGCGTCGTGCTGCTGTTCGAGTCCGACATCGACGACGAAGGCCCGTTTCGCCGATGCCGATCTGGTGGTGCTGGCCGACGGCATCAACAGCCGCTTCCGCGACAAATACGCCGAGCACTTCGAGCCCGAGGTCGATCTTCGCTCCAACATGTTCGCCTGGATGGGCTCGACCCGGCCGCTCGATGCCTTCACCTTCATTTTCCAGGAGACCGAGTGGGGCCCGTTCATCGCCCACGCCTATCAATACGAGATGGGCCACTCGACCTGGATATTCGAGACCGATCCGGAAACCTTCAAGCGCGCCGGGCTTGAAGGGCTGAGCGAAAAGCAATCCGCCGATCGCATGGCCGAGATCTTCGGCTGGTTCCTCGAGGGGCATCCGCTGCTGACCAACCGCTCGATGTGGCGCAATTTCCCGATGATCCGCAGCAAGCGCTGGGTCAAGGACAACATGGTGCTGCTCGGCGACGCCAAGGCGACCGCGCATTTCTCGATCGGCTCCGGCACCAAGCTTGCGATGGAAGACGCGATCGCGCTGGCCGACGCCATGCACCGCGCGCCGACCGTCGAGCAGGCGCTGCAGCACTACGAAAACGGCCGCCGCGAGGAGGTCGAGAAGACCCAGCACGCCGCCGACGTCTCGCTGGTCTGGTTCGAGCATGTCGACCGCTTCTGGGATTTCGATCCCGTGCAGTTCGCCTTCGGCGTGATGACCCGCGCCAAGGCGATCACCTACGACAATCTCACGCTGCGCGCGCCGGAGTTTGTCGGCGAGGTCGACAAGGCGTTTGCGAAACAGGTTCAGCGCCAGCGGTTTCGACGTCGACGATCGACAAGCCGGTCGCGCCGATGTTCCAGCCGCTGAGACTGCGCGAGATGGCGCTGGCCAATCGCGCGGTGGTGTCGCCGATGTGCATGTATTCGGCGAAAGAGGGCGTGCCCGGCGATTTCCATCTGGTGCATTACGGCTCGCGCGCGATCGGCGGCGCCGGTTTGATCTTCACCGAGATGACGTGCGTCGGCCGCGACGCCCGCATCACGCCGGGCTGCACCGGCCTGTGGAACGACGAACAGGAAGCGGCCTGGCGCCGCATCGTCGATTTCGTCCACGCCAATTCTGGCGCCAAGATCGCGCTGCAGCTCGGCCATGCCGGCCGCAAGGGCGCGACCAAATTGATGTGGGACGGCATCGACCGTCCGCTGGAGCAGGGCGGCTGGGACGTGATCTCGGCGTCGCCGATGCCCGTATTTTCCCGACAGCCAGGTGCCGCGCGAAATGGACCGCGCGGCGATGGAGGCGGTCAAGGCGGAGTTCGTCGCCGCGGCCGAGCGCGGCGAGCGCTGCGGCTTCGACATGCTGGAGCTGCATGCCGCCCACGGCTATCTGCTCGCGAGTTTCATTTCGCCGCTGACCAATCCGCGCAGCGACGACTATGGCGGTTCGCTCGCCAACCGGCTGCGCTTTCCGCTCGAAGTGTTCGAGGCGCTGCGGGCGGCGTGGCCGGCGCACAAGCCGATGTCGGTGCGCATCTCCGCCACCGACTGGGCCGAGGGCGGCATCACCGGCGACGACGCGGTCGAGATCGCGCGCGCCTTCGCCGAAGCCGGCGTCGATCTGGTCGACGTCTCGACCGGGCAGACCGTGCGCGATGCCCAGCCGGTCTACGGCCGCATGTTCCAGACGCCGTTTTCCGAACAGGTCCGCAACGAGGCCCGGGTCGCGACCATGTGCGTCGGCAACATCACCACAGCGGATCAGATCAACACCATCCTGGCCGCCGGCCGTGCCGATCTGGTGGCGCTCGGCCGGCCGCATCTGGTCGATCCGTCGTTCACGATCAAGGCCGCCGCCTGGTACGGCGCCTCGGACATCGCCTGTCCGCCGCAATATCTGCCCGGCAAGGAGCAGATTTTCCGCAACAGCGTCCGCGACCGGCAGGATTTCGACGACCTGAAGATTAAGGCTAAGCCCAAGACCCGGGCCGAGCTGAAATCGGAGGCAACAAAGCCGCTTGCGGCCGAATAAGTCGAATGGCACCCTGACTTTTCTTCTCCCTCGCCCCGCCCTTTACGGGGAGAGGAGCGGGATGAGAGGCGACCCATCCACAGGCACCAAGAATGGTTTGGGCGTTATGTTGCCGCAAAAGAATCTGGAGTTCGGACGATGAAGGCGATTATCGTCGGCGGCGGTATCGGCGGATTGACCACGGCGCTGATGCTGCGGGCCCGCGGCATCGACTGCGAATTATTCGAGCAGGCCGACACCATCCGCGAACTCGGCGTCGGGATCAACACGCTGCCGCACGCGATCCGCGAACTCGCCGGCCTCGGGCTGCTGCAGAAGCTTGACGACACCGCGATCCGCACCGACGTGCTGTATTATCTCAACCGCCACGGCCAGGAAGTCTGGCGCGATCCGCGCGGCATCGACGCCGGCCACGACGTGCCGCAATTCTCCATCCATCGCGGGCGGTTGCAGAGCGTCATTCACACGGCGGTCGAGGAGCGGCTCGGACCTGAAGCGATCCATACCGGGTGTCGGCTCGGCGCCTTCACGCAGGACGAGGGCGGCGTCACGGCGCATTTCTTCGACCGCACCGGCTCGCACATCAAGACCGTGCGCGGCGATATCCTGATCGGCGCCGACGGCATCCATTCGCGGGTCCGCGAAACCCTGTTTCCGGACGAAGGCCCGCCGTGCTGGAACGGCCTGATGTTGTGGCGCGGCGCGCGCGACTGGCCGGTATTTCTCACGGGCCGTTCGATGATCGTGGCCGGCGGCTTGCATGCCAAGGTCGTGGTCTATCCGATCGCGGAAGGATCGAGCCCGGCCACCCGGCTGACCAACTGGGCGGTGCTGGTGAAAGTCGGCGACGGCAGCGCGCCGCCGCCGCGCCGCGAGGACTGGTCGCGCCCCGGCAAACGTGAGGAATTGATGCCGCATGTGGCGCGGTTCTCCATCCCGCATGTCGACGTGCCCGGCCTGATCTCGGCGACATCAGAGTTTTTCGAATATCCGACCTGCGACCGCGATCCGCTGCCCTATTGGTCAAGTGGCCGCGTGACCTTGCTCGGCGATGCCGCGCATCCGATGTACCCGGTCGGCTCCAACGGCGCCTCGCAAGCCATCCTGGACGCGCGGTGCCTGGCCGATGCGCTGGCGCGTTCCGAACATCCACGCCAGGCGCTGATGACCTACCAGTCGCAGCGCCTGCCGATGACGGCCGAAATCGTTCGCTCCAACCGCCGCGGCGGTCCCGAGGGTGTGATCGACGCGGTCGAGCAACTGGCGCCGGACGGTTTTGAAAATGTCGAGCACGTCTTGAGCTACGCCCAGCGCGAAGCCATCGTCCGCGGCTACGCCAGCAAAGCCGGCTTTGCGACAGTGCCAGGATTGGCCGCGGTGCGGGCGTAAGGTCGTCCGGAGCGCTGTGACCCGTAGCCATGGTTCGAGACGGCGCGGAGCCTGTCATCGGGCCGCGCTTTGCGCGGACCCGGTGGCGCCTCCTCACCATGAGGCAAGTCACCATAGTGAAGCTGACACATAACGAGACCTCATCCTGAGGAGCGGCCTGTTGGCCGCGTCTCGAAGGATGGCCACAGCAATTGCACGCAAACACGCAATTGCTGTTTCATTTCAAGGTGATTTGTTAAGTCCAGCCCAACGCGCAAAATTATTCTGCTTTCCTTTGTCCGCAAATCAGCTGCGTATGGCCTCATCCCTTGCCCACAAGAGGGACGTATCGCGATCGTCACGGACGTGGGGCAGGGATGCGATGGCCGCGAGCGTTTCGCAAGACGGGCGAACGCGCGCGGACGGCGAAGTCGTGTGGTCCTGACGCCCCGACGCTGGCGTCAAGTTCTCGAGAAGCGTGCTTCTTGGGGATGATGGTGGCAAGAAAGCCCGGTCACCAGGGAGAGCGCGAAGGAAACCGTAACACCGTCGCGCAGGGAATGCCGGTTGCAACCGGTGAACCTGTGGCGGACTACCCCGTGCATTTTTTGCACGAACCACGGGTGATCAGGACACCCGGCATTCCCTGCGCCCTCTTCTCATCGAGGGACACGGTTTCTGCGGCAGATCTCGGCGTTGACGCGCTCGGGAAACGCGGAGGTGTGTCGGCTGTTTGAAATCGGAATTGCTGAAAAGACTACTCTCCGCGGCCATGGTTCGAGACGCCGCTTCGCGGCTCCTCACCATGAGGCGTAAGAGAATACGAAGACCTCATCCTGAGGAGGCCGCGTAGCGGCCGTCTCGAAGGATGGCCACGGGGTGCTTCGCACAACAAACGCGACGCAGCCTCACGCCCCCGGAGGCGGCGGCAGGAAATGGATGTTATGCTCGGCGGCGATCGCCACCACCTTGTCGGGGACCTGTTCCTTCATGTTGTGAAGCGCCCAGAACAGGTCGAACAGCTTTTGCGTCGGCGATACCCAGAACAGCACCTTCGCGGTCTGGTCCGATTTGTTGAAGATGCCGTGCGGCATGCCCATGCCGAGGCGGATCAGATCGCCCGGCGTGGCCTGGGCTTCGGCGCCGGCGAGCATGAAATCGAGCTTGCCTTCCAGCATGTAGAGATATTCGTCCTGGTCGGGATGGATGTGCGGCGGCACGAAGGTGCCGGGCGGCAGGGTCGCGTGCCAGGAGAAGGAATGGTCGGTGCAGGTCTTCGGCACATAGGTCTGGCCGAGGATGTTCCAGGAAATGCCCTGCATGCCCTCGTTGGCGCGGGTGATGCCGGTGATCTCGCTCTTCATTGTATTGTTTCTCCGTTGGCGCGACCGTGTCTTGCGCTGATCTTAATGGCTGGCGCAATCCTTGGCATAGCGGTCGCCGTAATTCTCGAACACTTTTTGCACGATCTCGGTCTCGAACTTGCCGTCGGCGCGTTTGGCCACCTTGGTCAGGTAAAAATCCTGGATCGGATAGCCGTTGGCGTTGAACTTGAAGCCGCCGCGCAGCGAGGTGAAGTCGGCTTTCTTCAGTGCCGCGGCCACCGCGTCCTTGTTGCTGAGGTCGCCCTTGACCGCCTTGACCGCGCTGTCGATCAGCATCGCCGCGTCATAGGATTGCATCGCATAGGTCGCGGGCACGCTGTTATAGGCCGCTTCATATTCACTGACGAATTTCTTGTTCTGCGGCGTGTCGAGATCGGGCGCCCAGTCCGAGCCGCCCAACATGCCGATCGCCGCGTCCTGCTGCGCCGGCAAGGTCAATTCATCGACGGTGAAGGCCGACAGGAACGGGATCTGGTCGGCCAGCCCGGCCTGCTTGTACTGTTTGACGAGGCTGACGCCCATGCCGCCCGGCATGAAGGTGAACACCGCATCCGGCTTCATCGACGCGATCTTGGAGAGCTCGACCTGAAAATCCAGCGTGCCCAATGGCACATAGGTTTCCTCGACGATCTCGCCTTTGTAGTCGATCTTGAATCCGGCGGCGGAATCCTTGCCGGCCTGATAGTTCGGCACGATGATATAGACCCGCTTGTAGCCCCGATCCTGCGCCACCTTGCCGAGGATTTCATGGACCTGGTCGTTCTGGTACGAGGTCACATAGAAAAACGGGCTGCATTCCTTGCCGGCATAGCTCGACGGTCCGGCATTCGGGCTGATCAGGAAGGTCTTGGAATCCAGCACCGGCTTGTGGATCGCCTGCAGGATGTTGGAGAAGATCGGCCCGACCACGAAATCGACCTTGTCGCGCTCCAGCAGGCCGCGCACCTTGGTCACCGCCGCGTCCGGCTTGAGTTCGTCGTCGACCGCGACCATCTCGACATCGCGGCCGGCCATCTTGCCGCCGAGATCCTTCAGCGCGAGGGCAAACCCGTCACGCGCCTGCTGGCCCAGCACCGCGGCGGGACCGGACAAAGTCACGATCACGCCGACCTTGATCTTGTCCTGGGCGAGGGCGGGGCCGGCGGCGATGCCCAGCACAAGCGCAAATCCAGCGAGTCTCAACGATCTCTTCATGGTCTCTCCACTCACTCACCAAAGGCCTGCGACGGTAGCTTATTCCGAGGAACGTCGTCACCGCAAGCAAAGCCATTTTGCGCCAGCGCGCCGGGTCGAAAAACAGCTTGCAAGTCATGCAAGCCGCGCGCCAATTGTTTGAACCCTAAAGAAATCCCGTTGCGACGGCAGTCATTTTGACTTACATCAGCAACAGGCCATGATTAAAGGCTGATACCGCAATCGGACCGACAGGCGAGGGCGCCACCATCGGTCTGGACCAACGCGACGGCATGATGATCCTCGATTCCGAAACCAAGGCTGTCGAACTTCCCCACGAGCATGGCGACGAACTGCGGCTGTGGCTGCGGCTGTTGACCTGCACCACCTTGATCGAGGGCGAAGTGCGCAGCCGGCTGCGCGAGCGGTTCGATGTGACCTTGCCGCGCTTCGATCTGATGGCGCAACTCGACAAGGTGCCTGATGGCATGACGTTGTCGGATGTCTCGAAGCGGATGATGGTGTCGAACGGCAATGTCACCGGATTGGTGGAGCGGCTGGTTGAATCGGGTCATCTCGACCGCCGCACCTCGGATTCGGACCGGCGGGTGCAGGTGATCCGGTTGACAAAGGCCGGCCGCGCCGAATTCCGCAAGATGGCGGCCGAGCACGAGACCTGGATCGCCGATATCTTTTCTGACCTCGGGCCCAAGGACGTCCGCGAATTGATGCGGCTGTTGGCCAAAACCAAGGCATCCGCGCAGAAATCCGCAGCGGCGAGGGCATTGTAGATCGTGAGCGATTCCATCGACTACGAGGTCGAATACAACAACCGGGCGCGGGTGCCGGAAAATCCAGCGCTGATCGCCGGATGGGCCAGGGACGCCGCGGCCTATCGCGACACAGCATTCGGCGCGGCGCATCATTTATGGTGAAGGCGCGCGTCACACCATCGATCTGTTTGCAGGCGATCGCGATGGCCCTGTTGTGGTGTTCATTCACGGTGGATACTGGCAGGCGCTCGACGGTTCGTTCTTCAGTCATCTTGCCGGCGGATTGAACACCCACGGCATCAGCGTCGCCATTCCGAGCTATGATCTCTGCCCCGGCGTCACGGTTCATGGAATCGTCGAGCAGATGCGCACGGCCACGCGCGAACTGGCGAAGTTAGGTCGGCCGCTTGTGATCAGCGGCCATTCCGCCGGCGGGACATCTCGCGGCCTGCCTGCTTGCCACCGATTGGGCCGCGCTCGATCCGTCATTGCCATCTGGATCTGATTATTGCGGCCTATGCAATATCGGGCCTGTTTGATCTGGTGCCGCTGGTCGGCACCACCATCAACAAGGCGCTGCATCTCGATGCGGTGTCCGCCAAAGCCGTCAGCCCGTTGTTCTGGCCGACGCCGGCGCGCGGCAGCCTCGACGCGGTGGTCGGCGAGAACGAAAGCGCGGAATATTTCCGGCAAAGCAGGACGGTTGCCGAGCGCTGGGGCGCGGCTGGGCTGGCGACACGGTTTGGCGTGGTGGCGGGCGCCAATCATTTCACCGCGGTCGCGCCGCTGGCCGATCCGGCCTCGCCGATGGTGGCGCGGCTGTTGGAACTGGCGACGCGCCGGGCGTAACACTGCCTTTCAAACCGAGGAAACCGCGCCATTCACCCCCTTGCGCCAAATTACTTTAAGCCTAAAATGATTGCCGGTCGCGCTGCCGGGCGCACCCGATATTGAATTCAGGCCTATCCTCAAACCCGAGGGGCGATGGAAATGTCAGGTGAGACTTCTGGTGGTTGGTCGCACGGTGCCGCTCTGGGTCCGTCAGGTCATGTCGATGATTTCGCGCGGCGCCACCTGCCGCCATCAGAGCAATGGCCGGAATTGCGGTTGGAGCGGCCGGAGTTTCAATACCCTGACTACCTCAACGCCGGAGTCGAACTGACCGATCGTCTCGTCGAGCAAGGGCTCGGCGATCGGGTCGCGCTGATCGGCAATGGCCGCCTGCGCACCTACAAGGAACTGACGGACTGGTCGAACCGCCTCGCGCATGCGCTGGTCGAGAACTACGGCGTCAAGCCCGGCAACCGGGTGTTGATCCGCTCGGGCAACAATCCGGCGCTGGTCGCGGCGTGGCTGGCAGCGACCAAGGCCGGCGCGGTCGTCGTCAATACCATGCCGATGCTGCGCGCCGGCGAACTGACGCAGATTGTCGACAAGGCCGAGATCGCGCTGGCCTTGACCGACAGCCGCGTTGCCGACGAACTGGTGGCCTGCGCCAAGACCAGCAAATTCCTGAAGCAGGTGGTGAATTTCGACGGCACCTCGAACCACGACGCCGAACTTGATCGCGTGGCGTTGGGCAAGCCGGTTCGGTTCGATGCGGCGAAGACCGGCCGCGACGATGTGGCGCTGCTGGGATTCACCTCGGGCACCACGGGCGAGCCGAAGGCGACGATGCACTTCCATCGCGATATCCTGATGATCGCGGATGGCTATGCCAGGGAAGTCCTCAACGTCACGCCTGATGATGTCTTCGTCGGCTCGCCGCCGCTGGCGTTCACGTTCGGGCTCGGTGGTCTCGCGGTATTTCCGCTGCGGTTCGGCGCCACCGCGACCTTGCTGGAAAACGCCGCACCCGCCGAGATGATCAAGATCATCGAAACCCACAAGGCGACAATTTGCTTTACGTCGCCCACCGCTTACCGCGCGATGATGAACGCGATGGACAAGGGCGCCGATCTGTCGTCGCTGCGGCTCGCGGTATCGGCCGGCGAGACCTTGCCGGCGCCGGTGTTCGAGAATTGGACCCGCAAGACCGGCAAGCCCATTCTCGACGGCATCGGCTCGACCGAGATGCTGCACATCTTCATCACCAACCGGATCGATGATGCGGTCGCCGGCAAGACCGGAAGACCGGTGACCGGTTATGAGGCCAGGGTGGTCGACGACGCCATGATCGAGTTGCCGCCGGGCACGCCCGGCAAGCTCGCGGTGCGTGGACCGACCGGCTGCCGCTATATGTCCGACAACAGGCAGCTGAACTATGTGCGCGACGGCTGGAATCTCACCGGCGATACGTTCGTGCGCGATGAGGACGGCCGGTTGTCATTCGTGGCGCGCTCCGACGACATGATCGTCTCGTCGGGCTACAACATCGCCGGCCCCGAGGTCGAGGCGGCTTTGCTGGCGCATCCGGCGGTGGCCGAATGCGGCGTGGTCGGTGCGCCCGACATGGCGCGCGGCATGCTGGTCAAGGCTTACGTGGTGCCGACAGCGGATGTCGCCGCCGACGCCAGGCTGGCGACGGTGTTGCAGGAACACGTCAAGCAGACCATCGCGCCGTATAAATATCCGCGCGCCATCGAATTCGTCGCGCAACTGCCCAAGACCGGCACCGGTAAGTTGCAGCGGTTCGCGCTGCGCCAGATGGCGATGGCCAGCGCGGCGTCGGCAGGCATCGCGGCGGAATAGCACCGAACGAGAAAATCCGAGGAGACCGAACAAGTGAGCACGCCGAAAGCGCCCAAGCTGGCTGTCCTGCCGGTGGTCAACGAGGAGGCCGCCCAAACCGGGGTGCAAATCCTGCAGCCGAGCGGCTGGCCAATTCCAAAGGGCTACGCCAACGGCATGGCCGCGGACGGCCGGCTGGTGGTGACCGGCGGCGTGATCGGCTGGAACGAGGCGGGAATGCTGGCCGCCGATTTCGTCGCGCAGGTGCGCCAGACGCTGAGCAATATTTCAAAGATCCTGGCTGAAGGCGGCGCGCGGCCCGAACATCTGGTTAGGTTGACCTGGTACGTCGTCGACATCGAGGAATATCTCGCCAATCTGAAAACGCTGGGGCAGGCCTATCGCGAGATTTTCGGGGCGCATTACCCGGCGATGGCGCTGGTCCAGGTCGTGCGACTGGTCGAGATGGCCGCACGGGTCGAGATCGAGGCGACGGCGGTGGTGCCGAGGTGAAACATGCCACGAAAAAAAGACCCCGGCCGTTACGGCCGAGGTCTTCGTTCAGTTAGGTAGCGTCAGTCTTCTTGTGTTGATCGATTTAATTCCGATACGAGCTGTCGACCCGGTCGAGCTTGCGCAGCAGCGCCGGCCAGGCGAGGTCGCCATTGCGATTGGGCAGGTCCGGGCGCGGCCTGACCTTGTCGAAGGTGGCCTCAAGCACGTCCTGCGGCGGATAGATCAGCTTGGTGTTGCAGGACAGCGCCATCACCTGCACCTCGCAGGCGCGCTCCATCCGGTACAGCAGGTTGAATGCCGCCGGGACGGTGCGACCGACCACCAGCAGGCCGTGATTGCGCAGGATCATCGCTTCATGTTCGCCGAGATCGGCGACCAGCCGCTCGCGTTCGCCGACATCGTCGGCGATGCCCTCGAAGTCGTGATAGCCGATGTGCAGGAAGCGCATCGAGGTCTGCGCCAGCGGCAGCAATCCGCACTCCATCGCCGAAACCGCCATGCCCGCCGGCGTGTGGGTATGGGCGACGCAGGCCATATCCTTGCGTGCCATGTGGATCGCGCTGTGAATGACAAAGCCGGCGGCATTGACGCCGTAGTCCGAGGCGTTGAACAGCGTGTTGCCGTCGACGTCGATCTTGATCAGGCTCGAAGCGTCGATCTCTTCGTAGAGCATGCCATAGGGGTTGATCAGGAAATGATCATGGCTGTCGGGCACGCGGCAGGAGATGTGGTTGGCGATCATCTCGGTGTAGCCGTACATGGCCACGAGGCGGTAGCAGGCGGCGAGGTCGACGCGGGTCTGCCATTCCTCGGCGCTGACCTGGTCGCGGACCGATTTGACGACTTTGATGGCCGGCGAGCTGACGGGCGGGGTCATGGCGTTTCTCCGAGGCGACGGTTAATTCTTGAAGGCGACCTGTTCGACGGACCAGCAGAATACCGGCAACATCCGCCGCGCCGCAAGATGAGAGAGCCCGGCGCTGTTGCAAGGCAGCTATCGCCGGTGCACTGCGGCATGATCATTCGGTGGGCAAAAAGCGCAGCTACCGCGCCACCGCCATCCGCAGAAAGCTCATCACGCTACCGACGGCGGCGAAGCCGGCGCCAAGCGCCAAGGCCACGGCCGCGCCGTTATGACCGGCGAGGCCGAAGCACAGCGCGGCGAGCGCTGCGCCGGTCGTTTGCCCGACCAAGCGGGCGGTGGCGACCACACCGCTGGCGCCGCCGCTGCGGCCGGGCGGGGCGCTCGACATCAGGGCGCGCATGTTGGGGGTCTGGAAGAAGCCGAAGCCAAGCCCGCAGATCGCCATCCGCCAGACGATGTTGACCACGCTCGGGGTCGCGGGAAGCAACGCCAGCAGCGCCATGCCGACGCCAAGCAAGGCCAGCCCGATGCCGGCGAGAATGCCGGCCGGATATCGGTCGGACAGCCGACCTCCGATCGGCGCCATGATGGCGACCACCAGCGGCCACGGCGTCATGAAGAAGCCGGTCTCGACCTGCGATCGCGTGCAACACGTCCTCGAAGTAGAAGGGCAGCGATACGAAGGCCAGACCCTGGACCGCGAACGAGCAGACCGCGGTGGCGGCGGACAGGGCGAACACCGGCCGCTTGAACAGGTCGATCGGCAGCATCGGCGCCGGATGGTCGGCATGCCGGCGCGACAAAATCCAGCCGAGCACCAGCGCGGCAACCAGTTCGATGCCGACCGTCAGCGGCGGCGCCTTGTGCGCGGCGCTGCCGAGCCCGATGATGAACAGGCCAAGGCAGGCCGAGGCCATCGCCGCGCCCAGAAAATCGAAAGCGTGCGGCGCCCGCGGCGTCGGCGGCAGGGTCTTCAACCCGATCAGGATCGCAATGATGCCGAACGGCAGATTGACCGCGAAAAGCCAGGGCCAATGACCGACCGCCAGGATGGTGGACGCGATGGTCGGGCCGAATGTGAAGGAGGTCGCAACCACCAGCGCGTTGTTGCCGAAGCCGCGACCGACCAACCGGCTTGGATAGACGAAACGCACCAGCGCGGTATTCACGCTCATGATGCCGCTGGCGCCGATGCCCTGCAGCGCCCGCGCGACCAAGCAGGCTTTCCAGCGACCACGAGCACGCACAGGCCAATGACGCCAATGTGAACAGCGCCAGGCCGCCGAGATAGATCCGCTCATGGCCGATGATCTCGCCGAGCGCGCCGAGCGGCAGCAAGGTGGCGACCAGTGCGATCTGGTAGACATTGACCACCCAGACCACGTCGGCCGGCGCTGACATGAAGATCGGTGGCGATCGCGGGCAGGGCGACGTTGGCGATCGCGGTATCCAGAGAAGCCATCGCGATCGCGGTGAAGAGGGCCGCAACAGCCCATCGCCTGCGGTCGGGCGGCAGGCCGTCCATGACCGGCCCGGGAGACACCTTCGCCGCCGCTAATTCGATCGACATACCCTGAAATTCTCCGGACCATGTGGCGCTGCCGCCAGATGCGGCAGGTACACCAGAAATGGCGTCGCCCCCAGCCGTGCCGCTGCATGATGCGTATGCGGTGGGCTGCCGGTTCCGCGCTATTTCGGCGCATCGAGTTCTGCTAGCTTTGCGTTCGCCGCGCGATCGTCTACGCTCGGCCTGCAATGCGACCGCGATTTCTGAACGACGGCCGGCGGCAAGGGGAAGATGCGTTTTGAGCGGACAGGAGGGCCTGCGAAGGCAAAGTCAACCTACAGAGATATTGGGTCTTGGAGCCACCCCACTCGGGGCCACCCGCGGGGAAACCGCGCGCGCCGAGGCCGCCCGCGGCGGCAATGAGAATCGCCGGCGCAAGATCTGGACCGGTCTCTGGGTCGCGTCGCTGCTGGCGATCCTTGGCTTTCTGGTCATCTATCCCGTTCTGACCCTGCTGTTGGGCGCGCTGACCGACACCAATCCGGTGGTCGACGGCTTCAGCCTCAGCCATCTGTCGATCGGCAATTTCCTCGCGGTGCTGGTCAATCCGAATGTCGCCGAGGCGCTGTTCAACACGCTGATGGTCTGCGGCGGCGGCACCCTGATCGCGGTGGCGATCGGGCTGCTGTTTTCCTGGATCGTGGTGCGCACCAACACGCCGTTCAAGGGCTTTATCGCCGCCACCAGCATGCTGCCGCTGTTCGCGCCGCCGCTGGTCGCGGGCGTGGCCTGGACCATCCTGGGCTCGCCGAAGACCGGCCTGATCAACACCATGTTCAAATGGGCCGGGCTCGACTGGCACGTCAATTTCTATTCGCTGCCGGGCCTGATCTTCGTGTTCGGCATCTATTACGCGCCCTACGTCTACATGTTCACCGCCTCGGCGCTGCGCAACATGGATCCGAGCCTGGAGGAGGCCGCCGAAATCTCCGGCGCCAGCGCGTTCGCGACGCTGTTCTCGGTGACGTTCCCGCTGATCATGCCGGCGATCGTCTCCGGCATGCTGCTGTCGTTCATCGTGATGCTCGGCATCTACGGCATTCCGGCGGTGCTGGGCGCGCCGGCCAACATCAACGTGCTGACGACCTACATCTTCAAGCTCACCAACTGGTCGCCGCCGCTCTACAACACCGCCGCCGCGGTCGCGATCCTGCTGATGGTGGTGACCGGCCTGCTGGTGTTCGCGCAGCAGAAGGTGTTGAGCGGACGCAGCTACACCACGGTCGCCGGCAAGGCGTTCCGGCCGCGCAGCCTCGATCTCGGGCCGTGGCGCTGGTTCACGCTTCGGGCTGGCCGTGGTCTATCTGCTGGTGGTGGTGATCCTGCCGAGGCTTGCGCATCATCGTGGCGGCGTTCCGCAAATTCATGTTCATCCGCGACGTCGGCAGCCTGTTCGACATGAAGCAATATTCGCTGATGCATTTCAACAGCATCTTCGACAATCCGCTGACCCTGAAATCGATCTACAACGCGCTCGAGGTCGGCTTCATCACCGCAATCGTCGGCGGCACGCTGGCCTTTGCGATCGGCTACACCATTCACCGCACCCGCGTGCCCGGCCGCCGCAGCATCGACCTGATCTCGACCATTCCGGTGGCGATCCCGGGCCTCGTGGTCGGCGTCGCCTATCTGTGGGCCTGGATCGGCATTCCCGGCCGGGCTCTACGGCACGATCTGGATCCTGGCGCTGGCGTTCATCGCGCGCTTCATTCCCGACACGGTCAAGGCGCTGTCGACCTCGTTCCTGCAAATCCACCGGGAACTGGAGGAGGCGGCCTGGGTCTGCGGCAAGGGCGTGCTCGGCACCATCGTGACCATCGTGCTGCCGCTGGCGCGGCCGGGCGTGATCGCCTCGATGACCTTGCTGTTCGTGCTGGCGATCCGCGAACTCGGCTCGTCGCTGTTTCTCTACACCAGCAACACCATGGTGATGTCGGTGCTGCTGCTCGATTATTACGAAGGCGGCAATCTCGGCAAGACCGCCGCCTTCAGCATCGTGCAGACGGTTCTGCTCGGCGTGCTGATCGGCGGCGCCAACTGGCTGTCGCGTGGCGCCGCCAAGGGCAGCGTCGCGCGAACAGGATAAAACAAAGGGGGAGGGTTAATCATGAACAAGAACATCGCTCGCCGCGTTCGCCGGCGTCCTGGGTCTCGGCCTCGCGTTGACTGCCGCGCCGGCACAGGGCGGAAGAGAATTTCGGCTCGCCGGAACTGATCGCGGCGGCCAAGGCCGAGGGCAAGCTCGTGTTCTACACGGCGAATTTCGCCGAGGTCGAAGCAGCAGGTGATCAAGGAATTCAACAAGCGCTTTCCCGAGATCAAGGTCGAGATGGTGCGCGCGCCGGGCGGCCAGCTCATCACCCGGGTGCGGACCGAGGCCGCCGCCGGCAAGCTGATCGCCGACATCGTCGATCATTCCGACCGCGCGCTGATGCTGCCGCTGGTCGACCTGTTCCAGGATTACGCGCCGCCGAACGCCGCCGACTATGATCCCGCCGCGCTGATCTCGCCGAAATTCTGGCCGCGCGCCACGGTGGCCTGGTCGATCGCCTACAATACCGAACTGGTGAAAGATCCGCCGAAGAGCTGGAAGGATCTGACCAAGCCGGAATACGACAAGATGACCGGGCAGGTGTTCGCGCAGTCCGGCGGCACCACCTGGACCCGCATCATGTTCGAGCGCCAGGTGCTGGGCGAGGATTACTGGGCCAAGCAGGCCGCGACCCATCCGGTGCTGTATCCGTCCGGCGCGCCGATGGCGGATTCGCTGGTGCGCGGCGAGATCGCGATGGGGCCGCTGCTCTACAACGCGATCTATCCGAAGCAAAAGGACGGCGCGCCGATCAAGATCGTCTTCCCGCCGGAGGGCGTGCCGGTCCAATCCCTACGCCTCGGGAATCCCGAAGACCGCGGCGCATCCCAACGCGGCGAAGCTGTTCATGAACTGGTGTCTGTCGAACGAGGGACAGACTTTCATGATCAAGGAACTCGGCAATCTGACCTCGCTGAAAGTGGCGCCGTTCTATCCCGAGGGCTTTGATCCCAAGGTCGTAAAGATCTGGGTGCCCAAGTTCGAGGAGTATGTGTCGCTGCACGCCGACGTGGGTCGCCGATTGGGACAAGACCTTCGGCTATCGCCAGTGATCGGTTCGATGCAATCCACCATGAAGCGTATCGTTGCAACGGCGGCCTTTGCCGCACTCGCCGGGCTCTGTCTTGCGCTGACCAATGTGCCGGCGCGGGCGCAGGCCGAATTCGGCTCGCCGGAACTGATCGCGGCGGCCAAGAAGGAAGGCAAGGTCATCTTCTACACGACGAATTTCGCCGAGGTCGAAGACCAGGTGATCAAGGCGTTCAACAAGCGTTTTCCCGAGATCACGATCGAAATGGTGCGCGCGCCGGGCGGTCAATTCATCACCCGGATCAAGACCGAGGCCGCGGCCGGCAAGCTGATCGCCGACGTGGTCGATCATTCCGATCGCGCGCTGATGCTTCCGCTGGTCGACATGTTCCAGGACTACGCGCCGCCGAATGCCGCCGACTACAATCCCGACGCGCAGATATCGCCCAATCTCTGGCCGCGCACCACCCTGGCATGGTCGATTGCCTACAACACCGAACTGGTCAAGAATCCGCCGACCAGCTGGATGGATCTGACCAAGCCCGAATACGACAAGACGATCGGCGAAGTGTTCGCGGAATCCGGCGGCAGCACCTGGACCCGGACCATGTTCGAGCGCGAAGTGCTCGGCGAGGATTATTGGGCCAAGCAGGCCGCGACCCATCCGACGCTTTATCCATCCGGCGCACCGATGGCGGATGCGCTGGTGCGCGGTGAAGTCGCGATCGGACCACTGCTGTACAACGTGATCTACGTGAAGCAGAAGGACGGCGCGCCGATCAAGATCATTTTTCCGCCCGAGGGAGCGCCAGTAAATCCGAGTGCCACCGGCATCCCGAAAACCGCCGCGCATCCCAACGCAGCCAAGCTCTTCATGAACTGGTGTCTGTCGGTCGAAGGCCAGACGTTCATGATCAGGGAACTCGGCAATATCACCTCGCTCAAGGTGCCCCCGATCTATCCCGAGGGTTTTACCTCCACCACCAAGATCTGGCTGCCCAAATTCGACGACTACGTGAAGCTGCACGGTCCGTGGGTGGCTGAGTGGGACAAAATCTACGGCTACCGGCAATGATCTCGCGCGCGAAAGCATCCTCATGACCGGCACACTTGAAGTTACCGACCTGCGCAAGCAGTTCGCGATGGGCTGGCCCGCGATCGATGGCGTCAGCTTCTCGATTCCGGCCGGCGAGATCGTCGTGCTGCTCGGGCCTTCCGGCTGCGGCAAGACCACGACGTTGCGCTGCGTCGCCGGACTGGAGCATCCGACCGGCGGCGAGATCAGCATCGCCGGACGGGTGGTGTCATCGCCGGAGCGCGGCATCCTGGTTCCGCCGCGCTCGCGCGACCTCGGCATGGTGTTTCAATCCTACGCGGTGTGGCCGCATATGACGGTGCGCCAGAACGTGGTCTATCCGCTCAAGCATCGCAAGATCGCGCGCAACGAGGCCAATCGCATGGTTGATGAGGCGCTGGCGCTGGTCGGCCTGTCGGAGTATGCCGACCGGCCGGTGGTGGCGCTGTCGGGTGGACAGATGCAGCGCGTGGCGCTGGCGCGCAGCATCGTCTACCGGCCGCAATTGCTGTTGCTGGACGAGCCGCTGTCGAATCTCGATGCCAAATTGAGGCTGCGGTTGCGCGACGATCTGCGCGTCATCCTCAAGCAGACCGGCATGACCGCGCTGTACGTGACGCACGATCAGGCGGAGGCGGTGGTGCTCGGCGACCGCATCGGAGTGATGCGCAAGGGCAAGCTGTTGCAGATGGGCACGCCGGACGAAATTTATAACCGGCCGGCCGACCCGTTCGTCGCCAACTTCACCGGCGCCACCAACGAGTTGGCGGGAACGCTGGTGGATCGCAACGGCAATTTCGGACTGATCGATTTCGGCGAGGGCCAACGCGGCGAGGCCGCGCTGCTGCAGGCATTAAATCCCGGTGACAAGGTGCGGGTGGCGCTGCGACCGGAAAACATCTGCATCGGCCAGCAGAATGGCGCCAATCTGTTTCCGGCGCGCGTGCTCGAGCGCCGCTATCAGGGTACCCAGACCGTCTATGAAATCGATATGTTCGGGAAGCGGCTGGAAGCGCTGGAGCTTGGCACCGCGGCACGGCATCAGGTCGGTGTCGACACCATGATCTGCCTGCCGCGGGAAGCCTGCTGGGCCTATAGCGATAGCGGGCCATCGTCGCACGACTGATGCTGACCATGAGTTGAGGGCGCGCCGTTTACGTGCTGGCCGTCCTCGGCGGTTCGGCCGATGCGATGCGGCTATCGCTCAGGTTGTGATGTGGTTCATACTGCCACTTCAAAACGAATGATACTCTCGGACCGATGTACATCGAAACAAGGCTGCATCGGGAGGAGCCAGTGAACGCATTCAAAGTTGGATACCTCGCACTTGCATCCGTTGTTCTGTTGACAGCCGCGGGGACTGCGGAGGCTAAGCACAAAAGCATGGGCCGTCCGATCAGCACGGTCACCAGCTTTCAATTTTCGAGTTCAGTAATTCATTGTCACGGCCGGTGTCTTGCGAGTGGCAGGAGTTTCGATTGGACATGCTCCGCTGGTGATGGGCCGGGCGATCCGGTTTGCCATTTGAACTGCTCGGGAACGACATCCGACGAAATCAAGGGATGTCTATTTAAGTGAAGACGTCGGCTTGTCGGCCTGACCACCCGAGCAAAAAGCCGTCCCGCGAAGACCGCTTTCATCGTTCATGAGGTCAGGTCGCCGAAATTGTGGGCGTCACGCGTCCGGAACGATCTTGACTTGCGGCGCGGCTAGGCTGTCGACATCGTACGAAAAATCACGCTCGCATTGACGCCTCCGAAACCGAAGCCGTTCGAGATGGCATGCGTCATGGGCATCTTGCGGGCTGCGCCGCCGACCAGATCGATGCCGTCCGCGAGCGGATCCGGATTCTCCAGATTGAGCGTTGGTGGCGCGGTCTGATCGCGCAGCGCCAGCACGGTGAAAATCGATTCCAGTCCACCGGCGGCGCCCAGCAGATGCCCGGTCGCAGATTTCGTGGCGCTCACCGCGATTTGCCGGTTGGTGCCAAAGACGGTCTTGATAGCTTCGATCTCGCCGCGGTCGCCGACCGGCGTCGAGGTCGAATGGGCATTCAAATGCTGCACATCGCCTGCCGCCAGGCCGGCCTGCCGCAACGCCATCTGCATCGCGCGGGCGGCGCCTTCTCCGTTTTCCGGTCCTGACGTCATATGATAGGCGTCGGCGGTGGTGCCGTAACCGATCAATTCCGCGATCGGGCGCGCGCCACGGTTCAGCGCATGCTGCAACTCCTCGATCACGAGAATGCCTGCGCCTTCGCCCATGACAAAGCCGGCGCGGTCGCGATCGAACGGGCGGGACGCGCGCGTCGGCGTATCGTTGAAGCCCGTTGCCAGGGCGCGCGCGGCGGCGAAGCCGCCCAGGCTGACCAGATCAATGCAGGCCTCGGCGCCGCCGCAAATGGCGATGTCGGCTTCTCCAGCCCGGATCAGGCGTGCCGCATCGCCGATGGCCTGCACGCTCGCGGCGCACGCAGTGACCGGCGCGCCGATCGGTCCCTTATAGCCATGGCGAATGGAGATATGTCCGGCGGCCAGGTTCACCAGAAACGACGGCACAGTGAACGGCGAAAGCCGCCGCACGCCGCGTTGGTCGGTGGTGCGCACCGCCTCGGCGATTGCCGGAAATCCGCCGATGCCGGAGGCAATGACCGTCGCGGTTCGTTCCAGCGCGTGCGCATCCGCCGGCGCCCACCCGGCCTGGGCGATGGCTTCGGCCGCGGCGAGCATCGCGAACAGGATGAAGCGGTCCATCTTGCGCTGGTCTTTTCGCGGCACGACGACATCGGGATCAAAGCCACCCTCCGCGTCGTCGGTTTTATCCGGCACCAGCCCCGCAATCCTGGCGCCGAGGTCAGCGCTGATGGTCGGCGGCAAAGCCCGCAGGCCCGATTGCGCGGAGAGCAGCCGCGACCACACCAGTTCGACACCGCATCCCAGCGGAGAAACCGCTCCAAGACCCGTCACGACAATCCGGCGCATGTCAGTTCCTAAATCGAAGGAGGGGAGTACGGCCGCAACGCCCGCATCGCGTCCAGGCGATTGCGCATGTCGCGGCTGGCTTTGGGGCCCGGAACGAGCACGACGTTGTCGAGCGTGATCGGCGTGAACGTTTCCGCCGCGACCATGATCGGCTCGATGAGAGCCGTCGATGCTCGATCCGCCATCAGCAGTGCTTCGCCGCGGGGCGCAAGATGTCTGTTGCCCCAGGCGAATATCGCGAGCACCACTGGAAAAAAGTCGCGGCCCCTGTCGGTCAGCACGTATTCATATCGGTTCGGTCGCTCGCGATAGAGGCGGCGTTCGAACAATCCCTGTTCAGTGAGGTGTTTCAGCCGGCGCGTGAGAATGTTCGGCGCGATCCCCAGGCTGCGCTGGAATTCGTCGAAGCGTGTCATGCCTTGAAGCGCATCGCGCAGGATCAAAATGCTCCACCACTCGCCGACGGATTTAAGTGTCCTGGCGATCGGGCACTCCGAGTTTGGGCTCCGCTTGGGCTGCATCATCCACGGGTAAAATAGTTACTTTCATTTTGCAAGTAACAATTTGCCTGGTCGCTCAAGGCCGGATCGGCGCAGTCCCAAGGGGCGTGCAGGGCAGGTCAGATATGGCAGCAATCCGCATTATTGCTGCGGGATTCCCGAGGCCTTCACGACCGCGGTCAATTTGTCATGGTCAGACTGCATCAGGTCCGCGAGTTCGCTCATCTGCATCGGTTTGCCCGGGATGTCGGCCACCGATAGCTGCTTCTGCACCTCGGGATTTTCCAATGCCTTGTTGATGCCGGCGTGGATCTTCTCGACGATATCGGCCGGCGTCGCCTTCGGGACATAGATCCCGTACCACGACACGTAGGACGCGCCGGGATAGCCGGCCTCGGCGATGGTCGGCACATCGGGCAAATCCGGCACCCGCTTCTCGGTAAAGACCGCGAGTGGCTTGGCGCTGCCATCCTTGATGTGCGGCAACGCCAGCGCCAAAGACACGATCTCGAAGTTCATCCGGTTGGTCATCAGATCGATCAGCATCGGCGGCTGACCCTTGTAGCCGATATTGGCAAGCTCGATGTTGGCGACCTTGAACAGCTTTTGCGCGGTGAGATCCAGCGACGAACCGGTGCCGGCGTTACCGAAATTGAGCTGTCCCGGTTTGCTCCGCGCCAGCGCCACGAAATCAGCCAGTGTCTTGACCGGGAGCGATGGATTGACGACGGCAACGCTCTGGCTCCAGATCGCGAGGCCGACGCATTTGAAATCCTGCATCGGATCCCAGCCGGCGTCTTTATACAGCGTCGGATTGACCAGCACGGCGGGGCCGGTGACCAGCCAAGTGTAACCGTCCGGATCGCTGCGTGCGACCAGCGCCGTCCCGATATTGCTGTTGGCGCCGGGCCTCGCGTCCGAGACGATGGCCTGATTCCAGTCGCGGCCAACCTGCTCGGTCACGGCGCGCGCGATGATGTCAACGATGCCGCCGGCCGGATAGGGGACCACGATATGGATCGGCCGGTTCGGATAGGGGCTCTCGGCATGCGCCGGCAGATCAAACCCAAGCATCGTTGCGACGAGCGCAGCCGCAAGTCCACCGGCACGGATGGCGCGCATTCTACCCCTCCCATGATCGCGACATCGTTCGAGCGATGCGCTTTAACTGATCCGCTCGCGTCCCATTCGGAACGCCGTGGTCTTTCTTAACTGTTGTCGACCAGCGATCGAATACTGCGCGCAAGCCCCAGGATGCGCGGCCCGCATTCGCGCTCGATCTGCTCGGCGCTGAAGCGAAACGAGGGGATGCCGCAATTCACCGACAGGCAGTCGCCGGAAGGCGTGCGATAAAGCGGCGCCGCGACGCCAAAAATTTCGCGCCGCCATTCGCCGAGCGAAACCCCGAAGCCGCGTTCCTTGCAGAGTTCGACGTCGGGTAGCGTGCGTTTCTGGACGTAATCCAGTTCTTCCGGCCGTTCCGCCTTCACCTGCTCGACGTAACGATCGCGTTCTACCGGGGTGAACAGCGAGAGCAGAGCGCGCCCGATCGCGGTGGTTGCGATCGTGCCGGTGAAGCCGACATCGGGAACGTGCGGCACCGCATCGGTGGTGCGCAAGGTCTCGACATAGATGAAGTCGAGCCCGAACGGCATCGCGATCGAAACCGTGCCGCCGGCGTAAGCGGCGAAATCGCGCATCAGCGGCCGCGCCATCTGCCGCACCTTGAGCGACGACAATACCGGATAGGCCGCAGCCAGCACGCCAAGCCCGAGTTCGAACCGACCCTTTTCGTTACGCTTGAGATAGCCGAGCTGCGCCAGTGTGTAGGTCAGCCGCGAAACGGTCGGCCGCGACAATCCGGTGTGCTGGGCGAGGTCTGCATTCGACAGTGCGCCACTGCCGTTGCGGAAGGCGCCCAGCAGCTCGAGGCCATGCGCGAGCGTGGTCGCGAACGCGGGATCGACCCGATCGCCGAGCGCTTTGGTCCGGGAAATTTCCGACGGTTTGGAAGCAGATGCAGTCGCCATATTGAAATAATGCTATATTCCGCACTAATGTCAATATATCGAAACATATTTGCAATTCGTTTCGATCTGCGTTTAAATCGCCCAAAGATGATGGGGAGTACGCATGGATTTCGATCTGTCCGCGCGATCGGAACAGTGGCGCGAGAAATTGCAGACGTTTTTCGATTCCGAACTGCTGCCGCGACACCGCGCCTGGGCCGCGCATGTCGCGGCCAATCGCGAGACGCCGTCATTCATGGCCGAGCTGCAACAGAAAGCGCGCGCCGCCGGTTTGTGGAATCTCGGCCTGCCGGAACTGACCGCGGATGAGCCCGGCACCCGGCTGTCCAATCTCGAATACGCGCCGCTCGCCGAAATCATGGGCCGGCTGTTCTGGGCTTCGGAAGCCTTCAATTGCCAGGCGCCGGATGTACCGAACATGATCGCCCTGCAGAACTGCGCGACTCCCGAGCAGAAGCAGCGCTGGTTGCGACCGCTGCTTAACGCCGAAACCCGCTCGGCGTTCGGCATGACCGAGCCCGATGTGGCCTCATCGGACGCCACCAACATTGCGACCCGTATGGTTCGCGATGGCGACGATTACATCATCAACGGCCGCAAATGGTTCATTACCGGCGCCGCGCATCCGCGCTGCAGCTTTCTGATCGTGATGGGCGTGACCGATGCGGATGCCGATCGCACCCGCCGCCATTCCTGCATCATCGTGCCGATGGATGCGCCGGGCGTACGGCTGGTGCGTTCATTGCGCTGGATGGGCTGTGAGGATCATGTCGCACCGATCGGAGAACTGACGTTCGACAATGTTCGCGTGCCCAAAGCCAATCTGCTCGGCGCGGAGGGCGAAGGCTTCAAAGTCGCGCAAATTCGTCTTGGTCCTGCGCGAATTCATCATTGCATGCGTTCGATTGGGTTGTGCGAACTGCTGATCGAACTGATGATGGCGCGCTCTGCCGAGCGATCGGCGTTTGGCCGCACCGTGATCCAATACGACACCGTGCAGCGCTGGATCGCGGAAGCCCGGGTCGAACTCGAGCAGGCACGGCTGCTGGCCTACCGCTGCGCCTGGCGGCTCGACCAGAGCGGTCATCACGGTGCATGGCGCGATGTGTCCTTGATCAAGGTCGCGGTGCCCGCGATGTTGCAGCGGATCGCCGATCGGGCAATGCAGGTATTCGGCGCGATGGGGGGCTCGGACGACACGCCGATTCACCAGGCGCTGGCCTGGGGCCGGCTGCTGCGGATCGGCGATGGCCCGGATGAAGTTCATCTGCGGCAGATTTTTCGAATGGAGGCGATGCCGCCCTGGTCGATCGCGGACTCGCCCTATCTCGCGGCGCGCGCGTCGTAATTTCGCATTCAGTCAGGAAGGAAAACGAAGCGATGACCGAAGCCGTCAAGGAACTCCCAAAGGACGCCTCCGCATCCGTGGTCGCCCGGCACGCGGCGACGTTGAAAGCTCTGCCGTTTGGCGACACCCGCGATTTCGACGACGCGACGCGGGGCTTTCTCGGCACCATCGAGCAGGCGCGGATCACCTCGGCGCAGGGCCGGGTGGTCTGGAGCCTCGAACCGTATGGTTTCCTCGCGGCCGGCGAGGCGCCGGCCACGGTCGATCCGAGCCTGTGGCGGCAATCGCGCCTCAACATGAATCACGGCCTGTTCGAGGTGGTGCCCGGCGTCTACCAGATCCGCGGGCTCGACATCGCCAACATGACGCTGATCGAGGGCGATCGCGGCGTCATCGTGGTGGATACGCTGACTTCGATCGAGGGCGCGCGCGCCGCGATGGAGCTGTATTTCCAGCATCGCGGCAAAAAGCCGGTCGCTGCCGTGATCTTCACCCACACCCACACCGACCATTGGGGCGGCGCGCGCGGCGTGCTCGACGACGAGACGCTGGCCGGCGGCAGCGTGCCGATCATCGCGCCCAATCTGTTCATGGAGCACGCGGTCTCGGAAAACATCATCGCCGGGCCGGCGATGCTGCGGCGCGCGCAATACCAGTTCGGGCCGTTCCTGGTGAAGGGGCCGCGCGGGCAGGTCGATTGCGGGCTCGGCAAGTCGATGGCGGCGGGCTCGGTGGCGCTGCTGCGTCCGACCGATCTGATCATCGCGACCGGCGACAAGCGCACCATCGACGGGGTCGAGTTCGAATTCCAGATGGCGCCGAACAGCGAAGCGCCGGCGGAAATGCATTTCTTCCTTCCGCGCTACAAGCTGCTAAATCTGGCGGAAAACTGCACGCATAATTTCCACAATTTGTTGCCGTTCCGCGGCGCCGACGTGCGCGATGCGCTGGCGTGGTCGAAATATCTCGGCGAGGCGCTGCAGATGTGGGGCGGCAAGGCGGACGCGATGTGCGGCCAGCATCACTGGCCGGTATGGGGCCACGAGCGCATCGACACCATGATCCGCCAGCAGCGCGATCTCTATAAATTCGCGCACGACCAGACCATCCGCCTGATGAATCACGGCCTGACCGCGGCGGAGATCGCCGAGACCATCAAACTGCCGGCGAGCCTCGACGGCGCCTGGCACGGCCGCGGCTATTACGGCCACATCCGGCACAACGTGAAGGCGATCTACCAGAAATATCTCGGCTGGTACGACGCCAACCCGGTCAATCTCGATCCGCTGCCGCCGGTCGAATCCGGCAAGAAATATGTCGAGTACATGGGCGGCGCCGACGCGATCCTGGAGCGCGCCGCGAAAGATTTCGCCAAGGGCGAATTCCGCTTCGTGGCGCAGGCGCTGAGCCATCTGGTGTTCGCCGAGCCCGACAATCACGCGCGCCCGCGCGATGCTGGCCGATACGTTCGAGCAGCTCGGTTATTCCGCCGAAAGCGCCACCTGGCGCAACGCCTATCTGTTCGGCGCGCAGGAATTGCGGATCGGCATGCCCAAGGCGCCGCCACGCCCGCCGATGCCGCGCGAGACCCTGGCCGCCCTGCGCACCGAGCAGTTATGGGATGTGCTCGGGGTCAGGCTCAACGGCCCGAAGGCGGAAGGCAAGCGCATCGTGCTGAACTGGCGTTTTACCGATACCGGCGAAAGCTTCATCCTCAACCTGGAGAACAGCGCGCTGACCTATGTCGCGGGCGCGCAGGCGGAAAAGGCCGACGCTAGCTTCACGCTGGCGCGCGGCCTGCTCGACGAGGTGATCGCGAAATCGACGTCGTTTCCGGAGGCCGTCACCGCCGGCAAGATCGAGTTCACCGGCGATCCGGCAGCGGCTCGCCGAACTGATGTCGCTGATGGATGAATTTCCGCGCATGTTCGAGATCGTCGAACCGAAGCGGACGGTGGTAAGCTGACAGATCGCGTACGTTACGGCCGGGCCCGTCCCGGCCATCGGCAGCTATCTTGCGTCGGCGCGGTCAAGACGCGGATGCCGGACGGCAGGAATGGGAAGGGCCAATCAAATGCCCAGATACGCAGATTGCACCTGCTTGTTATTGGCAAGCTCGGTGCTGGTGCCCTGCATTGTGACGTTGCCGCTTTCCAGAACATAGGCGCGCTGCACCAGTGACAGCGCGCGACTGACGTTTTGTTCGACCAGCAGGATCGCGGTGCCCATCTTGTGGATCTCGCCGATCTTCTCGAAGGTGACGTCCGTCATCACAGGCGCCAAACCCAGCGACGGTTCATCCAGCATCAACAAACGCGGCTTCAGCATCAGGCCGCGACCGACCGCCAGCATCTGCTGCTCGCCGCCACTCATGGTGCCCGCAAGCTGTTTCTTGCGGTCGGCCAGTCGCGGAAAAATGCCGTAGACCAGTTCGAGCATGCGGGCGCGTTCGGCTTTTGCTCTTGGTACATAGGAACCGATTTCGAGATTTTCCTGCACGGTCATTTCGGGAAACACCTGACGTCCCTCCGGTACATGGGCGATGCCCAGTTCGGGGATTCGATGCGGCGGCAGGGTTGCGAGATCGACACCCGCGAAGGTCACGGTTCCGGAGGTCATCTTCACCAGGCTGGAGATCGCCCGCAGGGTCGTGCTCTTGCCGGCACCATTGGCGCCCAGCAGGCCGACAGCCTCGCCTTCTCCGATGGAGATATTGATGTTGTGAATGGCGGGGACCGATCCATAGCTCGCACTCACGCCGGACAATTCGAGCATCAGGCTTCTCCCGCCGCCGGAGGATGCACATAGGAACCGAGATAGGCCCGTACCACCTCCGGGTTTTCCACGATCTGCTTCGGCGTGCCCTCGGCGATTTTCTGGCCATGATCCAGCACGACGATATGGCGCGCCACCGCCATGATCGCGCGCATCACGTGTTCGACGATCACGATGGTCAGCCCGCGCTGCGACAATTTTCCGATCAGGTTGACCGCCTGGTCGATTTCAGCCGGGTTCAGGCCCGCCATGACTTCATCGAGCAACAACAGCCGCGGCTGCGTCGCCAGCGCGCGGGCCATTTCGAGCCGGCGCTGATCGATGGTGGTGAGATCTTTGGCCGGCGTCAGCTCACGGGCCGACAGGCCGACAAACTCGATCACCTCGCGCGCCTTCTCGCGCGCCACCGCGGTCGTCTTGTCGCGCAGGAAAGCACCGGTCATGACATTGGCCAGCACGGTCATGGCGCCAAAGGGCTTTGCGACCTGAAAGGTCCGGGCGACGCCATGGGCGCAGATGTCATGTGGTCGCAGGCCGACAATTTCCCGTCCGTAAGCCATTACTGAACCCGCGTCGGGCCGATGAAAGCCGGTGATCAAATGAAAGCTTGTGGTCTTGCCGGCGCCATTGGGCCCGATCAGCGCAACCGTTTCGTTTTCCCTGATGGTGAAGCTGACGTCCTGCACGGCGCGCAGCCCGCCGAAACGTTTGCTCAATCCTTTGATGACGAGTGCGTCTGCCATGGTGATACTTTTATGCCTGGGCCGGCCGCCGGCCGCGATAGCGATCGTAGGCTTCGTTCAACATCCCCATCAGCCCGGTCGGTCGCCACAGGATGACCGCCATGAGGATCAGGCTGTAGACGGTCAGTTGCAGCCCGCCGAGCGAACTGCCGAGCCAGCTTTGCAGAAGGGTCGAGGTGGTTTCGAGGAGGATGGTGCCGATCACCGGCCCCCACAGCGTGCCGATGCCGCCGACGATCGATACCAGCGCGGCCTCGATCGAGATATTGAAGCTGAACGCCGTCGCCGGATCGATGAAGTAGATGTATTGGGTGTAGAACGTGCCCGCGAGTGCGGTCAGGAAGGCGCTGATCATGTAGATATAGCGCTTCATGCTGGGAGCGTTGACGCCGATCGCCTCGGCGGCGTCTTCATCCTCGCCGATCGCGACCAGATAATATCCCATCCACGACTTTTCGATCACGTAGGTCACCAGAAGGCCGACCGCGAGCAGGCCGAGCACCACATAATAATACGCCGACTTGACTTCAAATTGCATCATCAGCGGCGCGTTGCCGAGGTTGGGTATGGTCGTGCCTTCGGCGCCCCAGGCGAAGTCGCGGAACTTCAGGAAAATGAGCATCAGGGCCTGTGCCGTCGCAATGGTAGCGATCGTGAAATAGGGCCCGCGCAGCCGGAAACAGAGCCAGCCGATCGGCAGGCTCGCCAGCATCGCGACCACGCCGCCCGCGATCATCCCGATCCACGGTGAAATACCGAAATTGATCTGCATCAGGGTCGAGGTGTAGGCGCCAAGGCCAAAATAGGCGGCATGGCCCAACGAGAGCTGCTTGGCGTAACCGCCCATCAGGTTCCAGGCGACTCCGAGGAAGGAGAACAGCAGGATCCGGATGAAGATATCGATGGCGAACGAACTCCTGACCACCATGGGCAATGCGATCAGGACGATCGCAAGAACGGCGATCCACGCCAGGCTCCATTTGGAACTGTCGTTCATCGACGTGCCCTCCCGCCGCCGAGGCCGTTGGGCTTGAAAGCCAATGTCAGCAGCAACATCGCGAACACGACCAGCAGTCCGGAATCGGCGCCGACATATTGAATGCCGAGTGACTCGGCGACACCCATCATCAGGCTGGCGATCAGGGCGCCCATCACGTTGCCAAGCGTGCCGAGCACCACCGCGACGAACGCCATGAAGACGAAAACCTGTCCGACGAAGGGGTAGGCGGAGTAGAACGGCATCAGCAGCGAGCCGGCGGCGCCGGCAAGGGCGAGAGCGATCCCGAGCGCGACGCAGAATACGCGGTTGGGATTGATGCCCATCAAGGTCGCGACGTCCCGGTTTTGCGAGGCGGCGCGCATCGCCTTGCCGAGATCGGTGGTGTGCAGGAAGACCCAGAGCACGCCGCTCAGCAGCATGGCGACGCCGAACGCGATCAACTTCGCCACAGGGATGTAGAGTCCGCCAAGATGCAGGGCTTCATCCGAGTAGGATGTATGAACTGTGCGGTAATTCGCGGTGAACAGCATCAGCGCCAGATTGAGCAGGAGCAGCGAGAGCGCGAAGGTCAGAAATATCTGGGGCATGTCGTTCGGCCCCAGCACGCGGCGGATCAGGAAATGCTGGATCAGAACGCCGATCACGAACAGCACCGGCATCGTCACGACGAGCGATACGATCGGATCGACGCCGAACTGGGTCGCGAGATAGAAGCTGATATACATGCCGATCATCACAAATTCGCCTTGGGCGAAATTGACGATCTTCACCACGCCGAAGATCAGCGTCACACCGATGCTGACGAGCGCGTAGATGCCGCCGATGAGCAGGCCGTTGATCACGGCCTGGGCTATTGTCTCCAACATCTGATGCGACCGGTTCTTTTAAGTCTTCAGCAGCGGTGCGCGCTTGTCTTCTTCAGGGAAAACGCTTGCGAGGTCGCCATTCTGCCATTGCACACCCACCGGGTGGCCATAGACGTTCTTGCCGTCGGGACCGAACTTGACCTTGCCACCGGGTGCCATCGCCGCATAGCCGGAGGAAACGTCGAGCGTTGACAGCGCTTCCCGGACTTTTTGCGGATCGGCCGAGCCCGCGCGCTCCAGCGCGTCCGCGATCATGAAGGTCTGCGCGACGAGGCCGCCGGCATATTCGAACAGGAAATCGCCGGTGCGCTTCTTGTATTCGGCGTTGACCTTTTGCGCGTCAGGACTTATGTCGTGATTCCAGTGCGCCACACCCTGCAAGCCTTCGGCAAGCTTGCCGACGTTCTTGTAGAAGTCCGGGATGACGAAGCCGCCGGAGCCGCCGTTGATGGCGACGTCGAGGCCGACCTGCTTTACCGTCCGCACGATCAGGATCAGGTCGTTCAGATACGACACCGAAAACAGCGCGTTGGCGCCGGAGGCTTTGACCTTGTTGATCAGCGGCGAGGCATCGGTGAAGCCGGCCGAGTAAGGTTCGAACATCACGATTTCGACGCCTTCCGATGGCGCCAGTTCCTTGAGGCCGTTGGAAGTCGAGGTGCCGAACGCGGTGTTCTCGAAAATCACCGCGACCTTCGGCTTGTCGGCCACCAGTTTGGCCATCTGCAACTGGGCCTTGGCGAATTGCGAAGCGCGGGCGAACGGCGTGAACGTATAGGTTCTGCCTTTGTTGAGTTGATCCGAACTCGATCCCGTGATGATCGGGACTTTGGCGCGCTCGGCTACCTCGCTCGCGATCAGGGTGAGGGCGCTGGCAAAACATCCATGGATCGCCGACAATTTGTTGCCCGTGATCAGCCGGTCGGTTTCGGTTCGAGTCACCGTCGTGTCGCTTTGCACGTCGGAGAGGATTAGATTTAGTTTGGCGCCACCGAGCGATTTGATGCCGCCGGCCTCGTTGACCATCTCGACCGCGAGTTTGGCGGCGGTGACGCAGCCGACGCCGATTTGGGCCATGCTGCCGGTCGTAGGATAGAGCGCGCCGATGTTCACCGGATCGGCCGCCCAACCTCGCAGCGGAACTGCGCCGAACGCACCGGCCGCCACCACGCCGCCAGCCTTGATCAGGAATTTGCGGCGGCTGTGTCGTTTGGACAAAGCCGGGCTGACGCTATTCAGGACGGATGGCTGGCGATCTTTTTTCATGTCGTCTCCCCCTGGTGCGATCCGGCGTGGACTTTTGTCCCCGTTCGCTTTGTTCGTTGCCGTGATGGTAGCCCCCCGGAATATTGTTTACAATATAGTCTGCAATATTATCATTCGACCGTAAGTTGTCGCCGGAGCCTGACGTTGCGGCGGAATGTCTTTTCCAATCGGGCAAACATGGCCGGAAAATCACTGAAAAACTCACCTCCGCATGCCAGGACTTCAGGTTCGATTGTGCAAGCTCTGCCACGCGAACCCGCCGCTGCCGCACTTATCGCCAGGAAAATTGAGGAGGACATCGTGTTGGGGCGTCGTCAGCCGCGCGAGCGGCTGATCGAACAGCATCTTTGCGATCTGTTCCAGACGCATCGCGGCGACGTGCGGTTGGCGCTGTTCGAACTGGAGAACAAGGGGCTCATCGAACGTATCCCCAATCGCGGCGCGATCGTTCGCGGCCTGACGCCAACGGAAGTAAGGGAAATCTACGCGGTACGCGAAGAACTCGAAGTGTTGGCGGTCCGTATCATTCCATTTCCGGTCGCGCCGGAGCAAATCGACAAGCTCGAAAAGTTACAGCGACAGCACAGCGCGGCGGTCGCCAAAGGAGACCTGTTGACGGTGTTCTACAGCAATCTGAGCTTTCACCAGGTGCTGTTCGGGCTGTGCGGCAATGCCTGCCTGATCGAGACCATCGATCTGCTGGCGCAGAAGGTTTACGGCATCCGTTCCTACGCGCACGCTTTTCCGAAATCGCTCGACCGCGCTCGTCGCGATCATCTCGATATGATCAAGGCGCTAGGCGGATCGCGCCGGGAGGCGCTCATCGCGCTTACCCGTCAACATCTCGAACCATCCCCGCAGGCCTATATCGCAGATTACGAACGCCGGTTCGGCAAATCCGAGCCGGCGTCCCCAAGTTGATGGATTGTTATTCCGCGCTGCTGACCAGCTTGATTTGCGGCTCGCCCGCCGCTTCCTTCAGCTGTTCATAGGCAGCGACATAGTCGAGCGCCATGCGGCGCGCGGTGAAGCGCTTCTCGAACTGCTTGCGAACCGCCGCGCGATCCATGCCGGGCAGCCGGTTGATGACGCCGGCGGCGCTGATTTCGTCCTCGACGACGAAGCCGGTGAGGCCTTCATCGATGATCTCAGGCACCGAGCCGCGGTTGTAGGCGATCACGGGCGTTCCGCAGGCCATCGATTCGATCATGACCAGGCCGAACGGCTCCGGCCAATCGATCGGCAGCAGCAATCCGAGCGCGCCGCTCAGGAACTCGGATTTTTCATGGTCGCCGATCTCGCCGATGAATTCCACCAGCGGGTGGTTCATCAGCGGCTTGATTAATTCGTCGTAATAATCCTGGTCGGCGCGATCGACCTTGGCGGCGATCTTCAACGGAATTCCGCACCGGATCGCGATCTTGATGGCGCGATCGACGCCTTTTTCCGGCGCGATGCGGCCGAGCACTGCAAGATAGGACGGTGCGATCGGCCGGGGGGTCAGCAGCTTTTCGGGCAGGCCGTGATAGATGGTTTTGGCCCAGTTCGCCATCGGCACCGGCCGGCGCTGGGCGTTGGAAATCGAGATTACCGGAATCTTGTTGAAGGTCGTGAAGACCGGCTGGTGCTCAGGAAGATCGAGGCGGCCGTGCAGGGTGGTCACGAACGGTACGGACTGCCGGTGAAACAACGACCACGGATAATAATCGAGATGGAAGTGCAGGAAGTCGAATTCCTCGTTGTCGGCCTTCTGTCGTACCCGCTCCAGCATCACCATATGCAGGGCATTGGGATCGCGGACCGATCCATCGAGCCGCAATGCTTTCGGCCAGGTCGCCTCGAGCTTGGCTGAAGTCCGGGAATCGCCGCTGGCGAACAGGGTGACGTCGTGCCCCAACGCGACCAGTTCCTCGGTCAACCAGTGTACCACCCGCTCGGTCCCGCCATAGAGCTTGGGGGGAACGGCCTCCGTCAGCGGAGCAACCTGCGCGATGCGCATTTTATCAGTCTCCTGTTTGTGATCGTGATGCGAAAGAAGCACTCGTACAGCGGCACCGGGCAGCCGGGTCGGGAACGTTCTCGCATTTGCGAAGTTCCTCCCGGCAGCGTACTTCTTCCTCATCTTGGTCTTGCTGATGCCATCCCGTCTTATCAGATCTTGTCACACACGATTGCTGCGAAATTGTTGCGCAGTCGTGTCCCCGACAGGGGAGCCATGACGGCCTGTTTTGCACTCGCAAAATGGACTTAAATCGAGATAAAATACGTCGGTCTCAAAGGGGTTTGCAGTCAAATGGACAGTCTTTCAGGGTACGCGCATCGTCCGTTTCCCTTTGTGTTCCGGTATATCCGTCAGCGTCCTGCATCACATTTGGTCATACTGATCTCGGTAGTGGCAGCAGTTGGGTGTTCCGTAGGCACTCAGTACGGCGTCAAGGGGCTGGTGGACAGCCTGTCCGCCGGTCCGGCGCATTCCGGTGGCGTATGGCTGGCATTCATTTTCCTGATGTCCCTGATCGCTTCGGACAATTTCCTGTGGCGGATCGCGAGCTGGACCGCCAGCTACACTTTCGTGGGCGTGACCGGCGACCTGCGCCGGGATATCTTCCGGCATCTGACCGGGCATGCGCCGAGCTATTTCTCCGACCGGCTGCCGGGCATGCTGACCAGCCGGATCACCGCGACCTCCAACGCGGTATTCACAGTCGAGAACATGTTCGTGTGGAACGTGTTGCCGCCCTGCATGGCAACCTTTTCGGCAATCGCACTGATCGGCACCGTCAGCCCCTATATGGCGGGTGGGTTGATCATCATCGCCGGCGGGATGGTGGTGATGATGTTCCGCCTGGCGGCCGCCGGCAGGCCGTTGCATGACGAATTCGCCAACAAGGCGGCGGCGGTCGATGGCGAGATGGTCGACGTCATCAACAACATGCCGTTGGTGCGGGCGTTTTGCGGTCTCAGCTTCGAGCACGACCGGTTCGACGCGACGGTGCAACGCGAGATGACTGCGCGTGGCCGCAGCCTGCGTTACCTCGAAAAGCTTCGTCTTCTGCACGCCGGCGTTACCGTCGTACTGACCATCGGATTGCTGGCCTGGGCGATCATGCTCTGGCAGCGTGGGGCGGCGACCACGGGCGACGTCGTGCTGGTGTGCACGCTCGGCATTTCCATTCTCAGCGCGACGCGCGATCTGGCGGTCGCGCTGGTCGACGTCACCCAGCATGTCGCCCGCCTGACCGAGGCGATCGCGACCTTGCTGCTGCCCCATGAACTGAAGGATCACCCCGAGGCTGAAGCGTTGGTCAAGGCGGGCGCGGCGATCAGCTTCGAAAACGTCGGATTTCAATATCCCGGCGGCCTCAAGATATTCGATCATTTCAATCTGCGACTGCAAGCTGGTCAGCGCGTGGGGCTGGTCGGTCAGTCCGGCGGCGGCAAATCCAGCCTGTTCACCCTGCTGCAGCGGTTCTACGATCCGCAGGAGGGCAGCATCATCATCGATGGCCAGGATATTTCCCGGGTCACACAGCAAAGCTTGCGTGCGGCGATCTCGGTCGTGCCGCAGGACATCTCGATGTTCCATCGTTCGATCATGGAAAACATCCGTTACGGCCGGCCGACCGCGACCGATGACGAGGTATTGCGCGCCGCGATCGCCGCCCGTTGCGATTTCGTAGATACCTTGCCGGAGGGGCTCGCGACCATGGTCGGCGACCGCGGCGTCAAGCTGTCCGGCGGACAACGGCAGCGCATCGCGATTGCGCGCGCGTTCCTGAAGGATGCGCCGATCCTCCTGCTTGACGAGGCCACCGCGGCGCTCGACAGTGAATCCGAGGAAGCGATTCGCGAAGCGCTGGCCCGGCTGATGCACGGCCGTACGGTGATCGCGATTGCCCATCGGCTGGCAACCCTGCGCAATTTTGACCGCGTGGTCATGTTGAAGGCCGGCAAGATCATCGAAGATGGTCCTCCGGATCGCCTGATGCAGGGCGAGGGGCCTTACCGCGAACTGGTGACCCAGGAGATGAGCCGCCTCGCGGCGCACGCGGCCTGAAAGAACGCGTGGGGAACGCCAATAATCCTGTAGAGTCCCAGTGCGTCGATCGCAAAGCAACGGGAAACCGCGCGAGGTTACATGGCAGCAGAACTAGCGCAGCTTCAAGCGGCGCGAACCGGCGAAGTGGTGCAGCAGGAAGCACCCTTCTACATTCCGATGACGGGGCCCGCGGCGCGACCGCGGCGTTCGCTTAAGGACGATGACACGTTCATCGTTCTGGATAGCCATGGCGATATCGGCGCCTCCGCCGGCGGACCGGACGGCCTGTTCAATTCCGACACCCGCTATCTGGCGCGACTGGAACTGGCGCTGAACGACGTCCAGCCGCTGCTGCTCGGATCGAACCTGCGCGACGACAATTCGTCGCTGACGGTCGATCTCACCAGTCCGGACATTTATCGCGACGGTTCGATCGAACTGCAAAAGGACATGTTGCACATCGTGCGCTCGATCTTTCTGTGGCGCGGCACCTTCTATCAGCGGATCGGGTTGCAGAACCACGGCGAGAGCGTCGCCAAATTCGACCTGACCCTGCAATTCGACAATGATTTCGCCGACCTGTTCGAAGTCCGGGGCGAAAAGCGCAAGCGCCGCGGCGTCGCCAGCAGCAAATTGCTCGGGCCGACCGAGGTACGTTTCGAATATCACGGGCTCGACGATGGGGTGCGCTCGACCGCGCTGCATTTCGATCCCAAGCCGACCCGCCTGACGGTCAACACCGCGTCCTACCATTTCGAACTGGCGCCGCATCAAACCAGTTCGCTGTTCGTCGCGGTCTCCTGCAACAAGCCGGCCGGCGCCAAGCCGACACATTTCTTTCGTGACCTGCTGGCGCATCGCCGCGAGACGCGACGGCTGGCGGCGGGCGCCACCACCATCGAAACATCGAACAGCATTTTCAACGAAGTGCTGTGCCAGTCGATGGCCGATCTCAACATGCTGATGACGGAAACGCCGCAGGGACGATATCCCTATGCCGGCATTCCCTGGTACTCGACCACGTTCGGCCGCGACGGACTGATCACCGCGCTGCAGATGCTGTGGATCGATCCGCGCGTCGCGCGCGGCGTGCTCAAGCGGCTGGCGTTCTATCAGGCCAAATCGGTCGACCCGCTGGCCGATGCCGAGCCCGGCAAGATCCTGCATGAAATGCGCGGCGGCGAAATGGCGGCGCTGCGCGAGGTGCCGTTCGCTCATTATTACGGCAGCGTCGATTCGACCCCGCTGTTCGTGATGCTGGCCGGACTTTATTTCGAGCGCACCGGCGATGAAGCCACGCTGGCCGAGTTGTGGCCCGCGATCGAGGCCGGCCTGCAATGGATCGACGGTCCGGGCGATCCCGACAAGGATGGCTTCATCGAATATCAGCGTGCGTCGGAGCAGGGTTTGGCCAACCAGGGCTGGAAAGATTCGTTCGACGCGATCTTCCATGCAGATGGCCAACTGGCCGAGGGCTACATCGCACTCGCCGAGGTGCAGGGCTATGTGTTCGCCGGCAAGCATCTTGCCGCGCGCTGCGCCCTCAAGCTTGGCAAGATTGATCTGGCGCGGAAGCTCGAGGCCGAGGCGCAGCGACTGGCCGAGCGCTTTGAAGAGGCGTTCTGGGTCGAGGAACTCGGCACCTACGCGGTGGCGCTCGACGGCAAGAAGCGACCCTGCAAGGTGCGCACGTCCAATGCCGGGCAATTGCTGTTCAGCGGCATGATCAAGGAGGATCGCGCGCGGCTGGTCGCGGCCGATCTGATGCGGCCGCATTTCTTCACCGGCTGGGGCATTCGCACCGTGGCGCACGGACAGCCGCGCTACAATCCGATGTCGTATCATGACGGCTCGATCTGGCCGCACGACAATGCGCTGATCGCGCTCGGGCTGGCGCGCTATGGCCTGAAGCATTCGGTCGCGCATCTGTTCAAGGCGCTGTTCGATGCCGCCACCTACATGGATCTGCGGCGATTGCCCGAACTGTTCTGTGGCTTCCGGCGCGAAAAGGGCCGGGGCCCGACGCTTTATCCGGTGGCCTGTGCGCCGCAGGCCTGGGCCAGTGCGACGCCGTTCACGTTGCTGGAAGCAGCCCTCGGACTCGAATTCGACGCGGCGCATGGCGAAATCAGGCTGCGCAATCCGCGGCTGCCGGCGTTCCTCAACGACGTGGTGCTGCGTGATCTGCAGTTGGGCGCCTCCAGTGTCGATCTGCGGGTGCGTCGTCACGGCGATGACGTGTCGCTGGAAGTTCTGCGCACGCGCGGCCAGATCCGGGTCTCGATCGTGCTGGCGCGTTGAAGCCGCCCGCTGTTCAAGGAGAGCCTATGCGCGCCGACCGTTTGTTCGCGTCACTTGTCATCGGTTTTCTGACGCTCGCGGCGTTGCCGGCGCGGGGCGCCGACGAGGCTATTCCGCCGCCGCCGGGCAGCAAGGCCGCGGTTGCGACGCCGACGCCCCCCCAACTGAAACCCCGATACCGACTCCAACCGAAACTCCATCGCCAACGCCGACACCAACGGCTACGCCAGCGCCTGCGCCGACGCCTACTCCAGCGCCTTCACCGACGCCGCAGAAGGACGCGGCTCCGGCCGCTGCGCCGAAAGAAGCGGCCAAACCCGCGCCGCCGGCTTCGGTGACGATCCTCAGCGCGCGGGAAGCGCATGGCGTGCTCGGTCGCGATGTGCGCAGCGCCGCCAATGAGGATATGGGGCATATCGTCGATGTGATCGTCGATCGCGCCGGTGTGGTGCGCGCGGCGGTGATCGATTTCGGCGGCTTTCTCGGTGTCGGCAGCCGAAGGATCGTGGTCGACTGGGCCGCGTTGCGTTTCGGCCGCGTCGCCGACAAGACCGACAGCGTTACGCTCGAGCTGACCAAGGACCAGGTCAAGGCTGCACCCGAATACAAGGAGGATACCCCGCTTGTCGTGCTCGGCGCATCCGGCGCCCTGCAGCCACTGCAATTCGATGACCAGTGATCATGAATAGAGTGGAGAGACATCCCCGGTTAACGCGCGCTCCCGTTCAGCCCATGCAGGCGGTTGAAGAGAACGATCGCGAACGGCTGCGCGCGGATAACTGCAACACGCCGTTGCCGTCGTCGCCGGACCCGTCGCCCTGCCGCGAGAGCATGCGCGGGCTGGACTGGTTCATCTTCTTTCTGGCCGACGTGCAGACCGGGTTCGGCCCGTTTGTCGCGGTTTACCTCACCACGGAGAAATGGACCCAGGCCCAGATCGGATTTGTGTTGTCGATCGGCGGCGTCATCGGCCTGATCGGGCAGATGCCCGGCGGCGCCATCGTCGACGCGGCGCGCTCCGAGCGGCTGGTTGCGGGCCTGGCGGTCGCGACCATCGGGTTCGCGGCGCTGGGTTACGCGATGTGGCCGTTCTTCCCGGTGGTGGTCGCCGCGGCCACGCTTCATGCCGCGGCGAGCTGCGTGCTCGGTCCGGCGATTGCCGCGATCAGCCTCGGGCTGGTCGGACCGCTGGCGATCGGCGAACGGCTCGGGCGCAACGCCCGCTTTGCTTCGCTCGGCAACGGCACCGCGGCGGCCGTGATGGGCACCGCAGGCTATTTGCTGTCGAGCCGCTCGGTGTTCCTGGTCACGTTTATTCTGGCGATTCCGGCGCTGCTGGCGCTGTCGCAGATCCGCGAGCACGAGGTCAACGCCCACTGCGCCCATGGCGCGTTCGAGCCTAAGCCGAAGGATAAAAAGTCGGGAGACGACAAGCCGGAAGACGAGGGGGTCACCGCCACCGGCCTGTTGAGCCTGATCCGTCAGCCGGCGCTCTTGATCTTTGCCTTCGCTATTTTGCTGCTGCAACTTGCCAACGCGGCGATGCTGCCGCTGATGGCCGGGGTGGTCACCGCCCGCTCCAGCCAGTGGGCGCCGGTGTTGATCGCGGCCTGCATCGTGGTGCCGCAGGCGATCGTGGCCTGGACCTCGCCGTCGGTCGGGCGCAAGGCGCAGCAATGGGGCCGCCGGCCGCTATTGCTGCTGGGGTTCGCCGCGCTGGCGATCCGCGGCCTGTTGTTTGCGGTGGTCAGCGATCCCTACCTGCTGGTCGCGGTTCAGGTATTCGACGGCGTCACGGCCGCGGTGTTCGCCGTGATGACGCCGCTGATCGTCGCCGACGTTGCTTTCGGCAGCGGCCATTTCAATCTGGCGCAGGGCATCGTCGGCACTGCGACCGGGATCGGCGCGTCATTGAGCACTGTGCTGGCCGGTTATGTCAGTGACAAATTCGGCCACGGCGTCGCCTTCACTGGTCTGTCGGGCGTCGCCGCGCTTGGCCTGGTGATGATCTGGCTGATCATGCCGGAAACGCGGCCAACCAAGGTTCAGATCGCGTCTTAGATACGGTTTATCCGTTACGCCGACATCGTCTTGCGATAGAGCGCGTTGTAGCAGCTTGCGGCGATGTCCCAACTGAACGAGCGCGACATCGCGTTGCGACGCATCGAGTCGAGACGATCCTGGACGCCGAACGCCGTGAACGCGCGTCGCACGCCGCCGAGAAATGACTCGGTCGACGGCTGCGCGAACAGGAATCCGGTCTCGCCATCCCTGATGGTTTCGGCGAGGCCGCCGGTCTGGTGACCGATCGGCAACGATCCGAACCGCTGCGCATACATCTGGCTCAACCCGCACGGCTCGAACCGCGACGGCATCAAGGTGAAATCGCTGCCGGCGAAAATCCGCCGAGCCTGCCCGTCGTTGAAACCGATCGCGACGCCGATCGCATCGGGACGACGGCGATGGGCAGCCACCAGCGCTTGTTCGATCGCCGGTTCGCCGCTGCCCGTGACCACGATCTGGCCGCCGGATTCAACGATCTCGTCGGCGGCGGCCAGCACGAGGTCGACACCCTTCTGATGCACCAGCCGCGCCACCAGTCCGAAGATCGGACCGCGCGACAGCGCCAGTCCAAACTGCTGGCGCACGTAGTCGGCGTTGGCGCGCTTGCCTGCCCAATCGCCGGCGCCGAACTGCTTGGCCAAATGCGAACACGACGTCGGGTCCCAGCTTTCGTCGATGCCGTTCAGGATGCCGGTCAATTGCGCAGCGTCGGAGCGCTCGCGGAGCAGGCCCTCGAGCCCGCAGCCGAGCTCCGGCGTGGTGATCTCGCGTGCATAGGTTTCGCTGACCGTGGTCAGATGCGAGGCGTAGACGATGCCGCCTTTGAGGAACGAAAGTTTGTCGTAAAACTCGAGGCCATTGATGTGGAATGAGTCCGCCGGCGCACCGATCCGGCGCAGCAACTCCTTGGGAAACAGGCCCTGATAGGCGAGGTTGTGGATGGTCAGGATGGTCGGAATCTTGCTGCCGTTCCATCTGAGATAGGCCGGCGTCAGTCCGGCCTGCCAGTCGTTGGCATGGACCAGGTCCGCTGCCCAATCCTTGTCCAGTTCGCCGACCGCAAGCTGGGCAGCGGCAGAGGAAAAGCGGCCGAAGCGGACGTCGTTATCAGGCCAATCGCGTCCCTGGGTGTCGCCATAGGGATTGCCGGGACGATCGTAAAGTTGTGGGCACAACAGCACATAGATCGGCAGGCCATCGGGTGTCGAGGCGCGACCCAGGTCGCAGGCCGGCATCTCCGCCAGAGCCGGGCAGTGGCCGACGATCTCGATATGGGCCAGTTGGTCGACGACGTCTTTATATCCCGGTAGCAGGATTCTGACGTCGCTCAGTGAGCGTAGCGCCCGCGGCAGGGCTGCTGATACGGCGGCGAGGCCGCCAACGCGGACGAAGTCGTCCATTTCCGTGGTAACGAACAGGACCCTCAAGTAATGCCCTCGTAGCCACCTGACCCGTGGCCTGAACTAAGTCGATGCAAGAATGAGTCCACCTTTTTACAGCGAGAAGTGGGTATCCGGTTAACAACCGCGAGGATCCGGCGAGAAAGATCTGGCGATGAGGGCGGCTTCCCCGAAGCTGCGTCACGATCTAGGGTCATCGGTGCCAAGGCGACGCGGCGGAGGAAGCGACAATGACCATAAACGAAATCGATGAGGGTAATTTGACAAAGAGCCTCGACGGACTTCGCGTGCTGGATTTTTCGACGACGATCGCCGGTCCGCATTGTACGCGGATGCTGGCGGACATGGGCGCGGAGGTGATCAAGGTCGAACAGGCCGAAGGCGAGACGATGCGTACCCGTCCGCCGGTTCGCGATCGCTGCAGTTCGGTCTTTGGCAGCCTCAACGCCGGCAAGAAAAGCCTGGTGCTCGATCTGAAATCATCAGATGCGATCGAGGTGATCCGCCGGCTGGTCGCGACCACGGACATTCTGGTCGAGAATTTTCGGCCGGGCGTGATGCGGCGGCTGAAACTCGATTACGCCTCGCTGCAGGCGATCAATCCGAAGCTGATCTATTGTTCCATTTCAGGCTACGGCCAGACCGGTCCGTCGGCCGAACTGCCGGCCTATGCGCCTGTCATCCACGCCGCTTCCGGTTACGACATGGCGCATTTGTCGTATCAGCCGGGCCGCGCCCGTCCGGATTATTGCGGCATCTATCATGCCGACGTGCTGACCGGAGTTTACGCGTTCGGCGCGATTTCGGCGGCGCTTTATCAGGGGCGGGCAAGCGGGAAGGGCCAGTACATCGATGTGTCGATGCTGGAGTCGATGCTCAGCCTGACCCTGAACGAGGTGCAGTGGTCGCAATTCGAGGTGGCGGCGCCGAGCCGGCCGATGTTCGGCCCGGTCGAGACTTTGGACGGCTATGTGATGATCGCGATCGCCAGCGAAAAGACTTTCCAGAGCCTGGTGATGGCGGCCGGCCACCCCGAATGGATCAGCGATCCACGTTTTGCCCGCTATAGCGATCGGCGCAGCAACTGGGCCGACCTGATGGAAGGCGTCGAGACCTGGTCGCGGACGCTTTCGACCAGGGAGTGTCTGGCCGCGCTCAGCGCAGGCGGCGTTCCGAGTTCGGCCTATCGCAGCGTGGCCGAGGCGCTGGCCGATCCCCAGCTGGCGCATCGCGGCGCGCTGGCCGACGTCGAGGACGATGGCGGTACCTTCAAGGTGGTCAACCTGCCGTTCCGGATGTCGGGCGCGACCGTTTCGGCCGGCAAACGCGCCGCGACGCTTGGCGAGCATACCCTGACCTATCTGCGGGAATGTGGTCTCGGCGAGGATCAGATCACGGCTTTTACCGGCAAGCCGGCGGTGGCCGGATCGCGCTGACCGCGCACGCCAAAGCTGTTTGATTGGCCCAACGGACGTGGCAGTGTCGGGCCAAGAGCTAAAATGCAGAAAATACCGGGAGAGAGGCAATGAAGAGTTTTCAGGTCACCGAGTTCAAGGCTCCCTTGACCGAGGTCGACTATCCGACCCCGCAGCCGTCGGGCACCCAGGTCCTGATCAAGGTCAAGGCGGCCGGCGTCTGCCACAGCGATCTGCATATCTGGGAAGGCGGCTACGATCTCGGCCATGGCCGCAAGCCGCTGTCCTTGAAGGATCGTGGCGTGTCGCTGCCGCGGACCATGGGCCATGAGACGGTCGGCGAGATCGTTGCGTTCGGACCGGATGTGACGGCTGCCGACAAAGGCGACCTCAAGGTCGGCGACGTGGCGCTGGCCTATCCCTGGCTCGGCTGCGGCAAATGCGAGACTTGTCTTGCCGGCGACGAGAACATGTGCGCGGTCAAGCCCAACGCGCTCGGGGTCTATTGCGACGGCGGCTATGCCGACCACATGACGGTGCCGCACCCAAAATATCTGCTCGACCTGAAGGGCCTCGATCCTGTCACCGCGGCCCCTTACGCCTGTTCCGGTGTCACCACCTATAGCGCGCTGAAGAAGGTCGAGGGCAGCTTCAACACCCCGATCGTGATCATCGGCGCCGGTGGGCTCGGCCTGATGGCGTTGTCGCTCTTGAAGGCAATGGGCGGCAAGGGCGCCATCGTGGTCGATATCGACGCCCGCAAGCGTGAGGCCGCGGAAGCGGCCGGGGCGCTCGCGACCGTCGACGGCAAGGCCCCCGATGCGCTGGAGCAACTGGCCAAAAAGGCCGGAGGTCCGATCCGGGCGGTGATCGACCTGGTCGGCAACGCCGCGACCACGCAGCTCGGGTTCGATTGCCTGGCCAAGGGCGGCAAGCTGGTCATCGTCGGCCTGTTCGGCGGCGGCGCGACCTGGGCGCTGCCGCTGATCCCGATCAAGGCGATCACGATCCAGGGCAGCTATGTCGGCAATCTCAGGGAAACCGCGGAACTGCTCGATCTGGTCCGGACCAAGAAGATTGCAGCCATTCCGGTCACCCCGATGCCGCTCGCCAGGGCGAACCAGGCGCTGAACGACCTGCATCAAGGCAAACTGGTCGGCCGGGCGATTTTGACGCCGTAAGTTCCGTTTGCCGTCATTGCGAGAGCGAAGCAATCCAGGGGCCTACAAGGAAGAACTGGATTGCTTCGTCGCTTGGCTTCTCGCAATGACGAAGTCTCACTCCGAGGAGCACACCCATGTCAGCCAATAACGCATTCCACATTGCCGTGCTCGGCGGCGACGGCATCGGACCCGAGGTGATGGCGCCGGCGCTGGAAGTGCTGCGCAAGGTCGAGAAGAAGGCCGGCCTTGATTTGCGCTTCACCGACGCGCCGGCCGGCGCCAATCATTACCGCGAGACCGGCAAGTCGATGCCCGACAGCACCATCCGCCTGTGCGAGGAGGCGGATGCGATCCTGCTCGGGGCCTGCGGGCTGCCCTCGGTGCGGTACCCCGACAACACCGAGATCATGCCGCAGGTCGAACTGCGGTTTCATTTCGACCTTTATGCCGGTGTACGCCCGGCGCGGCTGATCCCGGGGGTGCCGAGCCCGATCGTCGGCGCCGACCAGCGCGGGATCGACATGGTGGTGATCCGGGAATCCACCGAGGGCCTGTTCGCCTCGATGGGCAAGGGCGTCGTCACCGATACCGAGGCGCGAGAGACCCTGGTGATCACGCGCAATACCTCCGAACGGTTGTTCGAGTTTTCCTTCAAGCTGGCGGAGCGCCGCAAGGCACGTGGCCGGCCCGGCGCATTAACCTGCGTCGATAAAGCGAACGTGTTCAAAGCGTTCGCGTTCTTTCGCGAGATGTTCGACGAAGCCGCTCAACGTCATCCGGAAGTCAAGACCGACCGGCTTTATGTCGACGCCTGTTCGGCGCTGCTGGTCAAGCGTCCCTGGGATTTCGATGTGATGGTGATGGAGAACATGTTCGGCGACATTCTCTCCGACATGACCGCCGGCCTGATCGGCGGCATGGGCATGGCGCCGTCGGCCGACATCGGCGACCGCTATGCCGTGTTCCAGCCTTGTCACGGCACCGCGCCTGACATCATGGGGCAGGGCAAGGCCAACCCGACCGCGATGATCCTGTCGGCCGCGATGATGCTGGACTGGCTCGCCGACAAGCACGGCCTGGAAGGCGCCGCCGAGGCGGGCGAACGGATCGAGCAGGCGGTCGACAAGGCCTATGCCGACGGCATCAAGCCGATGGAGTTCGGCGGCAAGAACGGCACCGCTGACGTGACGAAGGCGGTGCTGGCGGCGTTGTAAGGTCACCCAATGGATGAAGAAAAGCCAAAGATGGTTCCCATCGGAGAGTATATCGTGGGGACGCTTATTCATGCGGGGGTCGTCAAACCCGAGGATGGCCCTCGCGCCATCGAAATAGTTGAAGACGAACTTGGTGTCTGGCTGGCAATCGAGAAATTCAACAACTGACGTTTTGGTTCAAAACGCCTTGGGTAATCCCGCTTGGCGCAGGATAGCATTGGCCGTGTGACGGCTCGGAATTCCGACAGGAACCGCAAAGTTTCGATCGGTGAGCGGACTATGCCAGATTTCGTGGCTGCCTTTGCCCTGCCTGACCAGCGTGCAGCCAGCGCCGCGCAGCAAATCGCGCAACGGCTTGTCGAATTGTGGGGCCATTATCAGACCGTGGCGGGCTCGGCTTCGCGTAGCGCAGTGATCTGAAGGAAAAGCGCAGCTGGATCGACACCGGGGTGATTGTCCGGCAGCAGGTCGAGCGCCATCGCCGAGATCTTCGCCAGCAATTCATCGAGTGTGGGGGCGTCCGCGGCCGCTGGAATCTCGTCGCAGTGACCGCTCCAGACCGACGCCTCATCGTCCCAATTCGCGGAAATGGTAAAAATGACCGGTTTCGACATGTGTGCTCCGACCGAACGCGCTGGACCAATCCGAGGCCGATCCATGCGCGATATATAGCACGCCATCAAGCAATGGCACCTGCCTCAGATCACCCCCGCCGCCTTCATTTTCGCAATCTCTTCCGCGCCATAGCCCAAGGTCTTCAGAATCTCGTCATTGTGTTCGCCGAGGTCCGGTGTCGCCGACCGGATCGCGCGATCGTAGCCGGTGATCTGGCAGGGCTGCGCCACCAAATTGATTTCGCCGAGCCGGGGATGTTCGACCGAGCGGGCGATCTTCAAGGTCTCGACCTGCGGGTCGGCGAAAACTTGCTCGACATTATAGACCGGGCCGCAGGGCAGGCCGGCTTCGACGATGAGGTCGAACCATTCGCGGGTGGTCCTGGCCCGCAGGGCTTCGGCGATCATCTGGTTGAGCGCCTCCTTGTTGCGGCCACGCAGAGCGGTGGACGTAAAACGAGGATCGGTCGCCATCGTCTCGCGATCGATCAGCTTGCAGAATTTGGCAAAATTCTTGTTGCTGGTGGCCGCGATATTGAGAAATCCGTCGGCGGTCGGAAACAGCCCCATCGGGGTGTTGGTGGGGTGGTTATTGCCCTCCTGCGGCGGCACCTTCTTGTCCATGGTCCAGCGGGTGGACTGGAAATCCATCAGGGTAATGCCGGCCTCGATCAGCGAGGTCTGCACCCAGCGGCCTTCGCCGGACACTTCGCGGTCGAGCAGCGCGATCAGCACGCCCTGGGCCAGGAAGGCGCCGGCCATGATGTCGGTGACGGCGACGCCGACCCGGACGGGGCCCTGGCCCGGGATGCCGGTCACCGACATGATGCCGGACATGCCTTGCGCGATCTGGTCGATCGATGGCCGCGAAGCGTAGGGCCCGTACTGGCCGAAGCCGGAAATGCTGCCGTAGACGATGCGCGGATTACGCTTCTTGATCGACTCGTAATCGACCCCGAGCCGCTTGGTGACGCCGGGACGCATATTCTCGATCACGACGTCGGCCTGTTCGGCCAGCTTGAGGAGGATTTCGCGGCCCTCGTCACTCTTCAGGTTCAGCGTGATGGCGCGCTTGTTGCGGTGCAGGTTCTGGAAGTCGGAGCCGTCGCGGCGGCCGACCAGTTCATTCATTTCGCCCTCGGTCGGCGGCGGCTCGACCCTGATCACGTCGGCGCCCCAGTCGGCCAGTGTCCGGACGCAGGACGGCCCGGCGCGCGCCAGGGTCAGGTCGATCACCTTGAAGCGAGACAGCGGCAGCTGGGGCGCCTGGGCGGGAGCGCCGGCACTGGCGGGGGCGTCGACGGGTTTATGCATGGCGGTCGTCCTGATGGTCGGATTGGTGGTCATCCTGGATCGGAATGATGTGCACGGGGTCGATCCTCAGCCAGACTTTCTGGCCGAGGTCGAACGCGTTGAGCGGGGGCGCGCTGATACGCAGTTTCAAGCCGCTGGTCTCGGACTGGAACCCGTAGTCCCAGGTCTCGCCGAGAAAGGCGCGCTCGACAATGCTGCCCGGTAATACCACGCAGTCGCCGCTATCCGGGCAATTCCGATGCAGCGCCGCGCTTTGCGATCGCAGCGAGAATTCACCGGTTCGGATCGCGCCGCGGCTAGCGAGCCGCTCGATCGCGACATCAAAACCGTCGAACGCGACCTTGCTGCCGTTCGGCCGGCCGGCGAGGATGTTGGAGCGTCCGATGAATTCGGCGACATAGCGCGTCTTCGGCCGGGCATAGAGCGTCTGGGGATCGTCGATCTGTTCGATGCGGCCCTTGTTCATGACCGCGATCCGATCGGAGGTGGTCATCGCCTCGGACTGGTCATGGGTGACATAGATCGAGGTGATGCCGAATTCGTTGTGCAGGCGGCGGATTTCGCTGCGCATTTCCTCGCGCAAATTGGCGTCGAGGTTCGATAGTGGTTCGTCGAGCAGCAGGATTTCCGGCTGCACCACCAGCGCGCGGGCCAATGCCACCCGCTGCTGCTGGCCGCCGGACAATTCGTTGGGATAGCGCGCGGCGAGCTGGCCAAGCTGGACCACGTCGAGAATCCGCCCGACCCGTTGTTTCTGCTCTTCCCTGGCAACCTTCCGCATCTTCAGGCCGAAGGCGACGTTCTGTTCGACCGTCATGTTCGGCCATAGCGCGTAGCTCTGGAAGATCATCGACATCCGCCGCCGCTCCGGCGGCAGCGACGCGGAAGCCGACGACATCTGCTTGCCGTCCATCTCCACGGTGCCGGCGGTAGGCGTGACAAAGCCCGCGATCATTCGCAATGTGGTGGTCTTGCCGCAACCGGACGGCCCGAGCAGCGAGATGAACTCGCCCGCGCGGAGCGTCAAATCGAGATTGTCGACCACGGTCAGGTCGCCGTATCGCTTGGTCAGGCTCTTGAGTTGCAGCTTGTCCATCAGGTCCGTCTCAGCATGAAGTCGCGGCCAAGCACGATGGTGCCAAGCAAGGTGACGATGCCGGTCACCGTCAGCAGCAGCACGGCGATCGCCGACAGCACCTCGTATTGGCCCTGTTCGCTCAGTTCGAGGGTCAATACCGATACCACGCGGGTCTGCGGCCCCGACAGGAACATCGCGGTCGACAGTTCGCGGGTGCCGATGATGAAGATCAGCAGCCAGCTTCCGAACAGCGACTTCTTCAGCAGCGGCAGCACCACCATCCATAGCGCGCGGGCCTGGTTGCCGCCGGAAATCCGCACCGCTTCCTCGAGCTCCGGATGCAGACCCTGGATCGCCGAATTGGAATTGGTGAAGGCGATCGGCAGGAAGCGGGTCACGAAGGCGATCACCACCAGCGCGCCGAGCCCGTACAGCGCGAACGGCGGCGGCGCATAGGCGGCATAGAAACATATCGCCAGCACGATGCCGGGCACCGCGAACGGCGCCATGGTGATGCCGGCCAGCCAATCCGAGAACGGCAGCAGCCGGCGCTGGGCGATATAGGCGACGGCGAAACCGAGGAACGTGCAAATCGTGGCGGTTACGATGGCATACTCGAATGTATTGAACAGCGCCTGCCGGACTGTGAGCTGATCGACCAGGACCTCACGGAAATTTCTGAACGTGAAGTTGGCCGCCGACATCGGCTGCGCCCACGCCTTGCTCAGCGCGGTCTGCAGGATGATGTAGAGCGGGGCGAACACCGACATGGATGCGATCAGCATGGCGTAGCCGAACAGCACCCAGCGCCAGGGCCCGAGCGCGATCGGTTCGCGATGACCGCCTTTGCCGCCAACCGTGACATAGCTCTTGCGCGCCAGCAGTCGGCGCTGGATCCACAGCAGCACGATGGTGATGCCGACCAGCGGCATCGAAAATGCCGCGGCGACCTCGACCCGGATCGGGTTCTCGAAAAAGGCGGCGAGCTGCGTGGTCACGACATTGAAGCCGGCGGGGATCGCGATCAGCGCCGGCGTGCCGTAGAGGCCGAGCGCTTCGAGAAACACCAGGAACAGCGAGCCGAGGATCGCCGGCAGCGCCAGCGGCAGGGTCACGCGCAGCGTGGTCTGCATCGGGCCGGCGCCGAGGATGGCGGCGGCTTCCTCCATCTCGGTCGAGATCAGGTCGAACGCTGATTTGGTGAACACGTAAATCAGCGGAAATGAATACAGCGCCGTGACCAGCGCCAGGCCCCAGAAGGTGAAGATATTGAATGGTCCCGACGAAGCGCCGGTGGCCATCATCCAGGCCTTGTTGATCCAGCCGGCATTCGGGCCGCCCAGCAGGATCCAGCCGATCGCGCCGACAAAGGGTGGGATCAGGAATGACGCCAGCACCATCACATTGACAAAACCGCGCGCGGGCATGTCGGTGCGCGATGTTCCCCACGCCAACGGCACCGCGATGATGCCGGCGATGACCGCGGCAACGGCGCCGAGTTCGAGCGAATTGACCAGCGCCTGCACGAAGCGCGGCCGACCGAACGCAGTGACATAATTTGCGAGGGTAAAACTGTGGTCGGAGGTTTTGCTAAAACTCTGCTTGACCAGCTGAAACAGCGGATTGGCGACCAGGAAGATCAATACCGCGACCAGCAGCAATGCCACCAGCGTGGTCGGGTTGATCGCGCCGCGGATAGCGGCGAACCGCCGCGTCACGAACGCGGCGGCGTTTTCGTCTCTGTCGATGCCGATCTCGGCCATTATTTTCCGCGGAACTCGGGCTTGCGCTTTTCCATGAAGGCGCGCCGGCCTTCGCGAAAATCTTCCGAGTCCATGCAGTCGAGGCCGATCTGCTTGATCGCGCCCATGTCGCGATCCCCGGGATCTTTCAGCACCTGCGCGATGGTGATCTTGGCGGCCTTGATCGCCAGCGGAGCATTGATCGAAATGGTGCGGGCGATCTCCATGGTCGCATCCGACAGCTCGGCGTCGGGAACCACGCGATCGACCAGACCGATCCGGACGGCTTCGGAAGAGGGGATCCGCATGCCGGTGAACATCAGCAGGCGCGCCCAGGACGGCCCGACCAGCGACACCAGGTGTTTGAGGCCGTCATAGCCGTAGGCGATGCCGAGCTTGGCGGCGGGAATGCCATACTGGCTATCCTCGGCGGCGATGCGGATATCGGCCGACATCGCCACCTGCATGCCTCCACCGAGGCAGAAGCCGCGGATCGAGGCGATCACCGGCTTCGGGAAGTCCGCCAGCAAGGCGCGTTGCGCCGCGCTGCGTTTTGAATATTCCTCCGAAGCCTCGGCGTTATGCCGGGTCTTCTCGAACTGGCTGATGTCGGCGCCCGACACGAACGCCTTGTCGCCGGCGCCGCGCAGGACCACCACCCGGATCCCGGGATCGTCGCGCAGTTCGACCAGAGCGAGCCCGAGCCCCTCCCACATGTCGAGCGACATCGCGTTGCGCTTCTCGGGATTGTTGAAGGTGATGACACCAACGCCCTCGGTGCTGCTCTGCAGGATCTTGCCGTCGGCGTAGGATTTCTCGGTGCTCTTGGGGACATCTAGCATTGGCGTTGCTTTCAGTGGGGAGAAGGCAATCTGCCTTCACAGCGTGGTGATGAACGGGTCGAATTTGGCCCGCGCGTAGGCTGGACGTTCCTGCATTTTAGTCCACCAATCGGCGACCCGGGGATGTTTCTTTGCCGTAACTTCCTCGGGAGCGATCTCCTCGTCGATGCGCTTGACGAACGGGGTCGCGGCGATGTCGGCGATCGAATAGACGCCGCCGACCAGCCATCCCGAAGGTTTCAGCGACTCCTCCATCCGGTCCAGCAATTGCGTGGTGAGCTTGTCGCGCGCCGCGGCGCGATCTTCCTCGGTGTAGGGCCGGCGCGCCACCCGCAACCAGGCTTCCTGGCGTTCCTTGCTCGGGATGTTCTTGAGCTTGGCGGCGAGTTCCTCGTCGGTCCATTTCTCGGCGGTCTTCTGCAAATGATGGCGCCAGTTGAACACGATCAGATTGCCGATCAGCCCGTCGATGTGCCGGATCCAGTTCCGCATCAGCGCGCGGTCATAGGCGCTCTCCGGACGCAGCGGCGGATCGGGAAAGGTCTCGTCGAGATATTCGCAGATGGTGCCGCTCTCGTGCAGCGGCTTGCCGTCATGGATCATGGTCGGGATCACGCCGAGCGGATTGATCTTCAGATATTCCGGCGAGTGATGCTCCAGATTGGCCATGTCGACCTTGTGCGACTCGTATTCGAGCCCCTTTTCCTCGAGGCAGAGACGCACGCGGCGCGAGGCGCTGGAGCGCCAGCCGTGATGAAGGACGATCATGTTTTACTCCTGGAAAAAGGGATGCATCGCGAAGGCTAGACGCCGAAGGTGTCGCGCCATTTTTCGGTCAGTTCGGGGATGCCCTTGATGATCTCGGCGATATCGGGGCGGATCGTCTTGATCTCGTCGATCTTGGTAAAGCCCGCGGGGAGCGGCGTATCGGGCCGCAGCGGCAGACCGAATTCCTCGACGTCCTCGCCGGCTGTATCGAGCGAGTACATGAACTCCATGAACAGTTTGGCGGCGTTGGGATGCTTGCTGTTCTTCATGATCGCGGCGCCCGAGATCATCAGCACCGCACCTTCCTCGGGATAGGAGCGCGCGATCGGATTGCCCTGCGAGGCGTTGCGCTGTACCAGCGCCAGCGGGCTGGCCCCGATGCTGCGTTCGCCGGAGACCAGCACGGTGACGGTGTCGATGATGGAGCGGCCGACATGCGGTTTCAATTCGGCCAGCTGCTCGAAATAGTCCCAGCCATAGAGCTTGTTCATCTGCACGACCCAGGTGCCGACGAAGCCGCTGAAACCGGGGTGGCCGACGACGGACTGGTTCTTCCACTTCGGATCGATGAAGTCTTTCCAACTCTTCGGCGCCTGTTCCGGCTTGACCTTGTTGGTGTTGTAGGCGAGGCCGACCGTGGTGGCATTGACGATCTGATAGGCGTCGTCAGGATCGACGTTGCGGAACCGGGCGTCGATCTGGTCGATCGACTTCATCCGGTACGGCGTCACCACGCCGCGATCCTTCAGCGTCACGAACTGGCTCATGTCGGTCGAGGTGAACACGTCGCAATTGGCGGCGTTGGCCTGCAGATCCTGGTTCAGCCGTTGAAACGCCACCTGCGCGGTCGATCGCACCACGCTCACCTTGATGCCGGGAAAGGCCTTGCTGAACAGCGCGCCGTGTTTTTCGGAACGGTCCGACGGCCAGTACACGCTGTACCAGGTCAGTTCGCCTTCTTCCTTGGCCTTGGCATGAAGTTCGGCGATGTAGTCGGCCTGCGCGGTCGCCGGCCTCAACCCCATCAACGCAGCGGCACTGGCGGTGATGAAGCTTCTTCGATCGATCGGCATACGCACTCCCTGGCAACCGACGCTCTCGGGCGCCTTGAGACTCATATTTCAGCATTGATTTAATGTGTGCGCAATGCTGTTCTACGTATACATAGAGGGAAGCCCATGCGCGGCCGGACCAGCGACGCACTTCGCCGGGAGCTTGAGGACGATATCGAGCACGGCCGGTTGTCGCCGGGCGACAAGCTCGATGAGCAGACCCTGGCCGCACGCTTCGATGTATCGCGCACGCCCGCACGCGAGGCGTTGTTGCAACTGGCGGCGGCGGGCATCGTTCGGCTGGTGCCGCGGCAGGGCGCGGTGGTCTCCAGCGTGTCGCCGCAGCTGGCGATCGGGATCGTCGAGGTGCTGACCGCGCTGGAGGCGGAAGCCGCGGGATTGGCGGCGCGACGGATGTCGGCCGTGGAGAAGGCGCAACTCGCCAAATTGCATCTGGCGTCGCAGCCGGCGATGAAGCGACAGGATAGCCCGGTCTACATCAAGAACAATGCGGCGTTCCATGCCGCGATCTATCGGGGCGCGCGCAACGAATTTCTGGCCGAGCAAATCCGGTTGACCCGGCTGCGGATGCGATTTTATCACCGCAGCAGCCTGTACCAGCCGGCGCGCCTGAAGGCCTCATACCAGGAGCACGCGCTGGTTACCGAAGCGATCAAAAGCGGCGATGAGGCGCTGGCGCAGGCCACGATGCGGGAGCATGTGCTGTTCGGCGGCCGGGTCTTCGCGGACCTGATCGCCAACCTCACGGCGGGCGGGATCAGAGCTTGAGAGAACGAGCAGGAATTCGTCATGCCCGGGCTTGTCCCGCCCGGCCGTGACGACTCTTTAGGTTACTGCACCAGATGCCCGTTCAGCGGATGGCCGGCGGCCTTGTTGAAGAACGCGGCCTCCTCGGCGGTCGCCTCGAGCAGTTGTTCGTCCTGGTCGTAGATGTCGTTGCGGAACTGGACGGTCTGGTCCTTGGTCATCCAGCCCGTCAGATAGACCCAGGCCACCGGAACCTTCTTCGGCAGCACCACGTCCTCGCGCTGGCCGGTGGCGATCGCGGCATCGATGGCAGCTCGATTCCATTTCGGCATTTCCTCCTGCAGCAGCCACGCCGCGAGGTCGCGCACATTGTCGACCCGCGAGCAACCATGCGAGTCGAAGCGGTAATCGTCGCTGAACAGGCTGCGCTGGTTGGTGTCGTGCATATAGACGGAGTAGGGGTTCGGCATGTCGATCTTGACCGCGCCGAGCGCGTTCCAGGTGCCGGATTGCTGACGCACGGTGAAGTTAGGAGTGTGAGCGCCGGACCAATCGATCGCCTGCGGATCGATCGGCGCGTCATGGCCGTCGAGCACTTCCATATGCATGCGCGACAGGTAGCCCGGATCCTTGCGCATGTGCGCCGAGATTTCGGTCTTCGAGATCGACGACGGCACGGTCCAGGTCGGGTTGAGATTGACGCTGGTGATCTCGGCGGTCAGCGTCGGCGACGGCTTTTCGGTCTTGCCGACGATCACGCGATAGCGCCGCACCACCTTGTCGTTCTCGACCGCCTCGGCGAAGGCCGCCGGCAGGTTGACCACCACATAGCGCTGGCCGAACGGGAAGTTCATATTGTCGAGCCGCTCCAGCGAGGCTTCGAGCTGCTTGATCCGCTTCTGGACCGGAACATTCATGGCGGCGAGGGTACGCGGCGTCATGACTCCCGTGGAAGCCAGGCCGTGGCGGGCCTGAAAGCGCATCACGGCCTCGGCTACTTCCTCGTCGAAGGGGCCCGTCATCTTGTCGTCCGCCAGGTCGCCGGTGATGATCAGCCGCTTGCGCAGCAGATCGTCATTCGGACCGGCGACCCCGGCGGCGAATTTGGCGTCGGCCGGGATCATCGGCCATCCCCCGCGAACCGCGATATCCGAGTAGCTGAGCGCGGCTTCCTTGATCCGCGCCACGGTGCCTTCGTCGAAGGTCGGTTCATGCGACAGGGCCAACGCCGCCGCGGATCGGGATTCGGGGGTCGAGGCGGCAGCCGGCTTGACCGGGTGCGCCGCAGTGGCCGGTTTCGGGGCCGCAGCGTTGGCTCCTGTGGTGACCGCGTTCTGGCCGAAGGCCGATCCGGTGACGAGCATCGAGGCAACGGCAAGAACGGCAGTCGTGCGCATGTCGGTTTTCCCTGGGTTGCGCCGGTTCGACGCCGAAATTGGATCTGGCCCGCTCAAACGAAGCCGACCAAGTCCGGCTGGACCTGAGCGGTTCGTCCGCATGTCCGGGTTGTCTAGCCTGACAGCGTTGCGTTCGGATTAAGCCGGCCCGGACTGTTGCTGCAGTGCCCCGACGCCTGAGCCGGCCATTTGTTGCCTTTGCTATGTCGCAGAGACCGCGTATGTGGTTCGCTCGAAAACCGATCGATAAAAAATAAAAAATGCTTCGGGAGGACAAATGGGGTGGACTCGTCGAGAGGTCGTTGCCGGCTGCGGCGGCGTATTGGCCGGGTTGGCGGCGCGGCCGTCCCGGGCCGACATCTATCCCGGCCAGACCATCAAAATCATCGTGCCCTATCCGGCGGGCGGCACGACCGACGTTCTCGGCCGGATGGTCGCGGATGCACTGCAAACCGGACTTCCGGCCACGGTGATCGTCGAGAACAAACCCGGCGCCGGCACCACCCTTGGTGCGGAGCTGGTCGCAAGGGCTGCGCCTGACGGCTACACGCTCCTGTTGGCGACCTCGACCACGCTGGCCATCAACAAGACCCTTTATCGCCATTTGCCCTACGACCCGGTCAAGGACTTTACGCCGATCGCCCTGGTGGCCGGAGTCCCGTTCGCGCTGATCGTCAATCCGCAAGTCCCGGCCAAAACGCTGTCCGAATTCATCGCCTACGCCAAAGCCAATCCGGGGCTCACCTACGGCTCGGCGGGCAACGGCAGTCCGCAGCATCTCGGCGCGGAGATGTTGAAATCCGCGGCAGGCATCGATATCCGTCATGTCGCCTATCGCGGCAGCGTTCAGGCCATGCTCGACGTGATCGCGGGACACATTCCCATCATGGTGGTCGATCTGCAGCCGGCATTGCCGCAGATCGCCGAGGGCAAGGTGCGGGTGTTGGGCGTGACGACGCCCCAACGCGTCGCTTCGGCACCTGCGAATTCCGACCTTTGCTGAAAGCGGCCTTCCGGGATTCGAACTGGTCGCCTGGCAGGGTCTGGTTGGGCCGGCCGGATTGCCGCGTCCGATCGTCGATCGATTGGCGGCGCAGATTGGAAAGCTGCTGGCGGCTCCGGACACGCCCTCCAGGTTCAAGCTGATGGCGCTGGAGCCGTTGCCGGCGTCGACGCCGGATAGCTTTGCGGCCTACGTCAGGAGCGAAGGCGATCGGTGGGCTGGCATCGTCAAGCAATCCGGCGCCGAGCTCGAATGATTTCGAGCTTTGTAATTCGCGCATCCTCCCGCCGAAATTTTCCGTTGCAAGGTTCCGCCGATGGCTGAGACGACTGATTTGAATGTGCTGATCGTGGGGGCGGGCCCGGTCGGCTTGACCCTGGCGATTGATCTGGCGTGGCGCGGCATCGATGTCACGGTCGTGGAGACGCGGGCACGCGCGGCGGCGCCGAAGCCGAAGTGTAACCATGTCGCCGCCCGCACGATGGAAATCTTCCGGCGGCTTGGTATCGCCGACGCGGTCCGTAACGCCGGATTGCCGGCCGATTATGCCCACGACGTCAGCTACCGAACCTCCTTCACCGGGCAGGAACTGACCCGGATTTCGATTCCCTGCCGCCGCGATCGCTTTACGATAACCGACGGTCCCGACTGCAACTGGCCGACACCGGAGCCGCCGCATCGCATCAACCAGATCTTCCTTGAGCCGATCCTGTTCGAACATGCCGCCGCGCAATCGCGCATCCGCATTGTCAACCGGACTTCGGTCGAGGACGTAGTAGTGGCGGATGACAACGCCGAGGTCAGCTTGCGCGATCTCGACACCGGCGCCGTGGCACGAGTGAGATGCCGCTTTCTGATCGGCTGCGACGGCGCGCGCTCGGTGGTGCGCAAGGCGATCGGTGCCGAACTCGCAGGTGACGCCATCATCCAGCGTGTGCAGTCTACCTATATCCGCGCACCGGGCCTGATCGAGCGCCAGCAGCACGCAAGCGCCTGGGGTACGGGCGCGATCAATCCGCGTCGCTCCGGGATGGTGTATGCGATCGACGGCCGCGAGCGATGGCTGGTGCATAATTACATGAAGCCCGGCGAAACCGATTTCGATGCGGTGGATCGCGATGCCTGCCTGCGCACCATCCTGGGTGTCGGCGACGACTTCGCATACGATGTGCTCTCGAAAGAGGACTGGTACGGCCGCCGCCTGATTGCCAACAAATTTCGCGACCGCTGCGCCTTCATCGCAGGCGATGCCTCGCATATCTGGGTGCCCTATGCCGGGTACGGCATGAACGCCGGCATTGCGGACGCGATGAATTTGTCATGGCTGCTGGCCGCGCATCTCAACGGCTGGGCGCCGGCCGGCATTCTGGATGCCTACGAGGCGGAGCGCTGGCCGATCACAAGCCAGGTCTCGCGGTTTGCGATGTCGCATGCCGAAGCCGAAATACGCCGCCGCGGCGCGGTGCCCGAAAATATCGAGGCGGCCGGACCTGACGGCGAACGCGTGCGCGCTGAAGTAGGGCGTCTCGCCTATGAGATCAACGTCCAGCAATATGCCTGCGCCGGGCTCAATTTCGGAACCTATTACGACCGCTCGCCGATCATCGCTTACGACGGCGCCGAACATCCGGCTTACACGATGAACAGTTATACGCCATCAAGCGTGCCGGGCTGCCGCACGCCGCATCTATGGTGCGACGACGGGCGCTCCCTGTACGACGCGATGGGGCCAGAATTCACGTTGCTGAAGTTTGATGCGGAGCTCAATGTCGCTACGCTGGAAGCGGCGGCGCGCCGGCGAGGCGTGCCGTTGAAGGTGCTCCAGATCGAACGGCCATCGCCGGACATCTTCTGCGGCAGCCGATTGGTGCTGTCCCGCCCCGACCAGCACGTGGCATGGCGCGGCGACAGCATCCGGTCCGATCCGCTGGCACTGATCGATCAGGTTCGCGGATACGCAACGTAAGGAAGCGGAACTTGGAGAAGTAACACTCGAGACCGGCCGAACCTTGTTGGTCCGAAACACGTTCGGCTGAAGCAGAGTCCAATCTCGAACTCCGAACCCGAAAAGCGTATGGTCTTTTGCAAGACCGCCGGTGCCTGCGAATCGTACTTTAGTCTTCGTTCGCGGCGATCGATTCCATCAGCGATACAAGCTGACGTTGTACGGTCTGATCCTTGATCTTGCTGTAGGCGCGCAGCAGCCTGAGGCTGAATGAGCTGTCGAGAAACAGCAGGCTCTCGACTTCGCGCGCCTTGCCGTCGCCGTCATAGAAAAACGTAACGGGCACGTCGAGCGCGGTCGCGATCTGCTGGAGACGAGCGGCACCGACCCGGTTGACACCCTTCTCGTATTTCTGGACTTGCTGAAAACTGACGCCGAGTTGATCGCCGAGCTCCGCCTGTGAAATCCGTTGCTCGACACGACGCAGCCGGATTCGCTTGCCCAGTTCAATATCGGGCTTTCCAGCACTGCGCTGCTTCATCTTTTTTGCCGCTGATTTATTCATTCTGCTTTTACCGTCCTAGTCGAGAAGCCCCCGAATAATTGGGTCAGGGATTTACCCTTATATACTGATTTAAGTTCGGTTGGATGGACGAATTCGTCCTTAAACCACGGGAATCTTGTGGAGTTAAAAGCCTCCACCAGCCAGTCGATCATTTGACGCACCCGCGGAATCCCGCCGCTGCCGGGGTGATAAGAAAGCCAAATGTCGAGGTGCTTTCGTAGCTCGATATCGAGCGGTACTATTTTCCCACCGAGCGCGCAGGCGTAGGTTGGGAAGACTCCGATACCGGCGCCGTTGGCGACGGCCCAGTAATTAGCGCTGCTGACGTTGGTCTTCATCACCACGAGATCCTGCAGCGATTGGCCTGGAAACAAGCTTTCGAAAGTTTCCTTGGCGCTCGCGATCTCCGACACCTGCATCACGAGACGATGCTTGAGCAGCTCTTCGAAGTTTTTCGGAGCGCCGAAGATGTCGATATATTTCTCGCTGGCAAAGAACATCAGATGCATTCGGCCGAGCCGCACCAGCTTGACGTCGAGCGCGGTCGGCCGCGACAGATGAATGGCGATGTCGGCTTCGTGCCGCGATACGTCGGCCGCGCGCATCGCGCAGTGCAGGTCGACATGGATCCGGGGAAACGATTGCTGAAATTCGACAAGCCGGGGCGCCAGCCAGAATGTCCCGAGTCCTTCGGTGACCGCGACCCGGACTTCGCCGGAGAGCGCATTGGTGACGGAATTGCCGGCCCGCATCAGGTCGAACGATGCCGCCTCCATGCGCTCCACCGCGGAAACGACCAGCGCACCTTCGCCGGTCAGGCGAGTGCCGTGGGCATCCCGGGTGAACAATATCGCGCCAATCTGCCGCTCGAAGTCATCGACGCGCCGGCGCACGACATTGATCGAAAGTTCAAGCCGGTCGGCGGCTGATCGGAAGCTGCCGCTGCGCACCACTTCCAGAAAGACTCGCGCCGCATCCCAGTCGGTCAGACCACCGAGGGATATGTCACGGCGTTCATCTTGAGGAACGCCCCGTTCCGGCACGAGATACATACACAGTCCTTTCTGCGAACTAAACTTGTCAGAACTTCAAGCGAGTTACAACCAGCGGGCGATCACGGCTACGCGCTTTGATATGCTTGAGATGCGGAGCAGGAACGTACCACTGCGGTGTTACCAGTGCTTGAGTACCATTACTTTTTTGCAATCTGACGCCGGCGCAGAACAGCAACAACGATGGCCAACGAATTACGGGTGTCAGCCAATATCGTTTCAACTGAAGAGTGTCATTCCCATTAGAATCGCTTCAATCAAACTCGCACCAGCCCAAATCGCTTTGGCGCTCGAGAGCCGCTCTTGACCTCAATCGTTAGTCTCAGGTCGTTCGCCAACGCATCTAATGTCCCGATTGTCGTTCTGGTCGACATGCAGCAGGAATACGTCGCGGAGCCGCGCCTGCTGGCTATCCCGGAAATCGATCGTGCGCTCGATAATTGCCGGCGCGTCCTCGACCACGCGCGACGGATCGGACTGCCGGTCGCGTTTACCCGTACCCTGAACCAATCGGCGTTTTTCAATCGCGCTACCCCGTTCGTGCGCTGGATCGACGGATTCGAGCCGTGCCGCAACGAAATGGTATTCGAGCGAAGCAATCCATCCTGCTATTCGAGCGAGGCCTTTGCCGCGATGGTGAACCAGAGCCGCGGCGGTGTTGTGCTCGCCGGATTCTCCGGCGAGGCGGCGTGCCTGTCGACCATGATCGATGCATTTCACCGCGATCATGCCATCAGCTATCTGTGCGACGCCTCGGCAAGTCACACGCTTGAAGATCTGCCGGCGTATCAAACCCACCGGGCGGTTTCGAAGATTTGCGGGCTTTACGGCGAGGTCCATGAAACGGACGCGTGGATCGCCTCGACCTCACCTCGCAAGCTCGGTCAGGGGAAAAATGCTGGTGGATAATTCAGAGGAAAAATCGCATTCGGTTCTTGCAACCCTGGAGCGATGTCGGACGGTGCTTCTCGCGGATGCCGATATCGAGACCGCGGAACTTGTGACCTTGGCTATCCTGCAACTGCGGATGCGGCTGAACCGGATCGCCGAGTCGGAGCTGAGAGCGCTGTGTGACGCGATGATGCGGGATGGCGAACCGGTGGCTGTTGGAGCGTTCGCTCGCCCTCGGGCGTTGCTGAAGCTCGTCAAATAGCGGGCTGCCAAAATGTTGGCGGCTTGCCGCCCGTCGCCTGGCCGGTGTCTGCCCCATCGGCCGGGCGGCGGAACCGTTGGGTCCTTTAATGTCAAAATCCTCTTGCTTCGGCGCGCCGTCGCTGCAATCTCAGGGCTTATGCTCCAGGAAAGCAGGAAGCCGGGATGAGCCCACTCGTTACGAACGCCGGCGAGGCGGCCTGAATGGTGGAGGCCGCGACGGATCAGGAGTTGCTCGGTCGGCAGATCGTCGGCCGGATCGAGGCGCTGGGCGCCATCTCCGAAACGTCAGAGGATTTGACCCGCATCTTCCTGTCGCCGGAGCATCGGGTGGCCGCCGATCTGCTCTTGTCGTGGATGCAGGCGGCCGGCATGCGCGCGCATCTCGATGCCATCGGCAATGTCTGCGGCCGCTATGAGGGGGACGCGCCGGTGCTGCCGTGCCTGATGCTGGGATCGCATTACGACACCGTGCGCGACGCCGGCAAATGGGACGGGCCGCTCGGTATCGTCACCGCGATTTCCTGCGTTGCCGACCTGAACAGGCGCGGCCGGCGCTTGCCGTTCGCGATCGAGATCGTCGGGTTCGCCGATGAGGAGGGGGTCCGTTTCGCTTCGACCTTGCTCGGCAGCCGGGCGGTGGCCGGCACCTTCGTCGAGAGCGTTCTCGGCGCCAGGGACAGCGCCGGCATTTCGATGCGCGAAGCCATGATCGGATTCGGGCTGGACCCCGAGCACATCGGCGCGGCGGCCCGGGCGCCCGGCGAATTGCTCGCTTATGTCGAATTGCACATCGAGCAGGGACCGGTGCTGGAAGCGCAGCATTTGCCGGTGGGCGTCGTCACTGCGATATCAGGCGCGACCCGGCTGGCGGCGAGCCTGACCGGCGTCGCAGGCCACGCCGGAACCGTGCCGATGGCGCTGCGTCGCGATGCGCTGACCGGCGCCGCCGAGTGCATTGTCGCGATCGAAGAGCTCTGCCGCACCGATCCGGACGGGCTGGTCGGAACCGTCGGCTATATTCACGCGATGCCCGGCGCGACCAACGTCATTCCGGGCAAAGTGTCGTTCACGATGGATATCCGCGCCGCGGCAGACACCCATCGGCGGCGCGCGGTGGCCGATATCGTGCGCCGGATCGAGAGCATCGCCAGGAGCCGGGATCTGGCGCTGCAGGTCGACGTCACCCACGAGAACCGCACGGTGCCGTGCGCGCCGTGGCTGAAGGTGCAGGTCGCCGAGGCCGTCGCTGCCGAAGGGTTTCGCGTCCATGAACTGCCGAGCGGCGCCGGCCATGACGGCATGGCGATGATCGATATCGCCGATGTCGGCATGGTGTTCGTGCGCTGCCGCGGCGGTGTCAGCCATAATCCCGCCGAGCATGTCGACGAAGCCGACGCCGATGCCGGCGCCCGCGTGCTGCTGCGGTTGATCGAGAATTTCAGGCCGCGCCCGGCCGCTGACCCGTCGTCACCGACCTGATCCGGGCGCGACAGCCGGACCACTCATCCCGCCGTCACGTCCACCAGTTCATCGCCGTCAAGCACGTCGCGGGCCTTGGCGAGATCGAGGTCACCTTCCCAGGCCGCGACCACGACGGTGGCGACGCAATTGCCGATCAGATTGCCCAGCCCGCGGGCCATGCCGATGAACCAGTCGATCGACAATACCAGCACCAGCCCGATCGCGGGAACACTGGGCACCGCGTTCAGGGTCGCGGCCAGGATCACGATCGCCGACCCCGGCACGCCGTGGGCGCCCTTCGAGGTGACCAGCGATACGCCGAGTATCAGCAACAGGTCGCCGAACGACAGCGGGGTATTGGTGGCCTGGGCGATGAAAACGACTGCCAGGGTCAGATAAATCGAAAATGCATCGAGGTTGAAGGAATAGCCGGTCGGGATCACCAGCCCGACCACGGAGTCCTTGACGCCCATCCGTTCCAGTTTGCGCATGATCTGCGGCAGCACCGCGTCGGAGGAGGCGGTGGCGAGCACGATCGTCAATTCCTCACGCAGATAGGACAGGAATTTGAGGATGTTCAGTCCGGCCAGCGCCATTACGCTGCCGAGCACGCCGAACACGAAGATCGCAACCGCGACATAAAACAGCGCCACCAGCGACATCAGTTGCTTCAGCGAGCCGACGCCGTATTTGCCGACCGTATAGGCGACCGCGCCCAGCACGCCGAGCGGCGCCACCCGCACGATCAACCCCATGGCGCGGAACAAAACAGTCGAGACCGCATCGATGAACGAGGTGATCTTCTCGCCTTTTTCGCCACCGACCAGCGCCAGGCTGACGCCGAAGATGATGGCGAAGAACAGCACCTGCAGCACGTCGTTGCGCGACAGCGCATCGAACGACGTGGTCGGAATCACGTTGAGCAGGAAGCTGCCGATGCCGGCGCCCTGCAGCTTATGGGCGTTCTCGGCATAGTTCGACAGCGCCTTGGCATCGAGCGTCGAAGTATCGATATTCATGCCGTGGCCGGGGCCGAACAGATAGGCCAGCAGCAGTCCGAGCACCAGCGCGACCGAGGTCATGACCTCGAAATAGACCAGCGCCTTGACGCCGACCCGGCCGACCTTCTTAAGGTCGCCGGCGCCGGCGATGCCATGCACCACCACACAGAACACGATCGGTGCCACGATCATCGAGATCAGCTTGAGAAAGGCGTCGCTGAATATCTTCAGGCTGATGGCGAAATCGGGGGTCGCCATCCCGAGCACCATTCCGAGCAACAGGGCGACCACGACCTGCACGAAAAGTGATTGGTAAACCGGTTTTCTCGTGGCTACGACGGGCGCCGAAATGGTGGTCATGACATTTCCCCCTTGGTCGATCGAGGCTGCTTTCGACTATTCCGAGCAACAAATGTGCCAAACCAGCGCCGTAGCGGATAGGGGAGATTGCGCGGGGCGCCGGATCGAGGTGAGTTTTGCCGGTTCAGGTGGCCACCGAAACCGGGTATCGGGTGCTGCCGGCGGCGACAACCCGTCAGGTTTGTTTTAGTTGTTTTGTTCAAACAGGGCTCGATGACGGTATGATCCACGATGTTTCGATTCCGGCGGCGCTGATTGCCGGCCTGGTCAGCTTCCTGTCGCCCTGCGTACTGCCGTTGGTGCCGCCCTATCTGATCTATCTGACCGGCGCCACCATCGAACATGTCGCCAATGAGGAAGCGTCGTCGTCGTCGCGGCGCGCGGTGATGATCTCGGCGCTGATGTTCGTGCTGGGCTTTTCCACCGTGTTCGTGGCGCTCGGCGCCAGTGCCTCGCTGGTCGGTGCACTGATCCGCGCCTGGTCGGCGCAGCTCTCGATCGCCGCCGGCATCGTCATCATCATCATGGGGCTGCATTTCCTCGGGCTGACCAGGATCGGCCTGTTGATGCGGGAGGGGCGGTTGTCGATCCCGAAGCCGGTCGGGCTGTGGGGCGCCTATGTGATGGGATTGGCCTTTGCGTTCGGCTGGACGCCCTGTATCGGGCCGATCCTCGCTGCCATCCTGTCGGTCGCGGCCGCTGAGGCCACGGTCGCGAAAGGCGCGGGGCTTCTCGCGGTCTATTCGGCCGGCCTCGGGATTCCGTTCCTGGTCGCAGCCGTGATGGTCGAACAGTTTTCCTCGCTGTTCGCGCGCATGAAACGGCATCTCGCCAATGTCGAGCGCGCGATGGGCGTGCTGATGGTTGTCACCGGCATCGCCTTCCTCACCGGCGCGATCTCCAATGTCAGTATCTGGCTGCTGGAGACTTTTCCGTCGCTGCAGAATTTCGGCTAATCAAAAACGTCGACTTCGAATTTGGCTGACAAGCTCTCTAACGAGAGCCCCTAGCCGGACGCCGTGGCCAAATGTCGCTTTGCCTGCCCCGAAAGCGGGCATTTGGCGCGGGCGTGTCGGTGTCTGCTACCAATCGGGGGTTTGCTGGCGATGGCCGGGCAATGAAGGCACCTGCCAGCGTCGATTGATACATCCTTGTTCTCGCTGAACAAAATTCAGCGGTTCGGGTTCGAGAGCTGAGCCAGAAGCTTCCGAAGCCGGGCGTTTTCTTCAAGCAGCAAATGAATTTGGTCTTTATGTTCCTCAGCACGATGCACCGGCTGATCCTCCCGAAGCGCATTTTCAAGCAACGAAAACGCGTCATCGGTCGGTACGTCAACCCACAGCGAGGGCTCACTGCGGCGCCGCTTGATAGGCTGCGGATGGTTTAGTTGCATGACTGATACTCCAATTTTTAAACGGTCGAACTTCCCCCAGTCGCCTTACGTCGCAAGGCAAGAATGATTTGATTCGGCGGGCGAATTTGCGACTAAATTGGAGCGCAATGCGACGACCCCGGCGTCAAAGCGGCGTCATTGCGGCGCTGCCGGGGACGAAAAGGTTCGAAAAGCCCAAAAAGCAGAGCGTTCAGAGCACGAATGTGGCCAATTGATAGAGCGAGTAGATCGCTTCCAAACCAATAACGACGAGCGCGAACATCAGTATATAAAAGCCGATATGCATTTAAGAGTTGCAACCAGAACCTTCCTGCCGCGGCGCGGACGTCGCGCCAGGCCGTGAACCAAACTCGGTACGTGCGTGGAAAGGAAATCGCCGGGCGTATCCGTCGCCGGCAACCGGAAGGGAAGCGAAGGCTTCCGCCGCCGCGGAAGTACGCCTTCGTCTTAAACCCCTTCTTTGGAGGTCTTCGACGCCTGCTCATTCACGCGCCGTAGAAAATCTTGATTCCCCACAACACGACGACGATGGCCGATATCAGCGTGGCCGCCGTCAACACACTTTCAATGGAAGCGACTCTCATACTAAGTCTCCGCTTCCCAGCCCCGGGAATCGGTCTAGACGATTCGTTATTTCCGCCGCAATTGTCCGGACGCCCGGTTTGCTACGTTGGCGTGTGGCTGTGGTTTGCGGGTCACACATCTGTCGGAGAGCCGACAATGGAAGTGCGCCGTCGCTTTCTGCCGACCCAATGCCGGAAGCGATCGAGATAGAGATAGACCACCGGCGTGGTGTAGAGCGTCAGGATCTGGCTCAGCACCAGGCCGCCGATGATGGTGATGCCGAGCGGCCGGCGGAACTCGCTGCCTTCGCCGAGCCCGATCACCAGCGGTACCGCGCCGAGCAGCGACGCCATCGTCGTCATCATGATCGGCCGGAACCGCAGCAGGCACGCCTCGTAGATCGCGTCGGCCGGTGCCAGGCCGCGCCAGCGCTCGGCGTCGACGGCGAAATCGATCATCATGATGGCGTTCTTCTTGACGATGCCGATCAGCAGGATCACCCCGATCATGCCGATGATGTCGAATTCGGTGCGAAACAGCATCAGCGCCAGAACCGCGCCGACGCCGGCCGAGGGCAGGGTCGACAGAATGGTCAGCGGATGGACGAAGCTCTCATAGAGCATGCCGAGCGAAATGTAGATGGTGGCGAACGCCGCGATCACCAGGAATGGCTCGCTGCTCAACGACTCCTGGAAGATCTTGGCGACGCCCTGGAACGAGCCCTTGATCGAGCCCGGAACGCCGATCCGGCTCAGGGTCGCCTCGATGGTCGACACCGCGGTGCTGAGCGAAACCCCGGGCGGCAGATTGAACGAGATGGTGTTCGCGACCAGGCCATCCTGGTGATTGACCACCAGCGAGGTCCGGTCCTGTCCGAACCGGGCAAAGCTCGACAACGGAATCATCGTCTCGGCGCTGGTGCTGACGGCGGTGCCGGTCGATGACGCGGTTTTGCCGGTGGCGCCGATCGAGTTGGTGGCGAGGTTGCGGACGGCGTTGGCGGCGATCGAATTGATCGAATTGGTCTGCGTCGCCGACGCAATAGTGCCGGCTACCGCATTGGTGGTCTGCGAACCGGTGGCCGGTCCGCCCGATGTACTGACATAGACGTCTTTGAGGGTCTCGGGGTCCTGCCAGTACCTCGGCGCGACTTCCATGATGACGTGATACTGGTTCCGCGCGACGTAGATCGTCGAGACCTGGCGCTGACCGAAGGCGTCGTACAGCGTATTGTCGACCTGGTTGACCGAAAGCCCGAGGCGCGAGGCGGTGTCGCGGTCGATCACCACGTTGGCCTGCAGGCCCTTGTCCTGCTGGTCGCTACTGACGTCGGCAAGACCCCCCACGGTCTGAAGCGCGGCCACGATCTTGGGCGTCCACTCGTCGAGGTCTTCGAAAGTCGGTCCTTGCAGGGTGTACTGGTACTGCGCATTGCTGGTGCGGCCTCCGCCGCCGAGATCGCCCACTGCCTGCAGGAACAATGTGGCGCCGGGCACCACGGCGAGCTGATTGCGCAACTCGGCGATCACCGCCTCGGCCGAGATATTGCGGTCGCGCATCGGCTTCAGCGAAGCGAACACGGTACCGGAATTGGTCGATCCTCCGCCGGGACCAATTCCGCCGCCGGTAAAACCGACCGCGGTGGCGACCGCCGGGTTCTTGCCGACGATGTCGATCAGCTTGGTCAGCTTCTGCTGCATCAGCTGAAACGAGATGCTTTGATCGGCCTGGATCGACCCGATCAACAGTCCAGTATCCTGCTGCGGCACGAAGCCCTTGGGCACGGCGCCGTAGAGGTAGACGTTCAGGCCGAGGATTGTCAGCAGCGCCAGCATCACCAAACGCGGATGGCGCAACGCAACCGTGAGCGTGCGACGGTAGCCGCCCAGCATCATGTCGAACATGGCCTCGCTGGCACGGTAGATCCAGCCGTGTTGCACGCCGCGCTCGCTGCGCAGCAGAATCGCGCACATCATCGGCGTCGTCGTCAGCGACACCACCAGCGAGATGGCAATGGCGATCGCGATGGTCATGGAGAATTCTCGGAACAGCCGTCCGACCAGGCCGCCCATCAGCAGGATCGGGACGAACACGGCGATCAGCGACACGCTCATCGACAGCACCGTGAAGCCGACCTCCCTGGAGCCGAGCAGGGCGGCTTCCAGCGGCGACATTCCGCCGTCGAGGTGACGGGAAACGTTCTCCAGGACCACGATGGTGTCGTCGACCACGAAACCGGTCGCGACCGTGAGCGCCATCAGCGAGAAGATATTCAGGCTGTACCCCAGCAGATACATCACCGCGAACGTCGCGATCAGCGACACCGAGACCGTCACCACCGGCACCAGCGTCGCCCGGGCGTTGCGCAGGAATGCGAATACGACCAGGATCACCAGAACCACGGCGATGATCAGCGTGATTTCGACATCGAGCAGCGAGGCGCGGATGGTGATGGAGCGGTCGACGGCGAGATTGACGTCGATGGCGGGCGAGATCGACGCCCGCAATTGCGGCATCAGGGCCTTCACCCGGTCGACCATCCCGATGATGTTGGCGCCCGGCTGCCGGAACACCGTCATCATGATCGCGCGCTTGCCGTTGGCAAGGCCGAGATTGCGCAAGTTCTCCACGGAATCGAGCACGTCGCCGACATCCGTCAGCCGCACCGGCGCGCCGTTGCGATAGGCCACCACCAGCGGCTTGTAGTCTCCGGCTTTGCCGGACTGATCGTTGGAATAGATCTGGTAACGCTGGCCGCCGACGTCGATGCCGCCCTTGGGGCTGTGGGCATTGGCGCTGCTGAGCGCGGCGCGAACGTCCTCCAGGCCGATGCCGTATTTGTAGAGCGACGGCGGCGCCAGCTCGACACGCACGGCGGGCAGCGAGCCGCCGGTGACACTGACTTCGCCGACGCCTTCGACCTGCGATACTTTCTGCGCCAGCACGGTTGACGCGGCATCGTAGAGTTCCGCCGGGGTGAGGGTGTCCGAGGTCAGCGCAAAGATCAGGATCGGCGCCGAGGCCGGATTGAATTTGCGATAGGTCGGGTTGGTCCGCAACGCGGCCGGCAGGTCGGCGCGCGCGGCGTTGATCGCGGCCTGGACGTCGCGGGCGGCGCCGTTGATGTCGCGGCTGATGCTGAATTGCAGATTGATCCGCGCCGAGCCGAGCGAGCTTGAGGATGTCATCTCGCTGACATCGGCGATCTGGCCGAGATGACGTTCCAGCGGACTCGCAACGGTGGTGGCGACGTCCGCCGGGCTGGCACCCGGCAACGTCGCCATGATCGAAATGGTCGGGATATCGACATCCGGCAGCGGCGAGACCGGCAGCTTGAAGAAGGCGATGACGCCGGCGACGACCAACCCGAATGTCAGCAGCGTGGTGGCGACGGGTCGACGGATGAATGGGCTTGAAAGATTCATGAGGGAACTTGGTCCTCATCGGGTTCTACAGGCCGTGTAATGATCCGTCCAACGCCGGCATGACTAGATATGGTGTCGCGGCCCTTTGCCTCACCCGTGTGAAACCGCCAGCAACATTTTGATACAAATGGAAAACCAGCTCAGTCTTCCAGCGCAGAGATCACGGTGTAGATCACGCCGCGAGGCAGGAAATCGACGGTGGCTTCACCGCCGAGCTGATCGCGGGCGCTGCGTTCGATCAGCCGGGAACCGAAGCCGCGCTGCACCGGAGCGGTGACCAGTGGGCCTCCGGTCTCGGTCCAGACCAGCCGCAATTTCGGCTTGCCGTCGTCGCTGACAGCTTCCCAATTCAGCACGACGATGCCGGCATCGTTGGACAGCGCGCCATATTTTGCGGCGTTGGTGGCGATCTCGTGCAGGATCATCGACAGCACCACCGCCAGCCGCGGCGACAGCGGTACCGGCGGACCGGACATCCGCATCCGGTCCGGATTGTTGAGCAGATAGGGCCGCAGCACGCGGCTGACCACGTCCTGCAGGTTGGAGCCCTGCCATTTTTCCTGGCTCAGCAGATTATGCGCTTCCGCCAGTGCGCCGAGCCGGCCTTCGAATTTTTCGCGTTCGGCCCGGGTGGCGCTGCGGAAAGTCTGCGCCGCGATCGCCTGCAGGATCGCCAGCGTGTTCTTGACGCGATGATTGAGTTCGTCGATCAGCAGGCCGTGCAGCATCTCGCCGCGCGCGATCGTGGTCGCCATCCGCACCGCAAAGGCGAGGCCGATCACCAGCAGCACGCTGCCGATCAGGACGGTGATCGCAAGATTGAGCAACAGCGGGCCGACCAGCGATCGTTCGGCGATGCCGGCGGCCACCGTCCATTCCGTCAGCGACGATCGCACGAAGCTCGTGATCAACGGCGCGCCTTCGAGCGACACCGTCGGCAATGTCGCCTCGGTACGGCGTGTCATCTCGTCATATAGCGAGGGCGAGGCGCGCCTGCCGATGGTATCCTGCGGATTGGGAACGCGGGCGAAATTGACGCCGGCCGCATCGAAGATCGAGATCGTCCAGTCCGCGTTCGGGCGTTGCTTTTCCAGGACGCTCTGGAAAATCCCGATCGGCGGGCTGAATGAGATGTCGTAGATCACGTTGCCGTCGCGAACCACCGGCACCTCGACGGTAACGATCTCCCGCTTCTTGACGGCGCCGACGAACAGATTCGAATATTGCGGGCGCCCGGTCGCGAACACTTTTTCCACCACGCCGAGATTCTGGCGCGGCGGCAGGGCGGCGGTGTCGGTCGTGACCGATGAAAACAACTGGCGGCCATCCGGCCCGGCCACCAGCACCACGCCTTGGTTGCCATAGGGTTCGAGAAATCCGGCGGCGATCGGCCGAAACGCCTCGAAGTCGCCGTCGCGCAGCGCATCGGTCAACGCCAGCACCTGCAAGCCGCCGGTCATCCGCTGCACTTCGGCATCCAGCACCAGGCGGATGCTGCGCACGGTTTCGAGCACGCGCTGGCTGGCGTCGCGCCGATCCTGCTCGTAATTTTCAAAGATGATCGCGGCCGCGAAGACAATCAGCGGCAGCGTGGTGCCCGCAACCAGAAGCGCGAGCCGCATCGGCAAGGAGGTTTTCGGCACCAAAATCCCGGACACATCGATCTGGCGCAAGCGCGCCGAAATCGTTGATAGCATAAGGGAAGTGGCCGAAATTGGCCATGGAAACCAAGCGCAACAGTGTCCTGGACCGGCCGTTTCCTGCCGGCCCGGGCTCCCGATCTGGATGGGTGTTGTCACCCGAGATTGATCGAAATTGATTTGGCTACTTGACCAAGCTCTCGCCCGACGTGTATGTTACGTATCGTAGCATTACACACGGTGGCGCAACGATGGACGACAGGGCTCCCGATCTCGGCGAACTCGAACGCGAGGTCATGCAATTGGTTTGGGCGGCAGGCCCGATCACCGCGGAGGCGATCCGTGAGCGGCTCGCACGCAAGCCAAAGGAATCCACGGTTCGCACCGTGCTGCGGCGGCTCGAGGAAAAGGGGTACGTCACCCACATCGTGGACGGCCGCACCTATGTATTCAGCGCCGCCGAGGGCCGGCCGCAGGTCGCGGCCCGCGCGGTCAAGGGCATCGTCGACTGGCTCTGCAACGGCTCGGTCGAGGAGGTGCTCGTCGGCATGGTGGATGCGCGGATGCTGGACCGCAAGACGCTGCAACGGTTGGCCAAGCGGATCGAGCAGGCCAAGGGGGAAAAGGGAGATAAGTGATGCTGGAGGTCGTCGTTCGGGCGGCATTGTGCACGTTACTGTTGGCCGCCGTGGTGCAACTGGCCCTGTGGGCTTTTCGCGTGAGCCAGGCGCAATTGCTGCTTTCGGCCTGGACCGCGGTGCTGCTTGCGTCGTTGGCGATGCCGGTCTTGCAACGCGCGATTCCGCAGGCCGTTCCGGCACAACTGGCCCGGTCGCTTTCCCTGCCGGTGATGATCGGACGTGGCGAACCGGCCACCGCATCGCGACCGGCGCCGCGACAACCCGCCGGGGCCACGTCGGTCGCGCTCGCGAACACGACTAGCGTACCTCCCGCCGCTTCGACACCATTGCGATCCGCGCCGCCGTTGCAGCCGTCTGCCACGTTCGACTGGACGACATGGCTGGCTGCCATCTATCTCGCGGTGGCCGCCGTGCTGCTATGCCGCCTGCTGCTCGGGCTCGGCCTATCCTGGCAGTTGCTGCGTTCGGCGCGCCCCGTGGTCGATGACTGGATCGCGCGCGGTCGAAATCCCGAAAGGCCGCGGGATACGGACCAGCGCCAGGCTCAGCGCGCCGGTGACGATCGGCTTCACCGTGTTGCTGCCGATCGAGTGCGTCAATTGGGACGCGCGCCGAACCCGTGCCGTGCTGGCGCATGAAGCATCCCATGTCGGGCGCGGTGACTTCTACATTCTGGTGCTGTCGCAGTTGAACCGGGTGTTGTTCTGGTTCAACCCGTTATCCTGGTGGCTGCATTCGCGGTTGACCGCCCTGGCGGAACTGGCCAGCGATGACGCGGCTGTCGAAGCCGTTGGCGATCGGCCGACCTATGCTTCGATCTTGCTGGAGATGGCGCAACTCGCCGATGTCGTGCATTTCGCGCGGGCGCGGGCCGTCAGCGTGGCGATGGCGCGGCCTTCGCTGGTCTGTCAGCGGATCGAGCGCATCCTGTCCGAGCAAACCGCGCCGCGACGCGTCGGCCGGCTCCGGCAGGCCGTGATCGCGGTCGGTGTCGCGCCGGTCGCGATGCTGGCGGCGGTGTTGTTCGCCGACGCGCAATCCGGTGCACCATCGAACGAGCCGCACACGCGGATCACGATCGATCCGAAATTGCTCGATGCCTATGCCGGCTCCTATCGTAATCCGGCCACGGGCCTGGTTGTGATCGTCACGCGCGAGGACGATCATCTGCTGACGCAGGTCGCCGGCAGCCAGGCCGTTCCCGAATATCCCTACACGGATCATGACTTCTTTCTGACCATCGCCCCGCGGCAAAACACGTTTGTCACGGACGCTGCGGGAACGGTGGTCGCCATGGTGAACCACAACAAGGGGCGCGACATCAAGTTCGAGCGGCTCAGTGCCGAATCCGCAGCGCAGGAAGAGGCGGCCCGCCTGAAGCGCCTGCAGGACGAACGAACTCCGCGGACCGCGATCAATATCGATCCGAAGCTGTTGGACAATTATGTCGGCGCCTATCAGCTGAATCCGCTGCGTGTGTTCACGGTGACCCGTGACGGCGATCGGCTGCTGGCGAAACTGACAGGGCAGCAGACCTTCGAGGTTCATCCCTATACCGATCACGACTTCTTTTACACCATCGTGGCCGCGCAGCTTTCGTTCGCGCCCGGTCCGGACGGCAAGGCCAATGCCGTCGTGTTGCACCAGAACGGCAGGGATCAGACCGCGCCGCGCGTCGATGTCAGCGTCGCGCAGGAACTCGATCGGCGGCGGGCGGAGCAGGTGGCGCCGCACACCGCGATCAAGATCGATCCCAGGCTGCTCGATGGCTATGTCGGCCGTTACAGCAATGACACCATGGAAATGACCGCGACCCGTGAAGGGGATCAGTTGTTCTTCCAGGTCACCGGTTACGGACGCTACGCCGTGTATCCTTACACCGAGCACGATTTCTTCGCGACCGTCGCCTCTTTGCAGTTCAGTTTTGAAACCGACAGCACCGGCAAGGTAACCGAGCTTGTCAGGCACGAACGCGCCAACGATGTGCTGCTCAAGCGCGAACCGTGATCAGATTGCAGCACCGATACACTTGTAAGCTTAGGTGAAAACAGGGAGCTCCGTCATGAAAGTGATGAATGTGGTTTGGTCGATCGTGCTGTCCGGTGTCGTACTGTCGTCCGGTCTTGCGCCGGCGTCGGCCACCAAGATGGACGGCAGATGCTGTACCTCGTCCGATGGCGGGCGGTCCTACCGATACCGAATAGCGGTGCGCCGGCCCGCGATCCCGCGCACCTGTAGCGCCTACGCCGTTTCATGCGTCAACGTGTCCAGCGCCAAGCCGGACCGCGTCCCGATGTGTATGGCTGCGAAGTCGGAATGTCTGCAGACCGGTGTCCTCACCGGTCCCTACAGCGGCCGGCTCTGGTTCGGCCTCGACAGAATCTGAGAATGTCGTTCGAGCGACGGGGGCGTCTCACCCCCGTCTTTCTGTTCATAGATTGCTGTCGGTGATCGCCGCATAGACCATGGTGCGCAGTTCGCGCCGGATCGGATAGGCGCTCGACGGCAATACCTGGGTCATGAAAATCGCGATCAGTTCCTCGGCCGGATCGATCCAGAACGAGGTGGTGGCCGCGCCGCCCCAGGCATATTCGCCGGCACTGCCCGGAATCAGGGTCTTGGCGGGGTCCATCGTGACGGAAAAGCCGAGCCCGAAGCCGATGCCGTTATAGGAGGCCTCGCTGAACAGCGAGCGCGACATCTCCGGCAGATCGCGTCCGCCGGGCAGATGATTTGAGGTCATCAGCGCCAGCGTCTTCGGGCCGAGCAGCCGGACGCCGTCAAGTTCGCCGCCATTGAGCAGCGCGCGGCAGAAGGTGAGATAATCGGCCGCGGTCGAGCACAGGCCGCCGCCGCCGGAGATGAACGAAGGCGGCGCCAGGAACGAGCTGTTGGCGGGATCGTCCTGCAGGGTCAGGCTGGATTTGCGTTCGACGGGATTGAAGTCATGCCCCCTTGCGGGTCCGCCGAATAGCATGCCGCCAGGCGATGCGCCTTGTCGGGAGCGACGAAAAAGTCGGTGTCGTTCATGCCGAGCGGATCGAAGATGCGCTCCTTGACGAATTGCTCGAACGGCATGCCGCTGATCTTGCCGACGAGATAGCCGACCACGTCGGTGGCGACCGAATAATTCCAGGCCTCGCCCGGCGAGAATTCCAGCGGGATGTTGGCGAGATCCTCGATCATGCTCTGCAGCGTGCCGGACTTTTCGACCTCGCCGATCTTTTTGGCGCGATAGGCGGCATCGACATTGCTGCGCTGCTGGAAGCCGTAGGTCAGCCCCGACGTGTGGCGCAGCAGGTCCACGATCAGCATCGGCCGCGACGGCGGCTTGGTCAGGAAGCCGGCCCGGTGCCGGCCTCGAACACGCCGAGGTTCTTCCATTCCGGAATATATTTGGCGACCGGCTCGTCGAGCGCGACGCGGCCTTCCTCGACCAGCATCATGAAGGCGACCGAGGTGATCGGCTTGGTCATGGAATAGATGCGGAAGATCGTGTCGTCCTTGACCGGCACCTTGCGCTCGAGGTCGGCAAAACCCTGGACCGAGCTGTGGACGACCTTGCCGCGGCGATAGACCAGCAACTGGGTTCCCGGAAAGCGGCCGGCCTCGATATAGCGCTGCTTGAGGTGGAGTTCGATGCGGTCGAACGCCGTCTTGGACATTCCGGCGGATTCGGGCGAGGCGGGGGTCGGGGCTAGCATCGGATGTCTCCAAAGGGAGTTCGAGCGGACGTCGGGGCTCGCCTTGATAGCCGAAAAGTGTGCCCCGTTCCAATCGCAACATGCTTACCCCGGCGCGCGTGCTGGTGTAGGTTGCGCCAAAGCCGCGCACCCCGCAGGGACAGTCGCCATGACCCAATTCAACGACACCGAACTGACCGCCGCCGTGATCAAGAGCTTCGAGGAGACGCCGGACCCGCGGGTCAAATTCCTGCTGGAGGAATTGGTGAAGTCGCTGCACGATTACGTGCGCAAGACCGATCTGACCTTCGAGGAATGGGACTACGCGATCGATTTCCTGACCCGGGTCGGGCCAGAAATGCACCCCGATCCGCCAGGAGTTCATCCTGTTGTCCGACGTGCTCGGGGTGTCGATGCTGGTCGATGCGGTCAATCACCGGGATCGCGACGGCGCCACCGAGACCACCGTGCTCGGCCCGTTCTATGTCGGCGAGCACAAGGTGACGCCGCATGGCACCGACGTCTCGGCCGATCTGCCGGGCGAACGGATGTTCGTGCAAAGCCGCGTCACCGATCTCAAGGGCAAGCCGCTGGCCGGTGTTCCCGTCGATATCTGGCACGCCGATGACGATGGCTATTACGATTCGCAGAAGCCGGAATATGCGACGGAGGGTCCATCGTCGCGGGCGCGCTTCGTCACCGATGCCGATGGCCGGTTTTTCTTCCGCACCATTCTGCCGTGCAGCTATCCGATCCCGACCGACGGTCCGGTCGGCGAGATGATCCTGCAGACCCGGCGCCATCCGATGCGGCCGGCGCATGTGCATTTCCTGGTCAACGCGCCGGGCTATGAGCCGCTGATCACGCATGTGTTCATGGAAGGCGACAAATATCTCGATTCCGACGTGGTGTTCGGGGTCAAGGACGAACTGGTGGCCAAAATCGAAAAGCGCACCGATGCCACGATGCCGGACGGCAAGCCCGCGGACGGCCCGTGGCACCTGATGACCTACGAGTTCCACATGAAGCCGGGCGAAGGCATGGCGCCCACGCCGCTTGGGGTGAAGGTGAAGGAAGACGCGTGACGCGACGAAGCGACCTCAGCGTTTGAATAGCAGCGCAAGCAATGCGATCACCGCGCAAGCCAGCGCCGCCGTCGCGCATTTCCAGAACAGCGTCGGATTGCGCTCGATCAACGGGGTCGGCTTGTCGTCGAGATATCGCGCGTTGGGATGGCGCAGATCGAAGGTGAACTCGGACAGGCTTTCGTAGCGCCTGGCGGGGTCGGGATGCAGCGCTTTGCGCAGTGCACCGTCGATCCAGACCGGAAGTTCGCGCGCCGGCTGATAGCGCAGCTTGCCGAGTTGCGATTTGGTCCGGGCCTGCGCGATCTGCGCGCCATAGGGCAACCGGCCGGTCAGCATCTGATAGGCGATCACGCCGAGCGAAAACAGATCCGCGCGCGGTGAGGCGGCCTCGCCGCGAAAATATTCCGGTGCGGTATATTGCACGGTGCCAGCAATGGCGGCTTCCGGCGCAGCTGCAGACTTCGGCGATTCCGGCGATCCTGACCGCGCCGAAATCAATGATCTTCGCGGTCCCGGTGTTGTCGATCATGATGTTGTCGGGCCGCAAATCCTGGTGCAGCATTTCCTTGCGGTGAAACGCCCGCAAACCCCGGGCAACCTGTTCGACGATGCCGCGTACCGTTTCGAGTTCCGGCTTCGGATTGTCGATCATCCATTGGGTCAGGGTTTGCCCATCGACGAATTCGGTCGCCACATAAAGAAAGTTGCGCTTGCGCGCCGCGCAGGGCTTGAGGACATGCGGGCTGTCGACGCGGCGAGCGACCCATTCCTCCATCATGAATCGCTTCAGATAGACCGGGTCGTCGCGCAGATCGATCGACGGCGTCTTGATCGCGACAAGTGCCCCGGTTTCGGGCTCGACCGCCAGATAGATGTGGCTACGGCTGCTGGCGTGCAATTCCCGGATGATCCGGTAGCCGTCGAACAGGCTGCGTGGCTCGAGCAGCGGCGCCGGCGGCAGGTCGGACGTGCGTCCCGCCATCTCGGCGGCCCCGCCATCGGGCACGTGATCGAGCCGCACGATCTGGACGGTGAGATTGTCCCGGCTGCCTTGCTGCAGCGCCTGCTCGACGATGAGCCTGGCCGCCCGGTCGAGGTCGCCGGCGTGATCGCGGATAAGCTGCGCTGCGAAGCGGGCGCCGACATGCTCGTAAACGCCGTCGGTCGCCAGCAGAAAAATGTCACCGGCCTCGATTGCGAGCGCCTGGTAGTCGATTTCGACCGATGCGTTGATGCCGAGCGCTCGGCTCAGATAGCTCTGCTCCGACGAGATCGTGAGCCTGTGATCCTCGGTCAGTTGCTCCATGGAATTGTCCAGGACGCGGTAGATTCGGAAGTCGCCGACGTGAAACAGATGTGCGGTCGCGGCCTTGAGCACGATCGCGCTCAGGGTACAGACATAGCCCTTGTCCTTGTCGTAGGCGTATTGGCTCTGTCTCGTTTGTGAATGCAGCCACGAATTGGTCGCCGCCAGCACGCGATGGGCCGAATGCTTCACCGACCAGGACTCGGACGTGCAATAATAATCGGTCAGGAAGCTCTTGACCGCCAACTCGCTGGCGATGTGGCTGACATTACTGCTGCTGATGCCGTCGGCCAGTACGATCGCGATCCCCTTCAAGCCGAGCAGTGGCTGTTCGGGGACGAGGACGCCGTGAAAGTCCTGATTGGAGGCTTTGCGTCCCTTGTCGGAATGCTGCCCGACCGAAATTTTCAGTTCACGCGACATCGTGGCGCCAAAGGGAAAGAGAGCTCCATTTCATACAGGCGAAGCCCTCTTATTAGATCACACCGTTCTCCCCCGCCAACCCGAAAAGCCCTCATTCTGAGAGGCTGACCGAAAGGCAGCCTTTGCCCTTATGGTGCATGGTTCGAGACGCCGCTTCGCGGCTCCTCACCATGAGGCCGTAAGAGCATACGAAGCTCTCATCGTCAGGAGCGCGTCTTCCCGCGTCTCGAAGAATGGCTACGAGCACACGCATCGGAACGCCGAGCAAAACATGCATGGTTCGAGATGCCGCTTCGCGGCTCCTCACCATGAGGCCGTAAGAGCATACGAAACTCTCATCGTCAGGAGCGCGTCTTCGCGCGTCTCGAAGAATGGCTACGAGCACACGCATCGGAACGCCGAGCAAAACATGCATGGTTCGAGTGCCGAAGTAAGCCGTTCCAGCCGGCAACCCTAATTGCCAGATACTGGCTACCAGGGCGCCGATAACCCCGACCAGGGCAAGTATGCCGATGGGTTTGCGGGTCATCCCAGGCGGCATCAAGGGCTCGATCAGCATGATGAGCACGCCGGTGACGGTGAGCCATAGCTCGGGCAGAATACGATAGGCCTGAGGCACAACCTGGGTTGCTTGCATCACTGGGTCACCGCAATGCCCAGGGTGGGCGTCTGCGCCGGCGATGCCAGCTTCACTACTGCGCCATCAATGGCGCGAATCCAGATGGGGGAAGCGACGCCCATCACCAACATAAGGACAGCCATGGGCCAAATGGCGACATGCTCGCGGCCGCCCATATCCAATACGTTCAGTTCTGTAACCATGTTTGATACGTCGCCGTAGAAAACGCGCTGAATCATCCACAGCATGTAGGACGCGCTGAGGATGACGCCTGCGGTAGCCGCCGAGACCCAGGCAACATGGCCGGGAAAACTCCCGCTGAGGATGAGAAACTCACCCACAAATCCGTTCAGCATCGGCAGGCCGATCAGCGAGAGCGACGTGATCACAAACAAGGTGGCGAGGCGGGGCATGCGTTTGGCTAAGCCGCCGTAAGACGGCGATTTCGTAGGTTCCATAACGTTCGTACATGAAGCCAAGCAGGATCAGCAGCGCGCCGACGGAGATGCCCTCATTGATGGTCTGGTAGACGGCGCCGTCCAGGCCCGAAACCGCAAAGCCAAAGATGCCCAGGATGCAAAAGCTGAGTGAGCTGACGGTAGAGAAGGCGACCAGTCGCTTCATATCTTTCTGCACCAACGCCACCAGCGCGCCGTAGAGGATCCCTATCACCGCCAGGGCAATCATCCAGGGCGCCACCTGGCGGGCCTGGGCAGGGAACAGGCCAAGATTGAAGCGCAGGATGGAGTAGAGGCCCAGCTTGCCGGCGACCACCATCGCCATGGCGGCGGGCGCTTCGCTGAAGACGTCCCCCAGCCAGCCGTGCAGAGGAAACACCGGGACCTTGACCGCAAAGGCAACGAGAAAGGCCAGCGACACCCAGAACAGCGCCTTGGGTGGAAAGTGCCAGCTATCCTGCGCCAGGACCGACTGCATGCGCACAAAGTCAAAGGTGCCGGTCTTGGCATACAGCCAGATAATCCCTACCAGCAACAGCGCCGAGGGCAGAAACGTATAGATGAAAAACTTGATGGCCGCCTCGGTTCCGCGGTCCCGGCCGAACATGGAGATCAGGATCGCCATGGGCACCAGCGTCAGTTCCCAGAAGGCGTAGTAAAGGAACATGTCGAGGGAGACGAAGACGCCGATCATCGCCGTCTGCTGCAGCAGGAAGAAGAAGTAGAACTCCTTGGTGCGGTGATTGATGGCCTTCCAGGAGGCCAGCACGCCGAGCGGAGCCAGAAAGCCGGTCAGCACCACCAGCCAGAGAGAGATGCCGTCTACGCCCAGGTGATAGCGAATGGCAGGGCTGGCGATCCAGGCGCGGTCGACTTCAAATTGAAAACCCGGTTGACCGTAGAGGTAATGGAATGGCAAATGGAGGGTCAGGCCGAAGGTGACCAGCGTCACCACCAGCGTGAACCATTGGATGATGCGTCCTTGCCGCGGAAGCAATGCCACGACCACCGCTCCTACAGCGGGAACAAAGGTCGTGAGCGTCAAATATCGAATCGTTCAGCACAGTTCGTCCTTGCTCTGCTCTTTAAAGGTGCATGGAAAAGCCGAAGTAGGTAATCAGGAGCAGAGCCGCGGCGCCAACCGCCAGCCACCCGGCGTAGGAACGGATGTTGCCCGACTGCACCCGCTGGACCAGCGCTCCCAGTCCGCGCACACCGCCGGCCGCCAGGCTGCCGCCACCGTTGATCGACTCCGCGATCGACTGCACCCCACAACAGGTAGCGAGTAAGGAAGAGCAGCGGAGCAACGATGACCGCGTTGTAGATCTGGTCAATCCAGTACTTGTGCACCAGCACTGAATAAAAGCCCCTGATGCGCTCGACCACGCTGATCGGCCAGCCCGGGCTTGCGGCGGTAAAGCAGATCGGCAAAAAACCAGCCGATCCAGCCATGACCACCGATGACGAGCTGAACAGCGCTCCTGCGAGTCAGTGCCCGGGGCTTGCGGAGTCGATGCGGCAGCGTGCTGGACGCCCTGCTCGTCCATAGCGATGCGGGTTTGCTCGTAGCTGGGCGTGGGGTTGATCACCGGGTCGAGGAAGTGCGCGAACTGGTCGCCGCCGCCGAGTGCCTTGGGGATGCCGATCCAGCCTCCGGCAACCGCAAGCACGGCCAACAGGATCAGCGGGACCAGCATCACCCACGGGCTCTCATGGGGATGCGCATGCCGGTGCGTTCCCGGATCTCACCAAAGAAGGTGAGGTACCACAGGCGGAACATGTAGAAGGCGGTGAGCAGAGCAGTCACCAGCCCGACAAACCAGAGGATCGGACCCGCCGTCGGGGAGAGAAAGGCCTGCGTAGAGAATCGCGTCTTTGCTGAAGAAGCCGGAGAACGGCGGCAATGCCGGAGATGGCGAAGACCCCGGCGCTCATGGTCCAGAAGGTGATGGGCATGGCTTTGCGCAGGCCGCCCATGGCGCGCATATCCTGCTGCGCCGCCCAGGGCGTGAATGACGGAGCCGGCGGCCAGGAAGAGCAGGCCCTTGAAGAAGGCATGCGTGACCAGGTGGAAGATGGCCGCGGAGTAGGCGGCGGCTCCGCAGGCCAGGAACATGTAGCCGAGCTGGGAGATGGTGGAGTAGGCCAGCACGCGCTTGATATCCGTCTGCACCATGCCGACGGTGGCCGCAAACAATGCGGTGGCGGCGCCGATGATCGGCCACCACGCCCAGAGCGAAGGGCGAGCGGTCAAACAGCGCGTGCGAGCGCACGATCATGTAGACGCCGGCGGTCACCATGGTGGCGGCATGGATCAGGGCGGAGACAGGGGTGGGGCCTTCCATGGCGTCCGGCAGCCAGACGTACAGCGGAATCTGCGCGGACTTGCCGGTCGCGCCCAGGACCAGCAGCAGCGCAATGGCGGTGAGAAAGCCGCCTTGCATCTCGGGATGCTGCGCGATCGTGCTGAAGACGCTGGCTGAAGCTGAGGAGCCGAAGTGGGCGATCATCAGGAACATGGCGAGCAGAAAGCCGAAGTCGCCGATGCGGTTGAGGATGAACGCCTTCTTGCCCGCGTCCGCAGCGGAGTCGCGCAGGTAGTAAAAGCCGATCAACAGGTAGGAGGCGAGACCGACGCCTTCCCAGCCGACGAACATCAGCAGGAAGTTCTCCGCCAGCACCAGCGTCAGCATGAAGAACATGAACAGGTTGAGGTAGGCGAAGTAGCGCCAGTATCCCTCTTCATGCGCCATGTAGCCGACGGAGTAGATATGGATCAGAAAGCCCACGCCGGTGACGACCAGCAGCATGACCAGCGTCAGCGGGTCGAGCAGGAAGGCAAAATCGGCGCGGAAGGTGGAGGTTGCGATCCAGGGCGTCGGCAACCGCTTCGACATAAGGCAGCGTGAGACTGCTGAAGCGGAAAGCGATGCCGAGGACCAGCGCCAGCGGAGCCGCGGTAAAGAGCAGGGCAATGGCCGAGACCAGCGCCTTGGGCAGACGACGGCCCAGCAATCCATTCAGCAGAAAGCCGACGAACGGCAGCAGCGGGATCAACCATAGATGGAGGGATGGATTTCCGTTCATAGTTTCATCAGGTTGACTTGATCCACGTTGAGCGTACTCCTCGAGCGGAAGATGGCGATGATGATGGCCAGGCCCACCGCGGCCTCAGCGGCGGCGACGACCATCACGAAGAAGACAAAGATCTGGCCCTGCACCCGGTGCCATTGATAGGCGAAGGCGACAAAGGTCAGGTTCACCGCGTTCAGCATCAGCTCAATCGACATGAAGACGGTGATGATGTTGCGCTTGATGAGGAAGGCGCCCACGCCGATGGAGAAGAGGATCGCGCTGAGCACCAGGTAGTAAGCAATGGGAACAGCCATGTCAGTGCTCCTTGCTGGCCAGCGCAACCGCGCCCAGGATGGCAATGAGGATCAGAACCGACGTTACCTCGAAGGGAAGCAGCAGATCGCGGAAGAGCACCTTGCTGAGGTCGGTGGTGGAGACCACGTAGTCACCCAGCCGGGCCTGGGCCAGGTGGCGTGCGCGCGGAAAGAAAGATGAATGCCAGCAGGCTGACCAGGACCGCTACTCCGGGGATGCCGACGATGTAGGCGGCGCGGCTGCCGTGGGTACGTTCTTCCTTTCCGGCATTGAGCAACATGATGACGAAGGTAAACAGAACCATGATGGCGCCGGCATAGACGATCACCTGGGCGGCAGCCAGGAACTCCGCGCCCAGCAGGAGGTAGAGCACGGCCAGCGAGCTCATCACCACAATCAGCGAGAGGGCGCTGTTGATGGGGTGGCGCTGGAGCAGAAGGTTCAAGGCTCCTGCTACACAAAGGCCGCCAAAGAAGATGAAGAGAACCAGATACATGCTAGAGCTTTTCTCCTAGATCGGGCCCGAAGCTGATTGTAGAACACCTTTCGTGCCGCAGACCGGTGAAGTTCGCAATTCCGAGCTGACACCTCAGGCTGCGAGTCGCGCTAAGATGCGAGCCACAGGCTGGTGGCAAGAATATTGGCGATGGCCAGGGGCATCAGGAACTTCCAGCCAAAGCCCATCAGTTGGTCGTAGCGGAGCCGGGGAAGCGTGCCGCGTACCCAGATATAGAGGAACAAGAAACAGAAAACCTTGAATACGAACCAGAAGACCGGCAGGAGGGCCTGGAAGAAAGATCCCGCCAAAGGAGGGAATCAGCGACCCGAAGGGGCTGGTCCATCCGCCGAAGAAGAGCAGCGTCGCTACGCAGCCCACGGTGATCATGTTGGCGTACTCGGCCATGAAGAACATGGCAAACTTCATCGAGCTGTATTCGGTGTGATAGCCGGCCGTGAGCTCGGTCTCCGCCTCAGGCAGATCGAATGGGGCGCGGTTGGTTTCGGCATAGGCCGCCGTGAGGTAAATGAAGAAAGCGACGAATTGGTAGCCGCCAAAGACGTTCCATGACCAGCAGGCCATGGGCCGATTGGCTATCCACGATGGTGCGCAGGTTCAACGACCCGGCCCGCAGCACCACGCCTACCACGGAAAGCCCCAGGGCAAGTTCATAGCTGATCACCTGGGCACTGGCGCGCAGGGCTCCCAGGAGCGAGTATTTGTTGTTGGACGACCAGCCGGCCAGGGCGATGCCATAAACGCCGACCGAGGTGACGCCGAGAATCACCAGCAACCCGATATTCACATTGGCGATCTGGAACATGTCGACGCCGTGCCAGGTGATGTGCGCGCCGAAGGGCACGACGGAAATCGAGATCAACGCGCAGCCGAGCGCAATCATGGGCGCCAGAATGTAGAGCGGGCGATCCACGTTGGTGGGCATCAGGTCTTCTTTAAGGAAGAGCTTGAGGCCGTCCGCCATCGGCTGCCACATGCCGAAGGGCCCACACGGCTGGGTCCCCAGCGATTTTGAATGCGCCCTACAAGTTTGCGCTCGAGCAGCACAGTGTAGGCGACGGCCCCGAGAAAGATCGCCAGCACCACGGCGATCTTCAAACAACTCAGCAGGAAAAAAATCAGGAAGCTCACAGGTTTCTTTCGCTTTCTTCCGCTTGAGTGCCTCAGGGAAACCATTAGCGCTGCGTGGAAAGCGTACCTGCGGCTAGCCGTCTGCGCTCGCTAAATCAGGACGACTGAGTTCGGCATCGCTAAGCCTGACTGTCGAACCGTTAGCTGAATCGTGAGATGCGTCCGATTGAACGCGCTTCCTACCTTAGTCCGCGGCCGTTTCTGTTGGTTTGGTGGTGTGCGATTCCATGACCGAGTGCAAGACGGTGCTGTAACGGCCCAAGGTGCCGGAGGTGAACAGGGTGTCTTCCGCGGGCAGAATCAGTGCGTGGCGCTCAGGGCCGGCGTCGATTTGCACCAGCGATGATTGCACATGGACGTCGTTGCCGGCCAGCAGCTCCATGCGCGAAACCTGGTAGCCGGGCACCAGCCGCTGGATCTCGTCGAGAATGGCGAAGGGATCGAAGGGGCTGAGCTTCGGTTCGAGGTTCTGCGCCGCCAGCCAGACGCTGTGACGGTCCGCTTCGCCGGACTGCGCGCCGCGGGTCTGCCCCATGTCGGCGTGGACTCCGCGGCCGAAGGGAACCAGCTTCTTTGCGTCCGCGCCCATGCTGTCGGCCAGGCGCACCATCAGTTCGAAATCGCTGCGAACGCCGGCCCGGTCGCCCGCCTTCTTGACCAGTTGCTGGTCGCCGTAGGTGTTGGTGACGGTTCCGGCTTTCTCGTAGAGATTGGAGGTGGGCAAGCACGACGTCGGCCAGCAGCGCCGTCTCGGTCAGGAACATGTCCTGCACGATGACAAAGGTGTTCTTGAGCGCTGCGGGGTCAATGCCGTAGCGGGAGATCGGGTTCGACGCCCACGACGTAGAGTGCGGCCAGTTCGCCGCGTTCGGCGGCATCGAACATTTCCACCAGGTCCATGCCGGGAGTCGTGGGCAGGGCGTCGCCGTATTCCTCGGCAAAAGGCTCCGCCTGCGCCACGGGCACATAGCCGGGCAGCAGGCCGGGGAGCAAACCCATGTCCGCGGCGCCGCGGGAGTTGACGTAGTCGCCCAGGCAGGCGAAGCGGGCCTTGGGCAGACCCATGCCGAAGTTCACCAGCGCTTCGATGTCGCGGCCGCGGTACTCAGAGCCAAAGATGATCAGCAGGTTGGGCTCGGCGCGCAAGCGCTTCGCGGAACTTCTTCGCCTCGTCGCCCAGCTGAGTGCCGGGAAAGGCTGCATCCTCGCCGGCCAGGAAGCGCACCGCGTTGGCGTAGCCATCCTGAGGAATGATCAGCGATTGCGTGCGCCTGCCGCTCCAGCTTGATGCCGGCATGGTTCACGATGTAGATGCGGGCATTGTTGTGGCGCACGTTGGTGCGCAGGTTCCAGGCCAGCAGAGGATGCTGCTCGGTGGGATCGTTGCCCAGCAGCAGGATCGCCGGCGCGGTCATGGTGTCGCGCAGCGAAGCGGCGCGGTCTTTCTGTCCCGAGATGGCGCGCGCAAAGGCGGTGTAGTCGGCGGTGCGGTGATGATCGATATTGTTGGTTCCGAGCACCGTCCGGGCGAACTTCTGCAGCAGGTAGTTTTCTTCGTTGGTGGTGCGGTTGGAGCCGATGACGCCGATGGCGTTGCCGCCGCGGCTCTCGCGAATTTCGCGCAGCTTGTTGCCCGCGTGGTCCAGCGCCTGCTCCCAACTGACTTCTGCAAACTTGCCATCGGCCTGGCGCACGAGCGGCTTGGTCAAGCGGTCGGTATGGTTGGCAAAGTCGAATGCGTAGCGGCCCTTGATGCACAAGAAGTCGCCGTTGATGCCGCTCTTGTCGCGGTTGTCGCCGCGCAGAATCTCAGAGCCGTTATCGACGCTGCGCACGCCCAGGGTGGTCTTGCATCCGTCACGCGCAGTGGGTGCAGACGGTGGAGACGTGGTTCATTTCCCAGGGGCGGGTTTTGTAGCGATAGGCGCCGGAGGTGAGCGCTCCCACGGGGCAGACGTCGATGCACATGCCGCACTCTTCGCAGTCCAGGTGATCGCCTCCGTTGGGAGCGATGGTGCTGGTGACGCCGCGATTCTGCACCCCCAGCGCCCACACGTCCATGCCTTCACCGCAGGTGCGCACGCAACGGTAGCAGAGGATGCAGCGCGGCCGGTCGAAGAAGACCACCGGGGACCACTGCTGTTCTTCGCGGTGCTGCTTGACCTCGGTGTAGAGCGACTCCGGGGGCGCCGTACTTGAAGGTCATGTCCTGCAGTTCGCATTCGCCGCCGGCATCGCAGACCGGGCAATCGAGAGGATGATTGCCCAGCAGCAATTCGATGGTGGCTTTGCGCGCCTGGGTGATCTCGTCGCTGTCGGTGATGACCACCATGCCTTCCGCCACCGGGGTGGTGCAGGCGGTTTGCAGCTTGGGCACCTTTTCCAGACGCACCAGGCACATGCGGCAAGCCGCCTGCAGCGAAAGGCCGGGGTAGTAACAGAATTGCGGGAACTGCGATGCTGGCCGCGCGGCAGGCCTCAATCAGCAGGGTGCCTGCGGGTGCGGTGAGCTTTTTGCCATCGACGGTAAAGGTTACGTCAGCCATGGTTTCCTATCTTGTTGAGCGGGCGTCATACACCGGCCAAGGCCGGTTCCGGCTGGTGGGCGTACGGACACGGTTTGCCATCCAGATGGTCTTCAAACTCTTTGCGAAATTTGTTCACGAAGGCGATGGTGGGCATGGCCGCCGCATCCCCCAACGGACAGAAAGTGCGGCCCAGCATGTTCTGCGCCAGGTAGCGGATATTGTCGATATCTTTGGCCACGCCGCCGCCGGCGTGAAAGCGGGTCAGCGTCTTCTTCAGCCAGTCGGTGCCTTCGCGGCAGGGAATGCACCAGCCGCAACTCTCGTGCTGGTAGAACTTCATGGTGCGCAGGGCGAACTCCACCATGCAGACGGTGTCGTCCAGAACCACCACCCCGCCGGAACCGAGCATGCTGCCCGCCTTGCCGACCTGGTCGAAGTCCATGCCGATGTCGATCTCGCGGGCAGCAGAACCGGGGTGGAGGATCCCCCGGGAACCACTGCTTTCAGCAATACGATGAGTTCAAAGGCACCACAGT
>CAWJSD010000017.1:0-147975 GCA_963845435.1 uncultured Alphaproteobacteria bacterium
CAAGTATCAGGACGGCGAGCAGGCCTACATTTTGGCGCCGCAGCGCCTGGCCGTGGGCGACACGGTGGTCGCCGGCAACTACGTCGACGTCAAGCCGGGCAATGTCATGCCGCTCGGCAACATGCCGATCGGCACCATCGTCCACAATGTCGAGATGAAGATCGGCAAGGGCGGTCAGCTCGCGCGCTCGGCAGGCACCTATGCCCAGCTGGTCGGCCGCGACCACGACTACGTCATCGTCCGGCTGAACTCGGGCGAGCAGCGCCTGGTGCACGGCCGTTGCCGCGGCACCATCGGTGCGGTGTCGAACCCGGACCACATGAACATCTCGATCGGCAAGGCCGGTCGTACCCGCTGGCTCGGCTGGCGTCCGCATAACCGCGGCGTCGTCATGAACCCGATCGACCATCCGCACGGCGGCGGCGAAGGCCGTACCTCGGGCGGCCGCCACCCGGTGACCCCGTGGGGCAAGCCGACCAAGGGCAAGAAGACCCGTTCGAACAAGTCGACCAACAGATTCATTCTCATCAGCCGCCACAAGCGGAAGAAGTAAGGAACGCCGGACATGGTTCGTTCAGTCTGGAAAGGCCCGTTCGTAGAAGGCTCTCTGCTCAAGAAGGCAGATGCCGCCCGCTCGTCCGGCCGTCATGACGTGATCAAGATCTGGAGCCGCCGCTCGACCATCCTGCCGCAGTTCGTCGGTTTGGTGTTCGGCGTCTACAACGGCCAGAAGCATGTGCCGGTATCGGTCAACGAGGAAATGGTGGGTCACAAGTTCGGCGAGTTCTCGCCGACCCGCACCTTCCACGGCCATTCTGGCGATAAGAAAGCCAAAAAGGCTTAAGTGATTAGGCCTAAGGGAATAAGTCGATGAGCAAACCTAAGCGCGAACGGAGCCTCCCGGATAACGAGGCCAAGGCGATCGCCCGGATGCTTCGGGTCAGCCCGCAGAAGCTCAATCTTGTGGCGCAGCTGATCCGCGGCCGCAAGGCTTCGGCGGCACTCGCCGACCTGCAGTTCTCGCGCAAGCGGATCGCGGTCGACGTCAAGAAGTGCCTGGAGTCGGCGATCGCGAATGCCGAAAACAACCATGATCTCGACGTCGATGAGCTGGTTGTGTCCGAGGCGCATGTCGGCAACGGCATCGTCATGAAGCGTTTCGCACCGCGCGGCCGTGGCCGTTCGGGCCGTGTGTTTAAACCGTTCTCGCAGCTGACGATCGTGGTTCGTCAGGTCGAGGCCGAGGCGAGCGCTTAAAGAAAGCGCGGGAGAATACGATGGGTCAAAAGATCAATCCAATCGGACTGCGGCTCGGTATCAACCGAACCTGGGATTCGCGTTGGTTCGCCGGCAAGGCCGAATACGGCAAGCTGCTGCACGAGGACGTCGAGATCCGCGAGATCCTGCACAAGGAGCTCAAGCAGGCCGCCGTCGCCCGTATCGTGATCGAGCGTCCGCACAAGAAGTGCCGGGTGACGATCCACTCGGCGCGTCCGGGTGTGGTGATCGGCAAGAAGGGCGCCGACATCGACAAGCTGCGCAAGCGGGTTGCCGATATCACCGCTTCCGACGTCGTCATCAACATCGTCGAGATCCGCAAGCCGGAGCTCGATGCGACCCTGGTCGCCGAATCGATCGCGCAGCAGCTCGAGCGCCGCGTCGCGTTCCGCCGCGCCATGAAGCGCGCGGTGCAGTCGGCGATGCGTCTCGGCGCCGAGGGCATTCGTATCAACTGTTCGGGCCGCCTCGGCGGCGCGGAAATCGCGCGCATGGAATGGTATCGCGAAGGCCGCGTGCCGTTGCATACGCTTCGCGCCGATATCGATTACGGCGTGGCGACCGCTTTCACCACGTTCGGCACCTGCGGCGTCAAGGTCTGGATCTTCAAGGGCGAAATCCTCGAGCACGATCCGATGGCGCAGGACAAGAAAATGGCCGAGGGCGACAATTCCCGTCCGCGCCGCGACGCTGCCTGAAGCAGCAACACAGAAGGTTTGAGGGCGTAAGCCATGATGCAACCAAAGAAGACGAAGTTCCGGAAGGCGCATAAGGGCCGTATCCACGGCGTTGCGACTTCGGGCGCAACGTTGTCGTTCGGTCAGTTCGGCCTGAAGGCGATGGCGCCGGAGCGCCTCACCGCCCGTCAGATCGAGGCCGCGCGCCGTGCGCTGACCCGTCACATGAAGCGTGCCGGCCGGGTCTGGATCCGGATTTTCCCGGACCTGCCGGTGTCGAAGAAGCCCGCCGAAGTCCGCATGGGCTCCGGCAAGGGTACGCCGGAATTGTGGGTGGCGCGGGTCAAGCCGGGCCGGGTGATCTTCGAGATCGACGGCGTCACCATGCAGACCGCCAAGGAAGCCTTGACGCTCGCCGCCGCCAAGCTGCCGATCAAGACGCGCTTCGTCGCGCGCATTGCGGAGTGATTGACATGGCCGAGATGAAGACCGCCGATATCCGCGCGATGAGCCCCGATCAGATGGACGACGCCGTCCTCAATCTGAAGAAGGAGCGCTTCAATCTGCGTTTTCAGCGCGCCACCGGGCAGCTGGAAAACACCTCGCGGCTGCGCGAAGCCCGCCGCGATATCGCCCGTATCAAGACCGTCGCCGCGCAGCAGCGCGCGAAGAAGAAGTAAGGGGCCTGGACAATGCCGAAACGTACCCTTCAGGGCGTCGTCGTCAGCGACAAGCAAGCCAAGACCATCGTGGTTCGTGTCGATCGCCGCTTTACGCATCCGATCTACAAGAAGACGATCCGCCGCTCCAAGAACTACCACGCGCACGACGAGAACAACCAGTTCAAGCCGGGCGACATGGTGTGGATCGAGGAGAGCAAGCCGATCTCGAAGTTGAAGCGCTGGACCGTTGTCCGGGGCGAGCAGAAGAAAACGGCCTGAGACCGTTCGGCGACCCCGGACTTGAGTTTCAGGAAAATTTAGGCGCGATTTAGCGCATCAGAAAGAGGACGAGGTGCATCAATGATTCAGATGCAGACCAACCTCGACGTGGCCGATAATTCAGGCGCACGCCGTGTCATGTGCATCAAGGTGCTTGGGGGCTCCAAGCGCCGCTATGCCACCGTGGGCGATGTTATCGTTGTGTCGATCAAGGACGCGATTCCGCGCGGCAAGGTCAAGAAGGGCGACGTGATGAAGGCCGTCGTGGTCCGGGTCCGCAAGGACATCCGCCGCGCCGACGGTTCGGTCATCCGCTTCGACCGCAACGCCGCCGTGCTGATCAACAACCAGTCGGAGCCGGTCGGCACCCGTATCTTCGGGCCGGTGCCGCGCGAGCTGCGCGCCAAGAACCACATGAAGATCATTTCGCTCGCGCCGGAGGTGCTGTGATGGCTGCCAAGATCCGGAAGGGTGACAAGGTCATCGTGCTCAACGGTCGCGACAAGGGTCGCACCGGCGAGGTCTTCGAGGTGCGTCCCACCGAAAACAAGGCGCTGGTGCGTGGTGTCAACCTGGTGAAGCGTCACCAGAAGCAGTCGCAATCGCAAGAGGGCGGCATCATCACCAAGGAAGCGCCGATCCATTTGTCGAACATTGCCTACCTCGGCAAGGACGGCAAGCCGACCCGCGTCGGCTTCAAGATTTCAGGCCGATGGCAAGAAGGTACGCATTGCCAAGAGCTCGGGAGCAGAGATCGATGGCTGAGACCGCTTACACCCCGCGCCTTCGCGCGGAATACGACAAGAGCATTCGCGGCAAGCTGACCGAGCAGTTCGGCTATGCCAACGTCATGCAGGTGCCGCGGCTGGACAAGGTCGTGCTCAACATGGGCGTCGGCGAGGCCGTCAACGACCGCAAAAAGGCCGAGCTCGCCGCGGCCGATCTGTCGCTGATCGCCGGCCAGAAGGCGATCGTGACCTATTCGCGGGTCGCGATCGCGACCTTCAAGCTGCGTGAGAACCAGCCGATCGGCTGCAAGGTCACGCTGCGCAAGACCAAGATGTATGAGTTCATCGATCGTCTGGTGAACGTCGCTCTGCCGCGCGTGCGCGACTTCCGCGGCCTCAACCCGAAGAGCTTCGACGGCCGCGGCAATTACTCGCTCGGCATCAAGGAACACATCATTTTCCCCGAAATCGACTTCGACAAGATGGGGGAGACGTGGGGCATGGACATCACGGTGTGCACCACGGCTGCGACCGACGACGAGGCGCGCGCCTTGTTGACCGCATTCAATTTCCCGTTCCGGCAGTGAGACGCTGAACAGCCTCTCAAACGCGGAAACCCAGGAGCCAAGCATGGCAAAGAAGAGTTCGATCGAGAAGAATAACCGGCGCAAGCGGATGACCAAGAACGCGGCCCCCGCGCGCGCGCGGCTGAAGGCGATCATCGCCGACAAGAACAAGCCGATGGAAGAGCGCTTCGCGGCGACCCTGAAGCTTGCCGAGATGCCGCGCAATTCGTCGGCGACCCGGATCCGCAACCGCTGCGAGATGACGGGCCGTCCGCGCTCGGTCTATCGCAAGAACAAGCTCAGCCGTATCGCGCTGCGTGAACTCGGCTCCAAGGGCCTGGTTCCCGGGCTCGTGAAGTCGAGCTGGTAAGGGAGGGTCGTCAGATGTCAACGCACGATCCGATCAGCGATCTCATCACCCGCATCCGCAACGCCCAGATGCGCGCCAAGCCCAAGGTTTCGACCCCGGGCTCCAAGATGCGCGCCAACGTGCTCGAAGTGCTCAAGACCGAGGGTTACATCCGCGGTTATGCCAGCGTCGAGCATTCCTCTGGCCGCAGCGAGCTTGAGATCGAGCTGAAGTATTTCGACGGCGAGCCGGTGATTCGCGAGATCGAGCGGGTATCGAAGCCGGGGCGTCGGGTTTACGCCTCGGTGAAGAACCTGCCGCGCGTCAACAACGGGCTCGGAATTTCGGTGTTGTCGACGCCGAAGGGAATCATGGCTGACCACGAAGCGCGCGACGCGAACGTGGGCGGCGAAGTTCTCTTCACGGTGTTCTGAGGAAGGAATAGAACGATGTCACGAGTTGGCAAACGGCCTGTGCCGATCCCGTCCGGTGTGACGGCGACGGTGGAAGGCCAAACCGTCAAGATGAAGGGGCCGAAGGGCCAGCTTCAGTTTATCGTCCATGGCGATGTCGAAGTGAAGTTCGAGGACGGCGCGGTCAAGGTCGCGCCGAGGGTCGAGACCAACCGCGCGCAGGCCATGTACGGCACCGCGCGCGCGCAGGTCGCCAACCTGGTCGAGGGCGTCACCAAGGGCTTCGAGAAGAAGCTCGAGATCACCGGCGTCGGCTATCGCGCCGCGTTGCAGGGCAAGAGCCTGCAGCTCGCGCTCGGCTACAGCCACGACGTGGTCTATCCGATCCCGGAAGGCATCGCGATCACGGTGCCGAAGCCGACCGAGATCGTGATCACAGGTAACGATTCACAGCGCGTCGGCCAGGTCGCCGCCGAGATTCGTAGCTATCGTCCGCCGGAGCCCTACAAGGGCAAGGGTGTGAAGTACGCCAACGAATTCATCTTCCGCAAGGAAGGCAAGAAGAAGTAACGGAGCCGGTCATGTCGAAACTCAAGATTACGAATGCCCGGCGCAAGCAGACGCGTGCGGCTGTCGTTGCGCCGCTCTGCCAGGCGGCCGGCCGCGTCTGTCGGTCTTCCGCTCGTCGAAGCACATCTATGCGCAGGTGATCGACGATCTGAAGGGCGAAACCCTGGCCTCGGCGTCGTCGCTGGAAAAGACCATGCGCGACGCCGGCAATACCGGCGCCAACATCGATGCGGCGAAAGCGGTCGGCAAGTTGGTCGCGGAGCGCGCGGTCAAGAACGGCGTCACCGAAGTGGTGTTCGACCGCGGCGGTTACCTCTATCACGGCCGCGTCAAGGCGCTGGCCGACGCGGCACGCGAGGGCGGGCTGACCTTCTAAGGGCAAACCCGCTTCAGGCGGGCTGGCTTTCGAATATTGGTTTGAACGGACACTAGGATAGGGGCGCAAAGCCTCTCAGAGATTGGAAAACACCATGGCAGGTGAACGCGAACGCGGCGGCGGCAACAGAGGCGGCCGTGAAGAACGCGACAGCGAGTTCGTCGACAAGCTGGTCCACATCAATCGCGTGGCGAAGGTCGTCAAGGGCGGCAAGCGCTTCGGCTTCGCGGCGCTGGTCGTGATCGGCGACCAGAAGGGCCGGGTCGGGTTCGGCCACGGCAAGGCGCGCGAAGTGCCCGAGGCGATCCGCAAGGCGACCGAATCGGCGAAGCGCAACCTGACGCGCGTTGCCCTGCGCGAAGGCCGCACGCTGCATCATGACATCGCCGGCCGTCATGGCGCTGGCCGAGTCTATCTGCGCGCGGCTCCGGCCGGTACCGGCATCATCGCCGGCGGCCCGATGCGCGCGGTGTTCGAGACCCTGGGCATCCAGGACGTGGTGGCGAAGTCGATCGGTTCGTCGAACCCCTACAACATGGTTCGCGCCACCTTCGACGCGCTCAAGCATCAGGATTCGCCGCGTTCGGTCGCGGCGCGCCGCAACATCAAGGTGTCCACCCTGCAGTCGCGCCGTGTCGGTGGCGACGCCGAGCTGGTCGCAGAATAAGCAACAGGCGCCGACGCGCGCTTTTCGGAGTTAATGTCATGGCCAAGGCCGCAAAGACGATCAAGGTCGAGCAGACCGGCAGCGCGATCCGCCGCCACCATTCGCAGCGCTCGACGCTGATCGGCCTCAAGCTCAACAAGATCGGCCGGGTCACCGAGCTGCAGGATACCCCTGCGGTTCGCGGCATGATCGCCAAGGTTCAACATCTCGTCCGCATCGTCGGCGAGTAATCGAAAACAGGAGGCGCATGATCCCGAAAAGTGGGGACCGGTTTTCGGTCAAGATCATGCTCCCGGGATAAAGGAATTTCGCGATGAAGCTCAGCGATATCGCCGACAACGCCGGCTCGCGCAAGAAGCGCATGCGCGTCGGCCGTGGCATCGGCTCAGGCAAGGGCAAGACCTCGGGACGCGGCGGCAAGGGCCAGACCGCGCGCTCGGGCGTGCGCATCAAGGGCTTCGAGGGTGGCCAGATGCCGCTGCATCGGCGACTGCCGAAGCGTGGCTTCAACAACATCTTCCGGGTCGAATATGCCGAGATCAATCTCGACCGCATCCAGCAGGCGATCGATTCCAAGACGCTCGACGCCAAGGACACCATCAACGCCGAATCGCTGGTGAAGGCCCGCGTGCTCCGGCGTTCGAAGGCCGGCGTGCGGCTGCTCGGCCGCGGTGAACTCAAGGCCAAGCTCAACATCGAGGTGCACGGCGCCTCGAAGTCCGCGATCGCGGCGGTCGAGAAGGCCGGCGGCACCGTGAAGATCCTGGCGCCCGTCGAAAAAGACGAAGGCGAGGCGGCGTAACAACTGCGTCATCGCCCGCACCGGCGGGCGATCGGCGCGATAGAACAATGGACTTATCGAAGCCGAGCACCAGATAATGTCCGGCGTCTGCTGAGTGCCCCGGCCGGGTCATGACAGCACAAGCGGCGCGGGAGAAAGCCCAACATGGCCTCAGCAGCGGAACAACTGGCGGCAAATCTCAATTTCGGAGCGTTTGCCAAGGCCGACGAACTGAAGAAGCGGATCTGGTTCACCCTGGGGGCGCTGCTGGTCTATCGCCTCGGCACCTACATTCCGCTGCCTGGCATCGATCCGCATATCTGGGAGCAGGTGTTCAACACCCAGGCCGGCGGCATCCTCGGCATGTTCAACATGTTCTCCGGCGGTGGCATCCACCGCATGGCGATCTTCGCCTTGAACATCATGCCGTATATTTCGGCCTCCATCATCATCCAACTACTGACGACGGTGTCGCCGCAGCTCGAGGCGCTGAAGAAAGAGGGCGAGTCCGGCCGCAAGACGCTGAACCAGTACACCCGCTATCTGACCGTGATCCTCGCCGCGTTCCAGTCCTACGGCATCGCCGTCGGCCTCGAGGGCGCCGGCAATGTCGTCAGCGACCCCGGCCTGTTCTTCCGGCTCTCGACCGCGATCACCCTGACCGGCGGCACCATGTTCCTGATGTGGCTCGGCGAGCAGATCACCTCGCGCGGCATCGGCAACGGCATCTCGCTGATCATCCTGTCCGGCATCGTCGCCGAACTGCCTTCGGCGATCGCCAACATGCTGGAACTCGGACGCCAGGGCGCGCTGTCGACCGGCCTGATTCTGGTCGTGATCATCATGGCGGTCGCCGTGATCGCCTTCATCGTGTTCATGGAGCGGGCGCAGCGCCGGTTGCTGATCCAGTATCCGAAGCGCCAGGTCGGCAACAAGATGTTCGAGGGCCAGTCCTCGCATCTGCCGCTCAAGCTCAACACATCCGGCGTGATTCCCCCGATCTTCGCCTCGTCGCTGTTGCTGCTGCCGACCACGGTGGCCAACTTCAACGCGGGCAAGGGGCCGGAATGGTTCCAGTGGATCACCACCCAGCTCGGTCACGGCCGGCCGTTGTTCCTGATCATGTACCTGGCGCTGATCGTGTTCTTCGCTTTCTTCTACACCGCGATCGTGTTCAACCCGACCGAGACCGCCGACAACCTCAAGAAGCACGGCGGCTTCATTCCGGGCATCCGGCCTGGCGAGCGCACTGCCGAATATATTGACTACGTGCTGTCACGCATTACCGTGCTCGGTGCGATTTATCTCGCGATCGTCTGTTTGATTCCGGAAATCCTGATTTCCTACGCTTCGGTGCCATTCTACTTCGGCGGTACTTCGCTGTTGATCGTGGTCAGCGTGACCATGGACACGGTGTCGCAGGTGCAGGGTTATCTGCTTGCCCATCAATATGAGGGGCTGATCCGGAAGTCGAAATTGCGGGGCCGGCGCCGCTAGGTTTGGGGCGAGGGCGCGTGGATACTTAAAACAACAGGTGTGCGGTCGTTTCGCCCACCGAGCCGGGGGGCTGACTGAAATGCGACTGATTCTTTTGGGGCCGCCCGGAGCAGGCAAGGGCACGCAGGCCCAGCGGCTGATCCACAAATACAACATCGTTCAGCTCTCCACCGGCGAGATGCTGCGCGCGGCGGTCGCCGCGGAGACCCCGATCGGGTTGCAGGCCAAGGACATCATGGCCGCGGGCTCGCTGGTACCGGACGAGATCGTGATCGGAATCATTTCCGACCGGCTCGACCAGCCCGACATGAAGAACGGTTTCATCCTTGACGGTTTTCCGCGCACCGTGCCGCAGGCCGAGGCGCTCGACGATCTGCTGAAAAAGAAGCACATCAAGCTCGACGCCGTGATCGAATTGCGCGTCAATGAAAGCGCTTTGCTGAGCCGCGTCGAAACCCGCGTCGCCGAGATGCGGGCGCGTGGCGAGGAAGTGCGGGTCGACGACACGCCGGAAGTACTGTCGAAGCGGCTGGCGAGCTACCGGACCCTGACCGAGCCGCTGATTCACTACTACTCCGAGCGCCGCAAGTTGCTGACGGTCGACGGCATGATGACGATCGAGCACGTCACCCGCGAGATCAACCGAATCCTCGAGGCGATCGGGGCCGTCGAACACAAGGCGCCGTCGAAGGCCGCTGCCAAATCGGCCCGCAAAACCTCCGGCAAGGCCGCCAAGTCGGCCGCCCGGACCGCTGCGAAGGCGCCCAGGAAGGCCGCCAAAAAGACTGCCAAAGTAGCCAAAAAGGCTGCCAAAAGCGCCCGGAAGGCCACCAAAACCGCCTCCAGGTCCACCAAGAAGTCGCCGCGCGCGGCAGCCAAGACCCGGGCCGCTACCCGGGGTGGAAAAGTGGCCAAAAAGGTCACGAAAAAGCGAGCTAAAGCATAGGAACGGTTGACGAAACCAAGTTGAATCCTTTAATAAGCCCAGCATCCAAGTCGGATAGTTCCAGACGATGCCGGGCCCCAAGCCACCCGAGGGGTCGGGCGTCGTGTTCGCGTTTGCGGACACTTGGTCCGAAATAACTTAGAAATCAGCCGGTTGAAGCGATCGGCAACAGGAGAGCAGTCCGTGGCCCGTATTGCCGGCGTGAACATCCCGACCAACAAGCGCGTGCTGATCGCGCTCCAGTACATCCATGGCATCGGCCAGAAGAATGCCGCCGATATCCTGGAGAAGGTAAAGATTCCCGATGACCGCCGTGTGTCGCAACTCAGCGACCAGGAAGTCCTGCAGATTCGTGAAGTGATCGACCGCGACTATCTGGTCGAGGGCGACCTTCGCCGTGAGACCGGCATGAACATCAAGCGTCTGATGGACCTCGGCTGCTATCGCGGCCTGCGCCATCGCCGCGGTCTGCCGGTGCGTGGTCAGCGCACCCATACCAATGCGCGCACCCGCAAGGGCCCGGCCAAGTCGATCGCCGGCAAGAAGAAGTAACATTCGATTTAGCGAAGCGGGTGGCGAATAGGTTTCTATTCGCCATCGGCTTTTTTGGTGTAGCCGCTGGCATTACGGCGGCGTTTGAGATCGTAAGAAAGGTTTTGCTATGGGCAAGGATGCCACCCGCGTACGCCGTCGTGAGCGCAAGAACATCGCTTCGGGTATCGCGCACGTCAATTCGTCGTTCAACAACACCACCATCACCATCACCGACGCGCAGGGCAACACCATTGCCTGGTCGTCGGCGGGCACGATGGGCTTCAAGGGTTCGCGCAAGTCGACCCCCTATGCCGCGCAGGTCGCGGCCGAAGACGTTTCCAAGAAGGCGCAGGAACACGGCATGCGCACCCTGGAGGTTGAAGTGGCCGGTCCGGGTTCGGGCCGTGAATCGGCGCTTCGCGCGCTGCAGGCCGCGGGCTTCACCGTCACCTCGATCCGCGACGTGACCACGATCCCGCACAATGGTTGCCGTCCGCGCAAGCGTCGGCGCGTTTGATGTTTGGTCGCGGGCAGGGCTCTTTCAGGGCTCCTGCCGGCGATGATTTTGATGATTTGCTAGCCGCGGCTGATCCGCGATCTCCAACGCCGGTTGCTACGATGGCCGGCCGCATGGGTGAAACAGTGACGATCCAGAAAAATTGGCAAGAACTTATCCGGCCGAACAAGCTCCAGGTAACTCCGGGCTCCGACGCCAACCGTTTCGCGACCCTGGTCGCCGAGCCGCTCGAGCGCGGCTTCGGCCAGACCTTGGGCAACGCGCTGCGCCGCATCCTGCTGTCCTCGCTGCAGGGCGCTGCCGTGCAGTCGGTGCACATCGACGGCGTGCTGCACGAGTTCTCCTCGATCGCGGGCGTTCGTGAGGACGTCACCGACATCGTGCTCAACATCAAGGACATCGCGATCAAGATGCAGGGCGAAGGCCCCAAGCGCATGGTCGTGAAGAAGCAGGGCCCGGGCGCCGTCACCGCCGGCGACATCCAGACCGTCGGCGACGTCGTGGTGCTCAATCCGGATCTGCAGATCTGCACCCTGGACGAGGGCGCCGAGATTCGCATGGAATTCACGGTCGCTTCCGGCAAGGGCTATGTCGCCGCCGAGCGCAACCGTCCGGAAGACGCGCCGATCGGCCTGATCCCGGTCGACAGCCTGTTCTCGCCGGTCCGCAAGGTGTCCTACAAGGTCGAGAACACCCGCGAGGGCCAGATCCTCGACTACGACAAGCTGACCATGACGATCGAGACCAACGGCGCGATCTCGCCCGATGACGCGGTGGCCTATGCCGCGCGCATCCTGCAGGATCAGCTCAACGTGTTCGTCAATTTCGAAGAGCCGCGCAAGGAAGTGGCGCAGGAGATCATTCCGGATCTCGCCTTCAACCCGGCGTTCCTCAAGAAGGTCGACGAACTCGAACTGTCGGTGCGTTCGGCCAACTGCTTGAAGAACGACAACATCGTCTACATCGGCGATCTGGTGCAGAAGTCGGAAGCGGAAATGCTCCGTACCCCGAACTTCGGCCGCAAGTCGCTGAACGAGATCAAGGAAGTGCTGGCCCAGATGGGTCTGCATCTCGGCATGGAAGTGCCGGGCTGGCCGCCGGAGAATATCGACGAGCTCGCCAAGCGCTTCGAGGATCATTACTGAGAATTCGTCATTCCGGGTTCGCGCTGATGCGCGCCCCGGAACGACCAAATGGGCGAACGCAGGCAGCCCACCTGAGCAACATGTCCGACGAACCGTCGCGACGGGTTAAGACCAAGGAATAAATCAAATGCGTCACGGCAAGGTTCATCGCAAGCTCAACCGCACCGCCGAGCATCGCCGCGCGATGTTCGCCAATATGTGCGCTGCGCTGATCAAGCACGAGCAGATCGTCACCACGCTGCCGAAGGCCAAGGAATTGCGCCCGATCGTCGAGAAGCTGGTCACGCTCGGCAAGAAGGGCGGGCTCTCGATGCGCCGTCAGGCAATCAGCGAGATGCGCGACATCGATCAGACCAGGAAGCTGTTCGACGTGCTGGCGCCCCGCTACAAGGATCGTCAGGGCGGCTACACCCGCATCATCAAGGCCGGCTTCCGCTACGGCGACAATGCGCCGATGGCGGTGATCGAATTCGTCGACCGCGACGTCGACGCCAAGGGCAAGGATTCCGGCCCGGAGCAGGAAAAGTCCTCGGAAGCCGCGTAAGGCCTCCGGAGAATCGGATTCCTGAGAATTGCTTCAAAAGCGGCGCCCGGTGCGCCGCTTTTTTATTGGGCATCTGAGGCGCGCGGTCGACGATTGCGCTGCGGCGCCCGGCACCCGATATCCAACGCATCAAGGTTGGAGAACTCCCATGAAAATCGATCTTTCGGACAAGACCGCGCTGGTAACGGGATCGACCGCCGGCATCGGCCACGCCATCGCCAAGGGGCTGGCGGAGACGGGCGCGACCGTGGTGATCAACGGCCGCAGCCAGGTCAAGGTCGATGCGGCGGTGGCCGCCATCGCCAAGGCGACGCCGCAGGCCAAGCTGCGCGGCGTCGCGGCGGATGTCTCGACGGCTGCCGGCTGCCGGGCGTTGTTCGCAGAGGTGCCGCACGTCGATATCCTGATCAACAACGCCGGCATCTTCGAGCCGAAGGAATTCGTGGACATCCCGGATGAAGACTGGACCCGCTTCTTCGAGGTCAACGTGATGTCGGGCGTGCGGCTGTCGCGCGAATATCTACCCGGCATGCTCAAGCGCAATTGGGGCCGGATCGTCTTTATCTCCTCGGAGTCCGGCCTCAACATCCCGAAGGAAATGATCCACTACGGCATGAGCAAAACCGCGCAGCTCGCGATCTCGCGCGGCCTTGCCGAAACCACCAAGGGCACCGCCGTCACGGTCAATTCGGTGCTGCCGGGCCCGACCATGTCGGAAGGCGTCGAAACCTTCGTCAGGGAACTGGCGAAACAGAACGGCCAGTCACTGGATGAGGCGGCGACGAACTTCGTCAAGCAACACCGCCCGACCTCGTTGCTGCAACGCTTCGCCAGCGTCGATGAAGTCGCCAACATGGTGGTCTACGTGGCCTCGAAACAAGCTTCCGCAACCAATGGCGCCGCGCTGCGGGTCGAAGGCGGCATCGTGCAGACGATCGCATAGCGCGTAGCCCGCTTCGTGGCACATCCTTCGAGACGGCGCTTCGCGCCGCCTCAGGATGAGGTCCTCGTATTTTTTACGGCCTCATGGTGAGGAGCCGCGCAGCGGCGTCTCGAACCATGCGTCACAAAGGTGAAAATGCTTTTTCGGTCAGACACTCAGGATGAGGTCCTCATGGTGAGGAGCGCGGCAACGCCGCGCGTCTCGAACCATGGCGTCTTGGGATGAACTACCACCCCTCCAGCACGATCTTGCCGCGCGATTGTCCGCTTTCCAGCAGGGCATGCGCGCGTTTCAGGTTGGCGGCGTCGATCGTCCCGAAGGTCTGGTCGACCGTGGTGCGCAGCACGCCCTTGTCGATCAGATCGGCGACGTTATTGAGCAGCATGTGCTGGCCGATCATGTCGGGCGTCTGGAACGAAGAGCGTGTGAACATCGATTCCCAATGGATCGAGATCGCTTTCCCCTTGAAGGCGCTGACATTGAATTCCGGCGGATCGTCGATCAGGCCGTATTTGCCCTGCGGTGCCATGAATTCGGCGATTGCCTTGTAGTGCTGCTCAGTGAACGTCAGACTGGCAACCAGCGCCACCGGCGGCACTTTTAGCTTCTCGATCTGCTCCTTCATCGGCTTGTTGTGATCGATCACCGCGTGCGCGCCGAGCTCAAGACACCATTTTTGCGATTCCGGCCGGGTCGCAGTGGCGACCACGGAGAGGCCCGTGAGGCGGCGGGCGAGCTGGATCAGGATCGAACCGACCCCGCCGGCGCCACCGGTGATCAGCAACGTGCGCGGATCGACGCTCATGCCGGGCACGGCGCCGAGCCGGTCGAACAGCAATTCCCAGGCGGTGATCGAGGTCAGCGGTAACGCTGCGGCTTGACCGAACGACAGGCTCGTCGGCTTACGTCCGACGATGCGTTCGTCGACCAGATGGAATTCGGAGTTGGTGCCCTGGCGCTGGATCGAGCCGGCGTAAAACACCTCGTCACCGGCTTTGAACAGCGTTACATCGGGGCCGACCGCGTCGACCACGCCGGCGGCGTCGTAGCCGAGGATCTTGGTTTCGCCCTCGGGCGGTGCGGCGCGTTTGCGGACCTTGTAATCGACCGGATTGGCCGAAATCGCCTTCACCGCGACGCGGATGTCGCGGCCCTTCGGTTCCGGTTTCGGCGCCTCGAAATCGATCAGCGCTTCCGCGGCATCGATCGGCAGGGATTTTTTGTAGCCGACGGCTTTCATGTCTGGGGCTCCGGTTCTCTCGATATCGAACAGGAACTACCTGACGCCGCTCCGGGTCAATTGCAAGCCCATCACAAAACGGTGGCGGGGCAGCCAAAGCCGCCCCGCCGGTCCAGATCGATGTTTCCGGTCATGATCCGGTTACCCGAAGCGCCTCTAGAACCTGGAACGCCACCTAGAAAGCGACTTGGGTCCGCATCGCCACGGCATTGAACTTCGAGCCGGCGTCGCCGGCGTTGGTTGCGCTGATCTGCTTGGCGACGTCGCCATGCAGATAGTCGAACATGAAGCGGACGTTGCGGTTGACGTACCAGTTCAGCGCCGCCGTGTAGACCGTCTGCCGGCCGCCGGCGACGCCGTTGGCGATCGCGAGCTGATCGTTGAGGTTCATGGTCGAGACGCGGCCGGCGATTTCCCAGGCGCCCCAGCCGTTCTCGGTGAACGACAGCGGATGGAAGGGCGCGAGCCCGCCATAGGATGCGGTGGCCGCATTGTATTTGCGGGTTTCGCCGGTCAGCGCATAAGCGACTTCGGCATAGCCGCCGTCGAACTTGACGCTCGACAACGGGATCGGACTGTTGCCGCGATCGACATTGTACCAGAAATATTCACCCTGCGCGAACAGCGGGCCGTAGGTGGCCGCTGCTTCGCCGCTATACACCTGGGCGCCGGAGACGCCCGCGAGCGCGCCGGTGGTGATCAGCGTCGTCGGGTCGATGCGCAATTCCGGACGGTCGCTCAGGGTCAGGGTCTGCGCGCCGGTGATCTCGTTGCGTGGCGCCCGGATCAGCCACTCGCCTTCGCCGCCGAGGTGAAGCGAGTAGTCATTGCCGCTGACAATCTGTCCGGCGGCGCGCGCGAAGGCGCCGACCTGCTCGGTGGTGCCGTTGGGATTGAGGCTGGACGCGGAATGAATGGCGCCGGTCGCCGGGCCGGTGACATAGCCGCCGGCCCAGAACCGGTCATCGTACCAGCGCGCGCCGGCGCCGGAGCGAAAATCGCCGGCGGCGATGTTTTGCGCGATGATGCCCGAGGACGCGCGTTCCATGAACGGAATGTCGTTCGAGCTCGAGGATTCGTCGAGCGTATAATACATATCCATGATGCCGCCATCGATGGCGAGCTTGCCGCCGAACGGCTTGAAACCGGTGTAGCTCAGATAGGCGTTCTCGACGCCGGAGACGGCGCCACCGGGCAGGAAGCCGACCGCGGTGCCACCCGTCGCGGGAAGGGCCGCGCCGAAGCTTCCGGTGCCGGCGAAACCGTCGGACGAACCACCGAAGTCGTAGATCAGCGCGTAATTCCAGTCGCCGAAGAATTTTCCGATCACGCCGATGCGCGCGCGGCGCAGGTTTTCACCATTATCGAGTTTCTGTGGCGAGGTCGCCGCGCTGTTGGGGCGATAATCGTAGCCGCCGACGTCCCAGTGAATGCGGCTGGTGAGCGAAATGCAGTTCTGTTCGTCGAGGGTGCAGATGGTCGGCCGGTTGTTGGTCATGTGGACCACGGCGTCAGGAATCACGCCCGGTCCCTTGACCGGATAGGCGGCGTTGGCGCTGCTGCTACCGAGGCTGGCCAAACGGGGCTCGACCTTCGCGGCTTCGGTCTTTGCTGCTTCTGCCTTGGCATTGGCCTTCGCCGCCGCGGTGGCGTTCGCCGAGGTCTGCTGCTGCAATCTGTCGATCTTCTGCTCCATCAGTTTGAGCTGCTGCTTGAGCAGTGCGATTTCGGCGTCCTGCGCATTGGCCGACTGCGCCCGCGCACCGGATGTCATCGCGACGCTGATTAAACCAATTGCCGTTGCCGCCATCCAATTTGTTCTACGCATGATCGACCCCCGTGTTGTCTTCGTGTTTGGTTGTTGACGACCTGCGCCCGCGCGGTTGCTCCGCACCACAGATCGTTTCGAATCGAACGGTTTATGCCGTTGCCGTTGCCGATTGAAATATTCAGAAATGTTAGGAATGATCTACGACACCGGGGCGACATGGCATCGTCTTCACTTAGGTTGGCTGGAGCTGTGCTCCCGCAGCAACAGTATGATGTCCGTCATTCGTGTTTCGCGGGCGTGGCGATCGAGCACAAGCCGTCCTGCGGTGAGGCGCCGGATCGCCTGATTCGGCGCGCAAAACGCCGCGGGAAAGCCGCCGGCAAGCCTTCTATTGCCAGGCCGAACCTCCTATATTGCCGCCATCTCTTTGAGAGGCCTCAATGTTCCGAAATTTCCGTATTGCCATGACCACGGCTCTGCTGGCCGCGATCTCGATCTCCGTCGCCGGACAGGCGCAGGCCCAGGACCGACGCCTGCCGGCGTCGCCGAGCGAGTTGCGGCTGTCCTACGCGCCGATCGTGCAGCGGGTGCAGCCCGCGGTGGTCAATGTCTACGCCGCCAAGATGGTGCAGAACCGTAATCCCTTGCTGGACGACCCCATTTTCCGGCGCTTCTTCGGCGTGCCCGGCAGCCAGCCGGAACAGATGCAGCGTTCGCTGGGATCGGGCGTGATGGTCGATCCGTCCGGTCTGGTCGTGACCAATGTCCACGTCATCGAGGGCGCCGATCAGGTCAAGGTGTCGCTGTCGGACAAGCGCGAGTTCGAGGCCGAGATCGTCCTCAAGGACACCCGCAGCGACCTTGCTGTGCTCAGGCTGAAGGACGTCCACGAGAAATTCCCGACACTGGATTTCGCCAATTCCGATGAGTTGATGGTGGGGGACGTGGTGCTGGCGATCGGCAATCCGTTCGGCGTCGGCCAGACCGTGACCCACGGCATCATTTCGGCGTTGGCACGCACCCAGGTCGGCATCACAGACTATCAGTTCTTCATCCAGACCGACGCGCCGATCAATCCCGGCAATTCCGGCGGTGCGCTGGTCGACATGACCGGCAAACTCGCCGGCATCAACACCGCGATCTTCTCGCGCTCCGGCGGCTCGCAAGGCATCGGTTTTGCGATCCCGGCCAACATGGTGCGTGTCGTCGTCGCTTCCGCCAAGAGCGGCGGCACCGCGGTCAAGCGACCGTGGCTCGGTGCGCGTTTGCAGGCGGTAACGCCTGAAATTGCCGACAGCCTTGGCCTCAAGCTTCCGACCGGTGCGCTGGTCGCAAGCGTGGTTCCCAACAGCCCGGCGGCAAAGGCCGGCCTGAAAGCGTCCGATCTGATTGTCGGCATCGACAGCCAGACCGTCGAGGATCCCAACGCGTTCGACTATCGCTTTGCCACCCGTCCGCTCGGCGGCACCGCGCAGATCGAGGTGCAGCGCGGGGGTAAGCCGCAGAAGCTGACCATCGCGCTCGAGACCGCGCCGGACACCGGGCGGGCAGAGATGACCCTGACCGCGCGGTCTCCGTTCCAGGGCGCCAAGGTGTCCAACATTTCGCCGGCGGTCGCCGATGAACTGCATCTCGATGCCGATACCGAAGGTGTGGTCGTGATCGACCCGGGCGAGGACAGCCTCGCCGCGAATTTCGGTTTCCAGAAGGGCGACATCATCCTGGCCGTCAACAACCAGAAGATCGCCAAGACCACCGATCTCGACAAGGCGACGCAGGCGTCGTCGCGGCTGTGGCGCATCACGCTGGTACGCGGCGGCCAGACCATCAACGCCACGCTCGGCGGATGAGCCCGAAGCGACCACGCGAGACGACATCGGCAACGTTGTTTGCAGCGGCAGGGCTGGAGCGCGATGCGCCGCGTCCGCTGCCGGACCGGCTGCGTCCGCGCACGCTGTCGGACGTGGTCGGGCAGGATCATATTCTGGGCCCGGACGGCGCGCTGACGCGGATGCTGGAGACTCGCACGCTCGGCTCGCTGGTGTTCTGGGGACCGCCCGGGACCGGCAAGACCACGGTGGCGCGGCTGCTGGCGGATGCGACCGAGCTGCATTTCGAGCAGATCTCGGCGGTGTTTTCCGGCGTCGCCGATCTGAAGAAGGTGTTTGACGGGGCCCGCGCGCGGCGTGAGACCGGCACCGGGACGTTGTTGTTCGTCGACGAGGTGCATCGTTTCAACCGCGCCCAGCAGGATTCGTTTCTGCCTGTCATGGAAGACGGCACCGTGGTGCTGGTCGGCGCGACCACGGAAAATCCCTCGTTCGAACTCAACGCCGCGCTGCTGTCGCGGGCGCGGGTGCTGGTGTTTCATTCGCTCGATCCGGCCGCGGTCGAAAAGCTGTTCAGCCATGCCGAGGCAATCGAAGGCAAAATGCTGCCGCTCGATGCCGAGGCGCGCGGAGTGCTGGTGCGGATGGCCGATGGCGATGGCCGCGCCGCGCTGACGCTCGCCGAAGAAGTCTGGCGCGCGGCCCGGGCCGGCGAGATGTTCAATGCCGAGCAGTTGCAGGACATCCTGCAGCGCCGCGCGCCGATTTACGACAAATCGGCGGACGGGCATTACAACCTGATTTCGGCGCTGCATAAATCGGTGCGCGGTTCGGATCCCGATGCGGCGCTATATTATCTGGCGCGGATGATGGACGCCGGCGAGGATCCCTTGTTCCTGGCGCGGCGTGTGGTGCGGATGGCGGTCGAGGACATCGGCTTGGCCGATCCGCAGGCGCTGGTGATCTGCAACGCTGCCAAGGATGCCTACGATTTCCTCGGTCATCCCGAGGGCGAACTGGCGATCGCGCAGGCCGTGATCTATCTCGCCACCGCGCCGAAATCCAACGCCGCCTACAAGGCCTTTGGCGCGGCGATGGCAGCGGCGAAACAAAACGGCTCGCTGCTGCCGCCGAAGCACATCCTGAATTCGCCGACCAAGCTGATGAAGTCCGAAGGCTATGGCGGCGGCTATCAATACGACCACGACGAGCCCGACGCGTTTTCCGGCCAGGATTATTTCCCGGAGACGCTCGGCCGCCAGACTTTTTACGACCCGCCCGATCGCGGTTTTGAACGCGAGATCAGGAAGCGGCTGGATTATTGGGCCAAGCTCCGCAAGGAGCGGGGGTAGCGTCGCACAGGTCGGACCGTCGTCATTTGCTTCCGGGACCCGTCCCGGCCGGGGTTGGCCGGTTCACCACCTATAGCGCAGCGTTCCCGTGCCGGCGTAGGTTTGCGAACTGTTCGCGAATTCGCCATCGAACTTGGCCATGACCGACCAGCGCGCGGTCAAGCGAAGTTCGGCACCGACAGATGCAAGCACTGAATCGGCCGGAATTGGTGCGCCGTTCACGACAAAGCTCGATCCCGGAAGCGCCTGGAAGGCGGCATTCAGTGCGGGATTTTCGACCCAGTCATGGGCCCAGGCGAGCCGCGCGCGCAAAATCAGCGGCGTGTCGCTGATCGCGGTCTTATCGGCGAAGCGCACGCCCAATTCACTCCGAGTATCGGTCTCATTCTTCGCGTTGAAATTCAGCCCCAGACCGCCGCCGCTAAAATCGGTTTCGCTGTAGTTGGGAGTATGGAACGACTGCGCTTGAATGGCAGCGTAAGGAGAGATTTCAATTCGACCCGCATTCGAAGGCATCGCGAAGCGATATCCGCCTTCGACCCGTCCGCCAAAGCTTTGACCGTTGAACTTTGCAGTCAGTTGGTCGCCGAGAGCGAGGCGATTGGTCGTGAACCAGTTATTCGTGAAGGCAAGGGCTGCGGCAACGTACGCTGGCCCAAAATAGGTCTTTCCATAGACACCGAGTTGGAGAGCGTCGCTGCGACCACCGCCAAGACCTTGCGCCAGGCCCCAGTTGACACCGCTACCGGCGAGCGCGAAGCCCGCCAGCGTGTCCGGCGAAAAATGGTAGTCCATCCCGCTGGCGAAACCATAGTCGCGAGCGCTGACATTGTTGGAGCCGACAGCCGCGTTGCCGGCGGAATTGCTACTTCCACCGAAACTCGATCCCCATGCTGTCCATCGCTGCTCAAATGGTTGCATCGCCGGCGCTTTGAGCATCGAGGCATAAGCGAGCGCTATGTCGGACGGAAAGCTGGCTTGTCGCTCGGGCGCAAAACCGGTTGCTTGAGCTCCACAGTCAGCACGACCGAACGATGGATCTCTGGGATCGGAACCACCTCCATCGCAGCTACGGCCACTGGCGAACGGATCAAGCATCACGCCGAGAAACTGGTTCATCAGCTGAAACGCGCCCCGCTCGCTGTCGGTCGCAGGCTCTCCGGAAAGCGCACTCAATGCAGCGGCGAGCTGCGCCGGCGTAAAATTATAGAGGTTCTGAAGGCTGGCCGGCAGTGCGCTCCCGTTTGCCACGAAATTGTCGAGCGCAGCTGCCACGTTGAGCACGTTGGTCGGCGCGCCTTGCGGCAACAGAGAAGCAAAGGTCGTTCCTAGCGCCTGTGCCGTAAGGGTAAAACTGGCTGTCAAAATAGCGTTGTTAATTGGGTCCCACTCGACGGTTGGACTTGCGATCGGAATGTAGGTGAACGTGTACGTTCCGGGCTTTGTGATGCCCGTGAACTGGACGCCCTGCCAGCCTAATATGCCCGAGGCCTGTCCATTAAAGGATCCACCATTGCCTGTTATCGCAACAGGAGTACCAGTCAGACCCGTTCCGGCGGAGTTTGAATAGAAGTTTGTCCTGCCGTCGATCAAGCCGCCCGGTTTGCTGGCAACCAGCATGGTAAAGGCAACGGTTGTCGTGATTGAAGGTCCGACTAGTTGAAGGGCACCTTCCGTGTAATTGACGCCGCTGTGGTACGTCCCGTACCACACATCAAAAACGCCATTGCCAAGCGCCTCGTAGCCAATCGAGACCGTGTGAGCAAGAGAAGCTCCAACGGGTGCCAGCGATAAAAAGACCGCCAGGCACAGCTTAGGTTTGCCGAAACGCCGAACAATGGCAGCAGGGCGGCTGGTCGTCTGACCGATGGAGCGATCCGCAAAGCAAGACTGCCCCAACCATTTCATCCGCAATCGGCGTGGTTCTGAAATCATCGCATCCCTAAAAATATATCTCGCAACCAGACAGCTGATGCCAACCACGGCTGCTAATTAGAAATCAAAAGAAGACGGACGCCGATAATTGACGCCAGAAACAATGGCCGCAAAAATGCTTTGATTCGCTCGCGCCTGACAATGGCTTAATCAATAATTGTAGGTCGATCATAATACCGTGGCGGCATGATCTGCGAAATGGTGAGCAGCTGCGCTCGCCGTGTCGCGCCGCCGTCAGCGAAACCTGGCATTGCATTCAATCCCGCTTGCTAATTCCGGCTGCGCGGTATCTTGTTCGCGTACCTTTGCTCAACGATTGGTTCGGGAGGGCTGAAATGAATTGTCGAAATGCCCGCATCTGCGTGGCTGCGATGGCCGGTCTCGTTGTCGCATCGATCGCGCCCGCGTCCGCGCAGGTCGTGGCGCTCGGCCACAGTGCGGTGCGTGGCAACGTCTCCGAACCGGAAATGTGGCCTGCCGTGCTGGAGGGGCTGCTGCATGCAAAAGGCTCCCAGGTTCACATCACCAATGCCGGGGTGTGGGGCGAGACTACCGACGCAACGCTGGCGCGGGTTTCGAGCGCGGTCCCGCAAGGAACCCGGACCGTGATCCTGGCCGACAGCGCGGCCAATGACATCAGGCACAATATGAGCCCGGCTCAGGCCGCAGCAAACATCGCGGCGATCAAGAGCCAGTTGAAGGCGCGGGGCATCCGGGTGGTCGACGCGATGCCTTCCATCATCGCGGTGGCGCACCAGCCCGGCGGTGTGGGCCCCGACGGGCGTCATCTGAGCGTCGAGGGCAACAGGAAGGTCGCGGTCATATTGGCCGGTACGGTGCGGTAGCTCGCGATTAAACCGTGACGATTCGGCCCTTTTGCGCTAGGCAACAGTTTCATCTGGAGCCTGCAACACCATGAGCCGCCGCGTCAAAAGACCTCTGGCGAAACGTATGTCCGGCGATCGCCCGAAGGGCGCGCGGCCGTATCGCGAAGCCTCCAAGGAAAAGCGCGGGCCGGGCGGCGACCGGATCCAAAGCGATCGGACAAAAGGCGACCGCAACAAGGCCGATCGCAAGCCGGGCTTTCGTCCCGGCGCTGGGAAGCCGCCGGCTCGGTTATCCGAGCGGCGCGCGCCGAAGCCGGCGCCGTTCGTCGCCGAGCCCGAGAAGGCCGTTGTCGCGCCGACACCGTTGCCGACCAAGGTTCAGACCGTGGTGGTGACCGCGGACGAGAACAACATGCGGGTCGATCGCTTTCTGGAAGCACGATTTCCCGGGCTGTCGTTTTCTCACATCCAGCGCATCGTCCGCAAAGGCGAGTTGCGCGTCAACGGCAAGCGCGCCGACAGCAAGGACCGGCTCGAAGAGGGCCAGAGCGTTCGGATTCCGCCGCTGAAGCTCGACACTCCAAAAGTCGCCGGCAATCTCTCGGAGGCCGAAACCAAGACGCTGCAGACGCTCAGGGACATGATCCTGTTCGAGGATGCAGATGTCATGGTGCTGAACAAGCCGGCCGGTCTGGCGGTGCAGGGCGGCTCCGGCACGACGCGGCATGTGGACCAGATGCTGGAGGTGATGCGCGACGCCAAGGGTCAGAAACCCCGACTGGTGCATCGGCTCGACAAGGAGACCGCGGGCTGCCTGCTGATTGCCAAGACGCGCTTTGCCGCCACCGCGCTGACCGGTTCGTTCCGCCATCGTTCGGCGCGCAAGATCTATTGGGCGCTGGTCGCCGGCGTGCCGAAGCCGAAGCAAGGCCGGATCTCGACGTACCTGGCCAAGGAAGAGAACGAGGAAGACACCATCATGCGCATCGCCGCGCATGGCGACGAGGGCGCCAGCCACGCCGTGACCTATTATGCTGTGGTGGAAACCTCGGCGCAGAAACTGGCCTGGGTGTCGCTGAAGCCGGTCACAGGGCGCACCCATCAATTGCGCGCGCACATGGCGCATATCGGTCACGCCATCATCGGCGATCCCAAATACTTCAACAAGGAGAATTGGGAATTGCCGGGCGGCCTGCAGAAGCGCCTGCATCTGCTAGCGCGGCGAATCGTGATCCCGCATCCGCGCGGCGGCGTGATCGATGCCACCGCGCCGTTGCCGCCGCATATGCTGCAGTCGTGGAACCTGCTGGGTCTCGAAGCCGACCGCTTCGATCCGATCGAGAACGCGCCGGAAGAGTGACCGGCTTGCGAACGCCGCCGGCGATCACGACATGGCCGGGATGAAACCTCGCGCGATTTTCATCATCGCCGCCGTGCCGTTGTTTATCGGTGGCGCCGCGTTCGGCCAGCAGATGACCCCGCCAGGCTGGTCGCAATTCAATCCGCCGCTGCCGGCGGGGCCGCCACCGCCGCGGATCGAGGTGCCGGTTGTGCCCAGGCTCAATGAGGCGCAGCAGCCGCGCGCCCCATCGGCGCCGCGCCGCTCGTTCAGCGACAAGGTGACGCGATGCCTCGATGATGCCGCAGGCCTGGGCCCGAAAGCCCGCGCCGCCTATTCGCGCAACTGCGCCAACCGCGATTGATGTTGCGGTAAAATCCCGCGGCAGATCGGCATTCGCGGTGGCTCTTTCGCGATGCAAACCGGCCCAAACGCATAGGCCTGCGGCGCTGATGCTTGGTTCGAGGCTGTTCGGGTCGACCCGCGCCGTGTAAGCTTGGAGCGGTCCTAAACTGAGCGGGCTCAATAGCGCGAAAAAAACTTAAAAACACATACGGGAGACGGCAGGGAATCCATGACCGAAATCCGATATCTGGCGCCGCAGACGCTTGATGAAGCGATCGGTGCATTTGCCGCGGCAGGCAGTGCCGCGCGCATCCTGGCTGGCGGCACCGATCTGTTGGTGCAGATGCGCGCCGGCGTCGTGCGGCCGGGCCTGATCGTCGACATCAAGAAGATCGCCGAACATGACCGCACATCGAGGAGACCGCCGATGGCGGCTTCCGCATCGGCGCGGCCGTCTCCGGCGCGGCGCTGGCGCGAGCATCCGCGCTTCGGCAAGGTCTGGCCCGGCGTGCTGGAGGCGGTCAACCTGATCGGCTCCAAGCAGGTGCAGGGCCGCGCCTCGGCGGGCGGCAATCTCTGCAACGGCTCGCCGGCCGGCGACAGCGTGCCCGCGATGGTCGCGGCCGGTGCCGTCGTCACCCTGCAGGGCCCGAACGGCCGCCGCGAGCTGCCGGTCGAGACGGTGCCCGGCCGGTCCCGGCCGCACCAATCTGAAGCCGGGCGAGATCGTGGTCAGCTTCACCCTGCCGCCGCGCGCCACCGGTTCGAGCGACGCCTATCTGCGCATGATCCCGCGCACCGAAATGGACATCGCGGTGGTCGGCTGCGGCGTCAGCCTGACGATGCAGGACGGCGTCTGCACCGCCGCCCGCGTCGGCCTCGGCGCGGTGGCGCCGACCGTGCTGCTGGTCGAGGACGCGGCCAAGGCGCTGATCGGCTCGCAGGCTGGACGACGCCGCGCTGGAGAAGGCCGCCGCCGCCTGCAGCGCCGCCTGCCGTCCGATCGACGACAAGCGCGGCACCATCGTCTACCGCACCAAGGTCGCCGGCGTGCTGCTCAAGCGCACCGCCGCCATCGCCGCCGAACGCGCGGGAGGGAATTGAATTCATGGCCAAGGTTCACGTCACCACCACCATCAACGGCGAGCCGGCGGAGTTTCTGTGCGAGCCCAACGACACCATGCTCGACGCGCTGCGCGGGCCGCTCGGCCTGACCGGCTCCAAGGAAGGCTGCGCCTCCGGCGATTGCGGCGCCTGCACCATCACGCTGGACGACCGGCTGGTCTGCTCCTGCCTGATGCTGGCGGCCGAGGCCGAGGGCCACGAGATCGGCACCATCGAGGGCATGGCGAAGGGCGACGAGCTGCATCCGCTGCAGCAGAAGTTCCTCGAAATGGCGGCGCTGCAATGCGGCATCTGCACGCTCGGGCATGCTGATGGCGTCCGAGGCGCTGCTGCGCAAGAATCCGCGATCCGAGCGAGGAAGAGGTTCGCTTCTGGCTCGCCGGCAATCTGTGCCGCTGCACCGGCTACGACAAGATCGTCCGCGCGGTGATGGAAACGGCCGCTGAGATGCAGCAGGAGACCTGGGAGCTATGCAATGAACGTCGTCACCGACAACAAGTGGATCGGCCAGCGCACCATCCGTCCCGACGGCGTCGACAAGGTCACGGGCCGCGCGGCCTTCGCCGCCGACACCACCATGCCCGGCATGATCTGGGGCAAGGTGCTGCGCAGCCCGCACCCGCACGCGCGGATCAAGTCGATCGACACCTCGAAGGCCGAGGCGTTGCCCGGCGTCAAGGCGGTGGTCACCGCGCAAGGACATCGTCGACTTCCCGCTCGACAAGTCGGTCATGCTCGGCATCCAGGACATGCGCTGGATGTGCCGCAACGTCATGGCGCGCGAGAAGGCGCTGTTCCCCGGCCATCCGGTCGCCGCCGTCGCCGCCACCACCGAGGAGATCGCGGCGCGAGGCCTGCAAGCTGATCGAGGTCGAGTACGAGGTGCTGCCGTGGTCGATCGAGATCGACGACGCGATCAAGCCCGACGCGCCGATCCTGCACGACTTCATCAAGTTCGAGGGCAAGCCCTCCAACATCGCCGGCAAGCTCGAGGTCAAGAAGGGCGACGTCGCGCAGGGCTTCGCCGAGGCCGACGATCGTGATCGAGCGCAGCTTCACCACCCGCCCGGTGCATCAGGGCTATATCGAGCCGCACGCCTGCCTGGTCAGCGTCGGCGCCGACGGCAAGACCACGATCTGGAGCTCGAGCCAGGGCCAGTTCATGGTCCGCGCCATGACCTCGTATGCTGACAGGCATCCCGCAGAGCGACATCCGCGCCATTCCGGCGGAGATCGGCGGCGGCTTCGGCGGCAAGACCATCGTCTATCTCGAGCCGCTGGCGACGCTGCTGGCGAAGAAGTCCGGCCGTCCGGTCAAGATGGTGATGACCCGCGAGGAGGTGATGCGCGCCACCGGGCCGACCTCGGGCTCCAAGAGCACGGTCAAGATCGGCGCGACCAAGGACGGCAAGATCGTCGCCGCGCAGGGCACCTTCTATCTGCAGGCCGGCGCGTTTCCGGGCTCGCCGATCCGCGGCGCGGTCGGGTGCAGCTTTGCGCCCTACGACATCCCGCACGTGCTGTCGGTCGGCTTCGACGTGCGTGTCCAACCGCTCCAAGGTCGCGGCCTATCGCGCGCCGGGCGCGCCGATCGGCGCCTATGCCGTCGAGTGCGTGATCGACGAGACTCGCCGAAGCGCTGAAGATGGATCCGCTGGAGCTGCGCCTGAAGAACGCCGCCAAGGAGGGCACCAAGGCCGCGCACGGCCCGGTCTTCCCGCGCATCGGCTATCGTCGAGACGCTGGAGGCCGCCAAGGCGTCGCCGCACTACAACGGCGCCGCTCGGCAAGCTGCAGGGCCGCGGCGTGGCCTCGGGCTTCTGGTTCAACGCCGGCGGCGAATCCAGCGCGCAGGTCAACATCACCGAGGACGGCAATGTCGTCGTCACCACCGGCCATCCCGACATCGGCGGCTCGCGCGCCGCGATCGCCAATATCTGCGCCGAGTTGCTCGGCATCGACTACAGGCGCGTCTCGGTGCTGATCGGCGACACCGCGACGATCGGCTTCTCGCAACCTGACCGGCGGCAGCCGCGTGCTGTTCGCCTCCGCGATGGTGGTCACGCAGTCGACCGAGAAGGTGATCGCGACCCTGCGCGAGCGCGCGGCGAAGATCTGGAAGATCGATCCCGAGGCGGTGAAATGGGAGAACGGCGCGGCGCATCCGGTCAGCCCCAACGCCGGCAAGTTCGAGCCGCTGACGCTGGCCGAGCTCGCGGCGCAAGGCGCCGCCGATGGGCGGCCCGATCGGCGCCGGCGTGCAGCTCAACACGCAGGGCGCCGAAGGCGGCTTCGGCACCCATATCTGCGACGTCGAGGTCGATGTCGATCTCGGCATCGTCCGGGTGATCCGCTACACCGCGATCCAGGACGTCGGCCGCGCCATGCATCCGAGCTATGTCGAAGGCCAGATGCAGGGCGGCGTCGCGCAAGGCATCGGCTGGGCGCTGAACGAGGAGTACATCTACGACAAGAACGGCAAGGTCGATAATGCCGGCTTCCTCGACTATCGCATGCCGGTCTGTTCGGACCTGCCGATGATCGACACCGATCATGGTCGAGGTGCCGAACCCCAAGCATCCGCAGGGCGTCAAGGGCGTCGGCGAAGTGCCGCTGGTGCCGGTGATGGCGGCGGTCTCCAACGCCGTCTCACAACGCGCTCGGCAAGCGCTTCTACAGCCTGCCGATGTCGCCGCCGAAAGTGCTGGAGACGCTCGACGCGCGTTGAGGGCCAGTCATCGGCATCGCGCGGCCGGTTCGCCGCGCGATGCGCTAATTGTTGTACTGCGCCAGAAACATCCGCAGGGAATCGTGCGGGCTTTCGACGTCGGTGATGACCCAGCCGTCGGGGCCGTTGACCAGAATGAAGTTCAGGGTCACCTGGCGGCCCTGATTGTCGAAGGCCGCGGCGACATAGGTCTTGTCGAACTGCTTGCGCAGGATCGAGATCGCGATGCCGCCGAGCTTCCAGTTCTGGCTCTGGACGAAGAAATCATAGGGCTGGGTCTTGGACGACAGCCAGTTCCGCTGCAGGCTCGGATCGAAAAACTGCCGTGCGGTCTCGGGATCGCGCGGCAGGCCCCGGGAGAGGTCGGACGAGCGGTCGCCGTAATAGGCATAGACGTTGCGGACCAGCGATTCCGGGGTGCGGAACCCGGCCTGCGACGTCGAAACGCCCAGACCCGTCAGTAAACCCAGGGCAGCCGCCACAAATCGCACCATCGCAGGCTCGCTTTATTCAGGTCCGATCTTATCCTATTCTGCGAGGGATTGATCAGCGATGGACCGGCGATACCTGCATGCGTGAACTGTTCGACGAAGTGGCCGGGCAATCGCCGCTCGATCCGGAGGAGGCGGTCCGCCGCACCACGCGCACGCCGCAGCGCAAGCGCTTTTACCAGCATGCCGACATCGCCGAGATTCCCGAAGGGTTCGGCATCACGCTCGATGGCAAGCCGGTCCGCACCCCGTCGGGGCGGCCGCTGACCGCGCCGAACCGCGATATCGCCGGCGGCATCGCGGCGGAATGGAACGCGCAGGTCGAGTTCATCAACCCGCTGACCATGCCGCTGACGCGCTTCGCCAACAGCGTGGTCGAAGCCGTGACCGACCGGGTCGAGGCCGTCATCGATGACGTCGCCAAATATTTCGGCTCGGATCTGTTGTTCTACCGCGCCTCGCATCCGGAGGCGCTGGTGGCGCGCGAGGCGGCGGCATGGGACCCGGTGCTGTTCTGGGCTGCCGAGACGCTGGGCGCGCATTTCATTCTTGCCGAGGGCATCGTTCACGTCAGCCAGCCCGAAGGCGCGATTGCCGCCGCGCGCGGTGCGCTGCCGCAAAACCCCTGGTCGATCGCTGCTACCCATGTGGTCACGACCATGACCGGTTCGGCGCTGTTGGCGCTGGCGCTCGGACATCGCGTGCTCACGTCCGAAGAGGTCTGGGCCGCCGCCTATGTCGACGAGGACTGGAACGCCGAGAAATGGGGCATCGACGAGGAAGTCGCCGCCCGCCGCGCCGCCCGGCTGGTCGATTTCGAAGCCGCTGCGCGCGTGCTGAAATCGCTCGAAGGCGCGTAGCAAGCGTCTCGGTTAAGAGAGGGTTTACGACGGCAGGGTAGCGTCAATCTGGCATACCCAGGTGATCCCAGGTCGGGATCCGAGCCCAGGCGCTCCCGATGTCGTCGATTGTCGTCAGTCCGCTCGTCCCGCTGCTTGCCGTTCAGGGCGCAACCGCCGACGTCGTTTTGCAGCCGGGTACCGTGATCAACGCCCAGGTGCTGCAACTGCTCGGCAACGACCAGGTACAGATCTCGATCGGCGGTCAGAAACTCGATGTGGTCTCGCAGGTGCCGCTGCAGGCCGGTCAAAGCTTGCAGCTTGCGGTGTCGCAGGCCGCCGACGGCAATATCAACCTCGCGGTGGTCAACCAGCCGGCCGGCGTTTCGGCCGGTCAGAGCGCGGCCAATCCGGCCACCGTGAACTATACCTCCGATGCCCTGGCCGCGGCGGCCACCGGAACGATCGCCCCGGCCAATGCGACTGCGCCGCAGAGCCAGCTCACCGGCCTGCAGGCACTGGCGGTATCGGTGGCGGCCGAGACCGCGGCGGTCCAGCAGGCCAGCCTCGCGCCGCTGTTCGCCAACCTCGCGGTCGCCGCGACCTCCGACAGTCTGCCGCAACTGGTGCAGCAGGCGGCGGCCGGCGTGCTGGCCCAGCGCACCAGCCTCGATCCGGGCCTCACCGGCGCTGACATCAAGGAAGCGTTTCAAGGGTCGGGCCTGTTTCTGGAGGCGTCGCTGGCGCAGGGCTCGGTCTCGTCGAGCACGCCCGATCTCAAGGCGGCCTTGATCGTGCTGCGGCAGGTCCTGACCTCGGCGATCGACGATACGCCGGTCACCGCGACCACGACGTCATCGACATCGACCGCGACATTGGTCCCGTCGGACGGGCAGGCGACCACGGCTGCGGCCACGCCCGCCACGACCGCGCCGGTCACCGCAGCAAGCCCAACCATCGTGCTGGAGCAGGGCGCCGACACGCTTCTGCAAGCCATGCCCGACGGCTCGCAAATAGCCGCGTCAGTCGTCATCACCGCTTCGGATGCGCCGGACGCCGCGTCGCCATCGCTGGCGCCGCTGCTGACATCGGAAGCGTTCGTGTCGGCGGCCTCAAGGCAAGGCGTTGCGCCTGAGGTCGCCCAAAGCGTACTCGAATTCAGCACTGCAGCTTCGCCCTTCGCGTCTGCTCCGGCGCCGACCGACGCCGCCGCGCGCGCAGCCGCCAGCAGCGCAGCCCTCAATCTGTTGCAGGAAGCCGTCCAGGCCGGCCCGCTCGCAAGCCCGCTGGCCGCCGCAAACGCTTCACGGCTTGGGTTCGATACCAGCCTGATGCTGTCGCTGCTGCCGGTCGCGGCCGGCATCCGCGTGCAGCCCGCCGAAGACGGCGAATTCATCCGCACCAACGTCCCGCCGCCCCCGATCAGCGGCGCGCTGCCGGCGGCGCAGCCGGTGGCCCCCGCGACGTTGGTGTCGAGCTCGCCGCTCGAAACCGCGATGCATCATCTGCTGGCCGATACCGACGGCGCCATCGCGCGGCAGACCCTGCTGCAGGTGGCTTCGCTTCCGGATCAGGTCGATCCCTCGACCGGCCGGATCGATCCGACCGCACAGCGCTGGAATTTCGAAATTCCGTTCCTGACGCCGCAGGGCACCGCGATGGCGCAGTTCCAGATCTCCCGGGACGGCGCCGGCAGCGATCCCGAATCCGCCGCTACCAAGACCTGGCGCGCCCGGTTCACGCTCGATGTCGAACCGGCCGGACCGGTGCACGCGCTGGTGTCGCTCAACGGCGACAAAACCTCGGTGCGGATGTGGGCGGAGCGGCCGGCGACCGCCAATCAATTGCGCGCCGGGGTAACGCTGCTCAGCCAGGCGCTGAGCCGCGCCGAATTGCAGCCCGGCGATATCGTGGTCCGCGACGGCGTGCCGCCGCAACCGGCCGCACCCAAGGCCGGTCATTTCCTGGATCGGGCGCTATGAGCGAACCCGCCAAGAGAACGCTCGCGGTCGCGCTGCATTACGACCGCAGCGGCGCGCCGCGGGTGGTCGCCAAGGGCAAGGGTACGCTCGGCCAGAAGATCATCGAGGTGGCCAAAGAAAACGGCATTCCGATCGAGGAGAACGAAGTGCTGGCCGGCGCGTTGTCGCATATCGAGATCGGCGACGAGATCCCGGCGGAACTCTACAAGGCGGTGGCCGAAGTGCTGATCTTCGTGTTGCGGCTGTCGGGCCGGGTGCGCTAAATCCCCGTTATCGACCTCGACACGTCGGCGTCTGCCGCCGTTCCCAGCCATATCGGATATCACAGTGATTCACCGTCGCCACGCGCTTGGGCTTATTTCCGCAGCCGTCCTGTTGCCATCGCGCGGTTTCGCCGACGTCGCGCAGCAGCGCAGCGAGATTCATCCGGATCTGGCCCAGCATTTCATCGATGAGGGCACCGCCGGCACCTTCGTCGGCTACAAGATCGACGAGTATCTGATCATCGCCAGCGACAAGGATCGTTCGGGCGAAGCCAAGCTGCCCGCATCGACCTTCAAGGTGCCGAATTCGCTGATCGCGCTGGAAACCGGCGTGGTGCAGGATCCGGACAAGGACGTGTTCAAGTGGGACGGCGTCACCCGCAGCATCGAGGCCTGGAATCGCGACCACACCATGCGCTCGGCGATCGCGGCTTCGGCGGTGCCGGTCTATCAGGAAATCGCGCGGCGGATCGGTCCCGAGCGGATGCAGAAATACGTCGATCTGTTCGAATATGGCAACCGCAACATCGGCGGCGGCATCGATCAGTTCTGGCTGACCGGCGCGATGCGGATCGACCCGGTGCAGCAGATCGATTTCCTCGACCGGCTGCGCCGCGGCGTACTGCCGATTTCAAAACGCAGCCAGGAACTGGTGCGCGACATCCTGCCGGTCACCAAGGTCGGCGATTCCGTGATCCGCGCCAAATCAGGATTGCTCGGCGCCGAAATAGGAAAACCGTCGCTAGGCTGGATGGTCGGCTGGGCCGAGAAGGGCGGTTCGGACACCGTGTTCGCGCTCAACATGGACTGCGAGGAACCGCGTCAGATTCCCGCGCGCATGACCCTGACGCAGGCCTGCCTGCGCGACATCGGCGGGATCTAAGCTGTTCAAAATTCTATGTTGCCGTTGCTTTGGGGCTAACAAAGATCAAGTCGCGTTATTTTGTCGTGATGATGTAATGAGCCTTCGGGTCGCGTGCATATTCGCCGGGTCGGAACGTCAGATGGCCAGCACGCATCAAACGGTCCAGATCTTTCTTGCTTGTCTGCCAAGTACGCCCAGTGAGGCGTGAGGCCTCTGAAACCTGAATTGTCGAATTCTGGAACGCATACGCTAAAATCTTGATTTCATGGTCCTGAAGGCGTTTCCAGACGTCAACGCCGAAATGATTGGCAACGTCAGTATTTGTTGCTCGCTTCCTTGTGGCATGGTCATTGCGAAGAGTTACCCGAACGACCACTCCATGGACTGCCTCTTGCTTCCATTGGGGCTCCGGGAGGTGATATTCCTTCATGCTTTCGCGTATGCGACGAGTTCCTTCGCGAGCCATGCGGACGTAACCAAGGAAACGCAACGCGTCCATAAAATGATGGTTACGTGCCGCGCGAACTTCATAGATTGTCTTCTCGTTGACTGGGGGAACGAAACCTCCAGGGCTTTCGATCTCCATACGGTCGGGAAAGAGTTTCACGAAAACTTCCGAGCCGCTGAAGTTATATGAACGGTGAACCAGTGCGTTGACGATGCCCTCAAACCAAGCATAGGTTGGATACTCTGGCGTGGTAACGAATTTACCTTGGTCGTTAAGCCACGTTACATCATAAATCAGGCCACTAACAATCTCAGCACCGTCACGCAACATCTTCACGACGTTGCCTTCAACCGTCCGGTCCCTTTGGGGAGTATACGACTGACCTTGTCCTTCAGTCTCGGAGGCAAATCGCTGAATTCGGAGACGGCAACCTGGTATTGAAATGCCTGGGTCTTTAGCAGCCAATAAGACCAGACCGTTAAGCGGTTTAATCTTTCCATCTTCCCGCCGCATCAAGCGCCGGTCGATTAATAATTCTTCGTTGGAAAATTCCACACTCTCACGTTCGCGATAATTGTCACAGAAGTCCTGAATGATCCGAAGATCGAAGTCATTTGGGTAGATGTACGCGGACGCTTCAAGTTCAAAAGACAGTTCCTGGCGTGTTGCGCGGAAATCATGTTTCTCTTGCTCTGTCATCTTATGACGGCTTTCGCCGTATCTAATCCACGCTTCTCCCTTGCTCGTTTCCACGAGCTTGCCGCGGTAAGGAACGTAGATCGCGTAGCAATAATCTTGATTGCCATCGACGATGACCGGAAATTTCTTAAATTCCGGGGCGGCCTGTGGACACCGGGCTAAATGCGATAACTCAATGTCGTTTATTTGATTTTGGCTGAGCGAGTTGCAGCCAACGATGTTGCCATCGTTCTCCACGCCATAAACCAAGAGCCCACCGTCCGGAGTATTTGAAAACGTGCTGTAGTATGTGGCTAGGTCGTCCAATGAAATTCTTCTGGAAGCTTTACGTTCGAAATCTTCGATCCTCACCCAAAAATTCCACAACCTGCTGGTTAAGCCGCACCCAGATGTCACGCGGCGTCCAGACCGCTGGATTGTCATTTACGCCAACAGCCGCGTTGAAATCGAACTCAAATTGATCTGACATACGAGATGTGGTATATCGAGTTGAGCTCGATACCTTTATATGGTGGGTTAGTCCAAGCGGTGATTATAGCTAGACCCAAGCCGCTCGTCCCCGGAACAGTTTCCCTGCGCTAGATTGTCCACATGCCCGAAGCCAGGTGCAAACACGACGGAATGGGCAATCACCTTAGTGTCGCGTCGTCAAACCGTAGAGGAGGAGGCAAGCTTAGTTAGGCGACCTGTCCGCTGAAGTTCGAAGGGAAGCGGTAACCCTCCATGTATGCAACGGAAGAGCGGCGGATTACGCTTCGCTGATCCGCCCTACCAATTTGCCCGCCTTCCCGATCCGCCCCAGATGCGTGAACCCGAACCCCTCGCTGTATTTCAAGCCATAGCCCAGCGCGCGGTCGACGCCGATATGGGCGAGCCAGATAATCGCGATCGACAACAATAGCGGGGCTTCCAGGGCAAATCCCGCGACCATCATCGGGATCGGGATCAGGTAGGTGTGCATGGTATTGTAGATCATGGCGCCGAATTTCGGCCCCGAGAAATAGGCCAGCGAAGCTGATATCGGGCGCCAGGAACAGGATCAGATAGATCCACCACGAGCCGCCCCAGACGGCATAGAGAAGCGTCATCCCGACGAACAGTCCCAGCCCTTCGAGCCGCAGCAGGATGCGGATTCCGCCGGTGGCGGCGCCATGCGTGGTGGTGACTTCGTCCATTGCCCGTTTCCCCTTGTCAATTCCAGCCCGATCTTACCTCCAGTGTAAGACATCGGTGCATGGCGTCCACAACCTCATGACCGGTTTCCCGCCGGCAAATGGCCGTGCTAGAACCCGTTCAAACGACACGAGAAAAGCCTGCAACCTGACGGGACGAGCCTGAAATGAAAGATATCCTGGACACCCTTGAGGAACGGCGCGCGGGCGCCAAGCTCGGCGGCGGCGAAAAGCGCATCGAGGCGCAGCACGCCCGCGGCAAACTGACCGCGCGCGAGCGCATCGAGCTGCTGCTCGACAAGGGATCGTTCGAGGAATTCGACATGTTCGTCGAGCACCGCTCGACCGAGTTCGGCATGGAGAAGAACAAGGTGCCCGGCGACGGCGTCGTCACCGGCTGGGGCACCGTCAACGGCCGCAAGACCTTCGTCTTCGCCAAGGACTTTACCGTGTTCGGCGGCTCGCTGTCGGAAACCCACGCCCAGAAGATCGTCAAGATCCAGGACATGGCGATGAAGGCGAGGGCGCCGATCATCGGGCTGTACGATGCCGGCGGCGCGCGCATCCAGGAAGGCGTCGCTGCGCTGGCGGGCTATTCCTACGTGTTCCGCCGCAACGTGATGGCCTCGGGCGTGATCCCGCAGATCTCCGTCATCATGGGCCCGTGCGCCGGCGGCGACGTCTATTCGCCCGCGATGACCGACTTCATCTTCATGGTGAAGAACACCAGCTACATGTTCGTCACCGGCCCCGACGTGGTGAAGACCGTCACCAACGAGGTCGTCACCGCGGAAGAACTCGGCGGCGCCTCGGTGCATGCGACGCGCTCCTCGATCGCCGACGGCGCGTTCGAGAACGACGTCGACGACGCTGCTGCAGATGCGCCGGCTGATCGACTTCCTGCCGTCCAACAACACCGACGGCGTGCCGGAATGGCCGAGCTTCGACGACATCGGCCGGGTCGACATGTCGCTGGATACGCTGATCCCCGACAATCCGAACAAGCCCTACGACATGAAGGAGCTGATCCTCAAGGTCGTGGACGAGGGCGACTTCTTCGAGATTTCCGAGACCTTTGCCAAGAACATCGTCACCGGTTTCGGCCGCATCGCCGGCCGCACCGTGGGCTTCGTCGCCAACCAGCCGATGGTGCTGGCGGGCGTGCTCGACAGCGACGCCTCGCGCAAGGCGGCGCGCTTCGTGCGTTTTTGCGACGCCTTCAACATCCCGATCGTGACGTTCGTCGACGTGCCCGGCTTCCTGCCCGGCACCGCGCAGGAATATGGCGGCCTGATCAAGCACGGCGCCAAACTGCTGTTCGCCTATTCGCAATGCACGGTGCCGCTGGTCACCATCATCACCCGCAAGGCCTATGGCGGCGCGTTCGACGTGATGGCGTCCAAGGAAATCGGCGCCGACATGAACTACGCCTGGCCGACCGCGCAGATCGCGGTGATGGGCGCCAAGGGCGCGGTGGAAATCATCTTCCGCAGCGACATCGGCGACGCCGACAAGATCGCCGCGCGCACCAAGGAATATGAAGACCGCTTCCTGTCGCCCTTCATCGCCGCCGAACGCGGCTACATCGACGACGTCATCATGCCGCATTCGACCCGGAAGCGGATCGCCCGGGCGCTGGCGATGCTGAGGGACAAGAAGGTGGAAATGCCGGCGAAGAAGCACGACAATTTGCCGTTGTAAAAAAAGAATTGATCGCTTCCGTAGGGCGGATTAGCGTGGCGTAATCGGCCATCCTCGCCGCATTCTGAGGGTGGATTAAGCTTAGCTAATCCACCCTACGAAAAGAAGACGTCATGAAGAAACGTCACTTGATCAATCTTCTCGGGCTGGCCGCGATCCTTTTTGGATTGGGCGCTTCACCAATTCACGCCGACGAAACCGTGTCGATCGGCGGTTCGCGCGCGGTGCTGATCAAGCCAAAAGCCCCGCGCGCCAGTGTCATCCTGATGCCGGGCGCAGACGGAGCGATCCGGGCAGGGGACCAGGGCGACATCCACGGCCTGCTCGGCAATCAACTGGTTCGCACCCGGCATGCCTATGCGGCGCGGGGACTGGCGGTGCTGGTCGCCGATTCCGACACCAATCTCGCCAGCGCGGTGCAGTACATGGCGGCGATCAGGCGGCCCGTGACTGTGATCGCGACCAGCCGCGGCACGCTGCGCGCCGCGCAGGGGATCGCGGGCGGAGCACGGCCGGATGCGCTGGTGCTGACGTCGGGCTTCCTGAGCCCGGAGTCGGGCGGCGGCAGCAATGTCGAGTCGATCCTCGGTTCGGCGGCGGCGTTACCGCGCACGCTGGTGATTCATCACCGCCAGGATGGCTGCCGCTCGACGCAGCCGGCCGGGGTCGACCCGTTCATCAAATGGTCGGCCGGACGTGCGCGTGTCAGCTGGGTGACCGGCGGCATCGACCAGGGCGACGCCTGCGAGGCGATGGCCCATCATGGCTTCAACGGTCTCGACGGCCAGATCGTCGGCATGGCGGCGGGTTTTCACTGAGCGGTGCAGGGCGGATTAGCGTTAGCGTAATCCGCCATCGTCGGGCACTGTGGGAGTGGCGGGTTACGGCTTGCGCCTGGCCCGCCCTACGAAACATGTCGGAGGAACCCCATGCCCGTCGTCTTCATCGTTCGCGCCACTGTCGCCGATCCCGCCAAACGCGCCGCGTTCGATGCGTGGTATTCGCGCGAGCATTTGCCGGATGCGACCAGATCGTTCGGCGCCACCAAGGCGTGGCGGTACTGGAGCCTGACCGATCCGAGCCTGCATCACGCGATGTATCAATTCGCCGACGCGGCCGCGATGGAGCGCGCGACCGGCGGCGCGGAGATGAAACGGTTGGTGGCCGATTTCAACCGCGACTGGCCTGATGTCACGCGCACCCGCGAGGCGCTTGCGCTGGCGGAGGAGTTCGGGGTCTAACGCGGATTATACAAGCGCCGTCATTCCCGGATGCGCCGCTTGGCGCAGGCCCGGAATCGATAATCCCTGCGTTGGCGTTCGGCGTTGAACTCAACTGCAGGGGTTATGGATTCCGGGCTCATCGCTTCGCGATGCCCCGGAATGACAAAGGTATGACGTGCGACGCATCGACACCGGAACTCTCGCACCTCATCGCGATTGCAATATCGTGATCGCATCCGCAACGACCTGCATTGCCGGTTCAGCGCGCGTTCATCCCGGCGCAGCGACACTCGTTGCACTGGCTCAACATTGAACGGGAGAGAGATTTCATGGAACTTCGCACTTTCGTAAAACTGGCGCTCGGAACGGCCGCGGGTGCGGTGGCGCTGGCAGGCGTTGCCAATGCCGCGCCGCTGGCGCCTTCGGCGTCGCAGCAACTCGCCGCGCCGCAGGCGCAGGCGGTGCAACCGGCCGTCGTATCGAAGGCCGAGGTCGATCACCTCAAGCCGCAGGAAGTGCGTTGGGGCCGTCACTGGCATCGGCACCACTGGCATGGCGGTTGGCACCGCCATCACTGGCGTCATCGCCACTGGCGCTGAGCGTTTCGCGCCTACAGCGAAAAAGCAAAGCCCCGCGTGACGCGGGGCTTTGTCGTCTCTGATGATGTTTTCAACTCAGATCGGACGGCAGCGGCCGTAGCGCCAGGCAAAGCCGTAGGGGCAGGCACGGCCACGCACGACGACGGCCGGGCGCTCGACCACGACAGCACCCGGGGCAACCACGATGGCGCCGCCGTTCGGACGGCAGCCGCCATAGGGGCCGCGGTGGAAGCCGGGGCCGCAACCGCCGGCGGCGCTGGCCGCGTCAAATCCGGCGAATGAAGAAGCCAATAAAACTGCTGCAAAAAGATATTTCATGTTTCCTCCGGTGTGGAGCCGCACAGCGGCGCGGGCCGAAACCTACGCAGCGGGAACTGAATGTAAAGTGAATGTTGCCGGAGCGGGTTCTGTATCGGCGGGAATTCTATTCGCTCGCGCCGAACAGCGCCGTGAAGCGTTTTTCGCCCTGGCGGGTAAAATTGACCACGCGGCTTCCGGGCGTGTCGTCGCGGGTCGCCCACTTCAACTCGGTGAAGCGGGTCAGAATCGCCGCGCCCAGGGTGCCCGCCAGATGATGGCGCCGCTCGCTCCAGTCGAGACAGGCGCGGCACAACGGCCGGCGCGGATGCGCCAGTGCCTCGGCCGAGATCTGCAAGGTGTCGGTCAGAAACCGTTCGCCCTCATCGGTCAGCTCGATGTCCTGCTTGCGCTGCCGCAGCCATTTCTGCTGTTTCATGCTGTCGAGCATCTGGACGCCGAGGTCGCCGGCGAGGTGATCGTAGCAGACCCGGGCATGGCGCAATGCGGGATCCTTCGGGCCGGTGCGCACCCGCATGTGACCGGCGCGCGCGGCGAGGCCTTCCAGGCCTTCGAGCACAGCGGCGACGTCGGGATCGCTGAGACGATAATAACGATGGCGGCCTTGCTTTTCCTGCTCGACCAGTCCGCCGGACTCGAGCTTCGACAGATGCGAACTCGCCGTCTGGGGTGTGACGCCGGCCTGGTGCGCCAGCTCGCTGGCGGTCAGCGCGCGGCCGGTCATCAGCGCCGTCAGCATGTTGGAGCGGGCGGGATCGCCGACCAGGGCGGCGACCATCGCGATGTCTGGACCTGCTTTCATAGTTCGATGTTAGCCGAAGCATAGGCGTCAATCAAGCTTCTATGCTGGTTCAACTTCAAAACGCCGCGACCTTGCCGCCAGGAGCCTGCCATGACCGTCACCGTTTTCATTCGCTATCAGCTCGATCCGTTCAAGCGTGCGCAATTCGAGCAATATTCAAAACGCTGGCTGTCGATCATCCCACGGCTGGGCGGCGATCTGCTCGGCTACTGGATGCCGCATGAAGGCACCAACAACATCGCGTTCGCGCTGATTTCGTTCGAGAGTCTCGCGGCTTACGAAAGCTATCGCGCAAGGCTGCACGGCGACAGCGAAGGCATGGCCAATTTCGGTTTCGCCGAGGAGCATCAATTCATTCTCGCGGAGGAGCGCACGTTTCTGCGACAGGTGGTCGCCTGATCGGTGGACGCGCTGGCGCCACATGCCGTGCGAAGCTATCATGAACCTCAACATCATTGAAAATAGCCAAAGGAGCAAACCATGGCGGTCACCCCAGCCGACAAGCGCGCGACATTTCGAAAGATGCACGAGACCGGATGTTTTATCATTCCCAATCCCTGGGACATCGGCAGCGCCAGGGCGCTGGCGCATCTCGGCTTCAAGGCGGTCGCGTCCACCAGCGCCGGCTTTGCCTGGTCGATCGGCAAGTCCGACAACCGGGTCACGCTGGAAGACGTGCTGAAACATCTGACCGAGCTGAGCGGCGCGGTCGATCTGCCCGTCAATGCCGACTTCGAAGGCGGCTTCGCCGATGAGGCGGACAAGGTCGGCGTTAACGTCGCGCGCGCGGCCAAGACCGGTGTCGCCGGATTGTCGATCGAGGATTCCACCGGCAATGCCGCGCAACCGCTGTACGAGTTCAAGCTCGCGGTCGAGCGCATCAAGGCGGCGCGGGCCGCGATCGATGCCGACAAAAGTAATGTACTGCTGACCGGCCGCTGCGAAGGTTTTCTGGTCGGGGTCGACGATCTCGGCAAGGTGATCGAGCGGCTGCAGGCCTATTCGGAAGCCGGCGCCGATTGTCTCTACGCGCCCGGCATCAAAACCAAGGAACAGATCACGGCGATCGTGAAGGCGGTGCATCCGAAGCCGGTCAATCTCCTGATCGGCGCCTCCGGCCTCTCGCTCAAGCAGGCCGAGGATCTCGGCGTGCGCCGCATCAGCGTCGGCGGCTCGCTGGCGCGCAATGCCTGGGCCGGCTTCATGGTCGCAGCGCGCGAGATGGCCGAGCAGGGCACGTTCACCGAACTCGGCAAGGGCTTTCCGGGCGGCGAACTCAACAAGATGTTTCGTTGAGCGCCAGCTGTCGTACCTGCAAAAAAGCCCCGGCGCACCGCCGGGGCTTTTTCGTGAGCCGGGTTCAGCCGCCGATCAGTAGTGCGCGACCGGGCCGGCAAAGCGATAGTTGACGCCAACGCGGAACAAATTTTCGTCCAGCGTGACCGCGCTGCGGTTGAACGCGGGTCCGAGGTTGGCGGTGGCGAACGCCTTGTCTTCCAGCTTCACGTAGAGATATTCGGCCTTGGCCGACCATTGCGGCAGGAAACCCCATTCGACGCCGGCGCCGACGGTCCAGCCGTTGCGGGTATCTTGCTGGGTGTCCAGAACCACGGAGGTCGCGGTGGCTTCGACACCGGACTTGGTGCCGGCCACGGCGTAACCGCCGGCGACATACAGCAGCGCCGAGTTGGCGGCATAGCCGATGCGGCCGCGGATGGTCCCGAGCCATTCCTGCTTGGTGAAGCTCGTCAGGGCCGGGTTGCCGGCCGGGCCGTTATCGACCGAACTGCCATTGGCGCTGCTCCCGGAGATGTCGCCTTCGAGGCCGAACACCCAGGTCGAGGCCTGCCAGTTGTAGCCGACGGTCATGCCGCCGAAGCCGCCATTGACGTCGTAATTGCTGTTGTTGGCGAGACCGGTCGTGGCGTCGACCTGGTGGCTGCGGCCCCAGGATCCGCCGCCTTCGGCGCCGACGTAAAACCCGGTCCAGTCGTAGATCGCCGCCATCGGCGCCTTGGTGTAGAGGTGCGCCGGCATGTCTGCCGCGGACGCCGCGCTGCTACCGGCGATCGCGCCGATGGCGAGAGCGGCGGCGGCGAATTTGGAAAGCCCCATGTTCAACTCCGAAGAAAGCCTGCAAGATCCCGACATTGGGATGATGTGTTGCGCGGGCGTTCTATCGGAGGGTGTGAGTGAACTCACGCGGCAAATGATACCGTCGCCATGAATCTGGCGCGTTGTTGCCCAAATTCAACACACCTGAATACCTCCTGCTGGTAGGCATGAAAAAGCGGTGGGCACATTCGGTACCCACCGCGCTGTCAGCATGCCGTTACAAGGCTGTTATTTGCTTGTCGTATTGTTGTTCATCGGCGGGTTGCCGGAACGATTGACGTCCTGACCGGTCGGCGCCGCCTGCGGCGGGCTCTGCGGTCTGGCCGGCGCGGCGCCGGTGGTCACACCCGGCTCGTTGTTGTTGCGCGGGGTCACGTCACGCATACCCGGAGGCGCGGCGGGCGGCGAGTTGTTGGTGTTCTGCGCGGTTGAGGTGGCGGGCGCCGCGGCCGGTGCAGTGCTGGCCTGGTTGATGCTGCTGTTGTTCAAACCATAGAACACCGCGCCGAGCACCAGCGCGATGACGACCGCGAACATCGCGATCCTGCCGCCGGTGGCAGGGCCTTCGGCGAGTTCGGGATCGGGCTGCAATTCATTGTCGATACGTGCCGGGTCGGTTTCGAAACGCGTCGGGCTACGCAACTCGTCGCCGGCAAAGACCGGACGGGAATCGTCGAGCTGGTTGTACGGATCGCTCGGCGCGGAACGATAGGGATCGTTCGGAATGCGTTCGTGGGCCATGATGAGTCTCCTCCATTGGTCCCATGACAATGGCCGGCGCGGGCTGAGGTTCCGGCGACCGCCCCCACGCCAAGGGAATGGGGAAAAAATTAGTTCCGTGGTCGGGGAACCGCGCGCTTCTGACGCGGTGCAGCACGCTATCCTGCCAGCGTGGTGCGCTGCTGATCCGGGGCCCATAGCGCTGGCGGGATTTGTAGCTGATGGGTCCCGGCTCTGCGACGCGTCACTTCGTGCCGCATCGCGTCCGGGACAAGAGATCCCGTGAGCTAATCCGCGCGCGCTTTGGTCACCTGTTCGGCAGTGACGGCGGAGGCGGAATTGCCCCAGGTGTTGCGGATGTAGGTCGCGACGTCGGCGACCTGCTGGTCGGACAATTTATCGGCATAGGCCGGCATCGATCCGGGATTGGGCGCGCGGGGTGTGGTCACCGTCTGCGCGCCCTTGAGGATGATGTTGAGCGTGTTGGCGGCGATCGCCGATTGCAGGTTGGCATTGCCGGGCAGCGGCGGATAGACCCGCGGCGAACCCGAGCCGTCGGCTTCATGGCAGGCGATGCAGGCGCTTTTGTAGACCTTCTCGCCGTCGCTCATCTGCGCGGGCGAGGGCGGCACTACATTGTCGGGCTCCGGCGCGCCGGCCGGCAGGTCCTTGAGATAAACCGCGATCGCGTGCACGTCGCCATCGCTCATCAGCGACGTCGAGTTCACCACCACGTCGGCCATCAGGCCGCCGGCATGGTTATGCGCGTTGCGGCCGCTCTGCAGATATTCAACGATGTCGGCGACGCTCCATGATTTCAGTCCGCTGCGTTCGGCTTCGTCCAGCCTCGGCGCGAACTGGTCGCCCACCAGGCCGCCGCCGAATGCCCGGCCATGGCGGTCGGCGCCGAACAGGTTTTTCGGCGTATGGCAGGCGCCGCAATGCCCGGCGCCCTCGACCAGATAGCGGCCGCGATTCCAGTCCGCGCCCTTGGCCTGATCGGGTTCGAGAATGCCCGGCTTGAAGAACAGCCAGTTCCAGCCGCGCATCAGGAAGCGATAATTCAACGGCCAGCGCAGTTGCGGCGGCGGCGGCGTATTGCTGACGGGATCGAGCGTCGTCAGATAAGCGCGGATCGCCTGAATGTCCTGGCGCGTCAGCCGGGTGAAATACGGATACGGAAACGCCGGATAATAGCGCGAGCCGTACGGCGTCACGCCGTCGCGCAGCGCATGGCGAAAATCCTCGTCGCTCCACAGCCCGATGCCGGTATTTTTGTCGGGCGTCAGGTTGGACGAATAGATCGCGCCGAACGGCGTCTCGATTCGTTTCCCGCCGGCGAACGGTCTTGCGGGGTCGGCGGTGTGGCAACTGGCGCAGCCGCCGGCCTCGGTCAGCGCCTTGCCGTGCGCGACGATTTCGGGCGCGGACTGGGCGTAAGCCTTATCAGGCGCGAACGCAGTGCACAAAAACGGGAGCAGGAGAATTGCTCGCATCACGCAATCATGTCTCGGCACCGAGCGCTCCCAAAGACTTCGTGAAAACACGACCTAAAACGCCACTATAACGAAAACTGCGACCGGCTGTCGCGCCACTGCATTTCGCGCCCGGCCTTTGTAACGACACAAACCGAAATCTCCGGCCGGTATTCCCGGCATGAAATTGCGATCTGAGGGCAGGGGTCTGCATTGCCTAGATTTGTGGTGCGCTGCTCGCAAAATCCGACATAGACTGGTTCTAACGATTTGAACAACTACCTAAAAAGCCACCGAACGCGTTGTCCGTCCGGGCTTTTTCGAGAAGGTGGCATGAGGGCATAATGGGAATCAACCAAGGTCCGATCAGTCTCGATCAGAAATACACCCAGGGCTCGGGGCATGTTTTCCTGACCGGGATCCAGGCGCTGGTGCGGCTGCCGATGGCGCAGATCCGCCGCGACCGCGCCGCCGGGCTGAACACCGCCGGCTTCATCTCCGGCTATCGCGGCTCCCCGCTCGGCGGTTACGACCAGCAGCTGTTCGCCGCCCGCAAGCATCTCGAGCAATACAACGTCAAATTCCAGCCCGGCGTGAACGAGGATCTCGCGGCGACCGCGATCTGGGGCTCGCAGCAGCTCAACCTGTCGCCCGGCGCCAACCATGATGGCGTGGTCGGCATCTGGTACGGCAAGGGCCCCGGCGTCGATCGCTGCGGCGACGTGTTCCGCCACGGCAACGCGGCCGGCTCGGCCAAGAACGGCGGCGTGCTCTGTCTGGCCGGTGACGACCACGGCGCCAAATCCTCCACCGTGCCGCACCAGTCCGACCATGCCTTCGTCTCGGCGCTGATGCCGTATCTCTATCCGTCCAGCATCCACGAGATGATCGAGATGGGCCTGCTCGGCATCGCGATGTCGCGCTATTCCGGCTGCTGGGTCGGCATGAAGGTGATCACCGAGACCGTGGAGACCACGGCCGAGATCGACCTCAACGACGAAATGAAGCCGTTCATCATCCCGACCGATTTCGAGATGCCGGCCGGCGGCCTCAATTTGCGCTGGCCCGACGACCGTTATGACCAGGACCGTCGCCTGCAGGACTACAAGGGCTTTGCCGCGATCGCGTTTGCGCGCGCCAACAAGGTCAACCGCATCACCATGGATTCGCCGAACGCGCGGTTCGGCATCATGGCCTCGGGCAAGAGCTACGAGGACATCAGGCAGGCGCTGCGCGAGCTCGGCGTCACCGAGGAAGTCGCCGCCAAGATCGGCTTGCGTCTCTACAAGATCGGCATGCCGTGGCCGCTGGAGCCGCAGGGCGTGCGCGAATTTGCGGTCGGGCTCGAAGAGATCCTGATCATCGAGGAGCGCCGCGAGATCGTCGAGAACCAGGTCAAGCAGGAGCTGTTCAACTGGCGCGACGACGTGCGACCGCGCATCATCGGCAAGATGGACGATCACGACAAGCGCTTCCTGCCGTTCGCCGAAGAACTCAGCGTCGCGTCATTGGCGAGTTCGCTGACCGAACGGCTGCTTCGACTTAATCTCAATCCCGAAATCGCCGCGATGCTGCGCGCCAAGGCCGATTGGTTCAACGGCCGCCAGGCGACCCAGATGCAGGCGGTGTCGCCGATCTCGAGGACGCCGTATTTCTGCTCCGGCTGTCCGCACAACACCTCGACCAAGGTGCCCGACGGCAGTCGCGCCTTTGCCGGCATCGGTTGCCACTTCATGGCGCTGTGGATGAACCGCTCGACCGAAACCTTTACCCATATGGGCGGCGAGGGCGTGCCGTGGGTCGGGGTCGCGCCCTTCACCAAGGAAGAGCACGTATTCGCCAATCTCGGCGACGGCACCTATTTCCATTCCGGCAGCCTCGCGATTCGCCAGGCGGTCGCCTCCAAGGCCAACATCACCTACAAGATCCTCTACAACGATGCCACCGCGATGACCGGCGGCCAGCATGTCGACGGCGAACTGTCGCCGCAGCAGATCACCTACCAGTTGCACAGCGAAGGCATCCGCGACATTTATCTGGTGTCGGAAAATCCGGACGCCTATTCGGCCTCCGAAATCGCGCCGGGCACCAAGACTGCGCATCGCGACCAGCTCGACGAAGTCATGAAGACCTTGCGCCAGGTCAAGGGCACCTCGGCGATCGTGTTCGTGCAGACCTGCGCTGCCGAAAAGCGCCGCCGCCGCAAGCGCGGCACCATGGAGGACCCGCAGCGCCGGGTGCTGATCAATCCGGCGGTCTGCGAAGGTTGCGGCGATTGCTCGGTGCAGTCGAACTGCATTTCGGTCGAGCCGCTGGAGACCGCAATGGGGCGCAAGCGCACCATCAACCAGTCGACCTGCAACAAGGATTATTCCTGCGTCAAGGGTTTCTGCCCGTCCTTTGTCACGGTCGATGGCGGCAAACTGCGCCGGCGCGCGCCGGCCGATCTCGGCAGCATCGGCGAACTGCCGGAGCCGGCGACCCGGCCGTCGCTGGATCGTCCCTATAACGTCGCGGTCGGCGGCGTCGGCGGCACCGGCGTTCTGACCATCGGCGCGCTGCTCGGCATGGCGGCCCATATCGAGGGCAAGGCCAGCATGATCCTCGATATGTCGGGGCTGGCGCAAAAGGGCGGCGCGGTGCTGAGCCATGTGCGGCTCTCTGAAAACACCGCCGACGTCACCTGTTCGCGCATCGTCACCGGTACCGCCGATCTGGTGCTGGCGGCCGACGAAGTGGTCGCCGCCGCCAAGGAGACCATGACGCTGTGCGAGTTCGAGCCGTACCTACGGTGTCATCAACACGCATCTGATTCCGATCGCGGACTTCATCCTGAACCGCGACTTCAACTTCCAGAGCCGCAACGTCAACCACGTGCTGGAAACCGCGCTGCGCAAGGATTCCTCGTTCTTCGATTTCACCAAGCCTGCGGAAGCCCTGCTTGGCGATTCCATCGCCACCAACATGATGATGATGGGCTTTGCCTACCAGCGCGGGCTGCTGCCGCTGACGGCCAAGGCGATCCTGCAGGCGATCGAGGTCAACGGCGTCGCGGTCAAGATGAACACCCAGGCGTTCCAGCTTGGCCGTCTCGCCGCCGCCGATCCGGCGCGCCTGGTCGCGATGATGAAGGACCAGGATGAAACATCAGCGCCGAAGACGCTGGATACGATGTCGCTCGACGAGATCGTCACCCATCGCAGCGCGCTGCTGACGGACTACCAGGACGCCGCGTTGGCCGACCGCTATCGCAACCTGGTGACCAAGGTTCGCAACGCCGCGATCGACCGCGGCTTCGGCGAGGAATTGCCGCGCGCGGTCGCGATCAACTACGCCAAGCTGCTCGCCTACAAGGATGAGTACGAGGTGGCGCGTCTCTACACCGACGGCCGCTTCGAAAAGCAGCTGCGCGACCAGTTCGAAGGCGATTTCAAGATCAAGTTCAATCTCGCACCCCCGCTGCTCGGTGGCACCACCGACGCGCTCGGCAGGCCGGAGAAGCGCCCGTTCGGTCCCTGGATGATGACCGCGTTCCGGATGCTTGCCGGAATGAAGGGCCTGCGCGGCACCGCGTTCGACATCTTCGGCCGAAGCAAGGACCGTCAGCTCGAGCGCGAACTGATCCCCGCCTATGAGAACGACGTCACCGCCGTGCTCGGTGCGCTGTCGCCGGTCACGCTGGAGACCGCGGTCGAACTGCTGTCGCTGCCTGACCGCATTCGCGGCTACGGCCCGGTCAAGGAAAAGGCGGCGCATGAAGCCAAGGCGCGCCACGCCCAACTGATCGCCGATCTGGCCAGTCCGCCGCCGGCGCCAAGGCAGATCGCCGCGGAGTAGGGGTATCGGTCCCCGGATACTGCGCAATACGTCGCTCTCGCGGCGTGGGCACCCAGCTGTTACGGGGCTTTGCCGAGTAAGATGAGTCCCGGTTCTGCGGCGCATCACTTCGTGATGCACCGCGCCCGGGACACGAGATTTATGTTTCCCGATCGCTTGACGACGGGAATTCGAGCGTAGCGCCAAAGATCACGTGCCCCGGATGCTGCGCAGCGCGCCGCCCTTGCGGCGTGGTGCGCTGCTGATCCGGGGCCAACGCGCAATGCGGCTATCCATGAAACACAATTAAAGGTAGTAGTAGCTATTGGCGCGACTTCGCGCGTCCTCTTCGTTCAATGAAAGCCACGCATGTTTACCGTCCTCGAGGTCCCGCCCCATTTTCTCGACAAGCAAGAGCAGAACTTCGTCGCGCAAATCCGCGAACATGGATGGACCAACACGCAGGTTGGCGGCGCGGAGGATAGGCCAGGCTTCAGCTACACCACAGGTTTCTGGCTGAAGTTCAACCATCCGGAACTGATCGTGTTTGCGCTGCGACCGAAGACGGCTCACGGCGTATTCTGGAATGTCTATCGCGCGCTCGAGACCGGAAAGCGGCTTGTTGTCGGCGAATTCAACAACGAGATATTTGAAAATGTGCCAAGTGTTTTCCTGCCGGTGTCGCGCCAGAAATATTCCTCCTGCATCACCTGGAGCCGATGGTTCTACGCCGGCGATAACTTTGAATGCTTCCAACTGGTGCATCCGGATCCGCACGGACATTTCCCGTGGTCACCGGGCATCTCCGAACATGAACTTAAGGCCCAGCCTGATTTGACCGAGGGCAATTGGTCCGGGCTGCGCGACCATTAGCTCGCGCGGGGCAACCGGTTTTAGCTATCAACTCGGCTATTGCCGGACACCGTGGACAAAAACATTGAAGCTCTGGTCGGCCGTCGGCAACGCAAAATGGCGCGTGAAGAGATCGTACGTTTCGTCATTCACGTCATAAGGGTGTTTGCCTGCGCTATTGCGTTCTCTTAGCCTTTCCTTGCAGACCGCGTCAGGCACGTCGAGCACGTGGAGTTCGTGAGCGACCCCGGCCGTTACAAAAAACGAACGCATCCAGTCGCGCCAAGCGATGGTGTTTGCCGGGAAGTCGAGCACGACGGAAACGTCCTGTCGCAAGATATCAATGATGTGAGGGCCCATGGCATCTCGAAGCCCAGATCGCGGCGGAGTAGGGCACAGCCCTCATGGTGAGCAGGCGCGTAGGCGCCGTCTGGAACCATGGGCGACGAAGTCATCCTTCGAGACGCATCGCTGCGCGATGCTCCTCAGGATGAAGTCCTCGTGTTTTTTGCAGCCTCATGGTGAGGAGCCGCGAAGCGGCGTCTCGAACCATGCGCCACAAAGATGAAACTGCTTTTCGGTTAGACACTCAGGATGAGGTTGCGGATGCAGCGCGCGTAGGGGATGGGCAAAAAACCGTGCCCTCCGTCGCGCGCCCCTATCTCCGGCGCAGCCAGACTTCCCCGACCGTGTGATCTGGCTGCTTGCGCAAAACGACGTCGGCGCGGGTGCGGGTCGGCCGGATGTTTTGCCTGAGATTGACGAGTTTGCCGTCGCGCCACATCCGGCGCGCGACCTCGCGGGCCTCCGAGAGCGGAAGGTGCCGGTAATGGTGGAAGTACGACGACGGCTCCTGAAACGCGGTGCGCTGCAGGATGAGAAACCGTTCGATATACCATCGCTCGATATCGGCCTCGTCCGCGTCGACGTAAACCGAGAAATCGAAGAAGTCCGAGACCAGGGCCGGTACTCGCTCGACTTTTTGCAGGACGTTGAGGCCTTCGAAGATCAGCACGTCCGGTTGCCGCACGACCTCGAACTTCCCCGGCACGATATCGGACGTCCGGTGTGCGTAGACCGGCATGGTGACCTCGGTTTTCCCGGCCTTTACGGCGGCCAGGAAACGCACCATGCCTTGCAGGTCGTAGCTTTCCGGAAATCCCTTTCGCTGCATCAAGCCGCGTTTTTGCAAGCTACGATTGGAATGCAGGAAGCCATCGGTCGTCACCAGTTCCACCCGCGGATGATCGGGCCAGCGGGCCAGCAGAAGGCGAAGCACGCGCGCGAAGGTGCTCTTGCCGACCGCGACGCTGCCGGCGACCGCGATGACGTAAGGCGGGTTTGCCGCCGGCCGGTTCAGAAACGCGTCCTGGACGCGGGCAAGCGTGCGCGCAGCGGCGACATGAAGGTTGAGCAGGCGGGAAAGTGGCAGGAGAATATCCGCCACTTCGGCGAGCCCGATCGGTTCATTGAGCCCGCGAAGATCGTCCAGATCGTTATCGGACAACGGCAGCGGCGTATTCGAGCGCAACGCCGCCCACTGGTTTCGGTCGAATTTCGTGTAGGCCGAATAGTCTTCGGCCTGGATGACCGGCGCGCGGTTCGGCTTAAGTCCCATCTTCGATCCAGCGATCAGCGAGGAAAGCTCGGCCTTCAAGATAACCGGTATATTTCGATCCAACTCAAGCGAAATTAAGAACGCCGGCCGCACCCAGGATAGGTTGGCGCGTCGCGCGACGCCGCAAAATTCCTTTGCAATCACAGGGTGTTTCGGTCGGTCCAGCCCCTTCCGAAAAAATATTCCTGTTTTCATTCGACCCAAATCAGATGCGTATTCACCGCCATCCCGCGCCCGTTGGAGGGGCGTTGGCCATCGTCACGAACGTTGGGCGCGGGGAGCGATGGACGCGGATGCGCTCTTGACGAACAGCGCTGAGGCGGACGGCGAAGTCGTGTGGTCCTGACGCCCCGATGCTGGCGTCAAGTTGGCGGGTTAACCGCTGATGATGGTGGCAAGAAAGCCCGGTCACCAAGGAGAGCACGAAGGAAGCCGTAAAACCATTGCGCAGGGAAGGCCGGGTGTCCGGCGAACCTGTGGTCGACTACCGTGTGCTTTCTACCTCTTGCACACGGGGCTATGGGTGCGCCGCGCACCCGGCTTTCCCTGCGCCCTTCTGTTTTGGGGCGGACGAATTTGCAAAACTCGGGCGCAACGCGTCGTGAGAATGCGAAGGCGTATCCACGTCATTGCGAGCGAAGCGAAGCCATCAGGGGCCGCACGGACTGGTGCCCCTGGATTGCTTCGGTCGCTTCGCTTCTCGTAATGACGGATTGGAGGCATTACCATCCCCGCCGCTAAACCCTCATGGCAGGCATGCCCGTCTCGCCGGACGGAATATTTCCGCGCTTGCCAAGGCTGTCTTAACGGGCGAGAAAACGGTGGGGAAAAAGAAACGCCAGCGGAGACTAATTTGACCATCAAGGGCAAGGCCTACATTGCCGGGATCTATGAACATCCGACCCGGCACGCACCCGATAAATCCACTTCGCAGCTGCACGCCGAGGTCGCCAAGGGCGCGATCGAGGACGCCGGCCTGACCAAGGCCGACATCGACGGCTATTTCTGCGCCGGCGACGCGCCCGGAGGCGTGATGCCGATGGCCGACTATCTCGGCCTCGATATGAAAAAGCTCCGCCACATCGATTCCACCGACACCGGCGGCTGTTCGTATCTGATCCATCTTGGCCACGCGGCTGAGGCGATCGCGGCCGGCAAGTGCTCGATCGCGCTGGTGACCCTGGCAGGCAAGCCGCGTACCGGCGCGATGCCGCCGCGCGCCGCCGGCGCCGAGGATGATTTCGAGCGCGCCTATGGTCAGACCACGCACAATGCCTATGGTATGTGTGCCATGCGCCATATGCACGACTACGGCACCACCAGCGAGCAACTGGCCTGGATCAAGGTCGCCGCGTCGCACCATGCGCAGTACAATCCGCACGCGATGCTCAAGGAGGTCGTCACCGTCGAGGACGTGCTGAACTCGCCGATGATCTCCGATCCGCTGCACCGGATGGATTGCTGCGTCGTCACCGACGGCGGCGGCGCGATGATCGTCACCACGCCGGAGATCGCGAAGAGCCTGAAGAAGCCGCTGGTGCGCCTGATCGGCCACGGCGAGGCGATGAAGGGCCCGCGCGGCGGCAAGGATCTCGATCTGACCTATTCGGCCGGCGTCTGGTCCGGCCCGCGCGCGTTCGAGGAAGCCGGCGTCACGCCCAAGGACATCAAATACGCCTCGATCTATGACAGCTTCACCATCACGGTGCTTGATGCAGCTCGAGGACCTCGGCTTCTGCAAGAAGGGCGAGGGCGGCAAGTTCGTCGCCGACGGCAATCTGATCTCGGGCGTCGGCAAGCTGCCGTTCAACACCGATGGCGGCGGGCTCTGCAGCAACCATCCGGTCAACCGCGGCGGCATGACCAAGATCCTCGAAGCGGTGCGGCAATTGCGCGGCGAAGCGCATCCGAAGGTGCAGGTGCCGAACTGCGATCTCGCGATCGCGCACGGCACCGGCGGGCTGCTCGGCGATGCGCCACGCCGCCTCAACCTGCATTCTGGAGCGCGTGTGATGGCCGAAGCCAAGAAATATCCGACGCCGGAAGGCAATCCCGAGACCGCACCGTTCTGGGAGGCGGCCAAGGCCGGGCAAGTTCATGATCAAGCGCTGCACCGCCTGCGGCGAGCCGCATTATTTTCCGCGCTCGATCTGCCCGTTCTGCTTCTCCGACAAGACGGTGTGGGAAGAGAGCTCGGGCGAGGCCACGATCTACACCTTCAGCCTGATGCGCAAATCGGCCAACCGGTCCGTTCGCGATCGCCTATGTCACGCTGAAGGAAGGCCCGATCGCTGCAGACCAACATCGTCGATTGCGACATGGACACGCTCAAGATCGGCCAGAAGGTCAAGGTGGTGTTCAAGCCGACCGACGGCGCGCCGCTGCCGTTCTTCACGCCGGCGTAATTCTTCTTTCCTTCTTCCCTTGTGGGAGAAGGTGGCGCGAAGCGCCGGATGAGGGGTAGCCACAGAACGCAGTGCCCGCGGTACCCCTCACCCGACAGAGTATCAACGAGCGCCGCGTATGCCCTCTCCCACAAGGGGAGAGGGCGAAACAACGGGCGCCGCTAAGAAAAAAACGGGAGCAACACCGCGATGCCGATCAAGTACGACGAACTGATGGCGCTGAAGAACCTCGGGCAGAAATATGCCTATGGCGATCGCGAGGTGATGCTGTACGCCTACGGCATCGGCATGGGCGCCGATCCCATGGACGAGAAAGAACTGGCGTTCGTCAACGAAGGCGTGGCGACGCCGCGTCCCTTAAAAATCGTGCCGACTTTCGCATCGGTTGCGGCCTGGGGCGCCGGTCCCGGCGAGATGAATCTCAACCGGGTGATGGTGGTCGACGGCGAGCGCGACATCACCTTCCACAAGCCGTTCGCCGATCGCTGCCCACATCACCGCCGATTCCACCGTGCTCGATGTGTTCGACAAGGGCAAGGACAAGGGCGCGGTGATCCGGCACCAGACCGTGCTGAAGGACGAGAAGGGCGAGAAGCTCGCTACCCTGGTGGCGTCGCGTTTCGCGCGCGGCGATGGCGGCTTCGGCGGTCCGTCGGAAGGCCAGCCCGAACCGCACCAGGTGCCGAGCCGTAGCCCCGACAAGACGGTCGACATCTTCGACCCGGCCGGACCAGGCGCTGGTCTACCGGCTGTGCGGCGATCGCAATCCGCTGCATAGCGATCCCGAATTCGCCAAGCGCGCCGGTTTTCCGCGGCCGATCCTGCACGGCATGTGCACCTACGGCATCACCTGCCGCGGCGTGTTGCAGACCTATGCCGACTACGATCCGTCCGCCTTCAGACAGCACGCCGCGCGGTTCTCGTCGCCGGTGTTTCCCGGCGAGACCGTGACCATGGAGATGTGGAAGGACGGCAATGTGATTTCGTTCGAAGCCAAGGTGAAGTCGCGCAACGTCACCGTGATCAAGAGCGGCAGGACGGTGCTGGGCTAGACATAGCCCGTCGTTCCGGGGCGATGCGAAGCATCGAACCCGGAACCTCGAGATTCCGGGTTCAGCGCTGCGCGCTGCCCCGGAATGACGGCGAACAAACAACAGGGAGAACACATCATGGGATTGCTCGACGGCAAGGTGGCGCTGATCACCGGCGCGGGCGGCGGGCTCGGCGAGGCCTACGCCAAACTGTTCGCGCGCGAAGGCGCGGCGGTCGTGGTCAACGATCTCGGCGGCCCGCGCGACGGCACCGGCGGCGACCAGACCATGGCGCAGAAGGTGGTCGAGGCGATCAAGGCCGAGGGCGGCCGCGCGGTCGCCAACGGCGCCGACATCTCGACCATGGCCGGCGGCCAATCGGTGTTCGACGACGCCATCAAGAATTTCGGCCGCGCCGATATCCTGGTCAACAATGCCGGCATCCTGCTCGACGAGACCTTTGCCAAGGCCAAGGAAGCCAACTGGGACAAGGTGATCAAGGTGCATCTCAAAGGCACCTTCTGCTGCACCACGCCGGTGTTCAAATGGATGCGCGAGAACGGCGGCGGCGTCATCGTCAACACCTCCTCGACCTCGGGCCTGATCGGCAATTTCGGCCAGACCAATTACGGCGCCGCCAAGGGCGGTATCTGGGGCCTCTCCAACGTGCTGGCGATCGAGGGCCGCAAATACAACATCCGGATCTGGACCCTGGCGCCGGGCGCGCTGACCCGCATGACCTCCGACCTGCCGCGCTACAAGGAAAATCCCGGCGCCGGCGCTGGGGCCGGACGGCATCGCGCCGGCCGTGCTCTACATGGTCAGCGATCTCTCGGGCGACCAGACCGGCAAGATCCTGGGCGTCTCCGGCCCGCGCGGCGTCCGCGAGATGCGGATGATGGAAATGGAAGGCTGGAAGCCGCCGCATACCGGCTGGAAGGCCGAGGATGTGGTCGAGCACGCCAAGGAGATCTTCTTCTCCGAGGAGCAGATCAAGATGGGCGCACGGCGGTTCTAACCCCGCGCGTCATTCCGGGGCGCTGCGCCAAGTGCGCGCATGCCCGGAATGCGCATCCGAATCGATATAACTTTCACGGTCATTCCGGGCGCGCGAAGCGCGAACCCGGAATTCGAGATTCCGGGTCTGGTCCTTCGGGCCATCCCGGAATGACGGAATCAGAGGAAAACCATGAAACTCACCGCCCAAGCCGCAGGCACCTTCGCCATCGCGCCGACCCCGTTCCACGATGACGGCCGGATCGACGAGAAATCGATCGACCGGCTGACCGATTTCTACGCCGAGGTCGGCTGCGACGGCGTCACGGTGCTCGGCATTCTCGGCGAGGCGCCGAAGCTCGATGCCGCCGAAGCCGAGGCGGTGGCGATCCGCTTCGTCAAGCGCGCCAAGAACATGCAGATCATCGTCGGCGTCTCCGCGCCGGGCTTTGCCACCATGCGCTCGCTGGCCAAGGCCTCGATGGATGCCGGCGCCGCCGGCGTGATGATCGCGCCGCCGCCGCATCTGCGCACCGACGACCAGATCATCAGGCTATTTCAAGCAGGCGCAGGAAGCGATCGGCGACGATATTCCCTGGGTGCTGCAGGATTATCCGCTGACCCTGACGGTGGTGTTCACGCCTGCCGTGATCCGCAAGATCGTGATGGACAGCCCGTCCTGCGTGATGCTCAAGCACGAGGATTGGCCGGGGCTGGAGAAGATCTCGACCCTGCGCGGCTACCAGAAGGACGGCTCGCTGAAGCCGATGTCGATTCTGGTCGGCAATGGCGGCCTGTTCCTGGATTTCGAGATGGAGCGCGGCGCCGACGGCGCCATGACCGGCTATGCCTTCCCGGAACTGCTGATCGACGTGGTGAACCTGTCGAAGGCCGGCAAGCGCGACGCCGCGCACGATCTGTTCGACGCCCATCTGCCGTTGATCCGCTACGAGCAGCAGCCCGGCGCCGGATTGTCGGTGCGCAAATACGTGCTGCAGAAGCGCGGCATCATCTCCTCCAGCGCGCAGCGCAAGCCGGGTGCGACGATCACGGCGACGGCCAAGGCCGAGGTGGACTATCTGCTGTCGCGGGTTGCCCGCGTCGACAAGCGCGCCAATCTGCTGCCGCAAGCCAGCGCGGCGGAGTGATGAACGACAATCCTTCGACGGGAAGGGCGCTCCTCAGGATGAGGTTTCATGCAACCGCGAGCGCCGCATGAACTATGTTGCTCATCCTTCGAGACGCGACCAAGGGGCCGTTCCCCAGGATGAGGCCCTCATGGTGAGGAGGCGCGCTAGCGCCGTCTCGAACCATGAGATTGGTTAGGAAAGTTCGAAAGATATGAACGAGATTGTCGCGCCGCGTCTGGCTTCCACCATCCTGCTGCTGCGCGACAACCTCGTTCGCCACGAGATCGAAGTCTTCATGATGGTTCGCCATCATCAGATCGAATTCAACTCGGGCGCGCTGGTGTTTCCCGGCGGCAGCGTCGATGCCAGCGACAAGGAGATCATCAGCGCGGCCGGAGCTTTATTCCGGCGGCGAGGGGCTGGATGCCGACGATGTCGGTTTTCGTATCGCCGCGATCCGCGAGACGTTTGAGGAAAGCGGCATCCTGCTGGCGCGGCCGCAGGGTGCGACGGTGCTGGTCGATGCGGCGCGCGCAACCGAGATCGAAGCCGGCCATCGCGCCGATCTGTGCGCGGGCAAGATCAAGTTTCCCGACGTGCTGGCCGATAACAAATTGTCGCTGGCGCTGGATCTGCTGGTGCCGTATGCGCACTGGATCACGCCGGAGGGCATGCCGAAGCGGTTCGACACCTGGTTCTTTCTCGCCTCCGCGCCGCCGGCGCAAGCCGGCGCCCATGACGGCAAGGAATCCACCGACTCGATCTGGGTGTCGCCGCGCGAAGCGCTGGAGGGCGGCGAGAGCGGACGCTTCAAGCTGCCGTTCCCGACCACGCGCAACCTGATCCGGCTCGGCAAGCAGCCCAACGTCGCTGCCGCGCTCGAGGAGATGAAGGGCAAGCCGATCGTCACGGTGATGCCTGTGATGACCAAGCTCAATGGCGGACGGCAGCTCCGCATTCCCAAGGAGGCCGGCTACGACGGCGAGCTGTTCGAGGTCGGCGCGCTCGGCTGACGCGGGACCGCGTTGCGCGGTTGCGTCGCGTGCCCTTGCTGATCCCGGGAATTCTGGGCATCCTGCCGCCCAATCGTGCGCCGCAACGGCGCCATAAGAACAACCAGGGCAGGGCGCATCATGAAGTCAGGGCGTATCGGCGCATTCATTGGCGCCGCGTTGCTATATCTCGCCATCGGTGGGGCGGGCATGCGCAGCAGAATTTCCCGGATCGTCCGATCCGCCTGATCATTCCATATTCGGTCGGCAGCGTCACCGACGTGTTCGGGCGCATCGTCGCGCAGAACATGGCCGAGCAATGGAAAGGAACGATCCTCAACGAGTCGAAATCCGGCGGCAACGGCTCGATCGCGGCCGAGGAAGTCGCCCGCGCCGCGCCGGACGGATACACGTGGCTGCTGGTGACGACCTTCTTCACCGCGAGCCCGTCGCTGAACGTCTCGCTGAAATGGGACCCGGTGCGCGATTTCATTCCGATCGGGCAGATCTGCCGGGCGCCGAATTTCTTCATCGTGCCGACCACCTTGCCGGTGAAGAACGTCGCCGAATATGTCGCCCTCGCCAAGGAGAAACCCGGCAAGCTGAATTACAGCCATCCCGGCAAGGGCTCGACCGGGCATCTCGGTTTCGAATTGTTCAAGCGGCTGGCCGGGATCGACGTGCCCGGGATCGGCTATCGCGGCTATCCGCAGATGGTGGCGGATATCTCGAGCGGGCCTGATCACCTCGACCTTCCTGTCCGCCAACCAGGCGCTGGGCAGGTCCAGACCGGCTCCATCCGGATCATCGGCGCGATCGACGATGGCCGCTCGAAATACTTCCCCGACGTGCCGACCATGGCCGAGCAGGGCTATGCCGAGGCCCAGGTGACTGCCCTGGTTCGGCATCGTGGTGGCGAAAGGGACGCCGGAACCGATCGTCGACCGCATCAGCAAGGCGCTCGACGCCGCCCTGCAATCGCCCGACGTCCAGCAGAAGCTCGATCTGGCGGGATGTCCGCCCAAGGCGGCCTCTCGGACCGAGTTCGGGGATCACATCAAGGCCGACGTGGCGCTGTGGGCCAAGGTGGTCAAGGACGCCGGGATCCCGCCGGATTAGGGTTAAGCCGAGGGCTCGGGCCCCGTGGTTCCCCTGAGGTCGGTTTCCGGCGTATAAAACCGTATTGCCAGTAGCCGGTTTCGAACCCATGCCTTTTGCCGCCATCGTCCAACGGATACGGTCGTTCTCGCTTTCGATCGGTCAATTGACCTTTGGCGGCTTTCTGCTGGTGTTGGCGGTGATCAGCGCCACCAGCATGGCCAGCGTGATCGCGATCCGGCACATCGACGCGACCTTTGGCGAGTTGCAGCGGCTGCAGGATGTCGGCGACCTCGCCGAGGAGATCGACCGCCGGGTCGCCGAATTGCGGCTCGCGGCGCGCGATTTCGTCACCGATCCGAGCGCGCAGTCCGACCGGGTCAGCCGAGGCGGTATCCTCCCTGAGCGCGCTTGTTGAAGAAGACCCGGCTGGAACTCGCGCCCGAGCAGCAGGACATGATCGACGGCGTGGCGCAGCGCTTCGCCAATTACCGCGAGGGCATCGATCACGTCACCGCCCTGATCGGACGCCGCGCCCAATTGGTCGCGGCGCTGGCGCCGGTGCGGGAGCAGTTCGAGGCGGCGATCGCCGCCGAGCCGGACCGCAATACGGCGCGAAGCCTGTTCCGGGCCCAGAACCAGATCGCCGCGGCGCTTGCTGGCGCGCGATCCCGCCGCCGCCGAGCAGTCCGCGCAGCGGATGCGCGCGCTCCCGATCACCACGTCCGGCGCTGCGTTCGGCGACCGATGCCTATGCCGACGCGATCAGCGCGATTTCGGCGACCGAAGCCGAGATCGCCAAGCTCGACAAGGAGGTGCTGGGCACCGAAGGCCGGCAGATCGGGCGGGTCACCGAACTGTTGCGCGACGCCAGCGCCCGCCGCGGCCGCGTGCTGGCACGGGATTTCGCCCGCACCCTGCGCGACGACAAATGGCAGAGCATCATCCTGGGCATCGCCGGCGTCCTGACCGGGCTGGCCGCGGCGCTGTTCGTGGTGCGCCGGACGGTGCGACCGCTGAAGTCGATCGCCAGATCGATCCGCGCGCTGGCCGGCGGCGAGAAGCACACCTCGATCCCGGCGACCGACGTCAACAACGAGATCGGCGACATCGCCCGCGCCGCCGAGGTGTTTCGCCGCTCGCTGGTCGATGCCGACGCCGCGCGCGAGGCGGCGATCCACGCGCTGGGCGAGCAGCGGCTCGCCGAGGAAAGCTATCGCAAGCTGTTCGAGGGCTCGGTCGACGGCATCTACGTGACGACCCCGGCCGGCGCGCTGCTCAACGCCAATCCGGCGCTGGCGCGGATGATGGGCTACGAGACGCCGGAGCAGTTGATCGGCGCCATCAACGACATCTCGCACACGATCTATGTGGATCCGGAGGCGCGCGGCGAAATATCAGGCGCTGATGGCGCGCGACGGCATGGTGCGCGAATTCGAGTATCAGGTGCGCCAGCGCAGCGGCGCGATCCTGTGGCTGTCCGACAGCGCCACCGTGGTGCGCGACGAAAACGGCGAGGTCGTTCGCTACGAAGGCACGGTCCGCGACATCACCGACCAGAAACGCGCCGAAGACGCCATCGCCGAAGGCCGGCGGCTGCTGCAGCAGGTGATCGACACCGTGCCCGCGGTGATCAACGTCAAGAACAAGCAGCTTCGCTATGTCCTGATGAACCGCTATATGGCCGGCATTTTCGGTGTCGAGCCCGCGGATGCGATCGGCCGCACCACCTCCGACCTGATGTCGCGCTACGGCGCGCAAAAGACCGACGAGAACGACAAGCGGGTGCTGGCGACCAGGAACGGGCTCGGCTTCTACGAAGAGGAATACATGGATTCCTCCGGCAATATGCGGCAATGGCTGGTCAACAAGCTGCCGCTGCTCGATGCCGAAGGCGAGATCGAAAAGATCGTCACCGTCGCGCTCGATATCGGCGAACGCAAGCGTGGCGAACAGGAAATGCGCAAGGCCAAGGATGCCGCCGAGGCCGCCTTGCGCAATTTGCGGGAAACCCAGAACTCGCTGATCGAGGCGGAAAAGCTCGCCGCGCTCGGGCGGCTGGTGGCGGGCGTCGCCCATGAGGTCAACAATCCCGTCGGCATCAGCCTGACGGTGGCCTCATCGCTGGAGCGCAAGACCGCGATGTTCACCGCCGAAGTCGAGCGCGGCGATCTCAGGCGATCGCGGCTCACCGATTTTCTGGAAACCAGCCGCGATGCCTCGTCGCAACTGGTCGCCAACCTCAATCGCGCGGCCGAACTGATCCAGTCCTTCAAGCAGGTCGCCGCCGACCGCAACTACTGCGACCAGCGCACCTTCGATCTCGGCGATCTGACCGAGCAGGTGGTGATGAGCCTGCGGCCCGGATTGCGAAAGCACCATCTGACGCTCAATGTCGACTGCCAGCCCAATCTCACCATGAACAGCTATCCCGGCCCCTACGGGCAGGTGCTGACCAATCTGTTCCTCAACGCGGTGGCGCATGCGTTTCCGGACGGCAGGCCCGGAGCGGTCGACATTCAGGTGCGGGAGTCCGGCAAGGACAATGTCGAGATGCTGTTCTCGGACAATGGCTGCGGCATGAGCCTCGACGTCCGCCGCCGCGCTTTCGACCCGTTCTTCACCACCCGGCGCGACCAGGGCGGCACCGGGCTTGGCCTGCACATCGTCTACAGCATCGTCACCAACCGGCTGGGCGGACGGCTCGATCTCGATTCCGAGCCGGGTCACGGCACCCGCATCCAGATGATCCTGCCCCGGGTGGCGCCGCTGGAGCAGGCGGCCGAATAGGCGGTTCGGACGTACCCGGCTTGCCGCGTCTAATCGGCTTCGGCCAGAAAGTGCAGCGTCGCCTTGAAGATCTGGCTGGCCTTGCCGACCAGAGCGGTCCCGTCCATCACGGCCCTGGTGTCGGTGAAGGTGCCGGAAACGCCGATGCCGACCGGGCTCGGGGCCGCCGAACAGCGGATTGGCGTCGGGGCTGTTGGTGTGGCGCTGCACCAGCACCTCGCCCTTGAAGGTGTCGCCCTTGACCGTGTAGCTGCCGGTGTAAAACAGGTAGGCGTCGCCGCCGAGGATCTGGCCGTCCCGGAACATCACGACGCCGCTGCCCTTGCCAGAACGCCCGTCCTGCAAGGTGACGTGGAGCGAATACAGCCCGTTTTTCATTGTGTCCCGCTTGCCCCGTTGTCCCGACGGGGAAGCCGTTTGTTATGCCAAAGTCTCGTACTACGTCAACGCGACAGGTTGGCTGACCACACCTGCTTTCGCGGGTGGTCAGCTTTATGACGAAAATACAACGCGGGGTTGGTGACGGGCTGGAACTCGGCCGCTTGCGGCTTTCCTCGTTCGAGCCGTGGGCCTGAAGCTGTGCGTCAGGCGTACTTCTTGTCGCGCTCCAGCAATTCGACCGAAATGCCCTGCGGGCCGCGGATGAAGCAGATGCGAACGCCCGGCCGGATCGTGGTCGGCTCCTTGGTGAACTCGACGCCCTTGGCCTTGATCTCGGCAGCGACCGCGTCGATGTCCTTGACCGAAAGCCCGAAATGATCGAGCCCCTGATAGGGCGTCACCGGCGGGGTATGGACGCCATCGCCTTCCGTGACCGGCGCGATGAAGACATTGGCGCCGCCGAGCTTGACGTCGATCCGCCCGGGGCCGCGAATGATCACGCCACCGAGGACATTTTCCAGCCAGGCGGCGGTCGCCTCCGGGTCCGGGCTGCGCAAATGGATATGGTCCCAGGTGACGATCGGCATCTGACTTCTCCCTTAACGGTTCATGCGCCAGCTGCCGCGGCGCTTCCGGTTTTGATGTGCGCGCAATTTAGCGGCCCCGTTCCGGCATGACTACCCCCAAGCGCGGCGGCCGGCCCGCCCGCATGCCGGATGGCAGCATTTGTCGCGAGGTCCGCCGATGTGCGGTGCGGGGATTTTGATTCATTGACGCAACCATTCGCGGTATCGCGGATTACGTCATAGACGGCTGAAATCCGCCATCAACGAGCGTTATTGGAGCCACGCGCCGCGACGCGATGGGGTGACCATGAACATCGGGCTTTCGCCAATCGAGTGGAGCAAGTTCGCCGCATTGGGCGGACGGTCTGCCGGATGGCCGGACCTGACGGCAGTCGTCCATTCCAGATATTTCCGGTTTGGTTTGGCAGGGCTGGCGGTCGTACTGGTAGCCCTCTTTGGCATCGGTCTCGGCAGCTGGAAGGGCTCGTTCGGCGACGCGGCGGAAAATCAACCGGCACAGTTAATGGCTGCCGCGACCCCTGAGTACGCGCCGCCTGCCGATAACGTCGCCCAGGCTCAGTCTTCCGGGCTCGCGCCGACCGTGCAGGCGTCGGTCGATGGTCTGAAAATAGTGTCGCAGCGTTGGCGAAGGGCAGGGCTCGGATCGAAGGCGCTCTTCACCTTCTCGCTGCGCAACAGCAACGATTACCCCATCAAGGATATCGTGATCTCCTGCGCGTTCAGCCGCGGCGACGGCACTCATCTGACGGACCGCAGCCGCGTCATTCACGACACGGTCAAAACCAGGGGGCGCAAGACTTTTACCAGCGTGCACGTCGGGTTCGTCAACGTTAACGCCGAACGGGCCAAATGCGCCCCTATCGCCGCCAGCCGCATCCAGTCTAAATCCCGTTCACGAAGATGGGAGCGGGCCGCGTTGAACCTTATCAACGCGGCAGGAACCAATTACCTGAGACCTAGTTGGGTTGGCGGGATCCGCAAAATCACGCGGATGGAGCAGTCTGAAATGCCCGTATTGAGATATTTTTTGTACGTCGGCGCGGCGTTGCTTGCGCTTATTTTCGTTGTGGGCAAGGCATTCCCGACAGCCCCGGCCGACGAGGTAGCGAGCGCTTCGCTTGCGTCGTCGGACGTGCCGATGATCCGGATTCACAGCGACCGCAAATGGCCGGAGCGGGTGGAGTTTGACACCAACGCGCCCACTGTTACTCCGGTTCCGACTCAAGTTGCTGGCATTGGCGCAACTGCGTCCTCGCAGGTTGCCAGCGCCCAGCCCAATGTGACCGTGCGGGAAGCGTTCGCGCAGTTCAGCCCGCCCGAGGTGAAGAAGCCCGACCAAAAGCTCCAGCAGAAGCGCAAGATCGCCAAACGGCGCGTAGCGCCGCCGATGCAAGTCGCACAGCGCCCGCAGTTCGGGTTGTTCGCGAATAATATTTGGTAACGGCCGAGCCCGGCGGGCCACATCGTCGGGCCCGCCTTTTCCCCAAGAGCGTTCGAACCGGCCGGTCAGGACCGCGTCAAGATCAAAGAGGGTGGCGCCCTAAGGCACCCCGTCGCGCTTTCGTCGGACCAGGACGCTTATTCAGAAAAATCCGAAGCTAAGGTCCAGGCCGTAGGTCAGCATAAGCAGCGACACCAGCAGTCCGGCAGCGCAAAACAGCGCGACCTGCTTGAGGATATCAAGCTCGAGCGAATCCTTCGGCAATGCGCGCGCGAGAACTTTTGCGATGGCAGTCATTTGCGACCTTTTAACTTGCGAACTCGAGATGGAATCGATGCTGCAATCGTACCGCCTCCGGCGCGATGCCGGTGTGAAACAAGTCACATTGGGGCGCACTCAATAGCCTGATTGCAGAATGCAACCCGAGCACAGTGACGCTTCGCCTTTTTTATTGCCTGCTTTGATCAGTGCCGTTGATGCGGACGTGGCTGGCGATGCGTCGGCTGACGAGGCCTGAAGCGTCGCCAGAAGCTGTGCCTCCCAGGATGGCCTTCGGACGCGGGACCACGTTCCGGGCGCGTCGAAATTCTGGATTGGTACCAGGTCGTTCGACTTCGCCCAATCCGCCGCGTCGTGCCCGGTGATCACGCGGACATAATCGATGGTTTCCTGCGGCAACGGGCTTTTGCCGGCAAGCCATTTGTGAACGCGATCGGTGCCCGCATTATAGGCCGCGGCAGCGAGCCCCAGATTGCCGAACTTGTTGCGCAGTTCGTCCAACAACTCCGCCGATTTCGGTAGCGCCTGGGAGGGATCGAACGGATCTTGCAGACCGCGATCCGACGCCGTGGCAGGCATGAACTGCGCGATCCCCTGCGCCCCCGTCGGGCTGACCGAGTTCGGATTGAAACCGCTCTCCTGCCGGATCAATCGCAGGAAGTAGGCAGTCGGCAGGGTATGCGCGATGGCGGCTTGCTCGGCCATCTTGGTCAGCGCCGAGCTGGTTTCGGGCTGCGGATGGGCCGGGGCCACGACGGATTGGTGGCTGGTACGACGCAATGTGAGGCCGGCCGGCACCTGCATAATCGAAACTTCGCCGCCGGATTCCGCCGACGTGGATGCGAGTGGTTGCGAACAGGCCGGTCCGGAGATTGCGCCAAGGGCGGGCAGGGCACCAAGGCTGCCGAGTATCACCAGCCAGCCGCGCGCGGCAATTCCAAAATAGCGCGGTGCGCGATCGCTCGGGCGAGCTTTGCAAATAACGCTATCGCTGCGACCGGCATTTTGTATAAAGCAGCAATCGCGGATAGCATTGCGATGAGCGCATTTTCCGAACCGAAAGCCGAGCAATGAGCTTACGATTATGGATGGCGATTGCCATAGCGGGCTTGCCGACCGCTCTCTTGCATCCAGCGCGCGCGCAAATCGCGCTTGAGAATTTGCAAACAAAGCCTGTGCCGATATCCGATGTGTATATCGAGCAGTCGCACGGCCGGGTGGCGCCGGGCAGCAAGGTGCAGGCCAAGCCTGTCCCGGAGGCGACCGGCGGCGCCGCGATCCAGGGCACAGGCCCGACGGCACCGGTAACCTGCAATGCCCAAAATGCATCATCACCAGCCTGCTACACCGCGACCCAGCAAGCGCGCCCAGCCACACGATAGCCGGCTGGCATCGCGTTAGCCTTTCGCCGCAATAACCTGCGAGACGGGGTGGACCGCGACCGCCTGCCGCTGCTTTTCGAGTTCACGCATGAAGGCTTCGCCGGCGTTTCGATCCCTGAATTGCCAGAGCCCGTTTTTCACCCCTTCGAAAATCAGGGCGTAAACCGCGAGCTGGACGCCTTCGCGAACACCGAGCGTAGCTGGCGAGTTTCTGGTGAAGCCGAGTTCGGCCTGCAGAATTTCGTCGACCGCGGCGAAGGTGAAGGTGGAGCTGTGGATCTGAACCGAATAGATCGTCTTGGTGGTCGTAACCGACGCAAGCACCCGGCCGCTTTGCACGCTCACCGCCCGCAATGCGACGGTGATGATATCCTGTCGATACTGTGTATCGGCGCCGATGCCGAGATAATTTGCGCCGATGCCGCCCGTGGTTTCGTCGCTGTCGTAACCGATCACGCCACCTTCCATCAGGATGCCGGCGAAGCGCAGCGGCGGCAGGCTGGCGGCTTTGTCACCCTCGGCGGCCGCGCGCGTGTTCTGGATGATCTGGCGTTCCTGAAGCAGCGGCTGCAGGTCGTTGCGTTCGACCACATCGAACCATTGGCCGCCGCCCGCTTTGGTCAGTACATCGATCAGCACCGCGCCACCGCCCTGGGTCAGCGCGCGGGAGAACTCCGCAAAATTGTCGTTGGGCTTGTTCTGCCCAGTCAGGTCAGGAAAGTTATAAACGGAAACGTCGAGCTTGCGCCGCGGAGGAGGCAGGCTATCGAGCACAATTCCGGACTTGGTGTCCGGAACGAGCGTGGCAGGCTTCGCCATCGGATCCTGCGCCGAGCCGGTCATGCAGCCGCCCAAGCTCAAAGAGAGCATCGCTATCGCAGCGGCGCTCCTGAGATGTATGTTCATGATTTGAAATCCAGCGAGCTTACAAATAACGATGAGGGGGATGCTTATGGAACGGTGCTTCCGCTGTTGTTATTCGTGCCGTTGCTGCCGTTGCCGCCGATCACCACGGCGCCGGAGCCAAGGTTGCTCAAGGCGCTGTTGAGGCCGGAAAGATCGGGCGCTTGCGCGCCGGATTTGGTACCCGAGCCCTGAGCCTGCGCGGTCGACAGCAGGAAGCTTCCGTTCAGCGGATTGCCGCCGAACGTGGGGTTGACCGGGTGATAAACCATTTCCGATGCAGCAGCGGGCACTGCCGCGGTCGCACCCAGCACGGCGGCAATCGCGATGATCCAGTATCGGTTACTCATGACATTTAGCCCCGGTTGAAAATGAGGTGCTTCATCGCTTGATCAGCAGGCCGCCATTGGGAAGCCGGGCGATCAGCATGTTGATGGGGGCCGAGCCGGGCGGCTGGATGACGCCGATCGACAAGCCCTGGGTGTTGATCAGCTCCAGATTTGAGAGATCCTGGCCACCTTGCAGCACGCCGACATTGTTGTGGTTGCCGCCGATGATGCCGACATTGGAGAAATTGTTGCCGCCGAACTGTGCCTGGAATACCTGATTGTAACTGCCGATCTGAAGCGTTTGCGCCAGATTGTTGTTGCGTGCAGGGGTCGCCGTTTCCGGCGTCGGTACAAACGCAGTCGAACGCGCCGGGCCCTGAGCGACGGGCACCGGTTGCAGCAGATGAGTTGCAGCCGATGTAGACGAGGTGATGCCGGAGGCCCGCGGATCGACCTGCTGAATGTAAGCCGTTTGCGCCAGCGCCGGCGCCGTCATCATCAGCGCGCCGAACAGGGCGGCGTGCATCGGCAGGATCAATTTTACGGTGAAGTGCATGTGAACCTTCCGCGATCCGATTGGAGTGAGAGCTCAGCGCGATAATGTCCGATCGCCGAGTGATCCAGTACCAGCGTGGTCAGGACCTGCTCGGGCCCGGTCTGCAAGGCGAATGCGCCGCTCTGCGTGTTGTCGCTGCTGCCGGTCGCGCTCTGCTTGACGATGACGAAGGAGTACTGGCCGGAGACCGGTGTCTGGGCACGAATTACCGCTTCGAGCCTCAGGAAATCCTTGCCCGGTTGCGCGCGAATAACGCATTCTATTTCTGGCGGCGCGGATATTGCCATATGATCGGTTCGAATTCGTTGTTTGGAACGATCGCCTGTCTTAGTTCGGTCAAGGCAATCATTCGGTCGTGGTTAAGTCGATGCGCGAGTGCATCTGACTATCGCGGTCGATGCATTCGTTCGCCTTTTGCAAGCGAGACATTTAGAGAGCGTTCGCGACAGTTGTGTAACAGTGCCAGGCCCAATGAAATCACATTGAAAGCAATTTCTAAGAGTGTGATATTTTCCTCGAAACATTGATCGTTCGGCTCATGGCGACCATCACAGATTTACTCGACAGCGGCGCGATCATCAAAATCGATGTGGAATTGGCGCCGCGCGATCAGCCGCTTCGGCTGCTTTACGGTACGCCGCAATTCGTTGATTGGCTGCGCCAGATCCTTGCTGGCGCCGAACCGTCGCGGCGGCTCGGTCACAGCTCACCGGCCGAGCAGATTGACGATCTTTTTCATTCGTTCTTGAGCGGCGAGCAATTGATCTTTACAAGGCAATTTCGCGTGGTTCGCGCGGAAGACAATGCGGTCTGGGAACTGAAGACGCCGGATATCCGGATATTCGGCTGGTTCATGGCGAAGGATTGCTTTGTCGCCGTGTTCGGCAATTGGGCTGACACAATAAAAGATCATGATCTCTATCGTGGATATCGAATTGCGATCCGCCGGTTGCGGCGCGAACTTGGTATCGATACGACGCTGTGTGTAAAGGGAGTCGAACCCGATGACGTTCTTTCGCTTTGAGATCGATGAGCGGTCTCGAACCGCGGGCAGGTTGATCGGGCGGGTTCGCAGGGAATTGCTCAAAGCGGTGACGGAGCACAAGCGTGCAGGGGTCACCCAGCAGGAACTCGCTCTGCGGCTTGATGGCCGGCGCTCGGACATCAATCGGGAATTGTCGGGCGAGGCTGAAATAACGCTGCGGTCGCTGGCCGATCTGGCTTGGGCGCTGGGTCGCGAGATCACATTTGAACTGCGCCGTCCGGCCGATCAAGCGGGGCAGAACATCGCGCCGACAACGTCGACCGTCGGTCACAAGCCGATCAGGATCATCGCGCCGAAGGATTTGGAAGATTAGTAGGCGGATCGGGCAGAATAATTATCTGCTGATCGGCAAAGATCCTTCGAACAAACGGCCATTCGAGCAAAGAAGAAAACAGGCGGCGGGCAGGGCCCGCCGCCTGAAGCCTTTACTTCTGGGTAACGGTCGCGGTGTTGTGTGCGCCGTACTGCGCGACGTACGAGGTGTTCGCTACGGCGCCGGTGGTCTGGGTCACCGTTGCGGAGTTGCCGTAGCCGTACTGGAACGCAACCTGGGTGTTGGTCGCGACAGCCTGCGGACCGGTGGTCTGCGCGGCGTTGACGGTGTTCATGCCGCCGATCTGGGTCACGGACGACACGTTCTCGCCGCCCGAGAGCGGGTTGGCGACGGCCTGGTTCACGGTGGCCTTGTTCATGTAGCCGTACTGAGAGACGCCGGAGACGTTGTTCATACCGCCTTCGCCGCCCGTGGCCTGAGTGACAGCCGAGGTGTTGCCATAGCCGACCTGGTAGGTCGCCTGAACGTTGGCGCCGTTGGTCTGAGCGACCGAAGCGTTGTTCAGGGTGCCGATCTGGGTCACGGTCGAGGCGTTGGTGAGGTTGGCCGTGATCTGACCCGGCGCGCCGACATCAGCGGCGACGCCGCCCTGCTTCACCGAAACGGTGTTCAGATTGCCGAACTGCTGGGTGCCGGAAACGTTGATGGTGCCGTCCTGGAACGAGCCAGCGGTTCCGTTCTGCTTGATGGTGGCGGTGTTGCCGTTGCCGACCTGCAGCGCGGTCGAGATGCCGCCGAAGCCGTTCTCGGGACCGAACACGTTGGCGTCGGCGGTCTTCTGGGTGACGTTGACCTGGTTGTTGTCACCGAACTGGCCGGTGAACGAGGTGTTGGCACCGCTGCCCAGGACACCGGTCGGGGGGGTGATCGCACTGTCGTTCTGCTTGGTGAAGGACAGGTTGCCGGTGCCGACCTGGATGCCGGTCTGGTTGTTCTGGCCGCCTTTTTGCGTGACCGTCGACATGTTGCCATCGCCGAACTGGGCGGTGAACGAGTTGTTGGCGTAGGTGACCGCGGTGGCGAAAGCGTTCGGCGGCGTGTTGTTCTGGGTGGTCGTCGAACTGTTGAACTCGCCGATCTGGACGTTGGCCGAATTGTTGGCGCCGGTCAGCAGCGTACCCTTTTGGGTGGTCGTAACGCCGTTGCGATCGCCAATCTGCAGCGTCGATTGATTGTCGTTGCCGCCGTTCTGGGTGATGCTGGCGGTGTTGGCAGTGCCGAACTGGACGTTGGCTGAGTTGTTCAAGCCGTTCGGTCCGGTCTGCACGCTCGAGACGCCGTTCAAATTGCCGGTCTGCAGCGTGGCCTGGTTGTTGTTGCCGTTCTTCTGCTTGATCGTCGCGCTGTTCGTCGAACCGATCTGCTGAATGAAGGACTCGTTGGGGGTCGGGCTCGCGGCATAGGCAGCCGGCGCGCTCGCAAGCACGAGCGCCAGGGCGGTCATCATTTTCATGGGAAAGATGTCTTTCGTTTTCCAAAGCGGGGCCAGCGGGGATCGCGGCCCTCGGCGCGCGTTAAATCATTATTAACCTGACGAGCAGATGACAGTTTTTGTTGATAATTTGTTAAGGTTTACTTGGGCCGGGCATCGATCCGTCGTAATCACGGCTTCGCGGTTGCGCAGCGACGCGCCACGCCAACGATCGACCAATCAATTCGATCAGGATGCTTGTTCGATCCGCAGCGAGCCGAGCCGCAATTCGTGATCGTCGTCGATCACGGCGCGAACCCGCATCAGCCCCGCGCCGCGCAACTTGAGCGGCGAAAAAATCAGGCTGGTGGCGGCGACGATGAAAAGCGGCGCGCCGGTATCGGTCTTCAAATTCGCGACCAGTTCGGTTTGATCGTGCAGTTCCGGCGTTTCGATCGGCTCTTCCGAATAGGGCTTGTCGTCGCCGGGCAGATAGCACCGCACCACGATCGAACGAAACGGGCGGGATGCCGGCGACAGCATATGAACGTGCACGCATAGTTTCGGCAGCACCAGTGGAAACGGCTCCGCGATCAGGATCACGCCGTTGTAGCAGCCGACAAAGCTGAGTTTGCCACCGGCCTCGTTGCGGATGTCATCGCAAAAAATCGAATATCCGTAGCGATCCATTGTGGGCCGTGGGTTCCATGCCTGGTGCCGGCGCGATAAATCCGCTTCCGGTGGATCGATGTCTTACCCTCGGGAATGCGACAGCAAGATTACAGTGGACCGGACTGAATTAAGACCGACGCGACGAAAACGTGGACAGTGGCGACAGCCCGCGTCGGCCCGCTGAAAGCTGGCCCGATCAGTCCCGGGGGGCCGTCATTTGCGTGGTCTGATGGAAATGATGGTAGGCGCGGCTTGTTTTGGCGCCGATGCAAAATAAACAAAGCAGGATCATCAGATATCTGGGCATGGCCGATCTCCTGCCTTGACCATGCCGATGGCCGCGCGTGACGACTGTGCGTTATCTCACGCCGGCCGGTGTCCGGCGGACGATCCTGAAAGTTCGCCGCAGGTGAGTAAGAGAAGGGCTGTGTTCAGACCTCGAATTCGAAGAACAACGGGTCCTGCGTCACCCCCTTGACGGGCGCGTCGAGGTTCCGGTCAGTCCTGAAGGTCCGGCTTGCCGTTTGCGCGATGAGGGCATCCACCAACCCGGTGAGGGGCATCGCGCCCCAGCGCATCTTCTTGGCGACAACTTCATCGACCGGGATCACCGCAGTGGCCAGTTTCTTCATCTGCGCCAGGCCTTCCGTGCGTAGCGTCGCGTTGAAGCTGCCGTGGTGGCCGACCTTGTAGAAGATGGTCCGCGCCAGCAGGTCGGGGCCGGTCACGGTGGTGCCGTCCGCGAGCTTCCACGACAGGCTTTGCCATGACAGCCAGTTACCGACCTGGGCATCGCCGGCGAACAGCATGACGCCTCCGTCGGCGAGTTCGATCGCCAGCACTAGGCTGGTGTTGTTGGTCGCGGCCTGCAGCATCAGCGCGAACTCGTCGGTGCCGCCCAGCCAATCGCCGTCGATCCGGCGCCAGTTCGAGGAGCCGCCGGGCGTGCCCCAATATTGGCGTTGAAAGAACGGCATCCCGACCGCAACTTCGTTCGGTATCGACGACGACGCCGCGAAAGGAAGAACTTCATCGTCGCCGGCCAACGCGGTGAAGACGCCAGCGGCGAGCAGGCCGGTGCCATCCATTGCCAACTGATAAACCTCGCCGCTGGTCTTCGACGGATTGAAGTGCCTGATCGCCGCCTCATCGTGCGGCGGTCCAAGCACGTAGATGCGGGCGCCGGTGCCGGCAATTTCGATCGGCGCCTGGGTCGGGATCAGGTATTTCGGCGGTTTAGCCTTATCCTTTGCGATCTGGAACGCGGCCTGGGTTTTCTCGCCGGCGGCGCCAAGCAAGCCCGCAATCTGCAGCAGCGTGTCGGCGCCGCCGGGGTCACCGGAAGCCGCGCGGAAGGCCGCGCTGCGCGACACTGCCGCGAATGCCGTGGCGTGGTCGCGCGCCAGTTTTTTCGCCAGCGGGTCGCCGTCGTCTTCGGTCCAGGCTACCCAGACGTCACCGACCTTGAGCTTCGCGAAAGAAATCTCAGCCTGCTGGAAACCGGAGACATGGTCCCAATGCTCGTGGGTGACGGCGAGCACGTCGACCCCGCCAGGGGCGGTCGTTTTGATGATATCTTCGACGACCGCGGTCATCATTTGGGCCGCGTTCCGGGTGGCAACGGCGACCCCGCAGTCGATCATCAGGGTGAAGCCGGTGCCGTCGTTTTTGGGAAGCGTGACCAGGATACAATCGCCCAAACCCTGGCGGTAGACGCGCACGGTCGGGCGCTTCGATGGCGCGGCGACAGGCGCAGGCTTTGGCTTTCGATTGCCCTTGACGGTTTTCTTAGCAGCAGCAGCCTTTTTGGCCGGAGCTGTTTTGGCCGTTTTCGCTTTTTTTGCCATCGGAAATCTCTCGTGTCCTGTGCAGAAGGGCAAACGCCTCGTGGTTCGAGGTGTGATCGCCCGGCGAAATATACGGAATGTTGTTTTCGGCGGCGAAAGCGGCCGCGGCGATCCGCGCCGACCGTTGCATTTCCGCGCCGGCGCCGCCGCGCAGCCGTTTGCGGATGAAATATTTGGGCTTGTTGGTGTTGAGGTCGACGATCGCGGTGCAGCCGCCCCGGTATTTTTCACCATCGGTTTCGCACCAGAAGCCCTGCGTCACCTCGATGATAAGCCAGCCGTGGCTGGTGCCATCAGGCGCCGTGCGTCGCGTCGGCCTCACCGAGTGCACTTCGATCGGACGCATCTCTCCCGTCATATCAGCGGTCTTGTCACCGCTCTTGGCTTGTATCGTCGTTCGCTGAGCCGGTGCCTCCAGACCCATCGCGTCAAGCAGTGGCTTGCGCGAGGTCTGTACCAGCCAACGGTGAACGAGTTCCTGGTTTTCCCTCGATGTGTCGTAGGCGCTCCGCCGGTCCGAGTTCAGGTTCCAGTCGAGCTTCAATTGCTGCACCAGCGATGCAAAGTCGCTCGCCGACTTAGCGTCGAGCGGCGGATGCAGCCAGACCAGACTGTCCTCGGCGAGATGGCGAACGTCCTTTGGCAGTATTCCGCGGTCCCGAAACGCCGCGATGAAGGCGACGCGGTAGCCGCGCGAATCGTCCGGGACGAGATCGCGGTCGGCCGTGATCAGTGCTCGCAGATATTCTCCGAACGTGATGTCGATCGGCGGCACATAATCGAGCGCGCGGATGCAGATGTTGAGCACCTGGTCGGCAACTGTCGCCGCTTCCTGGGCGAGGCGTTGGGCGAGGTCGTGCGAAATTTCGCCGGCCGGAAGAATGCCCGTTCCGTTGGTGGACAGACGTATCAGATCGGCGCTCCTGCCGCGGTAGATGGTGACGAAAGCCGCGAACACCGCCGAGACCAGGACCGATCCCAGAATATGCGGATCGCCCTGGTTGCGCGCGTCGTCATAGTCCGTCCGGTTGGGTTGGACAGGCTGCCACTCGTGTTTAGCGTTCTCCATCCCGATCGCGCTGCGCAGCGCGCCGGGCTTACCACTGGCTTGCCCGAACTGGACCGCGAGCTGGCCAAGCAGGGTTTCCTGCGAAAGATCTCCCTTGGCGCGCTTGATTTGCTGGAGGAGCGATTCCGGCATGGTGAAATGAAGGAACATCGCGATGATGTCAGCGAATGCCTCATGGAAGGCCAGCACGTCGGTGTTGGTCGCTTCCTGAAATCGGGGATGAAGCCCGTCCAGCAGGGCGTGCGTGGTTTCGTGCGCGACGATGTCATGCGATACCGCGCAGAATATCTGCGAGCCCGGCAGTGCATTTCCGGCAAAGGTCTTGTCGGCGGCGAAGTAGCCGAACAGCAGCGCCATCTTCTGACTGCTGTAATAGGCGTTGCCTTCGCGCATGGCGTGAGGGTAGATGCGCAGCCGCTGCACATAGCGTCGGTCGACGAAACCGCCATGAGTGTCTCGAATGAAGCGCTCGGCCCAGAGCGCCTTGCGCCCCAATGCACGCTCGAACCGGACGATCGTGCGCATCGCGACCGCATAGACCATCTGCTGATGAAACTGCGGATTGGCTTCGGACGGTGGGTAGCCATTGGTCGCCAGCAAATGCGGATGGTTGAGATCGACCGGCGCGTAGCAGCAACCGCTGGCGGGATCGACATCCACCACTTCCAGATATTCCCCGGTCGGGCCTTCCTTGAGATCGGTTTCCCAGGGGACCGAAACCACGGCCTCGTTGAGGCCGAACATGCGTCGGGTCGGTCTGGGTCGAAGGATCGTAGGCGAAGACCCGAAGTTGCCGGAAAGCCGGCGGCGGCACTTCGGGCGCGCGGGCGAGTTCAAGGTTTAGGCGGTCGTTTGGACGCAACCCGGAAACAGTGGCCGCCGCCGGCGGCGGCGCGCTTGTGGCAACCGCGCCGCCCCGGGAAAGTGCGGCGCGCAACTCGGCTGAAAGGGTAGGGATCGCCAACAACTGGCCGACCAGAGCTTGCGACGCACCGGACGTGCGCAGCGGGTTCTCCAGCCCGACTTCCAGCCCGGTCGTTTGGAGCACCTGTGAAAGCTCGAGATTGAGCATCGCGTTCGGGCTGGCGACGAGCGATTGTCCAACCAGGATGTCCAGCAACGCGCCACTGGCGTCGGCCGCGGCCTGCTTGGCAAACGGCCCGGCCGGGATGTGATTGACCGCGGCTTGAGCCTTGATCCGACCGGCGCCGAAATGCGCGGCATCGGCGTGATCGGTATCAGCGGTTTCGAACAGCGATACCCGGACCGCCTCGGCCCGCATCCACGGCTCGGCGTAGGAATCGTACTTCGCGCGATTTTTCTGGATCCACAGCGCTGCGGTCGCCGCCACCTGTGGCGTGGCCGCCGACGTGCCCGCACCGTCGAAATCAACCGTTTGAGGCGAGCCGAACCTGGCCCACGGCACGTTGGGCGTATAGGCAGAGATCGCGGTCGCCATCTTCTTGGTCGGGCCGTAGTCGCCCGCCATCAGCGTCGGCGCCAGGTCGGCATAAGGCTTGCCGTCCGCCATGGTCCCGCAGGCCGCGACAACCCGGTCGAACCGGGCAGGGTAGACGATGTAGTGCGATGGCAGATTGGCGTAATTGTTTCCGGCCGCCGTGACCACGAACACGCCAAGTTCATAGAGCGCATTGATGGCGTCGGCCCAGGCCTGCGAGGGCAGGCCGCCCATGCTCATGGTCACGACGTGAACAAACGTTTCCGGCTTGCGGCAAAGCGAGTGAACGTAGTCGAGCGCTTGAGCGATGGCGCTGTTTCGAAACAGCACGACGCGGTTGGCTACCCGGATCGGAATAATTTCGGCGCCAGGGGCGCAGCCGAATCCGGGCTGACCGGCGGGCGCCGCGCCTGCCAGGATGCTGAGCGTGCCGGTGCCATGGCTGAAATTGTTCAACAGTCCGTTCGAACGGTCGGTCGCGTCGTTCGGGAAATCGTCGTCGACGAAATTGCGCTGCAGGTCGGTTCTGAGGAAGGCCGGCCTGGTCGCGTGATTGGGATCGTAGCCGGTATCGAGATGGGCGATCCTGACGCGCTTGCCGGGGCCGGGATCCGGAAGCTCGCCGATGGCGCCAAAGCTGCCGTGGATCGCATTCCGAAACCAGTAATTATCCGGGTCGGTCGGGAAAGAGGCATCCTGCTGTTTGGTGTCGCCCTCCCTGATGGCGAAGGCGGTTTCGCCGCGCAGCGTCGGTCCGATCGGCCATTTCTGCTCCAGATCCGGTTCGACGATCTCGACCCCGCCGGGTGCGAAGCCCGCGCCTTGCTTCGCCAGGGCGTGACACAACTCCCATTGGCTGATGTCCGACGCGGGAAGTTCGGTCTCGACAATGTGCCAATTCGATGTGGGAGCCGCGGCCAGCCCACCGGTGCTCCCGATGCTCGTGAACAGCGGCTTGACGTTCAGTTTGACCGGCGTGTCGCTGAGACCGAACTTCATCGGAGCGGTCAACACCGGTCCGGCGGCCTTCACGAGAAGACGGACCTTTCCTTCCGAACTCATACGATTGCTCCATGGAGCGCACTAAAAGGCAGGTGCGAGGCGGCGGCTATCATCGATGCAATAGGTCGGCGAAGCGGCTTGCTGTGGGGTAGATCTGCGATCCGGCTATCTAAAAAAGGCGTAAAGTTATCACAATTAAAGGTAGTGTTGTCCAGAAAATGCATTCCGTCAACACGAACGAGCAGGACATATTGACCTAGGGCGCTGCCGGCGCACGCCCACTCAAGCAATCCGTATGGACCGGAGTGGCCGACAGGGGTGCGTCGGCAAAACAACGTCCGGTCTTATTATGGAAATCCGTGCAGGTCAGAGTTTTATTAGATCGGCATGGAGACTTTGGCGGGTGACCCAGATCACAATCACTGGAATAAATAGGGCGCGGCAGATCGATCTAACTCGGCCGTTCGAACCGGAATTTCTGGCAATTGCAAATCCTGGTCATTGCTTTCAGTGTTCGTGATATCGGTCACGGATGGGCCGCCGGCGATGGACCAGTCTCTCCTCATAAACAGGGAGAATAACCATGCGTGCCGCCATCGTCGTTGCCATGTCCGTCGCGACCGTTTCTGTTCTTGCCACTGCCGTCGTTCGTGCCGAACCACGCGACCAGCAGACCCCGCACATCACGATCTTGAAGGTTCACGTGGTCCAGAATCCGGTCATTACCCCGGAGATGATGAGCCCCAAGCTGACCATCCCCCAGAAGCCGATCGAGAGCGCCATGGCATCGCGTTAGTGTCGGGCGTAGAGCGTATGAATGACGGCGCTTTTCATGGGCGTCACCGTTGCAGGACGGCCCGGAAATCACGCCACAAAAATGATCGCGCAACAAGAGCGTCTTATTTTGCGCAGACATCAGCGACCCGTGATTGTCCAGATTGCCTAAGCGCCTATCCGGACGATCTGTCCGTGTAGAACTCACTCCGTCTTTCCCGTCACCACAATCGTATGGACAACCCGATTGCCTTCGCGAACGGTTAAAACCCAGCTGCCGCCGGGACGAAGCTGCTCCTCCGCGTCGCGAATTAATCTCAGCGCATCCCGCCACGCAGCATTGTCGTCCGGGTGTTCTGTCCCTTCCTCATCACGGAACGGACTGTCTCCTGAAATGTCATAGTGATACCGCGTCATATGCGCCAACAGACCTACGGTGGGCTCGTTCCTAAAATTATCTGGATCTGTGTTCGTCATTCAGGTGCAGATAGCTGGCGTTGAAATCGCTGAGTGCGGCTAAGCCATGAAAGTTGCGTACCGTGAGCAATTTGCTTTCAAAATCAATCAAGCCGTCGGCGCGTAAACTTTGCAGAGCCCGATTGAGGTGAACCGCGGACAGCCCGACTGTGTCGGCCAAATCGCGCTGGGTAATCGGAAGCCGATATTCATCAGCATCGGCCAGGCCCACCGATCGTAACCGGATTAACAATTCGCAAAACAGGTGGGCAATCTTTTCCCGGGCATCCCGCGAGCCCAAATTGACGATCCACTCACGCAAAGTAGCTTCGTCGACAAGCGTCGCCCACCACAAAGCGCGTGCCAATTCCGGCCTTGCTGTCATTGCTTCGATTGTGCGAAGCGGAATGTCGACAACCAGGCATTCCGACAGAGTCGTTATTGAGTGATCCATTTGCCCCAGCACGGCTACATGTAGGTCGCAAAAATCGCCGGGTACCAGATACGCTGTAATATGCCGGACACCTTTGGACGAAACCTTATTGCGGCAGGCAAAACCTCGGAGGACAAGGTGTACGTCGGAAGGCGCATCACCTTCGTGGATAATGTCGCTGTTTGCCGGATATTGACGCGTGATCCTGACGATGTCGTCGAGATACTTTCGGTCCTGATCACTCAGCCGAACGAAATTCTCTAGTTTGCGCGTCAATAAGTTCATGTCCCGTCACCCCCGAAACGGGCAAACGAATGTAAAGTTTATGTCACTTACCCGACATAAGAGGTCAGCGCCCCATTTGATCCATTAAAGCGGAAAAAGTTGATCGGCATTAACATTTGTGAATGTGGCAATGCCCAGGTAGGGCACATTACAACTGTCACCGCCCGGTCCGTGGCTTTCACCGGTGATGAGATCGCTTTATGGCGCTCCCGCCCTTCTCCAACGGAAAGGGGTCAGCCATGCAAAAGCGGCGTCGTTTTAGACAGACACGATCGCTCCAGCAACGACTAGCTGAACATGCTGCGAAACTGCGCGAAGAGGCCCGGCGGGCGTCGTCGAGTGTCGATCGCGAACGGTTGATTCACCAGGCCAGGCGGGTCGAGACAGCTGCGCAAATGAACCAATGGCTGACGTCACCCGGTTTGCGGTCGCCGACATGAATAAGAGACTCGCCGATCAGCGCCTCTCATTCGAACTTCCGGATGAAAGTGTGGCCTTGCGTTTGGCTCAGCAGATCGCCAACGCCTCCGGCAGGATCGTTTCGGTGTCTGATGACGTCGACGCTGATATTGGGCAAGCGGCGCCGCAGTACGCTGTCGTTCAAAGTCAGGCTGACAAAATCAGATTGCTACGCAAGTTGGCGGACGGAATGGCCATCAGAACAAAGCAGTAAAGCAATTTGGATGGCAGCATGAGCCGAGACCGCAAGCCCAGGCCATCGCTTTGTCGAGACGAAAGCTCGCTTCCAAAATGCGCGACGTGCGGAGCAAGTATGATGGCAACTGTCATCGATTGAGCGCGCCGATCTGAATGCCTTCGGTGTGGCCGCCTCCTACAATCAGCATTTCTGTGGGACCAAAAATCACGGCGGCTAGGAATGAACAATCGTCCAGACCACCAGCGCTAACATCAGGATCACGACGAGCCCAGTGATGACCATTCCGCCCTGAACTTCGGTTTCCGCGGCATCTTGTTCGCGGGGCTGATGGTCGGTCGGCATCTGCAACTCCTGTTTGACTTTGCACATGGGGGACCCCCCGGGCGCGGCCGGCTTGGCTGGAACGAATTTAGCCGACCGCGCAGGTCGCCGATCAGCGGCAAAGCAGTCGACGACCCGTTGCTCAAGCTGTCTGTGTCGCAGACGTTCCTATCGCCGGGTTCAGCGATTTGCGGGGAGTGTGTTGTTTAACTCCGTTGAGAGCGAACCCGACGGCGCAGCGCGCCCCAGGTCGCGCCTAATCAAAGCCAATGGCAATAAAGGCCAACAAAACAAGCGCAGTTGCCAAGCCAGCGCCGAGCGCAAAATACGTGCCGGTCGCGTAGTCCATGATGTTTCTCCGCTCACCACGGTGGCAAACCGGCTGGTATGGATACGTTCCTATCCGGCAGTAGGAACGCCTCTCTCACACCGACGTTCGTGCATATGGTCAATCTTGCCACGCGCACTTTGCGTGGCTTGTTTTGGCCGGCATGCCCAACCAATCCTTGGTAACAGCGTTGCGGTGCGAACAGACGATAGGGAGCTTAAGATGGCGAATGATCGAGGTATGGAAGCCCACCAAAAAAGCGAGCAGCAGGCGATCGACAAAGACCGCGCCCAAACCAGTCATACGACCGATGAGGGAAAGATACCGCCAAAAGAAATTGATGAGGACGACCAACCGAACAAAACTTCCGTGCCAGGCTGAGTTGCACGGACGTTTTTTGGTCCGGATCGGTATAGGTTTCCCGGCTTGGCAGCCACGGAGCGCAAGAACTCTGGCGGCCGCCGCAACCACCGGCGATCAAACAACGGCCTTGGCATAGCGATTTTGGCATCGTCGTCGGACGATTGCGGCAGTAACAATTGTCTTTGACCGAAAATTGGCGCGCTCGGAGAGATTCGAACTCCCGACCCTCGGAATCGAAATCCGATGCTCTATCCAGCTGAGCTACGAGCGCATTGGTTCCGGGCACGTCCGGCGAACCACGTCCGGCCTAACCGGACTGAACGTGTCGGCCGATGGTCTGCACGTCCCGGCACGCTTGTTCGCATTTGGTCGTGAACTTTTCAATCCCCCCGGGGCACGGGGGCCGTGGCGGAACAAGGTCTTCAGGACTTGGCCTTGGCTTTTTTTCCGGCTTTCTTCGCGGCGGTCGGCTTCGCCGCCGGCTGCTTGGCAGCCGGTTTCTCAACCGATTTCTTGGCCGCCATTTCTTCGGCGGCGTACTTCACCGATCGAAGGTAGCTGTCGGCGGCGTTCTCGGCCGAGATCTGGATCCGCTTGGCGGCAGCGGTGGCGAACAGCACGGTGTTTTGCGCGATAGAGCGGTAGCGCTCCCGTGTGTCCTTGTTTGCGGCCTTGGCCGCCAAAGCCATGTATTTGCCGCGTCGTTTCTTGGCGGCGTCCATCAGGCTCTTGCTATTGTTCCGCCCGATGGTTCGGATCAGGACATCCAAATCTGCTTCAGCCATTCCCCACCTTCTTAAATTCGCAAAGCGAGCGACTGTGCTACACCGATTGCGTCACGCCAATCCAGCCGGGAAATCGCCGGCATCCCCGCTCTTCATGGTCCCGGCGCGCCTGACGAAAGACCGGATCAGGACTGGGCCGGAGCGGCCGCTGAGCCGGATTTGAGCGCAAAAGCCGGAAAATCGGCCGTTCATTGACCGATTTTCGCCCGGATTGGCATGCTTAACGAATTCCCAACACAGTATGGCCAGAGTTCGTGCCGTCTGGTCGACCGACCGTCCGGCGTTCGCCACAAGGCTCTATCCGGTTTTTCCGAGCGATATGCGCATCACGCCCCTTGCCCTGCTGTCCTTCCTGCTGCTGCCGTGGCTCGCGGCGACGCCGGCTTTGGCTGAGCTGCACATCACCAGCGATCACGGCGGCTATGTCGAGGAATACAAGGCCAAGTATCAGCGAATTCGGGATCGGCACGAGCGCGTCATCATCGACGGGGTCTGCAATTCGGCCTGCACGCTGGTGTTCGGTATCGTTCCGCTGAACAAGATCTGCGTCACGCCCCGCGCCAGCGTCGGCTTCCACCAGGCCTATTACGACAAATCCTTCACCTTCGGCATCAAAGTGACCAGCATGGAAGGCACCGCCGACCTGATGTCTTATTACCCGGACACGGTGAAGGACTGGATCCGTCGCAATGGCGGGCTGACCACCGAAATGAAGAAGATCAAGAACGGGATCGATCTCTGGAAGATCGTCAATCCCTGTCCGGACGAGTTTTAGATCACGGCGGCTTCCCGGTGACGGACCGACCGTCCCGAAATTGGGCTTTCCCACCGATCCTGTCCCGCTTGCAGGAACAAAAGTTCCATGGCCTCGTTGGTGCCTTGAAACAGGATGCCGAGATGCCGAAACGCGCGCCGCAAAGGTCAAGCAGGGACGAACTGGCCGTGCCGGACCGAACCTCTACAAAGGGTACCAGCCGGTTGTTCGGCAAGATCGCCAACCGCACTTCGCAGGCCGCCGGGCGCGCAACGACGTTCATGATTGCGTTCGGCGTCGTGCTGGTCTGGGCCGTGACCGGACCGATATTCAACTATTCCGACACCTGGCAATTGGTCATCAATACCGGCACCACCATCGTCACCTTCCTGATGGTGTTTCTGATCCAGAATTCTCAAAATCGCGACGGCGCGGCCATCCAGGTCAAGCTCGATGAGCTGATCCGGGTCAGCGCCGCGCATAATTCCTTTGTCGGCATCGAGCATCTCACCGATGACGAACTGGAAGACATCCGCACCAAGTGCGAACTCCGCGCCCAGGCCGAAAAAGCCGGAGATGCCACCGTCGAGCGCACCGGCAAGAAGGCCCGGCGGGCGGCCGATCAGGCGGTCGGTTGAAGTGGCCGATGGGCCTGGATCGGATCACGACCCGGCCGTCAATGTCGGCGGCAAGGCGGCCAAAAATATCGAATCGATCCTCGATCTCGAACAGGCGGATCACGACGAACTGCCGCGGCTGAACCGTATTTTTCACGGCGTCGGCGAATTTGTCGGCACCATCTATTTCATCCTGTTTCAGTGTTTTGCGGTGCTGGTCTGGGTTCTGTTGAATGCCGGCCCGTTTCGGCTGGCGCGGCCGTTCGATCCATATCCGTTCTCGCTGCTGTCGATGGTGCTTTCGCTGGAGGCGGTGCTGCTGACGTCGTTTGTGTTGATCAGGCAAAGCGCGATCGACCTGCAGTCGGAGCGGCGCAATCATCTCGATCTGCAAATCAACCTGCTGGCGGAGGAGGAGGTCACGACCATCCTCCATCTGCTGCGCGGCGTGGCGTCGAAGCTCGACATCGATCCGTCTGACCACGGCCAGAGCGAGGTCCAGGCCAGGGAAAGGCCGGTCGAAAGCATCGCGAAAAACCTGAGATCACGCGGGAAATAGCCCGGCGATTTCGGGGCCGGCCACGCTGTAAGCAGGCGAACCGGCCAAACAAAAAGCCTCCGGGACGTACTCCCGGAGGCTTTTGCGAGCGCCTGAAAATCAGCGCTTCGACTTCTTGGCCTTCTTTTTCTTCGTCGTCTTGGGCATCTTCTTCACGGCCTTTTTGACGGATTTCTTGGTTTTCTTGGCGGCCTTCTTCGAAGTTTTCTTCGAAGTTTTTTTGGAGGTTTTCTTGAAGGTTTTCTTGGGAGCCTTTTTGGCCTTGGCTGCCTTCTTGGTGGTCTTGGCCGCCTTGGCCTTCTTTGCGGTCTTTTTCTTGGCGGGCTTCCTGACCTTCTTGGCAACCGCCGCGACCGCATCCGTCAGGGCGGTAGCGGCCGTGCTCATCGCGTCGGTGACGTGTTCGAGAACCGGCTTATCGTCGTCCATAGCATCCCCCAGTGTTTTACGATGCCGCGACGATAGCGAGATTTTTTCGCGCGTCAAACAAACGCTCTCAATTCACGTGCCGCGAACCTCGGCGTAAGCGGCGAGTGCCCGGCCGCGGCCGACCTTGTGATCGATGATCGGATGCGGATAGGTCTTGCCCAGTTCCACCTCGGCGCTCGCCAGTTCAAGCGGAGTGGCGCTCCACGGCTGATGAATGAGGTTGTCCGGCAGGCCCTTGATTTCAGGCACCCAGCGGCGGACATAGACACCGTCGGGATCGAATTTCTCACCTTGCAGGATCGGATTGAACACCCGGAAGTAGGGCGCGGCGTCGGCGCCCGAGCCCGCCACCCATTGCCAGTTGGCCGGGTTGCTGCCGGCATCGGCATCAACCAGCGTGTCCCAGAACCATTTTTCACCCTCGCGCCAGTCGATCAGCAGATGTTTGACCAGGAAGGATGCCACCACCATCCGCACCCGATTGTGCATCACGCCGGTGTGCCAGAGTTCGCGCATCCCGGCATCGACGATGGGGTAACCGGTCCGGCCGCGCTGCCAGGCGGCCAGCGCCTTGGCGTCGTACTTCCAGGGAAAGCCGTCGAACGACGGCTGCAGATTGCGCTCCGCCAGATCCGGCACGTCGAATAGCAGATGGCGGCAGAACTCGCGCCAGCCGAGCTCGCTCAGGAATTTGTCGATGTCGGCCGCAACCGCGTGCCGATCCGCGGCGGCGAAGCGGGCTGCGTACCAGACCTGCCGCGGGCTGATCTCGCCGAAGCGCAGATGCGGCGACAGGCCCGAAGTGCCGGCGCGGTCGGGGCGGTCGCGATCGCCGGAATAGCCTGTTATCGGCTTGTGCAGAAATGCCTTGAGCCGGGCCTGCGCCGGTTTCTCGCCGGGCGTCCAGGTCTCGCGCAATCCGCCGGCCCAGTCCGGGCGCGTGGGCTCCAGTCCCCAATCCTCCAACCGATCGCTGGCAATGTCCGGCACGGACGCCAGCCGCTTCGGCGCCGGCAGCGGCTTGGGAGGATCGCCGAGCGCCTGCACCCGTTTCCAGAATGGGGTGAACACCCGCAGCCCGCGGCCTTCCTTGTTACGGATCTGCGTAGGGGGCGTCAGCAGGTCGCCGGGCAGGCGTTGCACGGCGACGCCAATCGCCTCGAGGCCGGCTGCAACCTGGTCGGCCTGGGCCTGCCAGGGCGCCTGAGCGATCTCGTTCCAGAACACGGTTTCGGCGCCGGTCTCCCGCGCCAGGTCGCCGATGATCTTCGCGGTGGAGCCCTTGCGCAGCACCAGGGACGCGCCGACCGCTTGGAGGCTCTTGTCCAGCGCCCGCAGCGACTGCGCCAGCCACCAGCGCGCCGCGCCGCCCAGCGGGCGGGCGTTGGCGATATCGGGCTCGTCGAGCACGTACAGACAGATCACCGGACCGCCGGAATGGGCGGCTGCGTGGAGGGCAGGGTGATCGGAAAGGCGGAGATCGTCGCGAAACCAGACGATGCAGGGAGAGGCGGATTTGCTGACCATCAAAATAATCAACTCGGTTGGCGCGGGTTGGGTCCATGCGCCGGGCAAAGGCATTGCAACTCTATCGGGCCTCAGACGTACTACAGGATGGGCATAAGTCGAAACCGCTGGAGGCCAAGTTGAACCGCACGGTGGTGCTCTATCTGGCGACCCTGATCGTCCTGATCCCGGTCGACTTCCTGTTTCTGGGATTGGTCGCCAAGGGCTTCTTCAGCTCTCAGGTCGGCGACATGCTGGGCGAGGTGAGGCTGGCGCCCGCGATCCTGTTCTATCTGTTGTACGTCGCGGGTGTCGTGATCTTCGTCAACGGCCCTGCGGGCGCAACCCCGTCATCGACGTTGCTTTACGGCGCGCTGTTCGGCCTGTTCTGCTATGCGACGTTCGAACTGACCTCGCTGTCGCTGCTCAAGCATTGGACCTGGGCGGTGGTCATTGTCGACGTGAGCTGGGGCGTGTTCGTGACGGCGGTGTCTTCGACCGCGGGATTGATGATCGCCAATTGGGTGGCGAGGAAGGTTTGACGTAGCTTCGGCTCGGGGCGACCCTATGAAATCATTCCGGGGCGATGCGAAGCATCGAACCCGGAATCTCAAGTTTTTCAGATGCACAATTGGGCATCCGGGGTCTGGTCCATCGGACCATCCCCGAATGAAGTGATCTGACTACTTCGGCTGCGGCACGATCCGGATATAGGGCTTCGGCGCTTTCCAGCCCTGCGGATAGATCGTCTTGGCCTCGTCGTCGGTGACCGAGCCGGCGATGATGACGTCGTCGCCTTGTTTCCAGTCGGCCGGCGTCGCGACCCGGTGCTTGGCGGTCATTTGCAGGGAATCGATCACGCGCAGGATTTCCTGGAAATTGCGGCCGGTGGTCATCGGATAGACCAGCACCAGCTTGATCTTCTTGTCGGGCCCGATGATGAAGACGTTGCGGACGGTCTGGTTGTCGGCGGCGGTGCGGGTCGCGGCATCGCCCGAAGTCGCGGCCGGCAGCATGTCGTAGAGCTTCGAGACATTGAAGTCGGTATCGCCGATCATGGGATAGTTCGGCGCCGCGCCTTGCGTCTCCTTGATGTCTTCGGACCATTTCGCATGCTTGTCGACGGGATCGACGCTCAAGCCCATCAGCTTGACGCCGCGTTTGTCGAATTCCGGCTTCAGCCTCGCGAGCGCGCCGAGCTCGGTGGTGCAGACCGGCGTGAAGTCCTTCGGATGCGAAAACAGCAGTGCCCAGCTGTTGCCGATCCAATCGTGGAACTTGATCTTGCCGTCGGTGGTTTCGGCCTCGAAGTCAGGTGCGATAGCGCCAATCTGGAGTGCCATTCTGGTACCTCATCTCGTTCATTTTACGGGAGAATTGATTGCGTATGATAAAGGGCGGGGTGCCCCTGCGGAACGGGGACGATAAAAGAACAAGATCGTTCTACCACAGCGGGGAACTCATAGCATATTACCTCTGATTGTACCCCTGCGACGTAATGGTCACACCGAGGTGTGAATGGTCACGTCAGGGTGAAAGCGGCTGGCCTGCCCCGATTTCGCCTTTTATAACGCTGAACAACCGCCCCCCGATTCTGAACCGTGAGCAAGATCACAGCGACCAATTGGCAACCATCCAGAGATGTCGTGGCGCCCGTTTCGAATCGTTAACCACCCGTTTACGCCTGCATGTGCGAATGCTGGCTGAGAACAAGAAACTGAAAGAAGTGACTTCCAATGACTGCCCCGCTTGCTCCTACTGACGTCGCTGAACTGATCGACGCGACGAAGATCGAGGCCCTGAAGGTTTCCTGCCGCACCACCGCAGCCCAGGCATTGGCCGTGGTGCGCGACGGCGTGATCACCGGCGAAGGCCCGACCACCAAGGGCCGCGTTCACTTTTCCCGCGCGCTGGATGCCGCCGACGCCGCCTGGTGCGAGCGCATCCTGACCGCGAGCGCCGTCGAGCATCAGCCGATCAGCCGCGCCGAAGTCGAGACGCTGTTCGAGATCAACGATGCCGGCGCCGAGCGCAGCGACGGCGGCCGTTTCGACGATCTGCTGGCCAAGGCGGTCGTGCACCACACCGCTTCGGTTTCCGGGCTGCCGGTGCCGCCGCGCACCGTGGCGCTGTCGCCGACCACCGCGATCGAGAGCTGGGCGCCCACGAAGGCCGCCGGCGTCGATACCGAAGTGCTGGCGTGGATCGCAGACCAGATGCGCGGCGCAAGCGCCGCCGCAACCGCGCCCTGATGGCGATGGTCGCCACCCTGGTCGGCGTCGCGGCGTTGCCGCTGGCCGCTCAACTGCCGAACATGTTCGACATCGGGATGTAATTCAACCGCAGCAATGCGCGTTCAAAACGGCGGGGTTATTTCCCCGCCGTTTTTTGTTTGCCGGTCTCCGCATCGAGCCCGACGGTGCGGCCGGGGAAACCGGCTGCGTCGAAATAACGCTGCGACAGCACGCGCTGGTATTTCACGACGGTCTTGAGGCCGTTGGCGGCTGGCTTTGAGACGATCGTGCCGTCGGCCGCCTTCGGGACGATGCCGCCGGGCAGGGCTTCCGACATCACCCGGCCTTGCAGCCCGCCATTGGCGTTGGCGTGCAGGTCCATCAGTTGCGCGATGGTCATGCCGACGTCGGCGTTGCTGACCGGGAGCGGATCGACATAACCGGCCTTGAAGTCCGGTCCGATCGCGGCGGTGAAATTCAGGGTGTCGCCGCGGCCGAAGCTGCCGTGCATGCCCTGGCCCTGCCGCAGCACGGTATCGGCGATCTCGACCGAGCAGTTGGTCGGGTCGTCGCAGCCGCTGGCGTAAGAGCGGAAATTGACCACGATCGACGGGTTCGGCGTCGCCGCCTTGCCCTTGAGGTTGAGCTGCGACATTTCCAGCGTGCCGGGGAAATTGCCGAGCTTGTCGTCGACGAAAATGCCGCTGACGTAATCCTGGTCGAGCAGCGCCTTGACGGTGCGCTCGGCGAGCTTCTTGTCCTTGTTCGGCAGATAGATCAGGTCCGATCCGCCATTGGTGGCGACCACGAGATCGGGCTTGGCCGGATCCTTGCCGAGCAGGCCGTTACCCGCCTTCGGATAGGTGTTGTCGGCGACGGCGGCGTTCTTGTCGTTGGGGTCGAACAGCGGCAGATCGAGCGCCTTGGCCAGATCGATCGCGAGGAAGCCCATCGGCAGGAAGTCCTTCGGCGTATCCGGATAGGTGTTTTTCGCCGACGGGCTGGTCTTGCTCTCCTTCGAGATCGTCGAGAAGCCGTGATCGGAGGTGACGATGATATTGGTGGTCGCGGCCAGGCCGAGATCGTCGAGCGCCTTGCGCAATCTGCGCCAGATTGTCGTCGGCGTTCTTGATGGCGGCCATCGAGGTCGGGCCGTTGATGCCGGGGGTCACGGTGTTGAGGCTGTCGCCGTTGTTGTGCTGGCTGCCATCGGGATCGCGCGACCAGAACACCATCACGAACGGCTTGTTGCGGGCCTTGAACATCGGCAGCACCACCTTGGTGGCGACGTCGGTGAAATAGGCCTGCTGCGCGGTGTTCGGCACGGTGGTGCCGGCGGTCGTGGAATTGCCGGCCTTGCCGTTGTCGCCGCGCGAGGGCGTTTCCAGCGCGAGGTTGGCCTTGCGCCAGCGCGGCCTTCATCTCGTCCGACAGCGGCACGCCGTTCTTCGACCCGGTGGAGTCGTCGATCACGATCGAATGCAGGCCGTCGGTGCCGATCTTGTCGGTATGATCGAAGATCAAGGTCGGGCCCGAGCTTGCCGATCGCCGCGGTGCTGTAGCCCTTGCCGCGCGCCATTTTCAGCACGGTTTCCTCGTTCAGATAATCGCCGCCGAAATGCTCGTCGACGTCGTGCAGCACCGGATCGGATTCCAGGAACGGCGTCACGGTGCCGGCGGCGGAGGCGAGGGGGTAGCCGGTATAGATCGTGTTGCTGAAATCGCCGGTGTCGCCGAGATAATGACCGGTCGACATCGCCGAGGCATTGGCGGTGGTGAAGGTCGGGAACAGCGAATGCGAGTTCTTGAAGTTGACGCCCTTGTCGCGGATTTCGGCCATCGTCGGCGCGGTCTGCGGCGAGACGATGCCGCCGCGCAGGCCGTCCGGCACGAACAGGATCACGTTGTGGGGTGTGCTTTGCGCTGAAGCGATGCCTGAAGACAGCGCTGTGATGCCAGCGGACAACAGCATGAGTGAACGGCGCATGGAAACCTCTCCGGACGGCGAAAAGCGGCAGCGGGCCGCGCCTCTGTCTAGTTTTGCTGTGTGACAGAATTGTTACAGGGTTCCCGAAGTGGACTGGAATTGTCATAGTCGTCAAGGCGGATAGCCCGGTCAGTTCGATCCGCACTTGAGCGGGGCTTCCGGATACTACCCGTTCCCAAGCGCCCATTTCAGGCGTCCGGCAGCCTTGGGTGTCTGCGTCGGAGCGCGCGCGCGTCCCGGCAGATTCGGGACGCTCCCGGCCGACATAATCCGTTGCCTCGGCCCGGTTTTGCTGTAGGACGGAATTGTTACAGCGCTCCGCCCATGCCAGATTGCAGGGGAGGATTCCCGCCCAAAAGGTTGCAAGTAAACAACAACATGTTCAAACGAATTCTGATCGCCAATCGCGGCGAGATCGCCTGCCGGGTCATCAAGACCGCCCGCCGCATGGGGATCGAGACGGTTGCCGTCTATTCCGAGGCCGACCGCGACGCGCTGCACGTCGAAATGGCCGACGAGGCCGTCCTGATCGGGCCGCCGGCCGCCGCCGAAAGCTATCTCCTGATCGACAAGATCGTCGAGGCCTGCCGCAAGACCGGCGCCGAAGCGGTGCATCCCGGCTACGGCTTCCTGTCCGAGCGCGAGGCGTTTCCGCGCGCGCTGGAAAAGGCCGGCATCGTCTTCATCGGGCCCAATCCCGGGCGCCATCGCCGCGATGGGCGACAAGATCGAATCCAAGAAGGCCGCCGCCAAGGCCAAGGTCTCGACGGTGCCCGGCCATCTCGGCGTCATCGAGGACGAAAAGCACGCGGTCAAGATCGCCGACGAGATCGGCTATCCCGTGATGATCAAGGCCTCCGCCGGCGGCGGCGGCAAGGGCATGCGGATCGCGCATTCGACGTCCGAGGTCGCCGAAGGCTTCAATCTCGCCAAGGCCGAGGCCAAATCGTCGTTCGGCGACGACCGCGTCTTCATCGAGAAGTTCATCGTCGATCCCCGCCACATCGAAATCCAGGTGCTCGGCGACAAGCACGGCAACGTGATCTATCTCGGCGAGCGCGAATGCTCGATCCAGCGCCGCAATCAGAAAGTGATCGAGGAAGCGCCGTCGCCGCTGCTCGACGAGACCACCCGCCGCAAGATGGGCGAGCAGGCGGTCGCGCTGGCCAAGGCCGTGAAATACGATTCCGCCGGCACGGTCGAATTCGTCGCCGGCCAGGACAAGAGCTTCTTCTTCCTGGAGATGAACACCCGCCTGCAGGTCGAGCATCCCGTGACCGAATTGATCACCGGCATCGATCTGGTCGAGCAGATGATCCGCGTCGCCGCCGGCGAGAAGCTGACGCTGGCGCAGAAGGACGTCACGCTGACCGGCTGGGCGGTGGAATCCCGGGTCTATGCCGAAGATCCGTTCCGCAACTTCCTGCCCTCGATCGGGCGGCTGGTGAAATATCGCCCGCCGGCGGAAGCCAGCCATGACGGCATCACCGTCCGCAACGACACCGGCGTGCAGGAAGGCGGCGAGATCTCGATCTATTACGATCCGATGATCGCCAAGCTCGTGACCCATGCGCCGTCGCGCGCCGCCGCGATCGAGGCGCAGTCGACCGCGCTCGATGCGTTCTATATCGACGGCATCCGCCACAACATTCCGTTCCTGTCGGCGCTGATGAGCCATCCGCGCTGGCGCGAAGGCAATCTGTCGACCGGCTTCATCGCCGAGGAATTTCCCAAGGGATTTGCCGCGCGCGCGCCCGAAGGCGAGATCGCGCGGCGGCTGGCCGCGGTGGGCGCTGCGATCGATCACGTGCTCGGCGAACGCAAGCGGCAGATTTCCGGCCAGATGAACGGCCGGCTGGTGCAGCGCGAGCGCCGCCGCGCGGTGTGGCTCGAGCGCGACGAAATCTCGCTCGACGTCGCGCGCGAAGGCGACGGCATCGCGGTGCGCTTTGTCGGCGCCGACGGCGCGCCTGGCAACCCGCATCGTGCTGGTCGTCGCCCTGGAAGCCGGGCGAACCGGTCTGGCAGGGCACCATCGACGGCCATCCCGGTCGCGATGCAGGTGCGCCCGATTTCCAACGGCATTCGGCTGGCGCATCAGGGCTTTGAAGTCGCCGGTCTACGTCTTCACCGAAGCCGAGGCGGCGTCGGCGCGGCTGATGCCGGTCGTCGACCGCGGCCGACACCGGCAAGAAATTGCTGTGCCCGATGCCGGGCCTGGTGGTCTCGATCGCGGTGACCGAAGGCCAGGAGGTCAAGGCCGGCGAAACGCTGGCCGTGGTCGAGGCGATGAAGATGCAGAACGTGCTGCGCGCCGAGCGCGACGGCACGGTGAAGAAGATCCACGCCGCCGCCGGCGCCACGCTGGCGGTGGACGCGCTGATTCTGGAATTCGCATAGCTTGCGGCAACTGCGGAATCGACTGGTCGTAACGATAACAACAAGGAATTCTCCCCATGGCCTTCCGAAAACGCCGCGAGGCGCTGCGCGCGATCCTGTCGGGATCGGCCTGCATCCGTCCGGGCTCGGTCTATGACGCGACCTCGATCCGCATCGCCGAGGATCTCGGCTTCGAGGTCGGCATGTTCGGCGGCTCGGTGGCCTCGCTGGCGGTGCTCGGCGATCCCGACATTGCCCTGATCACGCTGACCGAACTGGCCGAACAGATGCGCCGGATGTCGCGCGCGGCGGCGCTGCCGGTGCTGGTCGATGCCGACCACGGCTATGGCAACGCGCTCAATGTCCGCCGCACCGTGCAGGAACTGGAAGCGGCGGGCGCCGCCGGCCTCACCATCGAGGACACGCTGCTGCCGCAGGCCTTCGGCGAGCCGAAGGCGCAACTGATTTCGCTGGAGGAGGGCGTCGGCAAGATGAAGGCGCGCGCTCGACGGCCGCGGCGATCCCTCGCTGGTGATCGTGGCGCGCACCGGTGCGGCGTCGATCACCTCGCTCGACGACGCGATCAAGCGCGCCAAGGCCTATGAGGCCACCGGCGTCGACGCGCTGTTCTTCACCGGCATCAAGACCCGCGCCGAACTCGAGGCGATCGCCGCCGCCACCACGCTGCCGATCGTGCTCGGCGGCGCGCCGGAAGAGATGAGCGCGCTGGACTATCTGACCAGGCCAGCGCGTCCGGATCGCGCTGCAGGGCCACGCGCCGTTCGCCGCCGCGACCCAGGCGGTCTACGAGACGCTGAAAGCGCTGCGCGAGGGCGCGTCGCCCAAGAGCCTGAAAGGCCTCGCCTCGGCCGAATTGACCGGGCGGGCGATGCGCGAAGCCGAGACCAAGCAGCGCAGCGCCGAATTTCTCGGTCTGAAGAAGTAGATGACCGGCGCGATCCTCCAGGTGGCGATCCGCGGCCGGGTCCAGGGGGTCGGCTATCGCGCCTGGGTCGAGCATCAGGCGCAGACCTGCGGGCTCGAGGGCTGGGTCCGCAATCGCCGCGACGGCAGCGTCGAGGCGCTGTTCGCGGGGCCGGCCGAGATCGTGGCCCATATGGTCGCGCTGTGCCGGCGCGGGCCATCCGCGGCGCGGGTCGATACGGTGACCAACGAGCCCGCCGGCCCGGATAGCCTCAACCTTCGCCACGCCGGCGAGGGGTTTTCGGTGCTGCCGACGATCTGAGACTGGCGGGTTGCCTCAGTTCGCCAGCGGGCTGGAAAATCCGGCGACGAGTTTGACCAGATCGGCCTGGCGGTTGGTCCCGGTCTTCGAGAACACCCGGTGCAGATGGGTCTTGACCGTGGTCTCGGCAATGCCCATCGCGTCGGCCGTCTCCGGCACGCCGCCGACCTCGATGATCGACAGCAGCACCCGCAATTCGGTGGGCGTAAGCTCGAACGTCCGCGCCAGCAGTTCACCGCAGGACCGGCTGTCCAGTTCTGCCTTGCGCACGAACAAGGCGGCTGTGGCTTTCGGATTCGGACCGTGCATGCCGCGCATCACCGATCGCAGCGGCAGCACATGCGCGACATAACGTGTGCCATCATCGGCGATCAGCGGGAAGGCGGCGGCATGCGGGACATCGCTTTCGGGGCTCGTGGTCGCGAAAACCTCGCGCAGACGCTGATTGACCCTGGTGTCGCGGATCACGATCGATCCGCAGACCGAGCGCACGACATCGTCCGCGGCCAGCATGTCGAGGCCGGCGGAATTGCTGTGAACGATACGGCTGCCGGTGTCGACCAGGAACACGCCGGCGCCGATCCCCTCGAGAATGTCGGCGAACCCGGCCGCCTCGGATTGCTTGATCTCGATGGCCTTGTTGATGGTGAGCGCGCGATGGGCGTGCGGCACCACCAGCGCGATGCGCCGACGCATCTCCGCATCGACCATCCGCTTCTTCGCCGGCAGCGCCGTGAACAGAACGGGGCACTTTGGATTCGAATTGTCGATCACGACATTGGCGGCGTCGACGCAGCCCTGCGGCTTCAGCCACTCCTGATAAAATCGGCCTTTGCGGTAGTCGTCATAGCTGACGAGATCCGGAATGCCGGTGACGTGGCCGAAGCGCGGCAGCTTGGTCAGCGGATCGAATTGCGAGTAGGTCTCGGCGTAAAGCTGGATGAAGCGTGGATCGGCGCCGCAATAATAATGCGTCACGCCGTACTTGCTGACCGAGTCTTTCGAGAACACGCCGCACGCCTGCGAACCGATGAATTTGTTGATCTTGGCGACGACATCGCTCCACCGCGACGGCTGCAGCGCCGCGTCATAAATGGTTTCGATGAGATCGGGCATTGCGTCAGTCTGATGCATGAAATGCCTCTTCGCGTACAAATTGCAATTTGATGAGAAATACGGCCGGAGGTAACACCGCCTCCGCCCCCTTTCATCCTCCCGCGAGAGGATGCGGCAGGTTGTCCCGGCGGCGGACGACATCCAGGCCGGACCGCCGCAATGCTATCCGGGCGCCGGCAACAGCTTGGCCGGCGATTCCGGTTCGGCGGCCGCTTGCGCCGGCGCGCCATAGCGGTCCCACAGCCATTCGTGGCCGTAATAGACGAACGGCCCGAGGATGAAGCCGGACGCCGAGAGCGTGGCCGCGGTGGCGAGATCGCCGACCACCACGTAGTTGGTGGTGAAATCCATCGTGGTCGCGATGGTACGGAAGGTGATGGTCTTCGCCAGCGCCCGGCTGATGGTGAAGCCGGTGCCGGGCGGGGACGGCGCGTCGGCGTCGCGCGGCGGCAACAGGCCGGCGAGATCGACCCGCTTCTCGGCATCGCCGAAATAATTCCACGCGGATTCGTGCGCCAGATAAAACAGCGGGCCGACCACCAGCGCGAAGGCCGACAGCCCGGCGGCGGTAGCGAACTCGCCCAGCACCACATAGTTGATCGTGAAATCGATGCTGGTGACGATCACCCGGAAGGTGATGGTCTTGGCGATCGCCTGTTGGATCGGAAACCGGTTGGGCGCGACGACCAACGCGCGGCCTGGCTGCCGTTCCGGCGCGGGCGCCTTGGGCCGGGACCGCTGCGCCAATGTCGCGCCCGATACCGGCCGCAAGCTGCGACGCAGCTTCGGCAACAGGCCGGGCGCCAGCACCGCGGCGCCACCGATCACCACGCCGGGAATCAACGCCAGGTCCAGCAAGGCGATCCCCGCCGCGACGACGCCAACGGTGGCCGCGGTATTGACCAGCGTCCTGGTCGAGGGCGCGAGGTAGGCTGAAACGGCTGACAAGGGATCGACGGTGGCGGATCGGGTATTCGGCACGGGCGATGTCTCTCGTTGATGGGCACGGCCTTGAGCTTCCAGCAGAACGCCAAGCTGTGACCATCGCATGACGCCCTGAACGACGGTCAGCCTGTCGCCTCCGGCAGGCGCGCCGACGTAGGGCCGAACACCTCGACGAATGCCTGCCGTAGCGCGATGTCGACATCGGTCATCGACACCGGATGGCCGAGATCGGCGAGGCTGGTAACGCCGTAGCGCGGATCGACCACGCCGCAGGGAACGATGGCCTCGAAATGCGACAGGTCCGGCTCGACATTGATCGAGATGCCGTGGAACGAGACCCAGCGCCGCAAGCGAACGCCGATCGCGGCGATCTTGTCTTCGTGATCCAGCCCTTTGTCGGGCCGTTTGACCCAGACGCCGACCCGATCCTCGCGCCGTTCGCCGCGCACATTGAAGGCGTCGAGGGTGCGGATGATCCAGGCTTCCAGCCCGGCGACATAGGCCCGCACATCGGGTTTGCGGCGTTTCAGGTCCAGCATCACATAGGCCACCCGCTGGCCGGGCCCGTGATAGGTGACCTGTCCGCCCCGGCCTGTGGAAAACAGGGGAAAACGCGCCTCCAGCAGGTCGCCCTCGCTGCCGCTGGTGCCCCGCGTGTAGAGCGGCGGGTGCTCCAGAAGCCATACCAGCTCCGGAGCGTCGCCGGCGGCGATCGCGGCCACCCGTGATTCCATCCAATCGACGGCCTCGGGGTAGGGCACCGGCGCATCCGAGACGCGCCATTCGACCCCGGTCCCGGCGGAATTCAGCGAAAAGCGCGTCAAATCCAGGCTTTGGCGATCATTAACCATTGGCTAACCATAACGTGGTGATCTCATACCGTGCAATTCTGCCGCTGCCAGTTTGGGTTCCAGTGCCAACGCTCGATAAAGTCACGGTCGATCTCATGGTGGTGCTCGGCACCACCTCGATGCCTATCCACCAGGTAATGCGTCTGAGCCGCGGCGCCATCATCGAGCTGGACGCTACCGAAGCGGACGAGGTCAAGATCCTCGCCAACAACCTGCCGATCGCCAGTGGCGTCGTGCTGGTCGACCGCAACCGGATCGCGGTCGAAGTCAAGCAGATGCTGCCGCGCGGGCCCGGCGTCCGCTAGGCCGGTTTCGGCCGCCAAAGCCGGCCGCGAGGCGCCCGAACCACACTTTCGCACCGCCTTGCACAAGGCCTTGTCCCCCCATCTTTGATTTGTTACATCCCGCGCCGTTGATCCGGTCCGGCGCGTTGCGGGACCGGTCGCGACAAGCGCTCGTGGCGGAATTGGTAGACGCGCTGCCTTGAGGTGGCAGTCCGTAACAGGGTGGGGGTTCGAGTCCCTCCGAGCGCACCACGACCTCCTTTTACATAGGTATCCTCGTTTGAACGGTGGCCGCCGGGCCGACGCCAGGGCGCGCGATGCCGCGTTCTCGCGGCGCGTTTGGCGTCCGAGGTCTGCCGATAGATATGCCCTCCAGATAGAGAGCACGGGGAATGCCGGGTGCTGGCCGCACCCATGGCCCGCCTGCAACAAAAAAAGCAGGCGGCAGTCACCACAGGTTCAGCCGGGACACACCGGCATTCCCCGCGCCATGGTTTTAACGGCTGCTTCGCGTTCTCCCCGGTGCGCCGGGCTTGTTGGCCACCGTCATCGGCGCAACGCCTGAGCATTGCGGCCGACTTGATACCAGCGTCGGGATATCAGGACCACGCGACTTGACCGTGCGCATCGATGCTGTTCGTCGGCGTGACCAGCACGCTGCGCATCGACACGCCCACCGCATCCCGCCTCAACGTTCGTGACGACCGCGAAGCGCCTCTCTTTCGAGACGGGACGACGGCAAGGAATACTGATTTCCGAAAAACCGAAAGGAGAATATTTTTGAGTGGAGAGGCTGGACGGGGGTGATCTATCTGAAGTGATGGGAAAAATCAGTTTTTCCGCGCAGGCTGCTTTTGGCGACCTTTGACCAAAATGGCATCAATGGCCGAGCCAGGACGGAATGGGGAAGCCCACATCGCCCTGGGTGGTCCGGCATTGCACGCGCATCTGATCCGCGCTGCAGCGCTCCGGAAGCTGGCCCGCGGCGCCGAGCACGATCCAGACAATCACGGCAAGCTGAATCCCCCACGCGATGGCGATGCGGTCCAGTCCTCCCTGATGCTCCTGACGCTTGTCGTGTGTTTCGCGCATGGAACTGACCTCCTTGTGGAAGTTCGAGGTCAATGCGCGCTGTCAGGAGGCGTTCCTGCGGTCAGGTGATGGCAGCCGCGCCGAAACGGGAGATGGAACTTGTTCCTCCTCGCGCGCCGCGTCACACCAACCGAAATCATTCGTCGCTACCCGGCGATTTATCCGGATAGATCATGTTGAGCGGGATATAGATCGCCAGATAAACCAGGATCAGCCAATGGGTCGGGTAAGGCCGGGTGAATATGAAAATGAACAGGCCACCCATTACGACAACGCGGATCTTGTCGTATGTCTTGTAGCCCATGTGATTGAGCATTTGCGCCACGAACAACGCCCCGCAGAAGATGAAGGCTGCAATCGTTGCCATCATCAGTTCGTACGGCGCGCCCAGGAAATCCTCGAACACCAAGGCGATGCAAATGAAGACGCAAGCAAACCAGGCGCGCATGATATTCACCATGTGCCGAACGTGCGCTCGCCGGCGCATGTGGCCGGTGTGCGAACTGCATCCGTCTGAATACTAGGCTTGTGGCGCGTCAGAAGAATGACGAATGTCGTTAGCCGACGTGCGTAGCCTGATGCTGCCGGCGTCTGCCGTTGATCATGGAAAAGTCGTCAAGCCGTCCAAACTATGGCTTGCGACGGCGTAACCCGACGGTGGCGTGGACGATCCGATCCAGTCTACGTCTTCGGTTTCGCCGGGTCCGTCTCGGCGATTTTCTCTTCGCCTGAGATCGTGATCTTGCCGCCATCCTGCAGGCTGGAGGGCGGGCTGAGCACGACGTTTTCGCCGCCGTGCAGGCCGTCGCTGAGTTCGACGGTGGCGCCGGAGTCGCGGTAGACGGTCACGGGCTGCATGTGCACGCTCTTGTCGGGATTGACTACGGCGACCTGCAGTCCCTTTTGATTGAAGATCAGCGCTTCCGCCGGCACCACCACGTCGGGGTGCTCGCGGGGCACCGCGAACGAGACGTTGACGAACAGGCCGGCGCGCAGCGCGTGAGCCGAATTGTTGACGTCGACCTCGACCGCCAGCGTCCGCGACGACGTCAGCAGCGCGCCCGAACTGCGGGCGACTTTGCCGGCAAAGGTTCGGCCGGGCAGCTCGAACACCTGGATCCTGGCTTCGAGGCCGTCGCGCATCGAGATCGCCAGACTCTGCGGCACGTTGACCGACACCCGCAGGATGTCGTCGCGCACCATGCTGAACATCGGCGTGCCGCCGCCGGTGTCGGCGTTGACGAGGTCGCCGACATCGATGTTGCGCACGGTGATGGTGCCGTCGAACGGCGCCTTGACGTTCTCGAACTCGGCCAGCGTGCGCAGCCGGTTCACGGTGGCCTGCTGGGCATCGATATTGGCCTGCGCGACCTTCACGCCGGCTTGCGCGTTTTCGAGGTTGGCCTGCTGGGTCGAGACATTGGCCTGCTGGGTGTCGTGGTTCTGAAAGGTGTCAAAGCCCTTCTTCACCAGATCGTCGGAGCGCGCGTAATTGAGATTGCCGAGTTTGAGATTGGCCTGCGCGAGGGTGACCTGCGCCTGCGCCTGGGCCAACGCGGCCTGCACCTGGCCGAGCTGCGCCACCGCCTGATCGAGCTGGCGGTCGAGATCGGGCGACGCGATCCTGGCCAGCACGTCGCCTTTCTTGACGCTGCTTCCGATGTCGACCATGCGCTCGGCCACATAGCCGGTGGCGCGTGCGAAAATATTGGCGCGGTCGAAGGCGTCGGTCTGGCCGGGCAGGGTGGTCTCGATCGGATCGTTGAGCACTTGGTGGTCGTGGTGCGCACCGCCGGCACGAAGTTGATCGCATCCTGCTGGGTGGCCGCGGCGGCGGCATTGGTGCGCCAATGGCCGTAGGCGCCGTAGCCGAGCACGCACACGGCGACCAGCAGCACCACCAGGAACAGGCCCTTGGATGGCGGTTTCGGCGGCGGCGCCGGGGAAGCCTGCTTGTCGTCGGCGTGGGCGTGCGCGCCGGCGTCGTAGACAACAGGCGTATGGTCCTCGTGTTTGATGGGCAATTGCTCGTTCATAGATAATCTTTCACAGGTTCGGTCTTGCCGGTGCGCAGCACCGAATAAAGGAAGGGAACGAATAAAAGCGTCGAGCAGGTGCCGACCAGGACGCCGCCGAGCACGGCGCGTGCCAGCGCGGCGTTCTGCTCGCTGCCTTCGCCGATGCCGATCGCCATCGGGATCAGGCCGACGAACATCGCCGCCGGCGGTCATCAGCACCGGCCGCAGCCGGGTCTCGCCGGCCTTGATCGCGGCCTCGGCGGCGCTGCAGCCGGTCTCCTCGCGATGCTCGCGCGCGAAGGTCACCAGCAGGATCGAGTTGGCGCTGGCGACGCCGACGCTCATGATCGCGCCGAACAGCGAGGGGATCGAGAACGTCGTCTGGGTGACGAACAGGCTCATCACGATGCCGCAGAACGCCAGCGGCAGCGCCGCGATCACCACGAACGGGTCGCCCCAGCTCTGGAAGTTGACCGCCATCAGCAGGTAGACCGCGATCATCGCGATCGCGAGGCCGATGCTCGATGTTCTGGAAGGCGCTGTGCATGTCTCGATCTGGCCGCGCACCGAGATCTTGTCGGGCGCCGGCAAGCTTCTTCTGCTCGTCCTGCACGATGGTGTCGATGTCGCGGCTGACCGAGCCGAGGTCGCGGTCCTGCACGCTGGCGAAGATGTCGTATTTCGGCTGCGTGTTGACGTGGTTGACCACGGTCTGCTCGGACTGGCGGCGAAGCTTTGCGACATTGTTGAACAGCGTGACGACGCCGGGCTGCGGTGCAGTGCTGCCGGTGGTCGTCGTGCTGGTGGCGGTGGTGCCGGCCGATCGCGCGTCGAGACGAACAGCGGGGTGTTGCCGACATCGGTCAGCGAATCGTTGCGGTATTCCGGCGTCTGGACCCAGAGCTGGTAGGGGATGCCGGTCTTGGGGTCGGCCCAGAAATTCGGCGTGACCTGGAAGCTGCCGGCCAGCGAGACGTTCAGCGCGTTGGCGATCTGCTGCTCGGTCAGGCCGATCTCGCCGGCCATCTGGCGGTCGACATCGGCGAAGAATTCCGGCGCGTCGGTGATCTGCTGGATATGGACGTCGACCGCGCCGCGCACGTTGCGCAGCCGCGCCTCGATGTGCTTGGCGACCTCGAGATCCTTGTGCGGCGTTGCGGCCGGTGACCTGGACGTCGATCGGCGTGATGCGTGCCGAAATCCAGGATCTGGGTGATGATGTCGGCCGGCTGGAAGTAGAAGATCGTGTCCGGAAATTTCTGCGGCAGCACCTTGCGCAGCGTCCTGCATGTAGCCGTCGGTCGGCGCGTGGCCTTCCTTCAGCGAGATCAGGATCTGGCCGTCGTTGTAGGCGACGAAGGAGCCGTCGCCGAAGGCGAAATTGTAGTTGCTGGCGGGCAGGCCGATATTGTCGAGGATCAGTCCGAGATCCTTGGCTTGGATGACCTGGCGGATCGTGTCCTCGACCGCGGCGAAGGGCTGCTCGGCGGTCTCGATCCGCATGCCCGGGCCGGGTGCGCATGTGCAGCGTCAGCTCGCCGGCGTCGATCTGCGGGAAATAATCCTGGCCGACGAAGGTGAACAGCACCGCCGCCGAGCGCCAGCACGCACGCCGACCACGCCAAAGGTCGCGATCCGGTGGCCGATCACGACATGCAGCAGGCCGAGATAGCCGGTGTGGAAGCGCGTCGAAGCGCGCGCTCGAAACCGGCGTGGAAGCGCGTCGAAGAAGCCCCGGCTTGCCGCGCCGGCTTTTCGGCGTTTGTCGCCGTGATGCCGGCTGTCGTTCGCCGTGCTCGCCGAAGCGCTGGTCGAATTCCTTCTTGACCAGCACGTCGATCAGGATCGGCACCAGGGTTCGCGACAGCAGATACGAGGCCAGCATCGCGAACACGACCGCGAGCGCCTGCGGCGTGAACAGGATATTTCGGCGCGTCGGTCAGGAACAACACCGAGACGAAGGCCGAGCAGATCGCCAGGGTCGAGATCAGCGCCGGCTTGGCGATGCCGGCGGCGCCTTCGACCACCGATTCGCGGAACGGCTGGCCTTCCTCCATCAGCCGGTAGGTGTTCTCGATCGCCACCGTGGCGTCGTCGACCAGGATGCCGACCGCGAGCGCGAGGCCGCCGAGCGTCATGATGTTGATGGTCTCGCCGAGCAGCGCCAGCACCGACGAGCGAGGTCAGGATCGACAGCGGGATCGAGACCAGCACCACCAGGGTCGATCGCCACGAGCCGAGGAACAGCAGGATCATCAGCCCGGTCAGGCCGGCCGCGATCGCGGCTTCGCGCACCACGTCGCTGATGGCGCCGGAGACGAACACCGACTGGTCGAACAGCGGCGTCGATCTTGGCGTCCTTCGGGCGCCGCGGCCCGGATCTGCGGCAGGAAGCTCTTGACGTTGTTGACCACCGACAGCGTCGAGGCCTCGCCGTTCTTGAGGATGGTCAGCAGGATCGAACGCCGGCCGTCGGCGCGCACGATGTTCTGCTGCGGCGGCGAGCCGTCGCGCACATAGGCGACGTCGCGCACCAGCACCGGCGTGCCCGCCACGACCTTGATCGGCAGCTCGTTGAGCGCCGACGATCGCTTCGGGCGCCGAGTTGAGCCGGATCGGATATTGCCAGTTCGCCGATCTTCGCCAGGCCCGACGGCACCGATGAGGTTCTGCGCCGAGATCGCGTTGGTGACGTCGAGCGGCGTCAGGCCGTAGCCCTGCAGCGCGTGCAGATCGAGATCGACCATGATCTGGCGCGGCGCGCCGCCGTAGGGCGAGGGCAGGGTCGAACCGGGGACCTGGGTCAGGGTCTGGCGGATGCGGTATTGCGCGTAGTCGTAGAGCTGGGCCTCGCTCTGCTTGTCCGACGACAGCGCCAGCTGGATCACCGGCACCGAGGAGGCCGAGAACCGCATCACCACCGGCGGCTGAATGCCGGGCGGCATCACCGCGCGGATCGAGTTCATCGCCGAGACGACCTGCGAGATCGCCAGATCGATGCGACACCTGCTGGTCGAAATAGACCTTCTCGATCGCGACGCCCTGCAGCGTCGTGCTTTCCATTCGCTTGATGTTGTTGACGTTGTTGGAAAGCGAGAACTCGCTATAGGTCGTGATCCGCTGCGCCATGTCGGTGGTGTCGAGGCCGGTGTAGGTCCAGACCACGACGACGACGGGGATATCGACCTTCGGCAGCACGTCCTTGGGCATCACCACGATCGCGCCGACGCCGCCGAGCATCATCAGCAGCGCCAGCACGTAAAACGAGACGCGAAACTTCAGCGCGTATAGAACGAGACCCATGAAGACCCCTAGGCCCAACGCGAAAATGCGCGCTGCTTCGGCGGAAGTGCAACGTCGAGACTAGGAAGTTCGTCCCATGGTGCGTCGCACAAATTCTCGTGAGACTTTGGAATAATTCATTAAAAAACGTTCACGCTTCGACGCTGCGGGGCATGAGCACTTCGTCGTCCGTATTTGAACGAACTAGCTTTGCGGATTGTATTGGTGCGTGGTGTCGCCAAGTCGATTCCGCAAAGCGTATCGCGAGGCGGATTGCAATCGACGGAAGGTGAGGGACGTCGCGTTCAACCGGGCGAACAATTGCCGTTCGCGCGGACCGCGTCTGAGAGAACATTTGAATCAAGCATTCGTCGCACTGTAATACCTTTGGCATACATCCCATGTGTAGAATTGGGATCCCGACCGGCGTTTCGATCGGCGGGTCCGGTGGACACCTGAGCCCGGTTCTAATCCGATCAAGTACTGACACAACCTCGGAGAGCGCGCCTTGACGAAATTCCTGGGCTACGCCTATCGCTTTTTTTCGAACTTCATTTTCCTGGCGATGGTCTATTACAGCCTGAATTTCATGGACAAGTATGCGCAGCGCGCGACGCTGGCGATCATGATCCTGCTATATGCCGCGATGCGCGCGACGTCGGCGTTTCACTCGTTCCATTTCTTCCAGCGCATCGAGCGCCTCGAACTCGAGGCGCGCCGCTTGTCCGGACTGGCCGGCGAGGGACCAGGTGCTGCCACGACGCGCAAGGCCGTCGATCACCGAAGTCTCGGCGCTGCGTCATTCCGGAGAGATGAAGAGTTATATCGACCTGCTGTTTCTCGCGCTGGTCATCTTGCTGTGCATTTCGAAGATCGTGACCGACTGAGCCGTCAGGCCTTTCGCTTCTTCTTGATCTGAGCCGGATGTCTGGACGACCCGTGAGGCGCCGGTTTGCTCTTCGCGATCCTGGAAGCCGATTTCGACGCCGATCTGGTTCGGCCATGCGCCGCGCCGCGGCCGTGATGCGCCGCGGCGTGCTTGCCACGGCCGTGACGACCATGACGGGGCGACTCGTCGGCGTCATCGGCAACGGATGCCGGTGCCGGCTTGTGTTCAGCCACCACGACCGGCGCTGACGGCGCCAGCCGGGCCACGGCCTCGGCGGTCGGGCGCGGCAGCTCCGGAATCTCGAACACGGTGGGGGCGGGAACCGGCAGCGCTGCCGCGGAGCTGCTGGCGGGAAGCAGCCATTCGCGCGGCCACGGCGCTTCCTGCGGCAGCGGAACGCCACGCATATGCCGCGGGACGCGATCGAACGGCTCGGGCTGCAGCAGGATGCCCGCGTCCGCGCCCTCGAAATCCGACAGCGTGGCCGGCACCAGCGTGCCGGCATTGGCGTAGACGAAATTCGGCACTTTCGGCCAATGCGAAATCGCCACGTTCTCCGAAGTCGGATGCAGTTGCCAATCCTGGGGCTCGGTCGGCGTCGCCGGGCGGTCCGGCGTCGCCGGCACCACCTGGACGATCCGATAGCCGCGCGTCCTTCATGGTAGGCCAGGATCCGCGGCAACGCCGCGACGGTGCGGGCCTGGATGTCGTGCAGCAGCAGAATGCCCTTGCCCTTGGCCTCGAGCCGCTGGATCGCGAGATCATAGACCCGCTGCGATGAAATGTGCCGCCAGTCGTCGGCCAGGAAGTCGGCGCTCCAGGTCTGGATGCCCTGCGAGCCGAGATAGTCTTCGACCGGTTCGGCGCGCATCAGGCCGGGAATCCGAAAGAACGGCGCCAGCGATTTGTCGGCGTCGTCGCCGAGCGCGGCCTTGACCGAGGCGATGCCGTCATCGACCTCGCTCTTGATCCGGTCGGGCGCCATCTTGTTCATGGTCAAGCGGATGGTTCTGGCTGTGGGTGCCGATGGTATGGCCGGCATCGCGGAGCTTGCGGACGCCCTCCGGATAGACCCGGGCCATCTGGCCGATCTCGAAGAAGGTCGCCTTGACGCATTGCGCGGCGAGGATCGCCAGCACCTGATTGCTGTTGCGGGGCAGCGGACCGTCGTCGAAGGTCAGCACCACTTCGTGGTCGCGCAGCGGCAGCGTCTCGGCATATTGCATGGTGCCGATCTTGGGATGCGCGCGGGGATCGACCACCAGCGTGCGCGAGGTGCCGAGCGCATCGGGATGGCCGGGACAATCGGCGGCGGCAGCCGGCTGTGCGGCCAAGCGCCGTCATTCCCGCCAGCAGCATCGCGCTCAAAACGGCCCGCAGCCGTGCCTGAACTCTCGCCTGCGCGTTACCGATCATGAAGCACCGTCATTACCACTTTTCGTCATAGTCATTACAGGCCGGCCCGTGAATGGCGGCTTAATCCGTTCGTCCCGAGACCAGCATCTGGTTTCAGGCGTGTTAAGTTCAAAGCAGATGCTGGCTTAGTGAACGGCTTCAACCTTCGTGCCGGGCGTGGCAGGCACCAGATGCACCACGCGGTAGTCGTTTTCCTTCAGATACCGCAAGAAGGCCGGCAGCATGGCTGCCGTGTGCGCTTGGGGATCGTGCAGCAGAATGATGCCCTTGTGGGCGATTTTAAGCCGGTCGGTGAGCATTTTCAGTTCCTGCTGCGGCGTCATCGGCTTCCAGTCGCTGGCCCAGAGGTCGGCGCCGAATACCACAATGCCGCGCGATTGCAGCAGGTCGAGCGTGGCCGGCGTGCTCTGGAAGCCGGGAAAGCGAAAAAACGGCGTGCTTGGCGTGGTGGTGGCGACGCCATGCAGCACCATTTCGACGGCCGATATGCCGTCATCGATCTGCGCGACCGCGTCCTCCGGCTTGAGCTGCGCCAGGTCGGGATGGGTCCAGCTGTGGGTGCCGATGGTGTGGCCTTCGGCGGCGATCCGCCGCACCAGATCGGGGTGCTCCGAGGCGGGCTTGCCGATCAGGAAGAACGTCGCGCGCACGCATTCATGGGCCAGCGCCGCCAGCACCTTCGGCGTGGTCGCGGCCACGGGCCGTCGTCGAAGGTCAGCACCACCTCGTGGTCCTCCAGCGGCAGCGTCTGCGGAAAGCTCTTGCAGTCCGACCCGCGGGGTCGTGGCGGCATCGACCGCGAGGATCGCGCGAGGTGCCGAGCGCGCCGTTGCGGGGACACGCCGGCGCGGCCCCGGCCGCTGAAGTCGAAGCCATGGTCGCGAGCGCGAGGGCAGCCCCAAGCACGCGCAGCGGCGTCGGGCGCCGTATTGGCCGGTCGATATTTATCATTGCGCTCGGTATTGCCCTTTGGGTAATGCGTGAAGCGATAACTCAGACGAGTTCGCTAATTCTGTCAAACCGGTGAGGCGCGGCATGGCCGAGGATGTCGATATGGCCCAGCCGGCCGATGCCTCGGTGCTCGAGCGCCTCCCGATGCGCGACGAAGATGGCGAAATTCGCCACGAATTCGTCGAGGAAATCACCCGCGCCATTCACCAGGCCGATACGGCGCTGCTGCGCGCGGTGGTGGCGGAACTGCACGAGGCCGATCTCGGCGATCTGATCGCGGCGCTCGAGGCCGACGACCGCGTCCAGCTGGTGGAACTGACCGGCGCCGATTTCGACTTCTCCGCGCTCAACGAAGTCGACGATTCCGTCCGCGAGGAAATCCTCGAGGAGCTCGAACCGGAGACCGTCGCCGAGGGCGTTCGCGAACTGGAATCCGACGACGCCGTCGAACTGCTCGAAGGGCTCGACGAGGAGGACCAGGAAGAGATCCTGGAGAAGCTGCCGCCGAAGGAGCGCGACGCGCTCGAGCGCAGCCTGCTGTATCCGGAAAATTCCGCCGGCCGGCGGATGCAGACCGAGTTCATCACGGTGCCGCCGGACTGGACCGTGGGGCAGGCGATCGACTACATGCGCGACACGCCGGACCTGCCGGACCGGTTCTACGAAATCTACGCGGTCGATCATGCCCAGCACTGGCAGGGCGCGGTGTCGCTCGACGCGCTGTTGCGCGCGCGCCGGCCGGTGCCGCTGGCCGACCTGATCGACGAAGACCGCCGCCGCGTCTCGGTGCTGGACGACCAGGAAGAGGTGGCGCGGCTGTTCGGCAAATACAATCTGGTCGCGGCCCCCGTGGTCGACACCACCAACCGGCTGGTCGGCGTCATCACCATCGACGACGTGGTCGACGTGATCGAGGAGGAGGCCGACGAGGACCTGAAGGCGCTGGGCGGCGTCACCAGCGACGAAGAACTGTCCGACAATGTCTGGACCATCGCGCAGGGGCCGCTTCAACTGGCTGCTGGTCAATCTCGCCACCGCCTTCCTGGCCTCCTCGGTGCTCGGCCTGTTCGAGGGCCAGCTGGAAAAGATGGTGGCGCTGGCGGTGCTGGCGCCGATCGTCGCCAGCCAGGGCGGCAATGCCGCGACCCAGACCATGACGGTGGCGGTGCGCGCGCTGGCGACCCGCGAACTCGGCTCCAACAACGCCTTCCGCGTGGTGATGCGCGAGGGGCTGGTCGGGCTCGTCAACGGTCTGGCGTTCGCCGTCATCACCGGCATCGCCGCGGTGGCCTGGTTCAAGATTCCCGGGCTCGGCGTCGTGATCGGGCTTGCGATCATCTGCAATCTGGTCGCCGGCGCGCTCGGCGGCATCCTGATCCCGATGGTGCTGGAGCGGGTGCGGGCCGATCCGGCGGTGGCCTCCGGCACCTTCGTCACGACGATCACCGACGTGGTCGGCTTCTTCTCGTTCCTCGGCATCGCCACGCTGTGGTTCGGGCTCGAGATAGTCCGATCACGAGCCGGGATCTTATCGTTAATCGCGCCTTAAGCGGCATCGGCGACACTGTGGTCGAAACGAGGCAGACCATGCAGCGCTTGCGGCTGAAAGCGGACGGACGGATCGTCGAATTGCGCGACGGGCAGGAGTTTCCGCTGGCGCCTGCGCTATCCGATGCCGCCGTCGACCCCGGCGCACGACCAGGCCGCCGCGCAGCCCGGCGTTCGCGATCTGCGCCGCCGCGCGCGACTGACCCAGCTCGAATTCGCCGCGCGGCTCGGCGTTCCCGTCGAGACCATCCGCAACTGGGAGCAGGGCAAGCGCATGCCGCGTGGACCGGCGCGCGCGCTGCTCGCCGTGATCGCGCATGCGCCGGACACCGTGTTCGCCGCGCTGGCGCCGGAACCGTCGGCGATCTGAGTTGGCAGCGCTGCCACGGCGGGACATACTAGCGCGGCCTTGAGCCAAACCGGTTCTGTTGACCAGGACCGGACTCAGCTCTGTTCTGACGCGTTTTCTTCCGCGAACCGGTGCCACTCGCTCGAAAACGCTCTGCGAGATCCGTCCATGCAACTCGTCGTCGACGCCAATGGCGCTGTCATTCCCGCGATCGGGCTCGGCACCTGGGAACTGCGCGGGCGCGCCTGCGCCCGGCTGGTCGAGCAGGCGCTGCGGCTCGGCTATCGCCACATCGACACCGCGCAGATCTATGAGAACGAACGCGAGGTCGGCGATGGCCTGCGCGCCTCGGGCGTCAAGCGCGACAGCGTGTTCGTGACCACCAAGGTCTGGACCACGCATTTCGCGCCGCACGATCTCGAGCGCTCGACCAAGGAAAGCCTGACCAAGCTGCATCTGGCCGAGGTCGATCTGTTGCTGCTGCACTGGCCCAATCCGCGGGTGCCGCTGGCGGAGACCCTGGGCGCGCTGGCGCATGTCAAGCAGCTCGGCCTGGCCCGGCACATCGGCGTTTCCAATTTCACCGTGGCCTTGATCGAGCAGGCGGTGGCGGCCTGTCCGGAGCCGCTGGTGTGCGACCAGGTCGAATTCCATCCCTATCTCGACCAGACCAAGGTGCGGGAGGCCTGCGCGCGCCACGGCATGGCGGTGGTCGCCTACAGTCCGGTGGCCAAGGGCCGGATCAAGAACGACGCGACCCTGGCCGCGATCGGGCAGGGCCACGGCAAGAGCGCCGCGCAGGTCTGCCTGCGCTGGCTGGTGCAACAAAATGTTTCCGCGATCCCGCGGACCTCGCGGCTCGAACGGCTGTCGGAAAATATCGACATTTTCGATTTCGAATTGTCGGAAGAGGAAATGCGGGCGATCTCGGCGATGGGAAGCGCCAAGGGACGGCTGACCGATTTCGGTTTCGCGCCGAAATGGGATTGAGATAGACTGGCGGAATGCTTTCCCGGCCGTCCAGGGCCCTGAGGCAGGCACGGCATCCGAATCGTTGGTCGAAATATCGTGGACCCGCGGAATATCATACGCGCAGGCATCGCGGCATCGGCGGCGCTTCATTTGTCGTTCCTGGTGCTGGCGGTGCTGTTTTCCGAGGTGCGTCCGTTCGGCCCGGTCGTGGCCGAGAATGTTGCGGTCGATGTCGTGACGCCCGACCAGGTTCCCGAAAAGGCGCCGGAGCCCACGCCGCGCCCAAGCCGCAGACGTTCGACGCTTTCGATCTCTCGTCAAAACCTGCGCCCGAGAGTTCGACGTCTGGCTCGTCGGCATCAGACACTTCATCGCCGGGTTCTTCAGCCAAGCCTTCTACATCGGCCACCTCCCAATCGTCGGCTTCCCAATCCTCTGCTTCTCAACCACCCGCGACCCAGCCGTCTGCTGCGGCGGCCGCTGCCGCATCGCAGCCGCAAACTCCGGCGCAGTCGCAGCAGGAGGCGGCCCTGACGCCCGCCGCGTCCAATCCCCGCGCCGAACCCCGCATCGACGCCGGATCGGCAACAGCCCGCAGCCCCACCGCAAGCATCGGCGCCGGCTCAATCGCCGACGCTCGGTTACGTGCAGCCGCAGCCGGACATCTCGGTCAAATATCACGTGCAACTGGGATTGCCGCAGAACCGGCCGGGCGAGCCTTCGATGGACCGGCTACCGAGAATGCGGACATCGGAGCCAGTTCGATCGCGGAATTCCGGCGCCATCTCAAGACCTGTTCGAAATTGCCGGAATCGATCGCGCCGACCGATGATCTCGCGATCAAGCTGCGGGTGAAGTTGACTCGCGACGGCCGGCTGGCCGCCGAGCCGCTATTGATCGAGGCCAAGGCATCGCCGAAAGGGCCGCTGTTGATGCAGGCCGCGATCGGCGCGTTGCACTCGTGTCAGCCTTACGCGATGTTGCCGGCAGACAAATACAACGAGTGGAAAGTACTCGATCTCACCTTCACCCCGCGCGATTTCGGCGCCTCGTGAGCAACGGCGGGGCGTTGCTCGCCTCTCGAGCGGTTGAACACGCACCAAGCGCCGTGGCATGTTGGTGCTGCCAAACCAGGATTTGAAAAAGGTCTCCGGCATGACGTTGAAGCTTGTCATCGGCAACAAGAATTATTCGTCGTGGTCGATGCGGCCATGGCTGGCGCTGCGCGCCAACAACATCGCCTTCGAGGAGGTGTTCATTCCGCTCTATACCGGCGCCGCCGACAAGCAGCGGATTCTGGATGTCACGCCGTTCGGGCAAGGTGCCGGCGCTGATCGATGGCGACATCACGGTCTGGGATTCGCTGGCCATCATCGAATATGTCGCCGAGCGGTTTCCGCAGAGCGCGGCTGTGGCCGGAGGATCGCGCCAGCCCGCGCCCATGCGCGCTCGATCTCGGCGGAGATGCATTCCGGCTTCATGGCGCTGCGCAACGAATGCGGCATGAACCTGCACCGGCCGGTCAGGCGCGATCGAGCTGTCGGACGATGCGCGCGCCAACATCGCGCGCATCGAGCAGATCTGGATCGAATGCCGTCGAGCGCTACGGCAAGTCCGGGCCGTTTCTGTTCGGGGCGTTCGGCGGCGCCGATGCCATGTTCGCGCCGGTGGTGCATCGCTTTCGCACCTATGCGATCGAGGTGGCGCCCGAGGCGCGCGGACTACATGAAAACGATGATGGCGCTGCCCGCCTTTCACGGAATGGACCCGCGCGGGCCTCGCCGAAACCATCGTGATCGAGAGATTCGAGACGGTCTGACGGCCGTTGAATCGCGCGTTGAGCCGCTGCCTGTCATGATGCCTTGACGGAGCCGCGTTTAAAGCGGTCTGAGTTCCGAAGCCGCTTTAGCCTAGACGTCGACTTAACGCAAAAGGGATTTGACCATGGGAATTCTCGATTCATTGGAAAATTCACCCGCGTTCAAGGGCATGCTCGGCCAGCTCGAGGGCGCGGTGCTTCCCGTCGTGCTGAGCGAAGTGATCGGCAATGGCAGCCAGGGCGGGCTCACCGCGATCGTCGCCAAGCTGCAGCAGGCCGGCCTTGGCGATCAGGTCAAATCCTGGATCGGCAACGGCCAGAACCTGCCGATCACGGCCGAGCAATTGCAGCAGGTGCTGGGCAGCGACACCGTCAAGCAACTGGCGGCCCGGTTCAACATTCCGGTCGATCAGATCGGTCCGGTGCTGGCGCAGCTGCTGCCCAAGGCGGTCGACGGCGCCAGCCCGAACGGCCAGCTGCCGGCCTCGGCCTGAGCGCCGGATTCACGGTTCCGGAAGCCTCGCCGCGGATTCGCCGGGAACCCGGTCAGAATGCCTTTATCGCACTGAAAAACCTGCAAATTTGCGTATTTGCTATGCCCGCATGCAACTGGCCAAGCCAGATCGCGCCGTGCTAGCCTGTTGGCCGGGGTTTTCAGCCGGCCACAGGCAGCGGGACCGTGAGCTGTGCCGGCGTTTTTGCGTATGGAGAGGGCGTTGAAACACAAATTCACCGTTGGAGAGACCGTCTATTTTACCGCCAGCAATGTTGCCCGTCCGGCCGCCAGCGGCACCTATGAGGTGATCCGGCTGCTCCCGACCGATGGCGACGATTGCCAGTATCGGATCAAGAGCTCGACCGAGGCTTTCGAGCGGGTGGCCAAGGAAAGCCAGCTCGCCGTTTCCTGAAGTCGAACGGGTCCTGAACCAGCGTCAGACCAAGCGGGCGGTTCCCGTTTTAGCCGTCGTCAAAAGGCCAGGTTCGCGGCAACATTTGCACGCGCCAGCGTAATAACCGTGCGTAACCTCTGCATTCCACTTTCGGAATGCGTTATATGCTGCGTTGAGGGATATCGCGCATGAACTGGGCCTGGGCAACTCGCTCGATCAAATCTGGCGTTCGCCGGCCTTTCCGATGTGGCTGACACTGGCGGCGGCGGGATTTTTCGGGATCATCGTCTGATCACGCTGCTGCGCGCCGAGAAATCGGTCGCCAACGGCGCGTTGACGGTCATCACGCTGCTGGCGATCGGTGTCGCGCTGGCGGCCACCATCCGCGGGTTCGGTCCCGCCACCGGCGAGACTGCTGGGGCTGGGACCGTAGCCCGAGCCAATCGTCGCCGCCGCTCAGCGTAGCCGCGTCTGCCGGCGCTGTCGTGCATCGACGAGATGGCGGGCGAAACCGTGCTGGCGGCGTGCGAGAAGGTGTTGTTCGGCTCGGCCGAGATCGGCCGCCGCCGCGGTATCCTACGCCGCGGCGCGGATCACGCGGCTGACCGCGTTCGGCGACGTCGCCACCGCCGACCGCAGCATGACACCGGAACTGCAGGCGCTGCGCCATTCGATCGAGCGCGATCGTTACGGGCTGGTGGCGTATGTGCTGTTGACGCGCGACCATTGCACGCCGATCGATTGCGCCGCGTTCGGCTCGCTGACCGACCATAACCAGATCGTCGCCAACATGGACGAGCGGGTCTATGAAGGCCTGATCGTGCGTTATGCGCCGTCCTGGAACGCGCCACCGGTAGCAACCGCCGCACTCGGCCCGTTGGCAGGGCTTGGAGCATCGGTGCCCACTGGCAAGCCGACCAATGCCGAATTCCCGAGTGCCGCCTCGACCCCGCCAGTCAGCATCATGAATCCGGAGCCGGGGACATCGGCGTCCGCGACCCCGCGTGCACCCGCTGCAACCACCGCCTCGGCCACACCGCCGCCAGCCCCACGTCCGCCCCCGGCACCGCGTACGGCGACGGCGGCGGCTGCACCAACCGTTGCGGCCGCTCCCCGAAGATCCGCGCCGAAGCCGCGTGTGCCGGCGGCGCCGGTTCAGATCGCCCCGGCAGCGCCTGCTGCGCCAGCCAGCCGGCGCCGGCTGCCGCCGCTTCGACCGAGTGATGCTTTCGATCCTATTATCATTTCAATCGATGGCGCCGCTCGGTAGCGTCGACATCCCGGATTTCGCCAGAACCCAAGAACCATGCCGCTTCATCTGATCAAGCTTGCCGTCGGTTGCGAGTCCGTCAAGGAACTGAAGGGCTGGGTCGCCGAGCGAATGCGGACCGCCAAAGAGAAGGGCCTGCCGCGCCACCATATCCACATCACCCGCATGACGCCGAAGCGGGTCGACGAGGTGCTCGACGGGCGGCTCGCTCTATTGGGTGATCCGCGGCGAGATCGCGGCGCGCGAAAAGATCATCGCGATCGAGCCGTTCCGCGACCGGGACGGCATCGGCCGCTGCCGGCTGGTGATGCAGCCCAAGGTGATCGCGGTGCTGCCGCGGCCGATGCGGGCGTTCCAGGGCTGGCGCTATTTCGCCGCATGGCGACGTTCCGCCGGATCTCGGCTCGGCCGGGGCGGGCGTCGCCGCAATGCCCGAGCCGCTGCGCCGCGAGTTGCGCGATCTCGGCTTGCTCTAGAGCGTTTTCGAGCGAAGTGCATATCGGTACGCGTAAAGAAAGCGCGTCGAAACAAAAAGCTGGACCCGGGTCTGATTCCATCAGAACCGAAATGCTGCAGCCGGCGGGCGGCTTAGACCGCGACATTGTCGATCAGCCGGGTCTTGCCGAGCTTGGCCGCCACCAGGATCCGCATCGGTCCGTCCTTGACGCGAGACTGAACCGGCGCCAGCGTCTCGGCGTGGCGCACCTCGAAATAATCCAGCGTGAAGCCGGCCGCCGTGATCATCTCGGCGCCGCCGGCCATCGCGGCCTCGACGTCGTCGCCGGCCCGCAGGCGCCGGACGCTTTCCTTCATGGCGCGGTAGAGCACCGGCGCGGTCTGCCGCTCCTCGGGCGACAGATAGACGTTGCGCGAGGACATCGCGAGGCCGTCGCGTTCGCGCACGGTGCGCGATCCCACACCTTGACGCCGAGGTCGAGATCGCCGCGCCATCCGCGCCACCACCCGCAATTGCTGGAAATCCTTTTCGCCGAAGATCGCGAAGTCGGGCCGCACTTGCGTGAACAGCTTGCCGACCACGGTGGCGACGCCGCCGAAGAAGTGCGGACGGAAGCGATCCTCGAGGCCTGCGATGGCCGGGCCCTCCGGCACGATGCGGGTGGCGAAGCCGTCCGGATACATCGTCTTGACGTCGGGATTCCAGATCAGGTCGACATTCTCGGCGGCGAGCTTGGCGACGTCGGCCTTCCAGGTGCGCGGATAGGAACCGAAATCCTCCGTCGGCGCGAACTGGGTCGGGTTGACGAAGATCGAGACCACGACCTTCGAGGCGCGCCGTTTGGCCAGCCGCACCAGCGACACATGGCCGTCATGGAGCGCTCCCATGGTCGGCACCAGCGCGACGGTGGCCTTGCGCAGACGCAGGCGATCGAGCGCGCGATGCAGGGCGGGGATAGTGCGGGCGATGATGGGGCTTCGCGGCATTGCGGCTCGATCGCTGGTGTTTGAGGTGGCGCGGCTCTGCCTTGCGGCGGCAATACCGATCCTGTCAAGGCCGTCGACACCTCGCCAGCCGAACACGTTGACGCGGCGGAGACAACCGGGAGCCCATGTTGCGGCGCGGTTTCCCGCAAATGGAAACGGCTACGCAGCATCGCGATTCATGATTAAGCCACGCGGCCGCGAATTCGATGCGATCGTCGTGCATTTCACTTGACCGCAGTCGCGCGTAATTTGAAGATATCGACAGGGGTCGAAGAGCATGTTGGTGCAGAGCTACGCAGGGACAATCCGGCTCGGCTCATGTGGTCGTGCTGGGCAACGAGAAGGGCGGTTCGGGCAAATCGACCACCGCGCTGCACATCGCCGTTGCCCTGATGAAAGCCGGCCAGCGCGTCGCCACCATCGACCTCGATTGCCGCCAGCAAAGCTTCACCCGCTACATCGACAACCGCCGCGCCTGGGCGCGCCGCACCGGTCTCGATCTCGAAGTTCCCGTGCATCGCTGCATCAAGCTCGGCGAGACCATGCAGATCGCCGACAATGAAACCTCCGAGTTCCAGCAGTTCATGGAAGCCGTCAGCGCGATCGAGCGGACCTTCGATTTCATCGTGATCGATACGCCGGGCTCCGACAGCTATCTGATGCGGCTGGCGCATTCGATGGCCGACACGCTGGTGACGCCGATCAACGACAGCTTCCTCGATTTCGACGTGCTGGGCACGGTCGATCCCGCCACCTATGCGGTGACCGGCGAAAGCCATTACGCCGAGATGGTGCGCGACACCAGGCGCAAGCGCCGCCAACTCGACGGCGCCAGTTGCGACTGGATCGTGGTCCGCAACCGGCTCTCGATGCTGGGATCGCGCAACAAGCAGCTCGTCGCCGACAGCCTCAACGATCTGTCGTTCCGGCTCGGCTTCCGATCGATCGACGGCTTCGCCGAGCGGGTGGTCTATCGCGAGTTCTTCCCGCGCGGTCTGACCGCGCTCGACGATCTCGATGAGGCCACCTTGGGCACCCGCCCGAGCATGGGCCACGTCACTGCCCGCGAGGAAGTCACGAGCCTGCTGCGCCAGCTTAAACTGCCGCTCGACGAACGTGGCCGCCGCCGCGCCGCCAACCGTGCCGAATGGTTCAACCAGCTCGACAAGCCGCTGGAGCTCCACGACATCATCGGCGCCTGATTGGCCTGATTGAGGGTTGCGGGCGAGCCGCACCGAACCAGACCCGGTAATTTTACGGGGCGCAGGCCGCGGAACGAAAGATTTCGCGGCTCGTTTTACCTCGGGTTTAGATCGTCCTTGAACCTGACCTTCATGCGCGGCGTACCAATGTAGTTCTTGGTGGTACCCGACTGACATTGTGCAAGTGCACAATGAATGGGTGCGCCGCACAACGATCAGGCGGTCAACACACAACATTTAGCCTTTCCGTCACGTCGCCGTGACGTATACTAAACAAAGGGACCGCAGAGTCCCACGGGAGAGGGCGCCAGGCCCAAACATGGCTCGCTTTTTGGCAAGCCGGTGCGTTGAGGACCAACATGAAGCGTGGAATTACCGTTCTGCTTTCACTTTGTGTGCTGGTTGCCGCCGCGTATTTCACCGCGAGCAAATGGGCGATCCGGCACCAGACGATTACGTTCAACGATCCGGCCCGCGACAATCGCCCGGTCGAAGTCGATGTCGCCGTGCGCCGCGACAAGGAAATGCTGGCGGACGCCGACATGATCACGTTGCCGGTGGCGATCCTCAATCACGGCAACACCGTCAAGTTCACCGAATATTCGTTCCTGGCGAACGTCTTCGCCGCGCGCGGCTATCTGGTGGTCAGCATCCAGCACGATCTGCCGACCGATGCGCCGATGGTGACCAAGGTCGGCGAGATCTATGTCGGCCGCCTGCCGCAATATCAGCGCGGCGTCGCCAATATCCGCTTTGCGATCGACCAGATGAAGCAGCTGCAGCCGAACGCGGATTACGATCATCTGACCATGGTCGGCCATTCCAACGGCGGCGACATCTCGATGTATTTCGCCAGGATGTATCCCGACGAAATCAAGAAGGTCGTGACGCTGGATAATCTGCGCGTGCCGTTCATGACCGACGGCAGGTTCAAGATCCTTTCGTTCCGCTCCAAGGATCCGGTGTTCAAGGCCGATCCCGGCGTCGTGCCTGACGACAGCATCTGCGAGAAGTCCGGCATCACCGTCGTGCAGACCGGCTTATCAGCACACCGGGATGAGCGACCGCGGTCCTGACGACGCCAAGGCAACGATCCAGGCCATGCTCGACAAGTTCCTCGACGACGACAGTCCGCTGAAGCCAGCCGTCCAAGCCGACCATGCCCGCGGTCCGATGGCGCGAGCACGCCGCCGTAGACCGCTCGGCATTGCTGCGCACGACGCGACGACAGGCGCTGGCATTGACCTCGCCTGATCCCGCGCCACATATGCTCGCGGCAACCAGCGAGCGTGCATGTCCAGCGAACCCGTCAAACCCAGATCCGCCGGCCATGATGTGCCGGCCGGAACGCGTGCGTCCGGCGAAGCGTCGTCGCTGACGTCGGCGTCGGCCGATATCGCCGCGTTCGTCGCCAAGGCCCGCGCGATGTCGCCCCAGGCCGCCGGCGCCAGGGGCCGGCTGGTGTTCGCGCTGGACGCCACCATGAGCCGGCAGCCGACCTGGGACATGGCCTGCGCGCTGCAGGCGGACATGTTCCGCGAGGCCGCCGCGCTGGGCAGTCTCGATATCCGTCTGGTCTATTATCGCGGCCTGAACGAGTGCCGCGCCACCGGATGGATCTCCGACAGCGCGCGCCTCGCTAAATTGATGGGCAAGATCGATTGCCGCGGCGGCAACACCCAGATCGGCAAGGTGCTGTCGGAAACCCGGCGCGAGGCCGTGGCCTCCGGCGTGCGTGCTTTGGTGTTCGTCGGCGACGCGATGGAAGAGAATGTCGACGATCTCTGCGCCAAAGCGGGTGAACTCGGCTTGCTCAAGGTCCCCGTGTTCATGTTCCAGGAGGGCGACGATGCGGTCGCTGAGCAGGCGTTCCGCGAGATCGCGCGGCTTTCCGGCGGGGCGTGGTGCCGGTTCGATCCCGGCGCCTCGGCCCAATTGCGCGAACTGCTGCGCGCTGCGGCGGCCTATGCGGCGGGCGGCCGGGAGGCGCTGCTGCGGCTCTCGAAAACCGCACCCCACGCCGCCCAGTTGCTCGGCCAGATGAAGTGAGCTGACCGGGGCGCTCTGGCCCCGGCCGGTCACGCCGGGAGAGGGCCGCGGCGGTTATGATTTTGGCGCGCGGCACGCTATATTGGGATCATGCCTACTTTGATCGCCGGCGCCGTCGCCGTTTTCGTGCTGTACTCGCTGCTGCAGATGTTTCGTGCGGCCAATCCGGCCGTGCTGGCGCGCGCGGTCAAGATCGTCGGCGGCGATCGTGGCGCTGGCGGTCGCGGCGTTCACGGGATTGCGCGGCGAACTGGCGGTCGCCATACCCGATCGGAATCTTCGGCGCCGGATTGTTGGGCTGGTCGCCGTTCGGCGGATCGGGATTTAACCCGATCGGCCGCGTCGGCGGATTGTTCGGCGGGTCGGGCGCGCGCTCGGCCGGGCAGGCGTCGCGGGTCCGCTCGCAATTTCTCGACATGCAGCTCGATCACGACAGCGGCGAGCTGAAAGGCCAGATCGTGGCCGGGCCTGCACGCCGGCCATTCGCTCGATGAGTTCGACCTGCCGCAATTGCTGGCGATGGTGTCCGGCTTCGATGCCGAGAGCGTCGCGTTACTTGAAAGCTATCTGGACCGCCGGTTTCCCGCCTGGCGTCAGAACGCGCAGGGCGACACGGCAGGGGGGCAGAGCCGCGCGGCGTCGAGCGGCAAAATGACGGACGAGGAGGCCTATCAGATCCTTGGCCTGCAACCGGGCGCGGGGCGCGACGAGATCGGCCGGGCGCATCGCGGGTTGATGAAGAAACTGCATCCCGACCAGGGGGGCTCGACGTACCTCGCCGCCCGGGTAAACGAGGCCAAGGATACTTTGCTTCGCACGCATCACAGCTAACTCCGGCAACGCAACTACACGCTACAAACCAAAGAGTTGACTGCCTGATCGCTCTGTCGACGTCCCGTTGTCACCCGCCGTTGGCCGGCGTGGTAATCATTCACGCCATCAGTTGTAACCGGCAAATCTTGACGAAAGATTTTTGCGATCGACGATTTGGGCAGCCGCGCCGGCCCCTGAAATGAAAAAGTCGCCTGCGACGGGCGCAGACGACTAATTTTCTGTTGTCGCGATCACTGAAACAGCCGGCTGGCGCCGGCTGTCGCGCAAATCAGTTCTTGACGGTGATGCAGGAGATCTCGGAGCGCTTCAGCGTCTTGCACACCGCCTCGGCCTGATCGCGGTCGAGGCCGGCGAAGCGGGCGCGGTACAGTTTCTTGTCGCCCTTGGCGACCACTGTCTTCGGTGAAGGGATCGGCCTTGCCGAGCAGGCCGCGAGCCTGGCTGCGCGCCGCGTCGATACGTTCGCGGGCTTCGCTCTCGCTCTCCAGCGCGCCGACCTGGATGATCCAGCCGGTGTGGGCGGCGACCGGCTTGATGGCGCCGTTCTGCTGGATGGTTCCGCGGTCCGGGATCGGCCGAGGCCATCAGCCTGCGGGGCATTGGCTTGCGAGGCAGCCTGGACGCTGGAGGCGGGCAAAACGCCGAGCACGCCTTTACCGGTGCCGAAATTGGCGGGCTGCGGCGGCATCGCTGCGGTGGCGGCGTCAAACCGGTTGTACTCGACTGCCTTGGCGACCACGGCTCCAGAGGTCTCCGGGACGTCCGCGCGGGAGGTCGCCGCGGTGGAATTGGTGATCGAGGTCGGCTGCGACGGACCGGCCGAGGCGACCTTGACCGTGTCCGGCCTTGATCTGGACGGTCTTGACCTTGACCGGCTTCATCGGCTCCGACGAACCGGGGATGGCCGCCATCGACTGGTTCTGGATCACGCCGCTGGTGAGCGGCGCGGGCTCCGGCTTGGCCGGTGCCGGGGGCACTGCAGCGGCGGCGGCGGCGAACAGCGAGGCACGGGTGGAGCGCACCGGCGGGGCTGCGGATTCGCGACGCGGAGGCGACCTGAACCGCGCCGTCGACCTGCATCGTCTGGGTCGGCCGCGAGCTGGGCTTCGTCTTCCGCGACGTCGGCATTGGCATCGGCCGGGTTGCGCTCGGTGATCGCCGCCACGGTCCGCGTGTTCGAGGCCTTGTCGAGGTTTTCGGCCAGCAGGCTGCGCATGGTGGCGTCGCGCGAACCGCCGCTGCGGCCGCCCATCACCACGCCGACCAGGTGGCGATTGCCGCGGCGCAGATTGGTGATGAGGTTGAAGCCGGAAGCGCGGGTGTAGCCGGTCTTGATGCCGTCGACGCCTTCGACGCTGCCGAGCAGGTGATTATGGCCATGGACGGTGTGGCCATGAAAGTTGAAGGCCTCGGTCGCGAAATAGCGATAATAGCGCGGAAAGCGATCCTGAATGGCGCGGGCCAGGGTGGCCTGGTCGCGCGCGGTGGTCAGTTGCTCGTCAGCGGGCAGGCCGGAGGCGTTGACATAGGTGGTCCTGGTCATGCCGAGCGCCCGCGCCTTGCGCGTCATCATCTTGGCGAAATCGTCTTCGTCGCCGCCGATCGCTTCGGCAATCACGACCGCGGCGTCGTTGGCCGACTTGGTGACCACGCCCTTGATGGCGTCTTCGACACGGAGCGTCGAACCCGGGCGCAGGCCGAGCTTGGTGGGATCCTGTTCCGACGCATGCTCGGACACCGGCATTTCGGTATCGAGCGTCATCTTGCCGGATTCGATACGCTCGAACAGCAAATACAGCGTCATCACCTTGGTGAGCGACGCCGGATGGCGAATCGCCGTCGGGACTGTTGGACTGCAGGGTGGCACCTGAATTCGCGTCGACAATGATCGAGGAGAATTGCGGGCTGTAGCTGTCGTGCTCGACGTGATGGTGCCGCGCGACATGAACGCGATGCCTGGAATGGCGCGCCTCGGCGGTGCTGGTGGTGATCACGACCGCGGCGGAGGTGGCGGCCAGTCCGAAAGCACACACGCGCACGACGCGCGCGGAAGCCCAGGTCAATCGAAGCATAAACTTCCCCGTCCCATTTCTGTCTTGTTCACCGGCCCGTGAGGCCAAATTATGCCCAACGGCAGGCAAGGGTTTTCGCGTCCGAAGCGCCCGATCGGGCCAGGCCGTCCCAAGGGAACGGCAATATCGCATCGCTGTTTTTAGCTAACCAACTGCACGCACACACTTTTTCGACGATCTGCCGGGAAGGCGAACAGCAATGGGATGAGGTTAGGGGGCCCGAGTTTCCAAAAGGTTAAGCAACCCTTGCGGGTTATCGCTGGGTTTGATCAATAACTTAATATTTGTGCGTCGCACAAGATTCTTGACTATTATTGTGCGGTGCACTATGTTTGCGTTGTCAGGGAGCCGGGACCTCCCCGCTATCTGTCAAACATTAGTCTGGGAAAGGATCCATGATGGTAAAAGTCGAAGAAATTCAGCAGTACGGCTCGTCGCTGCAGAGCGGCGTTCAGGCGATCGCCACCGCTTATGGCGACTACACCAAGAAGTCGTTTGAAGACACCAAGTCCTATGTCGAGAAACTGTCCGGCGTGAAGTCGATCGACAAGGTGCTCGAAGTGCAGACCGAATTCGCGAAATCCGCCTACGAGACCTTCGTGGCCGAGTCGCAGAAGATCGTTGGCCTCTACACCGATCTCGCCAAGCAGACCTTCAAGCCGCTCGAAACCATGGCCGCCAAGTTCACCCCGGCTGCCAGCCACTAATCGGCGACACCGTTTTCCAAAACAAAAGCCCGGCCGTCTGGCCGGGCTTTTTCTTTTTGATGCCGCCGTTTCGCGGTGAGCCTAGCGGGCGACGCGCAACTGACTCAGTGCCGTTCCGATCGTCGTGAAGGTCGATGCGATCTGCGTCGAGCTCGTCAGCATGAAGAACTTGCTGGCATCGCTCGCGCAGTTTTTCAACACGCTCGAGGTCGGATCGGCCGGCGAACTGGTGTTCACCTGGATGGTGTAGATCGTGTACATCGGCCCGTTGGTCTGCGGATCGACCAGGTTCTTGATGTTTTGGCACTGGGCTTGCCTGACGGTTGTCGATCAGGGTGCCGTTCTGCGTGCTGCCGTTGCCATAGGCCGGCCAACGATCTTCAGTGTTCAAACCGTCGGACAGCAGAATGATGACCCGGTTGTAGGTCGTATTCGGGTCTTCCGACGGAGCCGGGATCGGGCCGGTCTGCATCAGCGATTGCCATGCCCAGGCCAGTCCGACCGACTGGTCGGTGCCGCCGGTCGGCTGCATCGCGTTGACATTGCTCTTGAGCGTCGACCAGTCGTACGTCATCGGCATCACTTGCCCGAGCGTGGTGGACGCGTTGGACGAGCAATATGAGGTGCTGTTTTCGTAATACTGATTGGCTGGAAACAACGTCGCGACATTGGTGGCATTCGGCGCGTCGCCGGTCGCGTCATAGTTTTGCGTACGATCGGTGATGCAACCAGTCCAGCTGGTGATCGCGTTGGTGGACGCCTGGGTCCAGACGTTCTTCACGGTGGGCGTCGAATTGGTCGACGAGTAGGCATTGCCCTGGAAGCCGACAATGGCGTCGACCCGTGGCTGGTTGGTGTTGTGGGTGGTGTCGGCCGTACTCGGCTGGGTCCAGTTGTGGACGTAGATAGGCGCCTTGCATGACTTGCCGCTGCCGCTGCCGGTGCAGGTGCAACTGCTGGAGCCGGACGGGCAGGCGCAAGACGACGACCCCGAACAGAACACGGTCGGCGTGCTGGTGACGAGCTCGCTGTCCCAGCAACCATTATACATCGTGTGGGAGTTGTAATCGACGCTCGGGCAGATGTAGCCCTTGTAGGTGCCGCTCGACGGGATCGTCGAGGCGCTGGAGGTGCTGGTCGGGCCGGTGGTGCAGGTGAAACCGCCGCTGCTGTTGGTGAACGGGCAGCTCATGCCCGGTCCAACCGCATGCCAATTGATCGGAAGGCTCGCCTGGTAACTGCCGCCGACGGTGTTGGCCGGCTGCTGCGTCGGCGGGTTCAACCAGTCAGTCCAGTCGATCCAGGAAGCACCCCAATTGCTGGAGCCGGCGTTGACGACCTTGGCGAACGGGATCATGGAAATGTAGACGTCGCCATTATTCTTGGCGAGGCCGCTGAGCTGGTCGATCAGGCCGCCGCTGGCTGCAACGGCGTTTTTGAGCGCGGTGAGCTTGCCGTCTTGCGCCATCGAGCCCGTGTTATCGAGCGCCAGCGCAACCCGCATCTTCACATTGCCCCACGCGGTGGTCGATGTAGTGCCGAAGCTCAGGGTCGGAAAACCCGCGATCTTCATGAAGTCGGTGCCCATCGTGCCGGTTCCGGTGAGCTGGACCGTGTTGCCCAGATTGCCGTTGTTGGCGGTGTAGGTCGTGGTCAGCGTGACGTTCTGCGCATCCGGGCTGGTATAAAGTGCCGAGAAATAGGCCTGCGCCGACGCGGAAATCTGGGAGGCGGTGATCTTGCCGCTGGACAGGTCCTTCGACACCATCAGGGCGGCCGAGTCCATCGCAGCCTGCATCGACGAACGCGCGTTGTTGACGCGGCTGTAGTCGATCGCGGCGCCGACGAAGCTGATGATCGGAATGGCGGCGATGGTGAAGATCACCGCGACGTTGCCGGTGTCCGCACCGATAAAACGGCGGGCGGCCTGGCGGATGGGACGAAGAATAAACGAACCGAACATGGGCAATCACCGAGGTTGGTCCCAGGACTGGACAGGTGTCAGGACCGACGTCCGGACGGCTGCCTGGGCTCGTGACGCCATCTCCGGCGATACGGCTAAACGGGTGGTAAACCGGGCTGGATAAATCGCGCTAAATGCCGCCAAGCCGGCGATTCGGAGCCCGGAACCGGCTTCTATCCTCAATATCCGCTAAACGGCCGGCGGCATTGCTTTGTCAAATCGATCGGGATTGATTAACCTTGCCTGGATCGCCGAACCGGGCCGGCCGTTCTGCCAGCGGTCCTGGAGGGGTTGTATCCGGCCAGTCGTTGCGCGCTTGCGATGAGGCGGCAGCCGACCCATATTCCGATCATCGATCCATGCGATGGATCGATGCGGAAGGGGTGAGGCGATCTGGCAGTGTGTCCGGGGAACTCTGTGCGTTGCCCGGCCGCTTCGGTATTCCTTGGGGACTTCGAACGCTTGGGCCATGTCGCAACTAATTTTCAGATCAGATCCTTTCGCGCCGCCAGCCGGCGCGTATGCTTCCCGAATGGCCGGTGACGAAAACCGCTCCGGCGGCAACGGCGGTCCGACCACCTCCGTCATCGCCAAGGTCAAGCCAAAGACCAAGCGTCCGAATCTGTATCGGGTGCTGATTCTCAACGACGACTACACGCCGATGGAATTTGTGGTCCATGTGCTGGAGAAGTTTTTCCAGAAGGACGTCGAGGCGGCGACCAAGATCATGCTTCACGTCCACCATCATGGCATCGGGGAATGCGGCGTGTTCACCTACGAGATCGCCGAGACCAAAGTGACGCAGGTGATGGATTTCGCCCGCAAGCATCAGCATCCCCTGCAATGCGTGATGGAAAAGAAGTAGTCTAATCTGCGCAAAACCGGCGAAATCCGGAACGGGTCTTGCATCGATTGTCGCAGTGAATTCGCTTCGTACGTGATTTTACGGGGCTTGCCCGGTGATTACCGGCGAGCAGGTCTTGTTAAGATGTATTCCGGATTCGGTTTGCGGGTTGCCTTCCAGGTTTATTGCGGGTCCCTTGCGCGTTTCCTGGGACGTTCCGTTAACGCGTGCTTCGGGATAGCGTGGGGAGGGGTGGCGTAATCGCATAGCGGAACCGATCTTTCGCCGCGATGGTATGTAACTATATGACGAATGTTGTTGTTGCCTGACCGGCCAACGACGATCATGATGGCAGGGGGCCACAGAGGACGCGAATGCCGACTTTTTCCCAGAGCCTTGAACAATCACTGCATCGCGCGCTCGCGATCGCAAACGAACGTCATCATCAATACGCGACGCTCGAACATCTTCTACTGTCGCTGATCGATGATTCCGATGCCGCGGCGGTGATGCGTGCCTGCAGCGTCGATCTCGACAAGCTGCGCACCAGTCTGGTTAATTATCTCGAAACCGAATTCGAAAATCTGGTCACCGACGGGGCCGACGACGCCAAGCCGACGGCGGGTTTCCAGCGCGTGATCCAGCGCGCGGTGATCCACGTGCAGTCGTCGGGCCGCGAGGAAGTGACCGGCGCCAACGTGCTGATCGCGATCTTCGCCGAGCGCGAGAGCCATGCGGCTTATTTCCTGCAGGAGCAGGACATGACCCGCTACGACGCGGTCAACTATATCAGCCACGGCATTGCCAAGCGTCCTGGTGTCTCCGAGGCGCGCCCGGTGCGCGGCGTCGACGAAGAGACCGAGGCCAAGGGCAACGAGGACTCCAAGAAAAAGGGCGAGGCCCTGGAGACCTATTGCGTCAACCTCAACAAGAAGGCGCGTGACGGCAAGATCGATCCGGTGATCGGGCGCAATTCCGAGATCAACCGTGCGATCCAGGTGCTGTGCCGCCGGCAGAAGAACAATCCGCTGTTCGTCGGTGAAGCCGGCGTCGGCAAGACCGCGATCGCGGAGGGCCTTGCGAAGCGCATCGTCGACAGCGAAGTGCCGGAAGTGCTGGCCGCGGCGACGGTGTTCTCGCTCGACATGGGTACCTTGCTGGCCGGCACGCGTATCGCGGCGATTTCGAGGAACGGCTGAAGCAGGTGTTGAAGGAACTGGAGGCGCATCCGAACGCGATCCTGTTCATCGATGAAATCCACACCGTGATCGGCGCCGGTGCGACCTCCGGCGGCGCCATGGATGCGTCAAATCTGCTCAAGCCCGCTCTGGCTTCGGGTACGATCCGCTGCATGGGCTCGACGACCTATAGGATATTACATCAGCCACGGCATCGCCAAGCGTCCCGGCGTTTCCGAAGCCCGCCCGGTGCGCGGCGTCGACGAGGAAACCGAGACCAAGGGCAACGAGGATTCCAAGAAGAAGGGCGAGGCGCTCGAGACCTATTGCGTCAACCTCAACAAGAAGGCGCGTGACGGCAAGATCGATCCGGTGATCGGGCGCAATGCCGAGATCAACCGCGCGATCCAGGTGCTGTGCCGCCGGCAGAAGAACAACCCGCTGTTCGTCGGCGAAGCCGGCGTCGGCAAGACCGCGATCGCGGAAGGCCTGGCCAAGCGCATCGTCGACAGCGAAGTGCCGGAAGTGCTGGCGGCCGCGACGGTGTTCTCGCTCGACATGGGCACGCTGCTGGCCGGCACCCGTTACCGCGGCGATTTCGAGGAACGGCTGAAGCAGGTGCTGAAGGAACTGGAGGCGCATCCGAACGCCATCCTGTTCATCGATGAAATCCACACCGTGATCGGCGCCGGTGCGACTTCCGGCGGCGCCATGGATGCATCCAATCTGCTCAAGCCGGCGCTGGCTTCGGGCACGATCCGCTGCATGGGCTCGACGACCTACAAGGAATATCGTCAGCACTTTGAAAAGGACCGCGCGCTGGTGCGCCGGTTCCAGAAGATCGACGTCAACGAGCCGACCGTGGAAGACGCGATCGCGATCCTCAAGGGCCTCAAGCCCTATTTCGAGGATTACCATCGGCTGAAATACACCAACGAGGCGATCGAGGCCGCGGTGCAGCTTTCGTCGCGCTACATCCACGACCGCAAGCTGCCGGACAAGGCGATCGACGTGATCGACGAGTCAGGTGCGGCGCAGATGCTGGTGGCCGAGAACAAGCGCAAGAAGACCATCGGCATCAAGGAAATCGAGACCACGATCGCCACCATGGCGCGGATCCCGCCCAAGAGCGTGTCGAAGGACGATGCCGAGGTGCTCAAGCATCTGGAGCAGACGCTCAAGCGCGTGGTGTTCGGCCAGGACAAGGCGATCGACGCGTTGTCGGCTTCGATCAAGCTGGCGCGGGCGGGCCTGCGCGAGCCGGAAAAGCCGATCGGCTCGTATCTGTTCTCGGGTCCGACCGGCGTCGGCAAGACCGAAGTGGCAAAGCAGCTCGCAGCCTCGCTCGGCGTCGAACTGATCCGCTTCGACATGTCGGAATATATGGAGCGGCATACGGTGTCGCGCCTGATCGGCGCGCCTCCGGGCTATGTCGGCTTCGACCAGGGCGGTCTGCTGACCGATGGCGTGGATCAGCATCCGCATTGCGTGGTGCTGCTCGACGAAATCGAGAAGGCGCATCCGGATCTCTACAACGTGCTGCTGCAGATCATGGATCACGGCCGGCTCACCGATCACAACGGCAAGCAGGTCAACTTCCGCAACGTGATCCTGATCATGACCACCAACGCGGGCGCCGCCGATCTGGCGCGTCAGGCGTTCGGCTTCACGCGCAACAAGCGGGAAGGCGACGACCACGAGGCGATCAACCGGCAGTTCGCGCCTGAGTTCCGCAACCGGCTCGATGCCATCGTCTCGTTCGCGCATCTCAATGCCGACGTGATCGGCATGGTGGTCGAGAAGTTCGTGCTTCAGCTCGAGGCGCAGCTCGCCGACCGCGACGTCACCATCGAATTGTCCGAGCCTGCCAAGGCCTGGCTGGTTCAGCACGGTTACGACGAGCAGATGGGTGCGCGGCCGATGGCGCGCGTGATCCAGGAGCACATCAAGAAGCCGCTGGCGGACGAGGTGCTGTTCGGCAAGCTCAAGGGCGGCGGCCACGTGCGCGTGGTGCTGGTCAAGGACGAGGCGGGCGCCGAAGGCGCCGAGAAGATCGGCTTCGAGTTCGTCGAAGGGCCGGTCACGCCGAAGCCGGAAAAGCTGCCGGTGGCGCGCAAGCGCAAGCCGAAGCCGAACGGTCCCAACGGCAATGGCGGCGGTGGGGGAGGGTCCAAGGGACCTGCCTCCAAAGGTCCGCTGGTCAAGGTGTGACCTGAAGCATTGAACATCGGGAAGCCGGCGTGTCGAAAGACCGCCGGCTTTTTGCTGCGCTCACGATTGTCCAAGATTTGGTAACATCCCCCGGCGGCGTCTTGGCATTGCCGCCCGCTTGGGCGATGGTCGCCCGTCTCTCGCGATGGAACCAATCAGTGACTTTTCTTGCGACCCGACGGGATGCGCTCAAGGGCGCGGCCACGATCCTGATGGCTGGTACGATTGGCCCGAAAGCTGCCACGGCGCAGGTCTCATCGGAGCCTGCTCGCGCCTGAAAGTGTCGGGTTCGCAGCGGATTTGCCGCAACGGTTCGCGGCGCTGCAGGATTCCGGGCGGCTGCTGAACGTGCATGGCGTGGTCGCCTTCCGAAAAGGGCGGCTGGTGTTCGAACGCTATATGGCCGGTACCGATGAGAGCTGGGGACGTCAGCTCGGCACCGTCGATTTCAAGGCCGATACCCTGCACGACATGCGGTCGGTGACCAAGAGCATCGTCGGTCTGCTCTATGGTATCGCGCTCGGCCAGCAGCGCGTACCGGCGCCGGACCAGCCGTTGCTGGCGCAGTTTCCGGAATATCCCGATCTGGCCAAGGATCCCGACAAGGCGCGTCTGACCATCGCTCACGCGCTGACGATGACGCTCGGGCTCGACTGGAATGAAGACGATCCGCTGCACCATTCCGACGAAGTACTGATGGACAATTCGCCGGACCGCTATCGCTTCGTGCTGGAGCGGCCGATGCTCGGACCGCCCGGCAAAGGCTATAAGTACAATGGCGGCGCCACCACGCTGCTCGGCCCGGCTGATCGAACGCGGCACCGGCGTCGATCTGCCGACCTTCGCCAGAACCGCGTTGTTCGATCCGCTTGGGCATCAACGCGGCCGAATGGGCCAAGCTGCCGAGCGGCGTGGCGTCGGCCGCCTCAGGGCTTCGGCTGACGCCGCGCGATCTCGCGCGCATCGGGCAAATGATGCTGGCCGGCGGCAAATGGGATGGTCGAACCATCGTCCCGGCCGATTGGCTCGAGGCCGGTATTCGGCCGGCCGCCGTGGTCGACGACGCGACGGCGCTACGGCTATCAATGGTATCTCGGCGAACTCGCGCTGGCGGGCAAGACCGGCAGCTATGGCGCGAAATGGATCGGCGCCTTCGGCCTCGGCGGACAGCGCCTGTTCGTCTTTCCGGAACTGGAATTCGTGCTGGCGGTGACCGCGGGCAATTACGCCACCGAGGATCAGGGCCGCGCGCCGATCGCGATCCTGCGGGAAGTATTTCTGGCGAGTATCGTCGGATAAATCCGGTTCGGGGTTCAGCGCGTCGCCGCCGCGAACAGATTGTCGAAACGCCAGGAATAGCCGACCCCGACGATGTAATCCGGCGAATTGTGATTGAGCCCGAAGGCGAGGTGGAAGTCGAGCTGCTGCGTTCGCGTCAGCAGATAGTCCGCCGCCGATATTGAGCAGTTCGGTATCGCGGCGGTGAAGCGGATAGTCGCCGACATATTCCACGAACACCGACACCCGCTCGCTGAGTTTCTTCTCCACCGAGAAGGTCGCCTCGAGTGGTCTGGTGGTTGACCGGATCGGACGGGGAAAAGAACGTGGTCAGCATGCCGTTGGTGGCCCAGCCGTTGCCGAGTTCGTGCGACCAGGGGAATTGCAGATAGGGCTGCATGCCAGGACCGGTGATTCTGGTGGTGCCGGTCGGCAAGCCCGCGCCCGCCGCCACCGACAGATTCCAGGCTTCCGGAAGCGAACTGAACTGGTATTTGATCGCGGGCGCGACGTTGGAGAATCCGCTGTCGGTCGCGCCCTGAAATCCCCTGACGTAGTTCGGCAGGTCGACCAGGATCTCGAGGCAGGGCGCGATGCCGAGCCGCGAGTCGGCTGTTGGTGCCGTCGAAGGTTTTGTCGGCGCCGCGTCCGGTTGAGTTGATGCCGTTCTCGCCTTGCAGGCTGCCGACCGGCACGACGAGGCTGGAATTGGTGACGTCGGGGCGGTCGGTCGCGATCTCCGAACCCGGCGACGGACATTCGCCGGCCCACGCAGCCGTCGCGGACAGAAGCGACAGCGTCACGACGCCGGACCCGGCCAATCTGATCATCGTCATCGGCTCGATCGCAGGCATGCCCTGGCCAACTGCTCATTCTGGATGGCGGTCCGCCAAAGCGGATCACAGCCTGCAATAGATATCGACGGCAACATGATGCGGCAAATCCGCGCGCGACGATCACACATTCGCCGCCCTCAAATCCAGATCGGCAAATCGCGAATTTTATTCCCGGTCGTTCAGGATGAAGCTGCCGCAAGCCGATCGAAGGAGTCCTCGACCAGGCTCATATGATCGAACATCGCGGCATGGGCGGCGAGAGCGTCGCCGGCCAGGATCGCGCGGACCACGTTGCCGTGTTCTTCCTGCGAACGGGGCAGGCGGCCTTCAGTGCGGAATTGCGCCTTCCGAAACGGCGCCAACCGCCGCCGCAGGCCGATCGCGAATTCGGTGATGATGTCATTATGCGCGCCGGTATAGATCAGCGTGTGGAAGGTGAGGTTGGCCGCGGCAAAGCCGTCGCGGTCGTTCCGCGCGACCAGTTCGGCCATTGATTCATGCAGGCTTTGCAGTCGCCGCCGTTCGATCGGCGTCATGCTCATCGCCGCCAGCCGCGAGCAGGTCGCTTCGACCTCGGCCATCGCGCCAAATAACGTATCGAGCTGCGCGGAAGTCGCGCTTGCCACCGTCGCGCCGCGACGTGGCCTGATCTCGATCAGCCCGGTGGACGCCAATTGCCGCAACGCTTCCCGCACCGGCGTGCGCGATACGCCGAACCGCTCGGCCAGCATGTGCTCATCGAGACGCAGGCCCGGCTCGAAATCGCCCGACAGCACCAGCGCCGCGATCTGGTCCGCCAGCCGTTCGGTCTGAGTGCTTGTGTCAGGCTCCGCCGCTTTCATGAGCAAAACTCCGCTTGCATGATCTTTGTGCATACTAGCAAATAACATGGGCGTGCAAAGCAGCAAAACTGCATGCAAGATACTTTAGTTGTATGCAAAATATCAACCTTGGAGAGTTCGATGACCGATGCTGTCCATCCTGTCGATGAAATGCTGCCCGTGCCGAAACTGTTTGCGCTCGGCCTCCAGCACGTTCTGGTGATGTATGCCAATGCCGTCGCGGTGCCCCTGATCCTCGGCGGAGCACTCCATCTGCCGAAGGATCAGATCGCAATGCTGATCAACGCCGATCTGTTCGCCTGCGGAGTAGCAACCTTGATCCAGACCATCGGCTTCGGGCCGTTTGGCATCAGGCTTCCGATCATCATGGGCGTGACGGCCGTCGCAATCTCCCCGATGCTGGCGATGGCGGCGATGCCGGGCGTAGGCCTGACGGGAATCTACGGCGCGGTACTGGTCGGCGGTATCTTCGGCCTCTGCGTGGCGCCTTTCGTCAAATACGTGTTGCGGCTGTTTCCTGCTGTCGTCACCGGCACCATCATCACCATGATCGGGGTGGTGTTGACCCGGGTGGGCGTGGCCTGGGCCGGCGGAGGCGCCGCCGCGGCGGATTTCGGCGCGGCCGGCTATCTCCTGATCGCCGCGCTGGTGCTTGGCGTGATCCTGCTGGTGCTCAAATTCACCACCGGATTTCTGCAGAATATGGCGGTGCTGATCGGCATCACTGTCGGCTACATCGTCACCATCATCCTGGGCTGGACCGATTTTTCCGGCATCCAGAACGAGCCGATCGTTCGGATCGTGCTGCCGCTGCAGTTCGGCATTCCCGAATTTCATCTGGTGCCATGCCTGACCATGTGCCTGGTGATGACCATCGTCTTCATCGAGGCGACCGGTATGTTTCTGGCGCTCGGCGCCATGACCGGCCGCAAGGTCGAACCCAATGACGTCACGCGCGGCCTGCGCGCGGATTCGCTCGGCACCGTCATCGGCGCGATCTTCAACACCTTTCCCTATGTTTCCTATTCGCAGAACATCGGCCTGGTCGGTGTCACCGGCGTTTACAGCCGCTGGGTCTGCGTGACGGGCGGCATCATCATGCTGGTGCTCGGCCTGATTCCGAAGCTTGCGTTCATCGTCGCGTCAGTGCCGCAATGCGTGCTCGGCGGCGCCGGCTTCATCATGTTCGGCATGGTGGCGGCGACCGGCATCAAGATCCTGTCGACGGTGGACTATGCGGGCCAGCGCAACAACGTGCTGGTGGTGGCGATATCGATGGGATTCGGCCTGATTCCGATCGTGTCGCCGAACTTCTTTCATACCCTGCCGGATGTCCTGAAGCCGATCTTTGGCGACGGCATCATCCTGACCTCGATCGCCGCGGTCTCGTTGAACGCGTTCTTCAATCGCACGACGACCGAACAGGCCGAAGCTGATACATTTCTGGCGGCCCAGGCCGCGGAGCATATTTAAATCTGCCGCAAACGAACCTCGTGCCCCGGCTCAGCAGCGCAGTACTGCGTACCGCGCTGCGTCCGGGGCACAAGGTCCGAGTTGAATTAAACACCCGTGCCGGACGCGGTGCGGGCGCGAAGTGCCGCTCCGCAGAGCCGGGACCTGCCGCAGCTCACGACGGCGCTTTTCGCAGGGCAGCTCGTTCGTTTTGTCGTCTTGCAGTGCAATGAGCATCCTGAGATAATGCATCTGTCCGATCAGATGATGCGGGAGAGATCGGCGCTGGCTTGCCAGCGTCGGCGCCGAAGGAGCAACCCCCCGGGAAACTCTCAGGCAAAAGGGACCGCATCGTTGGACAATCTGGAGAGAGACGCTTCGAGCGTCCACCGAAGGGGAAGTCCGCGGCCACATTAAGCTGCGGATCAAGCTCTCAGGTACCGAGACAGATGGGGATCGCCGGTCCGAATGATTTTCGGGCCACGTTTCCACTCTGATCGAAAGCAAACTCCGATGTCCCATATTGCCGTGATCGGCGCCGGTATCACCGGCGCGACGACTGCCTATGCGCTGCTCGAACGAGGCTACCAGGTCACCGTATTCGACCGCCATCGCTATCCCGCGATGGAAACCTCCTACGCCAATGGTGGCCAGCTCTCCGCCTCCAACGCCGAAGTCTGGAACAACTGGTCGACGGTGCTGAAGGGGCTCGGCTGGCTGTTCCGGCGCGACGCACCGTTGTCGCTCAACCTTTCGCCAAGCTGGCACAAATATTCCTGGCTCGCCGAGTTCGTGGGCAACATTCCGAACTATCGCGCCAACACCATCGCGACCACCCGGCTCGCGATCGAGGCGCGACAGTATCTGCTGGCGATGGCGAAAACGGCCGGGATCAACTTCGACATCGAACAGCGCGGCATCCTGCACATCTATCACGATGCGCATGATTTCGATCGCGCGGTGGTCGCCAACAAGCTGTTGGAGGAGGGCGGGCTGACCCGCACCGCCGTTTCGGGCAGCGAGATTGCCGCGATCGAGCCCGCGCTGAAAGGCAACTATTTCGGCGGCTTCTTCACGCCATCGGACTTCACCGGCGACATCCACAAATTCACCCGCGGCCTGATGGATTATTGCCGCCGGCAGGGCGTGCGGTTTGTCAACGACGCCGATGTGTCCGACATCGTCACGTCCGATCGCGGCGTCGATGTCAGCTGGTCGCCTTCGTCAGGTTTACCCACTGGAAGCGTCGAACGTGCGCATTTCGATGCGATCGTAGTCTGCGCGGGTGTGGCGAGCCGGCGGATCGCGGCCGGCCTGGGCGACCGGGTCAATATCTATCCGGTGAAGGGCTATTCGATCACGGTCGAACTCGACGATGAAAAGGACCAGCGTTTCGCGCCGTGGGTCAGCCTGCTCGACGACAAGGCCAAGATCGTCACCAGCCGGCTCGGCGCCAACCGCTTTCGGGTGGCGGGCACCGCCGAGTTCAACGGCACCAATCGCGACATCCGCAGTGATCGCATCCAGCCGCTGATCGACTGGACCCGAAAGCTGTTTCCGGAGCTCAACACCAGCCGCGTCATTCCCTGGGCCGGGTTGCGGCCGATGTTGCCGGACATGATGCCGCGGGTCGGCCCCGGCAAGCGACCGGGAGTTTATTACAACACCGGGCACGGCCATCTCGGCTGGACCCTGTCGGCGGCGACGGCGCAAATCGTCGCCGACCACGTGGTGGCGGGTACTGGGCCATCGCCCGCGCCCGTCGTTACGCCCCGCGTTCGAGCAGCCGCTTGAAATCGGCCCGCGCGCGCCTTGCTTCGGTGCGCGCGGCCTCCGACGCGTCGCCGAGACCGAAATAGCCGTGGATCAATCCGGGGCCGTCGTAATAGGTCGTCGCGACCCCGGCAGCCTTCAGTGCCTCGGCATAGGCTTTGCCCTCGTCGCGCAGGGGATCGAACCACGCCGTGGTGACGACCGCGGGCGCCACGCCCGCGAGGTTTTTGGCGCGCAGTGGCGAGACCCGCCAATCGGTGCCTTGTTGGCTGTCGGCCAGGTAATGTCCTGAAAACCATTCCATCACCGCGCGCGACAGGAAATAACCTTCGGCGTTTTCCGTGCGCGAGGCAAAACGCGCGTTCTCCGCGGCGTCGGCGTAATTGCCGGCGACATCGGTGACGGGATAGACCAGCAATTGGCCGGCGAGCTTGATTCCCGCGTCGCGGCAGGCGATCGCCGCGGTGGCTGCGAGATTGCCGCCGGCGCTGTCGCCGGCAACGCCGACACGATCGAGATCGTCGCCGAACGCGTCGATGCGCGCGACGATGTCGCGGGTGGCGGCGAGAGCGTCCTCGAACGCGCCGGGGAAACGGGTCTCCGGCGGCCGCCGGTAATCGACCGAGATCACCACCGCGCCGGTTTCGATGGCGAGCAGCCGGGCCTGCCTGTCGTGGGTTTCGAGATCGCCCGCGACCCAGCCGCCGCCATGGAAGAACACCACCGTCGGGGATCGGCCTTGCGCATTCCGGTAAACCCGGCCGGCGAGATTGCCGGCGGCGCCTTTCACCTCGATGTCTTTGACACTCTCGACCGGCGGTGGCGGGATGGCGGCGCGTGCAGCCGCCAGCGCACGCAAGGCGTCGCGCGCGCTCTGCGGCGTCAAGGTCGCGGGATCGCGCAGCGGCAGCTTCGGAATGATCTCGGCGATGATGGGGTCGAGCGGTGTGGCCATGGGTTTCCTCGCGTTTTATTTTTCGGCAGTCTATTCGCCCTTGAGGCGCTGGTCATCGCGAACCCGCACCCGCTCGGCGCCTTGTGCGCCCGCCGGTGACAGCCGGAGAACGCTGAGCATTGCGCCTGTCAGCGCGAATCCGACGCCGACGAACAGCGAGACCTGGGTGCCTTCGGTCGGATAACGCGCCAGGAACAGCGCGACCAGTGCGGCGCCGGTGGTTTGGCCGAGCAGCCGGGCAGTGCCCAGCATGCCGCTGGCGCCACCGGTGCGCTCGCGCGGCGCGGCCGCGATCATGGTGCGGTTGTTCGGGGTCTGGAACAGGCCGAAGCCGGCGCCGCTGAGCGCCATCCGCCAGATCACCTCGATCGGAGTCGGGTTGGCCGGCATCAGCGCCAGAGTGCCGAGCCCGATCGCGAACAACAACAATCCGATGCCGCCGAGCAATCCGGCCGGATAACGTTCGACCAGCCGTCCGGCAATGGGTGCGGCGCAGGCCACCGCGATCGGCCATGGCGTAATCAGGAGGCCCATCTGCACCGCTGAGTAGCCAAATTGGGTTTCGAGATAAAACGGGATCGATACGAACGCCATCATCTGCCCGCAGAACGAGGCGATCGAGGTTGCGATCGACAGCGCGAAGATCGGGATCCGCAACAGGTCCAGCGGCAGCAGCGGCGAGGCCACATGGGTCTGCCGGACCACGAGCAGGAAACCGGCGACGGCTGCGATCGCGAATTCGGAGGCGCAGACAAAAAGCGTCTCGCCGTGGCCGACGCTGTCGATCGCGGCGATACCGAGGCCGAAGGTGACTGCGCTAAGTCCGGCGCTTTGCCAGTCAAAGCCGTGTGCGCCACGCGTGGTGTGCGGCAGCATGCGCCAGCCCAGCGCCATGGTCAGGGCGCCGAGCGGGATGTTGATCGCAAACAGATAGGGCCAGGTGCTGACCGCGAGGATCGCGGCTGCCACCGTGGGGCCCACCGCGGCCGAGGTCGCGACCACCAGCGCATTGACGCCGATGCCACGCCCGAGCTGTGCGCGCGGATAGGTAAACCTGACCAGCGCGGCGTTGACGCTGAGGATGCCGGCCGCGCCGAAGCCCTGCAGGATGCGCGCCAGGGTCAACAGCAACAGCGTGTGCGACAGCGCGCAGCACAGCGACGCGACGGTGAACAGCACGAGCCCGCCGAGATAGACCCGGCGATAGCCGATGATTTCGCCGAGCGAGGCCAGCGGCAGCAGCGAGATCGTGATCGCAAGCTGATAGCCGTTGACGATCCAGATTGAGAACGCGGGGCTGGCGTTAAGCGATCCGGCGATGGTCGGCAGCGCCACATTGGCGATCGAGCCATCGATCACCGCCATCACCAGCCCCAGCGCGATCGTGAAGATGGCCCAATTGCGTTGCGGCTGGGGCAGGCCGTCGGCGTGCTCGATCGGTGGGGCAGGCATTGCGGGTGAGGGCGCTCTCGATTGCGGACCTCAACTGGCTAGCGCATTTGGCACGGGGCCGATAGTTGGCGCTGTCGCAACCCAGATGGTTGCGGATCGGACCCGGATTTTACCACCGGCATAGTCGGGAAGGCGATCAGCCTTCGCCCAGGAGCTCGTTGATCCGGCGCTGCAACTGGCGCTTTTTCGCCTCGCTCTTGCGAAGGCGTTCATCGAGGTCGGATTCGGGCAGAACAGGGGCGTCATCGGAGAACGCGACGCCGATGAAATTGTCGCGCCACCAAATGACCTTGGCCATGAAAGAGCGGCCCTTGCGCGCAATCGTCAGCGAGAGCTGTTCCTTCGGGAGCCGGACCACGTTGTCGAACTGGATGCTGGCGCCTTGCTCGGAAATGTTGCGTACCACGCACGGCGTCGACGTGCCGGCTTCGCCCGATTTGGCAACCCCGCCGTAAAGAACCTTCTCGCGCCCCGTCTTGCGTCGATCCTGCATCTTAAAACTCCCCTGAAGGGGGCGGACCTTACGCCGGTTCGGTTCCCGCGAAAGAGGCCGGGCGACAAAATGCGGTATTAACGTAAACCGATCACAGATGTGGCGGCGGGGAATTGCGGAGATTTGACCGCGCCCGGGCCCGCTTTGCCCCCATATAAGCGGCAGGGATTGCTGACTAGCTGAACGCGCTTCTCCCGCAAGGCGCCGAGGGAACTTCGATATGGCAGTGCCGACGCGGGCCGTGTGCGTAGCGTTTTGCCTGGCGGCCTTGCTGTTGGCCAAGCCGGTGCCGGCGGCGGTCGCCCAGGAGACGTCCGCGCAAGAGACGCCCGCCCAAGAGGCGCCTCGCCAGGATGCGAGAGGCCGCGACGTACCGGTCGATGCCGTGCCCACCGAAACCCCGTCTCGCGCCGTCCATCCCAGCGTCGAGGAACTGGCGATCCCCAACACCGATAAAGCCGACAACAAGCAGACCGCCGACGCTGGCACGCGCGAGGCGATGTGCCTGATGGTCGAGGCGGCGGCGCGGGCCAACGACCTGCCGGTCGAGTTCTTTGCCCGCGTGATCTGGCAGGAAAGCCGCTTCCAGTCCGATGCCGTCGGACCGATGACGCGCCGCGGCGAGCGCGCGCAGGGCATCGCCCAATTCATGCCGGGAACTGCCAGCGAGCGCCGGCTGCTCGATCCGTTCGATCCGGTGCAGGCGCTACCGAAATCCGCCGAATTTCTCAGCGAGTTGCGCGGTCAGTTCGGCAATCTCGGGCTTGCCGCCGCGGCCTACAATGCCGGACCGCGCCGGGTGCAGGAATGGCTGGCCGGGTCGAGCGCGATGCCGCAGGAGACCCGCAACTACGTCTCCGCGATCACCGGCGCTACGGTCGACGATTGGGCCGCGCTCGCGAAGAGCGGCAAACCCGCCGACCACGCGCCGACCGCCTCCAGCCTCGGTTGCCGCGACCTGATGGCGCTGCTGCGCCGCGCGCCCAATCCGTTTGTCACCCAGCTCGAGCAGCATGTCAGCCTCGGCGCTGCGAAGGCCTGGGGCGTCCAGCTCGCCGCCGGCTTCAACCGCGACAAGGCGCTGGCGATGTATTCCCGCGCCATCAAGAATCTCGGCGCTGTCATCGGCGATCAGGACCCGAGCCTGCTGAGCACGGTGATGCGCAACCGCGGCACCCGTACGTTCTACCAGGTGCGGATCGGCGAAGACACGCGCCCCGCCGCCAACGACCTCTGCAACCGCATTCGTCGCGCCGGCGGCGCCTGTTTTGTGCTGCGGAATTCAAGACAGCTTTGAAGTAGTTGTTGCAGCAATAGTTTTAGATGTGTGGTTTTGAGCCGTTGCAGCCCAGATCCGCGTAAAAACGCCCGCCCAGCTCTTCCGGTCGGCCAGCAATCAGAAACGATGGGCGAAAGACGGCAAAAAATACCGCCACCTATGCGTCACGGTTGCGATCTTTCATTTACTAAACGGAAAGTTTGGACTCCACTCTGTAATAATTACCACCGAGAATGCGCGCACGGGGCTGGGCCGAATACATTTCATCATCGAGAGAATACCCAGTGGTCGCCGAGCTAACCCTCTGCGGCCTTTACTTTACGGATTGCACCAATGGGGCGTTCCACCGCCAAGCTGCAGGTCGTTGTCATGATCATCGCGGTTGCCGCCGCCGGCATTGGCGTGGCCGCAATCGAATTTGCGTCGCGTTGAAGCTCCAATTGCCTTTGACCGGAGCCACCGAGGACCATGCCGAGAAACTCGCCCGAGAGCGGTTAAAGGTCCACGCCCGGCCTCACAGCATCGGCGGACGGTGATCCAGCGGCCGGCAGAAACAAAATACGGCCTCCGACGTAGTCCCCCATGGAGGTTTCGCGGTGCCTGTCGTTATCGTCATCATAGTCGGGATAATGCTGATTGCCGTCGCTCTGATCGGCTTGATCTGGTCTGTCCTGCTTCTGGTGCCGTTCTATGCCTTCGTCGGGGGAGCGGTGTTCCTGGTCTGGCGAGGCCGACGTCAACAGGCCGAGATCGCAGATGCCGTCGAGCATGAAGCCGAACGGCAGCGGTTGTTCAACGAGCAGGAGCAGCGGGCTTGGCAGGCTTCTCTCCAGAAACAGCAGAGGATCGCAACCAAACGGGAAAAGATGTTACGTCGTTTCGACAGCACGCGTGATCCACCGGAAAAGCCATAGAGCTTTCGGTGCCGAAGCGGCGAGCGGCGATGTGACAAAGGCATGGCAATGGTTACGCTTATTTAGCACCGTTGAAGTCGCCGAAATCCGATAGCGCTTTTCGTTGAGATAAATACACCGTCAACTTTCCCGCGCCATCGTGCTGGCGGATCTTCTCGCGGAGATCTCGGCGCCGTGGCGGTGGCTGCTCCCGCAACGAATAGCTACCGGCCACGGCGCCATTCTCCGACGTATTTGATTTGATGCCGCGTCAGAATACCGCTGGCTCAGTATAGCTGCACCTCAAACATTCGAACTTTGCTGGTGCCGGGCGTTGCACCAATATCATTCGCATCTCACACTTCGGGCAATGTGGCCGTTTGTTCTCGGTGCCGATATGCCAGATCGGCGTCGTTGCGAATGGCTTGGCTTGTCCCATCGATGCTCCGTTTTTTAGGGGGCAGAGCCTTACTTGAGCTTCGACTAATTTCTAAGGCGGATTTGTCGAGACACCGAATTTCGATAGTAGTTCTTGTGCGAACCTGATGCCCTCGTGTCTGACAGCTTTGAGGATGGCGTGCCTGGCTGCGCGGCGTTCCGTGACAGGCGGCGACGAGGCGCTGATCATGGCTGCCTTAGGTCGTGGTCGGTTGCTGCCCGCTTGGGGCCGCCAGGTTCTGTGACGATGTTTCGTGCTGCGAAATATGAATGCCCGGAGCTGACGCTGCATATGCATAGCGGCTGTGAGGTGCGGTTCGCTTGACGTGCGTCTTGAGGTCGGCGTTAAGGGGGTAGTCCTCAACCGCCGGATTCCCGTGTCGCTCCCTCCACTCAACTCCCCGCAATGGCACACGTCGCTCAGCGCGTTCGGCTGGGGCTTGCGCTCGATCGGCGCGACGGTGCTGACCCTGGTGCTGTTCGCGACCTATCTCGGGATCGGCGCGCTCGCCCATGACAGCAGGTTCAGCCTGGGCTGGGCGCTGGCGGCGACTTTGTTCGTCTGGGCGGGGCCGGCGCAGATCATCCTGATCTCGACCCTCGGTTCGGGCGCAACCGTGATTCAGGCTGCGATTGCGGTCACGGTCAGCGCGATCAGGCTGTTTCCGATGGTGGTGTCTGTCATGCCGATGCTGCGCACACCCGAGACCAAGCGGCGGCATCTGATTTTGGTCGCGCATCTCACCGCGGTGACGCTGTGGGTCGAATGCTTTCGCTTCCTGCCGCAGGTGCCGCGCGATCGTCGCATCGCCTTCATTCACGGCCTCGGTTGCGGTCTGGTGTTGGTGTGCTTGATGGCGACCGCGATGGGGTACGTTCTTGCAGCGAATCTCTCGCAATTATTCGCCGCCGCGATTCTGATGCTCACGCCGCTGGCGTTTTTGTTTTCCACGGCGCGCAATTCCCGCGAGATTTCGGACATCGTGGCACTGCTGCTCGGGCTGCTGTTGTTTCCGCTGGCCGCAAAACTCGACAGCGGCGTCGACATCCTGATCAGCGGCGTGGTCGCGGGCACCATCGCCTATGGCGTTCATCGCTGGCGGGTGCACGCATGAGCGATTTCATCGGCGATTGGCATGCATTGTTGATCCTGTTCGTCGCGGGCGTGATCCCGAACCAGATCTGGCGCATGCTCGGCCTATGGTTCGGCGGCGGCCTTGACGAGGGCTCGGAACTATTGGTGTGGGTGAGGGCGGTCGCCACCGCGATCCTCGCCGGCGTCATCGCCGAAATCGTGGTGCAGCCGCCGGGCGCGCTCGCGAGCGTGCCGGACTGGTTGCGTTACGCCTCTGTGTTGGTGGGATTTGCCGGCTTCATGGCTTCGCGCCAGTCGATCTTCACCGGTGTGATTTGCGGCGAGGTCGTGATCGTCGCCGGCAAATACTGGCTGGGCTGACTTCCCGGAGGGCGCCTGCTTGCCCGCGACCGCAGGTCGGGTAAGCTCGCACCAACAAGAACATAAGGGAGGTCTCCATGGTCGCGGGTGCGTTACGCCAGGCCGTTCTCAGAATTGCCGTTTGCAGGATAGCCATTTGCATGATGGCCGTTTTCGCGATGGCCGTGCCGCAAGTGCGCGCGACGGATTACCCCACGCATCCGATCAAGATGGTGGTGCCGTATGCCGCGGGCGGCCCGACCGATCTGTTGGGCCGGCTGGTCGCCGATTACCTCAGCAAGGATCTCAAGCAGACCGTGATTGTCGAGAACAAGGCCGGCGCGCAGGGTGCGATCGGCGCGGAGGCAGTAGCCCGCGCTGAACCCGATGGCTACACGCTGTTCACGACCGCCGCCTCGATCTTCGTGCTCAACCCGCTGCTCTACAAAAAGCTCGCTTACGATCCTGAAAAGGATTTCCGTATGCTGGCGATCATCACCGATGGGCCCTTGGTAATGGAGGTGCACCCGTCGGTGCCGGCCAGGACGGTGGCGGAGTTCGTTGCCTATGCCAAGCAAAATCCCGGCAAGCTCAATTTCGGCTCGGCCGGCACCGGCGGCACCGTTCATCTGGCCGGCGAGATGTTCAAGCAGATCACCGGCGTCGAAATGACTCACGTGCCCTACAAGGGCGCTGGCCCGGCGCTGACCGATCTTCTGGCCGGCAATATCCAGGTCATGTTCGACACCCAGAGCACGGCGTTGCCGCCGATCAAGGCGGGATCGACGCGGGCGCTGGGCGTCAGCACCGAGCAGCGCAGCCCCGATTTGCCTGACGTGCCGACCATCGCCGAGAGCGGATACCCGGACTATCGCGTCAACGTCTGGTACGGTATCGCGGCGCCCGCCAAGGTGCCGGACGAGATCGCGAGCAAGATCAGCGCCAGCCTCGATCGCGCCCTCAACGACGATGTGTTCCGCGCCCAGCTTGAAAAGATCGGCTTTCCGGTGTTCCGTCCGCACAGCGCGGCCGCCATCAAGGCTTTCATCGACGATGACCGTGCCCGATGGTCGAACGTGATCAAGGCGCAAAAGATTTCACTGGATTGAGACATGGTGCGAGAGAGCGAAGTCCGCGAGGGAGAACTCGCCGTCGAGGCGCCGAAGGCAAAGGACGCCGGCCTGGTGTTCATCGGCCGCATCCGGACGCCATGGACCTCGCGGCTGGCGACGCCGCGGCAGGGACGGCACGACGGGCCGGTGTGCCGGCTCGAAATCTTCGATCCCTGGGTGCCGGCGCTGAAGGGCGTCGATTTTTATTCCAGCCTCGAAGTGCTGTACTGGCTGCATCAGTCGCGCCGCGACCTGGTGCTGCAATCGCCGAAGAACAACAAGGCTACAAGGGGCACGTTCTCGCTGCGCTCGCCGGTGCGGCCCAATCCGATCGGGACCTCGATCGTCAAGCTGGTGGGCATCGAAGGCAACGTCGTGCTGGTGCGCGGCCTCGATTGCCTCGACGAGACGCCGCTGTTGGATCTGAAACCCGACCGCTGCGAGTTCACACCGCTGGCGCCGCCGCAGGCCGGGGATTTCGAGACGGAGTGAGACGAGCGCCGCGCGTTTTCCTTTTTCCTCTTGTGGGAGCGACGTAGGGTGAGCAAAGCGGTCCCGTCCTCCGCGGTGCAGCGAGTACGTGACCACCATCCCGGGCACAGCGAAAGTGGTGGGCACGGCGCAAGCGCGACTTTGCCCACCACTACAGCGCCTGCACTATCCGAGATTCGAATTTCAAACGGCAGACATGCGTGCGTCTCTCATAACGCCGTCAACAGAAGGCGCATTTCGCGGGCACGGGTGACGCGTCATATGCGGTGCGGATAAGTAATTGCACCGAGTTGCATGTGTGTCATGGAATCAACTACGTTTTCCTTGGGGTGGAAGATAAAACAAGGATGGGTCATGAGGCCTACCGTGGAGTACGCCCTTGCGTTTGCCTGCGTGATCGCGGCAGCCGCCGTCTTCTGGTTCTGGATCAAACTGTTAACCGCATAAGTGTCAAAAGCGGCGCGTGGTGAGCGCGCCGCCCGGTACCGCCGCGGCCGATCTGCGTTCGAACGCCGGCAATATATTTTGCAAGTCGCGCTGCCGCAGCGTGGCAAAAAGAATCCTGGGCACCGGAGCGAGCTGAAATATTCAGCCGGGACTCTTGACGTGAATCCGGATTGGATTCAGAGTTTGCCCAGAACCAAAGCACCCCGTAAAATGCGTCAAGAATTCTTCGGGTCGTATGCAGAGATGCATGAGGCCGACAATGACGTTTGGACTGACGCAGCAATGAAATTCGGAACCTACTCGTTCCTCGCTTTTGCCCTGGTGGTCATCCTGGCCGAGTGTGGCCACATGGTCTACCACCTGACGACGCTGTTCTGGTAATCGCGCACGCCCTGCGCGGCGGATGTGCCGAAAGCGAAATCCGCCATTGAAAGCAGTGAATTTGTAGCGCATGAGCGCAGCGATATGCGGGATCGTCTGCCCCGCATATCGCTGCGCTCATGCGGGCTACCAATCTCAGTCCTTCAACGCCGCGATCAGCTTCGCTGCATTGGCTTCCAGCACCTTGGCGTCTTCCTTGCGGCTGGCGGGCGGCAGCAGGGCGACGCCGTCGAAGCAGGGCATCACGTGCATATGGAGGTGATAGACGACCTGGCCCGAGGAGGGCTCGCTGTATTGCGCGATGGTGATGCCGTCGGCCGAATAGGCCTTCTTGGCGGCATGGGCGATCTTGTGGCTGCCGCGCGCGACATGGGCGAAATCCTCGACGGTTATGTCGAGGATGTTGCGGGCAGCGGCTTTCGGGATCACCAGCGTATGGCCCATCGACCGCGGCATGATGTCGAGAAACGCCAGCACGTGCTCGTTCTCATAGACCTTGTAGCAAGGAAGCTCGCCGCGCAGGATTTTTGCGAAGATGTTGTTGGTGTCATACGCGGTCATAGACGGCGTCTCCCTCGGTAGAACTTTCGCGACGTTCTGGTTTAACAGTATTGCTTATGCGTTGAGACCAAGCGTCAATCCGGGTCTTCGTCGGTTTTGCGGAACGGACCGGCCTCGGTCAGTTCGCGGCCGGCTTCCGCGACATAGGCGCGCTCGCGCTTGAGATAATCGGCGATGGCGTGGCGCAGGCCGGGATCGGCGATGTAGTGCGCGGAATAGGTGGTCTGCGGCAGGTAGCCGCGGGCGATCTTGTGTTCGCCCTGCGCGCCGGCCTCGACGGTCCTAAGCTTGCGCTGGATCGCGAAATCGATCGCCTGATAGTAGCAGACTTCGAAATGCAGGAACGGGTGATGCTCGACCGCGCCCCAGTTGCGGCCGAACAGCGTGTCCGAGCCGATGAAATTGATCGCGCCGGCGATCCAGCGGCCGTCGCGCTTGGCCATCACCAGCAGCACGTCGCGGCTCATGCTCTCGCCGATCATCGAGAAGAATTTTCGCGTCAGATAGGGCCGGCCCCATTTCCGCGAGCCGGTCTCCATGTAGAACTCGAAGAAGGCGTCCCAGGCGTCCTCGGTGATATCGCTGCCGGTCAGATGATGGATGGTGATCCCGGCGGCCAGCGCCTCGCGCCGCTCGCGCTTGATCGCCTTGCGGTGGCGTGAATTCAAGGTGGCGAGAAAATCGTCGAAGGTCGCGAAACCCTGATTGTGCCAGTGGAACTGCTGGTCGGTCCGCTCCAGGAAATCGTGTTCGGCGAGAAATTTCTGCTCGGCCTGCCGCGCGAAGGTGACGTGAACCGAGGAGGCCTTGGTGGCCTCGCACAGCGCCACCAGCCCGGCCGCCAGCGCGCCGGCGACCACGTCGGTATCGACGCCGCTGCGGATCAGCAGCCGGGGGCCGGTCGCGGGCGTGAAGGGAACCGAGGCCTGCAGCTTCGGGTAATAGCGGCCGCCGGCGCGCTCATAGGCGTCGGCCCAGCCGCGGTCGAATACGTATTCGCCCTGCGAATGCGATTTCAGATAGCACGGCACGATGCCGGCGATGCGGCCATCGAGCTTTGCCAGCAAATGCCGCGGTCCCCAGCCGGTCCGCGCCACGGCCGATCCGGAGGCCTCGATCGCAGCAAAAAACGCGTGGGAAACGAACGGGTTATAACCGGGGCTTGGACCGGTGCAGGAATCCGCTGAAGGAACGGTTGAGGCCAGGGTGTCGAGCCGATCGAGGCCGCCCGAATCCGGCACCGGATTGGCGCAGGCATCCCAATCCTCAGCCGGGATATCGCTGACGGAAGGGGCAGCTTCGAGGGATATTTCGGATGGCGCCATCAGCGACTTGAACCGGCCTCATGTCACGATCGGTCATCGCAGGTGGTGACCAGTCTGCCCAAGATCGTGCATTGCACGCGTTACTTCAAGGGCAACCGTTCTACTCCCAACCAGCGTATCAGGTTCCCGGCACAAACCCTTCAAAGATCATCTGATCGGCGTAGCGGGCGGCGCGGGCGCGCTGCTCCGGTGTGCGCACGGTCCAGGTCAACAGCGGCAGGCCGAAGCCATGGCGGGTGATCCACGGCGCCGCCGCCGGGAGTTCATTGACCCAATAGGCGACGAACTGCGGCTTGGTGCGAAAGGCATGACGCAGGTGGGTCATCTCGCGGCGCTGGGCGGCGGAAGCCTCCGGCCAGTCGGCCTCGGTGTAATGCCGTTCCGCGACGATGCCGCGCGGCAGTTCCGGCATCGCCTCGCGCAGCGCCATTACCTGATCGGGGTCGAACGACATGCCTACGACAGGGCCTTTGTAGCCGGCGAGCACCTGCGACATCCGTTTTGCCAGTTGGCGGTCGCCGTCGAACGCGCTCTTCAACTCGATCACCAGCGGCACGCGGCCGGCGACAAGCGCGCAGAGATCGCCAAGCGTCATCATGCGCTCGGGCGTATCCTTGAACGGGACTGCCTTGAGCTCGGCCGCGGTCAGGTTGCGTAGCGCGCCGTCGCCGTCGGTGAGGCGCCCCAATTTGAAGTCGTGATGCACCATGGCTTCGCCGTCGCCGGCGAGCTGGATATCGACTTCAATGCTGAAATTGCCCGCGGCCGCTGCCTGCACCGCGCCCGGCATGTTTTCGATAATGCCGCGGGCGCGGTCGTGCAGACCGCGATGGGCCACCGGCCGTGCCGTCAACCAGTCCGGCGCCCGCATCGGAAAAAATCCGTCAGGAGACTTCGAAAATGCCTTCGACCTCGACCGCCGCATCGGCGGGAAGGGCCGACACCCCGACGGTGGTGCGGGCATGGCGGCCCTTGTCGCCGAATACTTCGACCATCAGGTCCGAGGCGCCGTTCAACACCTTGGGTCCGTCGAGAAAATCCGGTGCGGAATTGACGAAACCGCCGAGGCGGACCACGCGCACGACCTTGTCGAGGTCGCCGAGCGCGGCCTTGAGCTGGGCCAGCAGATTGATCGCGCAGCCGCGCGCTGCGAGGTTGCCTTGCTCGATGGTGACGCCGGCGCCGAGCTTGCCCTTGGCGATCAGCTTGCCCTGCGGGTCGACGCAGACCTGGCCGGACACGATCAGGAGATTGCCTGACCGCACGAAGCCGACGTAATTGGCCACAGGGCTCGGCGGCGTGTGCAGGGTGATGCCCAATGTCGACAGTTTCTGCTCGATCGTACCCGCCATGTCTCGTCCTCGTTGAATGTGGTCAGCACCCGATCTCACCGGGTATGCATTGTTTCGCGCATTGCGCCGTCACATGCAAGCTGGCGTCCCCCGGCGCGAATTGCCCCTCGGGGTGAAAGCTTGGCGGAGCGGAAAAACGCGCCGAATGGCCGGTATTCCAGTTCCTTGCCCTAGTTGCGGCGCAATAGGGCCGTCACTAATCTGACAAATCTTGTTCGAGGAAAAGACATGACCTGTTCGCTCATCTTGTCGCGTGGTGCCGGGTCGCTAGCGTTGGCCGTCGTCGCCCTCGCGATCGGATCGGATTTTACCGGCAGCCGGGCGCAAGCAGCGCCGGCCGCCAGCTTCCTGCCGCACCAGGCCTTGTACGACCTCAGCCTGGTCAGATCGCGCGGCTCCAACTCGATCAACAGCGCGCGCGGGCGCATCCTCTATACGTTCTCCGGCAGCGCCTGCGAGGGCTACACCTCGGAATTCCGCCAGGTCTCTGAACTGGAAAGCGGCGAGGACAAGCTCACCCTGAGCGATCTGCGGTCGAACTCCTGGGAGGATGCCGACGGCAAGAGCTACCGTTTCAAGATCAATTCGCGCATGAACGACGCGGATTCGAGCCCGGTCGACGGCATAGCGGAGCGGACCGGCGACCATGTCACGGTCAAATTGAAGCAGCCTGTGGTCAAGACCTTCACGCTCGACGGCGATACGGTGTTTCCGACCCAGCAGATCCAGCGCATCATCGAGGCCGCGCGCGCCGGCAAATCGGTGCTTGAACTCACTGTCTATGACGGCTCCGACAATGGCGAGAAGGTCTACAACACCATGACGGTGATCGGGCAGCCGATCTCCGCCGACAAGGCGATCAAGACGCCGGATGCCTCGACCTCGAGCGACGCCATGAAGTCGGAGACCCGGTGGCCGGTCACGGTCAGCTATTACGACCGCGACGCCAAGCACACCGAAGGCGAGCAGACGCCGGTTTATTCGATGGCGTTCGAACTCTACGAGAACGGCGTCTCGCGCGCACTGGTGCTCGACTACAATGATTTCGTCGTCGCCGGCGCGATGGGCAAGTTCGACGTCAGGGATGCCAAGCCGTGTAAATAGCGACTTCACCCCGAGCAGCCCGCTGCAGGCGGACATCTCGAAGGGCGGCGTTGCGAAGGGGCTCGGTGTTCGTGGCCATCCTTCGAGACGCGCGCAAGGGCGCGCTCCTCAGGATGAGGTCGGAAGTGGTAGCAGCGAAGCGCAGTCCCGCGATGTGGGACCTCATGGTGAGGAGGCGCTCTTGCGCCGTCTCGAACCATGGCGGCAACCGAGGTTTACTCTTCCTCGTCGTCCTTGCCTGGTCCCTCATACGCAATGCCCCGGATCACCGCGGCGTTGCCGAATTTCTTGCGCAGATTATCCATCGCGCGTTCGGCGTGGGCGGAGCGGCGGTCGAGCATGTCGGTGTCGTCGGCCGCCGAGCCCGGGCGGAGCGCGCTGACGCCGGTGCCCATCAGGCGAAACGACGTACCGTCGATTTCCTTGGCCAGCATTTCCCTGGAGATCGAAAATATCTTGGCGGCAAGCTGGGTCGGGGCGTGGATCGATTGCGAGCGGGTGCGCTGGCGGAAATCCGCGGTCTTCAGTTTGAGGGTGACGGTGGAGCCGACCAGTTCGCTGCTCTTGAGCCGCGAGGAGACCTTTTCCGACAGCCGCCACAGAGTTTTTTCGAGTGTGGCGAAATCGCGAATGTCGGTTTCGAAGGTGGTCTCGTTGGAGATGGTCTTGGCGCCGCGATCGGCGACCACAAGGCGGTCGTCGAGACCGCGCGCCAGTCGCCACAACCGGCGGCCTTCGCCGCCGAACTGCTTCATCAGGTCGGTTTCGTCGGCGCGCTGCAGATCGGAGATCACCCGAAAGCCGCGCTGCACCAGTTTTTCCTGGGTCGCAGGCCCGACGCCGAAAATGAAGCCGACCGGCTTGTCGGCGAGCATGACGCGAGCTTCCTCCTGGTCGATCGCCGCGAAGCCGCGCGGCTTGTCCATGTCGGAGGCGATCTTGGCCAGAAACTTGTTGCAGGACAGCCCAACCGAAACCGTGATGCCGATGTCGCGCTCGACCTCGCGGGCAAAGCGCGCCAGCACCTTGGCCGGGATCATGCCGTGGACGCGCTGGGTGCCGGACAGATCCAGAAACGCCTCGTCGATCGAGAGCGGCTCGACCAGCGGCGTCAGCGCCTGCATTGCCTGGCGCACCTCGCGGCCGACCCGGACATATTTGGCCATGTCGGGCCGGACCACGGCGGCATGCGGGCATAGCGCCAGCGCCTTGAACATCGGCATCGCCGAGCGCACGCCGAATGTCCGCGAGATATAGCACGCCGCCGACACCACGCCGCGCTTGCCGCCGCCGATGATCACGGGCCGGTCGGCGAGTTCGGGATTGTCGCGCTTCTCGACGGTGGCGTAGAAAGCGTCGCAATCGATATGGGCCAGGGTCAGCGCCGGCAGCGCGTGGTGACGGAGCAGGCGCGGCGAGCCGCATTCGGCGCAGCGGCGGATCTTGCTTGCAAAGCCGCCAGCACAATCCTTCAGGCAATCCCGGCAAAACGCCGTCGGGCCGTCCAGCGCTGGCGCGGGCGTGCTCACGGCACGTCGCGTTCCCATTGCGGGTCATTCAGGGCTTGATGGGCGGCGGCGATATTGGTGGGATGGAGTTGTGAAACGCTGGCAAATGCTTTTACGGTTGCGTCGTCGCGCATGACGAAATCGAGCACATTGGCCAGAAAATGCGGATCGGTCGCCGCCGCCCGCAGGCTCTCCGGCCCGATCCCGCTTTCGGCCAGGAACAGCCCCAGCCGTTCGGGATCGCCGGCAATGAAGGAAAGCGCCTGAACCGCAACGATTTCAGCAACTTGTCTGGGGTTATGAGCGGGCTTCTTCAACGGAATTGTTTGCCTTTCCGTAACTTCTGGTCTCTAGTTTGCAAGGCATCATGCCCGAGTCTGCGAAGCTTGTTCAAGCAAGCACGGACCGATCCGCAGAAATCTACCACCTCGGCTTAACGGGTTAGAACGAATCTGGCGCTAGTTTGATTTCACTTTTTCTCACGCTTGGCGCAGCCTGTGGCTGCCGTTTGCCGGGCGTACAATCGGGGATGGGAGGGACGGATGGCCAAAACCGTCCTGATCGTGGAGGACAACGAGCTCAACATGAAGCTCTTTCGCGATCTGTTGGAAGCGCATGGCTATCAGACCTCCGGCACCAGCAATGGTTTCGAGGCGCTCGATCTGGTGCGCAAGCTGCGCCCCGATTTGGTGTTGATGGATATCCAGTTGCCGCAGGTCTCCGGCCTCGAGGTGACGAAATGGATCAAGGACGATCCGGAGCTGCGCAATATTCCGGTGGTCGCGGTCACCGCGTTCGCGATGAAGGGCGACGAGGAACGCATCCGCGAAGGCGGCTGCGAGGCGTATTTGTCCAAGCCGATCTCGGTCGGCAAGTTCATCGAAACCGTGCGCCGGTTTGTAGGCTGAGGGAGAGTTTCGATGTCCGCGCGGATCCTGGTCGTCGACGACGTTGCGGCCAACGTCAAGCTGCTGGAAGCGCGGCTGTCGGCGGAATATTTCGACGTGCTGACCGCCAGCAACGGCACCGAGGCGCTGGCGATCTGCGCGCGCGCCGAATGCGATATCATCCTGCTCGACGTCATGATGCCCGATATCGACGGCTTTGAAGTCTGCCGCCGGCTGAAATCCAATCCGGCGACGCATTTCATTCCGGTCG
>CAWJSD010000018.1:0-54348 GCA_963845435.1 uncultured Alphaproteobacteria bacterium
TTCGCGAGGGGGACAAACGATTGGCAGGGATTGGGTCAGGGATTGGGGAAGGCGTGGCAGGCGAGTTATTGGCGAACGGTCGAAGGTAGGGTCGGCGATTGGGAACACCGTACCCTATTTGTTCCAAGTTCGCAATATGTTCTTTTTTGAAATACCGCCGGCGCGAGGCCTATTTCAAGCGGTTGTGGCCTAAGTAGAATTTCGGATTGGCCTGTTTTCGTTCCGGCGGCAGCGGTATTTCATGGCCCAATAAGAATTGTTCACGCGATTCACGGGGCTAGGAACCAAAATTAATCGCGCCCGATTATAAGGCCAATGGTCGAGTGCGGAGTGCGTATCATGGGCCCAATACTGATCTTTATCGCCTTAGCCGTTGTCACCGGAGCTGGTGTCCTCATTTCGATGGCCGCCAGCCTTAAATACTATCCTTGAATCAAGGCCGTCTCGGTAGGCGGCCTCTTTCATGTTCTGAGCGGCCAGCGGTGGATGAGTTGCGAGGCTTTGCTTTTCCGCATTTCCTTAACCTGGTGCGCGATCCCGATGATCGGCTGCGGCTATATGATTTACAGGTGATCACGTAGGCCGCCTCGGTGGCTGCCGATCCCCACCGTTTGATTCTTCACGGCGCCGCGAAATGCAGGACAAAAGCCGCCGCGATGCAGGTCACGATGGCGATGACCCCGCCCCTCAGCCGATCCGGGTAACCGCCGGTGACGAGGATCGCCAGGCCGGCCAACAGCGCAATTTTGACTGCGATCGCGACCGTCGCCTCACCGCCCCTCGGCTGTCCTTATCGCTTCGCCGTCGCGCTTGCCGAGGACGAGCAGCGCCGGCAGCACCAACGGCCCGAAGATCAGCGCCAGATAAAGCCAGGCTCGGGGCGATCTGTCGCGGTCGCGCGCCATGTCATAGGCCGCCGGCATCGAGGCTATCGAGACGAGTTGAACAATCAGCCACATCGACATGGAAGGCTCCGGCTCGGGACACACCATACCACGGAACCGGCACCCGATTTTGCTCCTCCGTGAAACGTGAAGCCAGCCGAGTCCCCTGACAAACGCTCTGTCCGGCAGGCGGCCATCTGCACGCCGTAGTTTTACGGGGCGCCATTTTCACCATTCCGGCTCATTTTGCAGGCCTTGATGGACCATGTCCGAGACAGTCCAGACGCCTCCCCCGGCCGAGTGCGGTACGCGCCGGTGCCGGCGTTGCCAGGCGCCGATGGCGCGGCTGGGAAAATTGCCGGCGATCCTGACCTGGCGGCCCGTCGAGATCTTTCGCTGCCACGGCTGCAACGACATCCAGACCGAACCGGGATAAGACCCGTCCGCCATGTGCCATGTGCCCGGGGCCAATTGGCTCTTCGGCCCGGTTGCTGGCAAGAGCGGCCCCGGCCCGGGGCATTGTGGGCCGGAGCCGCCGACCGCGACAAGGGCTGTTGAGGAAGACCGCCGCGGTCCTCTCAAGCTACGGACCGGGGGACCGCGTTGTTTCACGCCGCTCGCGCCGCAACATTTTTCTTTGAACCTTTGCTGGCCCTGTCCCGACATACGGACTTGCCGGGGGGATTTCAGGGATCCCGGGACTAACCCAACGCCGCCTAGCGATCATATTCCGCTTGCGCGGTGTTGTGCTTTTTTGGGCCATGTTTTGGTCGGGCGGCGGCGGTTTCTGAAACCTAGCCGCGCCGTATCTGGGGTGGCGCCGGACCGCCCCATCCGGCCGGCCGAACGGCCAATCAGAATAAAGTTCACTTTTGTACATAACGGGCGGAACCAGAACGATCCGAGCCGCTTACCCCCCGTGCCAAGTCGCGGGGGAGAACGTGTTGGAGAATGCGGTTGCGATCCTGGTCGTCGAAGACGACCAGTTGATACAGAGCATGGTCGAGGAAACCCTGACCGACGGCGGATTCGAAATCGGCGATCGCGACCTCGGGGAAGAAGCAGTCACCCTTCTTAATGCCGACAAGACCAAATATCGCGCGCTCGTCACCGACATCAACCTGCTCGGCCGACTCGATGGCTGGGAGGTCGCGCGCGTGGCGCGAGAACTCGAACCGACCCTGCCCGTGGTCTACATGACAGGCGCCGCCGCGGATGAGTGGGCCTCCAAGGGTGTCCCCAACAGCGTGCTGCTGACCAAGCCGTTCGCGCCGGCGCAACTCGTCACGGCGGTGTCGCAGTTGCTCAATTCCGGCACGCCGACAAACTGAGGCGGCGGGTACGCCGCAGCGTTGCAACCGCAACAGGACCGGCCGACGCGCGCGCGAGGCCGCACCGCCTGTTCCCTGTTCTCCCGGCGAGAACAAAGTTCCTTGCGTGTCGCCGGTGCATCGCTTTTTCGCCGCGTTATCGCCAGCATCGCGGACCGCGTATTCACCTTTTGGAGAATGCCCGCCGTCGTGGAACGGTTACGCGCGCCATGCATAATCTCGCCATGCGAAAAGGCGATCTCATCTGCCCCGGCTGCAAGGCCGGTTTCCGGCGTATTGAACTCGACACCCGTCATGGGACTGCGGGCGAGTTTCGCTGCCCGTTGTGCGATTGTATTCTGGAGATCCTCGACGGATCGACCGAAGTCGCCTTTCGCCTCACGGTTGCGCCGGAAAGGCTGTTCGAGTAGCCAACTCTCTCGCTTTACGGCTCCGCGCTTTCCCGCTGTCACCTTAATGTCATATCGGGCGATAAAACGCGGAGAAAATCCGCAACATCCGGCAGTGCATTTACCTCGCTGTCCGAAGCCGCTTAAATAAGGCGAAGTTTCAGTCCGAGTGGTGATGTCTGTCATGACCGTGCACACGCCCAAGCTTTTGACCCCGGAAGAGTTCGCCTCGCTGATCGAGATCGCGGTGACCTCGCCCGACCCCGACATCGCGCCGGCGCATCTCAGCAAACTGGTGGCGCTCGGCTTTGTCGCGCTGACCGCGAAGGGGCCGATCGTCACCGGCGACGGCCTGATCCGGATCACGGAGAGCGAATGACACCGGCGGAGCCGCACGGCGATTGCGGAGCCGGCGGATCCGACGCCGGCCGGAGCCACGGGGCTCCGAGCGACGAGCAGGTCATCCAGCACCTCGGCGCCGCCGTCCTGTTGTGCTGGGACGAATTGCCGTTTCACGCGCAGACGAAAATCCTGGCCCAGGCCAATGACATCATCGGGCTGACGCCGATCCCCGAGGCCCGCACCGAGATCGTCAAGCTGCTGCTGCGCCACGGCAAGGCCTGAGCCCGCGCGGGCTGGGGCGGACGCTCCCCCGTATTTTCCCGGGATTGCCGCCGCCGCCATTTGCGCATCCATTAGCGAACCTCATGTCATCTCAAAAGGCCTGGAGCGGCCAATTACGCATCGGTGTCCGCCATGCCGCTCTATTTCTTTCGCATCCGAAACGGCCGCTACTCAGGCGCCTCCGACCACGGCATTGAATGCACCGACCACGAAGCCGCCTGGAAAGAACTGACCGGCGTTTGCGCTGACATGGCGAGCGGCATTTCGCGCAAGCTCAAGGAAAACTCGGAGTGGCAGATGGAGCTGCTCGACGAGAAGAAACAGCCGGTTTTTCGCATCCGCATCGTGGCGGAATCGCTCGGCTGAATTCAGTCGGCGCTGCGCAGCCGCCGCATCGTGAACTCGATCTTGTCGTCCGGCAGCTCTTGCCAGCTTTCGACCGCGCTCATGTAGCCGGCCTGGGGGAAGCGGGTGAGGAAATCGCGCGCCCTGGCCCTCGCCTGCTCGCGCGGCAGGATGAAGGTCTCACGCAAAAAGCCGTCGTCCGACTGCCGCCGTCCGGCGCGCCGGCCTGCCATTCGATCGGCGAGATCGCGTGGGCTGGAAGCCATGCCGCAACTCCCTACAGATACGACAGACCTAATCTAACACCGGCAAGGCGCCGGCGTCAGTCCCCGGCGGGAAGCGTCAGTTGGTGGTGCTGCCGGTCTTGGCTTTCGGCTTCGGAGCGGTCGTGCTCTTGGCGACCGAGGTTTTGGGACCCGCCGGCGCCTTGGGCGTGTCCGAGCGCACGCCGCCCCACGGATCCGAAGACGTCTTGGCATCCGGAATCTTCTTCAGCGATTCCCTGTAGGCCTTGTCCCGTTGCTCGTCGGCTTCTTTCTCTTCCGGCGTCTTGGAAGGCGTATCCGCAAGCAGATTGATGTTCGGCGTCTGCACTTGCGCATGCGCCGCCGGCGCCGTCAGGCCGGCCAGAACCGCCGACATCGCCGCCACGGCCAAAATCCTCATGGGACGCTCCCTGTATGTTTCGTTCTGCAAGTTCGTTCTGCAAGTTTGCTGTCATGTACCACCGCACCGGCCAGCGACCAGGCGCGTTGCTCAGAACCCGTCGGACTTGCAGGATTTCGGCGATCTCAGCCAATCGTCCCAGATCGGTCCGCATTTGGTGCAGCCGCTGAGGGCAAAGCCCACGGCGAGCACGCAAAATCGCCATCACCCATCGTCGCAACATCGCGAGCCCTTCCCCACGCCCCATCATACGGTCTCATATCCGGCATTTTCAAGCCACGCCAGCGCCCCCAATACCCGTTGCGTCCCGGATGTTCCTTCACGTCACCGGCATTTTAGCGTAGCGAACCCCAAAACGCCTTCGCAAGAGGAAACCATCGTTCATGCCAGATCAGCAACAAGCCGGCCCGTTCGACATCGCGGAAGCGCGGCGGGTGCTGGGCGAGGTGTTTGCGCCCTGGGTGCAGGACCTCATCTGTCGATCGAAAGCATCGAATGCGATCGCCCCTGCCGACGCACGCCGACTGGCAGCCGGGCGCCATCCTGCGGATGCCGTTCTCCGAGCGGCTGTGCCGCAACGGCGGCGTCGTCTGCGGCCAGGCGCTGATGGCGTTTGCCGACACCGCGATGGTGATCGCCAATCTGGCCGCCAACCGCGGCTACCGGCCGATGACGACGGTCGATCAGACCACGCATTTCATGCGCGCCGTCACCTCATCCGACGTGGTGGCCGATGCGCGGGTGGTTCGCCTCGGCCGCACCATGAGCTTTGGCCGCGTCACGCTGTCCAGCGCCGCCGACAACAAGCCGGTGGCGATGGTCTCGAGCGCGTTCGCGATGCTGTGACGGATTCGGCCGCGAGAACTTATTTGCCGAGGATTTTTTCGGCGGCATTGACGATGCTGATGGTCGGATTCGTGGCGCAGAACTCGCCGAACTTCTTGGCGTTGTCGACGAACACATCGGTGTCGATGATCGCTTCGTCCTCGTCGCCCTTGTACCAGCCGTCCATCCAGGTCAGCACCATCTTGATCTCGTCATCGCCGCCCTCGATGAACTGCTTGCAGGTCATGGTCGAGAGATCGAGCACGACGGCTTGCGCCGGCACCGACGACAGCACCAGAGCAGCGGCAAACAGCATCGAAACGGTTGTCTTCATCGAAGTCTCCAGCGGCGCATGACGCCTCAATAGAACTTTTTTCTGAAAAACCGCACCGCGCGGTTCCCGCCGCGATGTCGTAAACGAAACCTAAAGGCGAGCGCAAGGACGGCGGAGGTTGGATTCAATTGTTCGTAATTCGGTTTTGCTAATTTGAATGAAACATGACCGATATGCAGACAGCAACATGACGGAACGACGAACAGCGCCGCGCCACCGGGTGCTCAAGCAGGCCACGCTGGCTTTCAGCGGCGGCGGCGGCGTCGACTGCATGGTCCGCAACCTTTCCTCAAGCGGCGCGCGGATCGATATCGCAAGCCCGGTCGGCCTGCCGCAATCCTTCATGCTCGTGATCAAGGCCGATCACTTCCTGCGGCGTTGTCATCAGGTGTGGCACTCGGACAGGCAAATCGGCGTCGCCTTCGACTGAGACCGGAGGCTTGTCCGCGACGCCGGCCCGCCGAAGCCGCGCCGGGTTTATTTCGGTTTCTTGGCGGGATCGGCCGGGCGCGCGCCGCCCCAGGGATCGTATTTTTCCTTGGGCTCCGGAATCCGCTCGAGCGCGGCCTTGTAGGCCTTCTCGTCGATCTGCGGCTTCTTCGGCTCGGACTTGCCCTGATCGTCGCCTTTGGGCCGCTTCCCCATCTGCGCGCTCGCCGGCAAAGCCGTCAGCGCCAGCAATGCCAGCGCCAGCACCGGGATCTTCATGGCCGGGATCTTCATAGCCAGAGGTCTCCTTGCTACCGTCCGGGCGCAATTCTTACCCGGCGACCTCATGGCGGCAAAGTTCTGATTCAATGAAAACCTCGGCCCTTACGCCGATTTAATCTTGCGCCCTGCGCCAAGCGGCCGGCTTGCGCCGGCCGCTTGGTCGAGAAACAATTTGTAATCCCGCGGCGCATTAGAAGCGGCGGAAGCGACCTCCGCCTCCGAACGGGCCACGCCCCATCCCGCCGCCAAATCCGCCACCGCCGAAGCCGCCGGCAAAACGGCCACCGCCATATCCGCCGCCATAGATGCCGACCGGACGGACCGGGCCATAGGACGGACGGGCATAGACCACGCCATCGTCACCGCCATTGCTCAGGCGTACCGGCGCCGGCGTAACAGCCGTCACCGCGCGGGTGGGCGGGATCGGATCGACGGCTTGCGTTTTGGTCGGCGTCGCGTCGGCCTTCTTGAGGGATTTGGCCGGCGCCGTGGTCGGGTTGACCGGGCAGGTGAGCGCGGCCTGCGCATTCATCGCAACAACGGCCGGCGAGAAGTTCGGCCGGTTGCGCAGGCGCTCGATCAGCTTGCGCGCGGTCGCAGACAGATCGCTGTCGGGATATTGGGCGAGGAAGCCGCGATAAGGACTGCACTGTTGACGATCACGGCGTCATTCCACGCCACCATCCGGCGTTGGCGCAGTCGAGCCACGCATTGGCCTCGCGGTGAAACGGCGACTGCGTGAACAGATCGATAAAGGCCTGATAGGCTTCGATCGGTGCCGTCGGCGACGATCATGTCATGGGCGGTCTCGACCGGCTTGCCCTGCAACTGCTGGTGCCATTGCTCGACGCTGCGGGTGGTGGCCGGCGAGTTTCGGACCGGCGGGTCGCGGTGTCGTTGCCGCCGGAAACGAAATTGAATTCGTCGGTCAGCGACGAAGAGTCCCAGGGCGTCTGGCGCCCGTCGGTCGCCTTGTTGACCGAGACGCGCACGCGCTTGAAGGCATCCTCGATCGGAAGCCCCGGCTCCTTGGCGACGTCGACAGCAGCGCCGACGTATAAGGGCTGTCGGTGCCGCTGCCGTCCTCGGCTTCGGCGCCCGGCGATGTCGAGAACGACATGAAGGTGCCGGGCGCGCCGGTCTTGGCATCGACGATCGCGAGCCCGTGGCCGGCGCTCTTGTTGATGGCGGGGAACGGGTTGTTGCGGCAGGCATCGAGCAGCAGGATGCGCATCTTGCTCGGCACCGAATCAGCGTGTTCAGGATGTCGTTCAGGCGCACCGCCTGCAACGGAATGTCGGCCTCGCGCTTCGGATCGACATCGACTGGCACCAGATAATTCTCGCCGTCGATCTGCAAGCCATGGCCGGCATAAAACACCAGCGCCACCGTATCGGGGCCTTTCGCCGCGATCTTGGCGGCGAAGTCGCCACTTCTCGTTCATTTCCTTCTGCGACAGATCGGCCGCAGTGGTGACCTCAAAACCGGCGTCGCCCAGCATCCTGGACATCGCCCTCGCGTCATTGGCGGGGTTGGGCAGCGGGATCACCGCGCGATAGGTCGACTCGCCGATCACCAGCGCCAGGCGGTTTTCGGCCAACGCGGCGCTGGAGCCTGCGAGGATCGAAGTGAAGACAATTGCGGAGCAAAGCGCATGGCGAAACATGGGGTGTCCTCCGGGGCAAGGTGTTCGCCCATTGGACGCGGCCTGCTTCGTGGCGGTTCACGGCCGCTCGGGCGTGGCGTCCTTTTCCGCTCGCGATCAGCAATTGTTGATCGCGAGGGGTTGCCGGGCGCCAGTTCCCGACGGGCGCTTTTTGCGGGTTTGCGGCATAACATCGGCGCGATGCGGCGGGGATGGCTTCATTTAACGGCATTGGTTGGCGGTGCCCTGGTACTGTCCGGCTGCGGCTTTGCCGACAGCCGCTCGCCGGTGCCGGAATTCATGCGCGCCAAGGCCAGCGAACCGCCACCGCCCGAGGCCCCGCCGGATGTCAAGCAAATGGTCCGCGAACACCTGGATTCGGTGTTCGTGGCCCAGGCGAGTCCCCCACGATGTCAGGGTCTCGCCGGCGCGTCGCGACCCCCGGGGACAGGGTTGGACCGCATGCGTCCGCGCCGACCTCAATTCCGCGATGGGCAAGCCGCTCGGCACCCAGACCTATCGCATCACCATCAGCGAAGGGATGATCATCGATCGCCGGCGGGTCGAGGCCGAGGACAATTGCGTCGCCGAGAGCTACGAGCCGATCTAGCGCGGCCGGGGCGATGATCAACGGGCGGTTAACACTACCGTTCAAATTGCAGCGCTGCGCCAATGCGGGATTTTCCAACCTTTCCGCTTAGTTTTGGCGGAAGACGTGGCGCTGGGGAGCGGCGCCGCGTTCACGGGATTTGCGCGGACGGGGAATAGACGTGGTCGAAATTGTTGAATCGGCGATGGTCCGCCGCGCGCCCCGAAAAAGGACGCCAGGGACGATCGTGCGCCGAAGCGGCCGCGCCGGCACGGCGGCGCGCTGCTGCCGCTGCCGGACGATTCCCACTGCCGCATGGCGCGCGCTCAGCGATCGCGCCATCGAGCCGAACGGCTATTACCTGCCGATTGGGAATTGGCGGTGAACGCCATTCGCCACGGCCGCACCGGCGCTTCCGCGCTGGCGGCCTGGAGCATGACGCCACGCAATTGATCGGCCTGATGCCGGTGATCTCGTTGTGGCGCGCCTGCAAGATCCCCCTGCCCGCTTTGGTCAGCGCCCATCCCTACGGCACGCTGTGCACGCCGCCGCTCGATCGCGAGATGGCGGGCGAAGCCGTCGCCCAGTTGATGCAGCAGGCGCGCGATGCCGGCGCCCATGCGCTGATGCTGCGCGACGTCGCGCTCGACGGCGCGGCCATGCAGGCTTTCACCGACGTGCTGCGGCAAGACGGCATGCGTCCGCGCGTGCTGCAATCCCATGCTCCGCGCCTGCCTCGATGCGACGCGCGACGCCGACGAATTGCTGCGCGACGCGCTCGGCGCCAAGAAGCTGAAGGAATTGCGCCGCCAGCGCCACCGCCTCGCCGAGCACGGCGCTGTGCGTTTCGACGTCGCGCGCACGCCGGCCGAGGTCGCCGCCGCGATCGAGACATTCCTGACGCTGGAAGCCAGCGGCTGGAAGGGCCAGCGCGGCACCGCGCTGATGCAGGACGAGGGCGATGCCGGCTTCATCCGCCGCGCCAGCGCCGGCGCTCGCCGAAACCGGCCAATGCGAGATCGTGACGCTGCGCGCCGGCGATACGCCGGTCGCCGCCGCGCATCGTGCTGCGGCATCAGGACCGCGCGTTTTACTTCAAGCTCGGCGTCGACGAGCGCTTTCGCGAAATTCTCGCCCGGCGTGCAGCTGACGCTCGACCTGACGCGGCATCTTTGCGCCGATCCCGCGATCGCTACGGCGGATTCCACCGCGAGCCCCGATCACCCCATGATCAATCCGATCTGGCGCGGACGGCTTGCGATCGGCGACGTCCTGATCCCGCTGCACACGAACGATCCCGTCGTGCCGCTGATCCACGCGGCGCTGCGGCGCGCCAGTCGCATGCCGCGAACTGGCGCGCCGCGCCGTTCATTTCGTTCGCCGCCTCCGCAAACCGGGCGTAGCGCTGGATAAGCTGCCGCGTTACTGCAACGGCGAGTGCGGCGCCGGCAGCATGATGGTCGAATGCATCTCCTCGAGCAGCGCGGTGCCCTTGCCGAGGAATTCCTGCCAGTCCGGATCCTTCTGGGCGTTGGCGCGGGCTTCGGCGCGCGCATTCAGGCTGGGATAGGCCCAGATGTGGCAGACTTCGTTCGGCTGGCCGGCCTCGGTCTGCCAGAGGCCGACGATCTTGGAATATTTTTCGCGCGCCGGCAGCGACGGCGGTGAACACATCGAGCCATTGCTTGACCGCGCCGGCGGGCTTGGCGCGATAGTTGCGCAGCTCATAGATATTGCCGGTCGATGCGGGGCGACCGGCGGCCTGATGGCGTTGAGCAGCCGGATATCCTGGCGCATCAGCAGCGGACGGATCAGCGGAATATACTCGCCGGTCCAGCGCGGGTTCTTGACGAGTTCAGCGCGCAATCTGCGCGCGTTCGGCAAAATCGGTGATAGCTCCAGAGATGCATGACCTGGTTGAGCGGACCGATTTCGCTGATCCAGTAGCCCTCGAGCTTGCCGAAGTCGTCCTTGCGGATGTCGCGGGCCACGGTGCTCGCCGCCTTGACCATATCGCCCAGCGTGCCGGGCTTCACGGTGTAGGTTCTCAACTCATAGAGCATGACGTTTCCCCAACTTTTCGTCTGCTGCCGTATCGATTAGCCCTATCAGGCGATCACCTGGAAGACCAGAGAGGTGCGCCGACGTCAGCGATCAAGAATTTGTGTCAACCCGACGACATGCGGCGGCATCGGCCTGCCGCACCAGCTCGCCGGGCCGGCCTAGAATCCTCATGCGCGACATATCGGCCAAGCTTGCGCTGCTATCGCGGCCGTGACAGCGATTGCATGCAGGCAGTTGCGCAGCATCACGTCGCGATGCGCCGCCTGGCTCGGGCGCTGCAATTGCGACTCGGAAAGACATCCTTCGAATCGCTTCCTGGAGATTGTGCATCAGCTCTTCCATGCTGTCGCCCTGGCGTGGCGCAGCCCGGAATGGCGGGGACTTCGGCCTCAAAGCCGCCCTCACTCAGCTTCATGCACGACAATCTTGATTTTCATCGGTATCTCCCGGCGCAGAGGTCGCCTGCGGACTGCGTGATTTCAAGCGCCCGCTACTCCGCCGCCTGCGCGTTGATCTCCGCGGATACCTGGCGGATGGCGCGGGCGAGTTGCTCGGCCGGTTGCGCGCCGGAGACGGCGTATTTCTGCGCAAACACGAAGGTCGGCACGCCGGAGATGCCCTTGTCGGAGGCTTCCTGCGCCTGCGCCGAGATCAGCGCGACATCCTCATCGGTCGCAAGACGCTTGCGCACGTCGTCGGCATCGAGCCCGCAATCGGCCGCCGCCTGCACCAGCACATTGATGTCGGTGAGATCGCCGCCGTCGCTGAAATACAATTCCATCAGCCGCTGCTTCATCTCGGCCGATTTGCCTTGCGCCTCGGCCCAGTGAATCAGGCGATGGCAATCGATGGTGTTGGGCTGGCGCTTGACCAGGTCGGGCCGGTAGCATCAGCCCCTCCTCGCTCCGCGGCCGCGACGACGCGGCCGGCGATGCCCTTGTAGGCCTCGACCGAGCCGAATTTGGTGGTGAGATATTCGTCGCGGCTGATGCCCTCGCGCGGCACCCAGGGATTGAGAAAGAACGGCCGCCAGTGGATTTCGACCGGCACATCGGGCACCAGCGCCAGCGCGTTCTCGATCGCGGCGCTTGCCGATGTAGCACCACGGGCAGACCACGTCGGAGACGATATCGATCTGAAGCGGCTTCAGGGTGCTCATCGGAATATCCTGGCAAACGGGGCGCCTGCCGAAAATAGGCCGATCGCGGCGCGAAACAAGGCCGCGCGACCCTAAAGCTAGACGCGATGTTCCCGATCGGGCTTCGCCCGCGACGGCGCCGGCATGCGGAATTTCGAACCCGCTCCGCGGCTGTGCCCGTTGAGGTGCCCGTTCGGCCTGGCGCCACGGGCCGAAGTCTGCGGTGTTCCGTTGAGCTTTCTCGCGCGTTTGGCCTCGGCCTTGGCCTGCTTTTCCGCTTTCTTTAAGGCCTTCCTTTCAGCCTTCGCCTTGAGGCGCAATTTTTCGGCGCGCGCTTCGGCCCGTTTTTTCTTTCGCTTTTTCTCGCAGGCATCGCATTTGCAGCCGATCGGCTTCAGATAGGCTTTGAAGTAGTCGGTGCCGTAATCGTAATTGATTTCTTCGCCCGGCTCGATGTTTTTGATAGCGCGGATCACGACCTTGCGCTTGCGCGGCCTGACGTCGGATTCTGCGTTCGGCTTGCAGGCGTGATTGATGTAGCGGGCGATATTCTTGCGAACCGAACCGTCGATGGTCCAGCGGTTCGTTGAGCTCGAACAGATATTTGTTCTCGATCGCGTCGTCTTTTTTCTTCTTGGAATCCAGCAGCGGCCCAAAATAGCGGACGATCTTGGTGCCCTTCTTGATCGGCTTGGTGGCGAAGAGGCCGAGCCCGGTGCGGGAACGGCCGACACGATAGGGCTTGTTCGGAGGAATGGCAGGCATGATCGATTCAGAACTGACGCGCTGATGACAACGATGGATTGCGAAGCAGCTATTCTAAAACAATTTCGTCCGGCATGTCAGGCTTTTCAGCCATTTGTACCGAACCTTCCCCAGATTGCTTGTCGGCGACATACTTGGCCACGAGGCGGCGGTCGATATTGCCTGCGGCTTCACGCGGCACGGACGCAGTGATCGCGAGACCGGTCGCGCGATCGAACCGGTACAGGGCACGAGGTCCCGGGGGTTACCGGTTTTATTATTTATTCCCTCTAAGTCTTTCCAGCGCCTTCTTGATCTCTGCGAGAGTTCCACTCCGAACTCGTGTCTCCATCGAAGTCAAGTTGGCTGATTTTTTCGACCGTCGCCTCCAATTGCCTCATATAGGCTTTCGCTATCCCTTCCCGTGCGGCCAGAAAATCGCCACAAGCGCGTGGTATTGCAAGAATGGCTTCTCTGCGCGAACGCGATCTACCAGCCAGTCAAGCATGTCAAAATCCGGCGAAACCTCGAGTGAAGCGATCACCATCAGCCGCTTGCCGGGAGATGGCGAGGGGGCGAACTCATAGCGCATCGGAAAGAAGGCCTGGCCGATCGTCCGCATCTTGGAGACAACGACCTCCATGGCTCGCGTGCGATCGCTTCCAGGCAGCATCGACGCCCGCACGCGCTCGTATTCCGCGGCCAAGGCCTCGGCTTGCGCAGTGATGACGCTATGAGGCGTATCCACCAACAGATTCTTGACCACCCCTGCACGGTTCAGTTCGCCTTCGGAGGGGCCTGAACGTAATTCGGCCTCCGTCTTGGCCTGCGCCTCTTTGGCGGATTGTTCGATCTGGTTGTCTATCTTTCGGGTTATCTCAGCCCCAAAGACCTTGACGGTATTCACATCACCAAGAAATTTTGTCAGTTGGCGGCGAAACAGCAACACGCAAAGGACCGCGGCCAAAGGCCAGGATACAGCGCTAAGGATTTGCGCGAGGACCTTGAGGTATTCGAGAACGGCGGAGTCGCCATGGGGAGGCCCGGCGCTCCCCGTCGCCTTGATCAGATCGGCAAGTTTGCTCAGAATTCTCGGGAGATGTGTCCGTCATCGGAAAAACGATCAACTCAAATGTTCATCGCTGCTTAAAAACCAGCCGCGCAGCATCTTTGCCGATACTCAGCCAAGTCGCCCTCAACTTCAAGTGGCATTGCGTGCCGAGGTCTTCTTTTGCCAGGTCTTCGTAATGGCCTGCCGCGAGTTCGAGCCTGGTCACGACCCCGCCAGCCGGCCCACGGTTATCTTGAGCATCGCGTCCAGCAAGCTCTCCACGCTGGTGCCCTCCGGCGAACGCCGCAGGATGTCCGAGAGCCGGCCGTCGAGCAGCAGCATGGTAAAACCATGGACCAGCGACCAGGCGCGCGCGATCGCCGCCGCCTGATCGAGCGTCAGCGCCCCCCCCGAGATGTTCGTGACGGACGAGCGCGACCGCGCCGGCAACCCCGCGAACGAGGCGTTCGCCGCCTCGCTCAGCGAGGGCCGCAACATATCCACCCGTTCGGTGCGGAACATCAGCCCGTACATGCCGGGATGGGCCTGCGCATAGCCGACATAGGCCTTGGCGCGGGCCATCGCCCGCTCCACCGCGGGCACGCCTGCGATCGTGCGCGCCGGCCATCGCCGCGTTGAATTGCCGGAAGCCAATCGCGGCGAGCTCGCTGAGGAGCCCGGCAAGATCGCCGAAATGATGGGTGGCGCCGCATGCGAGACGCCAGCCTCACGCGCCACCGCGCGCAACGTCAGCCCGGCGAGCCCGTCGCGCTCCACACCCGCTCGGCCGCCTGGAGCAAGGCCTCATCCAGCGCGCCGTGGTGGTATGGCTGCGCCTTTGCCGAACGGCCCTTTCGCGCCGCCGCCGGTTTCGCCACCGCTTGTCTGGCCACCCTCATAACCCCCTGCTCTGTCTCGACAACATTCCGCTCTTCTGCCGGGCATTCTTTCTAAGCGGTTATTTTTACACTGTAAAAATTCTGCTTGACGACAATCGGATTTCACGCTTATGATCTTTACATCGTAAAGATAAGCCCGAAAGAGGCAACACATGACGATATTCCTGATCCTCGCGCCGTATGGCGCTTTCGCTTCGCTGATGCTGCTGACCTCGCCGGCCGTGAGCCTGTTCGCCGCCGCACGGTCTGCCTTGCGGTGATCGTGCTCGACGCCACGCGCGGCCGCTCGATGAAAATCCTCGGCGCCGGTTCGCTGATGGTGTTCACCGGGCTCGGCCTCTATGTCACCTGTTCGATCCCACCATGAGCCGGTCCGCGATCAAGCTCGCCGTCGACAGCGGCGTCTTGTTATCGCGCTGTTGTCGATCGTGCTGCGCTACCCCTTCACGCTGCAATACGCCCGCGAAGTGGTCGACGCCGAAACCGCAGAACTGCCGGCTTCCTGCGCGCCAATTACATGATCAGCCGCGGCCTGGACCGCGGCGTGCCTGCTGATGGTGATCGCCAACTCGCTGATGATCTATCTGCCGGGCCTGCCGCTCTGGACCGGGATTGCGATCGGCTGTCGCCGCGCGCAACAGCGCGGCGCTGTTTACCAAATGGTACCCGAGACTATCGAAGCTGGAACGAAGGCGGCCACGTCAGGCCCTGCCCATCAGTCCTGAAAAGCAGCCGCCGATGAAGACCATATTCGCAAGGCTCGGGAGCCGACTTTTTCTCCACCATCGTCTTCCTCGCGGTGTATCCCTCACCGGACAACGTGGTGCTGGCGACCGGCGTCGCCATTGCAGGTTCGGTGGCGCAGGTGGCTTACGCCCATATCAAGGGCGAGCCGCTCGGCTTCATGACCTATGCCAGCCTGGCGCTGGTGATCGTGCTCGGCAGCGCGACGCTTGCTGACCAACGATCCGCGCTTCGTGCTGGCAAAACCCGCGATCGCGCATTTCGCCATCGGCGCCATCATGCTCAAGCGCGGCTGGATGCTGCGCTACATGCCGCCGATCGTCGCCGAGACCATTCCGGAATACGTCACCTTCGCGGGCTACGCCTGGGCGGCGCTGATGTTCGCGCTCGGCTGCGGCACGATCGCGATCGCGATGACCGGCGACATCAAGCTGTGGACGCTCTACGTACGGTGGTGCTGCTCGGCGCCAAGATTGCGGCCTTCGCGATACAATATGTCGCATTCCGCTGCTGTGACGGGCCGGATTCGCGCCGCCCGCGCCTGATCCCAGCATTTTGCTTGGCGCGCGAGATGGGCTATACCGCCGCGGCGATGTTTGCCTGGAAAACCATTCCGGTTTACGGGAAGCCGGGAGACTGAAGATGGCGGTGGACGGAAACTGGAACATCACCATGAGCACGCCGATGGGCGAGCGCAAGGCGACGCTGACCCTGAAGAGTGCGGGCGGCACGCTGACCGGCACGCAAGGCGCCGACGGCAATTCGGCCGAGATTTTCGACGGCAGCGCCAACGGCGACGACGTCGCCTGGAAAGTCTCGATCACCAACCCGATGCCGCTGACGCTGGAATTCACCGGCAAAGTTTCCGGCGACAGCATGACCGGCGAAATGGGCATCGGCCCGATGGGCAGCTTTCCGTTCACCGGCACGAGGGCGTAAGGGACTTGTTTCGTCGTCCCCGGCGAACGCAGGGACCCATGCGCCGCGGCGGCAATGGCCTGGCCGTCAGGTTGATGGATTACTCTCAACGATGATCGCTGGTGGTTATGGATCCCGGCTCGCCGCGGAGCCTGTCATCGAGCGCGCATTCGCGCGTCCCGTTGGCTTGGCCGGGACGACCGACTACATCTGTTCCGGCCGGCGCGGCACGATCGCAATCGGGTTGAAGGTATAGACCGCTTCGCCGTGCTGATTGTAAGGCGGTCCAATTGATCCGGGCGACGCCTTGCGGCTTGGCTGCGACGGGACCAGCTCGACCACCTCGCCTTCGAGATGCAAGGTGTCGCCGGGCCGCACCGGTTTCATCCAGCGCAGTTCGTCGACGCCGGCGCCGATCAGCGGATGCGGGCCGAACGGCCGGCGACTTGAACGCCAGCCTCATCGCGATCGCCGCGGTATGCCAGCCCGAGGCCCCAAGCCCTTAAAGGTGGTATTTTCGGCCGCCGCCTCGTCCAAATGAAACGGCTGCGGATCGAATTCGGCCGCAAAGCGCAGGATGTCTTCCCTGGGAGACCGTCGTGCTCTCGCTCTTGAAGCGCATCCCGAGCTTCAGGTCGTCGAACCATTCGATCATTGCCGTCCTCGTTTAAAATCATCGAGCGAACGAAACCGGACGAACCTGTGGCGACTTCCGTGTGCTTTCTACTTTTGCACACGGGCTGCGGGTGCGTTCGGGCACCCGGCATTCCCCGCGCCCTCCTTGAGGGTCGCGCCGCGCCCTTCTCCCTTAGGGGCGAAACCCGATAGCTCAGGCGCATCGCGTCGTGAGATCGCGGAACCGCGCCCGACATCTGCGTCAAAACTCCATCCCCTCATCGGATGAGAAATTCTTAACGAGTTCGTGCCTAGAACGGTAGGCAAACACCCAACCGATTACTGCCCGGGTCTTTTCATGTCCGCTTTGTCCGCCGCTCCAGACGACGCCGCCGAAATGTTCGACCTCGCGCCGGTCTCGCTCTGGGTCGAGGATTACAGCGCGGTGCGAACCTTGTTCGAGCAATGGCGCGCGGCGGGTGTCGCGGATATCGCGGCGTATCTTCACGCCGATGCCGATCGGGTGCGGCACTGCTCGGACCGCATCCGCATCCTCAAGGTCAATCGCAAGACGCTGTCGCTGTTCGGCGCCCGCGACCTCGCCGCACCTGATGGCCAATCTCGGCCAGGTGATGCGCGACGACACGTTCAAGAGCCATGTCGAGCGAACTCGTCCAGCTCTGGGACGGGAAAACCAGCTTCTCCAGCCACACCGTCAACTACACGCTGGCCGGCAAGCGCCTCGATATCCAGCTCAGCGGCAGCGATCCTGCCCGGCCACGAACGAGAGCTGGGACCGCGTCATGGTCGCGATCGAGGACGTGACCGAGCGGGAGACGCGCCCGGCGCCGCCTGGTCGACAGCGAGAACTACGCCTTCGGCCTGTTCGCCCATTCGCCCGGTTTCGCTGTGGGTCGAGGATTTCCGCGCGTGAAGCGGCTGATCGACGAGGTGCGCGCCCGCGGCATCGACGACTTCCGCGTCTTCACCGACGTGCATGAGGAGTTCGTGCCGCGCTGCATGAGCGAGATCCGCGTCATCGACGTCAACAGCCGCACGCTCGAACTGTTCGGCGCGCCCGACAAGACGACGCTGCTGCGCAATCTTGCCGACGATTTTCCGCGACGAGATGGAGCCGCATTTTCGCGAGCAGCTGATCGATCTGTGGGACGGCAAGCTGTTCCAGCAGCGCGAGGTGGTGAACTACGCGCTCGACGGCACCAAGCTGCATCTGCTGCTGCAATTCTCGGTGCTGCCCGAGCCACGAGCACGACTGGTCGCTGGTGCAGGTCGCGCTGACCGACATCACCGCGCGCAAGAAGGCCGAGGCCTATCTCGAATATCTCGGCACCCACGACGTGCTGACGCGCACTCTGAACCGCTCGTTCTTCGTCGACGAACTGAACCGGCTCGAACGCAAGGGGCCGCAGCCGGTCACCGTCATCATCGCCGACCTCAACGGGCTGAAGGCCGCCAACGACGAACTCGGCCATGCGCGCCGGCGACGCGCTGCTGCGCCGCGCCGGCGAGGTGTTCGGCTCGCTGGTCGAGAAGCCGGCGTCGGTCGTCGCGGATCGGCGGCGACGAATTCGCGGTGCTGCTGCCCGGCACCGACGCCGCCGGCGGCGAAGCGGTGCTCGCCGTCGCTGACCGAACTGATCGAACTCAACAACCAGTTCCATCCGAACTCCGAGCTGAGCATCTCGACCGGGATCGCCACCAGCCGGCCCGGCGACCGGCTCGAACAGGTGGTCAAGCGCGCCGACATGAAGATGCTCCACGCCAAGCGCCTGCATTATCTGCAGGGCAACCAGGAACGGCGCGAATCCGGCGCGGCGTGAGTTCAGAGCGGCCAACGCAAGCGATGGCGCAAAACGTTTTGAATCTCGATAGCGTCGCTGTCTGCAACTTGAAATCGGAACAATTCGCAACAGCATCGCTTCTGCAAATCACTCGCGATTGCAGCTCCGATCCAGTCGTTGACCGGACATCATGGGCTGCTAAAGCATCGCGCATGAACCAGCCTGCTCCCTCCGCCATACCGCTCGAAAAATCCCGCGTCGCCGCGATTTCGATTCTCGCCAGCGCCGCGATGGCCGCCGCCAAGTTCGTGGTCGGTATCGCGATCGGCAGCCTCGCGCTGATCTCCGAGGCGCTGCATTCGTCGGTCGATCTGGTCGCGACCATCGTCACCTGGATGGTGGTGCGGGTGTCCGACAAGCCGGCCGATGACGAGCATCATTACGGCCACGGCAAGATGGAGAGCCTGTCCGCGCTCGGCGTGATCGCGATGCTGTATGTGCTGGCCGGTGGTATCCTGGTCGCGTCGTGGGCGCGGCTGCGCGAAGGCACGCCGCCACCGACCTTGTCGGCGATCCCGTTCGTGGTGCTGCTGATCGATATCGTCGTCAATCTATGGCGCGCCTGGGCGCTGCATCGTACCGCGCGCGCCACCCAGAGCCAGGCGCTGGCCGCCGACGCGTTGCATTTCGCTTCCGACGTGCTCGGCTCGATCGCTGTGATCGCGGGACTGGCGCTGTCCGGGCTCGGCTATGCCTGGGGCGATGCCGCCGCCGCGATCGGCGTCGCGGTGGTGATCTCGGCATTGGGTCTGCGGCTGGCGCGTTCCACCGTCGAAACCCTGCTGGACCGCGCCCCCGACGGCGTCGCCGAACAGGCCACCGCCGCGATCAACGCCCTGCCCGGCATCGTCGGCATCGACCGGCTGCGGGTGCGGATGGTCGGCCCGACGCATTTCATCGACGCCAGCGTCCGGGTGCCGCGCACGTTTCCGATCGACCGCGTCGACGACATCAAGCGGCAGGCGCAGGCCGCCGTGTCGAAAGCGCTCGGCGACGCCGACCTGACGTTCACCGCGGTGCCGGTCGCGCTGAATAACGAGAGCATCCGCGAACGCATCATGGTGATCGCGCGCAATGCCGGGGTCGCGATCCATCATGTCACCGTGCACGATCTCGGCGGCAAGCTGACGGTCTCGCTCGATATCGAGGTCGACGGCGAGATGACGCTGACCGCCGCCCACGACATCGCGCACGAACTGGAGCGCAACATCCACGACGAGTTCGGCGCGGACGCCGAGGTCGACACCCATATCGAGCCGCTGGAGCCGGAATTGCCGCTCGGCACCGACGCCGCGCCCGAGCGCGTCGAGGCGATCACCGGCGCGCTGATTGCGATTCGCGGCCGATGGCGCCATCCACGACATCCATAACGTGCGGGTGCGCGACACCAACGCCGGCGAGATCGTCAACTTCCACTGTCGCGCCGCGCCGTCGATGAGCGTGATCAAGGTCCACGAGAATGTCGACGTGATCGAGCGCGCCTTGCGCGGCGCGTTCCCGACGGTGAAGCGCGTCATCAGCCACGCCGAGCCACCGCATGCGTGACGCCGGGGCTGCCGCGCCGCGAAGCGACGAGTCCGGAACACGTCACACGTTCCTGTTTCGGACTCACTTTGTGAACGAAACCGAGCCCGGAAATTTCTTTGGACAAGATTTATTTGCGTTAACGAATTCGTTGACTTCTCGACAGCCCGGGCAAACTCGATTCAAATCCCCCTATCGATTCGGAAGCGTGTGGGGCTCTTCCGAAACGCGGCGTACGAAATTTTCTCAATGGGGGTGTTACAGGCATGGCGCGCGCACACGCGTCGAACGCCTACGTCCAATCCGATTCGATCAAGGGATTGGCGCAGTCGATCGCGAAACCGGCCTATCACCGACTCCTGACGGCGGAGCCCGCGCTTCGCCGCGCGGTTCCTACCCTCATCATCGCATTCCTGATCACGATCTGCCTCGGCGCCTTCGTGCAGGTGGTCGACCAGAACCGGCAGAAGCGCGGCGCGATGAAGCGCGACCTCGCGGCGATCGCCGACACGCTGGCCGAGCGCATCGATCGGCTGACCTCGGTGAAACAGGAGCCGCCGCCGACCTTCGAGCGCCTGCAGCTGCTGCTGCCCGATTTGATCCCGGTCTGGGGCCGCTCGGCCGGCCGCCACGTCATCGTCACCGGCGCCGACCAGCGCGTCCTGGCGCGGGTGCCGATCGACAACAGCATCGGCGACACCTCCAGCCTTCTCGATCTCGTCAGTGCGTCGCTGACGGCGGCCGGAAGCGGCGATCCCTTGCAGGCCGTCGACATCACCCTGCCGAACGGCAACCCGGCGCTGGCGATCAAGCACCCGATCAAGTCGCTGCCCGGCGAGGTCATCGTCATTCAGGAAAGGATCGATCCGGTGTGGGGCTCGGATGCGGCGCTGTCGGTCACGCTGTCGGCCACCACCGGGTTCGTGGTGCTGATCCTGGGCTTCGCCTTCCACTGGCAGTCCACCCGCGCCCGCGAGGGCGACCTGATCAACGACGCCGTCCGCGGCCGGATCGATACCGCGCTCAATCGCGGCCGCTGCGGATTGTGGGACTGGGACCTGTCGCGTGGCCGTATCTTCTGGTCGCAATCGATGTTCACGTTGCTTGGCCTCGACAGCCGCAGCGATCTTCTCACCTTTGGCGAGGTCAACGCGCTGGTTAATTCCGACGACATCGACCTGTTGCTGATTGCCGATCAGATGATCGGCGGCACCATCGATCATATCGACCAGACCTTCCGGATGCGGCACACCGGCGGCCATTGGATCTGGCTGCGGGTGCGCTGCGAACTCAGCCACGGCGCGAGCGACGCCGGGTTGCATCTGATCGGGATCGCCGTCGACATCACCGAGCAGAAGAGCCTCGCCGAAAAGACCGTCGAAGCCGATCTGCGGCTGCGCGACGCGATCGAGACCATTCCGGAAGCCTTCGTGCTTTGGGACGCCGAAGACCGCCTGGTGCTGTGCAACTCGCACTTCCAGCGCCTGCACCAGCTGCCGGATTCGGCCGTCATCCCCGGCACATCCTATGAGACCGTGATCGAAGTCGGCAGCATGCCGGAGGTTCGTACCCGGCTGCAGGAAACCGCGGCGCAGGCCCCGGGCGCCCGCACCTTCGAGGCTCAGATCGAGGACGGCAGCTGGCTGCATATCAGCGAACGCCGCACCAAGGACGGCGGTTACGTCTCGGTCGGCACCGACATTACCCGGATCAAGGAACACGAGCAGAAGCTGGTCGACAATGATCTGCGGCTGCGCGCTTCGGTGATCGACCTGCAGCGCTCGCAGACCGCGCTGGAACGGCAGGCGCTGGAACTGGCGGACCTCGCCGAGAAATACTCCGAGGAGAAGACCCGCGCCGAGGAAGCCAACCAGACCAAGTCGCGCTTCCTCGCCAATATGAGCCACGAGCTGCGCACGCCGCTCAACGCCATCATCGGGTTTTCCGAGATCATGGGCAGCGGCATGTTCGGCACGCTCGGCTCGGAAAAATATCAGGAATACTGCCACGACATCCTGACCAGCGGCCGCTATCTGCTCGAAGTCATCAACGACATCCTCGACATGTCGAAGATCGAGGCCGGTCGGATGCAGCTCGACATGGAGGAGCTCGATCTGTCGAACACGCTGGCGGAATTGATGCGGGTGGTCTCCGGCCGCGCCGAGGACAAGAACCTGGCGCTCAACGCCGATATCGAGGGCACCATCTCGGTGGTGGCGGACCGCCGTGCCATCAAGCAGATCATGGTCAATCTGCTGTCCAACGCGGTCAAGTTCACCCCCGATGGCGGCAAGGTTCTGGTCCGCAGCCGGATGCGCGAGAACGCCATCCATCTGATGATCGCCGACACCGGCATCGGCATCGCGCCGCAATCGCTGACCCGCCTGGGCCGGCCGTTCGAGCAGGTCGAGAGCCAGCTCACCAAGACCTACCACGGCTCGGGTCTCGGCCTCGCGATCGCCAAATCGCTGACCGCACTGCACGGCGGATCGATGCGGCTGCGCTCGCGGCTCGGCACCGGTACCGTGGTCTGCGTGTCGCTGCCCCGCGACGCCCGCAAAGCCAAGACCAAGAACAAGTCCGATGTGTCCGAGGCCGCCTGACCGAACCGCACATCTGCCGCGCGAATCCTGCTTTTGACGGGCCACGGGGATCGATCTAAACAATCCGGGTAACCGCCGCACCCGATAGAACGGCGACCCTGGGAGTAGAGTGACGCCATGATCATCGACCACGCCAAGCTTCGTACGCTTGCCACCCGCATCGTCGCCGCCGGCGGCAGTTCGACCACCGAAGCCGACATCGTCGCCGACCATCTGGTCGAGGCCAATCTGCGCGGCCATGACAGCCACGGCGTCGGCATGCTGGTGGCCTATGTGCGCGACTTCGAGGCCGGCACCCTGAAACCGAACCAGGCGCCGGAGGTGATTTCGAATAGCGGCACGATCTCGGTCTGGGATGCGCATGCCGGTTATGGTCAGGTGGTCGCCCGACAGGCGGTCGAATGGGCGATCGAGGCGGCGCGGCAAAGCGGCGTTGCTGTCAACGGCTTGCGCAACGCGCATCATATCGGCCGGGTCGGCACCTATGGCGAGATCGCCGCGCGCGCCGGCATGGTCGGCCTGCATTTCGTCAACGTCGCCTCGGGTCCGCCGCCGGTGGCGCCGTTCCGCGGCCGCGAGGGGCGCTTCCTGACCAATCCGGTCTGCATCGCGATTCCCGGCACCGACAGCAACGCGCCGATCCTGCTCGATTTCGCCACCAGCCGGGTCGCGATGGGCAAGGTCCGCGTGGCGCACAATGCCGGCAAGCCGATGTATGACGGGGTGCTGCTCGACCATGCAGGCCAACCCACCACCAATCCGTCCGTGATGTACACCGAGCCGCGCGGCGTGGTGCTGCCGTTCGGCGAGCACAAGGGGTCGGGCCTGGCGCTGGTCTGCGAGTTGCTGGCCGGCGCGATCGTCGGCTCGGCGACCGTCACCACCAGCACACCGCCGGAGCGCGGCATCATCAACGGCATGCTGAGCATCGTGATCGACCCCGCCCGGCTCTCGACCCGCGACAGCATGCTGGCCGAGATCGATGCGATGATCGCCTGGGTCAAATCCGCCAAGCCATCCGACCCGGATCTTCCGGTGCTGGTGGCCGGCGAACCCGAGCAGATCGCAAAGGCCGCGCGGATGAAAAACGGCATCGAGGTCGACGACGAAACCTGGAGCCAGCTATCGGCGATCGCCGAGCGCTACCAGATTTCGGTCGATCGCTGAGAGCGGAAGGCCGCTACATCTCGAGCGTCGGCGCGACTTCGCGCGCGACCTGCGACAGCGCCGCAATCAGCGGCGTCAGCGGATCGCGCTGCGGGACCACCAGCCCGACGCTGTAGGTCACCTCGGGCTCGATGATCGGAATGCTGCGGACGGCGTCGGCCAGCCCCAGCGTCGCCGCCAGCCTGGCCGGCATCACGCTGGCCCAGCGCCCGGTCCTGACATGGGTGTAGAGCACGATAATCGAGTTCGACGTCAGAGTCGGCATCGCCTCGGCCCCGGCCGATTTCAGCGCCTTGTCGATAATGCGGCGGTTCTGCATGTCGGGCGTGAGCAGACAAAGCGGGACCTGCCCGACCTCTTTCCAGGTGACCTGCTTGCGGTCGCCGAACATCGCGTCCGGCGCGGTCAGCAGACGGTAGCTTTCATTGTACAGCGGGATCGAGCGAACCTTGCCGAGCGGCTCGTTCTCCAGATAGGTCAGCCCCGCATCGACCTCGAGGTTCTCCAACAACCCCAGCACCTCGATCGACGTGCACGAGACGATCCGAAACCGCACCTCGGGATGGCGGGCGCGGAACGGCGTGGTCAGGGACGCTACCATGCCGAGCGCGGTCGGGATCGCGGCGATGGCGATTTCCCCCGAAAGCCCTTCTTTGAGCGCATTGATCTCCTGCTTCATCGCCCGGGCGTCGCCGACGATGCGCCGCGCCCAGTCCAGCGCCCGTTCGCCTTCCGGGGTGAAGCCCTGGAACCGGGAGCCGCGCTGCACCAGCATGACGCCGAGAATCTCTTCCAGCTGCTTCAGGCTGGTCGACATCGTCGGCTGGGTGACCCCGCACGCCTCCGCGGCCCGTCCAAAATGGCGTTCCTTGGCCAGCGCCAGCAGCAATTCCAGCTTATCGATCAAAAAACGCCCTCTTCCCGGTAACCCCTAGGGGAGCAACGAATACCACGACCGGGCGCCGGCCGTTACGCCAAAAGGCCGCGGACCTGCCCGCGATCCTCGTTAATTCGGAAGCCATCTCAACTCGAAGTCGACCGAGATCGATCCGGATTCCGTATCGCAGCATGAGACAGCTTTATTGATTTCCGGATCAATTCCAATTCTCATACGTTGCCAATAAGTCCCTGATCGAGAACGCATATGAAGTCAGTTTACGAACCATGGGACGCCGCCCGAGGCGCCGAAATCATCGCCGAGCACGCTCCCTTGGAGGGTGCAACCCTGGTGATCCTGCACGCACTGCAAGAGGCCTTTGGCTACGTGCCCGAACCCGCCATCCCGATGGTCGCCGAAGCGCTCAATCTGTCCCGCGCCGAGATCCACGGCGTCTTCACTTTCTACCATGATTTCCGCCACCAACCCGCTGGCCGGCATGTGTTAAAGCTGTGCCGGGCCGAGGCCTGCCAGGCCGCCGGCGGCGATGCGCTGGCGGCACGCGCGGAAGCCAAACTGGGCATCGCGCTCGGCAACACCACCGCCGACGATCGTGTGACCCTGGAACCGATCTACTGCCTCGGGCTCTGCGCCACCGCGCCATCGGCGATGCTCGATGGCCGCGTCGTCGGACGGCTCGATGAGAAGCGCCTCGACGCGCTGGTCGCGGAGGCGCAGCGATGAGCCTTCGTATTTTCATACCCCGCGATGCCGGCGCAGTCGCCGTGGGCGCCGATGAAGTCGCGCTCGCGTTCGAGCAGGTCGCGGCAAAACGCAAAATGACGGTCGAGATCATCCGGACCGGCTCGCGCGGCCTGTATTGGCTGGAACCGATGGTCGAGGTCGCGACCGCGAAGGGTCGTATCGCGTTCGGACCGGTGACCGAAGCTGACGTCGCCTCGGTTCTCGATGCGATGACCGCAGACAGCTCGCACCAGCTGCGGCTCGGCATCACAGACGAAATCCCCTGGCTGAAGCGACAGACCCGCCTCACCTTCGCGCGCTGCGGCGTGATCGACCCGCGCTCTGTCGACGACTACCGCGCCCATGACGGCTACAAGGGCCTGGCGCGGGCGCTGACGCTCGATACCGATGCCATCCTCGCTGACGTCACCGCCTCTGGCCTGCGCGGCCGTGGCGGCGCCGGCTTCCCGACCGGCATCAAATGGAAGACGGTGGCGCAGGCCAGCGCAGACCGCAAATACATCGTCTGCAACGCCGACGAAGGCGACAGCGGCACCTTTGCGGATCGCATGATCATGGAAGGCGATCCGATGGTCGTGATCGAAGGCATGACCATCGCGGGCATCACCGTCGGCGCCACCAAGGGCTATATTTATATCCGCTCGGAATATCCGCACGCGGTCGAAGCCATGAACGCGGCGATCGCGGCCGCCAAAGAAGCGGGCTTCCTCGGCCGACGCATCGGCGGTTCGGCGCACAATTTCGATCTCGAAGTGCGGGTCGGCGCCGGCGCTTATGTCTGCGGCGAGGAAACCTCGCTGCTGGAAAGCCTCGAAGGCCGCCGCGGGCTGGTTCGCGCCAAGCCGCCGCTGCCGGCGCACAAGGGTCTGTTCGGCCGGCCGACCGTGATCAACAACGTGCTGTCCTATGCGGCAATCCCTTTCATTCTCGCCGGCGGCGCCAAGGCCTATGCAGATTTCGGCATGGGCCGCTCGCGCGGCACGATGCCGATTCAGCTTGCCGGCAACGTCAAGCATGGCGGCCTGTTCGAGATCGCGTTCGGCATCACCCTCGGCGAGTTGATCGACGATGTCGGCGGCGGCACCGCCAGCGGACGCCCGGTGCGCGCGGTCCAGGTCGGCGGTCCGCTCGGGGCCTATTTCCCGCGCGAATTGTTCGACACCCCGTTCGACTACGAAGCGTTTGCCGCACGTGACGGCCTGATCGGCCATGGCGGCATCGTGGTTTTCGACGACAGTGTCGATATGTCGAAGCAGGCGCGCTTTGCCATGGAATTCTGCGCGGTCGAATCCTGCGGCAAGTGCACGCCGTGCCGGATCGGTTCGACCCGTGGCGTCGAGACCATCGACAAGATCCGCGCCGGCGAACGCGTCGCCGAGAACATCGCCGTGGTCGAAGACCTCTGCAACACCATGAAATTCGGCTCGCTCTGTGCGCTGGGCGGCTTCACCCCCTACCCCGTTATGAGTGCATTGAAACATTTCCGCGAAGATTTCGGTCCGGCGCCGACGCGCCTTGAGGCCGCGGAATAAAGGAGACAGTCATGTCGCTGATCCAGGAAACCGATTTCGGCACGCCGCGCGCCAAATCCGAGACCATGGTCACGCTGACCATCGACGGCCAGAGCGTCACGGTGCCCGAGGGCACCTCGATCATGCGCGCGGCGATGGAAGCCGGCACCCAGATCCCAAAACTCTGCGCCACCGACATGGTCGATGCGTTCGGCTCCTGCCGGCTGTGCCTGATCGAGATCGAGGGCCGGGCCGGAACGCCGGCCTCCTGCACCACGCCGGCCATGAACGGCCTCGTGGTCCACACCCAGACCGAGCGGCTGAAGAAGCTGCGCAAGGGCGTGATGGAGCTCTACATCTCCGACCATCCGCTGGACTGCCTGACCTGCGCCGCCAACGGCGATTGCGAATTGCAGGACATGGCCGGCGCGGTCGGCCTGCGCGACGTGCGCTACGGCTATGAGGGCGAGAACCACGTGTTCGCCAAGACCGACGGCGCGCGCCAACGCGGCCTGGATGCCGAAGGACGAATCCAACCCCTATTTCACCTACGATCCCTCGAAGTGCATCGTCTGCTCGCGCTGCGTGCGCGCCTGCGAGGAAGTGCAAGGCACCTTCGCGCTGACGATTTCCGGCCGCGGCTTCGACAGCCGCGTTTCGCCCGGCATGAGCGAGAGCTTCCTCGGCTCCGAATGCGTCTCCTGCGGCGCCTGCGTGCAGGCCTGCCCGACCGCGACCCTGACCGAGAAATCCGTGATCGAGATCGGCCAGCCCGAGCATTCGGCGGTGACCACCTGCGCCTATTGCGGCGTCGGCTGCACCTTCAAGGCGGAAATGCGCGGCGAGGAAGTCGTGCGCATGGTGCCCGTACAAGGACGGCAAGGCCAATCGCGGCCATTCCTGCGTCAAGGGCCGCTTCGCCTGGGGCTACACCACCCACAAGGAGCGCATCCTCAATCCGATGATCCGCGAGAAGATCACCGATCCCTGGCGCGAAGTGTCGTGGGACGAGGCGTTCGACTATGCGGCCTCCGAATTCAAGCGGATCCAGGCCAAATATGGCCGCGACTCCATCGGCGGCATCACCTCGTCCCGCTGCACCAACGAAGAAACCTATCTGGTGCAGAAGCTGATCCGCGCCGGCTTCGGCAACAACAACGTCGACACCTGCGCCCGCGTCTGCCACTCGCCGACCGGCTACGGCCTGTCGACCACCTTCGGCACCTCGGCCGGCACCCAGGATTTCGACTCGGTCGAGCATACCGATGTCGTGATGGTCATCGGCGCCAATCCGGCCGCCGCCCATCCGGTGTTCGCCTCGCGGCTGAAGAAGCGGCTGCGCCAGGGCGCCAAGCTGATCGTGATCGATCCGCGCCGCACCGAGATGGTGGAATCGCCGCACGTCAAGGCGCTGCATCTGCCGCTGATGCCCGGCACCAACGTCGCCGTGCTGACCGCGCTCGCCCATGTCATCGTCACCGAAGGTCTGGTCGACGAAGCCTTCGTGCGCGAGCGCTGCGACTGGAGCGAGTTCGAGGACTGGGCGATCGTTCGTGTCGCTGGCCGAAGAACAGCCCCGAAGCCACCGCGATCATGACCGGCGTCGATCCGAAGGACCTGCGCGCCGCGGCGCGGCTGTTCGCCACCGGCGGCAACGGCGCGATCTATTACGGGCTCGGCGTCACCGAGCACAGCCAGGGCTCGACCACCGTGATCGCGATCGCCAACCTCGCGATGGCGACCGGCAATATCGGCCGTCCCGGCGTCGGCGTGAACCCGCTGCGCGGCCAGAACAACGTTCAGGGCTCCTGCGACATGGGCTCGTTCCCGCATGAACTGCCGGGCTATCGCCATATCTCCGGCGAAGCGGTGCGCGACCAGTTCGAGGCGCTGTGGAACGTCAAGCTCAACCCGGAGCCGGGCCTGCGCATTCCCAACATGTTCGATGCCGCGATCGAAGGCACCTTCATGGGCCTCTATGTGCAGGGCGAAGATATCCTGCAATCCGATCCCAACACCAAGCACGTCGTCGCCGCGCTGTCGGCGATGGAATGCGTCGTCGTCCACGACCTCTTCCTCAACGAGACCGCGAACTACGCCCACGTTTTCCTGCCTGGCTCGACCTTCCTGGAAAAGGACGGCACCTTCACCAACGCCGAGCGCCGCATCCAGCGCGTGCGCAAGGTGATGTCGCCCCGCAACGGGTTGGCCGACTGGGAAGTCACCATCCGCCTTGCCAAGGCCATGGGCTTCGAGATGAATTACAACCATCCGTCCGAGATCATGGATGAGATCGCGGCGCTGACTCCGACCTTCGCCGGCGTTTCCTACGCCAAGCTCGATGAGCTCGGCTCGGTGCAGTGGCCCTGCAACGAAAAGGCGCCGGAAGGCACGCCGGTGATGCATATCGACGGCTTCGTGCGCGGCAAGGGCAAGTTCGTCATTACCGAATACATTCCGACCGACGAGCGGACCGGGCCGCGCTATCCGCTGCTGCTGACCACAGGCCGCATCCTGAGCCAGTACAATGTCGGCGCGCAGACCCGCCGCACCGAGAACGTGGTCTGGCACAGCGAAGACCGGCTGGAAATCCATCCGCACGATGCCGAGCAGCGCGGCGTGCGCGACGGCGACTGGGTGCGGCTGACGAGCCGCGCCGGCGAAACCACGTTGCGCGCGCTGATCACCGATCGGGTCGCGCCGGGCGTGGTCTACACCACGTTCCACCACCCGGACACGCAGGCCAACGTCATCACGACCGAGTATTCCGACTGGGCGACCAACTGTCCGGAATACAAGGTCACGGCGGTGCAGATTTCGCCGTCGAACGGTCCGTCCGAATGGCAGAAGGCCTATGACGAGCAGGCCCGCCATTCCCGCCGCATCGCGCCCGTCGTCGAAGCCGCGGAGTAAGCCGTTGCACGATCCGGTCCGCACAGTCGATCGCAAGGTCTGGCGCGACGGCGCGCCTGAGCGACGGCACGCGCGCCATCCCGGAGGAGACCGCGCTGGCGCTGACCTATAACGGCGGCACCTACGCGGTGATGATGGGCACGCCGCAGGATCTGCGGGATTTCGCCATCGGCTTCAGCCTCAGCGAAGGCATCATCCAGTCGCCCGACGATATCGAGTCGCTCGAGATCGTCGATCTCGACGACGGCATCGAATTGCGGATGTGGCTGGCAGTCGATCCAGGGCCGAGCGGCTGAGCGAACGGCGGCGGCATATCGCCGGCCCGACCGGCTGCGGCCTTTGCGGCATCGACTCGATTGCCGAAGCGGTGCGTCCGGCCGCGATCGTGGCGCAGGGCCGCTCGTTCGCGCCGCGCGAGATCATGGCGGCGATGCAGAGCGATCCCGCCGCTGCAGCCGATCAACATCGAGACCCGCGCGGTGCACGCCGCGGCGTTCTGGACGCCCGCGCGCGGCATCGTCAGCCTGCGCGAGGATGTCGGCCGCCACAATGCGCTCGACAAGCTGGCCGGCGCGCTGGCGCAGCAACAGGTTTCGCACCAGCGAAGGCATGGTGCTGCTGACCAGCCGCGTCTCGGTCGAAATGGTGCAGAAGACCGCTGCGATCGGCGCGCCGCTGATGGTCGCGGTATCGGCGCCGACCGCGCTCGCGGTCCGCATGGCGGATGCCGCCGGCATCACGCTGGCGGCCATCGCCCGCGCCGACGGATTTGAAATTTTCACGCATCCGGGCCGGATCGTGCCCGGAATGGTACAGCAGGGAATCGTCGATGTCGTCGCCTGACCGCCTGGTCTACATGGCCAATCAAATCGGCAAATTCTTCCAGAGCCAGGGCCACGACAAAGCGGTCGCCGGGGATCGCCGATCACATCCACAAATTCTGGGATCCGCGGATGCGCAAGGCGATCTTCGCCCATCTCGACGCCGGCGGCGCCGGGCTCGACCCCGATGTGCGTGACGCGATCGAAACGCTGAAGAAGGCCTGAGCCGGAAACCACGTACGCGGACGCAGACCACCACGCCGTCCGCATTAGCTGCCGCCGACGATCTCCAGAAACACCCGGCGCACCTCGGTCTGGGTTTCGCGCACCCGCGCTTCCAGCGATCGAAAAATCCGGGGCGTCGCCGGCGCGCGCCATCACCCGCAACAGATCCTCGCCGGCCGCATCCGGCTTGAACTTGCCGTTGACGCAAAGCCGCAGGATCTGCGTCAGATCATGATAGAGGCCGCGCCGCCAGGCGCAGGGTTTCCACCGCAGGCACGCGGCAGACACGCCGAGCCGGCCGGCATTGTCGAGCACCCGCAACGTACGGACGTCGAGAATTTCCGGCTTGTTGGCGGCGTGGACCAGTTGCAGATACTGCGCGATGAAATCGATATCGACCAGCCCGCCCGCGGCGTATTTCAGATCCCAGATATCGTTCTCGCCCTTTTCCATCGCGATGGCACGGCGCATGTCGGCGACGTCGGTCGCGACGATGGCGGCATTGCGCGGCCGGGTCAGAACTTCGCGGATGATGTCCTCGATCTCGCGACGAAACTCCGGCGACGACGAAATCACCCGGGCCCGGGTCAGCGCCATGTGCTCCCAGGTCCAGGCGTCCGTCTCCTGATATTGCGCGAACGAGTTGAGACGCGAGGCCAAGCGGCCCGGCCCGGCCGGACGGGCGCAGCCGCATGTCCACCTCGTACAGCACGCCGTGATTGGTTCGCGTGGTGAACGCACTGATCAGCCGCTGGGTAAAGCGCGCGAAATAATGCGCGCCTTGCAGCGACCGCGCCCCGTCCGAGTCCGGCTCCTCGTGATCGTAGTCATAGAGCAGGATCAGATCGAGATCGGACGTCGCCGTCATTTCGCGGCTGCCGAGCCGGCCCATCGCCACAATGGCCGTCTTCTGGCCCTTGATATGACCGTGCTGAGCCGCGAAATGATCCGTCACCAGACCATGAACGGTATCGACGATGCCCTCGGCCACGCCGGCGAAGGCTATTCCGGCGTGCGAGGCCGACAGCGTGCCGGACAGGATGCGGGTGCCGATCAGGAACAGGCTTTCCTGTCCGAACATCCTCAAACGGTCGAGAAACTCCTCATAGGAATACGCATCGGCCAGGGTCGCCGCCAGCCGTGCCGACAATTCCCGCTGATCCGGCATCGCGCCGAAAAAGCGCGGATCGATCAGCCCATCCATCAATTGCGGTTGCCGCGCCAGCATATCGCCGAGCCGCGGCGCCGCGCCGAGGATCAGTGCGACCAGGGCGACGAGTTCGCGGTTCTGGCTCAGCAGCGAAATCAAACGGCCGCCCCGCTGCAACGCCGCGAGGAAATCGTCGAACGCCGCAACGGCATCGTCGGGCTGTTCGGCGTCCGCCAGACCCGCGATCAACGCCGGCAGAAACTCGATAAACGAACTGCGGGTGGCCTCGTTTCGGAACACCCGGAAATCGCCGGCCACCCATTGCTGGACGGTCCCCGCCACCGCGACAGGCTTCTTGAAACCGAGCGCGACCAGGCGCTCCAGCAGCCGCGGATCGTCCGGCCCCACGCTGAAATCGACCGCCGGCAGCTTTTCCGAACCGGTCGGGTCGCCCTCGAACAGCTTGCCGTAGTGGCCCTGCACGATCGTGAGATGGCCGAGCAGTTCCCTGGCGAAAACAGCGCGGCTCTCGTATCCGAGGAAGCGGGCAAAGCGCTCCATCGCCTCGGCGCTTTCGGGCAAGGTGTGGGTCTGTTCGTCGGCCACCATCTGCAGGCGGTGCTCGGTCCGGCGCAGGAACAGATAGGCTGCGGACATTTCGTCGCGCGCCTCGAAAGTGATCCAGTTGTTCGACGCCAGCACGTCGAGCGCCTCCAGGGTCGGCCGCACCCGCAGTTTCGGGTGCCGTCCGCCGGCGATCAATTGCTGGGTCTGGGCAAAAAACTCGATCTCCCGAATGCCGCCGCGACCGATCTTGACGTTATGACCCTCGACAGCGATCTCGGTCTGGCCGCGATAGGTCTGCATTTGCCGCTTCATGTCGTGCACGTCGGCCAACGCGGCGAAATCCAGATGCTTGCGCCAGACGAATGGCGCCAGTTCCACCAGCAGCGACTCGCCGGCCTTGATGTCGCCGGCACAGGGCCGCGCCTTGATCATGGCGGCGCGCTCCCAGGTGCGCCCTTCCCGTTCGTAATAATGCAGCGCCGCGTCGGTCGAGATCGCAACCTGGGTGGAAGCCGGGTCCGGCCGCAGCCGCAAATCCACGCGGAACACATAGCCGCCGCTGCTGCGCTGTTGCAGCAGCCGCGACAGGCCCTGAGTGACCCGCACGAAAAACGGATGCGGCTCGATGTCATCGGCCAGCGTTGGCGCGGTCTGAATCGAAGAACACGATCAGGTCGATGTCGCTGGAATAGTTCAGTTCGCCGGCGCCCATCTTGCCCATCGCCAGCACGATCAGGCCGCTGTCGTCTTCGGGGCGCGCGGGATCGGGCGGCACAATTCTGCCGCGCCCGGTCTCCTGCCGCAGCAGATAACGCAACGCCGACTGCACCGAGCGCACCGCAAGTTCGGTCAGCGCCGCAGTCACCTGCATGACGGGCCAAACGCCGCCGATGTCGCACAACGCGATCAGCAGCGCGGCTTCGGCCTTCATGTGGCGAAGCATCAGCATCGCGTCCGCCTCGCTCGCGGCGGCCGCGACATCACGGCAGGTGCTATCGATCAGTTCCGCCAGACGCGTCTCCGGCTCGCTGTCGAGCAGCCCGATCAGGCGCGTGTCGTCGGCGCGAACCAGATCGAACAGATACGGCGAAGCTTCGGCGATGCCCAGCAGAATGGTGTTGGCGCGCGGGAACTGCAGCAGGCGCTGACGCAGTGCGCCGGCCTGCGCCGGCGCGAGATCGGCGAGCCAGCCAGCAAATTTTTGTTCGGCTTCAAGTGGAGCGGACAGATGCGGCCCATCCACGAACCGCGCGGCAAGACAGCGTAAGTCCGCGTTGTCGGGCGCGGAGGCGTTCATGCCACCTTCTGTGGCACATCCTGCATTTGGGCCGCAACCCGCTCGCTGACACCGGCACGCGCCGGGATCGCAAGTGTTGCCCGAAGTCCCGGATCAGCGTCGCCGAGCCTGAGATCGCCGCCATGCGAGTGTAGCGACCGCCGATGCAAGGCTAAGCCCGAGACCGGAACCCGGCAGCGTCCGGCTGGCTTCGAGCCTGACGAATCGCTCCACCGCGTGGCGCCGATCGGCCTCCGGTATGCCCGGCCCGTGGTCGGTGACACTGAGCAGCACGGAATCGCCGTCGCGCCGCGCCTCGATCAGAATTTCGCGGGACGGCGTCGTGGTTTCCGCGCCCAGCGGCGTCACCATCGCAATCGGTCCGGGAACCGGCTTGCCGTATTTGATCGCGTTCTCGACCAGATTGGCCAGCGCCTGGCTGATCAGTTCGCGATTGCCATGCAACGGCGCCAGTTCGGTCTTGACGTTCAATGTCATGCCGTCGTCTTCGGCCAGCGGCTCGTAGAGTTCTTGAATGCCATTGGCGACCTCGGCAGCGTCGAAATCATCCATGTTGTCGCGCGCCTGGCCGGATTCGGCACGCGCGATCATCAACAAGCGCGTTGAAGGTCCTGATCAGGCCGTCGGATTCCTCGATGGTGCGTTCCAGCGCGGTGCGGTATTCGGCCTCGTTGCTGGATTTCGCCAGCGCGTCCTCGGCACGGTTCCGCAACCGCGTCAGCGGCGTCTTCAGATCGTGCGCGATGTTGTCGGAGACTTCTTTCAGCCCGATCATCAGCGCTTCGATCCGCTCCAGCATCGCGTTGAGGTTTTCCGCCAGCCGGTCGAGTTCGTCGCCGCTGCGTCCGACCGGCAACCGGCCGCTGAGATCGCCGGCCATGATGCGCTGCGTGGTGCCGGTCATGGCATCGATGCGGTGAAGCACCCGCCGCGCAACGAAGATGCCGCCGCCGAGCCCGAGCACGACCACGATCAGCACCGACCATTGCGCGGCCTGGGCGACAATGCCGAACAGCCGCCGGCGCTCCTCCAGATCGCGGCCGACCAGCAGCCGGAACCCATTGGTCAACTGAGTGACCCGCACCAAGGCGCGATGATCGGCGTTATCCTGGTCGTCGAGCCGGCGATAGGCGGTCTCCGACCAGCCGTTGGATCCCATCACGCCGGGCGCCAGCGAGCCGACATTGCCGGCGATCGCCTGCCCGGTCGGCGTGGTCACGAGGTAAAGATTGGCGCCGGGGCGCAGCGCGCGGTTCTCGATGGTGCGCACCAGCCCGAGCAAGCCGCGGCGGCTGTAGATGTCGCTGATCTCGCCGGTTTCGGCACCGACGGTGGTCGTGATCTGTTCGGTGATCAGCCGGCGCGTGTTCCAGGCGAAATAGCCGAGCAGCGAAGCGGCAAACAGCGCGAACAGAAACAGATACACCAGCGTCAGACGAAACGCCGTGGTGCGGACAAGTTTACCGAATGCGGTCACCGTATCCCGTCGCGTATCATATAGCCCGCGCCGCGGATCGTATGCAGCAAGGGCCGCTCGAAGCCCTTGTCGATCTTGGAACGCAGCCGCGAGATATGGACGTCGATAACATTGGTCTGGGGATCGAAATGATAATCCCAGACATTCTCCAGCAGCATGGTGCGGGTCACCACCTGCCCGGCGTGCTTCATCAAATATTCCAGCAACCGAAATTCGCGCGGCTGCAAGGTCAATTCATCCTTGCCGCGCGCCACCCGGTGCGACAGCCGATCGAGTTCGAGATCGCCGACCTTGTAGGTGGTTTCCTCGGCCGGGCCGCCATGGCGGCGCGACAGCACTTCGACCCGCGCCAGCAATTCGGCGAATGAATAGGGTTTCGGCAGATAATCGTCGCCGCCGGCGCGCAGGCCCTTGATGCGATCATCGACCTGGCCGAGCGCCGAAAGGATCAGCGCCGGCGTCCGGTCGCCCTTCTCGCGCAAGGTGCCGATCAGGGACAAGCCATCTCGTTTGGGCAGCATGCGGTCGATCACCAGCACGTCGTAATCGCCTGATTCGGCCAGGGTCAGGCCTTCCTCGCCATCGCCGGCGAGGTCCGCGACATACCCGACCTCGCGAAACGCCTTCACCAGATAATCGGCGGATTCGCGGTCGTCTTCTACGATCAAGAGGCGCATGTGGGGATCGGTTGCGGTCAAGTGGGCCAGCCTTCTGTCACCATGGCGCGGGCTGCGGCATCATGCAAGACGACCCGCGCCTCTGATCCGTTGGTCGGAGCATGACCCGGAAACTGCCGGATCATGCTCGTGGCGAAAAAAGCGGGCGGTGAAGCTGGGGGGACCTCACCGCCCTTTGACCTTCCGACGGAGGGGGGCGTTATTCCATCGAAAGGTAACTTGAGGGAGCGAGCTTGTGGCTCGCCCCCCGGAAAGAGCCGTCGGCGGGGGCGACAATGCCGGCGACACCCTCCATCTCGTATGCGTCCGTCAGCCCTTCGCCAGCGGCACCGCAACAAAGCGCGACGAACCACCGCTCTTGACCCGCATCAGAACGCTGTTCTTGTTGTCGTTGCGCGCGGCGTTGATCGCCTCGCGAACGTCTCCGGCATTGGTCACGGACTTGCCGGCGACTTCGAGAATGACATCGCCTTCCTTGAAGCCGCGGTCGGCTGCGGCGCTCTTCGGATCGACCTCGGTGACCACGACGCCTTCCTTGCCGGCGCCGGCGACGCTGTTGGCGGGCGCCACCGTCATGCCGAGCTTCGGCACGTCGGTGCCCTTGCTCGAGCTGCCCTTGTCGTCATTGTTGTCGGTATCGGCCTTGGCCTCGAGCTGGTTCGGCAATTGGCCAAGGGTCAGATCGATGGTCTTGTCCGAGCCCTTGTGCAGGACGTTGAGCTTGACCGAATTGCCGGGTGCGAGACCGCCGATGGTGCGGGCGAGTTCGCGGGCGTCCTTGACCGGCTCGCCGTTGACCGCGGTGATCACGTCGCCGGATTCGATGCCGGCCTTGGCCGCCGGACCATTGGCCTGCGGTTCGGCAACCAGCGCACCTTCAGCCTTCTTGAGACCGAGGCTGTCGGCGATGTCGGCGGTCACGGGCTGGATCTGCACGCCGATCCAGCCGCGGCTGACGGTGCCCTTGTCCTTGAGCTGCGCGATCACGCTCTTGACGGTGGAAGCCGGGATCGAAAACGCGATGCCGACGCTGCCGCCGGACGGCGAGTAGATCGCGGTGTTGACGCCGATAACCTCGCCTTCGGTGTTGAAGGCCGGGCCGCCGGAATTGCCCTTGTTCACGGGCGCGTCGATCTGGATGAAGTCGTCATACGGACCATTGCCGATGTCGCGGCCGTTGGCCGACACGATGCCGGCGGTCACAGTGCCACCGAGCCCGAAAGGATTGCCGACCGCGAGCACCCAGTCGCCGATCCGCGGCTTGGCGTCGGACAGCTTGGTGAACGGGAAGTCGGAGCCGCCCTCGACCTTGATCAGCGCCAGGTCGGTCCGCGCGTCGGTACCGATCACCTTGGCCTTGAAGGTCTTGCCGTCGTCGGTGGTGACCTCGACCTTGTCGGCGCCGTCGACCACGTGATTGTTGGTCACCGCAAACCCGTCAGCCGAGATGAAGAAGCCGGAGCCCTGGCCGGTGATCGCGCCACGGCCGCGCGGACCGCCGCGCATGCCCGGCGGCAAGCCATCCGGTCCACCGAAGCGGCGGAAGAAACGCTCCATCGGCGAGCCCGGCTGGAACGGCAACTCGTCATCGCTGTCCTTCGACGAAACCTTCTCGTTGATGTTGACCTTCACCGAGATCACCGAAGGCTTCACGTGTTCGACGATGTCCGCGAAGCCCACGGGCTGCGCAACCTTGCGCACCTCATTGTTGACCTGCGCATGCGCCGGGGTCGAGAACAGATCGACCGGCCCCTGGGTTGAGCCGATGCCGTAAGCGGCGACGCCGACACCGGCGACGACCGAGGCCATCAAGGCAAATTTGCGTGCGGAGAACAGCGAGCGGCGGGGCGGCTGATAAGATGGCAGCGAAGAAAGGTCGGTGGGACGATCGGTCATCTAATAAGTCTCCAGAGCCTAAAACGGGAGGTGTAAGGGCGAGCACCTGATAGGACCCAAGATGGGGATGTCCGCCTTACGGCGCGCTGGCGGGGGCGTTAAACTTTGGTAATAAAGCCGGAATTCGATGCGGCAGTTTATCGCAGGCGAAAGCGTGTCTATCGCAGATGAAAGCGTTAACGCGTGGCGACGGCACGCGTACCGCAGGTGGTATCGCGCTTGCTGCAGCGTCAGCGCGGTTGCGCATGCAGCCGCTATCGGTTCGCGCGAAGAAAACCGGTCAGCGTTAGACGGGCTGATCCGGCAATGGCTGTTCGGCGATCAATCGTTCCAGCCTCGCTTCTTCCTCGGCGGACAGCTTGATCACGGAACCGTCCTCGCCGGCGACCCATCGGGTCCGCCGGCTGGCGTAGAACGTCAGCGCCAGGCCGCCGATGATCAGCGCGAATGGCGGCAAAAACCACAACAACAGCGTGTGTCCTTCAAGACGGGGTTTGAGCAGCACGAACTCGCCATACCGCGCTACCAGGAAATCCAGCACCTGGGCGTCGCTATCGCCCGCCGCGATCCGTTCGCGCACCAACAACCGCAGATCGCGCGCCAGCGGTGCTTCGGAATCGTCGATCGACTGGTTCTGGCAGACCATGCAGCGCAGTTCGCGCGACAGATCGCGCGCCCGCGCCTCTTGGGCGGGATCGGGCATGATCTCGTCTGGCAGCACCGCGTAAGCCGCCGACGAAGCGACCATCACGCATAGAGCAAACACGCAGGCCAGAATTGGTTTCACGATCGTCCGCTTCACCCGACTACTCCGCCGGCTGCAGGCCGCGCACCGCGCGCGCGGGCTTCGGCGCTCCGACCCGCAAGCGCCGGTCGGACAGCGACAGCATGCCGCCGAACGCCATCAGAACCGGACCGAACCAGATCAGCAGCACCATCGGCTTGTGATAGATGCGCACCGTGATGGCGCCGTCCGCGGTGGGTTCGCCGAGCGAGATATAGAGCTGGCTGGCGCCGCGGCTGAGCAACGCCGCCTCGGTGGTGGTCGATCCGCGTGTGGTGAAATTGCGTTTCGACGGCGTCATCACGCTGAGATGCCGGCCGTCGAGGCTGACGTCGAACCGCGCCTGCATCTCGCGGTAGTTCGGCCCCTGGCGCTGGGTCAATCCTTCAAGCTGCAAATTGTAGCCGGCGACATAGGCGACATCGGCGGTCTTCATGGTGCCGATATATTCGCTGTTCCAGGTGGTCTCGCAGACGATCCCGATCAGCGCAACGCCGACGCCGGCATGCGCGAACAACGTGCCCCAGGAGGAACGCGGCAATCCCCGCGCCCGCCGCAGCGAAATCGTCGGCGGCACTCGAAACAGCGCGATGCGCTCGGCGATATCGGTCAACGCGCCTGCGATCACGAACACCGCCAGCCCGATCGCCAGCGGCGCCAGGGTGCTGCCGCCGAAGGTCCACGCCCACAGCATCGCGATCGCGATCAACGCCACCACACCGGCCGCGAACAGGCGCTGGGCCGCGCCGAGCAGATCGCCGCGCTTCCACGCCAATAGCGGTCCGAACGGCACCGCGATCATCAGCGGCACGAACAAGGGCGCGAACGTCAGATTGAAGAACGGCGCGCCAACCGAGATCTTGTCGCCGGTGATGACTTCCAGCGCGAGCGGATACAGCGTGCCGATGAACACGGTGGCGCAGGCGGTGGTCAGGAACAGATTGTTGAGCACCAGCGCGCCCTCGCGCGAGATCGGCGCGAACAGCCCGCCCTGCTTCAGCGCCGAGGCGCGCCACGCATAGAGCGAAAGACTGCCGCCGATGAAGATGCACAGGATCAGCAGAATGAAGACGCCGCGCTGCGGATCGGTGGCGAACGCATGCACCGAGGTCAGAACGCCCGAGCGCACCAGGAAGGTGCCGAGCAGCGACAGCGAGAAGGTCAGGATCGACAGCAGGATGGTCCAGACTTTCAGCGCGTTGCGCTTTTCCATCACCACCGCCGAATGCAACAGCGCGGTGCCCGCGAGCCACGGCATCAGCGAGGCGTTCTCGACCGGATCCCAGAACCACCAGCCGCCCCAGCCCAGTTCGTAATACGCCCAGTACGAGCCCATCGCGATGCCGAGGGTCAGGAAGATCCAAGCCAGCAAGGTCCACGGCCGCACCCAGCGCGCCCACGCCGCGTCGATCCGGCCTTCGAGCAAGGCCGCGATCGCGAATGAGAACGAGATCGAGAAGCCGACATAGCCGAGATAGAGCATCGGCGGATGCACCGCGAGGCCGATGTCCTGCAGAACCGGATTGAGGTCGCGGCCCTCGATCGGCGGATTGGCGATGCGCAGGAACGGATTCGAGGTGATCAGAATGAAGAGATAGAACGCGCTGGCGATCCAGGCCTGCACTGCCAGCACATGGGCCCGCAGCGACAGCGGCAAATTATTGCCGAAGGCCGCGACCAGGCCGCCGAACAGCGCCAGGATCGATACCCACAGCAGCATCGAGCCCTCATGATTGCCCCATACGCCGGTGATCTTGTAGATCAGCGGCTTCATCGAATGCGAATTCTCGAACACGTTGACGACCGAGAAATCGCTGGTGACGTGCAAGGTCACCAAGGCCGCGAACGAGCCGCCGACGAACAGCAACTGCGCCAGCGCGGTCGAGCGCGCGACGTTCATCAATACCGGATCGCGCCACCGCGCGCCTGCGATCGGCACCGTCGACTGGATCAGGGCGAGTGCCAGCGCCAGCACCAGCGCGTAATGTCCGGCTTCCGCGATCATTGCGACACTCCCTGGGTCGCCTTCGACGCATTGGAATCAGCCTGCGCCGCCTGCGCCTTCTCGCCGTAATCGTCTTTCCAATGGCCCTGTTTCTTCAGGGCATCCGCGACTTCCTTGGGCATGTAGGTCTCGTCGTGCTTGGCCAGCACGGTATCGGCCATGAATACCCCGGACGCATCGAGCGCGCCCTCGGCGACCACGCCCTGCCCTTCGCGAAACAGATCGGGCAGAATTCCCTTGTAGTCGACCGGCAATGTCGCGCTGCCGTCGCTGACCTTGAAGCTGACCGCCAGATCCTGGCCACGCACCAGCGATCCCCGCTCGACCATTCCGCCCAGCCGGAACCGCCGGCCCGGCGGAATATGCTTCTCGGTAACCATCACCGGCGTCGAAAAGAACACGATCGAAATCGCGCAGCGCGTTCAGCACCAGGGCGGCCGCGACCGCGAGCACCGCGAGCGAACCGCCGATCATGGTCAATCGCCGCTGCTTGCGTGTCATGCCTGCTCTCTCATCCCTTGCATCGGCATCGTCTATCCATCGAGCCCGAGATTTTTCAGGCCTTCATTGAGTTGTCGCAAGTGCTCGGCGTCTCCGGCGACGGCCTGCCGGGCATCGGTCAACGCGCTCCTGGCCTTGTCGCGATCGCCCATCACCATATAGGCCCGCACCAGCCGCAGCCATCCCTCGACATCATCACCATTCTGTTTCAGCCGGGTCGCCAGCCGATCCACCATGCTGTGGATCATCTCGTTGCGGTCAGCCGCGCTCATGTCCTTGGCCGCGGCCATCGCGCCCTCGGGCAAGGTCGGCGCGACCGAGCTGCCGCCGACCCGGGTCAGGGCTTCCTGCACCAGCGGACGCCATGGCGCGTCCGGCGGGGCTTTTTCCAGCATGGTACGCCAGATCGACGCCGCATCGCTGCCGCGACCGTCCTGCTCGGCCGCGAGGCCAAGGAAATAGCGCGCCTTGACGTCATCGGCATCCAGCGCCACCGCGCGGTCGAATTCAGCCTTGGCCTCCGACGTGACCACGCCGCCCGCCGCTCCGGCCAGCGCCTCGCCGAGATCCGAGCGGCGCGCCGCATTGTCGCCCACATAGGTGATTGCGTTGCGATAGGCGACCACCGCCTCGTCAAAGCGGCCGAGCCGCGCCAGCACCGGCGCCAGCACGCTCCAGCCGCGGCCATCGGTCGGATTTTTCTCCAGATGCGCCTGGACCTGCGCCACCAGATTATCTAGCGGTTGCTTGGCGTCGGGAGCGCGACTGCGTTCCGCCAGCGGAAAATCGCCGAGGTTGGGCGATCCCAGCGGCAGATAGAGCGCCACCGCCAGGACAGGCAATCCGACCAATGCGATCGCCGCCGCCGTGCGGCGCAGCCGCAGGTTCGCTCCTGTCGACGGCCGGCGTTGCTGGTCGTCCGCCGCCAAGCAGACGGCGGCCGATTTCGACGCGCGCCGCTTCGGCCTCGGGTGCGCCGATCAGGCCCGCGGCAAGGTCGTGATTGATCTCGGCCAATTGATCCTTGTAGACCACCGCCTCGCTGGCATCGCCTCGCGGGCCGCTTCGACCCAGCGGCCACAGCACGGCAAAGATCGCCGCGGCCGTCATCAGCGCGAACACAAACCACAGCGTCATCAAGCCGGTTCCGGTGGGCGGCGCCCCGAAAAACCGGCACCGATGCGCCGCTTTACACCACGGGCGGCAAGCCCGGCAATTGACAATTGTCAGTCGAAATCATGGCCGCAAATATCCGTGACAGCTCGAAAAAACCTATTCGCGGGGCGTCGGCCGATTGCGCCGGATCGCCGGCGCCTGGAGCTCTACCGGCGGCTCCTAACCGATGTAGAAGTCGGCGCTGCGAGCGGCCAGTTCGCCGTGTCCGTTCAGTGCTTTCAGGTAATAATCACCCGGTTTGATCGCATCCGGCAATCGGATCCGGAGCGAACCGCTCGGCACCGGCGAAGCGATGGTGACCACCGGATCCGGCAGCTGCTCGCCGGTAACTTTATGAACCAGCACCACTTTGGCCTTGATCATCAGGTTTCGGTAGCTTGCCGAGATCACGCGATTCTCAAGCTCAACAAATTTAATCATCGAGTTCATACCACCCAAGGTACGTATCCCGCCGGAGTCAGTCAACCAGAAATGGTATTTCTGATTTTTACTCTCTTTTGCGGGAGGCGAATGCGTCCCTTGGAACGGTTCCTGGAGAATTCCCAAGGGAGAAGCGTTCTGGGGAACTCGGGTTGCCTAGCCGGCGCGCGAGGGTTTGCGTTCGCCGATCACGGCGTTTTCGGCGGCCCGGCTCATCAGAGATGCATAGTCCTGGCCGAACAGCACTTCGCAAAAGCGGATCGCGGCTTGGGTCTGCATCTGGCGATAGGGACGCGTCCTGCTGTCGGCACTGCGCAACGACTGCACCAGCGCTTCCGTGGATTGTTCGACATAATGCTGCAGATCCGAATAGGTCCGCAGCGTCACTTCGTTGATCGCGAGCTCGCTGGCATAGGTGCGGCACACCGCGACAAAATCGATCAGGGACGCGGTTTCGTCGACCTCGGTCGAATCCACCTTGGAGGCGATCGAAATATCCTTGTCCGGCCGCTGGCGCAGGATGCGCCGCACCCTGCCCGGTACGCTGTCGATTTCCGATTGCAGCGTGTTGGAAATTTCCGCCCGCAGCGACGTCAGTTGCTTGCCCCAGTTGAACTCGTTGCGCAGATCGAGTTCCGTGCGCAGGCCGCGGACGCCGTCATGCAGCGTCTTGAGAAGCTCCGAGACATTGTCGAAATGCCCGCGCCTGATATCGGTCCGCAGCACCGCGGCGAGATAGGACAGATCGTGCAGCGCCATGGTCACGGCGACGCCATAGGGCGTCGCGGCGACGCGGATCTCGTCATCGGAAGCCGCCATCTTGATCGCGAGGCGGATGATCTGCCACGGCGCGGTCAGCCGCTGCATCACCAGCGACAGCGCGAACGGCAACAGCATCGGCGTTTGCAGCGTCGGAAGGTTGAGCGCGTTGGTGACCGTGACGATTTGAGGTTCCCCGAACAACCTGAAGTGACTGGGCATCCTGCCGTTGAGGGTGTCCAGCGACTCATGAACCTGCATCAGCGAGCCGATCGGAACCACGTCCTCGACGACATCGGGGCCGCCGATACGAGCCAGTGCGCGCCGGTCGCCTTCGCCGACCACTTTGACGATCGCGTCCGCCGCGGCGCGCTGGAACACCCGGACCGCGCTATCGACCGCCGGCGAGGTCTCGCCGTCGCGCATCTCCCGCAACGCCGATTCGAACTCCAGGGCCTGCACGGGCGCCCCGTCGCGGATCAGCCATTGCCACACCGGCGGCAGCGAAGCGCGGCGGATCTGACCCGGCCGCCGCGGAAAATTGCCTTCGATCAGAAACGGCTCCAGCGGCCGGAACAGCAGCCGCGCCGGATCGTCGGTGCGCGGCCGCATCGCCTCGTCGTCGCCGCGCACGATCTTGCGCAACTCCCCGAGCACGAAATTCGCAACATTAGCGTCCTCGCCACGCTCGATGGCGCGCTCGAACTCCCGCATCAGCAGCGCCTGCGACTGCGGCGGAAGCTGCGCGAGATATTCTCTCAGCCGCTCGTTCGATGTCTGGCTCATGTGCCCGGGTGCACGTCTCTCGGCGGACGGCCGATGCGTCCACCCGTCATCATAAAAGAGGCCATGTTAAGAAGTCGTTTAGTAACTGTGGCTCGATACCTTTTGACAGCCTTGTTCCACCTCGGCTCCGGCCGCATTCAAACGCCCGGCAGAATTAATTCCGCCCGCAACCCGCCGATCGGCGCGCTGCCGAGCGACAGATTGCCGCCGTAGAGCGCCGCGAGGTCGACCACGATCGACAGCCCCAGCCCGGACCCCGGCTTGGATTCATCCAGGCGCTGGCCGCGCCGTGCGACCTGGGCACGCTCGGCCGGCGACAACCCGCGTCCGTCATCGTCAACGATGATCCGCAAAGTCGGGCCACCGCCGGGTTCGACCGGCCGCTGCACCGCGACTTCGATGAACACGCGTGAGGCCGCCCATTTGCAGGCATTGTCGACCAGATTGCCGACCATCTCCTCGAGGTCTTGCCGCTCACCGCGAAATTTGGCCTGCGTATCGGCCTCGACCGCGATGACGACGCCGCGATCGCGGTGGATCTTCTCCATGGTGCGCCGCAACGCTTCGATCGCGGGAGCAACCTCGGTGACGGTGGCGATCACGGTGAGGCGGGCCGCGATCCGGGCCCGCTCCAGATGGTGCGCCACTTGATCCCGCATCACATCGGTCTGCTCCAACACCTTGCTGGCAAAGGGATTGGCGGCGTGGGCCGAAGCCTCATTGACGATCACCGACAGCGGCGTCTTGATCGCATGCGCGAGGTTGCCGACATGGGTGCGCGCGCGTTCGACGATTTCGCGGTTGGCGTCGATCAGTGCATTGGTTTCACGCGCCAGCAACGCGATCTCGACCGGAAATTCGCCCTCCAGCCGCTCGGCGCGGCCGGACCTGATATCGGCGATGGAGGCCGAAATACGCTTGAGCGGCGCCAGACCGAAGCGGACCTGGAAGATCGTGGTCAGCAGCAGCACGATGGTCAGCGCCGCGAAGGTGCCGCCGAGATAATAGTCGAAGGTGCGGGTTTCGTCGAAAATCTCGGTAGCGTCGCCGGCGACGCTGACCAGGAACTTGCCGTCCGCGCCGAGATCGACCGAGCGCTCGACCATGCGCAGGTTCTGGCCTTCGGGTCCGTCGACATAAGCGAGCCGGACACCGGCGGCGGTCAGTTCGGCGCTGTCATCGAGCTTGGGCAGCTTCTTGTCCCAAAGCGAGTTCGAGGCACGGGTCTCGGGCTTCTCGGAATCGGTGCGGGTGATCTGCCAGTACCAGCCGGACAGAGGCAATTCGAACAGGGGTTCGCCGAGCGACTGAAATTGGTGGTCCGGCGGCTCGTCGGGGGTTGCGACTTCGGCGATCAGCGTGCGCAGATAGAGATTGAGGCGGCGGTCGAATGCCCGTTCGGTGGCATCGTGATAGACCGACGACAGCACCACGCCTGTGATCATCAGGATCACCACCACCCAGGCGGTGGCCGATAGAAACAGCCGGGTGGCAAGCGAATTGCCGCGCATCACGCCCTCACGGCAAACGCCACGTCGACGGGCGCGAGCCCGGTGGCCGGGTGCGTATTTTCAGGCGTGATCATGCCGAAACAAGAAGGCAAGTCCGGCGCCCGATCAATAGCCGATCTCAAGCATTTGCCGCCGGCGGGGTCAGCAGATAGCCGAGCCCGCGCACGGTCTGGATGATATCGACATCGAGCTTCTTGCGGATGCGGCCGACAAACACCTCGATGGTGTTGGAGTCGCGATCGAAGTCCTGATCGTAAAGATGCTCGACCAGTTCGGTGCGCGATACCACCCGCCCGGTGTGATGCATCAGATAGGCCAGCAGTCGGTACTCGTGCGAGGTCATCTTGATCGGATTGCCCGCGACGCTGACCCGGCCGGTGCGGGTGTCCAGCGACACCGGGCCGCAGGTCAGTTCGGACTGGGCGTGGCCGGTGGAGCGGCGCAGCAGCGCACGGATCCGGGCCAGGACTTCTTCGAGATGAAACGGCTTGGCGACATAGTCGTCGGCGCCGGCATCGAAGCCCTGCACCTTGTCGCTCCAGCGGTCGCGCGCGGTCAGGATCAGGACCGGCATCACCCGGCCGTTGCGGCGCCAGGCTTCCAGCACCGAAATGCCGTCCATCTTCGGAAGCCCGATGTCGAGCACGACGGCGTCGTAAGGTTCGCTGTCGCCGAGGAAATGCCCCTCCTCTCCATCGAAGGCCCGATCGACGACGTAGCCGGCGTCGGTCAGCGCGGTGGTGAGCTGGCGATTGAGATCGGGATCGTCTTCAACGACGAGCAGGCGCAAGCTGGTCTCCACAGGTGAGCTGCACGATAACGGGTGTCAGATGAGGCTCACGCGCGTGAACAGGCAATGAACGGAGCCCAACCACCATGTTACTTTTTCTTCACAACCGAGATTTCGTTACGGGCAACTCACCGGATTTAGATGGCGATCGGCCTTCAAGGCAAGGGCACTGGTGCGGCCGAGAAGCCAAATGCCCCGCCCCGACGCCGATAAAACCGCCATCTCCCGGACCGGGGCAACCGCCTTCCGGCGCCGCTGGATGTGCGCCAGTCCCACCCACGACTACGGATAAATTTGACGCGGCATGCTCCGCCGAACAGAGGCCGCAGTCATCGCAATGCGTCTTGCTCGCGGCGTTCCGCACCGCCGAAGCATCACCCAATTCAGGTGCGAAAGAATACGAACCAGACCACGCCCAGGATCAGAACGGCAAGCCCGGTCGACACCGCGAGCAGAGCTAGTACTGAAGGCCCCGGTTCGGCCTGAACGGGCTTCGGTAGCGGTTTCGATGATCTGGTCGTGTTGTCTCGTTGCCATGGGAACCTCATTCCGTAAGTACCTGCTAGTGTCAGCACGCCGGCTCGACACCTGTCGAAAGCAACGCTGCATCGGGAATGATGTTCCGACTTTCCCGGCCGCCAGGACGGCTGGCCGGGGGAGACCGATGGTCCAAAAGGTCGCAGCCCCACCGGCAAATCCGGCTCGGGCACGGTTAACGCCGTTAAGAGAATTCCTGTCTCATTGGTTCAAATCTGGCCTCCCCGTGTTATCGTCGGGGATTGTCTGTAGCGTTCCGGAGTATTGCCATGGCCCCCCGCGCCAACTGGAAAGGCTTTCTGCGCCTTTCGCTCGTGACCTGCCCGGTCGCCCTTTATCCGGCGACGTCGGACACCGAGAAAGTCTCTTTCAACCAGATCAACCGCAAGACCGGCCATCGCATCAAATATGCCAAGGTCGATGCCGACACCGGCGAGGAAGTCGCCGCCGACGACATCATGAAGGGCTACAAGGTCGACACCGACACCTACATCGAGGTCACCAAGGACGAACTCGACGACCTCGCGCTGGAATCGACCCGCACCATCGAGATCGACGAGTTCGTGCCGAAATCCGATATCGACAACCGCTATCTGATCCGCCCCTATTACCTCGTGCCCGACGGCAAGGTCGGCCATGACGCGTTCGCGGTGATCCGCGAAACCATCCGCAGCATGAACAAGGTCGCGATCGGCCGCGTGGTGCTGACCAACCGCGAGCACATCATCGCGCTGGAGCCGCTCGACAAGGGCCTGATGGGAACGCTGCTGCGCTATCCCTACGAGGTGCGCGACGAAAAGGAATATTTCGACGACATCCAGGACGTCAAAGTCACCAAGGACATGCTGGATCTCGCCAAGCATATCGTTGAGCAGAAATCCGCGTCCTTCGAACCCGAGCAGTTCGAGGACCGCTACGAGAGCGCGCTGATCGACCTGATCAACCAGAAGCGCAACGGCCTGCCGGCCGCCACCAAGGCCGCGCCGAAATCCGGCGGCAACGTCATCAATCTGATGGATGCGCTCAAGCGCAGCCTGGCCAATGAAAAGGACGCCCCTGCCAAGGCGGCGGCCGGCCCGAAGGACACCAAGGGCAAGAAGCCGAAGAAACGGGTCGAGGGCCAGCGCGAGATGCTGCTGCCGATCAGCGGCGGCGGCAAGCGCGCTGCTAAGGAAACCGTCAAGGAAGCAGCCAAGCCGGAGCCGAAAAAGGCCGAAAAGTCCGCGCGACCTGCCGCGGCGCGCTCGAAGAAAGCGGGCTGACCCGGTCAACGATCGCGGTAACCGGCAATGCCGTGGTCGACGCCGTTTGACGAACCGATCCCGCTGCGCGGCGGCCGCCAGCTGGTGACGCTGCAGCACGCCGCCGACTACATCATGAAGTTACCCAAGGCCGCCCAACAGCACGAGCGTTGGCAACTCGCGGTCGAAAACCTGATCAACGCCGCCGAGATCGGCGGCGGCTGGCTGATGTTCGCGCGGATCGCGATGCTGCGGGCGCTCAACGCCGACCGCAAAGGCTAGCTCCGTCATTGCGAGCGCAGCGAAGCAAATCCAGGGGCCACGTAGCTGGAGCCCCAGGATTGCTTCGTTCGCTTCGCTCCTCGCAATGACGGCTAATGCGACGAATTCGGCCTCCGGCCGCGCCGCACCGCCGGTCGGGATGCAAACCGGGATGGCAGAACCTCGGCGAGCGCCCGGCGTGCCTGCTTTACCGGGCCGCCAATTCCTGTTCCAACTGTCGCATCAGGCCGGGATTCAACATCGGCCGATTTCAGGGAGGAACAACCATGAAGCTCGGCACTGCGATTGCGGAAATCATGAAGCGCGAGGGCATCGAGATCCTCTGCGGTTATCCGGTCAACCACATCATCGAACACGCCGCTGCCGCCGACATTCGTCCAGTCATGGTGCGCCAGGAGCGCGTCGGCGTACACATGGCGGACGCGATTTCGCGCGTCACCTCCGGACGCAGCATCGGCGCGTTCTGCATGCAGCACGGCCCCGGCGCGGAAAACGCCATGGGCGGCGTGGCGCAATGCTACGGCGAGTCGGTGCCGGTGCTGGTGCTGCCGATGGGTTATGCGCGCCGCCTCGCCAACATCGATCCCAACTTCAATTCCAGCCAGGCGATGAAGGCGTTTTCAAAATCGTCCGAGCCGATCATCCTTGCCGCCGAAGTCGGTAATATCTTCCGCCGCGCCTTCACTCAATTGAAGAACGGCCGCGGTGGCCCCGTCATCGTCGAAATCCCCGCGGACATGTGGAACGAGGAAGTTCCGGAGCCGCTGGACTACACCCCGGTGCTGCGCACCCGTTACGGCGCCGACCCGGTCGACGTGAAGCAGGCGGCAGCGCTGTTGGTGGCGGCCAAGCGGCCGGTCATCTATGCCGGCCAGGGCGTCCATTACGCGAAGGCCTGGCCGCAGCTGAAACGGCTCGCCGAACGGCTGGCGATCCCGGTCACATCAAGCCTCGGCGGCAAGTCGGCCTTTCCGGAAACCCATCCGCTGTCGCTGGGGTCGGGCGGCCTTGCCGTGCCGCGCGCGGTACCGAAGTTCCTGGCCGACGCCGATGTGATCTTCGGCATCGGCTGTTCGTTCACCGAAACCTCCTTCGGCATCGCCATGCCGAAAGGCAAAACCATCATCCATTCAACGCTCGACCCGGCCCATCTTAACAAGGATGTCGAAGCCAGGATCGGTCTGGTCGGCGATGCCGGCCTGGTGCTCGACGCGTTGCTGGAGGAGATCGGCAAGACCATCGCGTCGGATCGGGATGCTACCGCGGTGGCGGCCGAAATCGCGGCTTCGCACAAGGAGTGGCTGGCCAAATGGATGCCCAAGCTCACACACAATGAAGCGCCGCTAAATCCTTATCGCGTGCTCTGGGATCTGCAACACACCGTCGACATCAAGAACACCATCATCACCCACGACGCCGGCAGTCCCCGCGACCAGCTCTCGCCGTTCTGGAAAGCGGTCGAGCCCCTGTCCTATCTCGGCTGGGGCAAGACCACCCAGCTCGGCTACGGGCTCGGGCTGGCGATGGGCGCCAAGCTGGCCAAACCCGACAAGCTATGCATCAACGTCTGGGGCGACGCCGCGATCGGGTTTACCGGGATGGATTTCGAAACCGCCGTGCGCGAGCGGATCCCGATCATGTCGATCCTGCTGAACAATTTCAGCATGGCGATCGAACTGAAGGTGATGCCGGTATCGACCGAAAAATACCGCTCGACCGATATTTCCGGCGACTACGCCGCGATGGCGCGTGCCTTCGGCGGCTATGGCGAGCGGATCACCCGCCCGGAAGACATCGTTCCCGCCATCAAGCGCGGTATTGAGAAAACGAAAGAAGGGATTCCAGTGCTGCTGGAGTTCATCACCTCCAAGGAAACCGAGGTTTCAAGGCCGGGGACTTAAGCTTTCACGTCAGCTCCAAGAACTCCTGGCCGCAAACTCCGAGATTTAGGTCCACGCCCCTGGCCTGTAAATTTGGCTGAAGCGGTGGCCCTAAGTCTTTGGCGTGCTTCGATCATATCTCGCGCTGGCCTGCCCTGTGGCCTGATGATATTTTTAAGCGGTGCGCATTCTGATTCCAAAGCGAGGGAGTCGCCACTTGATCCGCTGCCGTCCGGCCGCGGAGCCCTCGGGTTTGGTCCGATGACCGGACCTTCCGAGGATGAACTCGCCGAATTCGGCCAGCTGGTGGCCGAGCTTGAGCAACGGCTCGAGCAGAGTTTTATCGCGCACGACCAGATCGTCGCCCGGCAGGCTGCCAACGAGGAGGAAAACGCCCGGCTGCGCACCGAGTTGGCCGCTGCCCGCGAACTCAAGACGCCGCTGGCTTCGATTCCCGATCTCGCAAAACTTTCGGTGGAACTGACCGGCAAGCTGGCCGACGCGCTCAAGCCGGCCGCACTCGACGACAAGACACGCGCTGAGGTCGATGAGTTGATGCGGCAGCTTGCCGACAACCTCGGACAGCTGACGCAGCAAGCCCAGGCTGAACTCGGGAGCCAACCGGCCGATGCTGAGAAGGGTCCTGGCGACCCCTGGGCCGCGGAGATCGACGCCCTCTATCAGGAATTTCCCGGCTTGGGTCCTTCAGGAGAGCCCGCCAGCCAGGAGTCGCCGGTTCAGGATGTGGCCGATCAGGAATTACCTGCTGAAGATTCGTTGGACCACGCCTCGTCCGACCAAAAGCCTTCCGAGCAGGCCTTGCCCAGCAAGGCCCAAGGGTAGGAACAAGGCCAGGCCCGAGCCGGCTGAATCTAAGCGCCTCGGGCCAACTATCCCGAGCGCCCTACTCCGTCAACGGCACCGACTTCTTGGCCGGGCCGGCCAGCGGCTTTTCTTCCATCAGGATCATGCAGAGCGATCCGGTCGCCAGCAGCACCGCCGCGGCGCCGAAGACGTAATGGAACGCGGCAATCATGTCGGTAGCGGAAATCGAACTCACCACGCCGCCATGTTCGCCACCCGCCGAAACGTCGGCGCCGAGCGCCATCAACAGGATGGTGCTGAAGGCTGCCACGGTGAATGAAGCCATCAGCGAGCGGAAGAAGTTCATCGCGCCGGTCACGGTACCGACCTGGGACCGCGCCACCGCGTTCTGCAGCGCCACCACGCTGATCGGGAACGTGGTTCCGAGCCCGAGCGCATAGAGCGCCAGCAGCATCAGCAATCCCCACAGCGGCAGCGACGTGAAGGCGAAGATGGCGCCGATCGCGGCCGAGCACGCCAGTCCGATGATCGATACCCGCTTGTAATGGGTTGCGCGGGCCATGGTGTAACCGGCGATCGCCGCACCACAGGTCGAAACCGCCGCCAGCGGAATCAGCGCCAGTCCGGCCTGGCTGGCGCTGAGGTGGTAGACCACCTCGTAGTAAAGCGGCAGATGCACGGTCAGTCCGATCATCGCGCCCATGGCGCAGCCGCCGGCGATCATGCCGTAGGGCACAACGGTTCCACTCAAGAGCTTCAGCGGCAGGAACGGCTCGTCCGCGCTGCGGGCATGCCAGACAAAGGCCAGCGCCAGGGCGATCGAAGCACCCAGCATCGCCACGATGGTCGGCGACAGCCATGAAAACTTGTTACCACCCCAGGTCAGCACCAGCATGAACACGACCGCCGAGGCCATCAGCAGCACGCCGCCGGCCCAGTCGACCTTGCGCTTGCGGTGGAACACCGGGATCTTGCCCATCTTGGGCAGCATCAGCGCCAGCGCGCCGAGACCGAGCGGCACGTTGATCCAGAACACCATCGACCAGTGCAGATGTTCGGCGAACACGCCGCCGAGCACCGGGCCGCCGATGCCGGCCAGGGTCCACACCCCGCTGAAATAGGCCTGATACTGGCCACGTTCGCGCGGAGTCACCACGTCGGAAATCACGGTTTGCACGACCGGCATGATGCCGCCGCCGCCAAGCCCCTGCAGGCCGCGCGCCAGAATCAGGATCGGCATGTTCGGCGCGATGCCGCACAACACCGAGCCGACGATGAAGAGGCTCAGCGCGACGATGATCATGGCGCGGCGGCCGTAGATGTCGCACAGCGTGCCGAACACCGGCGCCACCGCGGTCGATGCCAGCAGATAGGCCGTGATCACCCATGACAGGTTGGAGACGTCCTGGAACTGGCGCCCGATCGTGGGCAGCGCGGTCGCGACGATGGTCTGGTCCAGCGCGGCCAGGAACATCGTCAGCATCAGGCTCATCAGGATGGTGCGGACTTCGCTCGGTGTCAGCGGCGCGCGCGGCGCGATCGGCGGCGCATCGTTGAACTCCATCACCTCGGTGGTGATATGCGACAATTCGGCAGCGAGTTCGTCAGGCAATGTCTGGTTGTCGGCAGGATCACTGCTCTGCCGTGCGTACTTGTTCATTTGGATATATGATTTTGCGTAAGATTTGTCGGGTAGCGCGGAAAGCGCGATGGAATCGTTCTACGAACGTCTATGTACCCGCCAATTCCGAGTTGCGGCAGCGGGTCGGGCGCATGGGAGCATCCCGCAAAGCAGCAATCGCGAATGCGTGACCGAAACGGTTAAGGATTGGTTCAGGATTTCGGGCGCTTTTTCAACCGCGCCCGCTTCGGCAACAGCGCCGGCCACCGCACGATATGGTCCTCGAGATCGGCATCCGGGATCGTATCCTCGGTGCCCTCGACCCGGCCACGCACCGATACCCCGGCCTCATGCACCGTATTCGGATCGCCTGAGATCAGCGGGTGCCACCAGTAGAGATCGCGGCCCTCGGCAACCAGCTTGTATCCGCAGCTCGGCGGCAGCCAGTTCAGGCTGCGGACATTCTCCGGCGTCAGCCGCACGCAATCCGGAACCTTCTCCGAACGATTTTGATAGTCCTTGCAGGCGCAAAGCCCCGAATCCAATAATCGGCATGAAACGTGGGTGAAGTAGATCTGGCCGGTATCCTCGTCCTCGAGCTTCTCCAGGCAGCAGCGCGCGCAGCCGTCGCACAGGCTTTCCCATTCGGCGTTGGACATCTCTTCCAACGTCTTGGTTTTCCAGAACAATCCCTCTTGACCCGAGGATGGTTTGGGAGCGGCGGTCATGTGATGTATCGGTTCCGGGCCAAAGCGGCCTCAACGTCCCTTCTAGGGGCTGCGACGGCCCCCGGGCAAGACCCACGGTCGCAAGCTGTGCACGGTGCCGGATACCGTTAGGCCTGCCGATCAAAATCACAGCCGCACCATTGGTTTATGGCCCCTGCTCGGCTACAAAACCAGCGACTCTCCCATTGGCGCTGGTGCGCGAGTTGCGCCATGGGTTTGCCGCAACATTCCCGCAAGACGTCTCATGGTGCCCGGTTGGGCACCCGAGCGCTTTCGAACTGAGCAAGGGCCCAGGTGCGCCAGATCCTACCGCCGGCATGGACGCAGAAGATCCGGAACTTCTTTCTGGATCTCGACGCGCGCATCAACTCCACCCTGTTCTCGTCGGGCAAGGGCATCCGCGAACTTTACGAACGCTACTCCACCTTCATGGACCGGTTTTATGTCGGGCGATGGAAGCGCTGGGTCTTCATCGAACCGCTGTCGGAGGCCGCCACCATCGGGCTCGCCGGTTCGGTGCTGATGCTGGCGCTGGCGGTGCCGGCGTTTCGCGAAACCGCCGATGAGGACTGGCTGAAGAAGTCGGACCTGGCGGTGACCTTTCTCGATCGCTACGGCAATCCGATCGGTAGTCGCGGCATCAAGCACAACGAT
>CAWJSD010000019.1:0-180517 GCA_963845435.1 uncultured Alphaproteobacteria bacterium
CCTGCAAACCCGCCCGCGAGCGGCGAACCGCGGTCGCGACCGCCCGAACGGCTTCGGCCTGGCCGACCACGCGGTCGCCGAGGCTGTCTTCCATCCGCAGCAGCTTGTCCTTTTCGCCTTCCAGCATCTTGTCGACCGGCACCCCGGTCCAGCGCGACACCACCTGCGCGATGTGGTTGGCGGTGACCGCCTCCTCCATCATCTCGCCGGCGTTTTCCTTGGCCTCGATGTCGGCCAGCCGTTTTTCGAGCTCGGGAATGCGGCCATAGGCCAGTTCGCCGGCGCGCTGATATTCGCCGCGGCGCTGGGCGTTGGCGAGTTCAATGCGCAAGCCATCGAGTTCGCTCTTGAGCTTCTGGGCGTTGGAAAGCTTGTTTTTCTCCGCGCTCCAGCGCGAGGTCAGCGCCGCCGACTTTTCCTCGAGTTCGGCGAGTTCCTTGTCGAGCGTCTGCAGCCGGCTTTTTGAGCCCGCATCGCTTTCCTTCTTCAGCGCTTCCTGTTCGATCTTCAGCCGGATGATTTCCCGATCCATCGAATCGAGTTCTTCCGGCTTGGAATCGACCTGCATCTTCAGCCGCGCCGCCGCCTCGTCCATCAGATCGATGGCCTTGTCGGGCAGGAAACGGTCGGTGATGTAGCGGTTCGATAGCGTTGTCGCCGCCACCAGTGCTGAATCGGTGATGCGGACGCCGTGATGCTGTTCGTATTTGTCCTTGAGGCCGCGCAGGATCGAGATGGTGTCCTCGACCGTCGGCTCGCTGACGAAGATCGGCTGGAACCGGCGCGCCAGCGCGGCGTCCTTTTCGACATGCTTGCGGTATTCGTCGAGCGTGGTGGCGCCGATACAATGCAGTTCACCCCGCGCCAGCGCGGGCTTCAGCAGGTTGGACGCATCCATCGCGCCATCTGCCTTGCCAGCCCCGATCAGCGTGTGCATTTCGTCGATGAACAGGATGATGCTGCCCTCGGCGGAGGTGACCTCCTGCAGCACGGCCTTCAGCCGTTCCTCGAACTCGCCACGGTATTTCGCGCCCGCGATCAGCGCGCCGAGATCGAGCGACAGCAATTTCTTGTCTTTCAGGCTCTCTGGCACGTCGCCATTGAGAATACGCAACGCCAGGCCTTCGACGATCGCGGTCTTGCCGACGCCGGGTTCGCCGATCAGCACGGGGTTATTCTTGGTACGGCGCGACAGCACCTGGATGGTACGACGGATTTCCTCGTCGCGGCCGATCACCGGGTCGAGCTTGCCGTCCCGCGCAGCCTGAGTCAGGTCGCGGGCATATTTCTTCAGCGCATCGTAGGCGTTCTCGGCGGTCGCCGAGTCCGCGGTGCGGCCCTTGCGCAGCAATTCGATCGCCGCGTTGAGGTTTTGCGGGGTGACGCCGCCCTTCTTCAGGATCGCGCCGGCCTCGCTGTCTTTGTCGAGCGTCAGCCCGAGCAGCAGTCGCTCCACCGTGACGAAGCTGTCGCCGGCCTTCTCGGCCGCCTTTTCAGAGGCGTCGAACGCGCGCGCCAGATCGGGCGCGAGATAGACCTGACCGGCCCCGCTGCCGGAAACCTTCGTCAGTTTGCCGATTGCGTCCTCGGTCGCCTTGAGGATCGCGCGCGAATTACCGCCGGCGCGGTCGATCAGACCGCCCGCAAGGCCCTCGCTGTCGTCCAGCAGCACTTTGAGCATGTGCAACGGCGAGAATTGCTGGTGGCCGTCGCGCATCGCCAGGGATTGCGCCGATTGGATAAAACCGCGCGCACGCTCGGTGTATTTTTCAATATTCATCAGATGTTCCCTCAGCCTGCCACTCCGCCCATGAGGCACGGATAAGGCATCTTCATTGGGTATTTCTTGGGGTTTCCGCGCGGCCGCGCTGACATTCCTCAACCAGCCGGCGGTCGTCACCGACGCTCACGCCGGCTTGAGGCAAATGTGGGAATACCGCCTGGAAAACGGAAGGGGCGACTTCACAAAATCGTGCGCGGGCCGGTCCCGGCGGCCAAAAAGGCGATCGCGCCCGATTGCAGCAGGCCGCGTTAACTGCGATTTTGGCCCGGCCTTCGGCGCGGGACAGCGCCGGTCGGCGTCGGTAAAAACGCCAAACAAAGAAGAGGAAACGAAATGCCCTACGCCGTCACCAGCGACAATGTCCGGCTCTATTTCGAGGAAGCCGGCAGCGGAACGCCTGTTATCTTCCTGCACGAATTCGCCGCCGACCACACCAATTGGGAGCCGCAGATGCGATATTTTTCGCGCGGCCACCGTTGCATCGCCTATTCGGCGCGGGGCTATACGCCGTCCGAGGTGCCGCCGTCGGCCGACAGCTACACCTACAAGCATTTCTATACCGACGCCCTCGCGGTGCTCGATCATCTCAAGATCGACAAGGCCCATTTCGTCGGCCTGTCGATGGGGTCGTATTCGTCGCTGCAGGTCAGCCTCCACGCGCCGCAGCGGGCGCTGTCGATGACGCTCGCCGGCGTTGGTTCCGGATCCGATCTCGACCACCTCGAGGCCTTCCGCAAGCAGTGCCAGGCCACCGCCGACCAGTTCCAGACCCTCGGCTCGGACGAGGTCGCCAAGGTGACCCGCGACGCGCCAGGCCGGATTCCCTTCCTGCTCAAGGACCCGCGCGGTCACGCCGATTTCTACGCGGCGCTGGCGCGGCATGATTCCAAGGGTTCCGCCAACACCATGCGCAGCTTCCAGGGTGGCCGCCCCTCGATCTACACCATGACCGACGCCATCAAGAAAGTGCTTACCCCGGCGCTGATCATCTGCGGCGACGAGGACGATCACTGCGTCGCGCCCAGTATGTTCCTCAAGAAGCACCTGCCCGCCGCCGGGCTGACGCTGTTTCCGAAATCCGGCCATGTGCTCAATCTCGAAGAACCGGCATTGTTCAACGAAATGGTCGAACGCTTCATCGCATTGGTCGAAGCGGGCCGCTGGCCGGTCCGCGACCCCAGGTCGATCGCGGGGTAATGATCCGGTCATTCCGGGGCGTGCGCAGCACGAACCCGGAATCTCGAGGTTCCGGATTCGCGTCTCCGACGCGCTCCGGAACGACCATCGCCTACCTCTCCTTGCCTGCCCGGCTGAGCAGGAACACGCCCTGCTCGCCGAACATGTTCCAGAACCACCACGGCAGGTTGGCCCGGACCGGGCGGCCGTAGGTATCGAGCGCGACCGCGCGCTCCATCTTGACGTTGATCTCCTCGCAGAGCTGCACGAAATCCTTGATAGTGCAGAAATGGATGTTCGGGGTGTCGTACCAGGTCGACGGCAGGTTGTCGGTGCGCGGCATGTGGCCGCCAATCAGAAGCTGCAGCCGCATCCGCCAGAAGCCGAAATTCGGAAACGACACGATGGCGCGGCGCCCGATCCGCAAGGAGATTTTCCAGCACCACGCGCGGCTGTCGCGTCGCCTGCAGGGTCTGCGACAGGATCACGTAGTCGAAGGCGTCGTCGGGGTAATTGACCAGATCGGTGTCGGCGTCGCCCTGCACCACCGCCAGCCCCTTGGCGACGCAGCGGTTGACGCCCTCGCGCGACAATTCGATGCCACGGCCGTCGATGCCGCGGCTCTCCAGCAGCCGCAGCAGATCGCCCTCGCCGCAGCCGACATCGAGCACCTTCGAGCCGCTCTCGACCATTTTGGCGACCAGCAGATGGTCGCCGCGATATTCGACCTTGCCGGCGTCAGGCGCGACGCCGCTCAGCGGCAATGTCTGTTGCTGGGCCGCCATCTCAGCCACCCTTTTTGGTCAGGCCACGCGCACTGCCGGCCGACTCCAGGAACGCGCGCGAAATATCGATGAACTCGGGCACGTCGAGCAGGAACGCGTCGTGGCCGCGATCGGTCTCGATCTCGGCGAACGACACCCGCGCGCTGGAGGCGTTGAGCGCGTGGACCAGCGCCCGCGATTCCGAGGTCGGAAACAGCCAGTCGGAGGTAAACGACACCACGCAGAGCCGGGTCTGGATGCCGCGAAATGCCTCCGCCAGAACGCCGTTATGGTCGGCGGCGATGTCGAAATAATCCATCGCCCGCGTCAGATAGAGATAGGAGTTGGCGTCGAACCGCTCGACGAACGACGAGCCTTGATGGCGCAGATAGCTCTCGACCTGAAAATCCGCATCGAACGAAAACGTCGGCAATTCGCGGTCCTGCATCCGGCGGCCGAATTTACGATGCAGCGCTGCATCCGACAGATAGGTGATGTGCGCCGCCATCCGCGCCACGCCAAGGCCGCGATGCGGATGGGTGTCCTGCTCGAAATAGCGGCCATGGTGCCAGTCCGGATCGGCCATCACCGCCTGCCGGCCGAGTTCGTGGAAGGCGATATTCTGCGCCGAATGCCGGGTGCTGCACGCGACCGCCAGCGCCGAAAATACCCGCTTTGGATAGGCCGCGGTCCATTGCAGCGCCTGCATGCCGCCCATCGAGCCGCCGACCACGCAGAACAGCGTCTCGATGCCGAGCCGGTCGATCAGCATGGCCTGCGCACGCGCCATGTCGGGAATGGTGATGATCGGAAAATCCAGGCCCCATAATTTACCGGTCGCCGGATTGGTCGAGGCCGGCCCGGTCGAGCCCATGCAGCCGCCGATCACATTCGAGCAGATGATGAAATAGCGCTCGGTGTCGAGCGGCCGGCCCGGGCCGACCAGGGTATGCCACCAGCCGGGCTTGCCGGTCACCGGATGCACATTGGCGGCGTGCTGGTCGCCGGTCAGGGCGTGAAACACCAGGATCGCGTTGGAGCGATCGGCATTGAGCTGGCCGTAAGTCTGGTAGGCGATCTGGAACGGCGCCAGATCGATGCCGCAATCGAGCTTCAGCGGCTGGTCAAATCCGAACTCCGCCAGCAGCGAACTCGGATGATCCGCCTCATGCGCGCGATCCTCGGTATGGATCGGCGGGCTTGATATCGAACGCACATTTGCCATCGCGGCACCCAACTCTTCCGGGGTTACGATCCCCTAAAAAGCAGGCCATAAAAAACCCGGCCTGAACATAAGGTTCGGCCGGGATCCCAATTGTCCCCGGCCTGTTTAGCGAATTGTTTAACGTGGCTGCAAGCCGGCCGGCTCAAATGACCACGGAACGCCCTAGAAATAGGCGCGGGCCGGCTTTTCGTCAAGGGATGCCCCGGGTTAAGGGAACCGCGCTCCGCCGGGCCGCGGGCTACCCAAACCTCGTCGCCCTGTTGGCGATGAGGCGCACTTGCGCCGTCTCGCACCATGAGGGAGAACACATTGATCCTTCGAGACGCGGCGAAGACGCCGCTCCGCAGGATGAGGCTTCCTTCTTGTCGGATATGACCATGTCGCCATCGCCCCCCGCCCCGCCATCGCTGCAGGACCTGCGCAAGGAGATCGATGCGATCGACGAGCAGGTGCACCGCCTGCTGATGGCGCGCGGCGACATCATCGATCGATTGATCCAGGTCAAGAAGACCCAGGAAGTCGGCTCCGCGTTTCGTCCCGCGCGCGAGGCCAGCATGATGCGGGAGCTGGTGCAACGCCATCGCGGCATCCTGCCGCTCGACACCATCGAGAGCATCTGGCGCGTCATCATCTCGACTTTCACGTATGTGCAGGCGCCGTTCGCGGTCCATGCGGATGTTTCGGTCGGCGAATCCATGATGCGGGATTCGGCGCGGTTTCATTTCGGCTTCGTGGTGCCTTACGTCTCGCATTTCAGCGCCCAGGCCGCCGTCGAGGCGGTGGCGAAATCGAAGGGCGATCTGGCATTGGTCTCGGCGGTCTCCGGTCACACCCCGTGGTGGAACGCGCTCGAGGCCGAGGGCGCGCCGAAAATCATCGCCCGGCTGCCGTTCCTCGAACGCGCCGATCATCCCGCGGCCCTGCCGGTGTTCGTGATCTCGCGGGTCGCCGACGACGCCATGGTCACCGAAGTCGAGATGTGGAGCATCCGCGTCTCCGGCTGGAACGCGGATACCGCCCGCGCGCTGGCGCCGCTGGCCGACATCGTCGCCGTGCCGGATACCGCTTACGACGGCGCGGCGCTGCTGGTCTCGGTCGCGGGCGGCGCCCACGAAAAGATCAAGGCGGCGCTGATCGAGGCCGGTGCCTCGGTGCGCTCGTCGGCCCTCGTCGGCAGCCATGCAACGCGCTATACGGTGGCCCCGAACGGTTCGGCCAAAGGTCATTAACCGTTTTGGCCGCCTGCTAATCCGGAGTTGAAGATGTCTCGTCCCGTGCCGAATCCCGGCATTCTCGATATTGCGCCCTACACGCCGGGCAAGAGCCCGGTGCCGGAGCCGGGCCGCAAGATGTTCAAGCTGTCGGCCAACGAAACCCCGTTCGGGCCGTCGCCGAAAGCGATCGAAGCCTTCAAGGCGGCCGCTGCGCATCTGGAGGATTATCCGGAAGGCACCTCGCGCGTGTTGCGCGAAGCCATCGGCCGCGCCTTCGGGCTCGATCCCGATCGCATTATTTGCGGCGCGGGCTCCGACGAAATCCTCAATCTGCTGGCGCACACCTATCTGAAGCAGGGCGACGAGGCGATCTCCACCGCGCATGGATTTCTGGTGTATCCGATCGCGACCATGGCCAATGGCGCCGTCAATGTGGTCGCGCCGGAAACAAATTTCACCGCCGACGTCGACGCGATCCTGAAGCTGGTGTCGCCGCGCACCAAGCTGGTGTGGCTCGCCAATCCGAACAATCCGACCGGAACCTATCTGCCGTTCGATGAGGTCAGGCGGCTGCGCGCTGGCCTGCCGCCGGATGTGCTGCTGGTGCTCGATGCGGCGTATTCGGACTATGTTTCGAAGAACGACTATGAGATCGGCATCGAACTGGTGGCGACGACCGAGAACACGGTCATAACCCATACGTTTTCCAAGATTCATGGATTGGCGGCCCTTCGGGTCGGCTGGATGTTCGGCCCGGCCCATATCGTCGACGCCGTCAACCGGATCCGCGGACCGTTTAACGTCACCACGCCGGCGATGCTGGCGGCGGTCGCCGCGATCGAGGATACAAGCCACCAGGAGATGTCGAAGATCCACACCGAGAAGTGGCGCAACTGGCTGACGGAAGAAATCACCAAGCTCGGGCTGAAGGTGACGCCGAGCGTGGCCAATTTCGTGCTGATCCATTTCCCTGATGACAAGGGCAAGACCTCGGCGGAGGCCGACGTTTTCCTGACCAGGCGCGGCCTGGTGCTGCGGGCGCTGAACAATTACGGCCTGCCGCATTCGCTGCGCATGACCATCGGCACCGAGGAAGCCAACCGCCTGGTGCTCGACGGCTTGCGCGATTTCATGGCGGCCAGATGAGCAGCGCCGCGCCCATCTTCAACAAGGTTGCGCTGATCGGCTTCGGTCTGATCGGCGGCTCGATCGCGCGCGGCGCCCGCGCGCAAGGGCTCGCCGGCGAAATCGTCACCACCGCGCGTTCGCCGAAAACGCGGGCCCGGGTGCAGGAGCTTGGCGTCGTCGATCGCGTGGTCGAGACCAACGCCGAAGCCGTCGCGGACGCCGACCTCGTCATCCTGTGCATCCCCGTCGGCGCCTGCGGCCCGGTGGCGGAAGAAATCGCCGGCCATCTCAAACCGGGCGCGGTGATTTCCGACGTCGGCTCGGTCAAGGGCGCCGTGGTGCGCGACATGGCGCCGTTCCTGCCCGCCGGTGTGCATTTCGTGCCCGCGCATCCCGTCGCCGGCACCGAGCATTCCGGTCCCGATTCCGGTTTCGCCGAACTGTTCATCAACCGCTGGTGCATCCTGACGCCGCCCGAAGGCACCGATCCCGCCGCGGTCGAACGCCTGAAAAACTTCTGGGCCGGGCTCGGCGCCAAGGTCGAGATCATGACGCCGGATCATCATGACCTCGTGCTCGCGATCACCAGCCATCTGCCGCATCTGATCGCCTACACCATCGTCGGCACCGCCGATGAACTGGCGCAGGTGACCTCCTCCGAAGTGATCAAATTCTCCGCCGGCGGTTTTCGCGACTTCACCCGGATCGCAGCCTCGGACCCGACGATGTGGCGCGACGTGTTCCTCGCCAACAAGGAAGCCGTGCTGGAAATGCTCGGCACCTTCAACGAGGATTTGTCGAAGCTGACCCGCGCCATCAGGCGCAATGACGGTGAAGCCCTGTTCGAACATTTCACCCGCACCCGCGCCATCCGCCGCGGCATCGTCGAAGTCGGCCAGGATTCCGCCGCAGCGGATTTCGGCAGACCGCACGCGAGTTTGACGAAGAAGGCGGATTGAGCACGTAACGTTTCCGCGCCGTGTCCCGGACGCGGTGCGGCGCGTAGTGCCGCTCCGCAGGGCCGGGATCCATTTCCCCGCGACGTGGGTCGCGGGTCTGCAGGAACCCTTACGCCGTGCGTGTTCGTTTCGCGTTGTAGGGTGGGCAAAGCGCAGCGTGCCCACCAATTGCGCGTACGGTGTAAGATGGTGGGCACGGCGCTGACGCGCCTTTGCCCACCCTACAAGCCTGCGCACACTTCCTCGTTCTCGCGACATTATGTGCCCGAGGCTTGCAATTCGTCCGCCCTCGATGAGGGCGTGGGGAATGCCGGGTGCCCGATGCACCCGCAGCCGCGCGTGTAGAGTAGTTAGCACGCGCGTTAGTCACCACGGTCGCACCGGAATCACCCGGCATTCCCGCACGCGATGGTGTTACGGTTTCCTTCGTGCTCTTCCTGGTGACCGGGCTTGTTTGCCACCATCATCCCCAGGAAGCTTGCTTCCCAAGAACTTGACGCCAGCGTCGGGGCGTCAGAACCACACGACTTCGCCGTCCGCGTCCGCGCCCTTCGTCAACAGCGCATCCGCGTCCACCGCCTCCCATGCCCAACGTCCGTGACGATCGCGAAACGCCCCTCTCATGGGGCACGGGATAGCGGCCATACGCAGCTGATTTGCGGTGGAAGAAAAGCGGAAAATTTTCGCGTGATGGGGTGGACACGCCAAATCAGCTTGCGATGATCGGGTAATTACGCCGCTACGCGCGGCGATCACGAGACGATGCGCCCTCTTCCCTTCTCCCCCTGTGGGAGAAGGGAGCCACGAGCGCTTCGAATGAACTAAGATTTTATCCGAGCGCACTCACTCCGGGCTGTAGCGGTCGAGCCGCTTGGCGGTGAACTCGTGCGAGCCATGGTGCACGCGGTGATGAATCACTCTGCCGTAAGGCACCATCGCCAGGGCGTTGGTCTCGGGGGCCGATCGCACGCCGCCGGCGCCGGCATTCAGGACATCGCCATTGGGATGATAGAACGCGTAGGCGCCCGGCTCCGAGATCGCGGCTTGCGCGAATACCGGCGTCGCCAGCGCGGCCGACAACATCAACGCCGCGCCGATCGTCGTCGCGGTAACCGATTGGAATGTGCGCATGAATATTCTCCTTGCCCTCGGCCGCCGGAATAGGCGGCCGTCTCCCAGCAAGACCAAAACTTAAGGTTGGGAATTCCCGGCGCGTAGACCCGCGCCGATCACGGTTCGGCGATCAGCGCGTGTTCGCTCGAAAACGCTTCAGCCGGTCTCAAAACAGCGGCGGGACCTGGGCCACCTTGAGCGGGCCGAGCAATACCGCGCCATCGACAAAGCGCAGCGGAAAGACGCGGGCTTTCTTGCCTTCGAGTTCGGCTTCCTTGCCGAGCGCGTTGATGCCGGCGGCGACGCCGACATTGACGTTCTGCTTCACCACCTTGCCGAGGCCGGGAATGGCGCGGTCGAGCGCACCGAACAGATTGTTGACGTCCTGGCTCTTCACACCCGGCGCGACCTTGTCGAGCGTGCCCTGGGGCACGCCTTGGTCGAGCATTTTCTCGAGGCCGAGCGCCGGAATCACTTTCTCGATTCCCGCCACCGTCATCTGCAATTCGCCGTTGAGATTGCCTTGCGCGGTCAAACCCAACGTGCCCGAAGCAACCGCAACGAGGTCGCCCTGCTGAATGCGGGACGGTTCGATTTCGACATGGCCACCGGCGGCCTGCAATTCGCGAAACCGTTGCGGCCACGGCTTTGGCGCCAGATCCTTCAGGCCGCTCAACTTGGCGCGGAGTTGCGCATCGAACGGCTGCGCCAGCAACGGATGCACTTCCTGTACGCTGCCGCCGGCGATCTGCAGGTCGGTCTCGATCACGGGATGATCGGTCGGCGCGCCCTCGGCGAGACGGGCATGCAGTTCGATATGTCTGGCGCGCACCAGCGGTGTCTGGGTCGACGAATTGACGCGATCGATCGCGGGATCGTCGAACACCAGGGACACCCGCCGCGGCACATCGGGCAGACCGAAGATGCTGCTGCGGGCGGTGCGCCAGTTCACCAGCCAGGACGACGAATTACCGACGCCGGACAGTGTCGCCGGCGCGGTGAACTCCGCGATCAGCAGCCGGGGATCATAGACCTGCGCCACCACCAGAATCTCGCCGAGCTTGGCCGTGATCGGGGACTGGCTGGCGGTCTGGTCGGCCGTCTGCGCGGTCAGCGAGACGCTGGCGCCCTCGCAGCGTACTTCGAGGCGGAACGGATAGCCGGCGACCGAATGCCGGGCGCAGTCATACGCCCGGCCGGATTGCGCCTCGCGCGCCCGCCAGGCGTCTACGGTCTCGTCGACCTTGGAGGCGGAATAAAACCAGAACGCGCTCCACGCCACGGCGGCGATCACGAGCAGCACAGGCATGAAAAAAAGCCGCCACAGCGGGCGACGGCGCAGCGCAGGGATCGAATCGGACATGGGCGTCCTTTGGCGAGCAATTTTGTCAATTAAGCGATGCCGCGCGCCGTCATGCGGCTAACGTGAGTGACTGTCGAGTCTTTTGGATACGTTGCAGGTCGGTGGCGGGTTCAGCCCAGCCATAAAGCTGTTTTGACTGGGGACAAGTTTCTGATAGGCGTCGCGGCGATGGCGCCCAAAATCGTAACCGAAGCGGAACCGACCAAGGATGACCCCGCGCGAAACCTGGAGAGCGATCTCTGGGTGTTCGGCTATGGCTCGTTGATGTGGCGGCCGGGGTTCGAATTCGTCGAGCAGGTGCCGGCGCGGCTGATCGGCGAACACCGCGCGTTATGTGTCTATTCGTTTGACCATCGCGGCACACCGGAACAGCCGGGGCTGGTGCTGGGGCTCGACCGCGGCGGCGCCTGCCGCGGCATTGCCTATCGGGTGGCGGGCAGCGCGCGCCGCGACACCGTGCAATACCTGCGCGATCGCGAGCAGACCACCAACGTCTATCGCGAGGTGATGCGCTCGGTGTGGCTGGAGAACGAGGCGCGGCAGCGCATCAGCGCGCTGACTTACGTGGTCGACCGCGGCCATGTGCAATATGCCGGGCGGCTTTCGCTGGCCGACCAGTTGCGCCACGTGCAACAGGGCCACGGCCGCTCCGGCAACAACCGCGATTACGTGCTCGAGACCGTGAAGTCGATCGAGGCCCAGGGTTTTCGCGACCAGCCATTGCACCAACTGGCGCTGATGCTGCACGGGGATAAGACGCGGCACGGGTGATGATCAGTTTCGGTTGCGGCGTCGCGGCTCACCTCTTTCCGGCAGGGTGAGGAGGCGCGCCTCCACCGTGGCTACACTTCGGAGTCTGACCGAAAAGCAGGTTTACCTTTTGGCGCATTGGTTCGAGACGCCGCTGCGCGGCTCCTCACCATGAGGCCTTAAAAAATACGAGGACCTCATCCTGAGGAGGCGCGAAGCGCCATCTCGAAGGATGGCAACAGGCGCTCGCGGCCATCTTTCGAGACGCGCGCGAGAGTGGGCTTCTCAGGCGTTAGGTCACCTCACGCCTTCGCCGGCGCTGACGGTACGCGGCCGAATAGTTGCGCCTGCTCCTGGCGCGCGGTTTCGACCAGGCGGTTGGTGGCGGCTTCGATCACGGCGGAGACCTCGGCAACGAATTCGCGCCGCCCGAGGCCCGGCGGCAGCGGCTCGAGAAACTCGACCACCAGGGTGCCGGGATAGCGCATGAAGGTGCGGCGCGGCCAGAACAGTCCGGAATTGAGCGCCACCGGCAGACACGTGACGCCGCAATCGACGTAGATCTGCGCGATGCCGCTCTTGTAGTCCGGCGGCGCGTCGACGGGGCGCCGTGTGCCTTCGGGAAAGATGATCAATTGGCGACCCCGCCGCACCGCCTCGCCGGCCCGGCGCGTCATCGCCAGCAGCGCGCGCCCGCCGGCGCTACGATCGATCCCGATCATGTTGGATTTTTTCAGGTACCAGCCGAACAGCGGAATCCGCATCAGTTCGCGCTTGAGGATGAACAGCGGCTGGTCGAAGAATTGCAGCAGCGCAAAAGTTTCCCACATCGATTGATGTTTCGAGGCGACGATCAAGGGGCCGTTCGGAATTTTTTCGAGGCCGCGATATTCCACCCTGGTGCCGCAGATCACGCGCATCAGCCAGATGCTGCTGCGCGCCCAATAGCTCGCGATCCTCATGATCGCCCAGCGCGGCATCACGAACGTCGGCAGCGCGACGAGGATCCACAGAATCAGCAACAGATAGAACAGCACGTTGAAGATCAGCGACCGCAGGAAAATCAGGACCATCGAGAACAGCCGATCGGGTTGCTTATTAGTTGGCGCGTTGATGGATCGGCCGATCAGTTCGCCTGCGCCGTCGCCGGCCGTCGCGGTCTGAACGAGCCGGAGCCGGTCGAGGTATCGGCGGCCTCGGGCGCGAGGTCAAGCCCGGCTTCGGCGAGCCGTACCCGCACTTCGACCGCGACGTATTTGACATATTCCGACAGCAGCAGCCGGAAGGTCGAGCCATTGGTCCACCACGGCTCGTCGCGCCATTTGTCGCCGACCACCGCGAACGGGATCAAGGTGACGTCCGGCATCGCGTGGGACATTTCTGCGATCGCGCGCGGCATATGATAATTCGAGGTCACCACGATCAACGATCTGAAGCCGCGCTCATGCGCCCAACGCCGGGTCTCCGCTGCGTTGCTGCGGGTATTGACCGCCGAACGGTCGAGATCGACGCAACAGCCGAGCAGCGACTGATTGTCCGAGGATGGATTGTCGGGCAGCGAGCGCGAGATGTCGCTGACATCGTTGGTCGGATGCACGCCGGAGATCAGCAGCCGCCTGCCATAGCCGCCGGCCAGAAGTTCCATCGCGTCGGACACCCGCGAGGAACCGCCGGTCAGAACCACGATGCCGTCGGCGTTTCGAGAAGGCCTGGTTTCAGCGCCACGCAACTGCGACAGAAAGCCGACGAAGCCGATCGCGGCACCGATCAAGATCGTCGCCAGTCCGGTTAGCACCGACATACGCAGCCAGCGTGTCGGCGCGGCGGCCGGCGCTGTGGTCGGGATCTGGTCGGAGCCTGCGTTCATCTGCGTGCGGCGATAATGCCCTGATTTGCTGCTGCGATAGTCCAACCTGCCGAATCGACGCTCGCTCCGAACCAACCCATTTGACTGCGCCCCACCCTAGGACTTTTTCAGGCGAAATGGAGTCCGCCCCAAAGGGGATCGATCAACGGGCATTGATAGACAGGCACTTCGATCAACACGCCTGCCTTAGTCGATGTCGTCCAGCGTGGCAAACAGGGTTCGCCGCGAGGCCCAGGCGGTAATCGCGGCGATCATGACCGCCTGCGCGGCGAGCGCCAGATAGCCCGTCGGCCGCAGCGAAAACGTGCCCAACAGCGCGGCGAACTGGTCACCGACCGGGGTGCCGGAGAACCAGTTCGCGATCGATTCCGAAAATCCGAAGGCGAGCATCGCGATCCCGCCGCCGATCACGCCACCTTCGAGGCCGAGCCTGAGAAAATGCCGCTGAAAGCGGTTGGCGATGTAGCGGTCGCCGGCGCCGACGAAATGCAGCACCTCGACGATGGGGCGGTTCGCCGCCATCGCACCCCGGGTTGCGAACGACACCGAAATCACGGTCGCGGCGATCACCAGCGCGAGGATGCCGAGGCCGGCAAACACCGTGGCGCCGGTCATCGACCGCATCCGCTCGATCCAGGCGCGGTGATCGTCGACGCTGGTGGTCGGCGCCACCAGGGTTACCCGGCTGCGCAAGGCGTCGAGATCGAGCGTAGCGCCGGGCGCGACCCGCGCGATGATCACGCGCGGCACCGGCAGATCGTCGAACGACAATCCGCTGCCGAGCCACGGCTCGAGCAATTTGTTGGATTCTTCCTTGGTGAACGGCCTGACATCGACGATGCCAGGTTGCCCGCGCATCACATCGGCGACCGCGGCGGCATCATGATCGAGGTCGCGGCCGGCAAGGGGGCGCACCTGGATGGTGATTTCGCTGGCGACATCCGATTGCCATTCGGTCGCCGACGCGCTGACCAGCAGCACGGTGCCGGTCGTGATCGAGGCGAGGAAGGTCATGATCGCGACCACCGCGACCAGCGCACGGCCGGAGATCGAGGCCCGCGGCACGATCGGCGAGCGGATCCGCGCGGTCGCCGGCACCTGTGGGCGCTCCTGCTGCCCCAGGTCCATCAACGGGCCGTGTTCGTCGCCAAGCCTAGTCACCAAAAAGCCTACCCATCGAAAAGCCTATTCGTAGATATGCAGCCGTCCCTGGTGCAGCACCAGCCGCCGCGCGTCATACTGGTCCATCAGATTGATGTCGTGGGTCGCGATCACCACCGCGGTGCCCGACTTATTCAGTTCGATGAACAGCCGCAGCAGGCGCCGGCCCAGGGTCGGGTCGACGTTACCGGTCGGCTCGTCGGCCAGCAACAGATGCGGCCGCGAAATCACCGCGCGCGCAATCGCCGCGCGCTGCTTCTCGCCGCCCGACAGGATCGGCGGCAGCGCGTCCATCCGCTCGCCGAGGCCGACCCATTTCAACAGGTCGATCACCTCGCGGCGATAGGTCGATTCCTCGCGGCCCATCACCCGGAATGGCAGCGCTACATTTTCATAGGTCGTCATGTGATCGAGCAGGCGAAAATCCTGCAGCACGATGCCGATCCGCTTGCGCAGATCGGCGACCTCGTCCTTGCCGAGCAGCGACACGTCATGGCCGAACAGATTGACCAGGCCACGGGTCGGCCGCAACGACAGGAACAACAGCCGCAGCAGCGAGGTCTTGCCGGCGCCGGATGGGCCGGTGAGAAACTGGAAGGAGTGCGCCGGGATCATGAAACTGAGGTCGCGCAAAATCTCCGGGCCGAGCCCGTAGCGCAATCCAACATTTTCGAACCGAACCAAGCTCAGCTCCGTTCGATGTGGGCCCCGGCCAAAAACCTGGAACCGAAGGCTGGCCGCGGCCGACAGCCGCGAACCGAACAAAACATTTGTGCGACGTTTATGGTTTCCGATTCGTTAACGGTCGCCTTGTACCATTCGGACACGCTCATTGTTTAAGTCGGCTCCATCCATGCATATCGTCTGCCCCCATTGTACAACGTCCTACGCCATTAATCTGGCTACCCTGGGTGGATCGGGCCGCACTGTCCGCTGTTCCCGCTGCAAGGAAGTCTGGCTGGCACGCCCGGAGGACGCGGTCGAAATGGCCGAGGCGGTGCCTGCCGCGGCTTCCGCCGGTGGCGACGACGCCGCGGCCGAATGGGAGCGGATGGCGGCCGAGGACGATGGCGGCGACCGCGGCACGCCCGTGGTCGACAGCCCCTCGATCTCGGCCGATTGGCCCGCCGACGGCGCCGTTCAGGTCGACTGGCAGGCCGCCGCCCTCGACCAGGACGACGATCTCGATGGCGGCCGGACCGGAGCGCTGGGACGGTTGCGGAGTTTCTTCCACCCGGCCCTGGCCCGCCTGCCCTCGGTGAGGCTGCCCGCGATGCCCGCCGCCGGCCTGCCCGCGACCTGCGCGGCGATGGCCGCATTGGTGGGGGCGTTGCTGCTGTGGCGCGCCGATGTGGTGCGGCTGCTGCCGCAGACCGCCGGCTTCTACAAAATGGTCGGGCTCGACGTCAATCTGCGCGGGCTTGTCATCAAGGACGTCAAGATCAGCAACGAAACCGTCGAGGGCAAGCCGGTGCTGGTGATCGAGGGTGTCATCACCGCGGCGACCCGGAAGGAAATCGACCTGCCACGGCTGCGCTTCAGCGTCCGCGACGCGCAGGGCGCCGAGATCTACGCCTGGAACGCGGTGCTGGAGCAGTCGACCTTGCAGCCCGGCGAGAAGGCCTGGTTCAAGTCGCGGCTGGCCTCGCCGCCACCGGAAGGGCGTAATATTGACGTACGATTCTTCAACAAGAAGGATGTCGCCGGCGGCAGCGCCTGAGCCGCTATCGCCAAGCCAATCTCGAACAAGCAATGATAAAAATACGGTGCCTCGATGCCGCGCGTACTGATTGCCGACGACGAAGAATTCGATGCGGACCCTGGTGGCCCGCGCCATCGCGATGGACGGCCACGCCACCGTCACCGCGCAGGACGGCGCCGAGGCGCTGGAAATCCTGACCGACGAAGACGGCGCGTTCGACCTGTTGCTGACCGATATCAAGATGCCGATCATGGACGGCATCGCGCTGGCATTGGCGGCGGCGCGCGATTTTCCGGCGCTGACGATTTTGCTGATGACCGGCTTCGCCGATCAGCGCGAGCGCGCTTCGGGCCTCAACGCCATCGTGCACGACGTGGTGACCAAGCCGTTTTCGGTGGCCGATATCCGCACCGCGGTGGCCGACGCGCTGGCGGCGAAGGCGCAGAAGTAACGGCGGGAAACTCTCAGTAATCCTTCAACAGCCGCTCGAGATAATCGAGCTCGACCTGCGGACGCTCGGGATCGGCGAGGCGGCGGCGCAATTCTTCGAGAATGCGGCGGGCGCGCTGAACGTCGATTTCGCCGGGGATTTTCACGGTCAGATCGTCGCCGAACTCACGGCCGCGCAACGGGCGGCCGAGCGGATCGGTGCTGTTGGCGCCGCTTTGTTGACGCCCGACGCGATTGCCCGGACCGTCGCCCTGGCCCTCGCCTTCGCCTTGCTGCATCGCCTCGGCCATGCTCTGGGCACCCTTGCGCAGAGCCTCCAGCGCCTTGCCCTGCGAATCCGCCGCACCATCGGCATTGCCGTTGCCGAGCTTGCCGCCGGCATCGCCCATCGCACTGTCGGCGTCGCCGAGCGGATCGCCGCTGTCGCCATCGCCCTGCTGCGGATCGCCATCGTCGCCGGGTTCGCCCTGCTGTCCGGGTTGCCCCTGGCCCTTCTGGCCTTTTTGGCCCTTCTGGCCCTGTTGATTCTGGCCCATGCCGCGCTTGGCCAGTTCCTGCTGCAACTGCTTGAGCCGGTCGCGCAGGGCCTGCTGGTCCTGCTGCAGGTCGCCCATGTTCTGGTCGCCCTGCTTGCCGCGGTCGCGCCGCGAATCCTGGCCCTGCTTGAAGGTCTTGTCGCGCAATTGCTGCTGCTTGCGGATGACGTCGCCGAGTTCGTTCAGCGCCTGCTCCATGTCGCTTTCGCCGGACTGGCCGGGCTGCGCCATCTGCAGATTTTCCAGCATCTGCTGCAATTGTTCGAGCAGTTGCTTGGCGGCGTCCTTGTCGCCGGAGCGCGACAGCCGCTCCATGCGCTCGATCATGTTGTTGAGGTCCTGCTGCCGCATCACCTTTGTATTGGGATCGAGCGGCCGATTGAGCGCCTGCGGATTGTTGCGGAACTGCTCGGCGAGCTGGCGCATGTAATTATCCAGCGCGGCGCGCAGATCCTGCGTCAGCTTCTTGATCTCCTCGTCGCTGGCGCCGCGATCCAGCGCCTGCTTCAGCGCGTCCTGCGCCGCGCGCAGCGCCTTGTCGACATCGCTGATGTTGCCATCCTCGATGGTGACGGCGAGCGCCCACAGGCTGGCGACCACCTCGCGCAGCGAATCGTCGCTGCGCGCCGCCTCCAACTGCCGGGACACGTCGTAGAGCCCGAGATATTGCCCGGTGTCGGGCGTGAACAATTCCGGCGCGATCATCAGCGCGTCGAGCGCGGCATAGACCTGGCCGTTCTGGTTGGCATCGAGCGCCAGAATGCGGCGCTGTTCGATCAGCGCCCGCGCCAGGGGCTTGGTGAACAGGCGCTCCGGCAGCTTCATGTTGAAGGGCTCGCTGTGCCCTTCATTGCCGGCCTCGTCTTTGGCGGTCAGCGTCAACGTCACATCGGCGCCGGCATAGGGATCCTCGGACAGGTCCTTGACGGTCTGGCCGACGCCGTTGCGGGTGCGCGCATTCGGCAGCGTCAGCGCGAATTGCGGCGGATCGAACAGCGGTCGCGCCTCGCCGGCATCCTTGCCGCGCGGCTGCGAGGCAAAATGCGCGTGGGCTTCGGTGACGCCGTAATCGTCCTCGATCTTGTAGGACATCTGCAGCGAACCGCGGGCCTGACGCTCGGGATCCTTGGCGAGCGCGATGGACGGCGCATGATCGGCGATAGCGGCGAATTTCCATTCCGGCTGGCCGGCCGGCGCGCGGACCCGGGCAGTTCCGTCGCCGGCGATGGTGAAATGCCGTTCGTTGGTGCCCTGCGGCGCCTGCTCTTTTGGAACCGCCTCGGTCAGGTTGCCCGTGACCGCGACATCGAGCGCGCCGCCGCTGGAACGCACGATCAAGGTCGAGCCGGCCGGGACCGGCAGCGGCGTGGCGCCGGCGGCGTTATGCGAGCCGGCCTCCTTGTTGGCGGCGGAGAGAATGATCGGCGGCTTGCCGGTATAGACCGGCGGCGTTACCCAGGCGTCGACCCGCACATTGGTGGGGGACAACACGCCGTCCCAGTCGAACGCCGCCTGGGTGCGCATCAGGCGCTCGTCGCCGGCGGCGACATAGGTCGCCAGCATCAGTACCGCGACCAAAGCCCGCAGCGCCCAGGGATCGTGGAGCGGCAGTTTCGGCGACGGCATCCCGGCGCGGATGCGTTTGATCGAAGCTAACGTGCGCTCGCGTTGCGCCTGCCACAGCGCGCGGGCGACCGGATCCTGCGTCACCAGCGTGTCGGTCAGCGTGGTCGCCGGACGGTGGCGTATGCCGGTACCACGGTCGAGGCGGCTCAGCGCCTCGTCACGGCTGGGCCAGCGAAATCGAAACAAGGGAAGCAATGCGGCCAGCGCGAGCAGCGCAAATACGCCGAGCCCGAGGGCGCGAACGACCGACGGCGTCACCAGCCACAGGCCGGCCCACGACACCACCAGAAACATTCCGATAACGGTCAGAAAACGCGCCAGATGAGGCCAGCCACGCTCCCACGCGATGGCATATTTCGCCCGCTGCAAAGCCTGCGCGAGCTGCAGCCGCGAGACCGCATCGGGGTCCCGCGCCGGCTCCGGCAGGTCGGGGGTGGCGCCGCTCAATCAAATCTCCGTCGTTGGCCAAACCACACCTTAGCACGGCGGCGGCAATGAGGCACCCGGTCGGTTACGGGTTCCCACACCCCAAAACCCGCATAACACGAACGCGTGACTGGGGGGTCGCGACCTCGTAACGTCGGCTAATACGGGAGAGCGCCAAATCCGTCATTGCTTCGGTTTTTCGCAATGGCGGGGAGTCAAAAAGGAAGAAAAATATGGATATCGGATTCATCGGCCTGGGGAAGATGGGCTTCCCGATGGCCCGCCGGCTGGTCGAGGCCGGGCATCAGCTTGTGGTATTCGACCAGCGCCGTGAAGTGGTCGACCAATTGGTCGCGCTCGGCGCCAAGGCCGGCGCTTCGCCGAAGGATATCGCCGACCGGGTCGAGACCGTGATGGTCAGCCTGCCGTCGCTGCAGGCTTCGCTCGATGTCGCCACCGGTGCGGGCGGCGTGATCGAGGGCCAGCGGATCAAGCGCTTCGTCGATCTGTCGACGGTGGGTTCGCAGATGGCGGTGAAGATCCACGGCCTGCTGGCCAAGAAGACCATCGTCCAGATCGACAGTCCGGTCAGCGGCGGCGTCGGCGGCGCCGAAAAGGGCACGCTGGCGGTGATGGTGTCTGGACCGCGTGCCGATTTCGAGCTGCTCAAGCCGGCGCTGGATGTGATCGGCAAGGTGTTCTTCATCGGCGAGAAACCCGGCGCCGGACAGACCATGAAGCTCGCCAACAATTTCCTGTCGGCGACCGCGATGGTGGCGACCTCGGAAGCGGTGGTGATGGGCGTCAAGTCGGGGCTCGATCCCAAGGTAATGATCGACGTCATCAATTCAGGCTCGGGCATGAACACGGCCAGCCGCGACAAGTTTCCGAAAGCCGTGCTGCCCCGCACGTTCGATTTCGGGTTCGCCACCGGGTTGATGGTGAAGGACGTCCGGCTCGCGCTCGATGAGATGAAATCGCTCGGGCTGTCGATGGAAGTCGCCGAGGCGGTCGGCCGGCTCTGGGAAGTGGTGATCCGCGAAACCGGAGCCGAGTCGGATTTCACCTCGGCGATCAAGCCGATTGAAAAGGCGGCGGGCGTGGTGGTCGGCGGCGCCAAGGGCGGCGCGACAGGGAAGTAATTTTTACGGGGCCCACATGCCGGGCGCCAACCGCGTGGCATGGGTCCCGGCTCTGCGGAGCAGCGCTATGCGCTGCACCGCGTCCGGGACACGAGGGCGGCGGTCACAACCACGGCGCCGGTCGGTCCATCGCGATCAGGTCCTCGACCTCGATGCGCGGACGCACCACGGCGTACTGATCGTCTTTCACCAGCACTTCAGGGATCAGCGCGCGGGTGTTGTAGGTGCCGGATTGCACCGCGCCATAGGCGCCGGCGGTCATGATGGCCAGGAGATCGCCGGCCTTCGGTTCGGGGATGCTGCGATCCAGCGCGAGATAGTCACCGGTCTCGCAGACCGGGCCGACCACGTCGGCAACGATGGTACGCGCATTCCTCGCGGGCTCGAGCACCGGCTGGATGTCGTGATGCGCCTCGTACAAGGTGGGGCGGATCAGGTCGTTCATCGCGGCATCGATGATGACGAAATTCTTGGCGTCGCCGGGTTTTACGTAGATCACGCGGGTGACCAGGATGCCGGCATTGCCGACGATCATGCGGCCCGGCTCGAACATCAGGGTGCAGCCGAGATTATGCGTTACCCGCTTGACCATGGCGGCATAAGCGTCGGGCGCCGGCGGCGCCGCGCGGTCCATGTAATAGGGAATGCCGAGCCCGCCGCCGAAATCGATGTGCGAGATGGTGTGGCCGTCGGCGCGCAAGGTCTGGACGAAGTCGGAGAGAATCCGGAACGCGGTCTCCATCCTGGAGAGATCGGTGATCTGGCTGCCGATATGCATGTCGGTGCCGGTCACTTCGATGCCCGGCAGCCTGGCGGCGCGGGCATAGACTTCGCGGGCGCGGGCCAGCGGAATGCCGAACTTGTTCTCGGATTTGCCGGTCGCGATCTTGGCGTGGGTGCCGGCATCGACGTCGGGATTGACCCGCACCGAAATCCGCGCGGTCTTGCGGGCCTCGACCGCGAGCCGCGACAGCAATTCGAGTTCAGGTTCGGATTCGACATTGATGCAGAGGATGTCGGCGGCGAGCGCCGCGCGCAATTCGGCCTCGGTCTTGCCGACGCCGGAGAACAGGATCTTCTGCGGTGGAATGCCTGCGGCCAGCGCGCGCTTCAATTCGCCGCCCGACACCACGTCGGCGCCGGCGCCGAGCTTGGCCAGGGTACGCAGCACCGACTGGTTGGAATTGGCCTTCATGGCGTAGCACACCACGGCCTTTTCGCCGGCGAAGGCCTCGGAGAACACCCGGTAATGGCGCTCCAGGGTCGCGGTCGAGTAGCAGTAAAACGGCGTGCCGACGGTCTGTGCCAAATCGATCAGGTTCACCGCCTCGGCGTGCAGCACGCCGTTGCGATAGTCGAAATGGTTCATGGCAGGCTCGGGGTCAGTGGCTGTCGAGGAGCGGATCGAGGATGAACGACTTCTTGGCGCCTTTGGGCGCGGTCGGAGGCGCATCGGTGCCGTAGGTCGAATTGAACACGCTTGGCGTGGCCGCCTGCTGGCCCGCGGTATCGGTCGGCGCCACGTTGGACGACTGCGATCCGGTCGGCGGCAAATCGAGCGGGCCCTTGCGGCCGCAACCGCCCAGCGTCAGCACGACGGCGGCGAGCAGAACCATGGCCCATCTCGGCGACACAAGACTAGAATTGCGATTCACGGCGATATCCCCAAAGCGGCGGCACCATACAAAGATTGACCCGCTCTGGCGAGACCCGCACAGCGAGGAAATTGTAACGCAAATCGCGCCTCAGCCCAATTTTCGCTCTTTTTCCAGCCGCTTGAGCCAGGCTTTGGCCTGCGCCAGCACGTTTTTGGGCGCGGTGCCGCCAAAACTGGTGCGGCTCTTCACCGAAGATTCGACCGACAGCACCGACAGCGCTTCCCTGGTGATCCGCGGTTCGACCGCCTGCATCGCCTGACAGCGGCAATTCATGCAGCGCGATCCCCTGCTTGGACGCCTCGCCGACAATCCGCCCGGTGACATGGTGGGCATCGCGGAACGGCATTTTCAGGGTCCGCACCAGCCAGTCGGCGAGGTCGGTGGCGGTGGCGTAGCCCTCGCCGGCGGCCGCTTTCATCCGCGCCTGCTCCGGCACCAGATCCAGCACCATGCCGGTCATCGCCCGCACCGCCAGCGACAGCGCGCCGAACGCTTCCATCGCGCCCTGCTTTGTCCTCCTGCATGTCCTTTTGATAGGCCAGCGGCAGGCCCTTCATCACGATCAGCAAGGCGGTCAGCGCCCCGATCACCCGGCCGGTCTTGGCGCGCACCAGTTCGGCGGCGTCGGGATTGCGCTTCTGCGGCATGATCGAGGAGCCGGTGGTGTATTTGTCGGAGAGCCGCACCAGCCCGACCAGCGGCGAGGTCCAGATCACGATCTCCTCGGCGAAGCGCGACAGATGCACCGCGGCGATCGACGCCGCCGATAGCGTTTCCAGCACGAAGTCGCGATCCGACACCGCATCGAGCGAATTGGCCATCGGCCGGTCGAATCCCAGCGCCTTGGCGGTGGCGTGGCGATCGATCGGAAACGACGTCCCGGCCAGCGCCGCCGCGCCGAGCGGCGATTCGTTGAGGCGTTTGCGCGCATCGGCAAACCGGCCGCGATCGCGCGCCGCCATCTCGACATAGGCCAGCAGATGGTGGCCGAAGGTCACCGGCTGCGCGGTCTGCAGATGGGTGAAGCCCGGCATCACGGTGCCGGCATGTTCCAGCGCCCGCGTCACCAGCGCATGCTGGAACGCGGCCAGCGCGGCATCGGTCTCGTCGATGGTGTCGCGGACATAGAGCCGGAAATCGGTCGCGACCTGGTCGTTGCGCGAGCGCGCGGTGTGCAGCCGCCCCGAGGCGGGCCCGATCAGTTCGCCAAGCCGGCTCTCGACATTCATGTGAATGTCCTCCAGCGCGCGCTTGAAATCGAACGAACCCTTGCCGATTTCTGACAAAATCGTGTCTAGACCCTTGCCGATATTTTTCGCATCGTTCGCGGTAATAATGCCCTGCGCGGCGAGCATCGCGGCGTGGGCCTTGGACGCGGCGATGTCCTGGGCATACAAATGACGGTCGACGTCGATGGAGACGTTGATTTCCTCCATGATCGCATCGGGACGTTCCGAGAACCGGCCGCCCCACATCTTGTTGCTCATGATTTGTCGCTCACACCTTGCCGCTCGTCGCCCGCGGGCGGCGACATCACCGCCGCGCCCGCGTAACCGGCCCTGCATAGCCGTATCTGATACAGGATGACAAACGATATGCCCGATACCCCTTCGCCCCGCCCGGCCGCCTCGCGCCGGATCCCGATCGCGATCGGGGCCGTTCTGATCGGGGCGGTGATCGGATTTGCCGGGATGTACGGGTTCGGCGGATGGCACCGCGGCAGGTCAGGCGATCCGGCCTGCCGGCCGGCAGTCGCGCTGTCCGAAAAGCTGGCGCCGCTGGCCCATGGCGAGGTCGCCGCGCTGACCATGGCGACCACGCCGCTGAAAATACCCGACCTCGCCTTCGAGGATGCCAACGGCCAGCCGAAAAAGCTGTCGGACTGGCGCGGCCGCACCGTGCTGGTGAACCTGTGGGCGACCTGGTGCGTGCCCTGCCGCAAGGAAATGCCGGCGCTGGATGGCCTGGAGACCAAGCTCGGCGGCCCCGATTTCGAGGTGGTCGCGGTCAACATCGACACCCGCGATCCGGAAAAGCCGAAGAATTTCCTGAAAGAGGAGAACCTGACCAGGCTCAGCTTTTTCGCCGATCAGAAAGCCAAGGTTTTTCAGGATCTTAAAAACATAGGCCGGGCGCTGGGGATGCCGACGTCGGTGCTCGTCGACGCCCAGGGATGCGAGATCGCCACCATCGCGGGTCCCGCCGATTGGGCCAGCGACGACGCGGTGAAGCTGATCAAGGCGGCGTTGAAGCCCGCCGCAGCGGGGATGTAAGCGTACCCAGTCCAAGGCTGCAGCAGGTGGGAAACGGCCAAGGAAAAGACCTCATCCTGAGGAGCGGCCCTCTGGCCGCGTCTCGAAGGATACAACGCCCACTTACGGCAGCTTGAGCCGAGCATTCATGGTTCGAGACGCCGCTCCGCGGCTCCTCACCATGAGGGCGTGATTGGGGCATGGCAGGAGACTGAAGTCTCCAGGGAAACCACGGCCTGCAGACCGAAATTACGCGGTTATATTGAGGTTGCCGCCGATGCCGGCGCCGAGATTGGCGGTCGAAGGCGGTCCGCCGAGCAGGGTCTGGACCATGGATTTCTCTGCGTCGGCGTTGGATTTCAGGATCGCGGTCCCGATCTGGTTCTGAGTATTGCCAGCCTGCATCGCAAGCATGCTGGTGACCATTGCCATCATATCCATACGCACAACTCCAACGTGGGCGCACCCTAGCCGGCAACGGTAAAAATGACCTTAAGCGCGGCTCACGCGGTCGATGCGAAGGCCGCCCCGAGGGTGCGCAACGCGCGGCGCGCCCGCGCGTCGGAAGGCCGCGAAAAAAGCATCACATCCCGTGAGGGCAGCGGCGGCAGGTTGAGCCGTGGTCCGAGATCGACCGTATCCGACGGCGCCACCCGGCGCGCCAGCGCGGCCACCGCGAGGCCCGCGGACAACGCAGCGCCGATCGTCGCCACTCCGCCGCCGACGAAAACTTCGGTCCAGGGCACGCCGGCGGTATCGAGCGTGTCGACCGCCATCGCCCGTACGCTGCACGGCTCGGCCTGCGTCGCCAGCCGCAACGGCTCACCGGGATCGCGATCGAACTCGGGTGACCCCATCCAGCCGAATTGTTCAGCGAACAACACTTCTCCATCGCGGCGTTTGGCGTCGTGGCGCAGCGCGATCGCGGCATCGAGCGCGCCGCTGTCGAAGGCCGCCAGCACCGCGTTCGAGGCATCGATGTGCAGCCCGATCACCAGCCCCGGATCGGTAGCGCTGATGCGCTTGAGCAGGGGAGCCAGGCCGGTGCCGACGATGTGGTGGCTGATGCCGACGATCAGCCGGCGATGCTCGACCGCGAAGGCGCCGATCGCCTGTTGATGTGCGGCAACCAGATGGCGCGCCGCGCCAAGAAAGGCGCTGCCGTCCGCGGACAGTTTGACCATCCTCGGGGTCCGATCCAGCAGACGCCGGCCAAGCCCGTCCTCGAGCCGCTTGATCTTCAGGCTGACCGCGGACTGGGTGGTGTCCATGGCCTCTGCGGCGCGGGTGAAACTGTTGAGGTCGGCCACCAGTACGAACGCCTGCACCGCCTCGATATCGAGAGCCTTCATGATTACTATTTCAAAATGAAATCATTGAAATATAGTTTCATATGATTTTTAAATGGTCAAGCGGCGGCTATAACGGGCGGTACCGACTGCAACTTACAGGAGACCGACATGCCGCTGACCCGAATTTCAATGCGGAAGGGCAAGCCTGCCGCCTACCGCCAGGCCATTCTCGATGGTCTTTATCGGGCGATGCGCGAGACCTTCGACGTTCCCGAAGGCGATCGCTTCATGACCATCAGTGAACACGACCAGGACGATTTCAGCTACGGCGTGAATTATCTCGGCATTCATCGCAGCGACGATCTGGTCATCATCCAGATCACCGTCAGCAACACCCGTCCGACCGCGCAAAAGCAGAGCCTTTACCGCCGCATCGTCGAGAAATTGACCGCGAGCCCCGGCCTGCGGCCCGAGGATATCTTCATCAATCTGGTCGAGGTGCTGCCGGAAAACTGGTCGTTCGGCCATGGCGAGGCGCAATACGTCCGATGAGTGCACAGCTTGCATTGGCGCCGCAGGTCGGCGCCATCAACCCATCCCCGGCATCGGTGCTGCGCCGCCGCGCCCGCGAACTGCGCGCGGCCGGCCGCGACGTGATCGAACTGTCCTCGGGCAATCTCGACTTTGCGACGCCCGATCACGTGATCGCGGCGGCCCACCAGGCGGCGTTTCGCGGCGAGACCCGTTACACCGACGTCGACGGCACGCCGCAACTGAAGCACGCGGTGCGCGCGGCGCTGCTGCGCGATCATCGGCTCGATTACGCCCTGGATGAAATCATGATCAGCACCGGCTCGACGCAAGCGCTGTTCAACGCATTGTTTGCAACGCTTGCGCCCGGTGATGAGGTGATCGTCCCCGCGCCCTATTGGGCGCCCTATCTGGACCAGGTTCGGCTCTGCGGCGGCACGCCGGTGGAGGTGCGCTGCCCCGGGAATAACGGTTTCAAACTGCGGCCGGAGGATCTGGAGGCCGCGATCACGCCGCGGACCCGCTGGCTGATCCTCAACAACCCGGTCAACCCGTCCGGCACGCTGTATAGCCGCGACGATCTGGCCGCCATCGCCGCCGTGCTGGATCGCCATCCCGATCTGTGGATCCTGTCCGACGGGCTCTACGAGCAGATCGTCTTCGACGGAGGCTGCGCGCCGACATTGGCGGACGTCGCGCCCGGGCTGAAGTCGCGAACGCTGACCGTCAGCGGCGTCGCCAAGGCCTATGCGATGATGGGCTGGCGCATCGGCTATGCCGCCGGGCCCGCCGCGCTGATCCGCGCGATGATCACGATCCAGTCGCAAACCACCTCGGGCGCCTCCTCGATCGGCCAGGCCGCGGCCGTCGCGGCGCTTGACGGCCCGCAGGATCTGTTGCGGCAAAGGGCTTCGATCCTGCGCGACCGGCGCGACCGCTTCGTGTCGCTCGTGAATGAGTGTCCTGGGCTTACGTGCACCGCGCCGGAAGCGACGTTCTATCTGATGGTGTCCTGCGCCGGTGTGATCGGCAAACACACGCCCGACGGCACGGTCATCGCCGACGATCGCGACTTCGCGGCCTATCTGCTGCAAAGCGCAGATCTGGTGGTCTTTGCCGGTGAGGATTTCGGGATGTCGCCGGCGATCCGCATCAGCTTCGCCAATCCGCTGGCGCTGATCGTCGAGGCCGGAAGGCGATTGAAGCGAGCCTGCGAAGCATTGCGCTAAATCGTAGGGTGGGCAGAGGCACAGCCGTGCCTACCATTCAAGTGCACAGCGCAGGCGCTGAGCTTTGAACGTGGGCACGGCGCAAGCGCGCCTTTGCCCACCCTACAGCGCTACGAAATCCTCAACTCAGCGGGTCGGGACCGGCTTTTCGCCGCGATAGTCGTAAAAGCCGCGCTGGGTCTTGCGACCGAGCCAGCCGGCTTCGACATATTTCACCAGCAGCGGGCACGGCCGGTATTTGGAATCGGCCAGCCCTTCGTGCAGCACCTGCATGATCGAGAGGCAGGTGTCGAGGCCGATGAAATCGGCCAGTTCCAGCGGGCCCATCGGATGATGCGCGCCGAGCTTCATCGCGGCGTCGATCGCCTCGACGTTGCCGACGCCTTCATACAGCGTGTAGATCGCCTCGTTGATCATCGGCAGCAAGATGCGGTTGACGATGAAGGCCGGGAAATCTTCCGAGACGGCAATCTGCTTGCCGAGTTTTGTCACGAACTCCTTGGCGGCCTCGAAGGTGGAATCGTCGGTGGCGATGCCTCGGATCAGCTCCACCAATTCCATCAGCGGCACCGGATTCATGAAATGAATGCCGATGAAGCGCTCGGGCCGATCGGTCGAGGCCGCGAGCCGCGTGATCGAAATCGACGAGCTGTTGGAGGCGATGATCGCCTCGGGCTTCAACACCGCGCAAAGCTCGTGGAAAATCTTGCGCTTGATGTCTTCCTTTTCGACCGCGGTCTCGATCACCAGATCGCAATCGGCAAGGCCGTCCATGGTGTCGGCGGAAACGATCTTCTTGAGCGCCTTCTGGCGCGCCTCGTCGGAGATGATCTTCTTGACCACCTGGCGCGACAGATTGCCGTTGATGGTGGCCATCGCCGATTTCAGCCGGTCGTCGGTGACGTCGTTGAGCACCACGTCGAGCCCGGCCAAAGCCGCGACATGCGCAATGCCATTGCCCATCTGGCCCGAGCCGATCACGCCGATCTTCTTGATCACTACCGCCATCTTGTCATCCACCGGGGCAACGCGTCATCACGCACCTGCCCGTACCCTTGATAACCCCGGCCGGATTTTCTTCATCCGGCCGGTCGTGATAACAATTAATTGCCCGACGCTTTACTTGCCAGACACTTCACTTCCCAAGCGCTTCGGTCAGTTCCGGAACCGCCTGATAAAGATCCGCGACCAGGCCGTAATCGGCAACCTGGAAGATAGGCGCATCTTCGTCCTTGTTGATCGCGACGATCACCTTGGAATCCTTCATGCCGGCGAGATGCTGGATCGCGCCGGAAATCCCGATCGCGATATAGAGCTCCGGCGCCACCACCTTGCCGGTCTGGCCGACCTGCCAGTCGTTCGGCGCGTAGCCGGCATCGACCGCGGCGCGCGAGGCGCCGACGCCGGCGCCGAGCTTGTCGGCCAGCGGTTCGATGTATTTGGTGAAGTTCTCACGGCTCTGCATCGCGCGGCCGCCGGAGACGATGATCTTGGCCGAAGTCAGTTCCGGACGGTCGCTCTTGGCGACTTCCTCGCCGACAAAGCTCGACAGGCCGGGATCGGCCGCCGACGCGGCGTTCTCGACCGACGCGCTGCCGCCATCGGCCGCCGCGGCAAAGGTCGAGGTCCGCACCGTGATGACCTTCTTGGCGTCCTTGGACTTCACGGTCTGGATCGCGTTGCCGGCATAGATCGGGCGCTCGAACGTATCAGGCGCCACCACCTTGATGATCTCGGAGACCTGCATCACGTCGAGCAACGCCGCGACGCGCGGCATCACGTTCTTGAAGCGCGAGGTCGCCGGCGCGATGAACACGTCGTAAGACGGCGCCAGCGCCACGATCAGGGCAGCCAGCGGCTCGGCCAGATCATGCGCATAGGCGTCGCCTTCGGCCAGCAGCACCTTCTTGACCCCGGCGAGCTTGGCGGCGGCTTCGGCCGCGGCCTTGGTGCCCTCGCCGCCACCGGCGACCAGCACATCGATGTCGCCGCCGATCTGGGTGGCCGCGGTCAGCGCCTTGTTGGTGGAATCCTTCAAGGTCGAATGTTCGTGTTCGGCAATCAAAAGTGTCGTCATCAGAGAACCCCGGCTTCAGTCTTCAGCTTCGATACCAGCTCGGCGACGTCCTTCACCTTGACGCCTCCCTTGCGGCCCGGCGGCTCGGAGGTTTTGAGGATTTCCAGATGCGGCGTCAGATCGACGCCGTAATCGGCTGCGCTCTTGTCGGCGATCGGCTTCTTCTTCGCCTTCATGATGTTGGGCAGGCTGGCGTAGCGCGGCTCGTTCAAGCGCAGATCGGTGGTGACGATCGCGGGTCCCTTCAGCTTGACGGTCTGCAAGCCGCCATCGACTTCACGCGTAACCTTGAAATCGGTTCCATCGACTTCGAGCTTGGATGCGAAGGTCGCCTGGGCCCAGTTGAGCAGCGCGGCCAGCATCTGGCCGGTCTGGTTGGAATCGTCGTCGATCGCCTGCTTGCCGAGGATGATCAGGCCGGGCTTTTCCTCGTCGGCGATCGCCTTGAGAATCTTCGCCACCGCCAGCGGCTCGACGTTGCCTTCGGCCTTCACCAGGATGCCGCGATCGGCGCCCATGGCAAGACCGGTGCGAATGGTTTCCGATGCCTGCGCCGGGCCGATAGATACCACCACGACCTCGGTCGCCTTGCCGGCTTCCTTCAGCCGCAATGCTTCCTCGACGGCGATTTCATCGAACGGATTCATCGACATCTTGACGTTGGACAGTTCCACGCCCGATCCGTCGCTCTTGACGCGGACTTTGACGTTGTAGTCGACCACCCGCTTTACCGGCACCAGAACCTTCATCGATCCTCTTTCGCTTGTATTTTCAGGTTTGATTGTTTGTTAGATCACTGGGCGCGGAACCTAAAGGTCCCGCCAACCCCGGTCAACGCGCGAGGGCCAAAAATCGCCCCCGCATGGCCACTTCTAGCAGTCCAAATCCCGGTCGCAGTCTACTAATCGAAGTCTACCAGCACTGCCCAGCGGTTATGGCTGAGCAAATAAACTTAGCGATTCTGGCCCGGTACCCATAGCACATCTCCCGCCCCATTGTTGTTGACGGCACGGCTGGCGACGAACAGGAAATCCGACAGCCGGTTCATGTACTGGATCGCGGCATCGCTGACGGGCTCGCCGGGCAGGCTTGCAAGTTCCACCATCATCCGTTCCGCCCGGCGGCAAATGGTCCGCGCCAGGTGCAAATGGGCCGCCGCCGGCGTGCCGCCCGGCAGCACGAACGAGGTCAGCGGCGCCAGACGCTCGTTCAGACCGTCGATGTCGCGCTCTAGCCGTTCGACCTGGCTCGACAGCATCCGCAGCCGCTCGGCCTTGCCCTCGCGCTCGGGCACCGCGAGATCGGCGCCGAGATCGAACAGATCATTCTGGATCAGGCCCAGCATCGCGTCCAGATCGCGCGCCTCGGCCAGATGCAGCCGCACGATGCCGATCGCGGCGTTGGTCTCATCGACGGTTCCATAGGCCGAGACCCGCAGGTCGTATTTCGGGCGCCGCTCGCCGTTGCCGAGCGCGGTGGTGCCGTCGTCGCCGGTACGGGTGTAAATGCGGTTGAGGACGACCATTGCCGGCTCCAATACTCTCGCTGTGTTCGCGGCTCTCGCGGTTCTCGGCTCTCGGTTCCCCGCCTAGTGCCCCATCGCCCAGACCGTGATCATGGTGATGACGATCGCAACGAATTGCAGCAGCACCCGCCATTGCATCAGCTTCTGCGACCGGTTCGGCGAACCGCCCCGCATCATGTTGATCAAGCCAAGCAGCAACACGATGGCAACCGCGGCAACGGCGATGGGAAGGATCAACTTACTCAATATGGCTGTCATGGTTCGTACATAACACCGCCGACCACGATCCGCTATCGCCGAAGCGGTGTGCAACGCTGCAACTATCTGGCTTTTCGGCCACGTAATATCAGAAGGTAGCTCCCGAACGAGTGCCCTAATTCAGGTGAAATGTGAGGCAAATTCGATACGTCTATCAAGTCGTGATGGATGCGTTCTACACGTTTCTCGCCGACGACGGCTGGGCCATCGCCAGCCATATCGCGCTGTCGACCCTGATGGCGCTGTTCCCGTTCCTGATCGTGCTGACCTCGCTGGCGGGCTTTTTCGGCTCCAAGGAACTCGCCGACCAGGCGGTGGAATTGCTGCTTCAGACCTGGCCGAAACAGGTCGCCGACGCGCTGTCGAGCCAGATCCACGACGTGCTGACCACCACCCGCGGCGACATCCTGACCATCGGCGCGGTGCTGGCGGTGTATTTCGCCTCCAACGGCGTCGAGGCGCTGCGGGTCGCGCTCAACCGCGCCTATGCGGTGAGCGAGCCGCGGCGCTGGTACTGGCTGCGGCTGGAATCGATCGGCTACACCCTGATCGCGGCATTCACCTCGCTGGCGATGGCGTTCCTGATCGTGCTCGGCCCGCTGATCATCGAGGCGGTTCGGCGCTACATTCCGCTGGTGGTCGAAACCAACGAACAATTCCTCTATGTGGCGCGCTACGGCATCACCATCGCGGCGCTGATATCGGCGCTGTTCATCCTGCATGCCTGGCTGCCGGCAGGCCGGCGCAGCTTCCTGCAGATCCTGCCCGGCATCGTCTTCACGTTCGTGGCCTCGATCGTGTCGGGCACCGTGTTCGGCCAATATCTGGCGCGCTTCGCCAACAACTACGTCACGATGTATGCCGGACTGGCGTCGGTCGTCATCGCGCTGGTGTTTCTGTATTTCATCGCCGCGATTTTCGTCTATGGCGGCGAACTGAACGCGGCGATCATCAAATCGCGGTTGCCGCGCGGCGTGTCGCTTCAAGCAGCGCAGTCGCTAAGGCGCGCGGACTCACAGGCTTGACCAGGAAGGCATCGGCCCCGGCCTCGCGCGAGGCAGTCTCGTCGTCGCCGCGGCCGGATACGCCGATGATCGCGATCTGGCTCAGCGGCGAATTCAGGCCGCGAATCCGCCTGATCGCCTCGATGCCGTCGATACCGGGCAGCACCATGTCCATCAGCACCGCGTCGAAATCGCCGCGCGCGATCCGTTCGACCGCGGCCTCGCCGCGCCCGATGAATTCGGCATGATGGCCGAGTTCGCTCAGGATGGTGTTGAGCACGACGCGGCCGAACGGATTGTCCTCGACGCCGAGAACCCGCAAGGCCTGGGTGGTCGCGGATGGCGCATCGGGCTCGAGATCCCCTTCCGCCGTTTTCGCCGGCTTGGCGCGGGCCAGGATCACCGTCAGCGTGAAGGTCGTGCCGCCGCCGCGCCGCGGATGGATCACGATATCGCCGCCCATCGCGCGCGCCAGCTGCTTCACCGACGACAATCCGAGCCCGGCGCCGCCGAAGCGGGAGGCGATACTGACATTGGCCTGCGAGAACGGCCGGAACAGCCGCTTGATCTCGGCCAGGGTCAGCCCGATGCCGCTGTCGGACACCGCGAAGGCGACGCCGACCTTGCCTTTGGCGCCCGGGACCGCCGACACCGACAGCGCGACCTCGCCCTGCTCGGTGAACTTGACCGCATTGTCGATCAGGTTTTCCAGCGCCGCGCGCAGCCGGACGGGATCGCCGACCACCAGGGCCGGCAGGCTTTCCGAAATATCGACCGCCGAACGCAAGCCCTTGGCCGCCGCCCGGCCGGCCAGCGAATCGCCGGAATTGCGCGCCAGCGCCCGCAGGTCGAACAGATCCTGCCGCACCCCCGACCCGGAACGGGCGGTCTTGGCGGCGTCGACGAACAGGGTCGCTAGGCCGGCGAGATGTTCGGCCCCGGCCTTGATGGTGTCGACCCAGCGCCGCTCGCGCTCATCGAGGTCCGACGTGGCCAGGAGGTCGCTGATCGCGAGAATTCCGGTCAGCGGGGTGCGAACCTCGTGGGCAAACGCCGCGAGCGCGATTTCCACCATTCCGGGATCGCCTTTAGCAGCGGCGCGCTTGGCAGAGGAAGGTTTGGCAGAAGCACGCTTGGTCGGGGCGGCTTTGGGCGATGCGCGCTTGGCGGACCTCTGTTGGGTAGACACGCGCTTGCGTGCCCCGCGCGCAGCGACGCCTGACTTGAGCTTGTTGGCCGCCCGCTTTTTCGGCGGCCGCTTATTGCGCTGGGAGCGCGATTTCACCGCCATGATTCCCCCGACCGGGCCCGGTATGAGCATGGCAGGACGGCCGGAGAGAGTCACGCGAGCAGGAAGTTTGTCACCTGAATAGCTCAAGGCAAATGGGAAGATGCTTAAGACAGCCCGACCAGCCGGCGGACATCGGCCGGCGTCGCGCCCGCATCGCGCAGTTCGCGCAAACCGGTGGCGCGGCTCGATTTCGACAACTTCTGCCCGGCGGTATCCCGGACCAGCCGATGATGGCGATAAAGCGGCCGGGGCAGCCCCAACAACGTCTGCAGCAGCACATGCACGCTGGTCGACCAGAACAGGTCCTGTCCGCGCACGATGTCGGTGACGCCTTGCAGGGCGTCGTCGATCACGACCGACAGGTGATAGCTGGTCGGCGTCTCCTTGCGCGCCAGGATGACATCGCCCCAGGCTTCCGGCCGGGCGATCATGGCGCCGGTCTCGCCGTCCGGGCCCTCGCCCTGCTCGGCCCAGCCGAATTCCTCGCCGCGATTGCTGGCGCGCGCGATCGCCGCCGCCATGTCGAGCCGTAGCGCGTAAGGCGCGCCCGAAACGAACAAGGCGGTGCGCCGGTCCGCCGGCATCAGTTTCGCCGTGCCCGGGTAGAGCGGCGCCCCGTCCGGGTCGCGCGGCCAGGGACGCGTTTCTTCGTGTTCGGCGACCAGCCTTGCAATCTCGGCGCGGCTCTCGAAACTCGGAAAAACCAGGCCCTGGGCCGACAACTCGTCGAGGCCGCTGCGATATCTGGCGAAATGCTCCGCTTGCCGCCGCGCCGGCCGCTCCCAGCCGATGCCAAGCCAGCCCAGATCCTCATAAATCGCCGCCTCGAACTCCGGCCTGCAACGCGTCGCGTCGATATCCTCGATACGCAGCAAAAACCGCCCGCCGGATCGCTGCGCCAGGTCGAAATTCAGCAAAGCCGAATAAGCGTGACCGAGATGGAGATAGCCATTCGGCGACGGCGCAAAACGGAAAACGGGTGGCGGCATTGATATCCCCGGCGCGACGTGTTGGTTTTAAGGTGTAATGACCGTCCACCTCAACACCCAGGCCGATCTCGACGACGCCGTCCACACGCTGGTCAGGCAGGACCCGCGTTTACAGCCGGTGTTCGAACTTACCGGCATGCCGGCGCTGCGGCAGCGGCAACCCGGCTTTGCCGGCCTTGCCGCCATCGTCTGCGGCCAGCAATTGTCGACCGCAAGCGCCGCGGCGATTTGGGGCCGGGTCAGCGCCGCGTTCGATCCGTTCGATCATTCGAGCCTGCGCAAGGCGCGCGCCGACCGGCTCGGCCGGCTCGGACTGTCGGCGGCCAAGATCAAGACCCTGAAGAACATCGCGCGCGAGCTCGCCGCCGGGCGATTGAACCTCGACGTGCTCGCCAATGAAGACGCCGATGCCGCACACGACACCCTGACCGCGCTGCCCGGAATCGGGCCATGGACCGCCGACGTCTATCTGTTGTTCTGCCTCGGCCATGGCGACGCCTGGCCGGCGGGCGATCTCGCCGTGCAGGAAGCGGTCAAGATCGGGCTCGGCCTCGAGACCCGCCCGACCCCGAAGGAAATGGCACCGCTGGCCGAACCGTGGCGGCCGTTGCGCGGCGCCGCCGCGCATCTGTGGTGGAGTTATTATCGGGTGCTGAAGAAGCGCGAAGGCGTGATCGGCGCAGTTGCAGCGAAGTGATCGATGATCGAGTCGATGCATGACCGCGCGGCGATGGTAGCGTCGCGCATCATCGACAGGCGCGCAAAGAGGCCGGCGGAGCTTCGTCACCGCCAGAATTGACGGCAAGATTGACGGCATAGAAAATTTCGCGACGGCTTCGCGTCTTGCGGAAAACCAACCAAGGCAAGGGACAACCTAGAGCGCAGAAATCTGCTGTCACAACTATTCACGACCACGTCATGTGTGACCTCACCATCTTACCAACGCCGCTTTTTCTGACCAAGTGGAGCGTCCTTATTTTTGCACGTTCCAGGTTGGAGAATACGAGATTGACGAAGTTCGGTGAATTTCACTTTTCTCACAATGACGGCAGTCCACCGCTTACTTTGATGACCAAACACCCGCCCGGCGAAAGCGGCGTTGCGTTGCTTCGCATGCGGTTTCATCGCGGCGTGCACTTCAATGCCACAACCCGGCAACATCTAATTTTTTTTCAACTGTCGCCGCGGATGCGGATCAAATGTCGGATGGCCGACCGCGCGCTGCTGCACGAACCCGGCGCGGGATCTCTGGCGATCTGTCCAGCAGGCATCGACTGCTCCGCCGAAAGCGATAGCGGCTTCGACGCGCTCGTGGTCGCGATCAAGCCCAGCCAGCTTGCATTGGCGGCGGCCGAAGATTCGGCGCTGGAGGCGAAGCTGCACGAGCGCCTGACCGGCTACGATCACGAACTGCTGGCGATCGGCCGCGCGCTGGCGCGCGAGAACGCCGAGAATTATCCGAACGGACCTTTGTTCTGGAGCGAAGCCTCGTACGATTTCATGAGTCGCCTGGTGTTTGGCCACACCCGGCTTCCCGATGAAGAGGCTCGCGGCAGGCTGGGCCAGCGCGCCATGCAGCGCATCAGGGATTACATCCTGGCGCATCTCGGAGAACCGATCGAAGTCGGCAAGCTGGCCGACCTTGCCAATCGCAGTGCATTTCATTTCTCGCGCGTGTTTACTCGCTCGGTCGGCATGACACCGCATCGTTACGTCGTGCATCTAAGATTGCAGGCTGCGATCGCTCGCATCAGGGAACGGCAAACCTGCCTCGCCGGAATTGCCGCAGACACTGGTTTTGCCGATCAGAGTCATTTGTCGCGCTGGGTACGCCGCGTGCACGGCATCGCGCTTTCGGAGATCGACTAGGCGCTGTTCCAAAACAGCACAAATCTTCACGAGCGACGTTCGGCTACTTCGTAAACCGGTCATGTCGCACATCGCCGCCGCGTGATTTCAACGCCGCATCGGGCATCGCCAACCACAGGAGCCGGGTATGCTGATCTGCCTCGTCAGCAGTCTTCTGATGGGCGTCTTGAACGCCATGCGATCCGCCGCCGAGGCGGGCTGCGTGCTGAGCTATCTGCACGTTATTTGCCCGGCCTGGATCATCGAGCTGCGATCGGCCGCGGCAAGGTCGCGTCGCGCGCTCGCCCGCAACATGCCGAGACTGTTCCAGCTGCCGTCGCGCCTGCGACGAGCCGACAGAAAGCGAACGCTGTTTTAAACGAACACAGTTTTAAACAACGCTGCTGTTGCAAAACGGTCATCGGAGAAAGCAAAGATCACGGCGACGAATATCCCGTCGGGATGCCTCATCCTGCTGGAAAAACTCCTGGATCAGAACCATGAATTCGACCGACTTCATCGTGGCGCGCCACGATCTTCAAACGTTTAAGTTCATCGAGACGGCGCTGCCGGAGCCGGAGCAACTGCCGCAGGATGCGCTGCTGGTCAGAATCGATCGCTTCGCCTTCACCGCCAACAACATCACCTACGCGGTGCTCGGCGACGATCTGAAATATTGGCAGCTGTTTCCCGCGCCCGGCGAGTTCGGCAACATTCCGGTGTGGGGATTTGGCGAAGTCATCGCCTCGCATCATCCTGATATACCGACCGGCGAACGGCTGTTCGGCTATTTCCCGATGGCGACGCATCTGGTGATCGAAGCCGCCGATGTAAGCAAACGTGGCCTGCGCGACGGCGCCCCGCATCGTCAAAACGTGGCCCCGGTCTATAACGCCTATTCGCGGGTCGGCGGCAATCCGGATTTCGCCGGCCGCCAGGGCGATTATCAGGCGCTGCTGCGGCCGCTGTTCATGCTGTCGTTCCTGGTCGACGATTACCTGGCCGAGCATGAATTCTTCGGCGCGGCGCGCGTGATGCTGTCGAGCGCCTCCAGCAAGACCGCGTTCGGCCTGGCGCATCTGCTGCACGCGCAGCGCCACAATATCCAGGTGATCGGGCTGACCTCGGCGGCGAACGCCGATTTTGTCAGATCGCTCGGCTGCTACCACGAGGTCGTCACCTACGATTGCGTGACATCGTTACCGACAGATCGACCCGTGGCACTCGTCGACATGGCCGGCAACAGCGAATTGCGCGCTGCGTTGCATCGTCATTTCGGCGAGCAGATGAAATATTCGGGACAGGTCGGGTTGACGCATCGCAGCGCTTCGCCCGACGATCCGCAATTGCCGGGCGCGAAGCCGGCATGGTTCTTTGCGCCTGACCAGATCCGCCGGCGCGCGCGGGAATGGGGCCCCGGCGGCATCGACAGAAGATTTGGTGCGGCATGGTCGGACCTGGCCCCCAGGCTGGACCAGTGGCTCACCGTGACTGAAGGTCGCGGGCCCGGTGCAGTGCAAAGAGCCTATCTCGACACCCTCAACGGCCGTGTGGCCCCCCACCTCGGCCATATTCTCTCCCTCAGCGAATAGCGGATATCTCCCCACGCCCTTTCTGCGCCGGCCCGATTGGGTATAGGCTTCTCGTCAGGGAAAACGCCGCGAAGACGGCTGGTGATGAGAAGCGCACATGCTCGACAAAACGGACGATAGTTCGGTCGCCGCCGACGACTGGCTGGCGCAATTCGACGACGCTCTCGCCCGGGCGGACGGCGATCTGCTCAAAACCCTGTTTCATCCCGACAGCTACTGGCGCGACGTGCTGGCGCTGAGCTGGAACATCCAGACCATCAATGGCCCGGATGCGATCCTTGATGAATTGAAGGCCTGCATCCCGCGCACGGCACCGAGCGGCTTTGTCATCGACCTGGAACGCCGGGCGCCGCGCCTGACGATGCGCGCCGGCACCAACGCGATCGAGGCCATCTTCAAATTCGAAACAGCCATCGGACGCGGCAGCGGCGTGATCCGGCTCGTCCCCGATGCCGCCGACGGCAACCGGCTCAAGGCCTGGACCCTGCTGACAGAACTCGGCGAGCTCAAGGGATTTGAGGAGCAGGTCGGAATCGAGCGCCCGCGCGGCAACGCCTATTCGCGCGATTTCCGCGGCCCCAACTGGCTCGATCTTCGCAAGGCCTCGTCCGACTATGCCGACCGCGATCCGACGGTGCTGGTGATCGGCGGCGGCCAGTCCGGTCTCTGCATCGCCGCCCGGCTGAAGCAATTGAACGTCGACACTCTCATCGTCGACCGTGAAGCGCGCATCGGCGACAATTGGCGCAAGCGCTATCACGCGCTGACCCTGCACAATCAGGTTCAGGTCAATCATTTGCCGTACATGCTGTTCCCGCCGAACTGGCCGACCTACATTCCAAAGGACAAGCTCGCGAACTGGTTCGAGTCCTATGTCGAGAGCATGGAGCTGAACTTCTGGACCGCGACCGAGTTCGAGGGCGGCAGCTACGACGCGAAGGAAGGTCGCTGGACCGTCACCTTGCGCCGCGCCGATGGCGGCCGCCGCACCATGCATCCGCGCCACGTCGTGCTGGCAACCGGGGTCAGCGGCATCCCGAGCGTGCCCGAGATATCAGGGTTGAAGCAATTCGCCGGCACGATCATGCATTCCAGCCAGTATGACGACGGCGAAAACTGGAAGGGCAAGCGCGCGATCGTGGTCGGCAGCGGCAATAGCGGCCACGACATTGCCCAGGACCTGCATTCGAGCGGCGCCCACGTCACCATGGTGCAGCGCAGCCCGACCCTGGTGGTCAGCATCGAACCGTCGGCGCAACTGGTGTACTCGCCCTATAACGAGGGCACGCTGGACGACAACGACCTGATCGCCACCTCGATGCCGCTGGCGGTCGCGCGCAGGAGCCACGCGCTGACATGCGAAAAGTCGAAGCAACTCGACAAGGAGTTGCTGGATGGGCTGGAACGCGCCGGCTTCAAACTCGACTTCGGCGAGGACAACACCGGCTGGCAGTTCAAATATCTCACCCGCGGCGGCGGCTATTATTTCAACGTCGGCTGCTCTGACCTGATCGTCAAAGGCGATGTCGCCTTGAAGCAATTCGCCGATATCGAGAGCTTCATCGCCGATGGCGCACGGATGAAGGATGGCAGTATCGTCGCCGCCGATCTCGTGGTGCTCGCGACCGGTTACAAGCGCCAGGAGGAACTGGTGCGAAAGCTGTTCGGCGACGACGTCACTAATCGCGTCGGCCCGATCTGGGGGTTCGGCGACGGAGCAGGAACTGCGAAACATGTACACCCGCACCGGCCAGCCCGGCCTCTGGCTGATCGCCGGCGGCCTTGCGCAATGCCGGATCGGCTCAAAGCATCTGGCGCTGCAGATCAAGGCGATCGAGGAAGGATTGCTGGCGAGGAATGCCGGGCCGCGAATGGAGACTTAAGAACAAACACCGTCATTCCGGGGCGCGCCCTCGGCGCGAACCCGGAATCTCGAGATTCCGGGTTCAGTCCTGCGGACTGCCCCGGAATGACGGCAAGAAAAAACGTCAGGGGAGACCAGCACATGCCAGCCATTCTCGGCACCGGCGAGCATCGTTATCGCGTCGTTGAAAACTGGGCCAAGCTGCCGGCGGAGTGGAGTCTCACCGACGTCGCCTCCGTCGCGGTCGACAGCAAGGACCGGATTTACGTCTTCAACCGCGGCGACCATCCGATGGTGGTGTTCGACCGTGACGGAAATTTCCTGCGCAGTTGGGGCGAAGGCCTGTTCAGCCGCGCCCACGGCCTGCACATCGACGCCGACGATAATCTATATTGCACCGATGACGGCGACCACACCGTGCGAAAATGCTCGGCCGAAGGCAAGGTGCTGCTGACCATCGGCATCCCGAAGCAGCCCGCGGCATTCATGAGCGGCGATCCGTTCCACCGCTGTACCCACACCGCATTGTCGCCGAAGGGCGAGATCTACGTCTCCGACGGCTACGGCAATGCCCGCGTCCACAAATACACGCCCGACGGCAAATTGATCAAAAGCTGGGGCGAGCCCGGCACCGATCCCGGGCAGTTCAACATCGTCCACAACATCGCCGCCGATGCCGACGGCTATGTCTATGTCGCCGACCGCGAGAACCACCGCGTCCAGGTGTTCGACGGCAACGGCAAATACGAAACGCAGTGGAACAATCTGCACCGGCCCTGCGCGCTGCATTGCTGCGGCGGCAAGCATCCGAATTTCATCATCGGCGAACTCGGCCCCGGCATGCCCGTCAATCGCAAGGTGCCCAATCTCGGTCCGCGCCTGACCATCGTCGACTCCAAGGGCAAGCGCATCGCCCGGCTCGGCGGCGAAAACGGCCCGGGCCTCGAGCCCGGCAAATTCCTCGCGCCCCACGGCGTCGCGCTGGATTCGAAAGGCGACATCTATCTCGGCGAAGTCGGCGTCACCGACTGGAAGACCAGCTTTGCGGATACGCCGATGCCGCCGGAACTGAAAGTCGCGCGCTGCCTGCAGAAGCTGGAAAAGATCTAGCGCATCGACCTCGTGTCCCGGACGCGGTGCAGCGTGCAACGCTGCTCCGCAGAGCCGGGACCCACGATCCCTGCGTTACACCAAACAATGGCCCCGGATCAGCAGCCCAACGCTACGCGCTGCGCAGCATCCGGGGCACGCGGCCATCTTGGCCGCTACTCCGCCTTGATCCCCGACGCCTTCATGATCGGCCACCAGCGCTCGGCTTCCGCCTCCTGAAACGCCCGCAGCGCCTCCGGCGATTGCTGGTCCGGCGCCGAGACCTCGATGCCGAGTTCGGTGAGGCGCTGCTGCACCGGCGGATCGGCCAGCACCTTGATCATCACATTGTTCAGCTTGGCGATGATGTCCTTGGGCGTACCCTTCGGCACCCATAATCCGTACCACAGCGAGGCCAAGAACCCGGGTACCCCGGCCTCACTGGCGGTCGGGATATCCGGCAACGACGCCAGCCGTTTGGTCCCGGTGGTCGCGAACGGCTTGACGCTTTTGGCCGCGACCAGCGAACGAAAATTCGAGGACGGCTCGATCATGAAATCGATCTGTCCGGCGAGCAGATCCTGCATCGCCGGCGCGTTGCCGCGATACGGCACGAATTGAAATCTGGTGCCGGTCTCCTTCTGGAACGCGATGCCGGTGAGATGACCGGTCGCGCCGACCCCGGCGACGCCGACCGACGCCTTGTCGGGATTGGCCTTGAGATAGGCGATCAGTCCCTTCAGATCGTCCACCGGCAGCGCGTTCTTGCCGACGATCAACAGCGGTTCGCTGCCGATCTCGATCACCGGCTCCAGATCCTTCAACAGATCGAACGGCAGCGCGTAGAGGCCGCCGGTCAGCATATGCGTGGTCGAGGTGCCGATGCTCAGCGTGTAGCCGTCGGGAGCGGCCCGCACCGCGCGGCCGACGCCGATGCTGCCCGCGGCACCTCCGACATTCTCGATGATGACGGGCTGACCGAGACGGCTGTGCATCTGCTCGGCCAGGAATCGCGCCAGCGTATCGGTGGCGCCGCCGGCGGGGAACGGCACGATCATGGTGATCGGCCGGTTCGGATAATCCTGCGCGGCGGCTATTCGCGCTTAGCGCCAGCCCAAACAGAACCGCGGCCAGCCGCGGCAGCCAACTCACCATTCGTCCCTCCCCTTCGCGCCTATGCCCGCGCGCTTTTTATTTTCGCCGTTTCCATTTGCCGGAAATCAGATCTCGCCGACCGCCTCGCGCCGCCTTTGTTCGGATTCTTCGGCATAACGCTTCATGGCGTGGGCTTCGTTGAGCAGGCCGATCGGCCGCTGCTCGCCGTCGGTCTCGACCACCGCCAGCGATTCCGCCTCCGCCGCATCGAACACCGCGATCGCCTCCTGGATGTTCATCACGGGATGCAGCACCACGTCGCGAAAATGCAGAATGTCGATCAGGCCATTCTCCGCTTCGATGTCAGGCGCGTGCACCTCGGCCACCAGCGCCAGGCCGACGTAGCGACCCTCGGCGTCGGTCGCGACCACCCGGGTCCGGGACCCGAGCGGGAACTTGGTGCGGAATTCCTCGATCGGCATGCTGGCGCTGACGGTGGCGATTTCGGTCCGCATCAGCCGGCGCACCGTGAGATCGCGGATCCAGCCGACATCGGCGGCGCTGCGGATGGTCTCGCCGCGCAGATGCAGCCGCCAGGTCGCGAACGAATAGCCGAACAATTCGCGCGTGATCTGGGTCGAGATGATCACCGCGACCAGCACCGCGGTGGTGAGCCAGAGGTTGCCGGTGGACTCCAGCGCGATGAACGACATCGTCAACGGACCGCCGATGATCGACGCCGACAGCGCGCTCATGCCGATAATGGCGTAGACATTGGGATCGAGCTTGAGCGCCGGCCAGACCGCGTCGATCGAACCGGCGAACAGATGTCCGCCCAGCGCCCCGAGAAACAGCGCCGCGAAGAACAAACCGCCGCGAAACCCCGACCCAAGCGAGATGATCGACGCCAGCGCCTTGAGCACGAACATGGTCGCGACCACCGTCAGCGGGATCGAGACAAATCCGGCGAAATGCAGCGCGCCATGCCCCGATGACATCACCTGCGGCGACAGCAGCGCCAGCCCGCCGACGCAGACGCCGCCGATCGCCGGGCGCAACGGCTGCCACAGCCGGGTCTTCGACAGCGCCATTTCGCAATAGGCCACGCCGCGCATGATGACGATGCCGACCAACGCCGCCAGGATTCCGAGCAGCGCCGCAATCGCCAGGTCGCGCCCGGCGACATCGCCGACCGGCCCGACCCCGACCCCGAGCGCCAACGGCGAAAACGCGTGGGTGACGAAATAGCCCGCGACGGCGGCGATCCCGACCGGCGTCAGGCTGGCCGGCGTATAGCCGCCGATCACGAGTTCGAACGCATAGAAGGCGCCGGCCAGCGGCGCCCCGAAGGCGCCGGCGATCGCGGCGGCGGCGCCGCAGCCGACCATCATGCGCTGATCGGCGCGGCGCAGGTGGAAGGCGCGGCCCAGCGACGCCGCCAGTCCGCTGGCAAGCTGGGTGTAGCCCGCTTCCAGTCCGACGGAGCCGCCGACCCCGCTCGACCACACCGTCTGCAGCGCCACGATCACGCTGCCGCGAAACGACATCACGCCGCCGTGCAGGGCATTGGCCTCGATCGGGTCGATTTCGCGCGACGGACGCCACCGCAACAGCAGCAGGAAGGCCAGCCCGAGCAACAGGCCGCCGATGCTGGGGACCAGCAGCGCGCGCCAGGTCTCGATCCGGAACTGGCTGGAGAGCCGGTCGCCCCATTCAAGGTTAAAGAAAACGACGTGCAGCGCCTCCACCGCGATGCCCATCGCCGCCACCACCAGCCCGCCGACGGTTCCGACCAGCAATGCCAGCACCACCAGGCTGGTTTCGTGGGCGCGGACGAAGGCCCGCAGTCGTTGCGGAGCCTCAAAATAACGCGAAGAGGTAACCATACCGAAGCTTCCGTCAGCGGCCGATAGCGGTCGTCCGCCACGGTTTAGCTTTGTTCGCGGCGATGATGCAATGCGGCCGCGCGCGGCATGGGGGGTGGATTGGACCGCCAATGCTCTTCACAATGCCGTCACGCTGCCTGTAGTATGTCAAGACAAGCTGCTTCGCAGCCAAATCGGGGGCCAGGAGCGTTACTTGAACGCACATGTCTCGCAAGGTGGTTGGCCGGTACTGGTGCTCAACGCCGACTTCCGGCCGCTGAGTTACTATCCGCTGTCTCTTTGGTCGTGGCAGGACGCGATCAAGGCGGTGTTCCTCGACCGGGTCAATATCGTCGAATATTACGACCGGGCGGTGCGCAGCCCGTCCTTTGAAATTCAGCTCCCGAGCGTGGTATCGCTGAAATCCTTCGTCAAACCGACCACCCATCCCGCCTTCACCCGGTTCAACGTCTTCCTGCGCGACCGTTTCGTCTGCCAATATTGCTCGGCGCCAGACGACCTCACCTTCGACCACATCATCCCGCGCAGCAAAGGCGGCCAGACCACCTGGGAAAACGTCGTTGCGGCCTGTTCGCCCTGCAATCTGCGGAAGGGCAATCTGACCACCCAGCAAGCGCGGATGTTTCCCAAGCAGCCACCCTTCGCCCCCACGGTGCATCAACTGCACCGTAACGGGCGGCTGTTTCCGCCGAACTATCTGCACGATAGCTGGCTGGATTATCTGTACTGGGACACCGAACTGGATCCGTAGCGCCGGCGCGGCGTGACGTGCGGCGTCCGCTTTGCCGCGCCGTGCGAAGGATCGCAGCTGCGCCATTACGCGCCTTCAAACGATCCGAGATAGTCTCTCTTCCCTACCGGCACGCCGCTGTGCCGCAGAATGTCGTGCGCGGTCGTCACGTGGAAAAAGAAATTCGGCAGCATGAACGACAATGCGAAGGCTTCGGCGCTCAGCACGACCGGACCCGACCCGAACTTCATCTCCACTTTGCGATTTTCGCTGCCCTCGAAAGCCTTCCGGTCGACGGAGTGAAGAAATGCGACGGTCTTCGCGATCCTCGCCCTGAGATCGTCGAAGGTCTGCTCGGTGTCCGGAAAGCTCGGCATCTCGACGCCGGTGAGCCGTCCCATCGCTGCCTTCGACGTGTCGCTGGCGCGCTGGATCTGACCGGAGAGCGGGTACATGTCCGGAAAAAGACGCGCGCCGATGATGGTGGTCGGATCGATGCCCTTCTCCCTGGCGTAAGCCTCCGCCTTGTCGAGATAGCTCGACAGCACACCGAGGCCACGCGTGAGTACCGGAACCGAGACGTCGTAGAGTGAAAGTGCCAAGCTGCGCCCTCCTTGTTGAACTCTGCGCCACGGGCCTCCGCCGCGCCAGGTCGGGGTTCATCTAGTGGTTCGGCGGAGTCCGACAAGGCGGTTCGGCGTCGGATCGCTGATGCGATGTTCCCGGTGGTCGAACGCGGAGCCGCCGTTACCCGTTCAGGTGCTCCCACACCCTCGAAATGACGACGGAGCCTTCGCCGACCGCGGAGGCCACGCGTTTCACCGATCCGGACCGAACATCGCCCACCGCGAAAATTCCGGGGTGCGACGTCGCATAGGGCGAGGCGGCGCCAACCGCCGCGCCGGTCAGGACGAAGCCGTTTTTGTCGAGTTCGACCAGTCCCGATAGCCACGCCGTGTTGGGTTTGGCGCCGATCATGACGAACAGGGCGCAACTGGGCGCTTCCCGGCATGTTCCGTCGCGGACATTGCGGATGCCGACGGCATCCAGTTTGTCCGCGCCATGCAACGAGACCACTTCGGCATTGTATTCGATCGAGATCGCCGGGTCGGCTTCGAGCCGCATCGACAGATAATTCGACATCGATGCCGCCAGCGACGGCCCTCGGACGATGAGACGAACGTGGCTCGCCGCGCGGCTCAGGAACATCGCCGCCTGCCCGGCGGAATTGCCACCGCCGATCACGATGGCCTCCGCGTTCTTGCAATAGCGTGCCTCGTTCTCGGTCGCGGCATAATACACGCCCTCGCCTTCGAATTCGGCAAGCCGGTCGATCGGCAGACGGCGATACTGAACCCCGGTTGCGATCACGACCGCTCCGCTCCGGACACGCTGGCCATTGTCGAACGTGGCGCAAAATCCCGCGCCTTCGAGCCGTTCCAGTTTCGCCACCCGTCGCGGCATGACGAAGCGGGTGCCGAATTTCATCGCCTGCACTTCACCTCGCCAGACCAGATCGGCACCGGAAATTCCAGTCGGAAAACCCATGTAGTTCTCGATCCGGCTCGACGTTCCGGCCTGGCCTCCGATCGCGGTATCCTCGACCACGAGCGCGTTCAGGCCCTCGGACCCGGCGTACACGCCCGCGGCAACCCCGCCCGGACCGCCGCCGACGATCAACACGTCGAACGCTTCCTCTTCCGGCAAATCGCGGCTGAGACCCAGCAGCCGCGCGACCTTGTCCGGCGTGGGCTCCGCCAAAACCTGGCGACGGCCGAAAATCACCGCCGGTCGGTCCGCGGCAATGCCGCAGGCCGTTGCCACCTGCTCTGCTTTTTCACTTCCCACTTCATACGAAGAATAAGGGATGCGATTGCGGCTGGTGAAGTCGGCGATCCGCCTGACATCGCGGTCGACGTCTTCGCCGATCAGAATCAGCATGCCGTAACCGCCATCCAACTGGCGGCGGCGGCGCGCCGCCAGCACCGTGATGATGATGTCGGACATTTCGGGAATCCGGGACATCAGGCCCAGCATCGCGAGCCGCGGAACTTCGAGCACCCGGGTGTCGCGGGCCGCGCGCAACGGCATCGACCAGACGCCGCCGTTGAGCAGCGAAATCTCGCCCATGAATTGGGTCGGCCCAAGGGTGGATGCTCCCTGGCGCTCGTTGGTAAAGGGATTCACCACCTCGATCTCGCCGTCTTCGACATAGACGAATCGATCGACGCGGTCGCCGGGCTGGACCAGGAACGTGCCTGCCTTGTAGTGCGCAACGGTGCCGGCGGCCCGCAGCGCCGCGACATGCGACTCCTCCAGCGGTACGCGCTGCATCTCGTTCAGGTCGCGGCCAATCGTTTCCAAGTGACATCTCCGATACTTCTCAGCTCAAGAACGCAACCGTAGCAGCTTCGCGGCGCTGCGATAAGCTGGTGCGCGCGCGCTTGCGGCTTGAGGCGACTTGACTTGGCGGCTTGCCTGTTGGTGAAATGACGATCGTGGCGCATGGCGCGCCATTGCTAGATGAGAGCGGCAGCAAGCCGTCTTGCAAGGGAAACGCCCGCATGCTGATGCCGATCGCTGACGTGCCGCGCTGGTATGCCGAACGCAAACCGAAGGACGCGGTTGCAGTCAGCCACGGCGCCGACACGCTGACCTGGCAGCAACTCGAAAGCGGCGCCAACCGGCGTGCCCATGCATTCGCCGCCAAGGGCGTCAAACCGGGCGATTTCGTCGCCATCGGCCTGCCCAACAGCAATGCTTTTTTCGAGACCAGCTTTGCGGTGTGGAAACTCGGCGCGACGCCGACTTCGCTGTCGTCGCGGCTGCCGCGCGGCGAAGCTGCCGCCGTGCTGGACATTCTCAAGCCGTCGCTGGTGGTCGGCGGGGAAGCCGACTGGAACGCACCCAATTCACTGCCGATCGGCTTCGTCCCCGAAGGCATGTCCGACCAACCGCTGAACCTTCCCGTGGCGCGCTACTGGAAAGCCATGACCAGCGGCGGCTCGACCGGAAGGCCGAAGGTGATTCTCGACCACAAGCCCGCGGTCATCGACATCTCGGCCGAGCCGGGCTTCGGAATGCCGTTCGGCGTCTCGCTGCTCAATCCCGGACCGCTCTATCACAACGCCCCATTCATCGTGTCGCATCTGGCTTTGTTCGCCGGCGGACGTGTCACCGGCCTCGTCAAATTCGATGCCGAGGAGACGCTTCGACTGATGGAGGCCCAGCGGGTGCAATGGGTCAATTTCGTACCGACCATGATGCACCGGATCTGGGCGCTGCCCGATCAAGTGCGTAACAGCTACGATCTGTCGAGCCTCAAGATCGTGTTTCACATGGCCGCGCCGATGCCGCCATGGCTGAAGGAAAAATGGATCGAGTGGCTCGGCCCCGAGCGGATTTATGAACTCTATGGCGGCACCGAGGCCCAGGGCCGCACGGTGATAACAGGCGTCGAATGGCTGGCGCACCGGGGATCGGTCGGCAAGATCGATCCCGCATTCGGCCTGCGGATCATCGGCGAGGACGGCAACGACGTCGCGACGGGCGAAACCGGCGAAATCTATTTCCTGCCCAATGACGGCGTCGGGACCACCTATCACTATCTCGGTGCCGAGCCGAAGCGCCGGCCCGACGGCTGGGAATCGCTCGGTGATATCGGCCGCCTCGACGCTGACGGATATCTTTATCTCGGCGACCGCCTCGCCGACATGATCCTGCGCGGCGGCGCCAATATCTATCCGGCCGAGGTCGAGGCCGCTGTCAGCGCGCATCCAAAGGTGCGCTCCTGCGTCGTCGTCGGCCTGCCCGATTCCGAGTTCGGACAGCGGGTGCATGCGATCTGCGAACTCACGGAAGCTGCCGATGCGCAATCGGTCGCCGACGGCATGGGCGATTTCCTCGCCGACCGTCTCAGCCGCTACAAGCATCCCGAAAGCTTTGAAATTGTCAGCGTCGGCGTGCGTGACGATTCCGGCAAAGTCCGCCGCACCATGCTGCGCGACGAGCGCGCGGCATGGCTGAAGCAGGACCGCGCGTTCCAGATCTTGCCGGCGCGTTTGCGAGCCGGATGATTGGATCTAACGCCGTCGCTCAGGGCTGCGGATGCTGCCAGTTCTTGTAGACGAACTCGAGGCTGTGTCCGTCCGGATCGAACACGTTGGCCGCGTAGTAGCGCGGATCGTAATACGATCGTATGCCGGGCGCGCCGTTATCCCTGGCGCCGGCCTCCATCGCCGCCTGATACGCTGCGTCAACCTCGTCACGCGACGACGCCACGAAGCCGACATGCAAGGCGTCGCCGGCCATTTTGCCCTGGCGGAGCCACAACACAAAACGGCCGTTCTTGCCAAAGCCCTTGAGGTCAGGGTGCCCTGGCGGACCGTCGGCGCCGTCGTAATCGATCCGCAAGTCGAAACCGAGCGGCGCCAGCGCTTTCTCATAGAAGGCGATCGACTTTGCCACGTCGCCGACGGGCAGAAACACATGATCCAGCATGACTTCTCCTGAATGGCGACCGTTTACGGCGCGCTCAGCCGCGCCAGTTTGGGGAGCACCTGATAGCGGGCGATTTCGTGCGGAAAGTTGCCGCTGTTGGCCAGCAGCACGATGCCGATCTTCAACGCCGGCACCAGACCGATGTAAGCCGACGCGTTGTTGAGACCGCCCGGTTTGTCGATCACCTCCAGGCCGTCCAGTCGTACGTTTTCCCACGCCATCGATTGCCCGAATTTGTCGCTGACGTGAAACATCTCCTGCTGCGTCATGCGCAGCGCTTGAGCCAGTTGCGGATCCGCCACTTTCTCGCCGAGGCAGGCGGCCATGAAAATCGCAAGATCGCGGCTCGACGAGAACATCTGGCCGGTGCCGGCGAAATCATAATAGCTCTGCTGGTTGCCCGGCGGACCGATCGCAGAGCCGCCGTCGGAATAGCCTTGCACCAGACGCCGCATCACATGCGGTGTCAATTCGGCACGATTGTCTTCGCCCCGATCGGGCAGGAACGTCTCTTTCATGCCCAGCGGCTTGAGGATACGCGCCTCGATCAGATCCCGGATCGAACGATGATAACGGCGCTCCAACACCAATTGCAGCAACACATAGCCTGCATGGGAATAGGTCCGCTGCCTGCCCGGTACTTCGCTCGATGGCGGTGTCCAGGCGTTGAGCATGTCGAAGAACTGCGGCAGCGTGAACGAACCGTTCGGCCACGGTGGATGATCGGTCGGCAGCAAAACGCCCGAGGTGTGGCTGACCAACTCGCCGATAGTGACGCGTTTGATGTAATCACCTTGCAGTTCGGGAACGTATTTGCTGGCGAGGTCATCGAGGCTGAGTTCGCCGCGAACCGTGCCCAACGCGACCAATGTGGCTTCGAACGGCTTGCGGACCGATGCCAGGTTGAACAGCGTGTCCGGGGTCACCGATTGCCTGCTCGCCAGATTGGCAAATCCGTAATCGAAGAACTGTGGGTGGCCGCCGGCATAGACGGCAACGGCCAGACCGCCCTTGTTGCCGACCTCGGAGGCCAGATCCGCCGCAACGATGTCCCGCACCTCGGTATCCATGGCAACATTCGCGGTCGATTCTCGTAACAACCCAAGCAACATGATCGATGAAGCCAGCAGGCTTATCGTTCCCAACCGTACCGCCATGCCCGCCGGCTCTTTCGCTGTTTTGATTCGCCGTCACAACGACAACGGCTGCCTGTTGGTACCGCCGCATGCGGCGTTTTCTGGGAGACGGTTGTCAATTTGCGGTGAGAAGTTGTGAAATGGTCCCGATGTCGTGCGCCTGCGTCGCCGACGATCTGCCATCGTCGGCGCGGGCTGCGAATCAGTCGAATTGCGGTTCTACAGGTCGACCAAGCCGCCATCGACGAACAATTCGGCGCCGGTAGAGTACGTCGCGTCGGCGGCAAGGTAGAGTGCCGCGGCGGCGACTTCGGCCGATGTGCCGGTGCGGCCGAGCGGAATGCGGGTTTTGGCTCCCTCAACGAAATTGTCCTTCTGCGCCTGGGTGAGGCCACCCTTGTCGATGATCGGCGTGACGATCGGGCCTGGACTGATGGTGTTGACCCGGATGCCTCGCGGGGCCAACTCCCTGGCGATGGTCCGGCCGAACGAACGCAGCGCCGCCTTGGTCGAGCCATAAACCGAAGCGCCGGGCAACCCGCCATTCGCGCCGGCCACCGACGCGGTCAGGATGATGGCACCGCGATCCGGGATCACCGGCACAGCGTGCTTGATCAGAAAGAACGCGCCCTTCACATTGATGTTGAAGTGATTGTCGTAAAAGGCCTCGTCGACCTGCGCCAGCGGCGCGAACCTGGCGACACCGGCGTTGACGAACAGGACATCGATACGGCCGTGTTTGGCCTTGACCTGATCGACCAGCGTTTTGGTCGCGGCCACGTTGCCCGCGTCGGAGAGCAGCACCTCGATCCCGGGCAACTCCTTTTTCGCGGCTTCCACGGATCGTTCGCTCGAGCCGGTGACGACTACCGTCGCGCCTTCGGATTGAAATAATTTTGCGGTCTGCGCGCCGATACCGCTGGTGCCTCCGCTGATAAGAGCGATCTTACCGTCGAGCTTGGCCATGAAGCCTCCTGAATGAATGGGTTGATATCCGGGAGAAATAGTGCGGCGCGCGGCGTGGGCAATCGCGGCACATGCCTAATTCATCGGCGAAAGCCAAGGGCGGCCGCTGGCCAGCATACGTCGCGCGCCGGGTCGACAACGCGATAAGGCCGTTGAAAAATCGGTCGCGAATGCCAAAATAGGATGGGCAATGGCGGCATATGGCCGCCGGTCGGTAATTGTGCCTGCGCTCGGGGACGTGCGTACGCGGGCACCAGTGATATGTTGGAAGAAACTGGCGGTCGGACGACCGAAAGCCAGCCGCTGGATCAAATCCGGCAGCGACAAGCTTGCGCGATTGAACAGGAGCGCCCGAATGCCCTCATTGACGGAATGGAAAGTGCCGCCGGCGAACCAGCCTCGGCCGAGCGATTACAGCTTCGATCTCGATCGGGCGCTGGCATCGGTGGTGGGCCTGCATTCCATCATTCCAAATGACGCCTTCAGCGCCGACAATCTCGGTACGGAACGCGCCGGCAATGGCGTCCTGATCGACGATGGGCTGGTATTGACCATCGGCTATCTCATCACCGAGGCCGAGGCCGTGTGGCTCCATCTCGGCGACGGCCGCGTGGTTCAGGGCCACGCGCTGGGCTTCGATTCCGAAACCGGTTTCGGCCTCGTGCAGGCGCTCGGCCGTATCGATGTCGATCCGCTCCCGCTGGGCTCTTCGGCCGCCATCGAGGTCGGCGACAAGGTGGTGCTCGGCGGCGCCGGCGGTCGCACCCGCTCGGTCGCCAGTCAGATCGCCGCCAAGCAGGAGTTTGCCGGCTATTGGGAATATCTGCTCGACGAGGCGCTGTTCACCTATCCGGCGCATCCGAACTGGGGCGGCGCCGGGCTGATCTCGAGCCGCGGCGAATTGATCGGCATCGGATCGCTGCAGTTGGAGCGTGAGCGCGACGGCAAGAGCGAGCATGTCAACATGATCGTGCCGATCGATCTGCTCAAGCCGGTGATCGACGACTTGCGGAAATTCGGCCGCGTCAACAAGCCAGCACGGCCGTGGCTTGGAATGTATTCGGCCGAGATCGAGAACAAGATGGTGGTGGTCGGCATCTCCGCCAAGGGACCGGCGGCACGCGCCGAACTCAAGGCCGGTGACGTCATCCTTGCGGTGGGCGGCGAAAAAGTCTCCAGCCAGACACAGTTTTATCGAAAGCTGTGGTCGCTCGGCCCCGCCGGCGTCGACGTGCCGCTGACCGTCTACCACGAAGGCGTCACCTTCGACGTGGTGCTGGCCTCGACCGACCGCGCCAAGCTGCTCAAGGCCCCACGACTACACTGAAGCGGTTGCTCCAAAGCCGTTGCACTGAACCCGGCGAGCCAAGGGAAACGCAGCATGAGCGAGGCCGTTGTCGACGACATCGTGGCCGTGCTGCCGCCGCTGCTGCAATCGCTCGAAGCGCTCGGCTTTATCGCGCGCCATCTCAATCCATCGGATTTCGGCCGGGTGATGCACGCCGCCGGCACGCCGGATCAGGCGTTGCGGGAGGTTCACGCCCGGCTGGACGACTGGCCCGATGGCTTCGCCGAGATCAACACCGCCCTGCAGGTCGCTGCCGACGCCACGCTTGCCGCGTTCGACGGGCTCCGCAAGGTAGAAAACGGCGACGGCGACCTGATCGCGGTGTTTCGCGCGTTGCGGCACGCGCCGCGTGCGCAGGAGGCGCTGTATCCGATATCAGGCAAATTGCCGCCGGTGAGCGCGTTCTTTGTCGATCCGTCGTTGCGCGAGGATGCAGATCTCCTGGCCCGGCTCGCGGCGCCCGCGCATCCCGACAGCGGCGTCATCCACGATCATAACGAGCGCGGCAGTCGCGGCGGCTTCTCGCTTTATGTCCCTGATTATTACACGCCCGAGCGCGCCTGGCCGCTGGTGATGGCGCTGCATGGCGGCAGCGGCAACGGCCGCGATTTTATCTGGAGCTGGCTGCGCGACGCCCGCAGCTTCGGCGCCATCCTGGTCGCGCCGACCGCGACCGGCAATACCTGGGCGCTGATGGGCAAGGACACCGACACGCCGAACCTCAACCGCATTCTCGAACTCGTGCGCGCGCGCTGGAAGATCGATCCGGCCAGAATGCTGCTGACCGGCATGAGCGATGGCGGCACCTTCTGCTATGTTACCGGGCTCGAAAGCGCCTCGCCCTTCACCCATCTTGCGCCGGTGTCCGCGACCTTCCATCCGCTGATGGCGGAAACCGCCGACGCGGAGCGGTTGCGCGGGCTGCCGATCCACATCGTGCACGGCGCACTGGACTGGATGTTTCCGGTGCAGGTGGCGCGGCAGACCCAACAATTGCTGGCGGCGGCCGGCGCTGACGTCACCTACCGCGAACTGGACGATCTCAGCCATTGCTATCCGCGCGAGATCAATCCGGCGATCCTCGACTGGCTGAACGGAAAGCCGGCGACGTAGCGCGCCGCCCGCTCCGCCTCACACGATGCCGCCATTGGCGCGCAGCACCTGGCCGTTGATCCAGCCGCCGTCGGGGCCAACGAGGAAGGACACGGCGGACGCGATATCCGCGGGCGTTCCGAGCCGCTCGAGCGGATTGGCCTTGGCCATGCGGTCGATCAATTCCGGCGACTTGCCGCGGAGAAACAGATCGGTCGCGGTCGGTCCCGGCGCGACCGCATTGACGGTGATGGAGCGGCCGCGCATTTCCTTGGACAGGATCGCCGTCATGGTCTCGATCGCCGCCTTGGTGGCGGCATAGACGCCGTAGGTCTCGAACTTGAGGCCGACCACGCTGGTCGAGAAATTGACGATGCGGCCGCCGTCGCGCAGCCGCCTGGCGGCTTCGCGCATCGCATTGAAACTGCCCTTGAGGTTGATCGCGACCTGCTGGTCGAACAGCGCGTCGTCGCTGTCGGCGATTTTCGCCAGCTTCATGATGCCGGCATTGTTGATCAGCACATCGACGCCGCCGAACGCCGCTTCCGCCGCATCGAACATGGCGCGCACCGCGTTGGCGTCGCTGACATCGGCCCTCGCGGTCAGCGCGCGGCCTCCCCTGGCTTCGATCTGTTGCGCCAGCGCTTCGGCGGATTTGACGTCGCCGGAATAGTTGATGACGACCGTCAGGCCGTCGGCCGCGAGCCGCTCCGCGACCGCCGCGCCGATCCCGCGCGAGGCGCCCGTCACGATCGCTACTTTCCTGGCTTCATTGGTCATTTCAGCTCTCCTCCGGTTCGCAGGGTGGCCGCGCCAGTCACTCGATCCTTTACGGGAACCAGCCTGCCCCGAACGCGTTGTCCGGCGTCACACTGGAGGGTTAGACAATGCAGACTTTTCTGGGAATGATCCTGGGCGCGCTGTTGCTGGTCGCAGGCGTTTATTTCCACGATTCGATGGCGACGTCGACCGTGGCCAATAACGGACGGCCCAACGCCACCAACACCATCGTGAACTGGGATGTCGCTTCGGCCGACTGGGATTCGCTGCGCACGCGAGCCCACGACGACTGGATCCGGTTGTCGTCGAAGTAAGCGCGACGCGATCCCCACCATCTTGCTCTGATATGCTGCAAGGCAGGCGCCCCCGATTTAGGCGCCTGCCTTTGTTGTTTTCATGCCCGCAATCGATCCTGTAGTTAAAGCTTCTTCTCGGCTCCCGCCTTGCGTGCATCGGCGATCACCTGCTCGAACTGTTCCATCGTCAACACGCCGGGCACGCGGAATTTGCCGACGATGAAGGATGGCGTACCGCTGAAGCCGAAAGCCTCGGCCTGGGCATTGTTGCGCGACATCACCGCCTTGATCGCGTCGGCGTTGGTGTCCATGTCCTTGTTGAGCCGGTCCATATCGATGCCGGCGGCCGCCAGCAATTCCTTGATCCGAGGCTCGGTCAGCCGGGAGCTGACGCCCATCATCGCCTCATGCGCCTTGGCGAACTTGTCCTGATACCGGCTCGCGAGCGCCATTTTGGTTGCGACGATCGAGACCGGCCCAAGGATCGGCCAGTCCTTCCAGATCAGCCGCACCTTGCCGTCGTCCTGCACCACCTGCCGCAGTTCGGGCTCGAGCTTGCGGCAATAGGGGCAGTTGTAATCGAACCACTCGACGACGGTGACGTCGCCCTTGGCGTTGCCGATCACCGGGATGTCGGGATCGCGCAACACCTTCGCTTCGTTCAGCACGTCATCCGGATCGTCGGACGCCAATGTGGGCTGCACCCCAAGTCCGAGCGCGATCGAACCGGCGCCGAGCAACGCCAGCGCGTCGCGCCGGCTGGGTGCCTGGTTTCGCCTGACGGGATCGATCAAAACGGACATAGGGAACTCCGGACGGCGCAAAGGGGTGCTCTGGATACGCTCAAGATAGGGATAAGTTACGCGCCAGCATATAGATCGCCACCGCAATAATGACCGTGGCGAACACGATGTTGAGCGCGCCCCGCTTGGTCGAGAGGTGCCGTGCCGAGCGGGTGCCGATCAATCCGCCGGCGATGCCGCCGACGATGAACAGACCGGCCAGAGGCCACGACACCAGCCCGGACCAGGCATAACTCGCGGCGGTGGTGAGGCCGAACGCGGTGACCGCGACCAGCGACGAGGACACCGCGTTCATGATCGCCATGCCGGTGGCCAGCATCAGCGCCGGCACGATCAGAAATCCGCCGCCGATGCCGAAGAAGCCGGACAGCGTGCCGGTCGCCAGCCCCAGGCCAACGATCGCCGGCAGATTGGCCCAACTCACCCGGACGTCGGGCAACCCGGTTTTCGACCGCGCCTTGAGCATCAGGGCGGCGATCACCAGCATCACCAGCGCGAACATCGCCAGCAGCTTCTGGCCATCCAGCATCTTGCCGAAGATCGAGCCGACGAACGCGCCGATGATTCCGGCCGCCGCGAACGGCAGCGCGCAGGACCAGCGCACCGTGCCGCCGCGCGCATGATGCGACAGATTGAAGGCGGCATTGGCGGCCACCGCGATCGCGCTGGTGCCGATCGCCAGATGCGCGTCGGGCACGCCGACCACATAGACCATCAACGGCACCGCCAGGATCGAGCCGCCGCCGCCGACCAGCCCCAGCGAAAATCCGACCAGCGACCCGGACACCAGCCCCAGCACGCCCTGCATCATGGAAATGATCACGCCGCGGACTCGTGTGGTCGGGTCTGTAGAAGGGTCATGGGCAAACTTGCGAGTTCCGGAACCAACGCCACCAGCGGCGGGCGTAACAACGCTGTTCTGGCCTTGCCTGTCAAATCCAAGCTAGACGCCCTTCAGGCGCCGGTTGCACTCGGCATAATAGCCGCCGCCCTTGTCGATCCACTTCATCCCGCCATTGGCGTTGCCGGCCTTGTTGACGTTGAACTGATCGGCGCAGGTCCGCATCCGGCCCTTGTCGCTGAAGTCCTTTGCATATTTCGGATCGATCGCGGACGGAAAGACCGCATCGGCGGCGGGCGACGGTGTTGCGGGCACGGCGGCCGGATTCGGGGTCGGCGCGGCTTCCACCGATGCGCGCGCGGCTTGCGGTCCACACTCGGCGGTCCGGAAATCATTCCATTTTCGGCCGTTGAGCTTGCCGGTCACCTTGGCGGCCTGGAATTTGGCCGCGCACTCCACCGTGCCCAGGTAGGAAAGGCCCGATCGGGCAGCCGGCGTAGCTTTCGGCGTGCCGCCTGGCCCGTCGCCTGGAGTTTTCGCCGATCCCGGCAACGCCGCCAGTCTGGCCGCCGCCTTGGCGCGCCGATCCTGCGCCTGTGCGGTGTAGTCGCCGGTCGGATGCTGCGCCAGGAAGACATCCCATCCGCCGAGCGAATCGAGACGCTCGGCCGCCTCATAATCGGCCTTCGCCGTACCGGCCGGATCCGATGAAGCAGGCGCCGGAGCCGACGGAGCGGGCGCCGCACCCGGCTGCGCCGTCAGGGTTTCGGCCATCGAGGATCGCACCGATAACGAGCCGATGGCGGCGGCCAGAAACAGAATCGCAGCGATCCGTTGCGATCTGTTCATGGCGCTGATTCTCCCCATCGGCTCTCGGTTGGTAGCTGGACCGGGCCCAACTATCGTCGGGCCCGGGTCCGGCGTCAGTGTCGATTACGCGCCCTTCAGGCGCTTGTTGCATTCGCTGTAGTAGCCGCCGCCCTTCATGATCCACTTCATGCCGCCATTACCGTTGCTGGCCTTGTTGGCGTTGTACTGGTCATCGCAGGTCTTGAAGCGCTGTTTGCCGGCGCTGAGGCTGGAGTATTTGGGATCGACGGCGGTGGGGAAGACCGCGTTACCCACCGCGGCAGGCGCCGCCGCCGGGGCGGCAGGCGCGGCCATCGGCTTCGGCGCGGGGGCCGGCTTGGCCTCGGCGGTCGGCGCGGGAGCGGCCGGTGCTGCGGCGGGAGCCGCGGTCGGCGTCGCATCGGCGCCGCATTGCGCCTTGCGGAAATCATTCCACTTCATGTTGGCGGCGCTGCCGTCGGCCTTGGCGGCTTTGTACTTGGCACTGCACTCGGTCATGCTGAGCGCCTGGGCCGGCGAGGCTGCGGTGAACGCCGCCAAACCCGACAACGCAACGGCACAAAATAAATACTTCGCTTGAATGGTCATCCCTGATCTCCCTGGTCGTAACGGACTGACGACCGCGATACTAGCGCAGCCACGGCGCGCCACAAAGCTGCCGCGGTCCTTGCAAACTAAAATTTCGTGAGAAGCCACTGCGCTTCATTCATCTTCGGTTCAGCATCGCCAGCAGACCTTGCGCGCCTCTTTAACCCGAGGTGCTTCCATGATGACCCTGTCTTCCCGCGTCGCCGCGACTGCCGTCGCTTCCCTGTTGCTGATGGGCTCCGCGTTCGCGCAGACCCCCGCCCCCGCCGCTCCGGCCGCGACCGCCGCCCCCGCCGCCAAGAAGGCCGAAAAGCCGCGCACCGCGGCATCCCTGGAATGCTCCAAGGAAGCTGACGGCAAGAACATCCATGGCAAGGAGCGTCATAAGTTCATGAGCCAGTGCAAGAAGGACGCAAAGGCCAAGGCTCCGAGCTAATCCAAAGCGCTGTTCTGCCCGAAGGCTCCGAGCTAATCGAAGGCCCCGAGCCGATATGGTTTGCGAATCGCCCTCTCCCGCAACCGGGAGAGGGCAGCCACAACCTGCATTGCTGCATGCGCGTGGACGCAATTGTGGTTGGCGGGTGGATTTGACATAAAACGGCGTGAGCCGAACCCCCGCATCATCGACGGCGTCAACGCTTCCCAGCCGCGCCCGGATTCTCAATTTCCTTGAAACCCTGGCGATCGGCGCTGTCGGCGGCGGGCTATACCTGTGGGCCCAGCTGCCCGGCGGCCTGATCTCCGGCGCCATGATCGCGGTCGGCATCGCGGCGATCGCCGGACGGCCGCTCGCGGTGCCGCAGGTCCTGACCCAATCGGTGCTGGTGCTGCTCGGCATCTCGCTAGGCTCGCTGGTGTCGCAGCAATTGCTGCAGCATGTCAGCGCCTATCCCCTGACCATCGCGCTGCTGGCGGCGGCGACCTTCTGTTCGACCTTCGGCAGCAGCATGTATCTGCAGCGGATGCATGGCTGGGACCAGACCTCGGCGTTTCTGGCCGGCGCGCCGGGTGCGCTGTCGCAGATCACGATCCTGGCGGCTGAAAAGGGCGCCGACGTGCCGGCGATCGCGGTGGTGCAGACCGTGCGGGTGATCATCCTGACCGCCGCTTTGCCGATGCTGCTGAGCCTGACCGGCCTGGCACCATCGACGCCACCGGCCGACCACCGCGGCGATCGCCTCGCCGCTCGATCTCGCCAAGCTGGTCGCCGCGTCGGTCGGCGGTGTCGCTGCTGCTGCGATGGATCAAATTTCCGGCGAGCTGGATGTTCGGCGCGATGATCGGATCGAGCGTGCTGCATGGCGCCGGATGGGTCGATGGCGGCCTGCCGCCATGGCTGCGCGGCGTCGCGCTGATCGGCATCGGCGCGCTGATCGGCGCCCGATTCGCGCGGATGCGGCCGAAGACGCTGCTCAGCCACGTCAACGCCGCGTTCGGATCGTTCGCGGTCGCGATCGCGATTTCCGCCGTGTTCGTCACCTTCATCGCCTTCACCACCCACGTGAAATTCTCCGACGTCATCGTCGCCTTCGCACCCGGCGCGATGGACGCCATGCTGGCGCTGGCGCTGACCCTGCATATCGACCCGATCTTCGTCGGCGCCCATCATCTGTCGCGCTTCGTATTCGTCACCATCGCGATGCCCGGCATCGTCCATCTGTTCGGCCGCCCGCAGGATGACGTGGATGATTAGGGGTGCGGCGTTCGGTTGAACAGCATGGTTCGAGACGGCGCTACCGCGCCTCCTCACCATGAGGTTTGCACTGGTGAGAGGTTCCGCGTTGCCTCACCCGCGACCTCATCCTGAGGAGGCCGCTCCGCGGCCGTCTCGAAGGATGCGCCGCAGACACCAGTCCGCGTTCTCGCGGCACGATGCGCCCGAGTTTTGCAAATTCGCTCGGCCCTCGAAAAACAAGAGGGCGCAGGAAACGCCGGGTGCGCGGTGCACCCGCAGTCCCGCGTGCAAAGGTAGAAAGCACACGGGGGTAGTCACCACAGGGCACCGGGACACCCGGCATTTCCTGCGCAATGGTGTTACGGCTTACTTCGCGCTCTCCCTGGTGACCGGGCTTGTTTGCCACCATCGTCCTCGAGAAGCGTAGCTCTCAAAAACTTGACGCCAGCGTCGGGGCGTCAGGACCACACGACTTCGCCGTCCGCATCCGCGCCGTTCGTCAAAAGCGCATCCGCGTCCATCGCATCCCGCCCCAACGTTCGTGACGATGGCCGACGCCCCTCTTGCGGGACGGGATGGCGGCCATACGCAGATGATTTGCGAAGGAAGAAAAGCAGAAAATTTTTCGCGCGAGGGCTGGACCGCGATCTGGGTGTTTCGCCTGACGCAGGCATCTAGACCTCGTGTCCCGGACGCGGTGCAGCGCACTTGCGCTGCTCCGCAGAGCCGGGACCCAGAAGCCGCAATGCACTGCCCCGAAAGATGGGCCCCGGACCAGCAGCGCACCGCAAGGGCGCTGCGCCGCATCCGGGGCACGCCACCTCGTCAGCGCGCCGAGGTCCTCACCAACCCCCACGCCCCGATCGCGGTCATCAGCAGCGAGATCAGCACATTGTAGCCGGCCAGCGACAGGCCCAGGAAGGTCCATTGCACTTCGTCGCAGCGGATCACCTTCACGGTGTCGAGCCGCGACAGCAGATCGCCGGCGCTGCCGAGATTGCCGATCGGGCCGGTGCAATCGGTCGGCCCCTGCCAGAACTTCCATTCGACGCCGGCGTGATAGGTGGCGAGCCCGGCATTGGCGAGCACCGCCAGGGTCAGGATCGCCAGCCCCGCCAGCAGCAGCGGCCGCGGCGCGTCCTTGGCCGCGGCGAAGGTCACCAGCGCGCCGAGCGGGATCGCCAGATAATACGCATAGCGCTGCTCGAGGCAGAGCGGACAGGGCACGATGCCCAGCACCAGTTGGAAGAACCACGCGCCGGCCAGGGTCGCCGCGGCGATCGACGGTGATGGCCAGCGCCGCCGATAGCGCCGGGTTGCCGGCGCTCAAGACCTGCGGCGGATGGGCGGTGGCGTTCAGGGTCACGTGGGTCTCCCGGGCTTTCACCTCAAGCTGCGAAAGCGTCGTATCCCGCGCCTGGAACGCTGTCGAGGCGGCCGGTGATCACACTGGGGTGTTTCGGGCGGACCGGACCGCGACCCACCGTCGGCGCTCCGGCCAGCCTGCCCGCAGGGACAAAACAGCAGAAAAACCAATCCACTGGACCCGCGACAGACTTGGGTTGACCCACCCCGCGCGCCCGCTATATTCCGCCCGCTTCGCGACCTCGGTGTCTTAACCGCGGTCCAGATGCCCCTGTGGCGGAATTGGTAGACGCGCTCGACTCAAAATCGAGTTCCGCAAGGAGTGCTGGTTCGATTCCGGCCAGGGGCACCACGCTTCGTGTGGCGGGACTTCGCGCGGCGCAGTTGCTGTGGGATTTGTTTGGCGTGACGCTTCACTGCACGCACGAGTTAGGCGGCCGTCGCCGTACTTCGGCAGAAATAAAAGCCAGATTACAGGAATAATCGAGATCGGCGCCAATCAGGACCTTATGCGAGGATTCTGTTCTCGGTTCGCGTAGGGGATGATGTCGTGATCAGGCAGGGCAACGACGGCGATACTGATAACACCGACATCTGTCCCCAGTGCCGTGAGCCTTACGCGATCAAGGCAGTTGCGTTCAGCTTGCTGACCAGGCCCCGGATGCTTTTGCTTGTCATGAATGTGGCGTGGAATATCTGGAGTTCAACCGAGCCACATCATAAGAGAGTTCGGGGCCGTCCGGCAGAGAGCCGCTTTTGGCAGCCATGACCAACCGCCCCTTCTCTTCCGAGTTAGTACGGATGCCGATCCTTCTTATCCATCCACGCCTTGTACGCCTTCAACCCGGTTTCGCGCTCGAAGTTCTCCGTCACGTCGATGCGGCGTTGCGACCATGGTTTGGCGAAATCCTCGTACTGGAAGGCGTCGTCGAAGCCGATGGCGCTGGTGTCTTTCAGGCTGGCGGCGAAATAGACGCGGTCGATGCGCGACCAGTAGATCGCGCTCATGCACATCGGGCACGGCGCGCCGTTGATGTAGATCTCGCACCCCTTCAACATCTTTGCGCGCTTCTCGACCGGGTCGGGCGAGCCTTGTTCGCGCGGGATCATGTCGAGGATGGTGCCGGCGCCATAGTCGGAGCCGAGCAGCGCCTTCGGGTTGAGGCGCGCCGAGGCATCCATGATCGCGGTAACTTCGGCATGAAACACCGGAATGCCGGTCAACAGCACGCGGTTCTGGCCGCGCCCGATGATCTCGCCATTCTTGACGATCACGGCGCCGAACGGGCCGCCCCAGCCCTTCTCCACCGACTCGGTGGCCAGCCGCGTGGCCTCTTCCATGAATTTCGGATTCCCCGCTGGCATCTCGCTCGCGGCCCGCGCGGCTTGCGACGAAAATCCCGCGGCCAGCGTAGCGCCGGTCGCGGCGGCCGCGGTGAGAAACGAACGGCGGGTCGGATCGGGCAGTTCCTCGCAGACGAATTTTCGCATCGACGCATCCTCACTTTGAATCTTTTCAGTGCGGCTGCGTAAACGAGAGATATTAAGATTTGACAACCTAGGCGCGATGCTTTGTCGTGAATTCGGTAACGCGCAACGAAGTCATCGCGGCTCGCACAGCCGGCATCGTGTCGTGTTCTGCGGATGGATTCTTTCCGCACGAGCGGTTCGCCCCGGTATAAGCTCGGTCAGAGCAGCACCGACCGAGGTATTCCCATTCATGACCGAACGAGCCGACACCATCGCCGCCAACATCGAGGCCTTCATCCGCGCCGAGGTAATTCCTTACGAAAAAGATTCGCGCGCGGGATCGCATGGGCCGAGCGATGAACTGGTGCAGGAGCTGCGCGCGAAGGCTCGCAAGGCCGGCGTGCTGACGCCGCACATCCTGCCGGACGGATCGCATCTCACGCAGCTCGAGACCGCCAAGGCGCTGATCAAGACCGGCCTCTCGCCGCTCGGGCCGCTGGCCTGCAACACGATGGCGCCGGACGAGGGCAATATGTATCTGCTCGGCAAGGTCGGCAGCAAAGAGCAGAAGGAACGCTTCCTGGAGCCGCTGGTCTCGGGCCACGCGCGATCGGCTTTCTTCATGACCGAGCCTGCGGACGAAGGCGGCGCCGGATCCGACCCGTCGATGATGCAGACGACGTGCCGGCTGGACGGCAATCACTGGATCGTCAACGGGCGCAAGAAATTCATCACCGGCGCGGAAGGCGCGCGGGTCGGCATCGTCATGGCGAAGTCCGACGAGGGCGCGTGCCTGTTCCTGGTCGATCTGCCCGATCCGGCGATCCGGACGCTGCGCGTGCTCGATACCATCGACAGTTCGATGCCCGGCGGCCACGCCGAGATCGAGATCGACAATCTGCGCGTCCCCGCCGACCAGATGCTCGGCGCCTCCGGCGACGGCTTCAAATACGCCCAGATCCGCCTCAGCCCGGCGCGGCTGTCGCACTGCATGCGATGGCTGGGGCTCCTGATCCGCGCCAACGAGATCGCGACCGACTATGCCTGCCGCCGTCACGCGTTCGGCAAGCCGCTGGTCGATCACGAAGGCGTCGGCTTCATGCTGGCGGAGAACCTGATCGACCTGAAGCAGTCGGAACTGATGATCGACTGGTGCGCCGGCGTGCTCGACTCCGGTTCGCTCGGAACCGCCGAGAGTTCGATGGCCAAAGTAGCTGTCTCGGAAGCGCTGATGCGGGTCGCCGATCGTTGCGTGCAGGTGATGGGCGGCACCGGCGTCTCGACCGAGACCATCGTGGAACAGGCGTTTCGTGAGGTCCGCGCCTTCCGCATCTATGACGGCCCGACCGAGGTGCACAAATGGTCGCTGGCCAAGAAGATCAAGCGCGACTGGAAGCAAGAGCACCCGTAGGGCGCGGGAGGCATCTCCCGTTACCACCAGGTTGCGTTCGTGAACTAAATTAGGGGATGTTTCTAACGACGAGCCTACAATTTTAGTAAGCGGTTTTACGGTCCTCCCACGCGCCGGTGCTAACGCTTCGGACGCGCGACGATTGAGAGTGATCGATGAAAAGCCCAGGCTACCACAACCAGCAACCCGACCACGGCCTGCCGCTGGTTCAATTGAAGGAACAGCGGCGCGAGCTGGTCATCGCGTTCCAGCGGCGGATCGACCCGCTGAGCGCGCACGAACTGATGAAGATCGCCGCAATCCAGCATGCGATTTCCGCGTTCGAAGACGTGATCGCCGATCTCGACGCGGGAGTGGATACGGATCCGCCGGCCGAGAGCCATATCACCCTGGTCAGTCAATCAGCCTAGCGGCAGAAAAAGAGGGTTCGACCGTGCAGCCACAGGAATCGATTCCGTTGTTTCTCAAAGCCAGGCATTACCCGCCGGCAAAGGCCGTGGAAATGTTGCGCCCGGTGATATCGATGCTGCGGCATATCGAGCCTCACGGCATCGAAGCCCATGAGGCATCGCTGGCGTTGTCGTCGCTGGTCGAGGGTCTCACGGCGGAGACCGACATGCTGGAGCCGCTGTGGGACATCGCCTTCGTCAGGCTCGGGGCGTTCGAACACAGCCTGCCGGCGAGCGGGCTTTAGAGCGTTTTCGAGCGAAGTGGCTACCGGTTCGCCTGAAGAAAACGCGTCAAAACAAAAAACTGGAGCCCGGTTCTGATTTAATCAGAACCGATCAGGCCTCAGGTCTTACCCGATCTCGGCGACGATGCGCTCGATTTCCGCGTAGGCCTCGCTTTTTTCCGCCGGCGTCATCAGCGAAGCCTGGACACCGTTGCGCACGATCGCGACGATCTCGTCGCGCTGCAGTCCCAACGCGTCCGATATCGCGCGGTAGTTCTGGTTGACGTAGCCGCCGAAATAAGCCGGATCATCGGAGTTGACGGTGACCACCAGCCCCTTGTCCAGCATCCGGCGCAGCGGATGCTTTGCCAGGTCATCGACCACGCGCAGCCGCAGGTTCGACAGCGGACACACGGTCAACGGCGTCTGGTCGGCTGCCAGCCTCCCGACCAGCACCTCGTCTTCCATCGAGCGGATGCCGTGATCGATGCGCGCGACCCCGAGCACGTCGAGCGCTTCCCAGATATAGCTCGGCGGCCCCTCTTCGCCGGCATGGGCCGACAGAAAGAAGCCGGCGTCGCGCGCGCGGTTGAACACGCGCTTGAACTTGCTCGGCGGATGTCCGGCTTCCGATGAATCGAGGCCGACGCCGACGATGCGGTCCTTGAACCCGAGCGCCAGATCCAGCGTCTTCTCCGCGTCGGCCTCGTCGAGGTGGCGCAGGAAGCACATGATCAGGCTGGCCCGGACGCCCAGCGTCTGCTCGGCATCCGCGATCGCGCGATGCAGGCCGTTGATCACGGTGGCGAACGCGACGCCGCGCGCGGTGTGGCCCTGCGGGTCGAAGAACATCTCGACATGCACGAGATTGTCGGCGCGCGCCCGCTCCAGATAGGCCCAGGCCAGATCGTAGAAATCCTGTTCCGTGATCAGCACGGACATGCCCTGATAATAGATATCGAGGAAATCCTGCAGGTTGGAAAACCGATAGGCCTGCCGCAACGCCTCGACCGATGCATAAGGCAGCGAAATGCCGTTGCGCTTGCGCCAGCGCGAACATCAGCTCGGGCTCGAGGCTGCCCTCGATGTGAATGTGCATTTCGCATTTGGGCAGGCGCGCGATCAGGGCATCAATCATGAGCATCTTGTCCTCAGGGTTGGCCGGACCAGCGCCCGGTGGCGCGATCCGCGGAAGTGCCGGCGGTCATCGTAGTCCACCTGACGATCCTGGCAATTATCCGCCGGCTTCCACGACTACCTAAGCGATGCCGCGATGTCGGCGATCGATCTGAACAGGATCAGCGGATCGTTCTTCGAGGCGATAAAGCCGCGTCTGCTCCAGAACGCCGCGGCCTCGACGTCGATCGCGTTCACGATCAGCGCGCGGCCCCCTATGAGCCCCGCTGCCGTGACACAGCGTTGTAGCGCGTGCTTGAGCAAACCGGTGCCGATGCCTTTGCCGATCCAGTTCACGTCGGTCGCAAGTTGCCCAAGTAAAAGGCAGGGAACGGGGTCCGGCGGCTGGCCGGTCCGGATCGACCGCGATAGCGTGGATGGCACCACGGCGGTCGGTGCGAGACCATAGTAACCGATCACGCGGTTGGCTTCGTGCACGACGATAACCGCAGTGAAGCCCTTCTCCTGATTGGACAGCGCGCGCGTCTTGAGCCAGCGATCGAGGGACGGCTGACCGCAGGAGAACTCCGAGAGATCGTGGGCCGCCGTCAGCAGTTCGGGGCCAGAAACGGGCAAACGTCAGCTCCCGGCTTTCGATCCGGATTCCCACGGCGCCGTGCGGCGGAAGAGTTCGACCATCTCGGGAACCGGGGCGGCCGGCGCAGACAACGCCGCCATGAACGCCTTGAACCCCGCAGAACTCATCCGGATCGGAACGGATTCCATCAGCACATCCTCGGCGGCGCGCACGGCCGCATCCCGTACAAAATCCGTGCGCGAGCGGCCGCGCAGCGTCGCGGCCCGGTCGATGATGGCGATGTCCGCTTCCGGCAGCCGCATCGAAAGCGGATGCTCCTTGCGATCGGGAATTCGAGGCATGAGAGTTCTCCCACTCTTCAACATAACGCCCTGTAGTGCATTTTACAATACAAAGGAGAACAAGAGTCTGAGGGCGGCCTATGGCGTAGGGGCGCTAGCGTCGCCCCGGCAACCACGCCCGAAAGCCTGCCTCGGCGAGCCTGGTCATCACGTCGTCGAGATGGGCGCGGTCGCGGGTCTCGATCACGAGTTCGAGCAAGGTGCCCTTGGCCGGCAGATCGGAGAAGGTGCGCTGGTGCGATACCTCGACGATGTTGGCGCCGGCTTCGGCGAGCAGCGCCGAGACCGCGGCGAGCTGGCCCGGCCGGTCGACGATGTCGAGCGCGACCTGCGTCAGCCGGCCCTCGCGGGCGAGTTCGCGGGTCAGCACCGAGGCGATCAGCCGGGTGTCGATGTTGCCGCCTGACAGCACCAGGCCGACGCGCCGACCGGCAAAGGCTTCCGGCGACGCCAGCAACGCCGCCAGTCCCGCGGCGCCGGCGCCTTCGACCACGGTCTTCTCGATCGACATCAGCATCGACACCGCGCGCTCGATCTGGTCCTCGGTGACCAGCACGATGTCATCGACCAGTTCGCGGATGATCGCGGTGGTGATGGCCCCTGGCGCCTTGACCGCGATGCCTTCCGCCAGCGTATCGCCGCGCATCGGCAATTGCTCGGCCTTGATGACATTGTACATCGAGGGATACAGCCGCGCCTGCACCCCGACGATGCGCAGATCCGGCTTCAGCGCCTTCGCCGCCACCGCGATGCCGGAAATCATGCCGCCGCCGCCGATCGGCACCACCAGCGTGTCAAGCTCTGGCACCGCCGCCAGCATTTCAAGGCCGATGGTGCCCTGCCCCGCGATCACCAGGGGATCGTCGTAGGGATGAATCAGGACCAGATCGTGCGCGGCGCAGTGCTCGCGCGCGAACGCGCCGGCTTCTTCCAAAGTGGCGCCGGCGATGATGATCTCGGCGTCGTGGCGCCTGGTGTTTTCGACTTTCACCATCGGCGTCCCGATCGGCATCACGATGGTGGCGGGAATGCCGAGCCGGTGGGCGTGATAGGCCACGCCCTGGGCGTGATTGCCCGCCGACATCGCGATCACGCCACGCCGCCGCTCCTGCGGCGACAGCGCGGCCAGCCGGTTCAGCGCGCCGCGCTCCTTGAAGGTCGAGGTGAATTGCAGATTTTCGAATTTAAGCCAGACCCGGCAGCCGAGCACGGTGCCGAGCGTGCGGCTTTCACTGCATTCGGTCGCGATCACCGCGCCATGGATAGTCGCCGCCGCCGCCTCGACGTCGGCCAGGCCGACCGGGAGTGGACCGCGATCGGGTCGGGAATCCTTTGGTTTCGGCATCGCGGCGACCTCGGCGAATGATAGGGGCGATAGCCCATATAGCCGGGATACGGCTCAACAAGAACCGCGGTCGAAGTTAAAGAAACGGTCCCGCCCGCCTCAGATCTGCGCGGCGACCTTTTCCAGCCCGATCAGGCGGGCCAGCGAACGCACTTCGCGCTTCTGGTCTTCACGCAGCTGGAACAACAGCGGCATCGCCGCCGACTTGAGCTGCGAGACTTCGTCCGAATCCGGATCGATCGGCGTGCTGGCGTGCGGATTGACTTGCTTGTTGGCGTGGATCTTGCGGGCGACGGCGCGCAACGCGGCCTCCACCGCGGGCCAATAGGATTCCTGATCCGGCGACAGATTGAGGCGTTCCTTGATGCCGGAGATCTGCGCGTCGCTGAGCAGCGTATAGGTTTTCTGCGGCGCGGGCTTGGCGGGCAGTTTCGGCGGTTCAAGCCTGGCGACCTGCGGCATCGCGGCCGGGGCAGCCGCCTGCGGCGCCGCGGACTGTGGCGCCGTGATCTGCGGCGGCGCCATATCGGCCGGGTTTTGCGCTGCAAAAGCCTGGCGCAAGGTGTCGTTGAGTTCGGGCGGCGTCTTGACGGGTTCGAACGCGGCCATCGCCAAGGTGGCGACCGCGAGCTTGTCGTTCTTGGCCTCGCGGTTCGATACCGGCTTCTGGGCAATCCGCGATGACACCGAGGACGATGGCTCGGGCACGCTGTCGCGGCCGAGAATACTGGCCGCCGCGACACCCGCGACAAGGAGGCAGGTCAGGGCGATAAGGGTAATTGCCCGGGTCAAGCCGTTCTCCGTTTCGGTTAGCTAGGATCGGCTTCTTGCCGCAGAACTGGGCGCGAATTAAGGCTTAACTGCGCTATCTCGGCAACACCGGATTAACCGGCGGAACCTGCTTTTTCCAGGATAGTCGTGGAAAATCAGGCCGCGACCGCCAATTCATAGGCGTCCTGGATGTCGGCGACGATGTCGGAGGCCTCCCATAGCGCATCGGGCGCGACCGATTGCAGGCTGATGGTCCAGTTGGTGTTGCCGGTGCGGGGCATCCGGACGATGTCGAACTGCACGTTGCGGCACAGCGGATGCCGGTCCAGCGCGCGCGCAACCCGCCACTTGATCTCTTCGAGGGTTGCCGCCGTCTTCGCGAGGCCCGGACTCGCCACGCCCAAGTCGAGATCCAGGTCGAGAGCCAAGTCGAGAGCCATGTCGCACCCTATTCGCGGAAGCCGGTTTGCGTCACCGCCGCAGCGCAGCGACGGCCTCGGCATGATTTTTCGCGCGATAATGGTTAATGCCGGGTTAAGCGGAGAAAAGTCTGCGACGACAGGATGATAGCGGGTGGCTCGGAGGCGATTCCGGTGGCCTTCGGGTCAACCCAGCAGCTGAGCCAGCCGGTCGCGCAGCTGATCCTGGTGATAGGGCTTGGCCAACCGCGGCAGATCGAGCTGCGCGCCTTCGGGCAATTCGGCGTAACCGGTCGCCAGCAGGATCGGAAGCGACGGCCGCACCGCCCGCGACGCCTGCGCAAGCTCCACGCCGGTCATGCCCGGCATCATGTGGTCGGTCATCATCAAATCGACGCGCTGACCGCTCTTGAGGATGTCCAGCGCATGCAGGCCGGAATTCACCCCGATCACGCGGTGGCCGAGGTCTTCCAGCATTTCGGTGGTCGACATCGCAATCAGGGGGTCGTCGTCGACGAACAGGATCACCGCGGACCGGTTGGCCTTGGGACTGGACGGCGCCTCGCTCTCGGCCTCGGGCGCCGAGGTCGCGATCGGCAGCACCAGCGTCGCCGTCGTGCCCGTGCCGACCGCGCTGGTGAGCTGCAGCATGCCGCCGAGTTGCACCGCCAGGCCGTGCACCATCGACAAGCCAAGGCCGGTGCCCTTGCCGACCGGTTTCGACGAGAAAAAAGGCTCGACCGCGCGCTTCAACACGTCAGGCGTCATGCCGGTGCCGGTATCGATCACCGACACTTTCAGATACTGGCCGGGCTTCAGCGCCGGATCGTGGGCCACCTGCTGTTGCACGACCTTGATTTCAATCGACCCGCCATCGGGCATCGCGTCGCGGGCGTTGATCGCCAGATTGAGAATGGCGAGTTCGAGCTGGTTGGCATCGATGCTGGCCGGCGGCAAGCCTTCGGCGAATATCGATCCGCAACGCCACGCGGGGGCCGAGCGACCGCTCCAGCAGGTCGACCATGCCCTGAATCAGCGTGCGCAGATCGATCGGCTCGGCGCGTAGATCCTGTTGCCGCGCGAACGCCAGCAGACGCTGCGTCAAGGATGCGCCGCGCTCGGCGCCCTGCAGCGCGCCATCGACCAGCCGGTGCAATCGCGGATCGCTCGGCAGGCGTTTGCGCAGCAGATCCAGATTGCCCATCACCGCCATCAGCAGATTGTTGAAGTCATGCGCGACGCCGCCGGTGAGCTGGCCGATGGTCTCCATCTTCTGCGCCTGGCGCAATTGCTCCTGCGCCTTCTCGCGCGCGGCGACTTCCTTCATCAGCTCGGTGCTGCGCTGTTCGACACGCTGCTCCAGCGTGCCGGTCAATTCGGCCAGCGCGGTACGCTCGTCCGCCAGCTGGGCCAACAGGTTCTCGCGCTCGATCTCCGCATTCTTGCGCGCGGTGATGTCGGAGGCCACGCCGACCATCGATCGCACGCTGCCGTCCGGTCTCAGAACAGCCCTGGCCCGCGCATCGACCCAATGGACCGAGCTGTCGGGCCAGATGGTTCGATATTCGAACACGTAATCGGCGCCGGACGTGATCGAGCGGTCGAGCGCCTGCTGCCGAAGAACGCGGTCGTCCGGATGGACCGATGCCAGCAAATCCTCATACGAAAACGCGTCGCCGGGCTTGCGCCCGAAGCACGCCTTGCAAGTGTCGGAGGTCTCAAGCTCGAGCTCCGGCAGCCGCAATTCCAGCGTGCCCAGATGTCCGGCATTCAGTGCGGTCTGCAGCAGACCTTCGCTCTCCGTCAGGTTCGCGAGAATCGCACGGGTCTGGTACTGGCGGCGGCGGGCCCGCACCGCCGAGCCGACGATGCTCACCAGCGTGGTCGGGTGAAACGGCCGCTCGATGAAAGTGACGTTGCCGAGGTTGCGGCCCAGCCGCGCGGCGTCCGGGTTGCGTTCCGGACCCCCGCCCTGATGCGTCAGCAACACGATCGGAAAATCGGACCAGGATGGCTGACCGTTGAGCCAGACCGCCAAGTGGCGAATGTCGGCGGTCTTGATCGCCTCGTCGGCGATCACGGCAAGACCGGCACCGCCCTCGATCTCTTTGATCATCGCAGCGAGGTCGGCGCAAATATTGGCGTAGAAGCCCGCCTCCGTAATCAGCGCAGCGGCGACGGAAGCGTCACGTCCCATCGGCGCGAGGATCACCGCACGTTCGGACGAGGCCCCGGGTCTCACTGGTTCAGCCTCATCACTTGCTTCGCCTCACTTGGCTGAATCGAGCAGCGGAGCTTTGTCACCGACGTAAACCGGGACGCCGCGCAACACACCCTGAAATCCCTTCAGCGGCGCGCCGATCGTCAGGCCCTGACCGCCGATCCGGTATTCGCGGATCGTGGTTTCGTGGGCGCCCATGCGCTTCTTGATGACCGACATCGCCCGCCGCACCGAGCCGAGCGCTTCGAAATAGCGCAACAGGATGACGGTATCGGCAAGATAGGTGACGTCCACCGGCGCCTTCATTTCGCCGACAAGACCGTGCTGCGCCACGGTCATGAATGTCGCGGCGCCCTGGCGGTTGAGATATTGCAACAGTTCGTGCATGTGCAGGATCAGCGAATTTTCTTCCGGCATCGCGGCCTGATAGCCGTTGAGGCTGTCGATCAATACGGTCTTGATCTGCTCCTCGTCGACCCGGCGGCGGACGCGGTGCGCGAATTCGCCCGGAGACAATTCGGCGGCGTCGACCTGCTCGATGTAGAGATTGCCGTCTCGCCGCATCGTCTCGAGATCGATGCCCATGCTTTTCATCCGCGCGAACAACAGGCCCAGTTCTTCATCGAAGATGAACAGGGCCGCTTTTTCGCCCCGCTTCACCGCCGCAAGGGCGTACACGATCGCCAGCAACGACTTTCCGGTGCCGGCGGGTCCGAGCACCAGCGTGCTCGACCCCTTTTCGATGCCGCCGCCCAGCAGCTGATCGAGTTCGAGCAATTCCGCTCGTCAGCTGGTCGCGAACGAATTGAGTGCGGTGTTCTGAAGCGACCAGCCGCGGAAAAACGTTCAGACCGCCGGTCGATATCGTGACAATCATGGTAGCCGCCGCGAAACTTCACGCCGCGGTATTTGATGACGCGGACCCGCCGCCGCTCCGCGCCGTAGTCCGGCGCCAGCTCTTCGATCCTGATGACGCCGTGCGCGACGCTGTGCACGGTCTTGTCGGCCAGCTCGGCGGTCAGATCATCGAGCATCATCACCGTGGTGTTGAATTGCGCGAAGTAGTGCTTGATCGCCAGGATCTGCCGGCGGTAACGCAGCGAACTCTGCGCCAGCAGCCTGATCTCGGACAGGCTGTCGAGTACCACCCGGCTCGGCTGGACACGCTCGACCGCTTCGAAAATCTGCTTGGTGGTCTCGCCGAGTTCGAGGTCCGACGAATAGAGCAGGCTTTGCTGCTGCTCGGAATTCAGCAGACTCTCCGGCGGCAATAACTCGAACACCGTGATGTTGTCGCCGAGGGTCCAGCCGTGCGAATCGGCGCCGCTGCGCAATTCGCTCTCGGTTTCGGACAGGGTAATGTACAGGCATTTCTCGCCCGCCACCGCGCCTTCCATCAGGAATTGCAGCGCGACCGTGGTCTTGCCGGTTCCGGGTTCACCTTCGACCAGAAACATGTGTCCCCGGGAAAATCCGCCCGAGAGAATGTTATCCAGTCCCCAAATACCGGTTTTCGCCAGGTCGGCGAAAGACTTATCAGAACTCATAACGACCTCAGCCCTCGACCCCTTAACCCGTATCAAACTTCTGCGGGATCAACGGGTTCCCGCGAAAGGACGTCGCAAGGAACAATTTTAGGCACTAAAGCCGGTCGCCAGAAGCAGATTTTGTGGCGCCATCTGATCGACGCCGTGGTCGGCAGGTTGTCGGGCTAAATTATTTGGTGCCGAACATGCGGTCACCGGCGTCGCCGAGGCCCGGGACGATGTAGGCATGGTCGTTGAGTTTTTCGTCGACCGCTGCGGTCCAGATCGGAATATCCGGATGCTCGCGCTGGAATTGAGCGATACCTTCGGGAGCGGCCAGCAGACAAACGAAGCGGATATCGCGGGCACCGCGGGTCTTCAGCAGCGCGGCCGCCGCGCAGGCCGAATTGCCGGTCGCCAGCATCGGGTCCATCAGGATCACCATGCGATCCGACAGATCATGCGGCGCCTTGAAGAAATATTCGACCGCCTGAAGGGTCCGGGGATCGCGATAAAGCCCGATATGGGCGACGCGTGCCGACGGCACCAGCGCCAGCATGCCGTCGAGAAAACCCATCCCGGCGCGCAGGATCGGCGCGAAGGTCAATTTCTTGCCGGCGATCTTCGGCGCCTTCATCGCGGTCAGCGGCGTCTCGATATCCACCAGTTCAAGCGGCAGGTCGTGGGTGACCTCGTAACACAGCAGCATCCCGATCTCGTTCAGCAGTTCGCGGAACCCCTTGGTCGAACGATCAGTCTCGCGCATCAAGGTAAGCTTGTGCTGGACCAGGGGATGGCTGACGAGATTGACTGACGTGGCGTTCATGAAATGCTTTCCGGCAGGACACTGGCATTTTCAGCCAGCAACTTTCGTACCAGCGGGATCACCCTGCTGCCATAGAGATCGATGCTGTGCATCAGTTTTTCATGGGACAGGGCGCCCGCGCTGTATTTGAGATCGAACCTGTCGATGCCGAGCGCCGTCGCGGTCGCGGCGATCTTGCGCGCGACGGTTTCGGGCGAGCCGACATAAAGCGATCCGGCCACCGCTTCGCGATCGAACTCGGCGCGCTGCATCGGCGGCCAGCCGCGCTCGGCGCCGATCCGGTCGCGCATCTGCTTGTAGTCGGGCCACAGCTCCTCGCGTGCCTGTTCGTCGCTGTCGGCAACATAACCCGGCGAATGGACGCCGATCGGCAGGCTGGGTTTGCCGAGTTGATCGAGCGCCCGGTGATAGAGATCGACATAAGGTTTGAAGCGAACCGGATCACCGCCGATGATCGCCAACATCAGCGGCAGGCCGTAGCGCGCCGCGCGCACCACCGATTCAGGGCTGCCGCCGACACCGATCCAGGTCTTCAGCGTGCCCCGCTCGATCGGCGGAAACACCCGCTGCCCCTTCAGCGGCGGGCGCAAGGTGCCGTGCCAGGTTACGGCGGGCTCGCTGATCAACGCCGCGAACAGATCGAGCTTCTCCTCGAACAGATGCTCGTATTGATCGAGTTCGAAGCCGAACAACGGAAACGATTCGGTGAACGAGCCGCGCCCCAGGATAACTTCAGCGCGGCCGTTCGACACCGCATCCAGGGTGGCAAAGCGCTGGAACACGCGGATCGGATCGTCCGAACTCAGCACCGTCACCGCCGATCCCATCCGAATACGCTTTGTCCGCGCTGCGATCGCCGCCAGCACGACTTCCGGCGACGACACCGCAAAGTCGCCGCGGTGATGCTCGCCAAGGCCGATGAAATCGATCCCGAGACTGTCCGCCAGCACCGCTTCCTCGATCACATGGCGGATCACCTGGGCGTGCGGCAACGGCGTGCCGTCTGCCGCCGAAGTCACATCGCCGAACGTATCGAGGCCTAGTTCAAGTGGATCGGTCGCCATGCGCTATCGATTGCCTTTTGCGGGTCGCAACATTAGTCAGGACCGCATTCTAGGTTCTATTGACCCCTGTGCAATCCTCCGGGGTCGTCGCTACAGGCGCACAATAAACAGGCAGGCTTGATGAAGCTCTTCATGTTCTACATCGGTGGTAATTGCGGCAACTCCAATGTCGAATTGCACGATGTGCGGTTCTCGATCGGCGAGACACCGGAGGACTGCCATGCCGATTTGCGCCGGCAGTGGTGGGGCGATGCCAAGAGCCTGCATCTGGATTGCTGGGGCGCGGTCGAACAGGCCGACGGATTTGACATCACGTTGACCAACAAGGCCGCACGCGAGGATTTCGGCAAATTGTTCTTCGTCAATCTCGGCGGGTATGATCCCGCCGAGTTCAGCGAATTGCACAAGAACATTCTGCTGGTCGCCTCCGATGCGAAAGCGGCGAAGGCCCGGGCGCTGGAGCAGATCCGGGGCTGGGCATCGCCGCATCGCGACCGGCAGTTCGAGGTCGAGATGGCCGTCGATGTCTCGGCCCTGATGCAGAGTTACGGGCGCTTCCTGTCACTGACGCCAGCAACGCGTGAGAAGCCGTTTTCGTTTGTCTGCAACTATCTCCCGATAGCTCAGTAACGCATCGCTTCGAGATCGGCGATCAATCCGGGACCGCCCGGACGCCATCCGAGCGCCTTCTGCGTTTGCGCGCTGGAGGCAGGAAGGTCCATGGCGGCGAACGGCGCAAGCCACCCGAAATGCGGCACGGCCTGTTCCGGCGTCAGCGAAACCGTAGCCACCTTCAAACCACGTCCGATGACCTCCGCGATCTCGCGCACCGAGATGCCCTCTTCGGCGACCGCGTGATATCGCGCGCCTGCCTTGCGCTGCTCGAGCGCCAACCGGTAGAGACGCGCGACGTCGAGCACATGCGCGGCCGGCCAGCGGTTGCCGCCGTCGCCGACATAGGCGGAGACGCCCTTTTCACGGGCGATCGCTACCGCGGGCGTGATGAGGCCTTGCCTGACCGGATCGTGCACCTGCGGCAGGCGAACCACCGACACGTTGATGCCGCTCGCCAACAGCGAGGCTCCTGTCACTTCGGAAGCGATGCGGGGATTGGGGTGGTTGGTATTGAAGACGTCCTCGGTCGCAAGTTGACCCTGCCCCGGACTACCGATCCCGGTTCCTGACGTAATCACGAGCGGCCGGTCCGATCCGGCCAGCGCCGCGCCGAGCGCCTCGATCACGCGCCGGTCCTTCTCGCAATTGGCGGCAAAATTCGAGAAGTCATGATCGAAGGCGGTGTGGATGACGCCATCGCATTCGGCCGCGCCGCGGCGCAGGCTTTCCGGGTCTTCGAGCGTGCCGCGATGAACCTCGGCGCCGGCGGCGGCGAGCGCCTGGGCGCCCACGTCCGACCGCGTCGAGCCCAAAACCTGATGGCCCGACTTGATGAGTTCCGGAACGATCCTGGAGCCGATAAAGCCGGTGGCGCCGGTGACGAATACGCGCATGGGAAGTCTCCAATGTTGTGCGGAGACCGATATTGGCTATGCTTCCATTCTATTAAAGTAGTGACGTTATCGTGGTATAATGACCAACAGGATCGCGCATGGCGTTCGAGACCGACAATTTGCTGGGCGCTTATCTGAAGGATCGCCGGACCAAACTCGATCCGGCCGCGCTCGGCTTTTCAGTCGGACGCCGGCGAACGCCGGGATTGCGCCGCGAGGAAGTCGCCCAGCGCTCCAACATCAGCCCGACCTGGTACACCTGGCTGGAGCAGGGCCGCGGCGGCGCGCCGTCGGCCGACGTGCTTGAACCGGATCGCCGGCGCGTTGATGCTGACCGATGTCGAGCGCGAGCATCTGTTTCTGCTCGGGCTCGGCCGCCCGCCCGAGGTTCGCTACAAGGCCGCCGAGGGCGTCACGCCCCGGCTGCAGCGCCTGCTCGATGCCTTCGAGTTCAGTCCAGCCATGATCAAGACCGCCACCTGGGAAGTCGTGGCCTGGAATCGCGCGGCGGCCGTGGTGCTGACCGATTACGGCGCACTGCCGCCGGGCCAGCGCAATATCCTTCGCATGATCTTCGGCAACGCCCGCGTCCGGGACGCGCAACATGATTGGGCAAGCGTCGCGCGGTTCGTGGTCGGCGCGTTCAGGGCGGACGCGGCGCGTGCCGGCGCGGTTTCCGAAGTGGCCGAACTGGTCGGCGAGCTTTGCAAAATGAGCCCGGAATTCGAAGCGCTATGGCGCGACAATGACGTTCACGCCTATGGCGGCGGCGCCAAGCACCTGCGGCATCCGGTGCTGGGCCCGATCACGATGGAATATTCGGCGTTCGCGGTCGACGGCCGGCCCGATTTGAGCATGATCGTCTACAATCCGGTCGAAAGCGCGGATGCGGAACGTATCCGATGCTTGATCGCCTCACAGCCATCGCGCGCTGAGGGCTGACGCGCGAGCTACTTCCTGCGGGCAAGCCTGGTGCGCGATGGCACCTCCGGCTTCGCTGAAGCCGCCGCCTTGTTTTCTTCCCGCAACAGATCGATGAAGGCACGAAGCCCGGCGGTCATGTGGCGATGCCCGGGATAATACAGCCGCAGTCCGGGAAACGGCGGCGTCCAGTCTTCCAGCACCGTTTGAAGTTCGCCCGCTTCGACGCGATCCATCGCCCAGAATTCGCTGATGAAGGCGAGCCCGAGCCCTTCGACCGCGGCTTCGACCATCAGGCTGTCATTGTCGAGCGTCAGCCGGCCCGGCACGTCGAGCGCGATCTCCTCGCCGCGCTTCTCGAACTCCCAGCGATAGAGTTTGCCGCTCGGCATCTTGCGGCGAATGCATTGATGCGCGAGCAGATCCGACGGCGACCGTGGCGGCGACGCACCGGCAAAATAGGCCGGCGCGCCGACCACGATAAACCGGGTATCGCGGCCGCACGGCACCGCGATCATGTCCTGCGGCACCGACTCGGCGAGGCGAATGCCGGCATCGAAACCCTCCGCGACGATATCGATCTGGCGGCCTTCCATGATCAGTTCGACCTGCATGTCCGGATAGCGCCGCAGATATTTGGCGACCACCGGCCGCAGGATCTGATGCGCGGCGCGCTCCTTGGTGTTGATCCGCAAGGTGCCGGTCGGCGTATCGCGAAACGCGTTGACCTCTTCCATCGCGCCGTCGATCTCGCGCAGCGCCGGGCTGACCCGGGCCAGGAAGCGCTCGCCGGCCTGCGACAGCGACACGCTGCGGGTGGTGCGGTTGATCAGGCGGACGCCAAGCCGCTTTTCCAGCCCGGCGATGGCGTGGCTCAGCGCCGACGGCGAAATGCCCAGTTCGGTCGCCGCCGCGCGAAAGCTGCGATGGGCCGAAATCGCCGCGACGGCGTTCAGCTCGAACAGGCCGGTCTCGATCATTGTCCCAAATCCTGCATCAGGTCATCCCGGTTAATGCGCGATTGTTGCATCAATCTAGGTACCCATCTGGAGCCGATCAACGGATTGAAAGGCATCTTCGATGGCAAAGACATTTCTGATTACCGGCGTTTCCTCCGGCTTCGGACGCGCGTTGGCCGAGGCCGCGCTGCGCGGCGGCCACACCGTCGTCGGCACCGTGCGCAAGTCAGCCGACAAGGAGGCCTTCGAAAAACTCGGCGCGCCATCCAACGTTCATGGCGTGATCCTCGACGTCACCGACACCGCGCGGATCGCGCCCGGTGGTGGCCGACATCGAAAGCCGGATCGGCGCCATCGACGTGCTGGTCAACAACGCCGGCTACGGCCACGAGGGCGCACTGGAGGAATCCACGATCGATGAGTTGCGGCGCCAATTCGAGGTCAACGTGTTCGGCGCGGTGGCGATGATCCAGGCCGTGTTGCCCGGCATGCGCAAGCGACGCTCAGGTCACATCCTCAACATCACCTCGATGGGCGGCATGATCACCATGCCCGGCCTCAGTTATTATCACGGCAGTAAATTCGCGCTGGAAGGGATCTCCGAAACGCTGGGCAAGGAAGTGAAGGACATCGGCATTCGCGTTACCGCGGTCGAGCCCGGCGGCTTCCGCACCGATTGGGCGGGACGTTCCCTGGTGCGCGCGCCGCGCTCGATCGCGGACTACGATTCGGTGATCGAGCCGGCGCGCAAGCGCCGCATGGAAATGAGCGGCTGGCAGATCGGCGATCCCGCCAAGGCCGCGCAGGCGATGCTGAAAGTCGCGATGTCGGACAACCCGCCCGCGCATCTGCTGCTCGGCAGCGACGCCGTACGGCTGGTCGACGAAAAGATGAAGGCGCTGCAGGCGGATTTCGATGCGTGGAAGAGCGTGTCGTTGTCAACGGACGTCCCCTGACACGAGGGAAGCGTGCCCCGGACGCTGCGCAGCGCGAAGCGGTGCGCAGCCAAGCCGGGGTCCACAAACATCGGCGCCGTGGGTCCCGGCTCTGCGGAGCAGCACTACCGGACGATGCTTCGCATCGCCTAGGCCGCACCGCGTCCGGGACACGATGCCTTCCTCTACAACGCCGGATCGACCGCCGCGTCGTATTCCTTCTTCAGGCGCGCCACCAGTTCGCCGGCGGGCAGCACCTTGCCGACGCTGCCGACGCCCTGGCCCGAGCCCCAGATTTCCTTCCAGGCTTTCGGCTTGGCGCGTTCGCCCGATGCATCGGTGCCGAAATTCATTTTCGACGCGTCGGATTGCGGCAGATTATCCGGATCGAGGCCTGCCGCGGCGATCGACGGCTTCAAGTAATTGCCGTGTACGCCGGTGAACAGATTCGAGTAGACGATGTCTTCGGCGCCCGAACTCGTGATCATCTGCTTGTAGCCCTCGACCGCATTGGCTTCGGCGGTGGCGATGAAGGCCGAGCCGATATAGGCGAAGTCGGCGCCGAGCATTCGCGCGGCGCGGATCGCGCGGCCGTTGGCGATCGCGCCCGACAGCGCGATCGGGCCGTCGAACCACTGCCGGGTCTCCGCCACGAAGGCGAACGGCGAGATTTCGCCGGCATGGCCGCCGGCGCCGGCCGACACCAGGATCAGACCGTCAGCGCCCTTCTCGACCGCCTTGTGCGCGAATTTCTGGTTGATGACGTCGTGAAACACGATGCCGCCCCAGCCATGCGCGGCCTGGTTCAATTCCTCGCGCGCGCCGAGCGAGGTGATCATCATCGGCACCTTGTGCTTTTCGCAAACCGCAAGATCCTGCTCGAGCCGGTTGTTGGAGCGGTGCACGATCTGGTTGACCGCGAACGGCGCCGATGGCCGTTCCGGATGCGCCTTGTCATAGGCGGCGAGTTCCTCCTTGATCCGCACCAGCCATTCGTCGAGCAGCGTCGCCGGCCGGGCGTTGAGCGCCGGGAACGATCCGACCACGCCGGCCTTGCATTGCGCGATCACCAGATCAGGCACCGAGATGATGAACAGCGGCGCGCCGATCACCGGGATCGAGAGACGACCCTTGAACAATGCAGGCATGGACATGCGAACGTTTCCTTCCGAGGTGTCAGGGCTGATGCAGCCGGTTTGGTCTTAGGATGCCAGACATCATATCAATAGCGCAACCGGCGATACGTCCCGGAACGACGCCGGCGCTACTCGCACAGCGCACGGGTGACAAAGGTATCGGTTCGGCAATCGTCGGGCTTGCGGGTGCGGCCGGGAATCAGGACCTTCGCCGAGCACGCTTGCGCCGAGTCGGTGGTAAGGCTCTTGCCCTGCTTGAAACCGTTGCTCTGGCATAATTTGTCGGAAGCCGTCTTGCAGTCGGGCGCGCCGTTGGCCGAGGCTGGACATGCCGCGCGGCCGCTTACCATCGACGACGTCGTCATCCGCGACAGCGAGTCGGAGGCGCTCCTGGCGGCGTCCCGGGCGCTTGCGTTGAGATCGTCGATAGTCTCGCTCGGGCCTTTCAGTCTGCCGAACAGCCTGCCGATTTCGTTGATCAGACCCGGATTTTCCTCGCGCGGCGGCGGATTGGCTGATGGAGCAACTTCGGCCGGCGGCGATGGATCGGCAGCACCAGGCTGAGCCTGCTGGCCCGACGCCGCGTGAATTCCGGCCGTCAGCACCAGCAGCGCGACGCCTGCGGATACGCAGCCTCTGGCCGGATGAGCGCGTGGATAGCTGGATCGGTCGAGCATGAACGAAACGTAACCTGAAGGCGCCGCGCCGCAAAGCGCCGCACGCTAGATCAGGCGGAAGGCGATGTAGAATCCGAGCGCCAGGACGATCACGAAAATCGCGACCCACAGCCCCAGCCGCTTTTCCAGTTCGGCCCGGATGAAATCGCCGTAGCGGTTAAGCAGCACCGCGACGATGAAGAACCGCCCGCCGCGGGCGATGATCGAGCACAGGATGAATAGCCCGATATTGTAGCCGGCAAATCCCGAGGTGATCGTCACCAGCTTGTAGGGGATCGGCGTCAATCCCTTCAACAGGATGATCACGGCGCCCCACTGGGCATAGGAGGCGCGAAACGACTCGACCTTGCCCTCCAGGCCATAGAGATGGATCAGCCAGTGCCCGACCGAGTCGTACAGCACGGCGCCAATGGCGTAGCCGAGCAGACCGCCGAGCACGGATGCGATGGTGCAGACGGTCGCGAACAGCCACGCCCGCCGCGGCTGCGCCAGCGACATCGGCAGCAGCATGATGTCGGGCGGCACCGGGAAAAAGGAGCTTTCCGCGAACGCCACGGCTCCGAGAATCCAGAGCGCGTAAGGCTTATGGGCGGCGTCGATGCACCAATTATAAATCCGTCTCAGCATGGCTGCGATGAACCATCACCGGACGGATTTGTCCATGCCAGCACGGCAGGGAATCCGCGGCAGGCTAACGGCGCTTGCGCAGCGCACGACCTTCCAACGCGACAATTGGTCGCCGGGAAACCCGGGACGTGGCGGGTTCGGACAATGCGGGTTTGGAGGGCAGCGCCTTCGGAGGCAGCGATTTGGACGGTAGCGCCTTCGCGGGCAACGACTTCGGCCGGCGCAATCCTGTCGGGTGCTGCCTTGGTCGGCGCGGCCCTGGCGGCCTTGGCCGCCGACTTCGGCAGCTTCTCGGCGATCCCGAGCATCTGCTCGCGCCGCTGCATCTCGCGCCAGACGTCGTCGGGCTGAATGCCGGCTGAGGCCCAGAGTACCGTGAGATTGTACAGCAGGTCGGCACTCTCGCGGACAACCGCGTCGGGCTTGCCGTTGACGGCGTCGATCACGACTTCGATGGCTTCCTCGGCCAGCTTCTTGGCCATCTTGGCGGGGCCGTGCTGGAACAGCTTAGCGGTCCGCGAGACTGCCGGATCGAGATCCTTGGCCGCGATCACCGCCTGGTACAGCCGCTCGAGCGAATCACTCATCGTCCGAAAATAATCCAATTCGATCGCCAGCGTGTTAACGGCGGCGAGCAAACACGCGCTTGTTATGGAAAATGAATGTCATAAAAAATTCGTCGACCGCGACGGCGCGCGATCGACGAATGATTTTATCAGCCGTTAACGATTACCAGCCGGCATTGGGATGGCCGTGGAAATACGGCACGCCAGAACGGTAGCCGCCGCCATAATAGCCCGGCCCGCCGCCATAATAGGTCGGGCCGCCATCGTAATAGCCGTAGCTGTCATAATCGTCGCGACGGTTCTGCGACGCGGCAATCGCCAGTCCGGTGCCGACGATCCCGGCAAACGCCGCCGCGGCTGCCGCTCCGCCGCCACCCCGGCGAACCACCCTGCGACGGGCGCTGACATCCGTGACACCGTGGGCCGGGCCGACCGAAGCGCCCTTGCCGGCGGGCGCCGAACCCGCAAACGCCGTGACCGGCCCGACCGTGGTCAGTGCGACCGCCACAACGGTCGCCATCGCGGCCGAGCGGCCCATGTTCGAAAACAAACCCTGACGCGCAAACATCTCTAAACCCTCCGTGGCAGCCCGGCCTGCAAGCCGGCGCGCGCATCAATAACCAGCAGGATAATCGCGGGTTCCCGCCCAGGAACGCAACTGCAGCGACCCAACGCCGCACGTGACCCGGGGAAACGCTCCAGATTGCCAGTGCGAGCGCTGTAACTCGTGGCGGAACCCATTAGAGTGGCATTTGAGCCGTTCTGCCCATGAACCGAGCATCCACTTCATGTCCCTGCTTCGCCTCTACACCCGCGTGCTTGAACTGCTCGGCAAGGAGGCCCGGCTGGGCTGGATCCTGGCGGCCGCCAATCTGCTGTTGGCCGGCGCGCAATTCGCCGAGCCGGTGCTGTTCGGACGCATCGTCGATGTGCTGTCCGGCAAGGCCGCTCCCGGCCCGCTCGGCTCGTCCTCGGCATGGCCGTTGCTGGCGGCCTGGGCAGCGTTCGGCCTGTTCACGATCGGCTGCGGTGCGGCGGTCGCGCTGCATGCCGACCGGCTGGCGCATCGCCAGCGCCAGGCGGTGCTGACCAATTATTTCGAACACATCATGCAACTGCCGCTGACCTTCCATACCGGCACCCATTCGGGCCGGCTGATGAAGGTGATGCTGAACGGCACCGATTCACTGTGGCGGCTGTGGCTCGGATTCTTTCGCGAGCATTTCGCCGCGATCATGTCGCTGATGGTGCTGCTGCCGCTGGCATTCTACATCAACTGGCGGCTGGCGATCCTGCTGTTCGCGCTGTGCGTCGTGTTCACGGTGCTGACCACGCTGGTGGTACGCAAGACCTACGGCATGCAGAGCGAAGTCGAGGCGCATTACACCGACCTGTCGGCGCGCGCCTCGGATGCGCTCGGCAATGTCGCGCTGGTGCAGAGCTTCGTGCGGATCGATGCCGAGGTGCAGGGCCTGCGGTTCGTCGCCGACAAATTGCTCGCGGTGCAGATGCCGGTGCTGTCGTGGTGGGCGCTGGTCACCGTCATCACCCGGGCGTCGACCACCATCACCGTGCTGGCGATCTTCACCGTCGGGATCGTGCTGCACGAGCGCGGCCTGACCTCGGTAGGCGAGATCGTGATGTTCGTCAGCTTTGCCACCATGCTGATCCAGAAGCTCGAGCAGGTCGTCGGCTTCATCAACAGCGTGTTCATGGAAGCACCGCGGCTGCAGGAATTCTTCAACGTGCTCGACGCGGTGCCCGCGGTGCGCGATCGCCCCGACGCGATCGATACCGGACGACTGTCGGGGCTGATCGAATTCCACGACGTCTCGTTCTCCTATGACGGCAAGAGGCCCGCGGTCGAGGATCTCTCGTTCACCGCCCTGCCCGGCCAGACCATCGCGCTGGTGGGCCCAACCGGCGCCGGCAAATCCACCGCGATCGCGCTGCTGCATCGCGCCTTCGATCCGCAGTCCGGCTTTATCCGGATCGACGGCATGGATGTGCGCGGCCTGACCCTGGCCGCGCTGCGCCGGAATATCGGCGTGGTGTTTCAGGAAGCGTTGCTGTTCAACCGCTCGATCGCCGACAATCTGCGGGTCGGCAAGCCTGATGCGACCGAAGCCGAAATGCGGATCGCGGCCGAGCGCGCCCAGGCGCTGGAGTTCATCGAACGGGGCGAACTAAAATTCGAAACCAATGTCGGCGAGCGCGGCCGCATGCTGTCGGGCGGCGAACGGCAGCGGCTCTCGATCGCGCGGGCGCTGTTGAAGGATCCGCCGATCCTGATTCTCGATGAGGCCACCAGCGCGCTCGACGCCGTGACCGAAGCCCGGGTCAACGCCGCTCTCGACGAAGTGATGAAGGGCCGCACCACCTTCGTGATCGCGCACCGGCTCTCGACCATCCGCAACGCCACCCGCATCCTGCTGTTCGACAATGGGCGCGTGATCGAAAGCGGAACCTTTGATGAACTTGTCGCGAAAGGCGGCCGCTTTGCGGAACTCGCCCGCGCCCAATTCATGGTGCAGGAAACCGCGCGCAGCGCTGAAGGCAGCGGCAATGCTGTCGTCAACACTTAGCGAGCAGCTAAAATACGGCCAATTTCGTCCACGATTTAATCGCACAAGCCCTGTTCTGAAACGGCAACCCGGTATAGGTTTGCAGCCGCCGTGAGCGACGGCGCCGGAGATGTCAGCCGCAGGACGACGCCCTTTGCAGGGATGGTCCGCATAAGACCGGAATCCAGAATAGTGTATTTCCTACGCCCGTTGCTTCGCCGATCCTCGTTGAATCTTGGTTTTCTCGTCGCGGCGCTCGCGATCGTAGCGCCGCATTCGTCGCGCGCGGAAGCGCTGCTGCTGGTCGAAGCCGACAGCGGCAAGGTGCTGAAGGCGCAGGACGCGACGGTGCCATGGTATCCGGCGTCGCTCAGCAAGATGATGACGGCCTATGTCACCCTCAAGGCGGTAAAGGAAGGTCGCATCTCGCTCGACACGCTGCTGACGGTATCGCCGACCGCCGCTTCGCAATCGCCGTCGAAGATGGGCTTCAAACCCGGTACTCAGCTTACGGTCGACAACGCGCTGAAGATGATGCTGGTGAAGTCGGCCAACGACATGGCCGTGGTATTGGCCGAAGGCGTCGGCGGCTCGATCGACGGCTTCTCGGTCATGATGAACGACTCCGCGCATAAACTCGGCATGACGCAGACCAGCTACGTCAACCCGAACGGCCTGCCCGCCGACGGCCAGATCACCTCGGCGCGCGATCTCGCGATCCTTGCCCGGGCGATCATCCACGATCTGCCGGAATACGAATATTTCGTGCACATCCCCTCGATCCGTTTCGGCCGCCGGGTGACACAGAATTTCAACAAGCTGATTGGCCGCTATCCCGGCGCCGACGGTTTCAAGACCGGCTTCATCTGCGCCTCCGGATATAATCTGGTGGGATCGGCGACGCGCGACGGCAAACGGCTGATCGCCGTGGTGCTCGGCGCCTCCTCCGGGACCATGCGCGCGGTGCGGGCCGCGCAGTTGCTGGACAGCGGCTTTGCCGGCAATGGCCTGACCTGGCTGAAGCCGTCGCTCGGCACGGTGGACCAGCTGGTGCCGGTCGACGCATCGCCGCCGAACCTGCGCGACGAGATGTGCAGCGGCAAGCATCACCCCGCCACCGACGCGGACGAGGAAGCCCTCTCCGGCAATGCCGGTGCATCCACGGGCGAGACTGGTGCGACGCTGTTCTCGGCCGCCGCGCTGCAGGCGCCACTGGTAAAGCCTTCCGACATGATGGCCGCGGCCCCGGCGGCGTCGGAGCCGATCGTGGTCTACACTGGTCCGACCAAGACCGGGGCGGCGCTGATCGCCGCGGCCGCCGCCGAGAGCGAGAAGCAGGCTGCCGAACGGCCAAAGGGCCATCATAAGACGCGGGTTGCCGCCAAGAAGCCGGACACCGGCGCGATCGCCCAGTCCGCCGATGCACCGGCCAAGCCGGCCGCCGCCCGGCATGCCGGCGCCAAGCCAAGTGCTACGCCGAAGGCCGTCGCGTCCGGCGATGCGGGAGCCAAGCCGGCGAAGCCGAAGACCGCGGCCAAAAAGCCGTCTTCGAAGAGCAGCAGCGGCGATCCCAAGCCCGCCGGCTAACGCGCCGCACAAATCTGCAACGGCGCATTCGGCTCGGTACGTTCGCATGCTTGCCATTCGAGGCCGGCACGCTCAATACTGCCCAAAAAGGCGGCCCTTGCCGACACAGCAACGGGCGGCCAAACCGGGATTGAGAGCTGAGGGGAATGACCATGGAGCGCATCTGGCTCAAGCACTATCCGGCCGGCGTGCCCGCCGATATCGATGCCACCCAATATTCGTCGCTGGTCGAATTGCTGGAAGAAAGCTTTGCGAAATTTGCCGATCGCAAGGCCTTCATCTGCATGGACAAGTCGATCAGCTACCGCGACCTCGACCAGATGTCACTGGCGCTCGGCGCCTATCTGCAGAGCAAGGGCCTCGCCAAAGGCGCCCGCGTCGCGCTGATGTTGCCGAACGTGTTGCAATATCCGATCGCGACGTCAGCGGTGCTGCGCGCCGGCTACGCGGTGGTCAATGTCAACCCGCTATATACCCCGCGCGAACTCGAACATCAGCTCAAGGATTCCGGCGCCGAAGCAATCATCGTGCTGGAGAACTTTGCACATACCGTGCAGCAGGTGATCGCCAGGACCGCGGTCAAGCATGTGATCGTCGGCAGCATGGGCGATCTGCTCGGCCTCAAGGGCGTCATCGTCAACCTGGTGGTGCGCCGGGTCAAGAAAATGGTGCCGGCCTATGCGTTGCCGAACGCGGTCGCCTTCAATGACGCTCTCGCCGCCGGCCGCGGCATGAAGCTCAACAAGCCGAAGCTTAACCCCGACGACGTCGCCTTCCTGCAATATACCGGCGGCACCACCGGCATCTCCAAGGGCGCGACCCTGCTTCATCGCAACATCCTCGCCAACGTGCTGCAGAACGACGCATGGCTGCAGCCGGCGCTGCGCAAGCCGCCACAGGTCGATCAATTGCTGATCGTCTGCGCGCTGCCGCTCTACCATATCTTCGCGCTGACGGCGTGTTTCCTGCTGGCGATGCGGGCCGGCGGCGTCAATTTGCTGATCCCCAACCCGCGCGACATGGCGGGGTTCATCAAGGAATTGTCGAAATACCAGGTCAACAGTTTTCCGGCGGTCAACACGCTTTATAACGGGCTGCTGCATTCGCCGGGCTTCGACAAGATTGATTTCTCCAAACTTAAGACGTCTTTCGGCGGCGGCATGGCGACGCAAAAGGCGGTCGCCGAAAAATGGCGCGAGGTCACCGGTTGCCCGCTGTCGGAAGGCTACGGCCTGTCGGAGACCTCGCCGACGCTGACCTGCAATCCCTCCGACACCGACACATTCACCGGCTCGATCGGCCTGCCGGTGTCCTCGACCTGGATCTCGATCCGCGACGATGACGGCAACGAAGTGCCGCTCGGCCAGCCGGGCGAAATCTGCGCCAAGGGGCCGCAGGTGATGGCCGGCTACTGGAACCGGCCCGACGAGACCGCCAAGGTCATGACAGCGGATGGCTATTTCCGTACCGGCGACATCGGCGTGATGGCGGCGGACGGGACGACGAAAATCGTCGATCGCAAAAAGGATATGATCCTGGTCTCCGGCTTCAACGTCTATCCCAACGAGGTCGAGGAAGTGATCGCCAGCCATCCCGGCGTGCTGGAATGCGCCGTGGTCGGCGTGCCGGACAGCAGGACCAGCGAAGCGGTGAAGGCGTTCATCGTCAAGAAGGACCCCAATGTCACGGCCGAGGACATCATCCAATTCTGCGGCACCCAATTGACCAACTACAAGGTGCCCAAGCAGATCGAATTCCGCGCCTCGCTGCCCAAGACCAATGTCGGCAAGATCCTGCGCCGCGAACTGCGCGACGAGGGCAAGGCTGCCGCCTGAATGAAGGACGACCTCATGCTGAGGAGGCGCACTTGCGCCGTCTCGAACCATGACTGTCCTGGGTGTTCCGGCAGCCACGGACTTGCGGCCATCCTTCGAGACGGCGCTGAGCCTGTCATCGGCCGCGCTTTGCGCGGACCCGGTGGCGCCTCCTCAGGATGAGGGGTGCCGCTTAAGAAGGCAGCTTTGCCAAACCAACTAACGTTGTCATTCCGGGGCTCGCGAAGCGAGAACCCGGAATCTCGAGATTCCGGGTCTGGTCCTTCGGACCATCCCGGAATGACGTGCTTGGCATCAAACGCCTGTGAACCGGTTTCCTCTCCTGCTAAAAATGCTCTAAGAACACTCCCGCCCCATTCAAGGAGAATTGACGATGACCATCAAGATTGGCGACAAGCTGCCCGAGGCCAAGTTTCGTGTGATGACCGCAGAAGGCCCGCAGGTCAAAACCACCGACGATATCTTCAAGGGCAAGAAGGTCGCGCTGTTCGCGGTACCCGGCGCCTATACTGGCACCTGCCACAAGATGCATCTGCCGAGCATCTTCCTCAACGCCTATGCCATGAAGGAAAAGGGCGTCGGCTCGATCGCGATCGTGTCGGTCAACGACGCCTTCGTGATGAACGCCTGGAAGCGCGACACCGACCAGCGCGACGAAGCCATCTTCCTCGCCGACGGCAACGCCGAATTCACCAAGGCGATCGGCATGGAGCTCGACGCATCCGGCAACGGCCTCGGCATCCGCTCCAAGCGCTACTCGATGCTGGTCGATGACGGCGTGGTCAAGCAGTTCAATCTCGAGGCCGCCCCCGGCAAGGTCGAAGTGTCCGGTGGCGAAACCCTGCTCGGGCAGCTCTGAGTTAAGAACGCGACGGCGATCGTCTTCCCTTCTCCCATCCAACTCGGGTTTTACCCGAGTTGGACATCTCAAATGGTCGAAGTCGGATAAATCCGACTTCGATGTGGGACAAGGCGGCGCGTAGCGCCGGATGAGGGGTATTCGCAAGCTCAGTGCCCGCGGTACCCCTCACCCGTCGCCGAACTTCGTTCGGCGCCACCCTTTCGCGCAGGGGGAGAGTGGGAGAAGCCCGGCTTGGTCTCTCACCAACGCTACCCTACTTCACCCGCGCCATTGCCACGCCTTCGCGCGCCAACTGATCGGCGCGTTCGTTTTCGTCGTGGCCGGCGTGACCCTTGATCCAGTGCCAGCGCACCTCGTGCGGTTTCAGCGCGGCGTCGAGGCGCTGCCAGAGATCGACATTCTTGACCGGCTTCTTGTCGGCGGTGCGCCAGCCGTTTTTCTTCCAGCCATGAATCCAGCCGGTGATGCCCTGGCGGACATACTGGCTGTCGGTGGTGAGATCGACCACGCAGGGCTTTTTCAGCGCCTCCAGCGCCGAGATCGCCGCCATCAACTCCATGCGGTTGTTGGTGGTGTGCGCCTCGCCGCCCTTCAATTCCTTTTCGACGTCGCCGAATTTCAGGATCGCGCCCCAGCCGCCCGGCCCCGGATTGCCGGAACAGGCACCGTCGGTGTGCACGATCACGGTCGGGCGCTCGCTCACGCGACCGACCCCACCGCCGCGATGCCGTAATCGCCGACGCCCGAAACGTTCTGGTGAAAGCGCAGCTTGCGGGCGTATTCCAGCGGATCTTTCGGCCGCACCAGCGCGCCCTCCGGTACGTTGAGGAAGTCCACCAGCCGCGTCAGCAAAAACCGCAGCGCCGAGCCGCGCGCCAACAGCGGCAGCGCATTCTGCTCAGCCTCGGACAATGCGCGCTCTCGGCCATAGGCGTTGAGGAAAGCGCGGGCCTTGGTGACGTTGAACGAGCAATCGGCCTCGAAACACCAGGCGTTGAGGCAGATCGCAACGTCATAGGCCAGCGCATCATCGCAGGCGAAGGTGAAGTCGATGATGCCGGAGAGTTGGTCGCCCAGGAAGAAAACATTGTCGGGAAACAGATCGGCGTGGATCACGCCGGACGGCAATCCCGTCGGCCAGACACCGCCTTCGAGATAGTTCAGTTCGGCTTCGATGAACGCGCGCAGACCAGGCTGCACTTCATCTGCGCGCGAGGCCGCCTGCTCGAACAGCGGCCGCCAGCCCGACACCGACAGCGCGTTGGCGCGTGTTATCGTGAAGTCGCGCCCCGCCAGATGCATTTTCGCCAGCGCCTGGCCGACGCCCGCGCAATGCATCGCGCTCGGCTTGCGCGGCCAGATGCCTTCGAGAAAATTGATGATCGCCGCCGGTTTGTTCGCCAGGGTGCTGAGCGCTTCGCCTGATTTGTTCTTCAGCGGTTGCGGGCAGTTGATGCCGTGCATGGCCAGATGCGTCATCAGGCCGAGAAAGAACGGCAGGTCGCACCGGGCGACGCGCTTTTCATACAGAGTCAGGATGAACGAGCCCGCCGAGGTGTGCAGCAGGAAGTTGGAATTCTCCACGCCCTCGGCGATGCCCTTGTAGGACAGGAGATCGCCGATGTCGTAATGCGTCAGAAATTCCGCAAGCTCGTCGGCGGCGACGTCGGTATAGACCGCCATGAAGCTTACTCGGCGGCGTCGGGCCGCAGCGAACGCGGCAACGGAAAGAACTCGTTTTCTTCCGCGGCCGAGACCGTCTCCACATGCAGTTCATAGCGTTCGGCGAACGCGCCCATGATCTCTTCGACGATCACTTCCGGCGCCGAGGCGCCCGCGGTGATACCGAGGCTCTTGATGCCGTCGAAGCGCGACCAATCGAGATCGCTGGCGCGCTGCGCCAGCACCGATACCGGGCAGCCCTCGCGCTCGGCGACTTCGCGCAGGCGCTGCGAATTCGACGAGTTGGGCGCGCCGACCACGATCAAAGCGTCGACCACAGGCGCCACCTTCTTGACCGCGAGCTGGCGGTTTGTGGTGGCGTAGCAGATGTCTTCCTTGTGGGGCCCGGATATGTTCGGAAAACGCCCCTTCAGCATCGCGACGATCTCGGCGGTGTCGTCGATCGACAACGTGGTCTGGGTCACGAAGGCCAGATTATCGGGGTCCTTCGGCGTGAACGTCGCGGCGTCCTCGGCGGTCTCGATCAGGGTCACCGCGCCTTGCGGCAGCTGGCCCAGGGTGCCGACCACTTCAGGATGATGGGAATGCCCGATCAGCAGGATTTCGCGGCCACGCTTGAAATGGATCGCGGCCTCGCGGTGGACCTTGGTGACCAGCGGGCAGGTCGCATCCAGCGAAAAGAAGTTGCGCGCCTTGGCATCGGCCGGAACCGACTTGGGAACCCCGTGCGCCGAAAATACCACCGGTGCGTTGGTGTTGTCGGGAATCTCGGCCAGTTCCTCGACGAAAATGGCGCCTTTGGTCTTCAGGCTGTCGACCACGTAGCGGTTGTGCACGATCTCGTGTCGCACGTAGACGGGGGCGCCATAAATGGTCAACGCCCGTTCCACGGTATCGATGGCCCGCACCACGCCGGCGCAGAAGCCGCGGGGAGAACAAAGCACGATCTTGAGGGCTGGTTTAGCCTGCATATGATTAATCTCTGGACCGAATCACTGGACCGAATCACCCTTGGCCGCCAAGCAGGGAACGATCAATACGAGGTACGACTTGGGACTGCTTTTGGGCCCTGTCAAGGCTGTTTAGCAGGCCATTGCGCGGTCAGCCCCGGACAGACTATATAGGGCGTAATTCCCGTCATCGCTGATGACTACCGGCTTCGCCTCCAAAAAAGGTGGGCGAAGCGCAAAGGAGATTTGCCATGAGCAATGCACCGCTGATGCCAAAGGCGACTGCCGTGTGGCTGGTTGATAATACCGCGCTGACCTTCGACCAGGTGGCCGATTTCACCAAAATGCACCCCCTCGAGGTTCGCGCCATCGCCGACGGCGACGCCGCCCAGGGCATCAAGGGCTCGGATCCGATTTCGAACGGCCAATTGACGCGTGCCGAGATCGAAAAGGGCGAGCAGGACCCGAATTATCGCCTCAAGCTTGAAGAGAGCAAGGTAATGCTGCCCCCCGCCGCCAAGAAGAAAGGCCCGCGCTACACCCCGGTCTCGCGCCGGCATGAGCGGCCGAGCGCGATCCTGTGGCTGGTGCGCAACCACCCCGAGTTGAAGGACGCCCAGATCATGCGTCTGGTGGGTACCACCAAGACCACCATCGCGAGTGTGCGGGACCGTACACACTGGAATGCCTCGACCCTGACCCCGATGGACCCGGTGACCCTCGGCCTGTGCTCGCAGATCGAGCTCGATTTCGAGGTGCAGCGCGCGGCCAAGGAAAAGCCGCTGGAGTCCGCCTACGGCGGCGCCACCCTGCTGCCGGCCTCCGAGACCACCCGCAAGGAGCCGGAATTCGAGCCCAGCGAGAAGCAGCGCGATGATCTCAATGTCGACGCCGTGTTCGCCAAGCTGAAAACCATCGGCGGCGGCCGCAAGCAGGAAGACGACGAAGAGTAAGCCTCGCGCGTGTCCCGGACGCGATGCAGCGTGAAACGCTGCTTCGCAGAGCCGGGATCCATAGGCTCCCATCGCAACATCGCCTTGGGCCCCGGATCAGCAGCACACCACGCCGCAAGAGCCGGCTCTATTCCGATCTCGACTCGGAGCTTTTGAAGTTACGAAGCCCTTCCTCGAATTCGATCAGGTCGGGCTGCGTGCTATCGGTCGTCTCTCGATATTGAAACAGGACTTCGGCGGCGAAACCCGTATTGCGGTCTCGGCGGATGCCGCGGATGACGTGACGGCTCGCAAAGCTCGCGGCGAATATTTCCGTCTCCGTCATGCCGATATCGGCCATCAGTCGCGTGACCGAAAAAGCCTCGGTGGGAGATGTTTGCCGTTTCGCCCTGAGATAGCTTTCAAGCCGGGTACGCTTGGATCGTTTGTTCAGCCAGTATGCAATCGACGCAATGGCCGCAATGATCGAGGTCAGTATCGAGGCGATGTTTGCTCCGACCCGAAGCCACTCTTCCACTGTCGACCTCCCGCCAACCGTCACCGTTGTGAAACAGCGTACATGTCCCGGTTCACCATCCACAAGCCAGCTCATGCCGCGCTGATCGGTACGCTAGCGACAACAACACCCGAGCCTATCACTCAGACACTGGCAAATAACGATTCTTTGCCGAAAAGCGTCTTCGATGTTCGTAGTGCTACGGATTGTGCCGCGATTCGAACGATGGCATTCGCGAAAATGGAGAGGGCGCGGTTATGGCAGGAATTTCTTTTCTACTGGCGCTGCCGTTCGGGGGAACGGCATTCCTGTTCAAACCACTGGCCGGCGCGATGACGCCGGAGCGATCGTCCAGAGGCGGCAGCGGTCACGGATGATCGGGATGGTTCAGCATGTATTCGCCGAGATCGCGCTGCTGACGGTCGGCTTTGGAATTGGCGTTGTTGCGCTGAACGTCGCGATCCTTGCGGCAGGCGATGTATTCCGACGAGCCGGGTTTCATGTTGCCCGCGCGGCAGAACGCATCATCGTCATCGCCGTCGGCATTGACCATGGTCCGCTGACCCTTCTCCAAGCAGCCGCCGAGCGACGGCACGACGATCATGAGCACCGCGAAATGAGCCAAGGTTCTTAGTCGCATCGAAGCCTTCCCGAATGTCATCGCCTGAGCTGCTTGCGGCTCAAATGCGGGTTTTCTGTGCCAGCGTGGCGGCCGGTTTACCAGTCAAAAGAACCGCGTTGCGGTCAGTTCCTGTTTCAGCGCGGCGGCCCGGGCCCGGATCATCGCCAGTTCGCCGGCATCTTTCCGCGCCAGGTTGAGATAGTGGACTTTCATCCGCGCATTGCTTCGGAATCGCTGACGATGCCGGTCCAGGAAATCCCAATAAAGCGTGGTGAACGGACAGGCATCGTCGCCGACGGCCGCTTGCGGTCTATACCGGCAATGCCCGCAATAGTCACTCATGCGGTTGATATAGGCCCCCGAAGCCACATAGGGCTTGGTCCCGATCCGTCCGCCGTCGCCATACTGGCTCATGCCGAGTGTATTCGGCAGCGAGACCCAGTCGATCGCATCCCAGAACATCGAGATATGCCACCGGTGCACGTCGTACGGCCGGACGCCGAGCAACAGGCACAGCTGGCCCAGCACCATCAATCGCTCGATGTGGTGGGCATAGGCATGATCGACGGTGTGGCCGACGGCCTCGCGCACGCAGTTCATGTCGGTGTCGCCGGTCCACAGAAAACCGGGTACCGGTAGCTCGGCGGCAAGCGCGTTCTTGTCGGCATAATCAGGCATCAGGTGCCAGTAGATGCCGCGAACGAATTCGCGCCAGCCGAGGATCTGGCGGACAAAACCCTCGACCGAATTCAGCGGCGCATTGGCCGGGTTGTCGATGGCGGCGTCGATCACTTCGCGCGGCCGCAGCAGATGCAGATTGAGCGGCCCGGACAGGCGGGAGTGAAACAACAAAGGCTGATCGCTGACCATCGCGTCCTGGTAGCGCCCGAAATCCGGCAGGCGATGCCGGACGAAGTCGTCGAGTTCTTCCAGCGCCTGTGCGCGCGTCACCGGCAGATCGAACGCATCGAGCCTGCCCGGCGCATCCGGAAACTCGCGCGCCACCAGCGCCAGCACCTGGCGCGTGATGTCGTCAGGCGGGAACGATCGCGGCCGCGGGATCAATGGCGGCCCTTTGCGGCCGAACGAGGCGCGATTGTCCTTGTCGAAATTCCATGCTCCGCCGCGCGGCTCGCCGTCGGCATCCATCAATATCCCTAGTTCGCGGCGCATGAACCGATAGAAATTTTCCAGGATCAAACCGGGATGTTTCGCGGCGAACGCCTCGAAGGTTGGACGCGAGCACAGGAAGTGGCGGTCGTCCCGCAGCTCGATCCCGGGAAAGCTTTTGGTTAGGAGATCGTGGACCCGCCAGTCGCCGGGCTCGAGCGCGATGATCTTGCCGGGCATCAGCCGCGCCGCGTGCCGTTCGATCTCTCCGGCAAAGTGGCCGGCATTCTGCGCGTCATCGAGTTCGCTGTAGAACACCGTGCGACCGAGCGACCGCTGTTCGGCGCAGAAATGACGCATGCAGCTGAAGAAGTAGGCCAGCCGCAAGCGATGCTGCGGAATGTAGTCCGCCTCGTGCCTGACTTCCATCATCAGGATCGCGTCACGATCGCGATCGAAATCGTCGAATGCCGCCGACTCGCCGTCGAGTTGGTCGCCCAGCACGACGATCAGATGGCGAAGCGTCACGCCCTGCCCTTCAACGCGTCGCCGATCTCATCGAGCACCTTGGGATCCTCGATGGTGGCGGGCATGGTCCAGGGCTCGCCGTCGGCGATCTTCTTGATGGTTCCGCGCAGGATCTTGCCGGAGCGGGTCTTCGGCAAGCGCGCCACGGTGATGGCGAGCTTGAAGGCGGCGACGGGCCCGAGCTTTTCGCGTACCAGCGCCACCACATCCTTTTCGACGTCGGCCTGCGTTCGCGTCACGCCGGCTTTCAGCACCAGGAAGCCGCAGGGCACCTCGCCCTTGATCGCATCCTTGATGCCGAGCACCGCGCATTCGGCGACATCGGGATGCGAGGCCAGGATCTCCTCCATGCCGCCGGTCGAGAGCCGATGGCCGGCGACATTGATGATGTCGTCGGTGCGGCCCATCACGAAGACATAGCCGTCTTCGTCCAGATAGCCGGCATCGGAGGTTTTGTAGTAGCCGGGAAACTCGTTGAAATAGGCTTCCTTGCAGCGCTCGTCCTGCTCCCACAAGGTCGGCAGGCAGGCCGGAGGCAGCGGCAGCTTGATCACCAGCGAGCCCATGGTGCCTGCCGGCAGCGGCTTGGCCGCCTCGTCGACCACGTCGATCTTGTAGCCCGGCATCGGCACCGTCGGCGAGCCGTGCTTGACCGGCAATTGGCCAAGCCCGACCGGATTGCCGGCGATGCACCAGCCGGTTTCGGTCTGCCACCAATGATCGATCACCGGCACCTTCAATTGCTGTTCGGCCCATTCCACCGTCGGCGGATCGGCGCGCTCGCCGGCCAGAAACAGCGTACGGAATTTCGACAGGTCGTATTGCCGGATCAGTTTGCCGGTGGGGTCTTCCTTGCGGATGGCGCGGAACGCGGTCGGCGCGGTGAAGAAGGCGACCGCTTCGTGTTCGGAGATCACCCGCCAGAACGCGCCGGCATCGGGCGTGCCGATCGGCTTGCCCTCATACATGATCGAGGTCGCGCCATGAAACAGCGGCGCATAGATGATGTAGCTGTGGCCGACCACCCAGCCGATATCGGAGCCGCACCACCAGACCTCGCCGGGCTTGACGCCGTAGAGGTTGAACATCGACCATTTCAGCGCGACCAGATGGCCGCCATTGTCGCGCACCACGCCCTTGGGCTTGCCGGTGGTGCCCGACGTATAGAGAATGTAGAGCGGATCGGTCGCCAGCACCGGCACGCAACCGGCGGATTTTTTGGCGGCGATCGCCTTGCTGCGCAGTTCGGCCCAATCGTAATCGCGGCCGGAGGTGAGGTCGCAATTCTGTTGCGGCCGCTGCAGGATCATGCAGGCTTCGGGCTTGACGCTCGACAGTCGGATCGCCTCGTCGAGCAGCGGCTTGTACTGCACGATGCGGCCGGGCTCGAGCCCGCAGCTGGCGGACAGGATCAGCTTCGGCTTGGCGTCCTCGATCCGGGTCGCAAGCTCCTTGGCGGCAAAGCCGCCGAACACCACGCTGTGGACCGCGCCGATCCGTGCGCAGGCCAGCATTGCGATCATGGCTTCCGACACCATCGGCATATAGAGAATGACGCGATCGCCCTTGCCGACGCCGAAATCCTGCATGATGGCGGCGAGGGTCTTCACTTCGTGCAGCAATTGCGCATAGGTGAATTTGGTGACGCCACCGCCGAGCGGCGAATCATGGATCAGCGCCAGCTGGTCGGCGCGGCCGGCCGCGACCTGGCGGTCGAGCGCGTTGTAGCAGGTGTTGACCACCGCGCCCGCGAACCAGCGGCCATAGAAACCCATCGACGGATCGAAGATCTTTTTCGCCGGCTCGATCCAGTCGATCTCGCGCGCGGCCTCGCCCCAAAATCCTTCCGGGTCGGCCATCGAGCGGGCGTGGACCTCTTGATATCGGCTGTTGTCCTGGATGTTCATCGGCGTCGCTTCCCTGCCGCGACCGGGCGTGCCCAGTCATGACGTTATGGCCGCCGTTGTCCGGTCGGCCCGCGCCATTGTCACTGTAAGATCAGGCGATTCAAGCCGAAATCACTGCGCCTTTCGGCGCAGGCGGATCACGGCGCTAGTTCCAGCCGATCGCCAGCAGATGGTCGAGCCGCTCGCTCATGGCCCGTTGCAGGTCGTAATCGGGCTTGCCGAAGGACGCATCGCGCTGGGCGATAAAATCGTCCTGTTCGCGCTGCATGGCCGGGCCGCCGCGCGGGCCCGCGCGGCCGACCACCCTGGTGTTGACCGCGATGATCTGGCGGTCGAGCGTCACCAGGTCGGGATTGCCGCAGATCGCCTTCTCGACCGGCTGCCTGGCGGCCGCGCAATTCAGCCCGGGCCTGGTGTTGAGCGCCATCACGGCGCCGAGCCGTTCCAGTTCCAGCGCCAGCGTCTTCTGATAGGCTTTCGCCGAGGCCTGGTTGGGGTCGAGCTTGAGGGCGGCGGAAAAATCCTGCACCGCCTTGGGCCGGTCGCCTTTCTTGCGCCACAGCTCGCCGCGCGCCACGTAGGTGCCGGCCTGCGCCGGATCGAGCCGCAGCGCCACGCTGTAATCCTCGATGGCGCGATCGATCGTGCCCCGGCGGGCGAAAGCTCCGGCGCTCGCGAGCGACGCCCGGATGCGATCGGCCTTGTCGGCCTTGGCACTGTCGATCAAGCCGCCGCAGACCGCGATGATCCGCTCATCGTCACCGGTATTCACCGCCCCGATACAGGGCGCCGGATCCACTTGCGGATCTGCCGGCTTCTCGTTGCCGGTGGCGCCGGCGCCCTGCGGCAGCGCGGCCAACAGCACCAACGCAAGTGCGGCATTTCGGATCAGCCCCAGACCACCGCGCGGCATCGTCACGTCTCCGAAATTCGCTTTATAAGGGGCAACACGACAGAGACGTTGAAGGACTGACGATTTGATCACGTTCGAATGGATCATTGGGTTGTTGCTCGGCGCCGTGGTGCTATCGGCATTGGCGCGGCGGATCAAGGTGCCCTACCCGATCTTTCTCGCGGTCGGCGGCGCGTTGATCGCCTTCGTGCCGTCGGGCCCCTCCTGGATGCTGGAGCCCGATCTGGCGCTGGCGCTGTTCGTCGCGCCGGTGCTGCTGGATGCTGCGTTCGACACCTCGCTGCGCGACTTGCGCAACAACTGGCTGCCGGTGTCGATGCTGGTGTTCGTCGCGGTCGGCGTCACCACCGCGGCGGTGGCGTGGCTGGCGCATTGGCTGCGGCCGGACATGCCGTGGGCCGTTGCGATCGCGCTCGGCGCCATCGTGGCGCCGCCGGACGCCGCCGCCGCGACCGCCATTTTGCGCCAGGTCAACCTGCCCTACCGGATTCTCAAGATCCTGGAGGGCGAAAGCCTGCTCAACGACGCCAGCTGCGCTGTTGATCTACCGGGTCGCGGTCGGCGCCGAAGCCGTGCAGCATTTCAAATGGAGCGAATTCGCGCCGTCGGTCGCACTGGCGTTGGCCGGCAGCCTGGTCGCCGGCTATCTGTTCGGCCGGATTTCGATGCCGCTGACGCAGCGGATCAGCGAAGCGCCGAGTTCGATCATCGTGCAATTCGCCGGCACCTTCGTGGTCTGGATCGTCGCCGAGCGGCTCGGGCTGTCAGGCATTCTCACCATCGTGGCCTATGCCATCACCATCGCCCGCACCGCGCCGCAGCGGATGCCGGCGCGGCTGCGGGTGCCGTCCTACGCGGTGTGGGAAACCGTGGTCTTCGTGCTCAACGTGCTGGCGTTCATGCTGATCGGCATGCAGCTGCGCTCGATCTGGACCCATCGCGACCTGGACGTCCAGTTGCGCTATTGCGGGTTCGCCGCCTGCGTCCTCGCGGTGGTGATCTTTACGCGGATGGCGTGGGTGCTGCTGTACGGCATCGTGATGCGGTTCCTGAGCGCGCGCGAATGGGTGACGCCCGGCAATCGCCTGATGATTCCGACCTTCAGCGGCGGCATCGTGGTTTCCTGGTGCGGGATGCGCGGCATCGTCACCTTGGCTACCGCGTTCGCGCTGCCGGATGAATTCCCGTATCGCGACCAGATCCTGCTGACCGCGTTCGCCGTGGTGCTGGGATCGCTGCTGATTCAGGGCCTGACGTTACGCCCGCTGATCCTGCTGTTGCAGCTGAAGGACGACAATCCGGTGGCGCGCGAAGTCGCGCGCGGCCGCGCCATCGGCTATCGCGCCGCGCTGGAGGAAATCGACGGCGATCCGTCCGAAGCCGCCGAAATCCTGCGGCTGGAATACCGCGCGCTGCTGGAACGCGCGGAGAGCGATCCCGATTGCGGCGTTGTCGTGGGCGAACTGCCCGCCGATCCGTTGCGCCGCCGCGCCATCGCCGCCGCGCGGCACTCGATCATCGGCCTGCGCAACGCCGAAACCATCGGCGACGACGCGTTTCACACGCTGGAGGAAGAACTCGACCGCGCGGAGCTGAGCGCGGGAGGATGAGGGACGCTCGTGGCACATGGCTCGAGACGCCGCTTCGCGGCTCCTCACCATGAGGCGTTCCTTGCTGTGCGCGCCACACACTCCCTCCTCATCCTGAGGAGCGCGCCCTCGCGCGCGCCTCGAAGGATAGGCTACGGGGGCGGCACATGGTTCGAGATCACGCTGACGCGCCTCCTCACATAAGCACCATCAACTCATCTTCAGCGTAATGCCGCCGTCGACCACCAGCTCCAGCCCGGTGACGTATTTCAATTCATCGGAAGCGAGAAACAGCGCGGCGTTGGCGACGTCCCAGGCGTCGCCCATATGGCCCATCGGTACTTGCGAATCGCGCGCGCGCCACATCGCCTCGACATCGCCGCCGGAATAGCTGTCGGCGAGCCCGGCCGAATGCTCGACCATCGGCGTCTTCATCAGTCCCGGCAGGATCGCGTTGACCCTGACATGCTGGGGCGCGAATTCCACCGCGGTGACGCGCGTCATCTGGTTCATCGCCGCCTTGGTGGTGTTGTAGGTGACATAGGAAACGCCGATATGGCGGATCGAGGCGATCGACGAGATGTTGATGATCGAGCCGCCACCCTGACGCTGCATCACCGGAATGACGTGCTTCATGGCGAGATAGGCGCTTTTGAGGTTGACCGCGAACACCCGGTCCCATTCCTCCTCATCGACCGAGACCACGCTGCCCAGCGAGGCGATGCCGACATTGTTGTCGAGCACGTCGATCCGGCCGTAGGTTTTGAGGCAGGCCGCGACCATCGCCTCGACCTCTGCGGCGCGCGACACGTCGGCGGTGAAGGCCGCCGCCTTGCCGCCCTCGCCGGTGATGATCTTGACGGTTTCTTCGGCCGCGGCGCCGTTGCGGTCGACGCAAAAAACCTGCGCGCCCTCACGCGCGAAGGTCACCGCGGTCGCCTTGCCGTTGCCCCAGCCCGGCCCGATCGAACCCGCGCCGACCACCATCGCTGTCTTGCCCTTGAGCCGTTCCATCGACCTCTCCCTGTATGATTGATATTGCCGTGTTGCCCGCTACGGATCGCAGGCCCTCATGGTCGTGACATTAGCACCGATCGGATGGTCGAAAATCTCCGACAACGTCTGACATCGGCCGTCCCCGCATAGCCGCCATTCGCCGGCGGCGCCGGAATTGCCCAGCACCACCTCGGGCATCGGCGGCCGCTTCGGTTGCCACTGAAACCAGCCATCCACCAGACGCGCTTCGGGCGGCGGCTCCATGCCGGCGCCGGAGCCTTTGACCCGCGCCTGTATCAGCTCAAGCCCTTGCGGCGTGATGCGCCAGTCTTCCTGCCAGTCGACCTTCTCGACCGAATGGGTCCACAGCAACGTGAACGCCGCCAACGACAGCGTCTTGACCACGCCGAGCGAGGTCAGACACAGGCTCAAGCCGCCGCCACCGCGGGGCGTTGCGATTGCCGCTTGCGCCATTGCCACAGCACGCAGGCCGCAGTCAGCGCAAAGCCCGTGGTATCGCTGAGGGTAAAGTCGCCGAGCAGACACAGCGCCGCCGCGAACGCGACCAGTCGCTCCACGATCGTCAGATGCGTGAACAGGAATCCGATCGCCACCATGCCGAACAGCCCGATCGCGACCAGCGCCTTGAAGGTCGCGAACACCACCGCGCCGTAGAAGCCGAGCTGCGCGGCCATGGGATCGCCTGATTGCATCATCAGCGACGGCGAATAGACGAAGATGAACGGGATCACATAGCCCGCGAGCGCGATGCGCATCGCCTCCCAGCCGATCTTGTCGGGATTTTCCTTGGCGATCGGTGCCGCCGCCAGTGCCGCCAGCGCCACCGGCGGCGAGAGGTCGGCCATGATGCCGTAATAGAACGCGAACATGTGGCTGACGATCAGGGCCACGCCGAGCTTGGCCAGCGCCGGCGCGGCCAACGCGGCGGTGATGATGTAGGTCGGAATCGTCGGGATGCCGGTGCCGAGCAGGATCGACAGCAGCATGGTCATGATCAGCGCCAGGAACAGGCTCTTGGCGCCGAGCCCGATGATCCAGCTGCCGAAGATGGTGCCGACGCCGGTTTGCGTCATCATGCCGATGATGCTGCCGACAATGGCGCAGGCCATGCCGACGGTGAGCGCCGATTTGGCGCTGTCGGCGAGCGAATCCCGGCACGCCGCCAGGGTGGCCCGGCCGCCGCGGGTGATCGCCGCGATTGCGACCAGCACGGCGACGACGCCGGCTACCGGCACGATCTCGATGCCGTTACGGCAAACCGCCGCGACCACCAGCGCCAGCCCGATCCAGAACACATAACGGATCACGGTGTGGGAAAAGCCGAGCGTGATGCTGGCGCCCAGAATGAGCGCCACCGTCAATGCGAGCCCGACGCTGCCGGCGTATAGCGGCGTAAAGCCTTCGAACAGCATGTAGACCAGTGCCGCCAGCGGCAACACCAGGTACCAGCGCGCCACCAGCGCATTCCAGGCGCTCGGCAGCTCCGCGCGCTTCATGCCGACCAGGCCCTGCTTGCCGGCTTCCAGATGCACCATCCAGAACGCCGAGGCGAAATACAGGATCGCGGGGATCACCGCGGCCTTGACGATCACGGAATATTCGACGCCCAGAGTCTCCGCCATGATGAAGGCGACCGCCCCCATGACCGGTGGCATGATCTGGCCGCCCATCGACGCGGTGGCCTCGACGCCGGCGGCGAAGGCGCGGCGGTAGCCGAACTTGATCATCAGGGGAATGGTGAACTGGCCGACGGTGACGACATTGGCGACGCCGGAGCCCGAGATCGTGCCCATCATGCCCGAGGCGAACACCGCGACCTTGGCCGGACCGCCGCGGGTGCCCCCGAACAGGCCGAGCGACACGTCAGTGAACAGCTGGATCATCCCGGCGCGTTCCAGGAACGAGCCGAACAGGATGAATAGAAAGATGTAGGTTGCCGAAACATAGATCGGCACGCCGTAGAAACCTTCGGTGCCGTAGGCGAGATGGGTGATGATCTGGTCGAACGCATAGCCGCGATGGTTGAAGGGCGCGGGCAGATACTGGCCGAAGAACCAGTACAGAATACAGGCGCCGCACATCAGCGGTAGCGCCAGCCCCATCAGCCGCCGCGTGCCTTCGAAAATCAGCACCGCGAGCAGGGTACCGACCGCAAGGTCGAGATTGGTCGGATCGCCGTCGCGCGCGATCAGATCGGCGTAGAATATCCACTGGTACAAACCGCACAGAAATCCGATCCCGCCGATCAGCCAGCCGGCGGCACGGCCGGCATTGCCCTTGGCGGTGAAATTGCCGATCAGGCCGAAGGTCATCAGCAGCAGGAAGCCGACGTGAACCCCGCGCACCACCTGGCTGGGCAGGAAGTTGAAGGCCGCCACGTAAAGCTGGAACGTCGCGAACACGATCCCGATTGCATAGGCCAGATGGCCCCAGGCACCGGGACCGAAACCTTCCGGAAATCCGTGCTCGAAATTATCGAACTCGACCTTGACCGGCGCCGCGGCGCCCTCCGCCTCAACCATCTGCCCCATGTCCCTGCGTTCCGTCCCCCTTCGCGGCCTTACTTGATCAGGCCTTTTTCCTTGTAATATCTGATCGCACCGGGGTGCAGCGGCACCGGGCTTCCGGTCGCCGCAGCCTCCAGCTTGATGTCCTTGCCGGCGACATGCGAGTTGGCGAGTTCCGGCAGGTTTTCGAAGATCAGCTTGGTCATCTGATAGGCGAGATCATCCGACACCGCCGTGCTGGTGACGAGATAGTTCACCACCGCCGCGGTCGCGACATCCTTGTCCTGCCCGGTATAGGTATTGGCGGGGATGGTCACCGACGTGAAGGGCGGACCGATCTTGTCGACCACTTCCTTGGGCACCGCCACCACGATAATGTCGGCCGAGGTCGACAGATCCTTGAGCGAGGCCACGCCGAGCCCGGCCGATTGCAGGGTGGCGTCGAGCTGGCGGTTTTTCATCAGGTCGACGGATTCGGCGAACGGCAGATATTCGACCTTGCCGATATCCTTGTAGCTCATGCCGGCGGCAGCCAGGATCGCCCGCGCGTTCAGCTCGGTGCCGGATTTCGGCGCGCCGACCGAGAGGCTCTTGCCCTTGAGGTCGGCCAGCGTCTTGATGTGACTGTCGGCGGTGGCGACGATCTGGATGTAATTCGGATAGATCGCGCCGATGGTGCGCAGCTTTTCGAGCTTGTTCCTGAAGCCGGCTTCGGCGTCGCCGTCCCAGGCGGCCTTGAGTGAATCGCCCAGCGCGAACGCGATCTCGCCGCGACCCTGCTGCAGCAGGATCAGGTTCTCCACCGACGCCTTGGTGGCCTGCACCTGGGTTTTGACATCAGGAATTTTGTCGCTGTAGATCTTTCCGATCGCGACACCGAGCGGATAATAGACGCCGGAGGTGCCGCCGGTGAGCACGTTGATGAATTGCTGCGCCTGAACCGCCGGTGCGGTCAGGGTCGCCGATGCAACGATAGCAGCAGCGATCAACTTCGACTTCATGGCCATTTCCCCCAGAATTTGCGGCGGGAAATTGGCGAAATGAGATCGCGGGGTCAACCCATTCAAACCGACCAGCGGGCTCCCACGACCAATATTGCTGTGGCTTAACAGCGCGCCTTCAGCGGCGCGGGAACCGTGATCGCGGACGCCACATCATTGAAACGTCATGTCGAGGCACTTCGAGATGTCGGAGCCGAGACCGGAACTGATCGTGATGCAGCCACGGACCTTCTGCGCAGTGGTGTCGCTGGCCCAGATCGCGTAGCCGCCGGGGCCGAAGAAGGAGTTGGTGTTCGGCGCCTCGGTCTCGGTGGCGTCGAACGCGTAATGCGAGTCGGTCTCGAAGATCCTGGGCTTCTTGACGCAGCCGCCGTCGGTCTGGACGTTGATGACTTCCTTGTTGTCGCGCGTCAGCGCCAGGCTGACGGTGCAGCGGAAATATTCCGAGGTCTTGGTGTTGAAGATATAGGCGTAGGATTTGCAGGTCGCCGTGTTGAGCTTGCCGGCGGAAAGACCGCGGCTGCAGGAAATCCGCTGGTTGTGGCTGAGCTCGAAATCATCGGCATGCGCCATTGGAGCCAGCGCCAGCAGCAACGGTGCGGCGGCCAGGCAAATTTTCATGACGAGGTTCATCCGAATCATCCCTATGAGCTCTATGTGGCTTGCGAATACGGGTTCTAGACCGAAACCGAAAGATAGTCGCGAAGCCTGACGCGGGAAATCGCAAAGTGGCGACAAAAGCGTGATGCCACAGATGATATCGTCGTGTTGACGTCCGAATATCGTTCGTGGTTTGTTCAAGAGGGTTTGGCGAACAGCCATGGTGGGGACGCCATTTCGATTTTCGAACGGGTTGCTGGAGGATGAGACCATGACGATGATATCGACGAGAGCCGTCTTGTTTGCGATGGCGCTCAGCGCGCCGGCCACGGCCGCCCTGGCCCAGGCCGCGGCGCCGACCCCCTGGGTGCTCAGCACCGACATGGGCTACGGCTACGACAAGGAGGGCAAGACCTTCGCGTACAAGATGGGGACCAACAACGCCGCCCTCTTGTTGAAGGGCGCCAAGAAAGTGCCAAAGGGCACGCTGTTCTTCCTCGGCGAAAACGGCCAGCTCTACATGCGCACCGGCCCGTTCCTCGACGGCAGCGGCAAGTTCGAGTTCGGCCCGAATTAGGGGATGTTGTTCACCCTCCCCTGGAAGGGTGAAGCTAAAACGACGCCGCCAGATCCTTTGCGCCCGGCTGATTGCTGTTGCTGTCCATCCGCGCGTCGGTGACGGCGAGCAGCTTGGCGACCGTGTTGTGACGGATCGCGACCGGATTGCGCTCATATCCGTTGCGCTGGAAGAAGTTCGCGGTCGGCACCTGTTCGCGCAGCGCCTGCGGCATCGTCACCATGTCGAGCCCGGTGCCGTCGCCGGTCAGATTCATCATCTCGAGTTCGGCGGCGGTGAGCGGCTTCATGTAGCCCTTGGCCCGCGCGAAGAGCACCGAGGTCAGAAGCTTGTGGGTCTGCAGCAGCGGGCCGACATCGATGTCCAGCACCATGGAATGGATCGCCCAGCCTTGTTGGGTGTCGGCGATCCGACCATGCGCCGACCAGTCGTCCGGCACCGAGCGCGCCAGCGCCACCATCCGCTTCAGGACCGCGATCTTGTAGTCCATCGCCTGGCGCGCACCACCGGACAGTTGTGCGGCCTTGGCGCTCAACGCCCGCTGCAATTCGGGTCCCTGCTCGGCGACCAGTTCGACGCTGTTGGTGGTGAGAAGCTGGTTATAGCCGATCGCGGTGGAGATGGCGCGGGTTCCGCCATGCTCGATGCCGGATTGAACCTTGTAATCGCCGGTACCGCCGGTCTCGAACGCATAGACCCGCACCGCCTGTTCGCGGGTCAGTCCCGCCGCCGAAGCCACTTGGGCATAGGCGCGCTTGAACTCCATCTCGGTCGCTGGCAGCTGCGGCTTGAATTGATATTGTTGAATGGCCGCCTGCAGAAGATCCGACACCACCGGGATCGCCTTGTGCTCGCGCGGCGGATGCTCGGGCTGCGGTTCGGGCGCCGGATTAACCGGCCGCTTCGGCCCGTTGTAAACCGGCGGCTGGGTCAGCACGTAATCGTCGGCATCGATCGGCTGATGGTCGCGCCGCTTGGCGTTGCGGCCGCGCCGCTTGTCAGAGATCGCATCCCAATAGGCGCTGGCCTGCGCTTCGAACGCGCCGTGGATCTGCTGATATTCCGCCAGCTTGCGGCGATATTCCAGGATCGACGGTGACGACGTCGTCTGCGCCATCGCATCGGCCGGCGGCGCGGCAGTTGCGTCAGGCGGTCCGAACGCGAGGGATTGCGGCGCGCGCGCCAGCAGCGCGAGCGCGATGAATCCAGTGGCGGAGCGAATCAAGTGCGGGCGCATGGCGCCGTTGTAGCAAGAAATGGGGCTTGTTTCCGCTCTCCGCGTGCGGCGTTTTCTCCTCTGCCGTTGCGAGGGCGCAAGGGGAGAAGAAAAAACTACTCTTGCTCGACGCCGCTGGCTTTCACCAGTTCGGCCCACTTGCTGGCGTCCTTGCCGAGGAAGTCGGCGTATTCCTGCGGCGAACTGGGGGTGATCTCGGTTCCGTCGGCGCCCAATTGCTTTTTCACCTCGTCGGAGGCGAGCGCTTCACGCAACGCACTGTTGAGCTTGTCGATCACCGGCTGCGGTGTACCGGGTGGCGCCACCAAGCCGTAATAGAGCGAGGCCTCGAATCCGGGCAGGCCCATCTCGGCGATGGTCGGCACATCTGGCATCAGGCTGTTGCGGGTCTTGCCGGTCACCGCGAGGGCGCGCAGCAACCCGGCCTCGACATTGGCGTGGACCGGCGGAATCGGCGCCAGCGCCATCGGAATGTGGCCGCCGAGCAAATCCGTCAACGCCGGGCCCGTGCCCTTGTAGGGAATATGCACCAGCGAGATGCCGGCCGAGCGGGCGAAATATTCGCCGGTGATGTGGTTGACCGAGCCGACGCCGGCGGAGCCGAAATTGACCTTGCCGGGATTGGCCTTGGCATAGGCGATCAGTTCGGGAATCGATTTCACCGGAAACGATGGATGCACCACCACGGCACTCGGCGCGTTGCCGATCATGCCGACCGGCGAGAAATCCTTGCGCGGATCGTAACCGACATCCTTGTACAGCGACGGACCGATCGCCAGGGTGCCGGTGTAGCCCAACAGCAGCGTGTAGCCGTCGGGCTCGGCCTTGGAGACATATTTGCTGCCGACCGTGCCTCCGGCGCCGGGCCGGTGATCGAGAATGATATTCTGCCCGAGGATTTGGCCCATCTTGTCGGCGATTACGGTGCCGACGATCGAGGTGCTGCCGCCGGGCGCGAATGGAATCACCAATGTGATGACGCGGCTCGGATAAGTCTGGGCTTCGGCCAAGCCGATCACGCCCGATAGCGCGAGAAAAGTTGCTGCGGCGGCAAACAGGGTCTTCACGCGCATTCGAAACGGCCTCCCGGAATTTTTGGTTTGTGGACGCATCGTGGTCGAAACATCAGGCATCCGCAAGCCGGCTTCCTAATCGGAGCCATGCATCCACTCGCAAGCCGCCTACTTCCACGCGAACACCGGCTGCTCCAGTTCGTTCACGCGGGTATCGCGACCGGCGAGTACTTCGCGAAACTGATAGATCAGCGCCGCGGTCGGCGCGTGAATCAGCTGACCGGCATGATTGAAGCGGATCACCCGTCGCGCGCTTTCCGGAATCAGCGTGAAATCGAACGCCTCTTCGCGCTCGATGTCGGCGAGCGCGATCCGGTGCACCGAGGCGACCTCGTCGGGACTTGGCGTGAGAACCGTGCCCCTGCCCGACCACACCACCACCGGGGTGATCAAGTAACCGGACCGGGTCGGGTAATCGTCGAGTACGCCCAGCACATCGGCCGGTCCCAGTTCGAGAGCCAGTTCTTCGTGCAATTCGCGCAGCGCGCCCGCGACCGGTTGCTCCCCGTCATCGCAACGACCGCCCGGCAATGCCCATTGGCCGCGATGGCTGCGCAGGCTGGCCGCGCGCCGGGTCAGCACAAAGGCGGTGCCGTCGGCCGGGTCATCGGCCTCGACCAGCGCGATCGCGACCGCCGCCCGCTTCAGAGCCGATGCAGGCGTGGGCGCCGCCAACCGCGCGAAAGCCGCACAGAGCTCTGCGATATTCCGCCGGGTGGTATCATCAAATGGCCTGACCATGCAGCTTGACTACAACACGTCGGCGTTTGATGAAATGACCTGAAACAGCAGACCTCTCTTGCATGGAACGACCTCACATGACCGATGCCGCCGCGGAGCAGCTCACATCCGACGGCTGGAGCATCGTCGACACCACCGGCTTCCTCGCCTTGATCGGACCGCTCTGGCAGCGGATGGTGAACGGCGAGCCGGAATACGCGTTGGTCGCGCAGGACAAGCACCACAACCGCCGCGGCAAGGTTCAGGGCGGCATGCTGATGACCTTCGCGGATCGTGCCTGCGGCATGATGGCGAGGTTCGTTGCGGGGCGGCCGACCATGGCGACGGTGCAGCTCGACGTTCATTTTGTCGATGCCGGCAATATCGGCGACATCCTGATCGCCAAGCCGCGCGTGATCCGCGTCACCCGCAGCCTGGTTTTCGTCACCGTCGAGGTGAAGGCAAAGGATCGCACCATCATCACCGCGAATGGCGTGTTCAAGATATTGAAGGACGGTAGCTGAGGGCGGTTGCCCGCGGCGCGACGACGATTCAAACAGGCGGCGTCATTCCGGGATGGTCCGAAGGACCAGACCCGGAATCTCGAGATTCCGGGTTCGTGCTTCGCACGCCCCGGAATGACGTGGTCAACGTAAGGAGATCCAAACCGATGCAATATCGCTCCCTCGGCCGCAGTGGCCTGAAGATTTCGCCGATCTGCCTGGGCACCATGATGTTCGGCGGACCGACCGACGAGGCAACGTCGGGGCGGATCATCGCCAGCGCGCGCGAAGCCGGCATCAATTTCATCGACACCGCCGACGCCTATAACAACGGCAATTCCGAACAGGTGGTCGGCCGCGCGATTTCCAACAGCCGGCAGAACTGGATTCTCGCCACCAAGCTTGCGAACCCGATGAGCGACGATCCGAACCAGGGCGGCCTGTCGCGGCGCTGGGTGATGCAGGCCGCCGAGAACAGCCTGCGGCGGCTCGGCACCGACACCATCGACATCTATTATCTGCACAAGGAAGACCATTCGACTCCGCTGGAGGAGACCGTGCGCGCGATGGGCGACCTGATGCGGCAGGGCAAGATCCGCTATTTCGGCGTTTCGAATTACCGGGCCTGGCGGGTCGCCGAAATCTGCAACATCTGCGACCGGCTCGGGATCGACCGTCCGGTGGTCAGCCAGCCCTATTACAACGCGATGAACCGGATGCCGGAGGTCGAACACTTCCCGGCCTGCGGTTATTACGGCCTCGGCATCGTCTCCTACAGCCCGCTGGCGCGCGGCGTGCTGACCGGCAAATACAGCCCCGATGCCGCGCCCGGCAAGGACACCCGCGCCGGGCGCGCCGACAAGCGCATGATGCAAACCGAATGGCGCCCCGAGTCGCTGCAATTGGCGCAGGAGATCCGTGCCCACGCCGAAGCCAAAGGCATCACCGCCGGGCAATTCGCGATGTCGTGGGTGCTGAATTCGTCTTTCGTCAACGCGGTGGTCGCAGGCCCACGCACCGAACAACATTGGGACGATTATCTGCGCGCGCTCGATTATCAGTTCACCGCCGATGACGAAGCGCTGATCGACCGCCTGGTCGCCGCCGGGCATCCGTCGACACCCGGATTCAACGATCCGGCCTATCCGATCGAGGGCCGCAAGGCGCGGACCAAAGGCGTAGCAATGTCCACTATAAGCCCCGACGCGCCGGCGCTTCGAGCTAATTAATTAGTTCGGGCGCGGGGCTACGCATGGCCAACGCCGGACAACTTCACCGTTTCTTCACCAACCAAACAGCTCAGCGGAGAAGTTTACGCTTCGGGAACCTCGACACGATTGAATAATATCCAGAAACATCTGGATTTCCCATGCGTAAGCAGAACGCTGCATCCCTGGTCCTCGACCACACGCATTGCCGTGCGATTTGCGACGAGATCGGCGAGCGGCTGGGATTCATCCTTAAGCCGGTGACGTCGGACATGCCGCCGCGGCTGTCTTATTTGATCGGCAGGCTAGCCGAGCTCGACGATCTGCGGTCGGTGCCGTCGCCGTCGATCGTCCCTGCGATCGACGAGATGACGCTCGCGATCGAGCGCGCCATCCATCACGTCGAGTAAATCCTGGCCGGCTTTTGCAGGCGCAGGTTTATTCAGCAAGGCTCGCCGGCTTTCAGGCCGTCAGCCGGCCCGGCGCCTGCCACCATTCAACGATCAGCTTCTGCCGCTGCTTGAGCTGAACGGTCAGATCCGCGAACGGGCGCTCCCTGGCGGGAATGGCGCTTTCGATCTTGCTCACCGCCAACGCGCCCTCACGCGCATCCGCCTCGCCGCTGAAACGATGAATTTCGAAACCTCGGTAGTTCGGCATCATGTGCTGGAAACCGAGTTGCGCCAGCCAGCTGAGTTGCAACAGTTCGGTCAGCGACAGATCGACCCGGACTTTGCCTTCCGCCGGCGCCTTGCGCCGCATCCCGGCAGTGTGCCCCTTCAGCCAGCAAGCCTCGCCGATGGCATCGCCCAGTACCCAGAGCTGCGCGTGATACGGATCGGTGGCGCCATTGCCGCGCTTGCGCTTCTTCGGGGTGATGCCCTCGATGGCCTTGATCGCCGCCGCCACGCGCTCGGGAGCGCCTTTGCTCTCGGCGCCCTGCCCTTCGAGTTCATAGTGCGAGCCGATGCCCCGCGTGAATTCCTGCATCGCCTCCTGCATGCCGCGGATGCGGCCTCTTTCGAAGTACGATTTCGCGGAGGAAAACACCGCGTACATCAGCAGCAACTGCAGCCCACCCAACAACAACAGGATATCCACGGCCCCAACACCCCATCTTGCCCGAATTGCGTTCGAGCATCCCGCCCATGCAAAAATTAGATGAAGTTCGTTAATTTTGGGGTAAGGATGTTCGGGCAGCCAATTACCGCGTTCGCAACGCGCTTTACTTCGCGGTAACCATTGCGGCCACCGCCAGTAGCCGGCCGAATCCCGCAACCGCATCGTCGATGCCGCTCGATCGCAGCAGATGCCACATCATGCTCTGGTTGCTGGTCACGACCGGACGGCCGGTGATGTCTTCAAGCCGGGCGATCACCGCCGCCGATTTGATCGCGGTGCAACTCACCAGGCAGGCATCGGCATCGCGACCGATCTTGTCGCGCGCCCATTCGAGGATTGCTTCCGGCGACAGGGTCGCCATCTCGGTGTTGGTGTTGATGCCGAGATTGGCGCCGCCGACAACCTGAAAGCCATTGTCGTGCAGGAACCGGATTTCCCGCGCGTGCACCTCGTCGATATAGGGCGTCAGCAGCGACACCTTGCTGGCCTTCAGATGCGACAGCGCCTGCACGATCGCCTCGGCCGTGGTGAAGCAGCGGATGCCCGACGCGGCTCCGATCCGCTCCCGGATGGTGTGGGCCAGTTCGGGCGCAAAGGTGGATACCGCCGTGCAGTGGAACACGATGCAGTCGACCTCGGCGTCGGCCAGAAGTTCGGACGCGGCCTCCAGCCGGTCCAGCATCCGCATCAGTTCGGGTTTCGAGCTGCCGCGCAGCGACAGGCGCGTCACCAATAGCGAGGTGCCGTTCGCCTGCATCGCCTGCAATTCCGGCTCGGCGACCGAATTGCCTGACGGAACCAGGATGCCCGCGCGCAACCGGGCGCCGTAGTCGATCGCCGGAATGAACGGTGCGGCCATGGACATCAAGCCTCCGCCCGCAGCGCCGCGACGTCCTGCTGCGCTTCGTGCAGATAGGTCCGGTTGATGTAATCGGCGGCGCCCGACTTGACGCGGTTGGGGACGGCGCGGATCAGCGCGCTGATCTCGATCAGGGCCTGCACCGCGGCATTGCTGGCGTCGCCGTCGCGCGGGAAGATTTCGTCGGCGGTGTATTCGTCCCAGGCGCGTTCGGCATAGTTCTGCGCGATGCGGGTTTCAGCCATCGCGATCGGCGTGACGCCGGCGCGGTTGGCGAAAAACCAGTGATGGGCCCGCACGAAGGCGCGCATGAATTGCCGCATGGTCTCGCCGGTTGGTGACGGCCCAGCGGCTATCGACATTCAGCGAGGTGAACTGGAAATCCGGCACTTCCTGCCGCGGTTCGCACAGGCTCGGAAAACCCTGGTCGATGGCCATGTAGTTCAGCGGCGCGCCCTGCAGGCCGGCGTCGATCTCGCCCGATTGCAGCATCTCCCACCGCGCCAGGATCGGCCCCACCGCGCGCATCCGATAGTCGCGCGGATATTCCAGGCCGCGCGCCGACAGCAACTTCATCACCAGCGACGAACTGCCGGCCTCGAGCGACGACACGCCGACGGTCTTTCCGCGCAGATCTTCGGCGGTCCGGATGTTCTTGCCGGTGACAAAAGAGAACGGCAGCTTGTTGACATTGCCGCCGACAATTTCCAGGAAGCCGCCCGCCTCGCTGTCGAGCACGACATGTTCGGTGATGCCGTAGGCCAGTTGCGCGCGGCCGTCACGCAGCCGGTTGGTCACCTCATCGACGCCTTCGTAGAGTTCGATCGCGACGTCGAGGCCTTCGGCCGCGAACATTCCCTGATGCTGCGCGATCCAGACCGGCAGATTGAAATAGTTACGTGACACCGCGGTGAAGGTGAGTTTTTTCATGGCTTGCTCCGTGAGATCGGATCTCGATAGCTTTGTTAGAGCGTTTTCGAGCGAAGTGGATACCGGTTCGCGTAAAGAAAACGCGTCGAAAGAAAAAGCTAGAGCCCGGTTCTGATTCCATCAGAACCGGAAATGCTCTAGACGGCTTTGGCGGCGGGATCGCCGATCGGACCGTCAAGATCGGCCGAAAGCCGGATCGGGCTTTGCGCGCCGGAGATGATCACGATCGCGCCGCCGAGCAGCAGCACACCGGCGATCAGGAAGGCGCCGGAAAAGCCGCCGGTCGCCGCCACCACATAGCCGGTGACGATCGGCGCCGCGGTGCCGAACAGGTTGCCACCCATGATCAGGAGGCTGGTGGCGACGCCGTTGTAGCGGCCGTCGGTCATCAGGTCGGCGGTCAGCGCGATATTCATCGCCATCGCGGTGGCAACGCAGGCCAGCGAGATGCTGATCAACGACACGATCAGCCAGATCGATTCGACGAACGGCGTCGCCAGGATCACCGACGACAGCAGCAGCAGCAGCGCGATCAGCTTGCGGCGGCCGCTGTTCACCGCGCCCGAGCGCTTCAACAATCTGTCGCTGAGCCAGCCGATGCCGATCCCGAGCACGGCCGCGACCCCGTAGGGAATCGCCGAGAACAGCCCGGTCTTGAGCACGTCCATGCCGCGGGTCGCGGCCAGATAGCTCGGCAGCCAGGTCATGAACAGATAGAGCGTGTAGCCGGCGCAGCCCTGGGTCAGCGCCAGTGCCCACATTGACGGGCTTTTCAGCAGGCCCTTCAGCGCCGCCGCCTGCGTCATGCCGCCGGCGGACGGTTTCGGGATTTCGCCGCGGCCTTTCAGGATCATCTCGCGCTCGGCGCTGCCGAGCCACGACGCTTGCTCCGGACGGCCATAGAACGCGAACCAGACGATCGCGAGCACCACGCCCGCTGCGCCGGTGATGTAGAACGATTCCCGCCAGCCGTAGCCCGCGATCAGGGCGCCGACTACGACCGAGCCGATGCAGAGCCCGGCATGGGCGCCGCTGTTGAGGAAGGCCGAAGCCAGCCCGCGCTCACTTTCCGGCGCCCATTCGCGAATGATCTTGCCGCCGGCCGGATAGCTCGCGGACTCGCCGATGCCGAGCAGCAGGCGCGACGCGAACAGCGAGGTATAGGTGGTCGACAGACCGGTCCATATGCCGGCCAGCGACCACACGCCGAGCGTGGAGTAAGTGACGGCGCGGCCGCCGAAGCGGTCGGCCAACAGGCCCATCGGGATCAGGCACACCAGATAGGTCCACAGAAACGCCGAGAAGATGTAGCCCATGTCGATCGGTGACAGGCCGTAATTGTCGGCGATGGATTTGGCGGCCACCGAGAGGTTCACCCGGTCGAGGTAATTGATGAACATCAACACGAACAGGCCGGTATAGACCAGATATCGCTTCCCAATTCCCACGACGTTTCTCCCGGTGTCATCTTTGTTTTGCTTGCAGGGGCCACTCTTTCATACGTCGGCGATAAATAAAGATCATAGTTGTCATACTAACTATGAAGCCAATTCATTTTCGTTTCGCCGTGGGCTGGAACTGCTCCGCGATCAATCCGCGCAGCCAGGCGTGCCCGGGATCGAGCGCCACTCTTGTGTGCCACTCCAGATCGATCGCGAACGTCACGTCCTGCAACGGGAACGGCGCCGCGACGCAGGATTGCGGACTGTCGCGATCGCTGGCCCAGCGCGCCGGGATCGCGGCGACGAGGTCGGTCTTGGCTACGATGTGGCGCGCGTCGCGCCAGCTCGGCACGTTGAACACGATATGCCGGTGCAATCCGCGCACTTTCAGCGCGTCGTCGATCACATTGGTGCCGATGGTGGCCGCGACCTTGACGTGGGACAGCGACGCATAGAATGGCAAGGTCATCTTCCTGGTTGACGCCGGATTGGCTGCCGGATGGCCCTTGCGCATCAGCACCACAAAACGCTCTTCGACCACCCGCAGGCGCTGCCGCCCGGCGCGACCACCTGACGTCCCCGGTCCGATGTGAATTTCATCGCCGATCAGTTCATCCTCACGCGGGTCGCCGGTGAAATGCGCGGCATTGATCCGGATGCCCGGCGCCCGCTCGCGCAGCACGGGACACAGAAGCTGCAGCAGATAGCTCGAGACGTATTCGGAGATCCGCAAGGTGAAGGCGCGCTCGGCGGTCGCGGGGTCGAAGCTCGCGGATTTGTCGACGCTGCGTTCGATCTGCTCCAGCGCCGCGCGGGTCGCGTCGGAGATCTCGATCGCGCGCAAGGTCGGCTCCATGCCGTCGGCCGATCGCACGAACAATTCGTCGTCGAAGGTGGCGCGCAGCCGCCGCAGCGCGTGGCTGACCGCCGACTGGGTCAGGCCCATCCGCTGCGCCGCCTTGGATACGCTGCGTTCGGCAACCAGCGTTTCCAGCGTTACCAGAAGGTTAAGGTCAACGGTTCTAAGTCGCATGGCAGATCAGGCCCTTGTCTTCAGGCGCAGTAAGGTTGACCGGTTAGGTTAAATACCGGCTTCGATTGCAGCGCGCTCGCGTTGCCCGGTACCGTAGCATCGCCGGATGTTTCAATCCGGGAATTCGCATGGATGCACGATGCCTACCGGAAGCCGCAACTCGTTTCGAATGCTGGGATTGAACCCGAAGCCCGCCTGGGCAGAGGTGTGGCATCTGTGGAAAGTCATGATTCCCCGGCGCTCGATCACACGCGAACTGGTGAGAGGCCAGGTCTGGCGGCGTCATGACGGCCGGCGCTGGATCTACCGGGCATTCACCGAATTCCAGATCTGAGCTGCCGACGAAGCATCACGTGGCGAGGCTTGCTCTGCATTGGACGCAGTGATTGGCCCGAACGCGAGAGCGTGTTTCAAGGCTGCACGTGGACAAGGTTCCATTTTTGCAACCCGCATTAAATTTATGTCGGTGTAAATTTCTTTTAACCGGCAACCCGCAAGCTCTTTTCATGAAAATATTGATCGGTGGCGCCGCGGGCTGGATTGTATTTTACGCCGTCGACCTCGCGCTCTTCAACGGGCGCCTGGTGGCGGGCCTGCCACAAATGGCAACAGCCATACTGAACGGGTTCGGCTTCTATTTCTGAAGCCGCGAGGCCTGTTGTCCGCAGCGCGCGACAGCACGCCAGCGCTTTTGCCGGTACACAGAATTTCAAAACGGCCCCGGCGCGGGATAGGGTGAGCGCCAGGGCCGCCGATCGCGGCAGGGCATCCGAGGAGGAAATGCCGCCATCTGCTGAATCAAGCCGCTCAGTGCGCGCGGGTTTCGGCTGATGAATTCACGATTGCGCGGGTGCAAACCGCGCCATCCTCACTCAAGCAAATCGTCGGGCTCCCGGGCCATCTCGAAGCGGGACATGGTGTCGTTTAGTTCGGCGATGGCGGCTTCCAGTTCGGCGGGACGGTCGGCCAGTTCCTGCTTGAGCATTTCGCGACGCCTTGCCACGGTTTTCTCGACCGCCGGTCCGAAGGCCGCGGCGGAGGCAATCTCTTTCGCCAGCCTCGTGTAATCCTGCCAGATCAAATGCAGCATCAGCGGCGGCCGTTCCCTGGCCTGCAGCATCTCGGCGCAGCGTCGCTCGGCGCCATCGAGCGCCCACCATTGCTTTCCGATCGCCGCCATCCGCCTGAAATTGCGCAAGATGCCGGAAAACCTCGCGGGATCGACTCCGGCCAGGACCGAACAATGGTTCAGCCAGTTCAAGCCGGCGATGATCGCGATGACCAGGTCGTCGGCCGGAAAGCCGGTGAAATCGACCACCGTGTCGTCGTGCGGTTGCTGCCTGAGAAAGGTTTCGATCATCGCCAACTGCCGGGCGGGATCGATCAACAAGGCGGTTTGACGCCCCGGAATCATGGTCAAATACCTGATCGCCTCGAGCCGGGTGTGGTGCCACACCGACCGGATGTCGCCCTCGGGATCGCCGGGCTTCCGGGTGCAGGCCGGAAAGATCAGCGCACCCTGGTCGGCTCGTTCGAGGTAGCGCGGCGCGATCGCGTCGATCGCATTGATAAGGACGCCCGCATCGGCGATATCGCCGATCGTGTCCGGCGCCGCCTTGGTTCAACTCTTGGATTGCCCCCAGCCAAACACCGCACCTGGCCCCTGGTCCCCTGGCGAAGGTTAGATCGGCCGGCTTGCTCCGCACAAGTCGTAAAGCTGGCCATACCGTTTTCGTCTCGCCGCCTGCGCTACCCCCGTACCCCGAAGCCGCGATCGTCGTCTCGCTCGGACGATCGCCGTGGATACGCCCCGAGATTGCAGTGCAGCGACGATAATGCGTGCGCAACTCGTTTTGTCGATTGCTACGGCAGGATTTTGCGACCTAGTATTCTTAATTCACAGGTCGCTCTTTTCGGAGGCCACCATGCAAAACGAACCGGGAGTCGTGTTCCAGCCTGAACTGATCGAATTGATGAAGATGGTCCTCGATGACGCCGCGCGTTCAATTCCAGAGAGCAAACGCACCTCGGCAATGAAGGCGGAAATCGCCTCGCAAATCCTCGCCTGCGCGGCCAGGGGCGAACGAAGCCCGGAAGCACTCAAAACCGCGGCCCTGTCCGCAGTGGTGGATTGCTCGCATTACTCCCACGACATGTCGAGCGCCCGGCGGGCCGTCTGAAACGGCGGACGTCGCACGGACATTTCAACAAACGCGCGGAAGACGCGATGCCTCGACCTATGGCGGCCCGCGCCTGAAGGCAGCCCTCGCTGTGGCAGGCTCGACCGCCGCAAGGATTTCGCACGTTATTGCCGTTGACCGACTTAGCTTTGAACAAACTTAGTTCATGTCCAACTAAATTCCACGTTGCGGTCGAGGGCCGATCGACTGCATAGTTTTCCGCGATGACGGGGGGAGCGCGGGCGTGGGAAACCTCGACCTGATCGACTGGACGATGGAGACCGCGCGGGGGCTGAGGACGCCGAACGGCGCGACGACGGCGCCTGTCAACGGCAGCGAGTCGCCCCCGAAATCCGACGACTGGCTGCTGATGTCCGGTTCCGGTGCCAGCGATACAGAGCACTCCGTTGCGGAACAGCCGGCCGGTCACGTCGAGAGCGAGCCGCCGGCGATCGCTTCGAACCAGCCGATCGCGATCGCACCGGAGCCGATCGCGCCGGAGCCTGTGGTGCTGGAGCCTGCGGTGCTGGAGCCGATCGCACCAGAACCTGCGGTGCTGGAGCCTGCGGTCGCAACGCCGCCGGCCGACCAGCATTCGTCCCTGCTCCAGGCGATCGTCGATCCCGACATTTATACCAGCAAGGCCGATCGCTACCGGGCGATCGATCTGCGCTGGGTTCTTCGCGATATCGCCGCCGATCGTCTGAAATCGTCGCCGATCAACCGGCTGGATCTTCAAATCCTGATCGACATCAAGCTGGTCGAACTGCGTGGCGGCATTCCCCACCTGACCAACGCGGGCGTCACCGCGATCATCTGAAGCAATCGTCAGATTGCCGACCGGTCTTTCTTGCGCCGTGCCGCTCGGCGCTTCCACCACCTCCGGCCGGAACCTGATACCTCAATGGGCAGTATTAGCGGTATAAAGGTGCGGTTATTCACCGTAACTTAATACCGCTGCGCTTAAGTCGAGATCGACCGACCCCAAAACCGGCCGACGATGTCAAATTTATCGAAATGCTCGCATCAACCCAAGGGTGCAGGGCAAATCCGCTGATGACGGACGATCCCGAAAGCGTTGCCTTGCGTGCCGTGATGGCCGATGGCCAGCCTCTGGCGGACGATTACGAGGTGCTCTGGCGCGGGCTGAGCATCGGGCGGATCATGAAACAGGCCGACAGTCCGCATTGGTGGTGGAGCTGCAACGTTTACGGGTTGCCATCCGCCGCCAACGACCGCGGACCGGCGATCAACTTCAAGGACAGCCAGCTACGCTTCAAGCTGGCCTGGACCAGGATCAGGCTCACCCTCACCGACGAAGCCATCGCGGTTGCGCTTTCGCATGCGCAAGAGCAGGCGGCGCAGACCGGGGCGGCCGCGTTCGGCAAGGAAGGAGCGGCGCGAGCTCTGGAAAGCAACCGCGCCGCGGCTCGCCACCGCGTGTTGAAGTCGGGTTCGATCGAATTCAACGGCGGCACCATCGACTGCGTGGTGCGCAACGTCTCGGATACGGGAGCCGCCCTCGAAGTCGCCAGCCCGCTCGGTATTCCCCAAGCGTTCAACCTGGTTATCTCGGGCAACCGCGAACCCTATCGCTGCGAGGTGAAGTGGCGCACCGACAGCCGGATCGGCGTCGCGTTCAGGTAGGGTCAATCCGGAACGGACGTGGCCTGCATCAGCGCCCGTCGAAACTCCAGCTGCACGATGACCTGACGCGCCAGCGCTTCCAGCGACAGGCCCCGCGTGAATGTCAGGCCCTCGGGTCGCACTTTGGTGTCCATCACGCACACCGTTCCGAGAATCCCGGAACGCGTCCGCAGCGGCGCGCCCGCGTAGAAGCGGACAAAAGGCTCCCCGGCGACGATGTCGATATGTTGCGCGCGGGCGTCCTTGGTCAGATCCGGGATCACCAGCATCTCCGGCTGCCGGATCGCATAGCGGCAGATCGACTGGTCGAGCACGGTGTCACAAAAATCCAGGCCCGCGACCGCCTTGAAGTACTGCTTGCTGTCGCCCACCAGCGTCACCGTCGCGATCGGCGCCTCGCAGATCAGCCGCGCCAGCAGCACGAAATCGTCGAAACCGGCGTCGGGGCCGGTGTCATATTTTTCGAGTTCGGCGAGGCGCTGCCGTTCCAATTCGTCCATTTCGCTCGGTCCACAGGTTTTCTATCCGGCCGGCAGTGTTGGCGCACCGCAGCGGCTCTGTCGAGCGAGCGATTTCATCGCAATCGAAAATCCGCCGCGGCAGGATCGACAACAAGCTTGGGGAAGAATGGTGCCCAGGGGCGGGATCGAACCACCGACACTGCGATTTTCAGTCGCATGCTCTACCAACTGAGCTACCTGGGCACTGCGGGAGGCGCAAAAGCGTCCCGGAGCGGGCGGTTTATAGTGAGGTCGGACCGCCCTGTCCACCACGCTTCGCCTTCGGCTTCGCGTGGCGCAGCCATGCGAACGAAAGCGAGGCGTGCCCGGCAGAGTCCGCAGGGTAACGACAGGCCAACCTCATGCTAAACAGCTCAAAATGCAGTGGAATCACCTAATCGGCGTCCTCGTCGTCGGTGGGTTTGCCGGGGATGGCGTAGGAGCCGGACAGCCAGCGGTTCAGGTCGACGTCCCGGCAGCGTTCGGAACAGAACGGGGTCGAGGCCTCGACCGAGGGCTTGCCGCAGATCGGGCAGGGTTTTGCCCGCGACGAGACCGCCTTGTTCGGGGGTGATCTCGGCGTCTTCCGGCGGCGCCGGATCGTTTAGCTGGCATTCAACCAGCCGAAGCGGATCGGAAAGCCCTCGCCGCCGAGCAGCGCGATCGATTCGTACAGCGGCAGGCCGACGATGTTGGTGTAGGAGCCGACCATCTTGACCACGAACGATGCCGGCGATGCCCTGCACGGCATAGCCGCCGGCTTTGCCGCGCCATTCGCCGGAACCGATATAGGCCTGGATGTCGTCCTCGCTGAGCCGCTTGAAGCGCACCCGTGTCTCGATCAGGCGCTGGCGGAACGCCTCCCGCGGCGTCACCAGGCAGACCGCGGTGTAGACGCGGTGGTTGCGGCCCGACAGCAGCCGCAGGCATTGCGAGGCTTCGTCGACCAGATTGGCCTTGGGCAGGATGCGGCGGCCGACCGCGACCACGGTATCGGCGGCCAGGATGAAGGAGCCGCGCAGTTCGTCATCGAGCTGCACGGATTTCAGCGCCGCGTCGGCCTTGGCGCGGGCCAGCCGGTTGGCGCAGGCGCGCGGCAGCTCGCCCCGGCGCGGGGTCTCATCGACGTCGGCAGGACGCAGCGCGTCGGGCTCGATGCCGGCCTGGTTGAGCAGGCTGAGCCGTCGCGGCGAACCGGAAGCGAGAACGAATTTGGGGCGGCCGAGCATGCGGATGTTGGCTGGGGAAAGATTCGGTGCGAATGCGCGCGGAACCTATCGGAAGGGCTTCAATGAGACAACCACGCTGGAATGGGCCGTCCGGCGGAACCATCCGGATGGTCTTACCCCCGGCTGGAACGAGCCGTTGAATTCCCAAATTCCCGATACCGTTTTATGACCGAGGCTAGTTGTTGGCGGCGCCGGCCTTGGAAAAACGCTTGCGGATCCGCAGCAACAGCCCGTCGCAGACCTCGCGATAGGCCTGCAGTTTCTGCTCGCGGTTGCCGTCGGTGCCGGTCGGGTCCTGGGTCGGCCAATATTCGACGTCGGCGGCCAGGGTTCGCGTCAGTTCCAGCGCCTTGTGATGCGCCTCGGGCGACAGCGTGATGATCAGGTCGAAATTGAGCCCCTCCCAATCGTCGAGTTCCTCGAAGGTCATCGGCCGGTGGTCGGAGATATCCTGGCCGAGTTCCGCCATCACGGCGACCGCGAACGGATCGAGCTCGCCCTTCTTGGCGCCGGCCGATTTGACATAAAGCGCCTGTGGAAACATGTGCCGCAGCAGGCTTTCGGCCATCGGCGAGCGCACGCTGTTCAGGCCGCAGGCAAACAGCACGGCCTGCGGCGTGCGCGGGCGCGGTGGCGCCGCCACCGGCTCAGGCTTCTCGGAGGCCGGGCACGTTCCGCTTCGGGATCATGCTTCGCCCTTCCAGTGCAGCACGCAGATCAGCGTGAACAGCCGGCGCGCGGTCTCGAAATCGACCCGCACCTTGCCCTTCAGCCGCTCCTGCAAGGTGCGCGAGCCCTCGTCGTGAATGCCGCGGCGGCCCATGTCGATGGCCTCGATCTTGTCCGGCGTCGCGGTGCGGATCGCCTGGTAATAGCTGTCGCAGATCATGAAATAGTCTTTCACGATCCGCCGGAACGGCGTCAGCGACAACAGATGCGCCACCACCGGCGTGCCGTCCTCGCGGCGGATATCGAACATCAGCCGGTTGCCGGTGATGCCGAGATGCAGCGTGAACGGCCCGCTCGTCGGCGCCGTCCGGCGCGAACAGGTTCTTTTCGACCAGATCGTAGATCGCGATCGCGCGCTCGTGCTCGATGTCGGGGCCGGAACGCCCGATCGATTCCTCGTCGAGCGTCACCGCGACGATGCGATGGCTTGAATCGTCGGTCGGCGGCGGCTTGGTCATGACGGTTCTTGGTCATCGGCAGATTGAGGCGCGTTCCGACCGAGCGGGCATGGGCGTCGAGCCCTTCGGCCTTGCCGAGCGTCATCGCCGCCGGCCCCAGCGCGCGCAACTGCTCCGGCCCGCATTTGAGGATCGAGGTCCGCTTCATGAAGTCGAGCACGCCGAGCCCCGACGAGAACCGCGCCGAACGCGCGGTCGGCAGCACGTGGTTGGAGCCGCCGACATAATCGCCGATCGCCTCCGGCGTATGCGCGCCCGAGGAAGATCGCGCCGGCATTGCGGATCTTGGCCGACAGCGCTTCCGGATCCGCGGTCATGATCTCCAGATGCTCGGCGGCGATCGCGTTCGCCAGTTCGGCGGCCTCGTCGAGCGTCTTGACCAGGATGATCGCGCCGAACTCGTTCCACGAGGCGCCGCGCGATCTCCGCGCGCGGCAGGGTCTTCAGCTGCGATTCCACCGCGCGCGCGACTTCATCGGCGAGCGCAGCATCGTCGGTGATCAGGATCGACTGCGCGCTGGCGTCGTGCTCGGCCTGCGCCAGCAGATCGGCCGCGATCCAGCCGGCATTGCCGGTGCGGTCGGCGATCACCAGCACTTCCGAGGGGCCGGCGATCATGTCGATGCCGACCTTGCCGAACACCAGCCGCTTGGCGGCGGCGACATAGGCGTTGCCGGGGCCGACGATCTTGGCCACCGGCGCGATCGTCGCGGTGCCATAGGCCAGCGCCGCCACCGCCTGCGCGCCGCCGACGCGGTAGATCTCGGAGACGCCGCCGAGATGCGCCGCCGCCAGCACCAGCGGATTGAGCTTGCCGTCGGGCGACGGCACCACCATCACCACGCGCGCGCACGCCGGCGACCTTGGCCGGCACCGCGTTCATCAGCACCGAGGACGGATAGGCCGCGGTGCCGCCGGGCACATAGAGCCCGACCGCATCGATCGCGCTCCAGCGCCAGCCGAGTTCGACGCCCGAGCGCATCGGTGAAGCGCTCGTCCTTCGGCAATTGCCGCCGGTGAAAGGTCTCGATCCGGTCGCGGGCGAATTTCAGCGCGTCGAGCGTCGCGGCGTCGCAGGCCTTGACGGCGGCGTCGATCTCGGCTGGCGTGACGCGCAGGCCGCCGGCGTCGAGCTCGAGCCGGTCGAACTTGTCGCGTCGCCTCGATCAGCGCCGCATCGCCGCGCGCCGCCACATCGTCGACGATGGCGCGGGTGGCGCGCTCGACATCGGCGGAGGCTTCGCGCTTGGCGGCGAGAAAGGTCGCGAATCGCTCGGCGAAATCGGCGCTGCTTCTGTCCAGGCGAATCGGCATATTGGCTTTCTGAGGATGGATCCGCAGTCCCCTGCTCAATGGCGCGGCGGCCAAGGGCCGTCAACCCTTGGATACCGCGGAAATCGTCGTAGCGTGGGCAAAGGCGCATGCGCCGTGCCCACCATCGGAGACGGTTGTGGTGGGCACGGCGTCGAGGGCGCCTTCTGCCCACCCTGCGATGCCTCGCGATTCGGGCGCCCGCTCACGCATCCAGCCCCGAGGGCTCGGCAGCGTCGTCGCTGGTGCCGAGATCGTCGCTGCCGAGATCGGCCAGTTCGCATTCGAGGCATTCGACATCCAGCCGCAAGCGCGCCGCCATCGTTGAACAGCAATACCACGCTGCCGCCGGGCGCCTCGCCGGGATGAAATTCGATCCCGAGCAGTTCCAGCGCGGTGTCCGGCGGGGCTTCGAGATCGATATTGCGCGATTTGCAGGCCAGCACCCGGTCGAACCGCAGCGCCGAGATCAGGCGGCGCGGGGCGGTTCCGCCCGACAGCGTCTGCTCCCAGTCCAGCCGGCTCATGCCGACCACCAGCCGCTTTTCGCTCTGCCGCCAGATGATATCGGCGGCCTGCACGCCGGCGTCCTGGACATGCGCCGAAATCACCGCGAGGTCGTCGGCATCGAGGGCAATCAATTTGAGCTGGGCCGTCACCGATCGCACCTCATCGTCATGGGTTCAGTCGCTGATACGCTGGATCGACGCGCCGCACGCCGACAGTTTTTCCTCCAGCCGCTCGAAGCCGCGGTCGAGATGATAGACGCGGTTGACCATGGTCTCGCCTTCGGCGGCAAGGCCCGCGATCACCAGCGATACCGAGGCGCGCAAATCGGTCGCCATCACGGGCGCGCCGCGCAAGTTGGCGATGCCGTCGATGGTGGCGGTTTCGCCGTCGAGGCTGATCCGGGCGCCGAACCGCGCCAGTTCCTGCACATGCATGAAGCGGTTTTCGAAAATCGTCTCGGTGATCTGCGAGGAGCCCTTGGCGCACGCCATCAGCGCCATCAATTGCGCCTGCAGATCGGTCGGAAAGCCCGGAAACGGCGCGGTCGATACCGTCACCGGCCCGATACCGGCGCCGTTGCGCGCGACCCGGATGCCCTGAATTGTTGACGCTGATGACCGCGCCGGCCTCGGTCAGCACGTCGAGCGCCGATTGCAGCAGTTCCGGCCGCGCGCCGGCCAATTGCACATCGCCGCCGGTCATCGCCACCGCCATCGCATAGGTGCCGGTCTCGATCCGGTCCGGCAGCACGGTATGCCGCGCGCCGTGCAGTTTGGCGACGCCCTCGACCACGATGCGCGGCGTGCCGGCGCCCGAAACGCGCGCGCCCATCTTGTTGAGGCAGTCGGCGACATCGGTCACTTCAGGCTCGCAGGCGGCGTTGCTGATGATCGTGGTGCCTTTGGCCAGGGTCGCCGCCATCAGCGCGACATGGGTGCCGCTGACCGTGACCTTGGGAAATTCGATGCTGGCGCCCTTCAGCCCGCCGGGCGCCTTGGCGATCACATAGCCGCCGTCGATCGCGATCTCGGCGCCGAGTTTCTCCAGCGCCATGATCAGGAGATCCACCGGCCGGGTGCCGATGGCGCAGCCGCCGGGCAATGAAACCTTCGCCTCGTGCATCCGCGCCAACAGCGGCGCGATCACCCAGAAGCTGGCGCGCATCCGCGATACCAGTTCATAAGGCGCCGTGGTGTCGATGATGTTGGCCGCTGAAATATGCAGGGTCTGGCCCTGATATTCCTGATCGCCGGGACGCTTTCCCGCCGCCATGATGTCGACGCCGTGGTTGCCGAGAATGCGCTGCAATTGCGCGACGTCGGCCAGCCGCGGCACGTTGTCCAGAATCAGGGTTTCTTCCGACAACAGGCCGGCGATCATCAACGGCAGCGCGGCGTTCTTGGCGCCCGAAATCGAAATGGTGCCGTTGAGCTTGTTGCCGCCGACGATGCGAATGCGATCCATGAGATTCCTGATGTTGGGGGCGAACTATAGGGCGAACCGGAGCGCGGCAAAAGCCTCGAAATTTGCGGCTATTTGATGAGTCGGGATGCGACCTGATAAACGACGTTGTTCCGGGGCGATGCGCAGCATCGAACCCGGAATCTCGAGATTCCGGGTTCGCGCTTCGCGCGCCCCGGAATGACAGTGCAATGTGCGCTGCGGACTCGCCCGCGCAGCTTTTCAGCAGCTTATTTCAAGAACATTAGTCCGATTCGGCCGGCATCGGGTGCGCGGCCTCATCCCTTCAGGAACGCCAGCAGGTCGGCGTTGATGGTTTCCGCTTGCGTGGTCGGCATGCCGTGCGGAAAATCCTTGTAGGTTTTCATCGTGCCGTTCTTCAACAACTTGGCCGACAACGGCCCGGCGTCGGCATAGGGCACGATCTGGTCGTCTTCGCTGTGCATCACCAGCACCGGCACCGTGATCTTCTTGAGGTCTTCGGTGAAATCGGTCTGCGAAAAGGCAACGATGCCGTCGTAATGCGCCTTTGCGCCGCCCATCATGCCCTGACGCCACCAATTGGCGATCACGGCCTCCGAGGACTTCGCGCCGGGGCGGTTGTAGCCGTAGAACGGACCTTCGGGAAGGTCGCGATAGAATTTCGAGCGACTGGCGGCAAGTTGCGCCTGCAATCCGTCGAACACTTCCTTGGGCAGACCGCCAGGATTGGCCGCGGTCTTCACCATCAGCGGTGGCACCGCGCTGATGATGGCCGCCTTGGCGACCCGGCTCTCGCCATGGCGCGCCAGATAATGCACGACCTCGCCGCCGCCGGTGGAATGGCCGACATGGATGGCGTTCTTGAGGTCGAGATGCGTCACCACGGCCGCGAGGTCATCGGCATAGTGATCCATGTCGTGGCCGTCGCCGGTCTGGGTCGAACGGCCGTGTCCGCGGCGGTCATGGGCGATGACCCGGTAGCCGTGATTGAGGAAGAACAGCATTTGCGCGTCCCAGTCATCGGCCGAGAGCGGCCAGCCATGCGAGAACACGATCGGCTGTCCGCTTCCCCAATCCTTGTAATAGATTTCGAGGCCGTCCTTGGTAGTGACGATAGGCATGATGGGTACTCCTGTGCGGTGGGGCAGTAACTGCAGCCAGTTGGACTAGAATGTAATTTCCGTCATTGCGAGGAGCCACCGGATCGGCCGAATGGCCGCCCGATGACAGGCTCGGCGACGAAGCAATCCAGCGCCACGATTGCGGCCCGTGGATTGCGTCGCGAAGCCTGTCACCGGGCCGGCCGGAGGCCGGACCGTGTGGCTCGCAATGATGGCGCAGCGTAGATCAGGCAAACGTCGCGGGCGGCCGGAAGCGGCGGATGCCGCCGATGATCACCAACACAAAGAACAGCAGCACGAGGCCCTGCACCGCGGCGAAGGGCGGTTCGGACGGCGGCACGCTCGGCGCCAGCGCGTGCAGGAACGGGATTTTGAGGAAGCTCTGGATCACCAGCACGAAGATGTTCAAATAAAGCGAGACCATCGCGGTCACCACATAGATCCAGCGCCAGGCGCCGGCGAGCTTCATGCCGTAGAGCGCGAGGCAGGCGATCGCCAGCAGCACCAGCGACAGAATGGCGATGATGTGCGACGGCAGCAATTTGGTGAACGGAAACAGGAAGCCGGTGGCGTTGGTCAGGATCGTGGTCAGCAGGAACAGCGCGGTCATGCCCGGCATCCGGTTCGAGCCGAGCAATCCGAACAGCACCAGCAGACCCGACGCGATGCCGATCAGGCTGATGACCACGTGGACCAGCGTAAACGTAGCCAAGCTCATTCCGAGAACCATGATGCACTCCCCCATTTAGAATGGTTTGAATGCTACACCCCCGATGGGAAAAAGCCACCTGCGACTATCGATCAAACTCGCGCGCGACTTGTCCGGATGATTTGTCGACTTGTCATAAAATAAGCGAACGCGCGACCAGCTAACGATCGAGAAACTCGACCAGCTTCGGAATCACCTGATCCGGCGCCTCTTCCATCAGCCAGTGGCCGCTGCCTCTGACCAATACGCCTTCGACGTTGGCCGCCACCATTTTGCCCTGTTCGATCAAAAACGGCCCGCCGGCCTTTTCGCCCGACAACACCAACAGCGGCATCGCAATTTGGTCATGGCGAACTTGGCAAACTCCTCGGCGTCTTGCGGAAAGGCGCGGAAGACTTCCATCCCGGCCTTCATGTGATCGGGCCGGGCATACTCCTTGGCATAGAATTCGCGATCCGCTTCGGAGATCGATTTGGTGGGATCGGCGGCAAAGTCGTTCCAGAAATGTTCGAGATAGGTCCGCTCGCGGCCGGTGACCAGCGCCAGCGGCGTCGTGCCGTAGAAATGGAAATGCCAGAGATCGCGCAACAGGAACACGCTGTTCCAGTCGCCGACTCCGGGCAGGAACGCTTCCATCAGCACCAGCCGGTCGACTTCTGCGGGATATTGCGCGGCATAGGCATAGGCCACCATCAATCCGATGTCGTGGCCGACCAGGCGGATGCGCTGATAATTCAGGCTTTTCACCAGCGCGTGGATGTCCTGCGCCATCGCCGCCTTGGTGTAACCGTCGGCAGGCGCGGAGGATTGCCCGAAGCCGCGCAAGTCCGGCGCGATTACGGTGTGGCTTTCGGCCAGTTTCGCGATCAGCGGCAGCCACATGTGGCTGGTTTCGGCAAAGCCGTGCAGCAGCACGACCGGGTCGCCCTGGCCTGCGGTCAGATAATGCAGTTTGATGCCGTTGACTTCGGCGAACTGGCTTTGCGGCGCATCGGCTGGAGCGGACATCCACGATTTCCTTGCTGGAGAAGTCGCGCTCAGTAGTAGCGCGGGATCGGACCGTTATGCGGCGTCTTGCGGTCGGACAGATCGAAGACGATCTTGTCGAGATAGCACCAGCCCCAGCCTTCGGGCGGATCGTAACCCTCGATGATCGGATGGCTGGTGGCGTGGAAATGCGCGGTCGCATGCTTGTTCGGGGAATCGTCGCAGCAGCCGACATGACCGCAGGTGCGGCAGATCCGCAAATGCAGCCAGACGCTGCCGCTCTTCAGGCATTCCTCGCAGCCGAGCGCGCTCGGCGTGACTTCGCGAATGCCGTTGAGGTGAGTGCAACGCTTGGCCATGGTCTTCTCCTGTTCACCGGATCATCCCGTTCTAAAGCGCAGGCCTCGACGTGTCGCCCAGAAACGCGTGCAGCGCCGCCACCACCTGGGCGCCCTCGCCGATCGCGCCGCCGACCCGCTTGACCGAGCCGGACCTGACGTCGCCGACCGCGAACACGCCGGGCACCGAGGTCTCCAGCACCGAGGCCACACCGCCTTGCGGCTTCTTGCACTGCGCGCCGGTCACCACGAAGCCGCCGCGGTCGACCATCACGCCGCAGCCGTCGAGCCAGGTGGTGGCGGGATCGGCGCCGACGAACAGAAACAGGTTGCGGATATCGGCGGTGGCGTCTTCGCCGGACAGCCGGCTGCGCCAGCGCACCCGCTCCAGCGAAGCGTTCTGCACGCCTTCGAGCCCCACCACCTCGGTATTGAACATCAGTTCGATATTCGGCGTGGCCTCGATGCGTTCGATCAGATAGCGCGACATGCTGGCGCCGAGGCCGCCGCCGCGGATCACCAGATTGACCTTGCCGGCATGGCCGGACAGAAACACCGCGGCCTGCCCGGCGGAATTGCCGCCGCCGACCAGCACCACTTCCTGCTGGGCGCACAGCCGCGCCTCGATCGGCGAGGCCCAGTACCAGACGCCGCGACCTTCGAAAGTCCGCGAGGTTTGATATCTCGGGCCGCCGGTAGCGCGCCCCGCTCGCGACCACCACCGCGCGGGCGCGCAGCAGGTCGCCGCCGTCGAGCTTGAGCTCGAACGTGCCGTCCTCGCGCGAACAATCCAGCGCCTGGACCTCGACCGGAATCATCACCTCGGCGCCGAATTTCTGCGCCTGATTGAACGCCCGCGCGGTCAGCGCCAATCCGGAAATCCCGGTCGGGAAACCCAGATAATTCTCGATGCGCGCGCTGGCGCCGGCCTGGCCGCCGAACGATCTGGCGTCGCAGACCGCGACGCTCAGGCCTTCCGACGCGGCATAGACCGCGGTCGACAGGCCCGCGGGGCCGCTGCCGACCACCGCGACGTCATAGACCTTGTCCTTGGCGACGCCCCGGATCATGCCGAGGGCGCGCGCCAGCTCGGATTCACCGGGGTTGCGCAGCACCGTGCCGTCGGGGACCACCACCAGCGGCCAATCGCTCGGCGACGGCGAATAGCGCGCGATCAGTTCGCGGGCATCGTGATCGGTGGCGGGATCGAGCAGATGATGCGGGTTGCCGTTGCGGGTCAAAAACCCGCGCAGCCGCACCACGCCGCTGGAATCCGCCGGCCCGATCAGCACCGGACCGCCGGCGCCGGCCTGGATCAGATTGACCCGGCGCAGGATCAGCGCGCGCATGATGCGCTCGCCGAGATCGGCTTCGGCCACCAGCAACGCCCGCAGCCGCTCCGGCGAAATCCGCAACGTTTCGACGTCGCCCTCGGCGCGGCCGTCGACCAGGGCGACCCGGCCTGACAATTGGCCGATCTCGGCCAGAAATTGCCCCGGGCCCTGGTCGATGACAGGCGTGACATGGCCCATGCCGTCGCGCTGGGTGATGGTGACATGGCCGGACAGCAGCACGAACATGCCCGGACCGGGCTTGCCGGTCTCGAACAGCAATTCGCCGTCCTTGTAGCTGGCGGTCTCGCCGAACCGGCGCATCCGCGCGATCTCCTGCGCGGTCAGATCCGGAAAGGTCTGCTCGTGGCGTGGGTACGACGACGCCAGCGGCGCCCTTATCCGTGCCTCGTCTTCTGTGGACTCCACGCTCACCATCCCCTGCATCATCCGACACGCATGTACGGCACGCACGCCTGGCTATTTCCGCGACCCTTCGTCGCCGCCGTCATATGGCAACGCCTCATCCTGTTCGGAAGACGCCGGCATTTGCTGGTCGCGCCCGCGCGCCTGCGATTTCCGCCGCTTGAGATTCTCGCGCAAGGCCAGCTTGAGACGATCATGCTTGGCGCCTTTCGCCGATCCTTCTGCGGATCCGCCGGCCCGATCCGCATGCTTGTCGTCATTGTTCGTCATCGCCAGTCCGCGCGTCGCCCCTCAACGAGTTCGCCGCGACCATAGACCGATCGGCGCGGCCGATGCATCAGCGCCGATGCCGCAGCGAACACGGCCAGACAATGGTTTCTGACCAACCGCCGGGTGATTTTCGAGATTTTTTGTGACAATCCGGCGAGTGCCGCCGCCCGGCGATTATCAGACGTTGAATTTGGGGTGAGAGCGCCCCGCCGCGGCGCGGAACCGGAGCGATCCGCAAACCGCCCGGCGAAATGCCGTGGTCACGGCCCGAAAGGGCCGTTTTTTGACCCTTCACAACGGCTTCCCGCGCTTGCGCGAACCCGGCCCATGTGGCAAGGATCGGCCCGCCTTGATGGGCCTTCGGGCCGATTCTCATTCCGGGGCATGCTGCCGTAGCTCAGTGGTAGAGCACTCCATTGGTAATGGAGAGGTCGACAGTTCAATCCTGTCTGGCAGCACCATTTCTTGAATGAAATCAGACCTGTGTTCGTGCGTTCGGCCGCCGCCCGGTTTTGCGTTCCGGGTCGAATTTTGCTGTGGCCCAATCGATGAACCTGCGAGATGATGGTCGCGTTTTAGCGCAACCTATTTTCCGAGGGATCATCATGAAGACAATTGCTGTCGTTCTTTCCCTGGTCGTTTCCGGGATCGCTATTTCCGCCGCATACACCTCCGCCCAAGCCAGCCGAATGAACGGCAAGGGCGGATGGTGCTCGTCCGGCTCCAACTGCATGCAGGACCGTTACAAGGCTTCCACGGCCAAGGCGGCCAAGTCCAAGAAGTCGGGCATGTAAGACCAAAAGGCCGCCCGGTTGGCGGCCTTTTTTATTTCGGCAATACTACACGACATTGCAGGCCGCTTTCTGCCTGAGGGCGCGGCAAGGGCTTGCAGTAGAATTGATCCGGCAGGATTAGCCCTTGACCCTTCGCATCGTCATCGAATGACGGAAACGGGCAGCGGGATGGGTGTTGATGGCGATCTGGACGATTGTGTCGGACGCCAGGCGGTACGTGCGCCGGACTTCCAGCGCGGCGGAGCCGGCCTTGACCTTGAGCCCTTGCGACAGCGCCGGCGAAATCAGCGCGACCGCGATTTCCTGCTGCACTTCGACAATGCTCTGGCCGAACAGATCCTCGATCAGATGAAAGATCGGCCCGGTGTGACGCTGCAGCAACCGCCCGACCGCGGCGAATTCACGGTTGATATACACCTCGGTCCAGCACACCGGCAGTTCGATGCCTTCGGTATGCCGGAAGCCGCGCACGAACAACCACTCCTCACCGACCGCGACGCCGAGCCGCCCGGCGAGCTTGTCGTCGGCGACGACCATGTCGATGGCTTCGATCGAGAATTGCACCCCGGTCGCGTAGGCGACGAGGTCGTTGATCGACATCACTTCGTGAACGTAGGAATCCGACGGGCGAGGCGGCACCACCACCGTGCCGGCGCCCTGCCGCGAGGCCACCAGATGATCCTCGCGCAACCGCCGCAGCGCCTCGCGAACGGTGTAGCGGCTGACCGAAAACCGCTCGCACAATTCTTCCTCGGATGGCAGCCGCGAGCCCACCGGATAGACGCCGCTGACGATCTCTTCCTTCAGGGCGTGGACCACCTGGCGGTACAGCGGATCCTCGGGCTTGCCGCCGGCCGCGGCAAGCGCGTTCCGCCCGCTCTTCAGCGGGCCGGCACGCTCCAGCCTGGTTTCACTCTTCGACCCCATGACCTCTCTTGGGTATCAGCGCGGTACGTTCGAAACTCATGAACTGGGTTCCGTCGCCCTTCTTGCCGATCGTGCGTACCGTGACAAGCCCTTGCCCCGGCCGCGACGCCGATTCGCGCTTCGACAGCACCTCGGATTCCGCATAGATCGTGTCGCCGACGAAGACCGGCGCGCTGAGCTTGATGTCGTTCCAGCCGAGGTTGCCGATCGCCTTCTGGCTGACATCGCTGACACTCATGCCGACCACCATCGACAGGGTCAGGCAGCTATTGACCAGCGGCCGCTTGAATTCGGACCGCGAGGCGTATTCGTTGTCGAAGTGCAGCGGGTGCTTGTTCATGGTCAGCAGCGTGAACCAGGTGTTGTCGGCCTCGGAAATGGTGCGGCCGGGGCGGTGTTCATAGACGTCGCCGACGGTGAAATCGTCGTAATAGCGGCCGAAGCTCTCGCGGTAGCGCTGGGGGCCGATCTTGTCGTGGCTTTGCATCACTTCACTCCGATTTCGAGCCGCTGTGGTTGAGAACGCGCGCGGTGTGTTCGCCGAGCCCGGGTTCGCGCAGCGCCGGTCGAGCCGGTTCGTCGCGAAAGCGGATCGGCGGCCCGACATGGCGCCGGTTCTGATCGTCGAAGCGGATCATGCCGCGCGACACCAGATTCGGATGGTCGAACGCCTCCGGCAGGGTGTTGACGCAGCCATAGCAGACGTCGAGCTTCGCCAGATACGCGTCCCATTCCGCCAGCGTCTTCTTGCTGAAACTCGGCCGCCAGAAACGCCATCACCGGCTGCTGGTGCGGCCCCGGCCCGCGCAGACACAACTCCGCCAGTTCGGGCCGACCGAACGCGCCGAGCAGATTGTGGATGAATTTCGGCTCCTGGCCGGCAAGCACCAGGTAACGCCCGTCACTGGTTTCGTAGGGCCGATAGAATGCGCGCCGCCGGTGGTGCGCTCATGCGCGGCGACCGGCTGGCGGCCTTCGGCAAAGCTGGGCCCCAGAATGTTGAGCATGGCGCCCGCGGTGACGTCGTGCATGCTGATATCGAGGTAGTCGCCCTTGCCGGTCCGCTCGCGGCGCAGCAGCGCCATCAGCACGCCGGACAGGCCTTGCAGTCCGGCCAGCACATCGGCGGCCGGAATGCCGGGCATCGCCGGCCGGCCGTCGCTGCCGAGCGTCACGCTGAGCAGGCCGCTTTCGGCCTCCAGCGCCAGATCGTGCGCCGGCCGGTTGCGCAGCGCGCTGTCCTGACCGAACGCGCTGATCGAGCAATAGACGATGCGCGGATTGCGCGCGCGCACCGTCTCGTAGTCGAGCCCGAGACGCTGCATCGCGCCCGGGCGAAACGACTCCACGAACACGTCGGCGGTCTCGCACAGCGTCAGCAGCGCGTCGCGCTGCCTGGCGTCCTTCAGATCGAGCACGACGCTTTTCTTGCCGCGATTGAGGTTGCGGAAGAACACGGTGCTCGGCCCGTCCGACAGCCCGATGTGGCGGCCGGGATCGCCCTCGCCGGGCGCCTCGACCTTGATCACCTCGGCGCCGTGGTCGGCCATCGCCAGCGTCAGATACGGCCCCGGCAGGAACACCGACAGATCGATGACGCGCAGTCCTTCGAGCTTCATGGTGTGACCGCGTCCTCGGCGGCGCGGACGCGCGCGAGATAGGCTTCCGTATCGGCGCCGAACGGCGAGCAGACCGATTGCTGCAGGCGCTTACCGTTGATCTTGATCGGATTGGCCAGCACCCGCATGTTCGGCTTGGCCGGATGCGACACTTCCCGGATCATTTCGGTCTGGCGCAGGAACGGGTTGTCGAGCGCCTCCGCCAGATCGAGCACCGGCGCCACCGGCAGCACGCCGTTGAATTTGCTTCAGCCAGTACGCGTTCGGATGGCGGCGCAGTTCGCCATCGATGATCGCGGTGAGCGCGTCGCGATTGGACTGCCGCAACGCCGGCGTGAGGAAACGCGGATCGGTGGCGAGATCCTGCCGCCCGATCGTGGTGATCAGTTCGACCCAGAATTTGTCGGTCATGCACATGATGAACAGCCAGCCGTCCGCGGTCGGGAAGGTCTGCACCGGCGCCACCGAATAATGCGCGCTGCGCGGCTGGCGGGACGAGACATGGCCCTCGTTGAGATACCAGGTCGCGACGTAGCCGAGCTGATGCAGCGCGACGTCGAGCAGGCAGGTGTCGACGTCGCAGCCGATGCCGCTGGCGCGCGCCTGGATGATCGCGGACAGCAGCCCGACCGCCGCGGTCAAGCCGGTGGTCTGGTCGATGATCGAGGGCGCGCCGAGCCGCGACGGCGGCCCGTCGGGTTCGCCGGTCAGATGCATCAGGCCGGACTCGGCCTGCATCAGGTAATCATAGCCCGGCCATGCGGCCCGCTCGTTGTCGCGGCCATAGGCCGACAGATGCACGCAGACGATCGAGGGTTTTGCCTTCGACAGCGTCTTGTAATCCAGTCCCATCTTGGCCGAGAGGTCGCCGCGCATATTGTTGATCACGGCGTCGGCGCCGAGGATCAGCCGGTTCAGCGCCGCCTTGCCTTCGGCGCTGCGCAGGTCGATCGCGACGCTCTTCTTGTTGCTGTTGAAGGCCTGGAAATACTCGCTGTCGTTGACCCCGAGCATGAACGGGCCGGTCTTGCGCGAAGGATCGCCGCCGGTCGCGGCGTTCTCGATCTTGATGACTTCGGCGCCGAGGTCGGCCAGCAGCATGGTGCCATAGGGCGCTGCGCCGAATTGCTCGACCGAGACGATACGGACCCCCTGAAGCGGCTTCATGGCGCGGGGTTCCTCTTGATCAGCTGCTTCGAAATGATGATGCGCTGCATCTCGTTGGTGCCCTCGCCGATGCAGGTCAGCGGCGCATCGCGATACAGCCGCTCGATATCGAACTCCTTCGAATAGCCGTAGGCGCCGTGGATGCGCATGCCTTCGATGGAATTCTCCAGCGCCGCCTCGCTGGCGAAATATTTCGCCATGCCGGCTTCCATGTCGCAGCGCTCGCCACGGTCGAATGCCTGCGCGGCGTCGAGCGTCAACAGCCGCGCGGCGCGGGCGCGGGTCGCCATCTCGCCGATCTTGAGCTGGATCGCCTGATGCTCGCAGATCGGCTTGCCAAAAGTCTTGCGCTGCTGGGCGTATTCGACCGCGAGTTTCAGCGCGCCTTCGGCGATGCCGACGCCGCGCGAGGCGACGTTGATGCGCCCGAGTTCGAGCCCGCCGGTGGCCTGGAAAAAGCCCTGGCCCTCGACGCCGCCGATCAGATGATCGGCCGGCAGCCGGTAGTTGTCGAACACCAGTTCGGCGGTATCGATTGCCTTGTAGCCAAGCTTTTGCAGCTTACGGCCGACCGTAAAGCCTTCCATCTTCGGCGCGATGAAAAGGCTCATGCCGTTGTAGCGCGGCTGCGCCTCGGGATTGGTCTTGACCAGCATCGCAAAGCAGGAGCCTTCGGCGCCGTTGGTGATCCAGGTCTTGGTGCCGTTGATGACGTAATGATCGCCGTCGCGCTTTGCGGTCATCCGGATGCCCTGCAGATCGGTCCCGGCATCCGGCTCGGTCAGCGCCAGCCCGCCGCGGATCTCGCCGGTCGCGAGTTTCGGCAGCCAGCGCGACTTCTGCTGCGGCGTGCCGAACTTCTCGATCGCCAGCGCCAGCATCAGATGCGAATTGACGATCCCGGTGACCGACATCCACACCGAGGAGATGCTCATGATGATCCGGGAATAGGTCGCCGCCGAGAGACCGAGCCCGCCATATTCCGGGCTGATGGTGGCGCCGAACAGGCCAAGCTCCTTCATCTGCTCGACGACCACGTCCGGATAACGATCCGCGTGATCGTATTCGCGCACGATCGGCTTCAGGTCGCGCGCCACCCAGCGGTCGATCGTGTTCAGGATTTGGGCGTCGTCGTCCGCCTCCGGCGTCGGATTGCGCAGTGCCTGAGTCATGGCGAATTCCTCCTGATATGTCCGGACAACTTTGAATGACGTGCCCTTGTTCCTCTATAAACCCGAGCTGGATTTGAAGTAAACCCCCGATAGTTGTCTGGACAAAAAGATTAGAGCGGCGAGTGCGTCGCCTCGCTCGCCGACCACGCGGGAACCAGACCCAAGCCGATGATCATTCAATGGTTTTGCGCAGACATGCCCGACCACGTGGCGCGCATGGTCCGACGCAGATCATCGCGCTGGCGCGACCTCCGCCTCGTTCTCAAAGCCAGTCGCGGCAATGCTTTGGATCGAAATCCGGCCCGAGCTTGCTCAGCCGGTCGATCACGTTGGCCCCGTTGTTCAGGGCTCGTTTTTGCACGATATCGATCGCCTGGGACTTCTCGCCAAAGCGCACAAGTGCCAGCAATAGCGCGGCTTCGTCGTCGTCGAGCCCATTCGGCCTTCCGGGCGCCAGGTGCGCGAGCACGGCGGGCTCCAGACGGGACCACGCGTCGTGGCTGGCGCGGCAGGCGGCAATCGCCGCGAACTGTCGCGGCGAACTCATGGAACGCTTGGCGTCGAGCTCTCGGATCACCAGGTTGACCGCCTCGTCGCTGCCGAGTTCCGCCAGCCGAACGAGAATTCCGTTGGTCGTCCAGTCGGGTTGGATCGTGACGATGGCGATCATGCGATCGCGGTAAGGCCTTAGCTGGTCGGCAGGCACACTTTGCAACGCCCAGCCAAGCGCCGACTTGTAGTGACCGACGCCTTGATCGATCGGCACCATCAGACGGTCGAGGATCAGCGGAATCAAAGGCTCGATCCACGCCGGATTTCGTTGAGACATGTTCTGAATGGTGATGCCGATCATGGCGTTGGTGACGCGATCATCGGAGACGACCCGACGGATGAAATCGATATCGGCGTCGGTAGGCAAAGGCTTCCGGGCGATGGCTTGCAAGGCATCGGTCAGGACATCCTGCTGCTGTTTCGAGAACGTGGCGGCCGCGCTGGCCGGCAGCGCCAGAATGCCCTCGGAAACCTGGCGCGGCGCTTCGGACGGCGCCGGCGCGATCTCCGCGACGGCATAGCCCAGTCCATGTCGAAGGGCCTGGGCAAGATCGATCGGCGCCGTCACGACGGTGTTCCGGCCGATGGTCGGGCCATTGCAGTTGCCGCACTGCATGTCCATTTTGGCGCCGAAATAGAACGGCAACGCCAGAGGCTGCGCGATCGTTTCGGTCCTTCGAAGCACAGGCTGCCGGTTGCCGCCTTGGCGGCTTTCGATATCGAGCATTTTCACGCTTGCAATGGTGGCCTGCGCGGGAAGACTTTCGCGCGGCAAATCGCCACCGGATCCTTCGGCGTAAAGCGTCCTGAACCTCACCACCGCATCGGACGGCGACCCATCGTCCGGCGCGCTGATCAGGCAATTGCCCGCCACCAGCCGGTCGCGCAGGACTTTCTCGACGCCGTGGTCCGCGGGAAGTTCCGGACACACCTCCCGATGCTCGACGCGATAGATCACGCTCTGAGGCCCGTTCGATCGGCCACGGCCGGACACGGTGGTCATCCTGACCCAATCGACCTCGCCGTTCATCAACAAGCGCGTGCAGACCTCATTGCACCACGCCGCCTTGTCGCCGACGGAGTGTCCATAGATCCACATGCCGGACGCGCCGTCGCCGGCCAATTCGATGCTTCTCGGCTTCGATGGCGTCGGCCGGTCGAAATCCTGGACGCTCATGCGCGCCGCAAAATCCTTCGCACCACGTTCCGAAACCAAACCCGGCACTACAGCCAGCGCAATCGGAATAAGCGCCGCGGCGGCGATCAGCGCGACGTTGGAACTCCGCCCCCGCAAAAGCGCACCCATCGGCGCCAAGGCCAGCGAATACATCAGCAGCGTCGGAGCAGCGATCGTCAGCAAGCCCAGCGGAAAAAACACGATCACCAGAATCAGGGAGCCGCCTTGCGTGCAGGCGATCCCGGCAAGGATCGTAAGCACGATGAAATGGACGTATAAATAGCGCTGCATGCTTCGATCTCCACGCGATACAAATTCGGCCAATTTACCGCCGATTGATGTTTGACTCCCCCGAGATCGCGCCCTGCCCGCTCACGCGACATCCTGCTCGGGCACAGCGGCGATCTGTTTGGCGAGTTCGGTAGCGGCGACATAATCGGTCTTGCCGGATCCGAGCAGCGGCACCTTGTCCACCACCTGGATGCTCGACGGCACCGACAATTCGGACGCGCCTTTTGCTTTGGCTTCGCGCTGCATCGCCGGCCGGTCGGCGTCCTTCTGCGTGGTGAGCAGCACGATGCGCTCGCCCTTGCGCTGATCCGGCAGCGACACCGCCACCGAGGTCGCCTGCGGCCACAGCGCGGCCGCGATCGATTCGACCGCCGAGAGCGAAACCATCTCGCCCGCGATCTTGGCAAAGCGCTTGGCGCGGCCCTTGATGGTGATGAAGCCGGCGGCGTCGACCGTGACGATATCGCCGGTGTCGTACCAGCCCTCCGGCGGCGCTTCGAGCACGCCGGGATTTTCCGCGCGCAGATAGCCGAGCATCACGTTCGGACCGCGCACCGACAACCGGCCGCCTTCCTCGATGCCCGGGACCGGATCGAGCCGGTATTGCATCAGCGGCGACAGCCGGCCGACCGTGCCCTGTCGATTGGCCATCGGCGTGTTCATCGCCAGCACCGGCGCGGTCTCGGTGACGCCGTAGCCTTCCAGCACGCGGATGCCGTAGCGCTCCATATAGACCTGACGGGTGCGCTCCTTGACCGCTTCGGCGCCGGCCACCACCAGCCGCAGGGTGCGGAAGTCGTAGGCATGCGCGGAGCGCGCATAGCCGGTCAGGAAGGTGTCGGTGCCGAACAGGATGGTGGCGCCGGTCTGGTAGATCAGTTCCGGCACGATCCGGTAATGCAGCGGCGACGGATACATGAAGATCGGAATGCCCGCGAGCAGCGGCATGATGATTCCACCGGTCAGGCCAAAGGAATGGAACACCGGCAGCACGTTGAACACCTTGTCGTTGGCGTTGGCATCGACCCGCGCCAGCGACTGCGCCGCGTTGGCCAGGATGTTGCGGTGGGACAGCACCACGCCCTTCGGCGTGCCTTCCGAACCCGACGTGAACAGCACGACGGCGGGATCGTTGGCCTTGCGCGCCACGCGCGGCTTGGTGCCTGCGAGAAGTCCAGCGATCTTGTCGCCAATGCCGATCGTGGCCCTGACGTCCTCGAGATAGACGATATTGGCGGCGCTTCCGATCGCGGCAATTAGCTTGTCGAGCTTGCCCTTTTCGATGAACGCCCGCGAGGTCAGCACGGTGCTTGACTTGCAGCGGCCTTCATCGCCGCTCAGCACGCTGACCGGGCCGGCGGAGAAATTCAGCATCGCCGGCACGCGGCCAATGGTCTGCAGCGCCATGAACACCACGGCGACACCGGCCGAGTTCGGCAGCAGCACCGCGACGTTCTCGCCGACCGAGGTGTCGCTGCGCCAGCTTGCCGGCTCAGCACCTGGGCGCCGAGGATCAGCTTGCGGTAGGTCAGCTTGGTGCCGAGCGCATCCTCGATGATCGGCTTGCCGGTGTCGCGGTCGCGATAGGCATGGGCCAGCCCCTCGAACAGGGTCTGGTCGAGCATCGCGTTCTTGACCATGGCGTCGATCATGACGTCCTGCAGCGCCGCGCCGGCGGCGTTGCGCCGCGCCTTGCCGCGCAAGGTCTCGTCGATCGCGAGCTTCACCGGCGGCAGGATCGAGATCGTCACTTTGGGAAACCAGGCCCGCTTGATCTCGCCGTTCTTGAGATAGCTGAGATGCGAGCGCTGCGCGCCCTCGATCCGCACCGGCACCACCACCGCATCGGCCTTGTCGGCGATCATCGCGGTGCCGTCATAGACCTTCATGATCGAGCCCGTCACCGTGATCCGACCCTCGGGAAAGATCACCACCGGCTCGCCGGCGGCGACCAGCTTGATCAGGTCGCGCGCCGCCAGCGGCTTGGACGGGTCCATGGTGTAGTGCCGGATCATCTTGAGGAACGGCTTGGCCCACCAGGCCTTGGCGATCCCGGTATCGACCGCGAAGCTGGCGTCGATCGGCAGCACCGCATGCAGCAGCGGGCCATCGATCAGGCTGACATGATTGGGCGCGATCAGCATGCGCGTGCCGGCGGCGGGCAGATTTTCCAGGCCGCGAACCTCGACGCGGAACAGCGCCTGGAACAGCAGCGCGCCGAAATCGCGCACGCCTTCCTTGCCCCAGGTCGCCAGCACGAACCAGACCATCGCGAAGGTCGCGACCGCAAGGCCGAAGAAGATCCAGGCCACCGCGAGGCCCATATGCCTGCAGCAAGGCCACGACCAGCGAGCCGACCACCATGAAGCCGGCCTGCAACACGTTGCCGGCGGCGATGACACGGGCGCGCTCGGACGGCGCGCTCCAGGCTTGCACCGCCGCGAACGACGGCACCACGAACAGGCCGCCGCCGAACGCGAAGACGAAGAAACCGATCAGCATGCGAAGCCCGTCGATCGAGGTCGCGAACGCGATCGGGTCGACTTCGATACCATGCACGGAATGCCCGATCGCCCAGGCCAGATCCAGTCCGACCAGGCCCATCACGATGCCGCCGATCGGCACCAGCGCGAGATTGGGGCGCACGTGACTGAGATGAGCCGCGAACAACGAGCCGGCAGCGATGCCGATCGCGAACATCGCCAGGCACAGCGTCACCACGCCCTCGGTGCCGCCGACGCCGTCCTTGATCACGGCGGGCAGCAGCGACAGCACCACCGCGCCGACCAGCCAGAACCACGACACGATCACCATGCCGTCCCACAGCCGCGGTTCGGACCAAATGACTTCAGCAGCCGAACCGTCGAGGTCCAGGGATTGCGGGTGATCGGCAGGTCGGGCGCTGACGGTGTCGTCGCCGGAATCCGCGAGGCGAACGCCCAGCACGCCACCGACAGGCCGACCACCGCGAGCGAGACCACGCCCATATGGCGACGAGCCCGAGACGAACAGGCCGCCGGCGATGGTGCCGATCAGGATCGCCATGAAGGTGGCGCCCTCGACCAGCGCGTTGCCGGTCGCCAGTTCCCGACGGCGACAATTGGTCCGGCAGGATCGCCGTATTTCACCGGCCCGAACAGCGCCGCGACGATGCCGAACAGCGCCAGCGCCACGAACAGCAGCGGGACCGAATGCAGGAAGAAGCCGGCCGCCGCGAAGCAGGCGGCGAAGATCTCGACGAATTTCAGCCGTCGCGCGACAACCGATTTGACGTATTTGTCGGCGAGTTCGCCGCCGAGCGCCGACAGCACGAAGAAAGGAAAGATGAAGACCGCGCCCGCCACCGTCACCAGCGAGCCGCCCTCGCCCGACGCCGACCCCGTAGAGAATCATGATGACGAGGGCGTTCTTGAGCACGTTGTCGTTCAACGCCGAACAGAACTGCGCCCAGAACAGCGGGGCGAAGCGTCGCGACGACATCAATTCCTTGATCATGGCTGGTTCCTTGTGATGGCCGGACCCAACAACCTCAGTTTGCGTAAATAAATACCTGAGCCGCAAACGCGGATGCCGGGATACACAATGCGCGGTTAATGCGAAGAATTTTAAGATTGCTCGCTGCTCAATAGTTTCCCAGTTGGCGACGAAACGCGACGACGAGTACTGGGAAGCGTCGAGATCGGTGCGCGCCGCCGCGCCTCTGATTCTGCGGTCAAGTCAGATCGTACAGGCCACGAAAGGGATTGAGGCGATCAAGCAGTCGGCGGGGCGGCGGCGCGTTGTGGCGGGCGGCTGCTCGGCGGGCGCGATGCCGGCTTGCTGCGGCTTGCCGGGCCGAGATCACGTTGCCGACGTCGCAGGCCTGCGCCAGCCGATCGATCGGCGCGAAGACACGGGCCCGGAGCGCGGCGAAGCTTTCGACCACCAGGGTGCGCGCCACGTCGACAAGGCCGTTGGCGAGCGCGATCGCGTCATCGACGAACGTGAATGCGATTTCGGAAAGAATCGTTTGCATCGTACCGTCCTCAAGGTTATTTGAACAATGTTCAATACGGGTATGGCAAAAATGAACATTGTTCAAGAAGAATCTTTGCGCGACCGCAAAAAAGATAAACGGCGCCAAGCCCTGATTGAGGTGGCGCGACGCGAAATCGAAGCTAATGGACTGAGATCGCTCAAGATTCGCGATATTGCCAGCGCCGCCAACTGCTCGATCGGCAGCATCTATAATGAGTTCGGCGATTTCGACGGGCTGATCCTGACGGTGAACCGGGAAACCGTTCAGCGGCTCGATGGCGTGCTCTCCGCGGTTCCGGTCCAGGATGCGGTCGAGCAGCTATTGGGGTTGGCCGAGGCCTATCTCGGTTTCTTCGCCGACCATGCCAATTTGCTGCGGTCGCTGTTCGAGCACCGCATGGAGAATGATCGGCCGTTTCCTGACGACCTGCTGCAGATGGTGATGCGCACCTTCGCGCTGATGCACGACCCGATGGCGCGGCTGCTGCCGGACCAGGATCCGGTCGAGGTCGCGTTGCTGGCGCGGACCATGTTCTCCGCCGTTCACGGCATCATCTCGCTCGGCCTGGAGGAGCGGATGGTCGCGGTCCCGCCGAAAAGTCTTAGCTCCCATGTCGCGCAATTTGTGCGGACTCATCTGATCGGCATGGGCATCCTGCCCCGTCCTTGATATGCGTGCCTGCCCGCTTCGAGATTCCCTGGAATAAAATGACCGAGATATTACCCGGCGGCTGGCTGATCCACCCCGGCTGGTTCGTCGCTATCGCGATTCTGCTCTGGGCCACCAACGCACTGCCGGAATATCTGACGTCATTGTTGTTCTTCGCGGCGCTGACGGTGTTTCACGCGGCTCCGCCGAGCGTGGCATTTTCCGGATTTCAATCTGCGGCGTTTTGGCTGGTGCTGAGCGGCTTCGTGCTCGGCGCCGCGATCCGAAAAGTCGGGCTGGCTGATCGCATCGCCAATTCGCTTGCGGCATCGCTGACCCAATCCTGGTTTACGATGGTGCTGGGTGTGGTCGGGATCACCTATGCGCTGGCCTTTGTGATGCCGTCCAATGTCGGCCGGATCACGCTGTTGATGCCGATCATCCTGGCGCTGGCGGATCGCACCGGGCTGGCCGAGGGATCGCGCGGCCGCATCGCGTTGGCGCTGGCGGTCGGTTTCGGCACTTACGAATTATCCGCGAGCATCCTGCCGGCCAACGTGCCTAATCTGGTGATGACCGGCGCCGCCGAGCGCGCCTACGGCATTCACTTCGCGTACATGCCGTATCTGCTGCTGCACGCGCCGATCCTCGGCATCGTCAAGGGATTGGCGATCGCCATCCTGCTGACTTTGCTATTCCCGGCCTCGCCTCGCCCGGTCGAGCGCGACGTCATCCCGATGCAGAAGATGAGCACCGCGGAATGGCGTCTGTCGATCATCCTGCTGGTGACGCTGGCGATGTGGATGACCGACTCGCTGCACGGCATCCAGCCCGCCTGGATCGGTCTCGTCGCGGCCTGCATCTGCCTGTTTCCCGGCGTGGGCTTTCTGACCAGCGAGGAATTCGCGGTCGGCGTCAATTTCCGCACCTGCATCTATCTGGCGGGAATTCTCGGCTTGGCTGCCGTGGTGGCGTGGTCGGGCCTTGGCGACAGCATCGGCAACGCGATCATTCCGCGACTTCCGCTCGATCCCGCGATGCCGGCAAAAAGCTTCGCGTCGATGCTCGGCCTTTCCAGCGTGCTGAATTTCGTGGTGACCGCCAATGGATTGCCCGCAGTGTTCACGCCACTGGCAAAGTCGCTTGCCGATCACAGCGGCCTGCCACTTGGAACGGTGCTGATGACGCAGGTGCTGGCTTACTCCGCGCCGCTATTGCCCTACCAGGCGGTCCCGATCGTGGTGGCGGCCGGCATGGCCAAGGTGCCGATGCGCTACGCGGTGCTGACCTGCATGCTGATCGGCGCACTGTCCTATCTGGTACTGGCGCCGATCGATTATTTCTGGTTCCGCGCGCTGGGCTGGATCGGATAATTCGATCGCGCCGAACGCCATCATCACGGCGTGTGCGTGCCGAACGCGATCGTATCCACCTGAGGGCCCAGCGTGGGCACTGCGAGGGTCTCCGACGGCGGATCGGGGAATTGAGTTTCCCAGCCGCCACCCAGCGCCTTGAACAACTGCACGAGGTCGAGGGCGACGTTAGTGGTGCTGGTGGCGTATTCCTGATCGGCCTGCAGCAAGGTGCGCTCGGCGTCGAGTACGGTGATGAATTCCGAGACGCCTTCATTGTAGCGCGCGCGGGCGAGATCGAGCGCGGTGCGGGCATGCTCGGCCTGCGACTGCAGCCGGGCGCGGCGGACCTGCTCCAGCCGATGCGCGACCAGTGCGTTGACGACATCGTGCCAGGCCTGCAGCACGGTCTTGCGATATGCGATCGCGGCTTCCTGCTGCTGGGCGTCGCTCAGTTCGAGCATGCTGTGCAGTTTGCCGCCGGCGAAGATCGGCAGGGAGACGCTGGGCCCGACCATGTATTGCAGCGAACTGCCCTTGTAGAGGTTGCGGATATCGAGCGCGTCGAAGCCGACGGTGCCGTTCAACTGGACGGTCGGATAGAACGCGCCGACCGCAACGCCGATATTGGCGGTCGCCGCGTGCAACTGATCTTCCGCGGCGCGGACGTCCGGACGGCGGCGCGCCAGTTCGGAGGGAATACCGACCGGAATCCGCGGCGGTCCGGTACGGACGCCGCCGGAGCCCAGCGTCGCCTTGAGCGCGCCGGGCGGCTGATCGAGCAGGAAGCTGAGCGCGTTGATGTATTGCGATTCCTGTTGCTGGAGCTGCGGTATCTGCGCGCGCACGGATTCGACCTGCGCCGCTGCGTTCTCCACATCGAGGCCGTTTTGCAGGCCGCGCTGCTGCCGCTGCTGCGTCAAGGTCAGGATGTCGCGGTCGGCCTTCAGGTTGTCGTTGGCGATCCTGATCTGGGTCTGCACGCCGCGCAGCTGGATGTAGTCGCGCGCGAGTTCGGCAAGGCTCGACACCATCGCGTCGCGGCGGCGGTCGGCGGCCTGATCGACCTGCGCGTCGGCGGCCTCGACCTGGCGGCGCACCTTGCCCCAGAGATCGAGCTCCCAGGAGGCGTCGAAGCCGTTGTTGTAATCGTTGATCGCGCCCGGATTGAAATTGGCGCCGGTCGCGGCAGCCAGCGGCGCGACCAGGCCGATAATGCCGTTCTGGCTGTATTGCTCGCGGGTGTATTTGGCATCGCCATTGAGCGAGGGAAACAACGCCGCCGCGGTGGCGCCGCGCTGATAACGGCTCTCGGCCAGACGGACGGTCGCGGTCTGCACGTCGAGATTGGCGGCGGCGACCTGCTGTTCCAGGCGGGTAAGGATCGGATCGCGGAACACCCGCCACCACAACGGATCGGTTGGCGACGGCAGCCGGGCCGTGTCGGCGATCGCCCGGCCGCTGTCGCCCTGGAACGACACCTCCGGCAGATTCGAATCCGGCTTGACGAAATCCGGGCCGACGATGCAGCCCGCGGTCAGAACGGACGAACCGATCAGGACCAGCACGTTCCGAAGCATAACTAAATTCATCAATGCGCCCCCCCTGGCGCACCGCCCCCACCGGTCTTGGGCGATATCAAAAAGCAGAACGGCACCACGAGAAAAGCCACGATGGCGCAGAAATAAAACACGTCGGAATAGGCCAGCACCTGCACCTGCGTCCGAAACACTTGATACACGCGCCCCACCGCGACGTCATGCGCCGCGGCGCCGACCCGGCCCAGCGAATGCAGCGTGCGTTCATAGCTCGCGATCAGTTCCTGATAGGGCTGATGAAACGGACTGGCCCATTGCGACAGATAGGTCTGACGGACCTGCGAGCGCTGGGTGACCTGCGCGGTGGACAATGAGATGCCGATCGATCCGAACACGTTGCGGAACATCGAGAACAACGCCGCGCCGTCGCCATTGAGATTTCGCGGCAGGGTCAGATAGGCCACCGTGCTGATCGGAACGAACAGAAAGCCGAGACCGGCGGTCTGCGCGGTGCGCATCATCACCAATGTCCTGAAATCGATGTTCGGCGTGATGGTGCTGGAAAACAGCAGTGCCGCGCCCATGATGGTGAACCCTATCGCGATCACGAACCGGGTCTGAATCACGGTCAACAGGCGGCCGACGATCGGGATAATGATAATGACCGCGACGCCGCCAGGCGACAGAATCAGTCCGGCCCACGTCGCAGTATACCCGAGTGTCTGCTGGGCGAGTTGCGGGATGATCACCGCGCTGGCGTAGAGGATCGCGCCCATTGCGCCGATCAGGATGCAGCCCGCGGTGAAATTGCGGTCCTTGAACACATTCAGATTGACGATCGGCTTTTTGGCGATCAGCAGCCAGCCGATCGCGCCGAGGATGCCGAGAAAAGCGAGCAGCGCCATCAACCAGATGAAGCCGGATTCGAACCAGCCGTCGTCCTCGCCGCGGTCCATCATGATCTGCAGGCAGCCGAGCCCCAGCGTGATCAGCGACAGCCCGATGTAATCGATGCCCCGGCTACGCCGGTTCGCGACCCAAGGCGGATCCTGCACCATGATCGACACCAGAAATACCGCGATCGCGCCGACCGGAATGTTGATGAAGAAGATCCAGCGCCAGCTGGCCTGGTCGGTGATGTAGCCGCCGAGGGTCGGTCCCAGCACCGGCGCGACGATGGTCGCGATCGCGGTGACGCCGAACGCCGCGCCGCGCTTGGCGGGCGGAAACGTATCGAGGATGATCGACTGCTGGTTGGGCTGCAGGCCGCCGCCGAAAAAGCCCTGCGCCAGCCGGTATATGATGAGCTGGCCGAGGCTGGTCGCGGTGCCGCACAGGAACGAGCACACCGTGAACATCGCGATGCAGATGATGAAATAGCGCTTGCGACCGAACGTATCGCTGAGCCAGCCCGAGATCGTCAGCACGATGCCGTTGGCGACCAGATAGGAGGTCAGCGCCCAGGTGGCTTCGTCGCTGCTCGATGACAGGCTGCCGGCGATGTGCGGCAGCGCCACGTTGACGATGGTGGTGTCGAGGATTTCCATGAACGCCGCCAGCGTCACCGACACCGCGATCAGCCAGGGATTATAGGCCGGCTTCCAGGCTACCCCTGGCGCCGGCGCGGCAGCGTCGGCCGCGCTCATCGCACCGTCACCGTCGGCACCACCGAGATACCGAGCGGCAACGGGACATTGGGATCGAGCCCGCTGTCGATCACGATCTTGACCGGCACGCGCTGCACGATCTTGACGAAATTGCCGGTGGCGTTTTCAGGCGGGAAAGCCGTGAATTTGGAGCCGGAGCCGAGCTGGATGCTGTCGACATGGCCCCGCAGCTTGAGCGTCGGATAGGCGTCGACCTCGATCGTGACCGGCTGCCCCTTTCGCATGTCGGCGAGCTGGCTTTCCTTGAAATTGGCGGTGATCCAGACCTCGGGCGCCACGATCGAGAACAGCTGCTGGCCCGGGGCGATGTAGTTGCCGGCCTCGACATTGCGCTTGGTGATCCAGCCGTCCTGCGGCGCCTTGACCAGGGTCCAGGACAGATTGAGGTTGGCCTGATCGAGCTTTCCCTGCGGCCTGCTCGACCTGACCCTTCAATTGTCCGACCTGGGCATCGGTCTCGCCGATCCGCTGCGGCACCGGCGAGTTCTGCGTCACCTGCGCGTCCGCGAGCATCACCTGGGCCTGCGCCTGCTTCAGCGCGGCGGTGGCGGCATCGACGTCCTGTTGCGAGGTCGCCAGTTTCGGCAGGCTCTTCTGGCGGTCGAAATCGGCCTGCGCCTTGGCCAGATTGGCCTGCGCGTTGCGAAGCTGCGCCTGCGCCTGCTCGAGTTGGGCCGGAAAATTCTTGCGCGCGACTTCGGCGCCGAACTGCTGGCCCTCGTACTGCGCCTTTGCCGTCGCCAGCGCGCCCTCGGCCTGGTCGCGGTCGCTGACGTATTGCCGGGGATCGACATGGATCAGCAACTGATCCTTCTTGACGAACTGGTTGTCGTTGACGTCGAGCGAAAGCACGGTGCCCGAGACTTGCGCGGCGATGTTGATCGCGCGGCCATCGGTATAGGCGTCGTCGGTGCTTTCGAGATTGCGGTTCGTGATCCAGTAATAAAGCCCGCCGGCGACGATCAGGCCAACCACGACCAGACCGATGATGATCACCAGAGGCCGCCGCTTCTTGCGAGTTTCCTCTTCGGCTTTTTCGTTCTGCTGGTTTTTGGTGTCCTCGGCCTTGTCGTCGGGCTTCGCCTTATTCTGCGGAGCGCTCGGCTGCTCGGCCTTGCCGCGGTCCGCGGCGTCGTGATCATGCGTAGCCGTTTCAGTCGTAGCTGCTTCGGTCATTGCGTCCCGTGCCTTTAAAACTATCCGCCGGAGCCGGCAGCGGCCGGAAACTTAACCGAACTCATTGGTACGGATTACAAAATACGCTATAGATGAGATGAGTTAACACTCACCCGCAGCAGCGACGAACGAATGACAGACGTTAAGATCAAAACTGCACGCAAGGTTCCACGCGGCGAGCAAAGGCGAATGGAACTCGCCTTGGTCGCCGAGCGGCTGTTTTTGAAGTACGGTTTTACCGACACCACGATGCAGATGATCGCGGTCGAGGCGGGCGCCTCGAAGGAAACGCTCTATCGGCATTTCGCCAGCAAAGAAACTTTGTTCGCGGAACTGATCAACGCCCGCGCGGCCAAGGTCGCCGGTCCGCAAAGCGCGCTCGCGCGTGACGAACCACCGCAGACCGCGCTGTTCGAACTCGGCATGAGCTTGATGGAATTGATGACAAAGGGCGACACGTCGACCCTGTTCAAGATCGTCATGGCCGATGCGCAGAGGTCGCCGGAACTGGCGCAGATTTTTTACGATCAAGGACCCGGCATGACCTTGAAGCGGCTGACCGCCTATCTGCGCTCGGCCACCCAGCGTGGGCTGCTCGACTGTCCCGATCCCCGTCGCGCCGCCAAGCTGTTCCTTGGCGCCGTGGTCTCGCATCATCACCTGCACTGCCTGATCGGCCAGCCGGCCCCGGTAAGCCCGCTCGAAATGAAGCTCCATGTGCAGGCGGCGGTCGATATGTTCTTGTCGTACTTCTCGACCGCTTCGCGGTGTTGAAAGCCGCGCCGTCGCTGCATTGCTCTTGGTTCCCGAGGCGTTGCCCGGATGCGACTATCGTCGCGAGGCGTAATGGAACCGGAGCGCCTCGGGCGTCTCGGCGGTATCCTGCTGGTCGCAAAATTAACGAGTGGTGCACTGCACTTAAGCGAATTAAGGCGTCATTCAGCTTTCATTAGGACGCCATTAATCACAAAAAATTGTTGCGTTCCAAAGGGTTGGGTTATCCATCGGTGTGTCCTGACGGTGACAGCAATTTATTCAAAAGCTGTCTAAGTGCGCGCCATGGAACGAGCCGGGAAACGGCTGCCCCCTGAAAAAACGACCTGCTGGAGTACTAGACCATGAAGAAATTTCTGCTTGCCACCGTGGCTATCGTCGCCCTCGGCGCGACCGCCCCGGCTCTTGCCGCCGACCTCGGCGCGGCCCCCCGCACCTACACCAAGGCCCCGGCCTATGTGCAGCCGATCTATAACTGGACCGGCTTCTACATCGGCGGTCACATCGGCGGCGCGTTCGCCGGCGACAACAGCCTGCAGGGCGACAGCCGGTTCCTCGGCGGTGTCCAGGGCGGCGCAGACTACCAGTTCTCCAACAACCTGGTGCTCGGCATCGAGGCTCAGTACAGCTGGATGAGCAACAATGGCGGTGGCGCGACCTTCCCGGGTGGCATCCTCGTCACCTCGAACAGCAACGAGCTCGGTTCGGTCACCGGCCGCCTCGGCTATTCGTTCGGCCCGGCGTTGCTCTACGCCAAGGGCGGTTATGCCTTCAAGGACGGCGACCATGTCAACGTCAACGGTTCGCCGGTCGGCTTCACCACCACGGGCAACACCCGCGATGGTTACACCGTCGGCGCCGGCCTCGAATACATGTTCGCCCCGAACTGGTCGGCCAAGGTCGAGTACCAGTATTACAACTTCGGCAGCACCACCTTCCTGACCCCCGTCGGTCTGGCTGGCGTTCGCTTCAACGACGACGAGCACACCGTCAAGGCCGGCATCAACTATCGCTTCAACTGGGGTGCCCCGATGGCGGCGCGCTACTGATCTTAGTTGTTCATCGTTTCTTAGCTGACATCGACGGAAAGGCCGGCCTCGCGCCGGCCTTTTTGTTTCTTAGTTGCATGAATTCCGCGCGATCCCCGTAAAACTCCGGGGTTTGTTAACCGGCTACCGCGATACTGCTCCGTAATTTTCACCCTCAAGGTGAAACATAAATTTGGGGCAGAAGCGCATGGCAAGCCGACTTTCAGTTCGGAAATTTCTTCGATTAGGTTTCTCACTCCCGCGATGGGGCGTCCGTGGCAGCCTGTTCGCCGCCTTTGCGGTGATCGCCGGCATGGCCATCCTGATCAGCGCGGGTGCCGGCTTTGTGCTCGGCCAGCTCGGCAAGACCATGGTCGATCTCAGCGGGCGCGACATTCCTCGGCTTGCCGCCAGCCTGCAATTGGCGGCGCAAAGCGCCAGCCTGGCCAGCCAGGGGCCGGCGCTGTTGGCCTCGCGCAGTCCGGAAACGCTCGAACGAGCGCGCCAGGAAGATGAAGGAAACCCAGCAGGTCGCGCTCGCCAAACTCGGCGAGATCATCGAACTCGGCGCCGACAAGGCCGTGGTCGCGGCCCTCAACGAAACCGTCAAGAATATCGACGACACCATCAAGAGCCTCGGCTCGGCCGCGCGCGAGCGGCTCGAGGTCGCGGCGTTGCACGACAAGCAATATGACGCGCTGCGCGACGCGCAGACCGCTTTCTCGGCCGCCGCCATCCCGGCGATGATGAATGCGCAGACCGAGATCAACGCGGTGCTCGGTTCGGCCGAGCTTTCCGCCGATGACGCGACGCAGGCCGCGCGCACCCTCGAACAGCTCGGCAACGCCATCGCCAGCGGCCATCACGCGGCCTCGGAACTGAACGCCGCGCTCTCGGCGACCAGCAGCGACACGCTGGAAGCGATCGAAAAGGAATTCAAGGATGCCCGCGAACGGGTCAAATCCAACCTCGAAATGCTGCCGAAAAACCATGAAAACAAGCTGCTCGGCGACGCGGTCGCCGAAATTGCTGGCGCTCGGCGAAGGCAAGACCGGCGTCTTCAAGCTCCGCCAGAAGGAACTGGATGCCAGCCGATTACGGCGAGGTCATCCTGGAGGAAACCGGCAAGCTCAATGTCGGCCTCGGCATCAGCGTGCAGCAGCTGGTCGACGGCGTGCAAAAGGACACCGACGCCTCGACCTGGCAGGCGCGCCAGGAGATTTCGCTCGCCACCACCGTCATGCTCGGCGCTCGGCGCGCTGACTTTGGTCGGATCGGTGCTGTTCGTCTGGCTCTATGTCGGCGGCAACATCCTGCGCCGGATCCGCAGCCTGCAACGCTCGATGCAACTGCTGTCCGACGGCGACCTGCAATCGGAAATCTATCAGAGCCACCAGCACGACGAGATCGCGGCGATGGCCAATACGCTGCAGGTGTTCCGCGAGAGCATGATCGAGGCCCGCGCGCTCGGCGCCGAGCAGGACAAGGACCGCGTCGCCAAGGCCGAACGCGCCTCGCGCATGGAGAGCCCGGATCGTCGAATTCGAAGCCACCGTCCGCGCCGCGCTCGGACAGTCTGCAGAACTCGGCCAATTCGATGCAGACCACCGCGCAGAAGCATGTCGGCGACCGCCGATCAATCCAGCGCGCTGGTCAGCGCGGTGGCGTCCGCCGCCGAGGAAACCTCGGTCAATGTGCAGACCGTGTCCTCCGGCACCGAGGAACTGTCGTCGTCGATCGCCGAAATCGGCCGCCAGGTGGTCACGTCGGCGGAGATCGCCCGCAAGGCGGTCGATGAAGCCGGCGCAACCGACGCCACCATGCAGGGACTGGCCGAAAACGCCGGCCGCATCAGCGTCGTGATCGACCTGATCCAGACCATCGCGTCGCAGACCAATCTGCTGGCGCTCAACGCCACCATCGAAGCCGCGCGCGCCGGCGAAGCCGGCCGCGGCTTCGCGGTGGTCGCCTCCGAGGTGAAGAGCCTCGCCAGCCAGACCGCGAAGGCGACCGACGAAATCCGCTCGCAGATCGCCAGCATGCAGCAGGTGACGACATCGGCGGTCGGCGCCATCCGGAGCATCGGCAACACCATCGGCGAGATCAACGAGGTGACCACCGCGATCGCGGCCGCGGTCGAGGAACAGGGCGCGGCGACGCGCGAGATCGCCCGCAACATCCAGCACGCCGCCGGCGGCACCAGCGAGGTTTCCAGCAACATCGTCGGCGTCTCCACCGCCTCCGCCGAGGCCGGCTCGGCCGCCAGCGAGGTGCTGAACGCGTCCGGCGCGCTCCGCCGCGAGGCCGACGATGCTGCGCTCGGAAATCGACCGGTTCCTGTCCAACATCCGGGCGGCGTAAGCCGGCTACATGCACCGTCATTCCGGGGCATCGCGAAACGATGAGCCCGGAATGTCGGATTCGGCGCGCTATAGCGCGCCGGAGTTCGTGCTTCGCACAGCCCCGGATGAAGGCGATACCTATGCGGTATTTCGAAACCCGCATCCGCTTTTTCGGCTGGCGCCGCGTCCCGCCTGCGGCTAAGTCGGTATGCATGAATTCGAAAACAGACACCGGTGCAGTCCTCGGTCGAGGCATTGCGGTACCCCTGGGAAAATCACTCCCGGCCCCACCGAGGTCGTCGAGGTGATGCCCGGCGTGCTGTGGGTTCGGCTGAAGCTGCCGTTCCGCCTCAACCATGTGAACATCTATCTGCTCGCCGACGGCGACGGCTGGGCGATGGTGGATTCCGGATTCGGCAACGAGGAATCGATCGCGGCCTGGACCGCGTTGTTCGAAGGCCCGCTGTCGCATGTGAAGATCACGCGGCTGATCGTGACCCATTCGCATCCCGATCATGTCGGGCTTGCCGGATGGATCGTCGAGCGGTTCAACTGCCCGCTCTACATGTCGCAGGTCGAATACCTGCAGTCGGTCTATCACCAGAACCGCGGCACCGAGGAGCGCAAGAACGCGCAGCGGCTGTTCTTCCGCCGCCACGGCATGGACGAGGACCTGACCGACAAACTGCTCGGCCGCGGCCAGGAATATCTGAAGCGGGTGTCGGTGCTGCCGCCGTCCTATCGCCGCATCTCGCATGGCGACGAGATTTCGATCGGCACGCGGCGCTTCAAGGTCATCACCGGCGGCGGCCATGCGCTCGATCAGGTGATGCTGTATTGCGCCGCCGACAAGCTGTTCCTGTCGGCCGATCAGGTGCTGAGCAAGATCTCGCCCAATGTCAGCGTCTGGGCGGTCGAGCCCGACCAGAACTCGCTCGGCGAATATCTGGCCTCGCTGGCCAGCCTCACCACCACCTTGCCCTATGATCTGATCGTGCTGCCCGGCCATGGCGTGCCGTTCTACGGCCTGAAGACCCGGATCAAGCAACTGGCCGACCATCACGAGGAACGCTGCGGCCTGATCGCCGACGCCTGCCGCGAAACCTCGAAGACTTCGCGCGAACTGGTGCCGGTGGTGTTCTACAAATACCCGCTCGACGTCCACCAGATGGGTTTTGCCGCCGGCGAACTGATCGCCCATGTCAATTACATGCTGGTCGAGGGCCGCCTGACCTCGGAAGTGGTCGACGGCGTGCTGCGTTTCCGGACCACCTGACGAAGCGTTGCTCGTCCAAAATCCCATGATTTAAAAGGTTTCTAAATCGAAGTCCTGCGGTTGATCGCCGCCGTTACGCTTATTTGTCATATAGAAGAGCCAACGGCCGAGTGGACGAACGGTGAACCGATTGAAATCGTTGGGAATTGCCAAACGCGGTTATGTCGGGAAAATCCTGTCGCTGGATCCTTCGGCCTGCGCCTCGATTCTGTCGCCGGATGAACTCGAAAACCGCCTGATCGAGATGGGTTTTGTCGAAGGCGCCAAGGTCGAAATCCTGCACGAAGGAGCATTCGGCCGGGACCCGATCGCCGTCCGCGTCGACAACGCCACCGTCGCCATCCGCCGCCGCGAGGCGATGGCCATCATGGTGGACTGACGCTCGTGAATATCAACATCACCCTTTCCACTCCGCTGAATCTGGCGCTGGTCGGCACCCCGAACAGCGGCAAGACCTCGCTGTTCAATGCGCTGACCGGCAGCCGCCAGAAGCGTCGCGAATTATCCCGGCGTGACGGTCGAGCGAAAGTCCGGCGCGATCCAGACCGCGACCGGCCGGGCGATGACCGTGCTGGATTTGCCCGGCACCTATTCGCTGCGCGGCCGCAGCCCGGACGAGGAGATCACCCGCGAAGTCGTGTTCGGCGACGTCCGCGACGAGATCGCGCTCGACTGCATCGTCTGCGTCGCCGACGCCACCAATCTGCGGCTCGGCTATCCGGCTGGTGCTGGAACTGAAGCAGGTCGGCCGGCCGATGGTGCTGGTGCTCAACATGATCGACATCGCCCGGCGGCGCGGCATCGTGTTCGATCTGGAACGGCTGTCCGCCGAACTCGGCATGCCCGTCGTCACCGCCGTGTCGCGTGCGCAAGGGCGGCACCGCCGACCTGCTGCAATATCTGGACGCAGTTGGCGCCCGATCGCACCGATCCGGTCGCCGAATGTCTGGCAACCGCCGTCGCCGAACGGCCTGCGCGCGTTGCAGCGCGAAGCCGACCGCATCATCGCGGCGGCGGTGACCCCGCCGGCCAGGCCGGACACCGCGACCACCCGGATCGACGCCGTGGTGCTGCATCCGGTCGCCGGCCTGCTGGTGCTGCTGGTGGTGTTGTTCGTGATGTTCCAGGCGGTGTTCACCTGGGCCCAGCCGGTGATGGACCTGCTGTCGAACAGCTTTCGATGCGCTCGGTCAGTTGGTGCACGACTGCGTTGCCCGCAGGACTGCTGCAAAGCTTCCTGCAGAACGGCGTGATCTCGGGCGTCGGCAGCGTCATCGTGTTCCTGCCGCAGATCCTGATCCTGTTCCTGTTCATCCTGCTGCTGGAAGATTTCGGCTACATGGCGCGCGCGGCGTTCCTGATGGACCGCATCATGGGCGGCGCCGGCCTGCACGGCCGCGCCTTCATTCCGCTGCTGTCGAGCTTCGCCTGCGCCATTCCCGGCATCATGGCGACGCGCGTGATCGACAACCGGCGCGACCGGCTGACCACGATCCTGATCGCGCCGCTGATGACCTGCTCGGCGCGGATCCCGGTCTACACGCTGATCATTTCGGCGTTCATTCCCGAGCGCCAGGTGCTGCGGCTTTATCAATCTGCAGGGCCTGGTGATGTTCGGGCTTTACGCTGCCGGCATCGTCAGCGCGCTCGGCGGTGTCGTTCGTCGCCAAGATCGTGATGTGGCGCGATTACGAGCCGTCGCCGTTCATGATGGAATTGCCGGACTACAAATTGCCGCGCTTCAAGAGCGTCGCGCTCGGGCGTCTATATGCGCGCCAAGATGTTCCTGCACCGCGCCGGCACCACGATCTTCTCGATGATGGTGCTGATCTGGTTTCTGGCGTCGTTTCCGCAGCCGCCGGCCGGCGCCGAAGGACCCGCGATCAATTACAGCCTGGCGGCAATGATCGGACACGCGATCGAGCCGGCGCTGGCGCCGCTCGGCTTCAACTGGCAGATCGCGGTGGCGCTGATCCCGGGCATGGCCGCCCGCGAAGTCGCGGTCGCCGCGCTCGGCACCGTCTACGCGATCGAAGGCGGCAAGGAAGCTGCCGACCAGATCGGCCAGGCGCTGGCCAACCACTGGAGCGTGGCGACCGCGCTGTCGCTGCTGGTCTGGTACATCTTCGCGCCGCAATGCGCCTCGACCCTGGCGGTGATCCGGCGCGAGACCGGAAGCTGGAAGTGGATGGCGGTCACCTTCTTTTACATGCTGGCGCTGGCTTATGTCGGATCGGCGATCACGTACAACGTCGCGCGCGCCCTGGGCGCGGGTTAGACAAGGCCGCGCATTCAGCGGCGTCGCCTGTCGGCCGCGCACTCCGCCCGAATTCTGGAATCATTATCACATTTCAGAGCAAAGCCGACGCAGCGTCCGCGACGTAGCCCGCAGGCGCGTCATCAGAAGCGCGCGCCCATCGCTAGCGCATTGATCTGGATCAGCTTTCGATACGCGCTCCGGGCAACCCGGCATCCCGTGGATGGCCGTCCAAACGCTTAAATCCGGCTCGACATTAAAGCTGGAAAAGCTCTAAAAAGAACCGCCGCTCCGGCCCAGTTCCATTCCGGGTTTCTGTCATGGATTACAGCAAATTCTTCCAAACCGCTCTTGGTCGCCTGCATGATGAGCGGCGTTACCGGGTTTTCGCCGATCTTGAGCGCATCGCGGGGCGGTTTCCGCACGCGGTCTGGCATGCGCCGCAGGGCCCCAGCAACGTCGTGATCTGGTGCTCGAACGACTATCTCGGCATGGGCCAGCACCCGAAAGTGGTTGGCGCCATGGTGGAAACCGCGACCCGCGTCGGCACCGGCGCCGGCGGCACCCGCAACATCGCCGGCACGCATCATCCGCTGGTGCAGCTCGAACAGGAACTCGCCGACCTCCACGGCAAGGAAGCCTCGCTGCTGTTCACCTCGGGCTACGTATCAAACCAGACCGGCATTCCGACCATCGCCAAATTGATTCCGAATTGCCTGATCCTGTCGGACGCGCTCAACCACAATTCGATGATCGAAGGCATCCGGCAATCCGGCTGCGAACGTCAGGTGTTCCGTCACAGCGACATGGCGCATCTCGAGGAATTGCTGCGCGCGGCGGGCCCCGACCGGCCCAAGCTGATCGCCTGCGAGAGCCTCTATTCGATGGACGGCGACATCGCGCCGCTGGCCAAGATCTGTGACCTCGCCGAACGTTATGGCGCCATGACGTATGTCGACGAGGTCCATGCGGTCGGCATGTACGGTCCGCGCGGCGGCGGCATCGCCGAGCGCGATGGCGTGATGCACCGGATCGACATTCTCGAGGGCACGCTGGCCAAGGCGTTCGGTTGCCTCGGCGGTTATATCGCCGGCAATGCCGATATCATCGACGCCGTGCGGTCCTACGCTCCCGGCTTCATCTTCACCACCGCGCTGCCGCCGGCGATCTGTTCGGCCGCGACCGCCGCGATCCGTCACCTCAAGGCGTCTTCATGGGAGCGTGAACGCCATCAGGACCGCGCCGCCCGGGTCAAGGCGATCCTCAATGCCGCCGGCCTGCCGGTGATGTCGAGCGATACCCACATCGTGCCGCTGTTTGTCGGTGATCCCGAACTGTGCAAGCAAGCCAGCGACCTGCTGCTCGAAGAACACGGCATCTACATCCAGCCGATCAATTATCCGACCGTCGCCAAGGGCACCGAGCGGCTGCGGATCACGCCCTCGCCGTATCACGACGACGGGCTGATCGATCAACTGGCGGAAGCGCTGCTGCAGGTCTGGGACCGGCTCGGCCTGCCGTTGCGTGCGAAGTCGATGGCGGCCGAGTAGCTCCCACAACTTCCACTCACCCGCGGCGCGCTCTGATCACGATTGGCTTCCGGATACGCCGCCATGGAAATGCTCTGGAAAGGCTTCGTCGGCGGCCTGATGACCGCGGCGATCGTCTGGCTGTCGAAGCGCGGTAATACCCTGCCCGGCATCCTGCCGCTGTTTCCCACGTTTGCTGTGATCGCGCTCCTGATCGTCGGCGCCAAGGGCGACCAGCTTTCGTTCCGTGAGGCCTGCGTCGCCGGGGCCAAGACCATTCCGGCCTACCTCGCCTTTTTGGCGGTATGTTATTTCGCGATCGGACGGATCGATTACCGGCTGGCGCTGCTCGGCGGGCTGGCGGCATGGTTGGCGGTCGCGCTGACAATATTCCTGGTCCCGCGCTGGACTTAACGACGATCTCATTTCGTCCCGTTCAACGGTATTTGGCTGTCGCATGCCGGCGCGCAACGCGCTAGGTTTCATAGACCTTTCAAGGAGTAAGCAGCGATGCTGCACGATTGGGGCGTGATTGCCGCCGCCTTCGGCTACATCGGGTTCCTGTTCTTCGTGGCCAGCCGCGGCGACCGGCTGTCGCCATCGTTGCGCGGCCGCGCCAGTTCGCTGATCTATCCGCTGTCGCTGGCGATCTATTGCACCTCCTGGACCTATTACGGCTCGGTCGGCTTCGCCTCCCGTACCAGTGTCGATTTCCTTGCGATCTATGTCGGCCCGATCCTGATGATCGCCTGCGGCACGCCGATTCTGCGGCGGGTGATCCAGCTTGCGAAATCGCAGCACATCACCTCGATCGCCGATTTCATCGGCGCCCGATACGGCAAGAGCCAGGCGGTCGCCGCCACCGTGGCGCTGATCGCGATCATCGGTTCGGTGCCCTACATCGCACTGCAGCTCAAGGCGGTGGCATCTTCGCTGGAAACCATTCTCAGCGAGGATCAGGCCTTCTCCCACATTCCGATCATCGGCGACATCGCGCTGATGGTGACCCTGGCAATGGCCGCGTTTGCTGTGCTGTTCGGCACACGGCAGACCGACGCCACCGAACATCAGCATGGCCTGATGCTGGCGGTCGCCACCGAATCGATCGTAAAACTCGTGGCGTTCCTGGCGGCCGGAGCATTCGTGACCTTCTGGATGTTCAGTCCGGAAGAACTGATCGAACGCGCGATGAAGACCCCGGAAGCGGTGCGCGCGATCGAATACGTACCTTCGATCGGCAATTTCCTCACCATGACGCTGCTGTCGTTCTGCGCGATCCTGCTGGTGCCGCGGCAGTTCCACGTCAGCGTGGTCGAGAACTCCAGCGACAGCGAGGTCAGGCGGGCGCGCTGGCTGTTTCCGCTCTATCTGGTCGCGATCAATGTGTTCGTGATCCCGATCGCGCTCGCGGGCCTGGTCAATTTCCCGTTCGGCGCGGTCGACAGCGACATGTACGTGCTGGCGTTGCCGATGGAGGGTAACGCCCAGCTCCTCAGCGTCATCGTTTTCATCGGCGGTTTGTCGGCGGCGACCGCGATGGTGATGGTGGAGTGCGTCGCGCTGGCGATCATGGTGTCGAACGACATCGTGTTGCCGCTGGTGCTGCAGCGGCGCGGTACGTCGCGCGGCGAGCAAAAGGATTTCGGCGACTTCCTGCTCAAGGTTCGGCGGTTCGCCATCCTCGCGATGATGCTGACCGCCTATCTGTATTACCGCGCGCTGGGCAATACCCAGCTGGCGGCGATCGGCCTGTTGTCATTCGCGGCGATCGCGCAGCTCGCGCCGGCGTTTTTCGGCGGCCTGTTCTGGCGGCGCGCTACCGCACGCGGCGCCATGGGCGGCATGCTGGTCGGCACCCTGGTGTGGGTCTACACGCTGTTTCTGCCGAGCTTCCTCGATAGCTCGACCGCCGGAGTGATGCTGCTGCATCACGGCCCGTTCGGCATCGAGGCTCTTCGTCCGCAAGCCTTGTTTGGAGCCGATCTCAGCCCGCTGCTGCACGGCGTGCTGTGGTCACTGTCGCTCAACATCCTGACGTACGTCGTGCTGTCGCTGGCGCGCATGCCCTCCTCGATCGAACGCCTGCAAGCCGATCTGTTCATGCCGACGGCACTGGCCCCGATCGCGCCGACCTTCCGGCGCTGGCGCACCACGGTGACGGTGCAGGATATCCAGAGCACGGTGGCGCAATATCTCGGCCCCGAACGAGCCCGCCATTCTTTCGATGCCTTTGCGGTCAGCCATCAGGTCCCGCTCGACCCCGCCGCTCCCGCCGACTTCGAAATCCTGCAGCACGCCGAGCACTTGATCGCCTCCTCGATCGGCGCCGCGTCGTCACGCCTTGTCATGTCGCTGCTGCTGCGCAAGCGGACCGTTTCCGCCAAAGCCGCGCTGAAGCTGCTGGACGACTCCCACGCCGCCCTGCATTTCAATCGCGAAATCCTGCAGACCGCGCTCAATCATGTGCGCCAGGGCATCGCGGTGTTCGACGCCGATCTGCAATTGATCTGCTCCAATCATCAGTTCGGCATCATCCTCGGCCTGCCACCGCAACTGGTGCAACTCGGCATCCCCTTGCGCGAGATCCTGGGCTTCATGGATACCATCAGCCCGCAAAGCCACGGCAACAGCGAAGCCCTGCTGCAGATGCGGCTCAAGGCCTACACCACCGAAGGCGCGCCCTATCTCGAGCGTCTCCCAGATCGCCATATGGTGATCGAGGTGCGCACCAACCGGATGCCCGGTGGCGGATTGGTCATTACGTTCTCCGACGTCACACCGAGTTTTGAGGCCGCCGAGGCGCTGGAGCGCTCCAACGCCACCCTCGAAAAGCGCGTGCGCGACCGCACCGAGGAACTCACCCGACTTAACTCTGAACTGGCACAAGCCAAGAGCGCCGCCGAAGATGCCAGCAATTCGAAGACGCGGTTTCTGGCCGCTGCCAGCCACGACATTCTGCAGCCGCTGAACGCGGCGAGGCTTTACGTCACGAGCCTGGTCGAACGCCAGAACGGCGGCGAGGATTCGCGGCTGGTCGAGAACATCGACGATTCCCTGCAGGCGATCGAGGAAATCCTCGGCGCGCTGCTCGACATTTCGCGGCTCGATGCCGGCGCGATGGCGACCGCGATCACCAGCTTCAAGATCGGCGACCTGATGCGCTCGATCCAGATCGAGTTCATGCCGATGGCGCGGGCCAAGGGGCTGGAGCTGGTTTTCGTGCCGTGTTCATTGCCGGTCGAGTCCGATCGATTGCTGCTGCGGCGGCTGCTGCAAAACCTGATCTCCAACGCGATCAAATATACCCCGCGCGGCCGGGTGCTGGTCGGCTGCCGCCGGCGCGGCCAGTCGCTGCAGATCGGCGTCTACGATACCGGTGTCGGCATTCCCGTGGTCAAACGCGGCGAGATCTTCAAGGAATTTCACCGGCTCGAACAGGGCGCCCGGATCGCGCGCGGACTCGGGCTCGGGCTCTCGATCGTCGAACGCATCGCACGGGTGCTCAACCATGGCATTGCACTCGAGTTCGGTCGCCAGCGGCGGTTCGTTCTTCTCGGTGACCTTGCCGGTCGCCACAGCCGTCAACTTCACCGCCGCGGTCACGAGCGCCACGCCGCTGTCCAAGGCCAGGGTAAGCGGCACGCTGATCGTCTGTATCGAAAACGACGCGGCGATCCTCGACGGCATGAAAACGCTTTTGAAGGCCTGGGATGCTGAGGTAATCACAGCGGCCGATCCCGAGGCCGCGATGGAAGCGATCGAGGCCGTCGGCGGCCGGGTCACGGGTCTGCTGGTCGATTATCATCTCGATCGCGGTAATGGCGTTGCCGCGATCCGCGACATCCGCCGCCGCTTCGGCGACCGCATTCCGGCGATCCTGATCACCGCCGATCGAAGTCCGCATGTCCGGGTGGCGGCGCGCGAGGAAAAAATCGCGGTGCTGTCGAAACCGGTCAAGCCGGCGTCGCTGCGCGCCTTGATCGGCCAGTGGCGCACCCAGCAGATGGTCGCCGCGGAATAACGCCAAGGCTGAAGAAAAATTACTGCGGCGACGGGGTTTCCTGCCGCCATTGACCACCGGCAATCTTGGCCGCTGCGATCACCGCCTGGGTGCGGCTCTCGACGCCGAGCTTTTGCAGAATCGCCGAGACATGCGCCTTGATGGTGGCTTCGGATACACCGAGTTCGTAGGCGATCTGCTTGTTGAGCAGTCCTTCCGACAGCATCATCAACACCCGCACCTGCTGCGGCGTCAGCGTCACCAGCCGGTCGCGCAGCCGCGTCATATCGGGATCGATGGTCGACGACAGATCGGTGTCCGGCGGCACCCAGACATCGCCGTCCATCACCCTGACGATCGCGTCGCGCAAGGTTTCCACGCCGAACCGTTTCGGGATGAAGCCCGAGGCGCCGAAATCCAGCGACCGCCGGATCGTGCTGCCGTCGTCGCTCGCGGAAACGATCACCACCGGAATCGCCGGATACTGCGCGCGCAGATAGATCAGGCCGGAAAAGCCGCTGATGCCGGGCATCGACAGGTCGAGCAGCACCATGTCGACATCGGAATCCTGTTCCAGCAACGAAGTCAGTTCGTCGAACGCTCCGGCCTGGTCGATCCTGGCGCCGACCATGACGCTCGCCACCGCCTGCCGCAGGGCATCGCGAAATAGCGGATGGTCATCGGCGATAATGATACGGGTGCTGCTGGCCATGAAATTCTTACAATACGGTTGTTCTGACTTCTGCGGCCTGTTCAAAAAATCTCTCCGCAGATTTTGTTGTTGGAACAATTGTCCTCTGATGGCGGGTTGCATGCAAGCGCGCAATCGAAGCTTGCAGTGAGGCGGTTAATTACATCGTTTGTGCGTCGCAACAAAGTCGGCAGCAACACGCTGACGACATGGCAGACACGCAAATCGCTCCGCAGTCGGCCTCACACGATGGCAAATGCCGTCCGCGTCGTATTGGCCTGTGCTCACGGCGGCGTTACCGTGGCGAAATGTCCCAGGGTTCGCTTTAACCAATGCGTCCCATGAACTGCATTACCACCTCGCGCCGATGCGGCCGCGCGCGATGTTCGATCAGATAAATCGCCTGCCAGGTTCCCAGCGCCAATCCGCGGTTCAACACCGGAACATGCAGCGACGTCGCCGTCAGCATGGTCTTGATATGCCCCGGCATGTCGTCGGGGCCCTCGCTGTCGTGACGCCATCCGCCATTCTCCGGCGCCAGCCGACTCAACGCCGTCATCAAATCCTGCAACACGGTCGGATCAGCGTTTTCCTGGATCGTCAGCGACGCCGAGGTATGGCGCACGAACAGGACCACCGCGCCTTCCTGGCCCTGCACTTCCCTGACGAATTTCGCGACCTCCGCGGTCAGATCGACGAAGCCCGCGCCCGCCGTCTGGACGGTCAGAAGCGACGTCACCAGCGCATCGGCGGTCACCGCCGACGGCGTGGTGCGGGTGATGGTTCGCGCGGACATCGCCATCAAATCCTGCCGCTGACGTCCTTCTGCACCCGGTTGGCCAGATCGATCAGGCGGCGCCAAGCATCCTGCAGGAACGACATCGCACGGTCCATGTCACGGTCGCTCGGCAGCGGGATTTCTATTCTCGGAATCTCGATCTTTCGATCGCCTTCGGCGACTTTCGGTTGGGACTGCTTTTGCGCGTCGCCTTTCGGCAGGGGCTCATCGGTCTTGCCGGCGACGGTCGTGTCCCGTTCCTGCAACTGCGCTTTCAGCTTGTCATTTTCCGCCTGCAGCCGGCCGATCTCGGCGTCGAACGCCGCGCGCTCGTCGGGCACGGCGTAGCAGGCCCAGCCGTTGCCGTTATTGCTGCAGGTCGAAACCTCACCGGTTTTGGTGTCGAGCCGCATCATGCCATCGGTAATCGGCGACATCGTGTAGCGGCCGTTGTCGATATCGGGAATGGTTTGCGCCGCGGCACCGCCGATCCATAAAACCGTCGCAGTCGCCGCAAGCAAAATCGGTCTTCCGGAAAGCAACGCGGTCATCCTCATGAGACTGCTCCGCCGCAATTCGCCGACGCCTCCTTAGATATTCACGAGACCTGCGAACGATAGGGCCCGCGACCGGATTTCAACGCATCCGCCAGCAATTCGATCCGGTCCTGGCCCCAGAATACCTCACCATCGAGCACATAGGCCGGCGACCCGAATACGTCGGCAGCGAGCGCCTCCTGCCGGTTTTGCTCATAGGCCGCATCGATATCCGCAGCCGCGGATCGCTCCACCAATAGCCGGCCTGGCAACCCGCAATCGTCGGCCATTTTTACCAGAGTCGCGGCATCCGCCAGATCAAGCTGGTCTTCCCACACCGCGGCGAACGCGCGCTGCAGAAAGCGATCGGGATCATGACCGGCCTCGACTGCCGCGATCACCAGCCCGTCGGCGAGCCGGCCGTTGAAAGGCCAATTCGCCGGCTGCAGGTGAAATTGCAGGCCGCGCTTGTCGCGCCAGCGCTGCAATTCGACCATCCGGTAGCGCTGCCGCACCGGGTGACGCTTGCCCAGCGGCAAGCCACCGGTCTCGGAAAACAGATCGATCAGCACCACCGGCTTGTGGTTGACCTTGAGATCGTAAGCCTCCGCCAGGTCGCGAAAGACCTTGTGGCCGATATAGGCCCACGGGGATTGCAGCGAAAAATAATAATCGACCTGACGTGGCATCGTAGCTCCCCAAGAGATTTGCCTGTTTGCGGCTATCCCAACAGACCCGCCTGGGTGACGCAAGATCGGTGGTTCGCCACCCGCGGCCCCGGCGATCACGTCCGGAAACCGCCGGCCGCGCTCGCCCATTTTCGACAATCCGGTGCGCTGCGGATACAGCGCGTGGAAAGCTCTGATGACGGTTCTCGGAGAACAGGATAATGACTGTAAAATCAAGGAACTACCAGGTTATTACGCAATCTTGACTTGGTTTGACGCGCTAAGTATGGTCCGCGCGGCTTTAGAGGGTGACGGGGCGTCATTTCCAACAACACGGCATCGTTTCGGGTCCAAACAGCATGGCTGAAGGCGCGAACGACGACGGTGGAAGCGGAAATCACGATGTGTCGTCCGACGAGGCTGCGCTTTCCGCAAGGCTCGGAAGTCTGGATCAGCGGTTGTCCAAAATTCGGGACAGCCGCAACATCGGGACTGACCAATCCGGATCTGGAAGCGGAGACGGCGCTGCCCGCGCATCGGCGATGGGACGCGGTTTCCAGCTTTCCTCCGAATTGATCGCCGGCGTTGTCGTCGGGGCGCTGATTGGCTGGGGCTTCGACCGGTTGCTGTCGACATCTCCGTTCGGGATGATCGTTTTCCTGCTGCTTGGCTTTACCGCCGGCGTGGTCAACGTGATCAGATCGGCCGGAGTTTCTCCGAACAGGACCGGCCGGTAGAAACGCACAAGCCGTACGAGTTGATTGCAGGACGCCGGCGTGGCCGGTGGGACGAGAGATACGCCACGGATGATCGATCCGATCGAACAGTTTGGTATCAAGAACCTCTTCACGATCGGCCATATCGGCCATCAGGAGATCGCCTTCACCAACTCCTCGGCCTACATGCTGGTCTCGGTGGCGGTGATTTCGCTGCTGATGATCGGCGGCGTGGCCGGCAAGAGCCTGGTGCCGGGCCGCCTGCAATCGGTCGCCGAGATCTCCTACGAATTCGTCGCCAACACGATTCGATCGACCGCCGGCAAGGAGGGCATGAAGTTCTTCCCGCTGGTGTTCTCGCTGTTCATGTTCATCGCCGTTTCCAACATCATCGGCGTCATCCCCTACAATTTCACGATCGCGAGCCACCTGATCGTTACCGCAGTGCTGGCGCTCCTCGTATTCCTGACCGTGCTGGTCTATGGATTCTACAAGAACGGCCTCAAGTTCTTTAAGCTGTTCGTGCCGTCGGGCATTCCGATCGCCATCCTGCCGCTGGTGGTGTTCATCGAGGTATTCTCCTTCTTCCTGCGCCCGATCTCTCACTCGGTACGTCTGTTCGCCAACATGCTGGCGGGCCACATCGCGCTCGCCGTGTTCGCAAGCTTCATCCCGCTGCTGGCCGGCCTCGGTATTGCCGGCTATTTCGGCGCCGTGCTGCCGCTCGGCATGGTGATCGCGCTGACCGCGCTCGAACTGCTGGTCGCGTTCCTCCAGGCCTACGTCTTCACGATCCTCACCTGCATCTATCTCAACGATGCGATTCATCCGGGCCACTAAGGCCCGGCTTCTCTCACCAAACCTCAACAAGGAGTTCGATTCATGGATCCGATTGCCGCGAAGTACATTGGCGCTGGTATTGCCTGCATTGGCATGGGTGGCGCGGGCGCCGGCGTGGGCATCATCTTCGGCAACTATCTTGCCGCAGCGGTGCGCAATCCTTCGGCAGCTCAGGGCCAGTTCGGCAACCTGATTTTCGGCTTCGCCGTGACCGAAGCGCTCGGCATCTTCTCGCTGCTGATCGCGCTGCTGCTGTTGTTCGCACTCTAATACTTGCCTGCGCGTATCCTGCTTCGGGATACGCGCCAAGCCGAACAGGAGAAGCCGGTGGCTGAAAGTCCGGGCGCCAAGGGCACGACGGCTCATACCGAAGCTCCTGCTGAAAAGCATGAGTTTCCGCCGTTCCAGAAGGACACCTTTGCCTCGCAAATGGTGTCCATCGTCATTGCCTTCGTGGCTCTTTATTTGATCGTTTCGCGGGTCGCCCTGCCGCGGGTCGGCAGCGTAATCGATGCGCGTGCCAACACGATCGAAGGCGACCTCGCCGATGCGCAGAAGCTGAAGGACGAGTCCGACACCGCGCTGAAGGCCTATGAAAGCGAACTGGCCGCGGCGCGTGGCCGGGCCCAGGCGATCGGCAACGAGACCCGTGAAAAGCTCAACGCCACGGCCGAGGCCGAACGCAAGTCGCTGGAAGAGAAGCTTTCGGTCAAGCTTGCGGACGCCGAGAAGACCATCGCGGCGACGCGTCAGAGCGCGATGAGCAATGTTCGCGGCATCGCCGCGGATGCGGCGGCGGCGATCGTACAGCAGCTCACCGGCGTGCAGCCGGATGCGCAGTCCGTCAACAGCGCCGTCGACGCCTCGCTGAAGGGATAAGATCTGATGTTCGCCGAACCGGAATTCTGGGTCGCCGTTGGCTTCGTCATCTTGCTGGGCGTGTTCGTCTATGTCGGCTTGCATCGCACGGTGCTGACCGCGCTCGACCATCGCGCCGAGCGCATCAAGGGCGAGCTCGACGACGCCCGCCGCCTCAAGGAAGAGGCCGCCAAACTGCTGGCGCAATACAAGGCTCGTCACGCTTCCGCCGAGCGCGAGGCGCAGGATATCGTCACCGCGGCGAAGGCCGAGGCTGAACGTATCGCCGCCGAGGCCAAGACCAAGATGGAAGACTTCGTCGCCCGGCGTACCAAGACCGCTGAAGGCAAGATCGCGCTGGCCGAAGCCCAGGCAATCGCCGACGTCCGCTCGGCCGCCGCCAATGCCGCGGTCGCGGCGGCGACCAGCATCATGGCGGGATCGGTCAAGGGCAATGTCGCGGATGAGCTGTTGTCCAAGGGCATCGCCGAAGTTCGCGCCAAGCTGAACTGACGGGTTTCAAATCCAACATCGAAGCCGGTGCGAGACGATCGCGCCGGCTTTTTTGTTGTCGTCGTCCCTGCGAACGCAGGGACCCATGCGCCGTGTCGCCTGCGTTAAAGATCGAAGCGCTCAACATCGTTCGACGATCCGCTCAACACCATCAGCGCCAGGGGTGATGGGTCCCTGCGTTCGCAGGGACGACGGAGGGACATGGAGCTGATTTGCCTCGAAAGAAAAGTCGCCGCGCCGTTATTTCTTTTTGCGCCTGCCCGGGGCTTTCGGCTCGGGCGCCAGCGCCTGCGGGTCGAAGCCGATATAGAAGATGTAGGAATCGGAGACCGCATCCGGCGGCAGCGGATAGACCAAATCGTCAGCGACCAGCGTGAACGGCACCGAGCCGTCTTCCGTCATCGTCACCGTGGTGCGATAGGCCTTGGTGGCGATGGTCTTTTCGCCGACGCCGCCCTGCACCACGGCAACGCGCAGCGGCACTTCGACCGTCGCGGGCGCGCCGGCCGGGCCGGCAATGACCCGGCCCTGAATGCCGATCCGGGCGGTGATCTCGCCGCCAGTGCGGGTACATTCGCGCGCGGTCTTGGTGATGGTCGCCTGGTAGCGCACGTCGTTGCCGATCGCGTCCTTGCCCGCCGCCGCCACCGCATAGGTGGAGGCCCCGGCGCGAATGGCGACCGGCGGGCAATTCATGTCGCTCGCGCCGTTCGGCGTGGCGTCGGAGCTGCCCGGCGGTGTCCCGGCGACCGGCGCCTGTGCCGGCTGGCTGCTGGACGACGATCCGCCGCCGAACAGGCTCTTGAAGCGATCGGTCAAGGATTGCGCCGATGCGGGCCGCGGCAGCAGGCCGCCGCCGATGCACAAGGCGAGCGCGGCCGATACCGCGACCTTGCGATATTTGCGCGACGGCAACGCCGTCATGATTTCGCGCCTGTCATCCATTCCAAATCTCTGGCTCCCAAATCGATGGTTCCAGCCGCCTTATAGCAGCGCAATGGCGGCGAACCCAAGGCATTGAAAAGGCGACCGGAAAGGCCCGGGCCACCTCCCTAGCGTGGCCATCAGCCGCGAAAATCCTCGTGCAGCAGGCCGAACAGCAGATGGTCCTGCCAGACGCCGTTGATACAGAGATAGCGCCGCGCCAGGCCCTCGCGGGTGAAACCGCATTTCTGCAGCACCCGGATCGATGGCGAATTGGTCGGAATGCAGGCTGCCTCGACCCGGTGCAGATTGAGTTCGCCGAACAGCGACGGCAGCAGCACCCGCAACGCCGCGGTCATGTAGCCGCGATGGGCGTGCGGCTGGCCGACCCAATAGCCGATGGTGCCGGCCTGGACGATGCCACGGCGCACATTGGCCAGGGTGATGCCGCCGATCATGGCGCCGTCGATTTCGCGGAAGATGATGAACGGATAGGAGCGATCCGCGGCGATGTCCTCGGCGTAGCGGCGCAAGCGGCGCCGGAAGCCGGCCCGGGTCAGATCGTCGGACGGCCAGATCGGCTCCCACGGCGTCAGATAATTGCGGCTGGTTTCGCGCAAATGCGCCCATTGCAGGAAATCCGACATCTGCGGCGCGCGCAGCACCAGGCCGTTGCCGCGCGGTGCGAGCGCCGGCGATCCGCCGGATGGCAATCGAAACAACGCCATGGGCGTTACTCCTCCAAAGGCCCGGAATAGGCCCGATCGCGCCGCCGCGCGAAACTCTTGAGCGCTAGTGCAGCAGGGTCTTGGCCTTCGACTTGGTCAATCCTTCCGCGAAAGCCACCGCCGTGTCCAGACCTCTTCCGCTGCCGAGCGCGACCACCGCGGGCCGGCTGCGCGACAGCAATCCGCGCGCCGCGTTCCGGGTCGATTCGACGCTGACCGCGTCGATCCGGGCGACCAGTTCTTCCACCGTCAGCGGCCGTCCATAGGCAAGGATATGCCGCGCCAGTTGTTCGGCGCGCGAGCTGCAGCTTTCCAGCGCCATCAGCAGCCCCGCCTTCATCTGCGCCTTGGCGCGCGCGATCTCGGCTTCGGTCAGGGTTTCCACGGCCTCGTTGATGACGTCGACGATCACTTCCATCATCTCGGGCGCGTCGCCGGGGTCGGTCCCGGTATAGAGCCCGAAAAATCCGGTGTCGCTGTAGGGCGCGTGGAAAGTGTAGATCGAATAGCACAGGCCGCGCTTTTCCCGCACTTCCTGGAACAGCCGCGACGACATTCCACCGCCGAGCGTGTTGGTGAACACCTGCATCGAGAACAGCGACAGATCGCTCTGCGGCACGCCTTCCAGCGCCAGGGTCAGATGGGCCTGTTCGAGATCGCGGTGCACCACGCGCGAACCGCCCTTGCCGAACATCGCGGCCTGCGGCTTCGGCGCAGCCGTCCCCTCGAAGCTTGAAAAGCGCTGCGAGACTTCCTCGACCACGCGCTTGTGATCGACCGCGCCGGCGGCGGCCACCACCATGTCGGGCCCGCGATAATGCGTCGACAGATAGCCGCGCAGGGTGTCGCGATCGAATTCCTTCAGGGTGTTGGCGGTGCCGAGCAGCGAACGCCCCATCGGCTGGTCCGGGTAGCATAATTCGTTGAGATGCTCGAACACCACATCGTCCGGAGTATCCTGCGCGGCGCCGATCTCCTGCACGATGACGCTCTTCTCGCGTTCCAGTTCATCAGGCACGAAGGTCGGATTGGCCAGAATGTCGGACAGCACATCGAGCGCCAGCGGCACGTCCGCCTTCAGCACCCGGGCGTAATAGGCCGTGGTCTCGGTCGAGGTGCCGGCATTGAGGTCGCCGCCGACCGCCTCGATTTCCTCGACGATCTCGCGCGACGAGCGCCGCGCGGTGCCCTTGAATGCCATGTGTTCGAGCAGATGCGAGATGCCGTGCTCGTTCGGCTTCTCGTCACGGCCGCCGACACCGGCCCACACCCCCAGCGCCGCGGTTTCGAGATGCGGCATGGTGTCGGTAATTACCGTAAGGCCGGAGGGAAGCTTGGTGACGTCGACGCTCATCCGGCAACTCCTTGTTTCGCGGCGCGGCTGACCGAGCGCACGAAGCGTTCGATTTCAGCCGTATCGTTCTTCATGACCTTGATCGTTTCGGGCCTGGTCATCAGGCCCTCGAGCCAGGCCGGCAATCCCGGCCGCACGCCGCAAGCGGCTTCGACCGCATCGGGAAATTTCGCGGCATGGGCGGTCGACAGCACGATGTTCGGGACGGTCGAATCGGTGGTGTCGCGATCGGCCACCGCAAGCGCCACCGCGGTATGGGGATCGACGAGATCGCCGGCCTCGCGCCAGGCGGCGCGGATCGCCGCGGCGGTCTCGGTCTCGTCGGCGCGGCCGGCATCGAATTCGGCGCGGATCGCGGCCAGCGTCGCATCCGGCAGCACGAAACGCCCGGACTGCTTCAAGCGATTCCATCAAGCCGGCGGACCTCGGCGGCGTCGCGGCCGCCGGCCTCGAACAGCAGCCGTTCGAAATTCGACGACACCTGGATGTCCATCGACGGCGACGCCGAGGCATGCACCTCGCGCACTTCGTAGATGCCGGTCTTCAGCGTGCGCGGCAGGATATCGTTGATGTTGGCGGCGATCCGCAAGCCGCGGATCGGCAGGCCCATCTTCTTGGCGACATAGCCCGCGAAGATGTCGCCGAAATTTCCGGTCGGCACGGTGAAATCGACGGTGCGCGCGGGCGCGCCGAGCGCCACCGCCGCGGTGAAATAATACACCACCTGGGCAACGATCCGCGCCCAGTTGATCGAATTGACACCCGACAGCGCCACTTCATCGCGAAAGGCGTGATGATTGAACAGCGCCTTCACGATCGCCTGGCAATCGTCGAAACGTGCCTTCGATCGCCAGCGCGTGCACGTTGGCAGCGCCGGTCGTGGTCATCATCCGCCGCTGCACGTCGGAGATCCGGCCATGCGGAAACAGCACGATCAGATCGACATTATCGAGGCCCGCGAACGCATCGACCGCGGCGCCACCGGTATCGCCCGAGGTCGCGACCACGATGGTGGTGCGCTCGGCGCGCTTGGCCAGCACGTGATCCATCAGCCGCGAGATCAACTGCATCGCGACGTCCTTGAACGCCAGGGTCGGGCCGTGAAACAGCTCCAGCACGAATTCATTGGGGCCGCTCTGGTCGAGCGGCACCACCGCGGGATGGCGGAACGTTGCATAGGCTTCGTTGGCCATGCGGCCCAGATCGGCGTCGGAGATTTCGCCGCCGACGAACGGCTTGAGGACGTCGACCGCGACCTGCCAATAGGGCCGGCCGAACAGGCAGGCGATGGCATCGGGCGAAAGCTGCGGCCAGATTTCGGGCACGTAGAGCCCGCCGTCGCGGGCGAGCCCGGTCAGCATCACGTCGCAAAATCCAAGGGTCGGGGCCTCCCCCCGGGTCGAAATATACCGCGTCAAGCCGCCCTCCAAAGGCCGAGGGATTTCACCAAGCCTTTGATTTTAATTGAAAATCGATCGCACACCCGGCGCAATCGCCGATCACCATAGAGCGTTTTCGCAGGCAAAGGAAATGCCCTGAATTGGGTAGGATCCGCCCTCTTCCCCGAGAGGCGAACGCTCGCTCGCGGGAAGGGGTCGCTTGGCCATGGTTCGAGACGCGCGGCGTTGCCGCGCTCCTCACCATGAAGGCCCTGCTGAGTGCCCCCGAAGACGGACCTCGTCCTGAGGAGGCGCGAAGCGCCGTCTCGAAGGATGGCCACGGCACACACTGGCGCCTTCCCGCGGCAGGCTTTGCCCGAGTTTTGCCAATCGCATTCGCCCCAAAAGTAAGAGGGCGCAGGAAACGCCGGGTGCGCGGTGCACCCGCAGTCCCGCGTGGATTTAAGTAACACGCGGGGTAGTCACCACAGGCTCACCGCAACATCCGGCGTTTCCTGCGCGATGGTGTTACGGCTTACTTCGCGCTCTCCCTGGTGACCGGGCTTGTTTGCCACCATCGCCCCCGGGAAGATTGCCCCGGAGACTTGACGCCAGCGTCGGGGCGTCAGGACCACACGACTTCGCCGTCCGCTTCAGCGCGTTCGTCAAGGCGCATCCGCGTCCACCGCAGCCCGCTCCAACGTTCGTGACGATGGCCAACGTCCCTCTTGGCGGAACGGGATGGCCGCCATACGCAGCTGATTTGCTTGGGAAGAAAAGCGGAAAATTTTCGCGCCGAGGGCTGGACCACCCAAATCAGGTTGAAATCGTTGCCAGAAATCGCTTGTGAAATAACCGGAAATCGCGCCCGGCCGGTCGTAAATTCGATCCGGTCGCGCTAAACTTCGTCTGCGGGCACGACAACGAGGACGAACATGGAAAACGATACCCATCGATTGCACAGCGACGGCGGATGGACCGCCGAGGTGTCGGCCCAGGGGGCGGAATTGTGCTCGCTCAAGAACGCCGACGGACTAGAGTTCATCTGGCAGGCCGGTCCGCAATGGCCCCGCCACGCGCCCCTGCTGTTTCCGATCGTCGGCCGGCTGAAGAACGACCAGCTGCGTCACCGCGGCAAGATCTATCCGATGAAGCAACATGGCTTTGCGCGCGACATGCGTTTCGAGTGGCTCGAACGCGGCGACAGCGTCCTGCACCCTGGTGCTCGTCGACAACGAAGAAACCCGCGCTCGCTATCCATTCGCGTTCCGGCTGGTGATCGGCTTTTTGTTGACCGCGTCGACCCTGGAAGTGCGGCTGGAGGTCACCAACACCGGCGATGAACTATTGCCGGCATCGATCGGCGCGCACCCCGCGTTCAATTGGCCGTTGCTGCCTTCGATCGAAAAGGAAGCGTATCGGCTGCGATTTTCCGACGACGAGCCGGCGCCGATCCGGCGGCTCCATGACGGCCTGATGCGCGCGAAGCCGGAGCCGACGCCGATCCAGGGCAGGACGCTGGCGCTGTCGGAGCGGCTGTTCGACGACGATGCCGTCATCATGGACCAGCCGCGCAGCCGGTCGGTGCGCTACGCGGCAGATAGCGGTCCGTCGATCGAGGTCTCGTGGGATGATTTTCGCGAACTCGGCGTGTGGTCGAAGCTCGGCGGCGCGCCGTTTCTCTGCATCGAACCGTGGCACGGCTTTGCCAGCCCGGAAGCGTTCGACGGCGAGTTTTCCGACAAGCCCGGCGTGATGCATCTGGCCCCCGCCGAGCAGCGCACATTGACCTATCGCATCGGGATGGGCTGAGGGCGCGATCAGCAGCCACCCGGCGAAATCGCCCCCGAAAAACTCCCGGCGGCTAGTTCGCCCGAACTCGACGGGACTGAGGTCGCGCAGAGTCCGCTGGACGATGCGCTGGCCGCGGCGGTGCTCGATCCCGCTGCAGCAGCGGCGCCCGAGGAAGCCGTGGTGCTCGCTGCCTGTGACGAGTCGTTGGCGCGCTCGCCGGGCAGCTGCAGAGGGGTTTGCGGGTTGACCGAGGGCGACGCGCTCGTGGTGGTCGTTGCCGGCGACGCGCCGGTGGACGTTTCCGTCGAGCCCAAAGCGGACGAAGTCGGCAGGGTCAACGGATCGGACGTACTGGTGGCGCTGGCCGCCCCGGGGTTGGTCTGGGTCGCATTGGGCGATGTCGAACCTGTCGACGTGCCGGTGGTGCCGGCCGCATTCGACGACGTGTTCACCGGCGAAGACGATGGCGTGTTGGCCGGCGAATTGATCGGGACACTGGTTTGCGCCTGCGCGGCGGCCGAGGCCGCGAGCCACAGGACGGTCGCAAAGATGAATGGCCGTTGCATCGCGCTCTCCCGTTCTCAAGGAGAGTGAAACGCGTGGCAATCGGCCGCGTTCCCCGGTTTCGCGGCCGGTCACGCCACCTTGCTGCGCCGCATCGCGCTGGAGTAGCGCGGGCAGATCTCTTCGGCAAACCGCGTCATCATCTTTTGCCGGATCGGCACCGGCGTTCCCGGCGTCGCAGACGACACCATGAAATAATTGAAGCCGAGCCCGATCAGCGCATCGATGCGCTTGCAGATGGTCTCGGCCGATCCGACCAGGTTGGCATCCAGGAACGGCCCGAGTTCATCCGGATTGGTCAGCTTGCGCAGATTGGCGAACATCCGGTTGAAGTCGGCATATTCGGGAATGCCGGTCCAGGGGCTGGCATCGGCCTCATAATGATCGGCCTGCAGGGCGAAGAACGCCGGGTAATAGCGCCGGCCCAGTTCGCGCGCTTCCTCGTCGGTATCGGCGATGAACATCTTGATGGAGATCGGCAGGATCGCGCGATCGGCTTTGGCGCCGACGCCCGCGCGCCATCGCTCCAGAATTTTGATAAGGAGCGCGTCCGGAAAGGTCGACAGGCAGATCGGCGCGATGCCGAGATCCGCCATCACCTCGGCGCTGGCAGGGCTTCCGATCGCGCCATAGAACTGCACCGGCTTGGCGCCGGGATCGGGACGCAGCCGGATCGGCTTGTCGATGTTCCAGAACGGCCCCTGATGCGTGAACGGTTTTCCGGTCAGGCCCTTCTCGACGATCTTGTAGACTTCAGCAAACCGCGCGCGGCCCTCGTTCATGTCGATGTTGTAAGCGTCGTACTCCATCCGGGCGGTGCCGCGCCCGATGCCGAGATGCAGCGTGCCGCGGGTCAGCGTGTTCAGCATCGCGATTTCTTCGGCGAGCCGCAGCGGATGATACCAGGGCAGCACCAGCACCGAGGTGCCGAGCGACAGATCGGGAAACTGCGCTGCGATATGCGCCATCATCAACAGCGGACTGGGGGTCGGAAAATAGTCGCTGAAATGGTGTTCCAGCAGCCACGCCGCGTCGTAGCCGAGCCGCGCGCCGAGCGCGCAATCCTCCATCAGGTCGCGGTACATCTCCTGGTCGGACGGGCCCCCGGAGCCTGCAGCCGCAGCCTGAAACCCAAAGCGAATGTCCGTCATGGCGCTCTCCCGGTTCGTTTTTCCGCATGGTAACGCGGAATCGCCAGACCGGAAGGCCGATATCTACAAGGCTGCCATCGCCTCGGAGGCCGTCACGATGCGCGCGAACTCGCCATTGAGATTCGACAAGGTCATGGCGTGGATGGCTTCGGCGGAATGGATGTCGCCGTCAGGCCCTGTTCGATCGAAGGTCCAGGTGGCGTCGCGCACCAGCCTGGTGTCGAAACCGAGATTGCCGGCCATCCGGGTCGAGGTTTCCACGCAGTGATTGGTGGTGGCGCCGCAGATCACCACAGTGGTGATACCGGCATCGCGCAGACGGCGTTCCAGGTCGGTGCCGATAAAGGCGCTGTTGACGCGCTTGACGATCACAGGCTCGCCGTCCCGCTCGCGCGCCTCGTCCTTGACCGGATAGCCCGACCCGCCGGGCAGAAACGACGACGCCGGCTTCGTGCCCTGATGACGGATGTGAAAGATCGGCGCGCCGCGCTCCCTGAATGCGGCCAGCAGATCGGCGATCCGCGCCACCGCGTCGGGATTGTTGCGCCGCTTGCCGGCGGCTTCCCATTGATCGAAGGCGCGCTGCACGTCGATCACGACAAGCGCGGTTTTGGCGTCTGGCGGCTGGCTCATGGCGAACGATTCCGGATTGGACTGCAGTAAATCTGACGTTGAGACCTACCACGGTGTCGCGCCATGCGAGATGGCGTTTTTCCCTCGCTTCCGGACACGGCAGCGGAAAATCCTATGGCGCGGCGCGCCGCTGCGCCCGCCACCAGACCAGGAACGCGATCACCACCGCGCCGGCGAGGCTGAACCAGGTGATGGCGTATTGCATGTGGTCGTCCTTGAGATGGACTTCGAGCGCGCCGGGCTTCGGGATGCCGCTTTCGGGCATCGGCGATTCCAGGTCGATGTAGAACGGCGCTACGCCGCTGCCATTGCCCCAGCCCAGCGCCTTGGCCATCGCCAGGTGATCCCGGGTGAACCACAGGCGCGTGGCCGAATTCTCCGCCGGGGTCAGCATGCCCGCGCGTTCGGGAAAGCGCAGATAGCCGGTCAGCATCACCGGGGTGCCGGTCATCAACGGCTTGATCGCGCGATCCTGTTGGGCGCGGTCCTGCATGGTGTTCTGCACGAAGCCGGTGTTGATCACGACGGTTTCGCCGCTCGAAAGTCTTGCGGGGACGAAGGCCCAGGTGCCGGGGCCGGAAACGTCCGCGCGCACCGCCGAACCGGAGCTGTAGACCATGGCGTCCGGCAGGGCCTGGTAGGTTGCCGAAAACCGCACGCGGCGGAATTCGTCATCAGCGGCGTTGAGCGCCGCCCATTGCGACAGCGGCGGCAGCGCGCCCGGCGCTTCCGCCAGCCGCTGGTCCAGCGCCGCGATCAGCGCGTGCTTCTCGACCCGGCGCTGCAATTGCCAGATCCCGAGGCCGACGAACACGACCAGCATCACGCTGGTAAAGATGCTGAAGCCGGCGATGCCACGTTTCGTGGTCGAACTCGCGGTCATCTAGGCGCGCGCTCGATCAACTGGCCTTCGGCAGCCTTGTGGTGGAATTGCAGTGCGATCAATAGCGCCTTCATCGCCCGCAGCGGCCACAGCGTGGTCGCCAGGATCAGCGGCAGCCACAGCACCGCATGGACCCAGAGCGGCGGCTCATATTTGACCTCGACGATCAGCGCACAGGTGACCACGATGGCGCCGGCAATCATGATGATGAAGATCGCGGCGCCGTCGCCGACATCGGTAAAGGCATAATCGAGCCCGCAGACGTCGCAGCCCGGCCGCAGGTCGAGGAAGCCGGTGAACAATTTGCCCTTGCCGCAGCGCGGGCACCGGCACGCCAGCCCGCGCAACGCGCTCTCGGTGACGGTGGGAGGGGAAGTTTCGTCGCTCATTCGAACTTTCTTCAATCTCGCGCCGGCTTCTGCATCGTGTCCCGGACGCGGTGCAGCGTTCACGCTGCTCCGCAGAGCCGGGACCCATTGCACCGATCGATAGGCCCCGGATCTGCGGCGCACCACGCCGCAACGGCGGCGCGCTGCGCAGCGTCCGGTGCACGCCATGCCTGAAAAGCAAAAGGGCGGCCCTGCGGCCGCCCTTGTATCACAAATTATGCCGTCGCTATCCCGCGTGCGCCATGGTTTCGGCGCCGTGGCCCCAGACGTAGATGCAGATGAACAGGAACAGCCAGACCACGTCGACGAAGTGCCAGTACCAGGCGGCGAATTCGAAGCCGAGATGCTGGGTCGGGGTGAAGTGGCCGGCATAGGCGCGAGCCAGGCACACGATCAGGAAGATGGTGCCGACCAGCACGTGGAAGCCGTGGAAACCGGTCGCCATGAAGAAGGTGGCGCCGTAGATGTTGCCGGCGAACGAGAACTCGGCATGGCTGTATTCGAACGCCTGCACGCAGGTGAAGCAGGCGCCGAGCGCGATGGTCAGCCACAGGCCGTACTTCAGGCCCTGACGATCGTTCTCGAGCAGCGCGTGATGGGCCCAGGTCACGGTGGTGCCCGAGGTCAGCAGGATCAGCGTGTTGAGCAGCGGCAGATGCCAGGGGTCGAAAGTCTCGATGCCCTTGGGCGGCCAGACCCCGCCGAACAGCGCGTCGCGGGTGGCGTGCACGGGGTCGCCCGGAAACAGCGACGAATTGAAGAAGGCCCAGAACCACGCCACGAAGAACATGACCTCGGAGGCGATGAACAGGATCATGCCGTAGCGGTGGCTGATCTGCACCACCCGGGTGTGGTCGCCCTTGTACTGGGCCTCGACGATCACGTCCTTCCACCAGCTTGCCATGGTGTAGAGCACGCCGATCACGCCGATGCCGAAAATGATCGGCGCCGCCACGGTCAGATGATGCATCCAGGTGATCGCGCCGACCGCCATGATGAAGGCCGAAACCGAGCCCACCAGCGGCCACGGACTCGGATCGACGAGGTGGTAGTCGTGGTGCTTGCCTTGCGCCGTAGCCATTGCGTCTCTCCGTTAGCGGTGCCGGGTGATGACCGGCACCTGTCGTCTCAAAAATCAATTCGGCGATCGCGAACCGCGATCAAAAGCTTCCCTTGCGCTTGTCCGTTTCCGCCGCCGCGACCGGCTTCGGCGCCGGATCGCGCACGGGGTAGAAAGTGTAGGACAGCGTGATGGTGTTGAGGCCGTCATTGTCGCTATCCTTCACGATGGAAGGATCGACATAGAACACGACAGGCATCTGACGGGTCTCGCCCGGCGCCATGGTCTGTTCGGTAAAGCAGAAGCAGTTGATCTTCTGGAAATACGCCCCGACCGTCAGCGGCGCCACGTTATAGGCGGCCTGCCCGGTGGTGGTCCGCGCCGACTGGTTGGTCACGGTGTAGTAGACAGTGACCACCTGGCCGATTTTGACCTGGATCTCGGTCTGCTCCGGCTCGAACTTCCAGGGCAATCCGCCGGCGACGTTGGAATCGAACCGCACCGCGACGGTGCGCTCGAGCGGCGCGCCCGAGGGCGCCGCTTCCGCGACCTGGGTGGTGCCGTTGAAGCCGGTGGCGCGGCAGAACCAGTTATAGAACGGTACCGCGGCGTAGGACGCGCCGACCATCAGCACCACCACGAAACCGCAGATCGAAGCCACCACCGCGTCACGACCGAGGCGTGGCGCCGGCTTGGGGGCTTGAGGCGATGGTGTTGTCGAGGGCTGGTTATCCATCATATCCGCCACTCACATCGGCCGCACGAGGACAGCCGGTCCCTTGACCAGGGTGACCGCGAAAAACAGGATGACCAGCACGCCGAGCGACGAGCGCGATGGCGACCGAACGCCGGCGGCGGCTTTTGAGCTGCGCCGGGGTGAGGACGATTCCCTCTGGCTTCTGGTTATCGGCCATTGCCTCGCCATGCGCTCCCTACCATACCAGCGGCGCGACGGCGCGGACGACGACTTCGAGCAGCAGGGTCGCAAACAGCGCGAACAGATACAGGATCGAGAAGGCGAACAGCTTGCGGGTCGCGCGCAGCGCCGGGCTTCCGACCCGCTGCCGGTAGACATTGATCGCCAGCGCCAGCATGCCGGCGCCGAGCACCAGCGAGACGACGCCATAGATCGCGTCGAAATAGCCGAGCGGCCACGGCGCGAAGGCGACCGCGACCAGCACGATGGTGTAGAGCAGGATCTGCAGCCGGGTCGCGTCGGGGCCGGCGACGACGGGCAGCATCGGCACGCCGGCGCGGGCATAATCGTCGCTGCGGAACAGCGCCAGCGCCCAGAAGTGCGGCGGGGTCCAGAAGAAGATGATCAGGAACAGCAGCAGCGGCTCGACCGACAGCGAGCCGGTCGCCGCGACCCAGCGCCACCACCGGCGGCAACGCGCCGGCGGCGCCGCCGATCACGATGTTCTGCGCGGTCCAGCGCTTCAGGCCGATGGTGTAGATCACGACATAGAAGAAGATGGTGAAGGCGAGCAGCGCGCCGGCGAACCAGTTGACGAGGATGCCGAGCGTCATCACCGAGAAGAACGCCAGGGTCGAGGCCGAACGCCGGCGGCTTCCGGCCGGGTGATGCGGCCGCGCGGGATCGGCCGGTTGGCGGTGCGCGACATCAGCGCGTCGATGTCGGCCTCGTACCACATGTTCAGCGCGCCGGAGGCGCCGGCGCCGACCGCGATGCATAGGATCGAGGTGATGGCCAGCACCGGGTGGAAATGGCCGGGCGCGATCACCAGGCCGACCAGCGCGGTGAAGATCACCAGCGACATCACCCGCGGCTTGAGCAGCGCGATGTAATCGGCGACCTCCGCCTCGGAAATCCGCGGCGACAGCTCGATGGCGTTGTGATCGACAACCGACAAGATCAGGTCTCGCTTCCTTACAGGGCGCGGCGCCATCGAGTGCGCCGCGCAATCGCCTAGGGATCACTGCACCCGCGGCAGCACTTCGAACTGGTGGAACGGCGGCGGCGACGACAGCGTCCATTCCAGCGTGGTGGCGCCGACGCCCCACGGATTGTCGGCGGCCTGTTCCTTGCGCACGAACGCGTCGATCACGCCGTAGATGAAGATCAGCACGCCGAAGCCGGAGATGTAGGAGCCGATCGAGGACACCAAGTTCCAGCCGGCGAACGCATCGGGATAGTCGACATAGCGGCGCGGCATGCCGGACAGCCCGAGG
>CAWJSD010000020.1:0-195301 GCA_963845435.1 uncultured Alphaproteobacteria bacterium
TGCGCGTGGTCGTCGTGAGCTGTCGCTGCGGTTGCCATTTTCAAATCCTGCCTTCGGTCCCCAAGAGACCTTGCAATTTAGACCTTGCATCTTTCGGACCTCGCGGTCCCGTCGTCCCAACCCGTCGAAGCGCAACAAGGCGCTCCGTCTATTGTGCGGATCCCGCCGCCGAAGCGTAGGTGCTGCCGGGCGCGCTGGCGAATTTCTTCTGCGCAGCTTCAACCCAGGTCGCGAACTCCTGATCGCTCACCACATGCACCGCGATCGGCATGAACGCATGGTCCTTGCCGCACAATTCCGAGCACTGGCCGTAGAACCAGCCGGTCTTGGTGGCCTTGAACCAGGTTTCGTTGAGACGGCCCGGGATGGCGTCGATCTTGATGCCGAAGGCCGGCACCGCGAAGGAGTGAATCACGTCGGCGCCGGTGGTCTGGATCCGGACCACCTTGTTGACCGGCACCACCAGCTCGTTGTCGACGCCGAGCAGCCGGGGCTGCTTGTCCTGCGCGAGCAGCGAATCGAATTCGAACTTGCCGTTATCGGGGTAGGCGTAGCTCCAGTACCACTGCTTGCCGGTCGCCTTGATGGTCAGGTCGGCCTTGGGAACGTCGAGCTCCAGGAACAGCAGCTTGAAGGACGGCACCACGATCGCGGCCAGGATCAGCACCGGGCCGAGGGTCCAGGCCACCTCGATCAGGGTGTTGTGGGTGGTCTTGGAGGGGACCGGATTGGCCTTGGCGTTGAACTTGACGACGACCGCAATCAGCAGCCCCAGCACGAACAATGTGATGATGGTGATGATCACCAGCAGGATGTTGTGGAACGAGGTGATGTTCTCCATCACCGGCGTTGCGGCTTCCTGCAGCTTGTATTCCCACGGCGCCGGCTGGCCCAATTCGGCGAATGCCGATCCACCCGCCACCAGCGCAACACCAGCCACTGCCAGTCCCAGCAACCGCCGGCCGATCTGGCCCTTCGACATCTTCATGCCGTTCGCGCTCCCATCATACTATCCCTAAGCGATAGCTCCCCTCAGCATTTCACCGAATGGCAGAAATGCTGCCCGATTCGCCTCCCGACAAACGGCCTTGGGAGGTATCCACCATGGGCCAGCTCGTTAGAACGCGTCGAAATCCAGCTTCTCAAACCATAATTCGACGTCCATCGCAATGCAGTAGTAAGGTGTGGAGCGATGCATCAACGCTTACCCTGCCGATGTGACATTTTCCCGTGAAATCAGGCGATAGCACCGGTTGGCGCGCCCGGCCGCGCTTGACAGGCGCATTACCCGATGTAGGCAACAGCGACGATGTTCCACAGGAACCTGATTCGGCACCTATGGTAAGGTTGCTCCCGGTGCGCAAGGCGCAGTAACGGTTTCAGGAACGGCTTGGCAGCCGCCTTCAAGGCGCCGTCATTGACGTATCAGTCCGGCGCTCGCGCCACAATTGACCCGAATGAATTGAAGTCAGATTGACCAACGACATGCTGGAGGAATCGACCCCCATGGGGTTTTCCAACGATCAGAACAAGCGTCGCGCCGGTAAAGCCCGGCGATGGCCAGTAAGCTTGCGCAACGGCCTTGGCGCTGCAGCCCTGGTTGCCGCCGCCCTGCTCGGCCTGACTGCTTCCGCCAGCGCCCAGGGCGCGGTGCGCTCGGTGCATGGCGACTGGCAGATTCGCTGCGACACGCCGCCCGGCGCCCAGGCCGAACAATGCGCCCTGATCCAGAGCGTGGTAGCCGAGGACCGCTCCAACGCCGGCCTGACCGTGATCGTGCTGAAGACCGCCGACCAGAAGAGCAAGCTGATGCGGGTGGTGGCGCCGCTTGGCGTGCTGCTGCCGTCCGGCCTCGGCCTGAAACTCGACAATGTCGACGTCGGCCGCGCCGGTTTCGTCCGCTGCCTGCCCAACGGCTGCGTCGCCGAAGTCGTGATGGACGACAAGCTCTTGGGCCAGCTCCGCAACGCCAAGACCGCGACCTTCATCATCTTCGAAACCCCGGAAGAAGGCATCGGGTTTCCGCTCAGCCTGAACGGGCTCGGCGAAGGGTATGACAAGCTGCCGTAGGATTTGGCCAAAGCCCAGCGTCAGTATATTTCGAGGCAGGCTACCGCGTCATTTTCCAAAGCCGCGATCAAGTCGGCACTCCGGCGCAGAAGAGCAGCGACGACTGCTGTCGGCTGATTGCCAATGCGTAGCCAGATCACCTTGGGCGGCGGCGACAGCAGCGCAGCCATTTCCGCGAAATCGGCATCCTGAGATACGATAGTAAAGCCGTTTGCTTTCGCGTAATTCCAGATCGTGAGGTCATCGGCCTCTTCCAGCCCGAGGATCCGGACGTGGGTTGATCCGGGAATAGATCGCCGAGGTCCTGACAGAGCCGGAAGCTGAGATTCTGATCGAATAGAAGTCTCATCTTGAAGTCGTGAGGAGACGCCTTTCCCTATCCGCGGCGTAGGCAAGACAGGCCCGGATATCCTCTTCTGTCAGTTCTGGAAAATCGGCGACGATTTGCTGGTGTGACAGCCCGGCGGCAAGCCAGCCCAACACGTCGGCAACCGTGATCCGCATGTGTCGAACACACGGACGGCCACCCCGCTTGCCGGGTTCGATGGTGATAATATCCCGATAGTCCATGCCATTTTATAACATCATTTGGCTATTGGCGCACACCGGATTGACCTGGATCGGGGCCTTTAGGCCGCGCCCAGGGCGTCGGCGGCAACTATTCTGCGTAATCGGCACGATTTGGACCGCATTCGTCATATTTAACCGTGTCATGACGCCCCCTCGCGCAATGCGGGGGAAACAACTATCTTGGACGGTGCCCTCCGACAACGGACCGTATGCATGACCAATCCTGCCTCGACCTCCCTGCTCGACCGCGCCAATCTCGACCGCGACGCCGTGCGCCATGAAGTGGCGCGGGGGCTGTCAGGCGCCGATGACGGCGAGCTGTTCCTCGAATACAGCCAGACCGAGGCGTTGATGTTCGACAATGGCCGGCTCAAGCAGGCCACCTACGACACCTCGCAGGGATTCGGCCTGCGCGCGGTCAAGGACGACGCGGTCGGCTATGCGCATTCCTCCGACGTATCGCTGCCGGCGCTGATCCGGGCAGCCGACGCGGTCAACGCGGTGCGTGGCGGTTATTCCGGTACATTCGCGGCGCCGCCGCCGCACACCAATGTGCGGCTCTATGGCGACGACAATCCGCTCGACGGCGAAGGGTTCGAAAGCAAGGTCAAGCTGCTGGCCGAGATCGACGCCTATGTGCGCGACAAGCGATCCGCGGGTGCGGCAGGTGACGGTGAGCCTGGGCGCGACCTGGCAGGTGGTGGAAATCGTTCGTCCCGACGGCGAGAGCTATCGCGACATCCGCCCGCTGGTGCGGGTCAATATTTCGGTCGTCGCCGGTCAGGGCGATCGCCAGGAAAGCGGCAGCAAGGGCTATGGCGGCCGCGAGGGTTATGCGCGCTTCATCGAGACCAAGGCCTGGCGCGAGGCCGCCGACGGCGCGATCCGCGAAGCGCTGGTCAATCTGGAATCGGTACCGGCGCCCGCCGGCGAAATGGATGTCGTGCTCGGCGCCGGCTGGCCCGGCGTGATGCTGCACGAAGCGGTCGGCCATGGCCTCGAAGGCGACTTCAACCGCAAGCAGACCTCCGCCTTCGCCGGCCTGATGGGCCAGCAGGTCGCGGCCAAGGGCGTCACCGTGGTCGATGACGGCACCATGGCGTCGCGCCGCGGCTCGCTGTCGATCGACGACGAGGGCACGCCGACCAATCGCACCGTGCTGATCGAGGACGGCATTCTGGTCGGCTACATGCAGGACCGCCAGAACGCCCGGCTGATGAACATGAAGCCGACCGGCAACGGCCGCCGGCAGGGCTACGCCCATGTGCCGATGCCGCGCATGACCAACACCTACATGCTGGCGGGCCAGCGCGATCCCGCGGAGATTCTGGCCTCGGTCAAGAACGGCATCTACGCGGCCAATTTCGGCGGCGGCCAGGTCGACATCACCTCGGGCAAATACGTGTTCCAGTGCACCGAGGCCTACAAGATCGAGAACGGCAAGATCGGCGCGCCGCTGAAGGGCGCGATGCTGATCGGCAACGGGCCGACCGACCTGCATCGAATCACCATGATCGGCAACGATCTGGCGCTCGATACCGGGATCGGCACCTGCGGCAAGAACGGCCAGGGCGTGCCGGTCGGTGTCGGCCAGCCGACCTTGCGGATGGAACGCATTACGGTCGGGGGAACGGGTTCGTGAGCGTCGAGAAGATTTCCACCGAACCCAAGTCCAGCGAATCCAAGCCGAGTACCTGGCTCGGCCAGGCCGTGCAGTTGATGGCGATCGTGCTGGTCGTTTTCCTCGCCAAGGGCGCGATCGCCGAGCCGTTTTACGTGCCGTCGGGCTCGATGGAGCCGACGCTGTTGATCGGCGACGCGCTGCTGGCGTCGAAATTTCCCTACGGCTACAGCGCCGCTTCGCTGCCGATCCAGATCACTCTGCCCGAGACCGGGCGCGTGCTCGGCGGCACGCCGAAGCGCGGCGATGTGGTGGTGTTCCGCTGGCCGGGCGACCGCTCGCAGGCCTGGGTCAAGCGCGTCGTCGGGCTGCCCGGCGACCGCATCCAGATGCGCCAGGGCCAGCTCTTCATCAACGACCACGCCGCCGAACTGAAGCCCGACGGGATCGGCGAGGCCGAAGACGACAATGGCGGCTCCGAGCCGGCGCATCGTTACATCGAGACCCTGCCCGGCGGCGTCAGCCACGAGATCTACAAGCTGTTCGACAATGGCCGGCTCGACAACACCCCCGAAGTGACGGTGCCGCAGGGCCGGCTGTTCGTGATGGGCGACAACCGCGACAATTCCGCCGACAGCCGCGTGCCGTTGCGCGAGGGCGGCGTCGGACTGTTGCCGATGGACGATCTGATCGGCCGCGCCGACGCGGTGGTCGGTTCCTGGGATCTCGGCCTGCGCAGCCAGCCGATCTCGACCTGGCTGTCGGGCTTTCGACTGGGCCGTTTTTTCACGGCGGTGCGCTAAAGCACGGCCTCTCCGTCATTGCGACGAAGCAATCCAGTCTTCGCTTGCAACACTGGATTGCTTCGCTTCGCTCGCAATGACGGATTAAAGGCCACCGCTTCATGACCTTCGACGACATCCGTAAACTCGCACTGGGCTGGCCCGAGGTCGAGGACGGCACGTCTTACGGTACGCCGGCGCTGAAGGTGCGCAAGAAGATGCTGATGCGCCTCAAGGAAGACGGCGACAGCCTGGTGATACCGGGCGTGCCGCCGGACGAGCGCGACATGCTGGTGGAACGCCAGCCGAAGGTTTTTTACTTCACCGACCACTACAAGGACTATCCGATGGTGCTGATCCGGCTGTCGAAAGCCACGCGCGCCATCGTCGAACCGCTGCTGCGCCGGCAATGGAGAACGCTCGCCTCAAAGGCGGCGGTGCGAGAGTTCGACGAACGATCGTAACCTTGCGAGGGGGCCGTCAGCGCACCACGCCCGAGATGAACCCGGGCCGCCGGCGCGGCGGCTTGATTTCCTTTTTCAAGAAGCAATGGGCCTCCTTGCCGATATATCCCGGCCGGGCATAGGTCCAGGCGCGGCACTTGTTGTCGGCGGAACAGGCGGCCTTGCAATTTTCGTCGCCCTCATCGCTCTTGAGGTCGAAATTCCGGTAATCGCCGCCGACCCGATCGATCGAGGTTTCGATCCCGGTGGTACGCGGCTCGACCACACCGGCGCCGCGAACGCCGGACACGCAGCAATTGTCCGGGACCCGCGCCGGCACGGTGTTCTTCAACCAGCATGCGGCGCTACTGGTGATGTCGGTCGGATAGCTGAAGGTCCAGGAACGGCAGCGGCGATCGCGCTCGCAGGTCAAGGCACAATCTGCCGGATCGCCCGACGCAACCGGCGAGGTCTGATAGTCGCCGCCCGGACGATCGAAATTGGCCTGGGCCAAGGCCGGCCGCGTGACAATGATGGCCATCAAGACAACTGATGTCACCAGGCACGCCCTCAAGAGGCGGCGTCCTAACATTCGCGATGGCTCTCGACTGACTGGACCAAATCCGCGGAACCGCGGCCTGCCATTTGATCGCCATCAACCTGTACCGCAGATGAACGGTTTCGACGCGGGGTCCGTGGTTGCTGCGCGAGCCGCCCTTTGCGGCGCGGTGCGCTGTCGATCCCGGGAACATGATGTCGTGGCATCAAGTCAGGTCTAGGCTCTGCGGAGCAGCGCAAAAGCGCTGCAGCGCGTCCGGGACACGAGGCTACGTCATCAATTCGTCCTAGAAGGCGTATTCGGCATAGGCCGGCTCGACCGACTGCTTCCACGCGCCATGGAACTTTTCCAGCATCTCTTCGGCCGGGGTTTGGCCGGCATCGATGGTCCGCTGCAGCGGCTCGAGATAGCGGGTTTCGTCGCGGCCGGACTGATCGAGACGGCCGCGGCGGCGCAGGCCGGCATAGGCCAGCGCCAGGCATTCCCTGGCGATCTCGAACAGATAGCGGTCTCGGATCCGGGCCTTGAAGCCGAAGCGCGGCACGTCATCGCGCAGCGCCTGACGCTCCTGCGCATTCCAGTGCTTGACCAGATCCCAGGCTGCATCGAGGCTGGCATCGTCATAGAGCAGGCCGACCCAGAACGCCGGCAGCGCCGGCAGCCGTCCCCACGGCACGCCATCGGCGCCGCGCATTTCCAGATAGCGCTTCAGCCGCACCTCGGGAAAAATCGTCGACAGGTGGTTGGCCCAGTCCGACAAGGTCGGCAGCTCGCCGGGGAAAGCGCTGTTCTTGCCTTCGAAGAAATCGCGGAACGACGATCCCGACACATCGATATAGTCGTCGCCGCGCTTGACGAAATACATCGGCACGTCGAGCGCGTAGTCGACCCAGCGCTCGAAACCCATGCCGCTCTCGAACGCCCATGGAATCATGCCCGAGCGCGCATTGTCGGTGTCGCGCCAGATCTCGGAGCGGAACGACAGATAGCCGTTGGGCTTGCCTTCGGTGAACGGGCGAGTTGGCGAACAACGCGGTCGCGATCGGCTGCAGCGCCACCGACACCCGCAGCTTCTTCACCATGTCGGCTTCCGAGGAGAAGTCGAGATTGGTCTGCACCGTGCAGGTCCGGAACATCATGTCGAGGCCGTACTGGCCGACCTTCGGCATGTAATTGGACATGATCTTGTAGCGGCCCTTGGGCATCACCGGAATCTGCTCCCGCGACCACGACGGCGTCATGCCGAGGCCGAGAAAGCCGATCCCGAGCGGGGTCGCGATTTCGCGCACCTGGGCCAGATGCGCCATCAATTCGGATTGGGTCTGGTGCACGGTCTCGACCGGCGCGCCCGACAGTTCGAACTGGCCGCCGGGCTCCAGCGAGATCGCGCCGCCACCGGTGACGTCGTAAAGCCCGATGATGTTGCCGCGCTCCATGATCGGCTCCCAGCCGAGCAGAAGCTTCATGCCGTCAAGCAGCGCGCCGATCCCGCGCGCGCCTTCATACGGCACGGGCTGATGGCCCTGCAGCGTGAACGGGGTTTTCTCGTGCTCGGTGCCGAGCCGGAATTCGGAAGCCGGCTTCACGCCCGCGGCCAGCCACGCGACCAGTTCGTCGCGCGATTGCAGCGGCGTCATATCGATCTGGTCACGCGCCATAAAAATTCCGAAGGTGGGGCGATTCGACCGAACGCGCCATGTGGCAGGGGGCGTCCTGGACCGCCGGGTCCGAAGAAGCGGGCTGGTAATATAATATCATCTGATGGCTACGCCGTCTTTGACGGTCAGCGCCGCCGTCTCGTCACACGAGCAGCCGAGCCGGTCAAGCAAGCCGCACAGCTTGATGGCATCGGCATCGGACAATTTGGAGCCGACGTGTTTCTCGATCGCGGTCGAATAGGCGAGCCACATCTTCTTCTGCAATTCGCGCCCGGCCTCGGTGATCTCGACGAACTGGCCGCGCTTGTCGCTCTCTGCATTCGCGCCGCGCCGCCAGCCCCTCGTCGACCAGCCGGTCGATCAGCCGCGAGGTCGAATATTGCGGAATCAGCATCTGCTTTTCCAGCTCGACGGGGCGCAGTTCGCCGGTCGGCGCGCGCGACAATTCCAGCAACGCGTCGTACCAGGCAAGCGGCGGGAAGCCGGCCTTTTTCAGCTCCTGTTCGACCGCGTCGAGCACCCGGCTCTGGATCCGCATCAGGCGAATCCAGGCGGCTGTCGCCTCGGTGGATGGTTTGCGCTTCATCGTCGAGTCCATAGCATCCCGGGGTCAGTGTACCGTACTTAATGCAGCTGCATCAATCTTGACTATTTCATGCAGATGCATTTAGTCGCCCGGAGCGTGAATAACCAGTCAATTTACCGGAAGGAAAACGCGATGAAGTTATATTATTCACCCGGCGCCTGCTCGCTATCGCCCCATATCGCGCTGTTGGAAGCCGGCCTGCCCTTCGACCTGGTCAAGGTCGACGTCCGCGCCAAGAAGCTCGACAACGGTGACGATTATTTGAAGGTCAATCCCAAGGGCCAGGTGCCGGCGCTCGGCCTCGACAGCGGCGAGGTGGTGACCGAAGGTCCCGTCATCGTCCAGATGATCGCCGACAAATCTCCCGACAAGCACCTCGCTCCCGCCCGCGACAGCGCCGAGCGCTACAAACTGCTGGAGTGGCTGAACTTCATCACCTCCGAGCTGCACAAGAATTTCAGCCCGCTGTTCAACCCGACGATCCCCGACGACGTGAAGGCATTCTTCAGGGATCGGATCACGGGCAAGTTCAAATATGCCGACAGCCAATTGGCCGGCCACGATTACCTGATGGGCAAGCAGTTCACCGTCGCCGACGGCTATCTCTACACCATGCTGCGCTGGGCCGACGCCCACAAGCTCGACCTCTCGGGTCTCTCCAACCTGATGGCCTACAAGGCCCGCGTCGCGGCGCGCCCGAAGGTGCAGGAAGCGCTCACCCGCGAAGGGCTGATGAAGGCCGCGTAAGGGCTGCAATCCGTCTGGGTTGGTTATCGTTGCGGTAGCCGTACACGAAATCCCCCTCGTGGGGGAGGGTTGGGGAGAGGGGCCGCAAGCACAGTGGCTGGAGCCCCCTCTCCCTAGCCCTCCCCCACAAGGGGGAGGGAACGGTCAAGGCTTGCGGAGATGTCGCGAACAAAGAGACCGCGTTACGCCGCGGCCTGTTTCTTCGGCGGGAAGCGGCCGTAGAAGGTCTCGTTCTTGGCGGCCATCTCGACCAGCAGTTTCGGCGGCGTGAAGCGCGAGCCGTATTTGGCCTCGAGCTTGTGGCACAGCTCGACGAATTTTTTGGTGCCCATGAAGTCGATATAGGACAGCGTGCCGCCGGTGAACGGCGCGAATCCAAAACCGAGGATCGAGCCGACATCGGCCTCGCGCATGTCGGTAATGACATGGTCTTCCACGGTGCGCGCCGCTTCCACCGCCTGCACCACCAGGAAGCGCTGCTTCAATTCCTCGACGTCGAGCGTATCCGGGTCGAGATGCTTCGACTGCAGTGCACCGAGCCCCGGCCACAGGCTCTTCTGGCCCTTGCCCTTTTCCGGATAATCGTAAAAGCCCTTGGCATTCTTGCGGCCGAAGCGGCCTTGTTTTTCGACCATTTCGACCATCAGCTTCTTCTGCGACTGGTCGATCGCGTTGGGGCCGAGATCGGCCTCGGTCGCCTTCATGATCTTGAGGCCGAGGTCGAGCGCCACTTCATCCGACAGCGACAGCGGCCCGACCGGCATGCCGGCCATCCTGGCGGTGTTCTCGATCATCGCCGGCGGCACGCCTTCGAGCAACATCTCGCTGCCCTCGTTGATGTAGCGCATCACGCAACGGTTGGCGAAGAAGCCGCGGCTGTCGTTCACGACGATCGGCGTCTTGCCGATGGTGCGGACGTAGTCCAGCGCGGTCGCCAGCGCGACGTCGCCGGTGTTCTTGCCGACGATGATTTCGACCAGCATCATCTTCTCGACCGGCGAGAAGAAGTGGATGCCGATGAACCTGCCCTGGTCCTTGAACTCCTCGGCCAGCGAATTGATCGGCAAAGTCGACGTGTTGGACGCGAAGATCGCACCATCCTTCAGCAGCGGCTGCGCCTTGGCATACGTCTCCGCCTTGACCTTGCGATCCTCGAACACGGCCTCGATCACGAGATCACAGTCTTTCAGCACATTGTAATCGGCGGTGGCGGAAATCCGCGACAGAATCGTTTCGCGGTCGCTTTCCCTGGCGCGGCCTTTCTTGATCAGGTCGTCGATCACGCTCTTTGCGTGGCCCTTGCCCTTGTCGGCGCTTTCCTGGTCGCGGTCGATCAGCACCACCTCGATGCCGGCGCGCGCCGAGACATAGCCGACGCTGGCGCCCATGAAACCGGCGCCGATCACCGCGAGCTTTTTCACTTTGGTCGGCGGCACGTTCGGCGGACGGCGAGCGCCCTTGTTCAATTCCTGCATCGACAGGAACAGGCTGCGGATCATCGCCGCGGCCTCGTTGCTGCGCAGGATCTGCGTGAAGTAGCGCGACTCCACCCGCAGCGCGGCGTCGATCGGCAATTGCAGGCCTTCATAGACGCACTGCATGATCGCGCGCGCCGCCGGATAGTTGTCGTAGGTCTCGCGCCGGAAGATGGCATTGCCGGCCGGGAACATCATCATGCCGGCCTTGGAATAGACCGGGCCGCCGGGCAGCCTGAAACCCTTCTCGTCCCATGGCGCGACCGCCTTGCCGCCAGCCTTGATCCAGTCTTTTGCCACCTTGACCATGTCGGCGGCGGGCACCACGGCGTCGACCAGCTTCAGGCCCTTGGCCTTGTCGAGGGTCATCGCCTCGCCCTTGAGCAGCAAGGTCATCGCGTCCTGCGGCGACACGATGCGCGGCACGCGCTGGGTGCCGCCGGCGCCAGGAAACAACCCGACTTTTACTTCCGGCAGGCCAAGCCGGGTTTTCGGATTTTCAGCGGCAACCCGGTGATGGCACGACAAGGTCAGTTCGAATGCGCCGCCGAGCGCCAGGCCGTTGATCGCAGCGACCCACGGTTTGCCTGAGGTTTCGATGGCGCGAAACACCAGCGAGGATTTGCGGCTTTCGTCGAACAGCATCTGATTGGCGGCGACCTCGCCCTTGGACTTGAACAGTTCCGCGTAGCGATGGTTCATGCCTTCGAGCATCGACAGGTCGGCGCCTGCCGAGAACGCTTCCTTGCCCGACGTGATCACGACGCCCTTGACCGCGGCGTCGGCCGACGTCTGCTTCACGATGTCGTTGAGTTCGGTGATCGTGGTCTCGTCGAGCACGTTCATCGAACGGCCCGGAATGTCCCAGGTGACCAGCGCGATGCCGTCGGCGTCGGTCTCGATCTTGAAGTTCTTGAAGGCCATGTGGTCGCTCCCGATTTGCTGCCGTGTGCCGTAGGGTAGGCAACGGCGCCCTTGCGCCGTGCCTACCCTCTTGTTGTGAAACCCCGGGGTGGTGGGCACGCCTCGCTTTGCCACCCTACGGACTTCTCCCTCCCCTTGCGGGGAGGGGGAGCAGATTTCTAAACCCGCTCGATGATCGTGGCGGTGCCCATGCCGCCACCGATGCACAGGGTCACCAGCGCGGTCGCCTTGTCGGTGCGTTCGAGTTCGTCGAGCACGGTGCCCAGGATCATCGCGCCGGTGGCGCCCAGCGGATGGCCGAGCGCGATCGCGCCGCCATTGACGTTGATCCTGTCGTCCTCGATCTCGAACGCCTGGATATAGCGCAGCACCACCGAGGCAAAGGCTTCGTTGAGCTCGAACAGGTCGATGTCCGACTGCTTCATGCCGGAGCGTTCGAACAATTTTCGGGTAACGTCGACCGGGCCCGTCAGCATCATCGCCGGCTCCGACCCGATATTGGTGAAGGCGCGAATCCTGGCCCGCGCCTTCAAACCATGTTTGGCGCCGGCTTCCTTGCTGCCGAGCAACACCGCACCGGCGCCGTCGACGATGCCCGACGAATTGCCGGCATGATGCACGTAATTGACCTTCTCGATTTCCGGATGCGACTGGATCGCCACCGCATCGAAGCCGCCCATCTGGCCCATGGTCACGAAAGACGGCTGCAGCTGGCCGAGCGACTGCATCGTGGTGGTCGGCCGCATGTGCTCGTCCTTGGCCAGTATCGTCAGGCCGTTGACGTCCTTGACCGGCACCACCGACTTGTCGAAGCGGCCCTCTTCCCACGCCTTGGCAGCGCGCTGCTGGCTCCGCACTGCGTAGCCATCGACGTCGTCGCGGGAAAAACCGTACTTGGTCGCGATCAAATCGGCCGAAACGCCCTGCGGCATGAAATAGGCGGGCACCGCAATCGAGGGATCCATCGGCCAGGCACCGCCCGAGGCCCCGATGCCGACCCGGCTCATCGATTCGGCGCCGCCGCCGATCGTGAGCTGGCTCTGTCCGCTCATGATTTGCGCCGCCGCGAAATTCACCGCGTCGAGGCCGGAGGCGCAGAAGCGGCTGATCTGCACGCCCGGAACGGCTTCGCCGAGCCCGGCATTGATCGCCGCGAAGCGCGCGATGTCGGAGCCGGCCTCGCCGACCGGATCGACCACCCCGAGCACGACGTCGTCGACGACATCTTCAGCAAGGTTGTTGCGGTCCTTGAGCGCCTGCAGCGGCACGGTGGCGAGCGCCAGCGCGGTCACCTCATGCAGTGCGCCGTCGGCCTTGCCGCGGCCGCGCGGGGTGCGAACGTGATCGTAGATATATGCCTCAGGCATGACGCCCTCCTGGTATGAGGATCATAATATGATAACCGGCGAACGCGCGGATGTCAGGGATCTATTGCCGAGGCGGCGTAAGAATTTTCCCGGTCAAAACGCTTCAGCCGGCAATTCCATGGTGGTGGCGCTTCCGGTCTGGATGCGCGCGAGATGCAGTGCGGTTTCCGGCAATGTCCGTTCCATGAAGAAGCGGCCGGTGACGAGCTTGGTGGTCAGATAGGGCGTGGCCCCACCGGCCGCAATCTTGTCCTGGGCCACCTTCGCCATCTTCGCCCACATATAGCCGAAGGTGACGAGACCGAATAATTGCATGTAATCGGTGGCGGCGGCGCCGGCATTGTCCGGCTTCATCATCGCGTTCTGCATCAGCCAGGTGGTGGCTTGCTGCAGATGGCCGAGCGCATGGCTCAGGGGCGTCACGAACGGCTTCATCGCCTCGTCGGTGCCATGGTCTTTCGCGAACCCTGCGACCTCGCCGAAGAACGCCATCACCGCGCGGCCGCCATTGCGCGGCAATTTGCGGCCGACCAGATCGAGCGCCTGGATGCCGTTGGCGCCCTCATAGAGCATCGCAATTCGGGCGTCGCGCACGAACTGCTCCATGCCGTTTTCGGCGATGTAGCCATGGCCGCCATACATCTGCTGCGCCAGCACCGAGTTGGAGAAGCCGAGGTCGGTCATCACGCCTTTCATGACCGGCGTCATCAGGCCCATGTGATCGTCGGCGGCTTCGCGGTCCTTGGGATCGCTGGAGCGATGCGCGACATCGCTCTTCAGCGCGGTCCACACCACCATCGCCCGCGCCGCCTCGTTGAACGCGCGAATGCTCAACAGCGTGCGGCGCACGTCGGGATGCACGATGATCGGATCGGCCGGCTTGTCCGGCGCCGCCGCGCCCGATAATGCGCGACCTTGCAGTCGCTCGCGGGCATAGGCCACGGCGTTCTGGTAGGCGACTTCGGACTGCGCCAGGCCCTGCACCGCGACGCCGAGCCGGGCCTCGTTCATCATCACGAACATGCCCTGCATGCCCTTGTTCTCTTCGCCGATCAGCCAGCCGGTGGCGCCGTCGTAATTCATCACGCAGGTCGAATTGCCGTGGATGCCCATCTTGTGCTCGATCGAGCCACAGCTCACGCCGTTGCGCGCGCCGAGCGAACCGTCGGCATTGACCAGCACCTTCGGCACCACGAACAGCGACACGCCCTTGATCCCGGCGGGCGCGCCCTCGATCCGCGCCAGCACGAGGTGGATGATGTTCTCGGCCAAATCATGCTCGCCAGCGGAGATGAAGATCTTGGTGCCCGTGATCTTGTAGCTGCCGTCCACCTGCTTGACGGCCTTGGTCCGCAGCAAGCCGAGATCGGTGCCGCATTGCGGCTCGGTGAGATTCATGGTGCCGGTCCATTCGCCCGCCACCATCCTGGGCACGAACATCTTCTTTTGTTCGGGTGCACCATGCACGATCAGCGCCGCGGTCGCGCCCATGGTGAGGCCGCCATACATCGAAAACGCCATGTTGGCCGCCGATTGGAATTCCGTCACGACCTGACTCAGGGTCACCGGCAGTCCCTGCCCGCCGAATTCCGTCGGCGCCGACAGCCCGAGCCAGCCGCCCTCGGCAACCTGCTTGAAAGCTTCCTTGAAGCCTTTAGGCGTCGTCACCGAGTTGTCGTCATGACGTACGCAGCCTTCGAGATCGCCGGTGCGATTGAGCGGCTGCAGCACGTTTTCGCTGAGCTTGGCCGCCTCGCCCAGGATCGCCTCGCGCACATCGGCGGAGGCATCGCTGAAGCCCGGGAGATTGTCGTAACGATCGATCTGAAATACGTCATTGAGCAGGAAACCGACGTCTTCCAAAGGCGCCTTGTAGATCGGCATGATGTTCTCCCGGCAGGGCAGCGGCGTTTAAGGGAATAGACCTAAGCTGGTTGCGGCGGCGCAAGGCACTATTAAGGCAGGTTCTGGCTCAGTCGTGATTGAGACATCGCGTCACGGCCTGGTCAGTTGTTCGGCCATCAGCTGGTGCAGCAAATTCATTCCCTTGAGCGGCCGCACCATAACCTTGAAATGGGTGATTCGATCATCGTCGCCGAAGGTGATGATGTCGACGCCGTTGATCTTGATGCCATCGATTTGCGTTTCGAACTCGAGCACCGCGCCGGTCGGGCTTCGCCACTCACCGAGATAGACAAATCCCTCGCCGCCCAGCACTTTGGTTGCACTCGACAGATATTTGAAGGTGATCTCGCGGCCGCGCTGCGGCGTATACACCACAGGGCTTTCGAACACCGCATCGGGGTGCAGGAGGTCCCACAGCGCCGCGTCATCATGAGACTTGATGTAGCCGTACCATCGATCGAGGGCATTGCCGGTCACCGGACGTCTCCTGTCAGTTGGCGCGCGGCTCGTTGGCGGCAGCGCTCGATTAAGGGAGTTCAATTCCGATCTTTATATGCATATTGACGCATATGCGTAGATACGCATAAAGTCAAGGATGGAAATTGGACGGACGGGGTGCTGGCGACATGGCGCTGGGTGACGCAATTCTGGCATGCCTGACCGAAGGTCCGATGACAGGCTATGAACTCGCCAAGACCTTCGATTCCTCGATCGGGTTTTTCTGGAAGGCCGACCACCAGCAGATCTATCGCGAACTGTCGCGGCTGCGCGACCGCGGCCATATCCAGGGCCGCGAGGTGGTGCAGTCCGGCAAGCCCAACAAGCTGGTCTACACCTTGACCATGGAAGGCCGCGCTGCGTTGAAGCACTGGTCGGCCCGGCCGAGCAGCCCGCCTTCGATCAAGGACGATCTGCTGGTGCGGCTCTACGCACTCGACAGCGTCGAGATCGAGCCGCTGCGCACCGATCTGATGGCGCGGCTGGAGCACCATCGCGACCGCTTCCTGCGTTACGAGCGAATTCTCAACAAGCGCTTCCCGGACGGCACGGCGTCTGCCGCAGACACCGGCAAGCTGCTCGGCTTGCGGATCGGGCTTCGTCACGAACGCGCGGTGGCGGAATGGTGCGAAGAAGCGATCCACGCGTTGTCCGCGATCAGACGTGTCGGCGACGCGCCGGGCAACAATGTCGTACCGATCGCCGATGGCCAGCGCGAAGGTAACAGATAGCTCCGCGGACCGGTGTGCGAGCGCGCTAAACCGTTCCAAAATCCGTAGTTTTACAGCCCGGCGTAACTTTAAGGCGGGCCGGCCGCATTCCTTAACCCGTTATTTACCGTAACGCGAAAAAGTCGGCGCTTGAGGCAGACGAGCCGCGCCGCTTTCGATTGTCTATTCGATCGGGGATGCGCGGGGAGACTGAGGCGGGCGCAACGGATGGCGCCGGGGTCGGAACCGGATTGAAGCATGAATTCGCGCGTATCGTGGAGTGTTGACGGCATCGATCCTTCCGTCCGTGACCGGGCCGAAGCTGCGGCGCAACGCGCCGGGATGTCGCTCAACGACTGGCTCAATTCAACGCTCGGCGAGTCGTCGGCGCCGGCGCACCCGGCCGCGCCGAATTATCGCGCCCGGCCGTCGATGCCGCGCCCGACGCCGACCGACACGCCGCCCCGCACGGAAGCGCCCGACGTCGCCGACATTCATCAGCGGCTGGATTCCATTACCCGCCAGATCGAAGCGATTTCGCGACCGCCGCAGCGCGGCGAGGCTCGCACCGAAACGCCGCGCGGCGAACCGGCTGTCGCCCGGCAGTTGAACGATGCCATCTCGCGGCTCGACGCCCGGCTGGCGCAGATTTCCAATCCGGCCGCGAACCGGCCGCCGCAGCAGGACAAGCAGCGCCAGGCCGACATGGTCGAGCGCGCCGCCGCGCAGGTCTATCGCCCGTCGGCGCCGGTCAATCCGAATTCGTTCGATTCGGCGATCGCCGAAATCAGCGCGCGTCAAACCGAGCTGGACAGCACCGCACCGCGGCAGATGTCGCCGCGCCAGACGCCACCGCTGGCTCCCGCCATGCCGGCACCGAACATGACGGCTCCGATCATGCCGGCGCCCGCCAAGCCCACGCCGGCACCGGCGGCGCCCGCAGGGCCGGACTTCTCCTCGCTCGAGGCGCATCTCTTCAAGATCACCAGCCAGATCGAGGCGCTGCAGCGCCCCGACGGGATCGAACAATCGATCACGGCGTTCCGCAACGAACTGGCCGAGATTCGCGCCGCGATCACCGAGGCGATGCCGCGCCGCGCGATCGAATCGATCGAGAACGAAATCCGCTCGCTGTCGCAGCGCATCGACGATACCCGCCAGAGCGGCACCGACGGCCAGGCCCTGGCCGGCATCGAGCGCGCGTTGAGCGAAATCCGCGAAGCGCTGCGTTCGCTGACCCCGGCCGAGCAACTGACCGGCTACGACGAGGCGATCCGCAATCTCGGCGGCAAGCTCGATCTGATCCTGCGCAGCAATGACGATCCATCCACGGTGCAGCAGCTCGAAGGCGCCATCGCCGCGCTTCGCAGCATCGTCTCCAATGTCGCCTCCAACGACGCATTGGCGCGGCTCAGCGAGGATGTCCACACCCTGTCATCGAAGGTCGACCAGATCGGCCGCCACAGCGACAGCAGCGATTCGCTCGCGGCGCTGGAACAACGTATCGCCGCGCTGACCTCGACGTTGGAAAGCCGCGAGCGACCGCCAGCAACCGAAAATACCGAGCAACTGGAAAGTGCGGTGCGGGCCTTGTCGGACCGGCTCGACCGCATGCCGGTCGGCAACGACAACGCCTCGGCCTTTGCCCATCTCGAACAGCGCGTCACCTATCTCTTGGAGCGCCTCGAAACCTCGTCGGATCAGCGCGGCGGCAATCTCTCGCGGGTCGAGGACGGGCTGCAGGACATTCTGCGCCATCTCGAAAACCAGCACGCCAGCTTCGCCACGTTCGCGGAAACCAGCCGCAATGTCGCGCCGCCGCAGGACTCCGGGATCGCCGACATCGTCAAGCGCGAATTGTCGGATATCCGCGCCAGCCAGAGCGACCGCGATCGCCATACCCAGGACTTCGCTGGAAGCCGTGCACAGCACGCTCGGCCATGTGGTCGACCGGCTGGCGACGATCGAGGGCGATCTACGCAACGTGCGCCCCACCCCGGTCGCAGCCACATCCGCTTTCGCGCCTGAACTGGCGCCGACGCCGCGTCCCGCTCCGCCGCAGACCGCCGCCGCGCCGCGGATGGCGATGCCGCCGCAGCTGAAACCGGAACTGCCGAATCCCGCCGCGATCGACGCGCATTTCGCCGCCATGCCGCGCGATTTTCACGCCGCAAACCCGATCCCCGAGATCCCCGAGGCCGCCAGTCCTTCGCCCACCAGCCCGGCGGCCCCCGCCGCGGTGGCGTCGCGCGCGATCAGCGAAATTCTGGGTCCGCATATCAACGCGCCGCGCGCCACACTGGCGCCGGAACTGCCGCCCGACCATCCGCTCGAGCCGGGAACGCGGCCGAGCCGGACGGCATCGCCCTCGGAGCGGATCGCCGCATCCGAGGAAGCCATCAGCGAGATCTCGGCCGCCAAGCCCGAACCGGCGACCGCGTCGAGCTTCATCGCCGCCGCGCGGCGAGCCGCGCAGGCCGCCGCCGCCGCGCCGGCCAATCCCAAAGCCTATTCCAAGCCCGCCAAGAAGCCGGTTGCCGCTCCCGCCGCGACAGCCAAGGCGCCGAAGGCATCCAAGGGGCCCGTGGCTGATGGCGACAAGGCGCCCTCGACCATCACCTCCAAGATTCGCGGCCTGCTGGTCGGCGCCAGCGTGGTGGTGATCGTGCTCGGCACCTTCAAGATGGCAATGACCCTGCTCGATGGCGAGGGCATGTTCCACATGTCCACCGCCAGCCGTTCCAGCGCGCCGCCGGCCGCCGCGCCAGCGCAGCCGCCCGCCGATCAGAATGCCGCACCGGCGCCGTCCGCGGCTCCGGCGATGCCCTCGATGATCGCGCCGACGCCGATCGGCCGGCAATCGCTCAACAACGGCATGCCCGATGCTTCCGCCAGCGGCGCGGCATCCGCGCCGATTCCGCAATCGCCGGCGATGCCGGCGCCGGTGGCACCGCCAGCCTCCGTGGCGCCCGCCCCGGTGACGCCGGGGCCCGCGGCGTCGGCTATCCCGATGACGCCGGCTACCGACATCACCGGTTCGATTCCGACCACTTCGCCGCTGTCCATCAAGCTTGGCCAGGCGCAGGTGCCCGCGACCGAGAAATTGCCGGACGCGATCGGCGGCCCGGTGCTGCGCGCGGCGGCGATGAAGGGTGATCCTGCCGCAGCCTATGAAATCGGCGTGCGCTATGCCGAAGGCCACGGCGTACCCTCGAATTTCGACGAAGCGGCCAAATGGTACGAGCGCGCGGCGCAAGCCGGCCTGGTGCCCGCGATCTTCCGGCTCGGCACCTTGTACGAAAAGGGCCTGAGCGTGAAAAAGGACGCCGATATCGCGCGGCGCTACTACATGCAGGCCGCCGAGCGCGGCAACGCCAAGGCGATGCACAATCTCGCGGTGCTCGACGCCGATGGCGGCGGCAAGGGCGCCAACTACAAGAGCGCGTCGCAGTGGTTCCGCAAGGCCGCCGATCGCGGCGTCGCCGACAGCCAGTTCAATCTCGGCATCCTCTATGCCCGCGGCATCGGCGTCGACCAAAACCTCGCCGAATCCTTCAAGTGGTTCAGCCTCGCGGCCGCCCAGGGCGACGTCGATGCCGGCCACAAGCGCGACGATATCGCCAAGCGCCTCGACGCCCAGTCGCTGGCGGCGGCAAAACTCGCGATCCAGACCTTTACGCCGGAACCGCAGCCCGACGACGCCATCAACGTGGCGGCCCCGGCCGGCGGCTGGGACGCCGCCCCTGCGCAGGCCAAGTCCGCGGGCGTCAAGCGCACCGCCTCGGCGGCGAAGTAACGCGGCCGCCCGACGACGCCCGCGGGCGTCGTCACATGTACCTGCAGCAAAAATACCTTTATGGTACGTTATGGCCGGGCCTGTCCCGCCTGCGGCGCCGCCCTCCTCTCCGGCGCGGCGAAGCCCGGCCATCCATGTTTGCGGCAACGCCTGAGAGCGGGTCCGCAGACGGCAGCCACGACGGATCAAGGGAACAACACACATGTCGGCAGGCCCCTGGGGCGCGCGGACGCCCGAACCGGTCAAGCCGCCGGTGCTGCAGCCGACTCCGGTGCAGCCGGTCCCCGCGCGCCGCTATCGACCGCGCCACCTGTCGGTCTCCTTCTTTTGCCTGATGGTTCTGGGCGTCGGCATCCGAGCCTATCGCGACCTGTCGCGCCCCGACGCGTGGACATACTGGGAAGAGCAGTATTTCTCGCCGGCCATGACGTCGTCATTGCTTGGCAACACCGACCTCGGCGGCGCAGGCCGCGGCCGGCCCGCACTGTACATTCACGGCACGATAGGCGCCGCCAGCGCGAGCTGGTTTCGCGACCGCCTCGACGAGGCCCATCTCAGTGCCGGCGACGTGGTGCTGATCTCCTCGCCCGGCGGCAATCTGCAACAGGCCGTCATCATGGGTGAGACCATCCGGACGCGGGGCCTCGTCACCGCGGTCGGCAGCGCGGATGCATCAGGACACGTCACGCCGGCCCGTTGCGCCAGTGCCTGCGTGATGGCATTCGCCGGCGGCAAGCCGCGTTTGGGCGTCGAAGGCTCGGCGCTTGGCGTGCATCGCTTCACCACCTCCTCGCAGAGCGACGATCCGGTCGCGGCGACCCAGCGCACCACGGGAATGATCCTGGATTACATGACCAGGATGGGCGTCTCATCCGCTGTCGTCACCGCGATGTCCGCGACCAGCGAGATCCGCTGGCTCGGCGCGCAGCAGGCTATTGCGATGAATCTGGTGACCGATCCGCTCGGGCGGCCGTAAATCCGCGCGCATGGGCCGGTCAATGCACCGCATTAGTGTGAATTGTTCACCACGAGTGAAGATGCGTGGCGGGTGCGGCAAAAAGGGCCGCGGCAAGCGGATTTTTAGTCCCTCGATCCGGTAAATTCGGTTATGCAGGGGATGCGGCGGTTGATCCGCGCTCCCGAAGAAAAACAATGCCATGAGCGGTTTCGGCCAGCCTCAAGGCGCACTCCGAAGCATATCCGCGTGCAACTGTTCCTTCCGATCGCCGATATTCCGGTCAATGTGTTTCTCATCCTGGCGATGGGCGCGGCGGTCGGGTTCGTGTCGGGAATGTTCGGCATCGGTGGCGGATTCCTGATGACGCCGCTGTTGATCTTCGTCGGCATCGCGCCCGCGGTCGCGGTGGCTTCGGTGGCGAGCCACATCGCCGCCTCGTCGTTTTCGGGCGCGATCTTCTACTGGCGCCGTCGCGCCATCGATCCGCTGCTGGCGGCGGTGCTGCTCAGTGGCGGCGTGATCGGCACCGCGCTCGGGGTCTACACTTTCACGCTGCTTCGTTCGCTCGGCCAGCTCGATCTGATGATCGCCCTGTCCTATGTCGTGCTGCTGACCACGGTCGGCGGCCTGATGTTCTATGAAGGTTTGCGCGCACTGATGCGGGCGCGGCGCGGCGTCGCGGTCTCGCTGCGCCGCCCGGGCAGCCATGGCTGGATCCATGCCCTGCCGCTCAAGATCCGTTTCAAGCGCTCCAAGATCTATCTCTCGGTGATTCCGGTGGTGGCGGTCGGGATCATCATCGGCTTTATCGGCGCGGTAATGGGAATCGGCGGCGGCTTTATCCTCGTCCCGATCATGATCTATCTGTTGCGGGTACCGACCTCGACCGTGATCGGCACCTCGATGGTGCTGACCTTGGTGACCATGGTGTTCGCCACCATGCTGCATGCGGTCACCAATCATTTGGTCGACGCGGTGCTGGCGCTGATCCTCATGGTCGGCGGTGTCACCGGCGCACAGTTCGGCGCCCGCGCCGGCCAGCGCGTTCGCGGCGAGCATTTGCGGCTGCTGCTGGGCCTGTTGATTCTCGCAGTCGGCATCCGCTTTGCCATCGAACTCGGCATCAAGCCCGACGACCTCTTTACCATCCGGGAAACCGGAGGCGGGACATGATCGGGCGCATCGCATGCGCAACGCTCATCGCGGCGCTGCTGCTTGGCGCGGTTTCCGCCGCGCGCGCCGAGCGGCTGATCGTGTCGGTATCGAACCAGCGCGTCACGGTGACACCGAACTATTCCGGCGAGGAACTGGTGCTGTTCGGCTCGGTCGAACGAGACGCCTCCACCCCGGCCAACCGCACTGATTACGATCTGGTGGTGACCGTCACCGGTCCGTCCGCCGACATGGTGACCCGGCGCAAGGAGCGTAAATTCGGCATCTGGATCAACACCGATTATCGGCAGTTCCTCAACGTGCCGACCTATCTGGCGCTGTTCTCCAACCGCCCGTTCGACGCCATCGCCTCGCCCGAAGTGCAGCGCCGGCAACAGCTCGGCCTCAACAACGTGCTGCTGACCCAGCGGGTCGGGCCTGACTATGCCGACGTGGTCCCGAACGATGCGTTCCGCAAAGCCTTCGTGCGGCTGCGCGGCGAGCGCGGGCTGTACCGCGAGGCCACGTCGGCGGTGACATTTCTGACGCCGACGCTGTTCCGCACCGGCATTCCGCTGCCCGCCGAAGTGCCGATCGGCAAGTATGATGTCGAGATCAAACTGTTTGCGTCGGGCGCGCTGCTGACGCACACCGACACCAGCTTCGAGATCGTCAAGGTTGGGTTCGAGCAGTTCGTCGCCACCGCCGCGCGGCAGGACGGTTTTGTTTATGGGTTGGCCACCGCGTTCATGGCGCTGATGAGCGGCTGGATGGCGTCGATCGTGTTCCGGAAGGATTAGACGAGGCTGCCTCACTGCGCAGCCTCATGGTGAGGAGGCGCGAAGCGCCGTCTCGAACCATGCGCCGCGCGGCCATCCTTCGAGACGCGGCCAAGAGGCCGCTCCTCAGGATGAGGTCTGTGCTTGTGATGGCTTGGCTGATTTCGGTACGATCTGCCCGGCTCCGGCCGGCCGCGTCACCAGATAAATCCCGAGCGCCACTGGAATGATGCCCAGCAGATCGCGGATCGCGACGTGCTCACCGAGCACCATCCAGGCGAACAGCATGCCGAGCGGCGGCATCAGGAAGTGATAGGCGCTGGCTGCGGTCGCGCCGGTGGTTTTGAGAAGGTGAAACCACAACAGATAGGCCAGAACCGAGCCACCAAGCACCAGGAACGCGAAGGCGCCGAACAGCTCCGCATTCGGCACGATGTCGCCGACATTGGAGAACGTCAGCGCGACCGGCAGCAGCGCCAACCCGCCCGCGAGATTTTGTACGCCGTTGCCGATCCACAGGCTGCCCTTGGGTGCGAGCACCTTGAACAGAATGGTTCCGGTCACGATCGAGGCCAACGAGGCCAGCGTGAACAGGATGCCGTGCAGGCTATCCGTGCCGACCGACATCCGATGCCAGACGATAAAGCCGACGCCTGATATGCCCATCAACAGCCCGGCGACCTTGCGCCAGGTCAATGCTTCGTCAAGCAACAAGGCCGCCAGCACCGCGGTGAACACCGGATTGGCGCTGACGATCAGGCCGCCAAGGCCGGCGGAGACGGTTTTCAGCCCGGTATAGCCGAGCCCGAGATAGAGCGCGTTGTTGGCGATGCCGAGCACCGCGAACACCGCGACGTCGCGCCAGCTCATCTGCCATCGCTCGCCACGCGCGGCGGAAATGCCGAGGATCAGGATTCCCGCCAGCGAAAACCGCGCGGTGAGCAGGATCAACGGCGGGCAATAGGTGACGCCGATTTTGCCGGCGACGAATGCGAAGCTCCAGAGCAGGCAGAACAGCGCAATAATCAGCGGTAGTGGATTGAAGCGGGCGCGCGGAATGGACATCGAAGGTGCGAGCGACATGGCGGATCTCCTTGTCACCCCGAGATAGGCGCTCGCATTGATATTTGGAAATTAAATGATAAACTGGTTTCCAGTGGAATTTTAAATAGAAGCAGAATCCATTTATGGAGAGGCATCCCATGTTCGATCTGGAATTGTTACGCAGCTTCGTGTCGGTGGTGGATTCCGGCGGCTTTACCCGTGCCGGCGAGCGGGTCCACCGCACACAGTCCACCGTGAGCCAGCAGATCAAGCGGCTGGAGGACGATGTCGGCCAGCCCCTGCTCAATCGCGCCGGCAAGGACGTGACCCCGACCGAGGCCGGCGAGCGGCTGTTGTCCTATGCGCGGCGGCTGCTGTCGCTGGCCGAGGAAGCCCGCGACGTGATGGCGCGTCCCGGCCGTGAGGGCGCGGTGCGGCTCGGCATCCCCGAGGATTTCGCGGCCTATCGATTGACCAAATTGCTGGCGGCGTTCTCGCGCTCGCATCCCGGGCTGCGGCTCGATGTGCGCGCCGATCAAAGCGTCTATCTGCGCCGCGACCTCGAGCGCGGCGAGCTCGACCTGGCGCTGCTCAAGCGCGACGCCAGCGAGAAAGGCGGCATCGCGGCATGGCCCGAGCGGGTGCAGTGGATCACCAGCAAGAGCCATCCGATCGCCCCCAAAGTATCATCGGTGCCGTTGATCGGTTTTCCCAGCGGCTGCCTGTATCGCACCCGCGCCATCCACGCCATCGAAGCGCAGGGCGTTCCTGGCACATGTCCTACACGTCCTCGAGCCTGTCCGGCATCCAGGCCGCGGTCGCGGCGGGACTGGGGGTGAGCATCATGTCGGAGATGGCGATCCAGGCCGATCATCGCGTGCTGACCGCCAAGGATGGCTTTGCGCCGATCGACAAGACGGAAGTGGCGTTGGTCGCGGCGCCTGCCGCGAGCCCGGCGACATTGCGCCTGGCGGAACGGCTGGCGGAATATTGCGATCAGGTGCAGGCCAAGGCGGCGTAGCTGGCTACAAGGGTGGGCAAAGCGCAGCGTGCCCACCCTTTCACGGCAATGATTGAAGGGGTGGGCACGGCGCAAATGCGCCTTTGCCCACCCTACGGATGGACGCTCAATAACACCTTGAGGCGGCGATGGTGTGCAGCCTGCGCATCGCCGAGCACATGCGCCAGGAAACCCGGCGTGCCGAAGATTTTCGCGAACGCCTCGTCGCGAATGCTGAGGCCGCCGGTATAGGCGCCGAACGCCGGCATCACCGCGCGCTCGCCGTCGCAGGCAAAACACCGCCGCTCCATCGCGCGGCCGCGGGTCGAGACCCGCGCCTTGGGATGCAGATGGCCGGCGATCTCGCCGGCGGCGCCGGTCGGCTCGTGGCGAAACGCGATCGGGCCGATCGCAACTTCGCTGGCGACGACGCCGCCGAGATCGGACGGCAGCGCCGGATCGTGATTGCCCGAAATCCAGATCCAGTCGCGGCGCACCTGCAGGGCCGCGATCGCCTCGCGATCCGGCGCCGACAGCCGCTCATGGGCCGTGCGATCGTGAAAACTGTCGCCGAGCGCGATCACCATGCGCGGATCGTGCCGCGCGATCACGGCGGCCAGCCGGCTGAGCGTCGCCACGGTATCGTAAGGCGGCAGCAGCACGCCGCGCGCGGCAAAGCTGGAGCCTTTTTCCAGATGCAGGTCGGAGACGACCAGCAGGCGCTGTTCTTCCCAGAACAACGCGCCGGAGAGATCGGCGACGAAGCTGACGCCGGAACCGTGACGCTCGCTTCCCCTCCCCTAGCGGGAGGTGTCAGGGGTGGGCGTGGCCGCGAATGATGCATCAGTCAGTCAACCCTGTGGCACCCCCACCCCGATCCTCCCGCAAGGGGAGTGACGCGCCGCGCGCAGCAAAGGTGAGCCGCCAATTACGCCGTCGCTTCCTTGACGAGTTCGTCGGCGGCTTCCGCCAGCAACTCGTCGGATGCTTCGCCATAAACTGACTCGCGGCCGATTTCCAGCATCACCGGCACCGCCAGCGGCGAAACGCGGTCGAGTTCCCGGTGGATGATTCGGCCCTGGATCCGCGACAGCATATCGCCGAGCCGCTTGCAGATCGAGCAGTCCGGTCGCGGCATCGGCGCGTGCGGCGCGCAGCAGCACATGATCGGCCTGATGCTTGCGCAGCACGTCGTAGATCAGATCGGTCGAGAACAGCACCTGGCGGCGGCTTTTCTCCTCGCCGGTAAAACGCCGCGCGATCAGGCCGGAGATCACCGCGCAGGTGCGGAAAGTGCGCTTCATCAGCGCGGATTCCGCAAGCCACGCCTCGAGATCGTCGCCCAGCATGTCCGGATCGAACAGCGCGTTGAGATCGAGCTTGCCGTGCCGGATCATGAACGACATGTCGCCGAGCCCCCAGACCGCCAGCGCATATTCGTTGGCGACGAAACCCGAGCGGCCGCACCCGGGCGCGCTCCATCCGCCGCGTCAGCAGCATGCCGAGCGTCTGGTGCGCCAGCCGGCCCTCGAAGGGATAGCAGACCAGATAATGCTTGTTGGCGCGCGGAAAGGTCTCGACCAGCAGTTCGCGCACGCCGGGGACGCGCGAAAAATCCTTCTGCAGCGACAGCCAGTCGCGCACCTGATCCGGCAGCCCGTTCCAGGCGCGCTTGTCGTCGAGCAGTTTGCGAACCCGTTCGGCCAGATAGGTCGAGAGCGGAAACTTGCCGCCCATATAGGACGGCACTTTGGCGTCCTTGTCGTTGGCGCGCGAGACATAGACCTGATCTTCGGCCAGCGCCTCGTAGCGCACCACCTCGCCGCCGAACACAAAGGTGTCGCCGATCACCAGGCCTTCGATGAAAGCTTCCTCGATCTCGCCGAGCATGCGGCCGCCGCGCCCGAGCGCGCCGGTCGATCCGGATGCCTGCCGCCGCGCGAGCGCACCAGCCGCACCTTCAGCATGGTGTCCTCGACGATGGTGCCGACATTGAGGCGGTAGCTTTGCCGCACCCTCGGATTGGCGACGCGCCAGCGGCCCTGCTTGTCCTGCTTGATGCGGGCGAAGCGCTCATAGGTTTTCAGCGCATAGCCGCCGGTGGCGACGAAATCGACGCACGTCGTCGAAATCGCTCCGCGTCAGGCCGGAATAGGGCGCGGCGGTCAGCACCTCGCGATAAAGCTCGTCGGACGAAGAACGGCTCGCCGCAGGCGCAGCCGAGCACATGCTGCGCCAGCACGTCGAGCGCGCCGGTTCGCAGCGGCGGCGTATCCTGCGCGTTTTCGGCGACCGCGTCGATCGCGACCCGGCATTCCAGCACCTCGAAGCGATTGGCCGGCACCAGCACCGCGCGCGAGGCTTCGTCGATGCGGTGATTGGCGCGGCCGATCCGCTGCATCAGCCGCGACGCGCCCTTCGGCGCGCCGATATTGATGACGAGATCGACATCGCCCCAGTCGACGCCGAGATCGAGCGAGGAGGTGCAGACCACGCCGCGCAGTTTGCCGGCCGCCATCGCGTCCTCGACCTTGCGGCGCTGCGCGACATCGAGCGAGCCGTGATGCAGCGCGATCGCAAGCCCGTCGTCGTTCATGCGCCACAGATCCTGAAACAGCATCTCGGCCTGGCTGCGGGTGTTGACGAACACCAGCGTGGTCTTGTTGCGCTTGATCAGGTCGTAGATTTCGCCGAGCGCATGGCGCGCGGTGTGGCCGGCCCAGGGCAGCCGCTCCCTGGTATCGAGCATCTCGACGATCGGCGCCGCGGCGCCGCCGGCGACGACGATGTCGGCGGCCTCGCTCTCGCCGTCGCGCTGCGGCACCAGAAACCGCGCCAGCGATTCCGGCTCGGCCACGGTCGCCGACAGTCCGATCGCGCGCATCTGCGGCGCCAGCCGCCACAGCCGCGCCAGCCCGAGCGACAGCAGATCGCCGCGCTTGGAGGTCACCAGCGCATGCAATTCGTCGAGCACGATGCGCTTCAGCGACGAAAACAGAAATGGCGCGTCGTCGGACGACAGCAGCAGCGCCAGTTGTTCCGGCGTGGTCAGCAGAATATCCGGCGGATAGCGCCGCTGCCGCTGCCGCCGCGACACCGGCGTGTCGCCGGTGCGGGTCTCGACCTTGATCGGCAGGCCCATCTCGGCGATCGGCGTTTCCAGATTGCGCGCGATATCGACCGCGAGCGCCTTCAGCGGCGAGATGTAGAGCGTGTGCAGGCCGCGCGATCGCTGCACGCCGCGGCCGGTGGAGACGACGCTGCCGCGCGCGGGGTTGGCTCCCTCCTCCCTTGTGGGGGACGGCTGGAGAGAGGGGTAAGCCACAGACCCCGGTCCTTGTGGCTCACCCCTCTCCCGCCCCTCGGGCGTCGACCTCTCCCACAAGGGGAGAGGTGACAGCTCGGCACGGCCCGAACTCAGCTCCACCAATGTCGGCAGGAACCCCGCCAGCGTCTTGCCGGCGCCGGTCGGCGCGATCAGAAGCGCCGAGCGATCGTCGCGGGCTTTCGCCAGCAGCGCCAATTGGTGCTCGCGCGGCGACCAGCCGCGCGCAGCGAACCAATCGCGGAACCGGTCCGGCAGCAGGGCATCATGGTCGACAGGGGGAGCAAGCGAGATGACAGACACGCCCCATCAGCTAAGTCGTCCGGGCGGCTTTGTCGAGGGGTCCTGGCCTTACCTCGCCCGTTCGGGAGGGCGCGAACTCCCAAGCCGTCATGGCCGGGCTTGCTCCGGCCATGACGAGTTGGGGAGTACGGCGATGGAAAGGCGCTACTCCGTCACGGGCTGCTCGGAAATCTGCCAATCCTTGCCGTCGAACACCGAGATGTGGAGTGTCTTCATCGGCGAGTAGTCGTCGGGCGTGTAGCTGTAATTGATATCGTCGAGGAAAAATGGCGAGTGATAGCCGGCCAGGGTGGTGGCGTGTTTCAGCACATTGGCGCGGGTCAAATCGTCGCCGCAGCGGCGCAGGATTTCGCCCATCGAGACCGCCTGGCCGTAGCCGGCATAGGCGATGGTGTTGTCGGGATCGACGTTGGGCAGATATTTCTTGCGTAGCGCCTCGAACGCCATCGCATCCTTGTCGTTTTCCCAGCGCCCCGGGCCGGCCTCCTTGGCATAGCGGATGGCGACGCAATCTTTCGCGTTCTCGAAGCCCGCCGCGCTGAGGATCGAACGGCCGACCGATCCGGCCGACAGTAATTGCAGCGGCTTCCAGCCCAACTCAGCGGCTCTGCGCACCGATTGCGAGGTCGCCTTGCCGGTGCTGATATTATAGAAAACATCCGCGCCCGATTTCGACAGGTTGATGAGCTGCGAATCCACGGTGGGATCGGTCAGATCGTAGGTCTGCTCCAGGATCACCTTCGCGGTGCCTCCGGCATCCGCCAACACCTGCTTGAAGGGGCCGAGAAAATCGCGGCCGAAATCGTCGTTCTGATAAAGGATGCCGATCTTGGCATTGGGCTTCACCGAAACGACATGCTTGGCGAGAATCCGCGCTTCGGTCGGATAGAGCGGCAGTCCGGCCATGGTCCATTTGTTGTTCTTCGGATCGTTCCATTTCGAGGCGCCGGTGTTGAGCAGCAACTGCGGCACCCCCTTGGAATTGAGATATTTATGCACGGCGGTCTGCGGCGCGGTGCCGAGCGAGCCGAACAGCGCCAGCACTTCCTCCTGCTCGACCAGCCGTCGCGTCGCCTCGACGCATTTCGGTGCGCTGTAGGCATCATCGAGGGTCATGAAATTGATCTTGCGCCCATTGATGCCGCCACTCTCGTTCAGCATCTGGAAATAGGCTTCGCCGACCCGGCCGAGCACCCCATACAGCGACCCTGGGCCGCTATGTGGAATGGTCTGGCCGAATTTGATTTCGGTGTCGCTGGCGCCGGGATCGTATTTCTTGTCGGCGGCGCGGACGTAGGGCGCGGCGACGGTGGATGCGAAAATCGACGCGAGCGCGGTAGCGCCAAACTGGCGCCTGGTCTGCTTGTTGTTCATTGTTTTGTTTCTCCCTGGCGCATGCATTGAGGTACATCCGCGCGGGATCGGCAAGAGCGATTTTGCAATCTCGCAACGCAGCGTTGCCGCAGTCGGGCCATTGGTGGTCAGGTGTTGGTCGCGACCACCACGAGCCCGGGCGCCGGGACATGGTCCTCGTTGCGCGCCGACAGATCCTCACAGCGCGCCAACGTCAGACCTGCGCGCGCGACCTGTTCGCGCACGTAAACCTCGGCATGGGCGTAGCGTAGCCCGTCGCCGATCATCACGCCCTCGCCGCGATGGGTCTCGACGGTGAACGCCAGCACGCCGCCCAGCGTCAGCACGCGCGCGACCTCGGCCAACACCGGCGCCAGGTCGGAGACATAGACCATGGCATCGGCGGCCAGAATAAGATCGGCGCTCATGTCGGGCTTGCCGCGCAAGCCCTGCACCATGTCGGCGACTTCCAGTTCGGCGTAGTGACCGGTGGCGCGGGCGCGCTCGATCATGCGCGGCGACAGGTCAATGCCGATGAAATGATCGACCTCCCTGGCGAACGCGCTCGCCGCCAGCCCGGTGCCGCAGCCGAGATCGATCGCGCGTTTGAAGAACACCGGCTTTCGCGCCGCCGCGCGCGCCGCCAGCACCGCCTTGAACAACAGCGCCGGACCGCGATAGCCGAGTTCGCCGACCAGCGACGCCTCGAACCGCGGCGCGTATTGGTCGAACAGCACCTGCACATAGGCCGGCGGCATCGGCGCCACCGTCGCGGCACCCAGCCGCATCAGCCGCAGGCTGGCGCCATGGCGGTCCTCGGGGTCCGACACGCAGGCCTTGCGGAAGGCCGCGATCGCCGCGTCGGGCTGGCCGAGCTGCTGGCGAAGTTCCCCCAACGTGAACCAGGCCGAGGTAAAATCCGGCGCCAGTTCCGTCGCCTGCAACAGCAGGTCGGCGGCGGCGTCCAGATCGCCTTTCAATTGCAGGTCGCGGGCGAATTCGAACCGGCGGTCGGCGATCATATCGCCGGAGGAAAGAAACAGGCGGGGCATGGTCTCTTGGTTCGCAGGATCAAGGCGCGCAAAGCTTTCGCATGACGGCTGAAAGTCTCATGTCTAAAAGTCCTGGCGCCGCACCCTATATATTCCGTATGCGCCCGCAAGACATCCTGATGCCCGTGCCCGCCGGTCTGTGCTGCAAGCCCGGCGGCTTTCATATCGATCCGGTGCGGCCGGTCGAGCGTGCCGTGATCACCCACGGCCATTCCGACCACGCCCGGCCCGGCCATGGCGCGGTGCTGGCGACCCAGGAAACCCTCGACATGATGCGGCTGCGCTATGGCGACAATTTCGCCCGCAGCACCCAGGCGATCGCCTATGGCGAACAGATCAGGCTTGGCGACGTCACGATCAAATGCCATCCCGCCGGCCACGTGCTGGGTTCGGCGCAGATCGCGGTGTCCTGCAAGGATACCTGCATCGTCGCCTCCGGCGATTACAAGGATGCGCCAGACCCAACCTGCGTGCCGTTCGAGGTGGTGCCGTGCGACGTCTTCATCACCGAGGCGACATTCGGCCTGCCCGTGTTTCGGCATGGCGATGCCGCCGACGAAGTCAAAAAACTACTGGAGTCGGTGGCGCTGTTTCCCGAACGCGCGCATCTGGTCGGCGCCTATTCGCTCGGCAAGGCGCAGCGGGTGATCGCGCTGCTGCGCGCCGCCGGTTACGACGCGCCGATCTATCTGCATGGCGCGATGGAGAAGATCACGCGCTACTACGAAAGCCGCGGCATCGCGCTCGGCGAACTGCGGATGGTCAAGGGCGTCAAGAAGGCCGATCTCGCGGGCACCATCACGCTGGCGCCGCCGTCGGCCACGTCCGACATCTGGACCCGGCGGTTTCCCGATCCGGTCACCGCCTTCGCGTCGGGCTGGATGCGGGTGCGCGCCCGCGCCCGGCAGCGCGGCGTCGAACTGCCGCTGGTGATCTCGGACCACGCCGACTGGGACGGCCTGACCGCGACCATCGGCGCGACCGGCGCCGGCGAGGTCTGGGTCACCCACGGCCAGGAAGATGCGCTGGTGCATTGGTGCACGACCAAGGGCCTCGCGGCGCGGCCGCTCGACCTGGTCGGCTACGGCGACGAGGATGAAGGCGAAGCATCGGCAGCGGATGACGCGGACAAGGCGTCGGGAGATGCCGAGGCATGAACCGGTTTGCCGAATTGCTCGATCGCCTCGCCTACGAGCCCGGCCGCAACAACAAGCTGCGGCTGCTGACGAACTATTTCCGAGCGGTCGATGACCCCGATCGCGGCTATGCGCTGGCGGCGCTGACCGGCGCGCTGTCGTTCAAGCACGCCAAGCCCGGCCTGATCCGCGACCTGATCGCCGACCGCACCGACCCGGTACTGTTTGCACTGTCCTATGATTATGTCGGCGACCTCTCGGAGACGGTGGCGCTGATGTGGCCGAAAGCAAGCCAGCCGCTGCACAACAACCCTCCCCCGCCGACACTGACCGAAGTCGTCACGACGCTGCGCACCCTCGGCAAGACCGAACTACCAAAACAGCTGGCGCGCTGGCTCGACGAACTCGACGAGACCGGGCGCTGGGCGCTGCTAAAGCTCGTCACCGGCGCGATGCGGATCGGGATTTCGGCACGGCTGGCCAAGACCGCCGCGGCGGCGCTCGGCGACAAGGATGCGCACGACGTCGAATTGATGTGGCCGGGGCTGACGCCGCCCTATCTCGATCTGTTCGCCTGGCTGGAAGGCCGCGGCGACAAGCCGGTCAATCTCGATCCGGCGCCGTTCCGCCCTGTCATGCTGGCGCATGCGATCGAGGACACCGACTTCGCCCATCTCGATGCGGCCGACTATGTCGCGGAATGGAAATGGGACGGCATTCGCGTGCAGGCGGTCAGCGGCCGCGACGAACAGGGCAATATCGTCACGCGGCTTTATTCGCGCAGCGGCGAGGACATCACCGGGAGCTTTCCCGATCTGTTGCCGTCGCTGCATCTGCCAGGCGCGATCGACGGCGAATTGCTGGTGCTGCGCGACGGCCGGGTGCAGACATTCAATGTGCTGCAGCAGCGGCTCAATCGCAAAGTGGTGTCGCCGAAGCTGACAAAGGAATATCCGATCCATCTGCGCGCCTACGATCTGCTCGGCGAGGGCGACACCGATTTGCGCGAACTGCCGTTCGCCGAGCGCCGCGAACGGCTCGAAGCATTTGTGAAAAAACTGGACGATCCGCGCATCGATATTTCGCCGACGATCCCGTTCGAGAGTTGGGACGCGCTGCGCTCGGCGCGCGCCGATCCGTCCAGCGCGGGCGCCGGCGAGGATGCCGAGGCGGTCGAAGGCGTGATGCTCAAGCGCCGCGATGCGCCCTATCTGCCGGGCCGCCCCAAGGGCCAATGGTGGAAATGGAAGCGCGACCCGCACATCATCGATGCCGTGCTGATGTATGCCCAGCGCGGCCACGGCAAGCGCTCGTCTTATCTACTCCGACTACACGTTCGGGGTCTGGACCCATGGCGAGGACGGCGAGCAACTGGTTCCGGTCGGCAAGGCCTATTTCGGCTTTACCGACGAGGAACTGTTGCAGATCGACCGCTTCGTCCGCCGCAACACCACCGAGAAATTCGGCCCGGTGCGCCATGTCGTGCACGAGCCCGATCAGGGGCTGGTGCTGGAAGTCGCGTTCGAGGGCCTGGCGCGCTCGCCGCGGCACAAATCCGGCGTCGCGATGCGGTTTCCCCGCATCAGCCGGCTGCGCTGGGACAAGCCGCCGCGCGAGGCCGACCGGCTGGAAACGCTGGAACGGATGCTGAAGACGGAAACCGCAAATGAGCCCGCGGAGGCATGAAGCGGCCATTGACGCCAACGAACCGGTTCCCCATGTCCCCTCTGCCATAGTAGACTACGGCCCAGACCCTCGCAGGAGACTTTCGATGTCCAACGACACCCGTGAATTGCCGGCAGCCCGGGACGGCGTGCACCGCTTCCTCGGCGGCTCGCCGCTGGCGGTGGCGTTCCGGCTGATCCTGCTGTCGATCCTGGTCGGCGTGGTGCTGGCCGCGATCGGCTTCGATCCCTGGAATATTCTGCACAGCATCCGGCTGCTGTTCCAGCGCATCTATGATCTCGGCTTCGACGCCGTCAACGGGTTGTGGCGCTACTTCCTGCTCGGCGCCGTGATCGTGATCCCGGTCTGGCTGCTGTCGCGGCTGTTCGGCGCGCCGCGGCCGCGCTGAGCGTTTGAGCATGATCCGGCGCGAGAGTCGACGAGCCCGGTCATTTCAGCGAAATCGCTAGGCATTGGCGCACAGCGAACAGCTGTCATCACCGCCAGTTCCCCGGCCAAGGTCACGACCGCGCAGGTGTTCGCCATCGCCGGCCCGGCGATGGTCGCGAACCTGACGACGCCGCTGATCGGCATCGTCTCGACCACCGCGATCGGCCGGCTCGGCGACGCCACGCTTGCTCGGCGGCGTCGCGATGGCGTCGGTGCTGTTCGATTGCATGTTCTGGCTGTTCGCGTTCCTGCGCATGGGCACGGTCGCCTTCACCGCGCAGTCGCATCGGCGCCGGCGAAACGCACGAAATTCCGCGCCATCCTGGTGCGCGGCTTTATCGTCGCCGCGCTGATCGGCGGCGGGCTGATCGCGCTGCAGGTTCCGCTCGCCAGCATGTTGTTCGGGGCGATGGGCGGCAGCGAGGGCGTCACCCGCGCCGCCAAAACCTATTTCGCGATCCGGATCTGGTCGGCGCCGCTGGCGCTCGGCAATTACGTCGTGCTCGGCTGGCTGATCGGACAGGCCCGCGCCAGGCTGGCGCTCGGCGTGCAGATCGCGATCAACCTGATCAACATGGCGGCGACCATGCTGCTGGTGCTGGTGTTCGACTTCGGCATCGCCGGCGCGGCGATCGCCGCCGTGATCGCCGAGGCCGCCGGGCTTGCTGCTCGGCGTGCTGATCGCGCGGCGGCTGTCGCGAGGGCAGCTCGCGGTGCCGCGCGCGACGCTTGTTCGACCGCGCCAAGCTGATGCGCATGCTGGCGGTCAACCGCGACATCATGATCCGCACCGCGTCGCTGATCACGGCGTTCCTGTTCTTCACCGCGCAGGGCGCGCGCGCCGGCGACGTGACGCTGGCCGCCAACGCGGTGCTGAACAATTTCCTGCTGATCAGCGCCTTCTTCCTCGATGGCCTCGCCAACGCCGCCGAGCAGCTCTGCGGCCGGGCCTATGGCGCGCGCGACCGCGACGGTTTTGCCGGCGCGGTGCGGCTGGTGGTGGGCTGGGGCTTTGGCTTTGCGATCGTGGTCAGCGCGGTCTTCGCGCTGTTCGGGCCGTCGCTGATCGACATCATGAGCGCCAGCGACGAGGTCCGCCACGGCGCGCGCGACTATCTGAGGTTCGTCATCGTGGCGCCGCTGCTCGGCGTGTTCGCCTTTGCCTATGACGGCGTCTATATCGGCGCCACCTGGGCCCGCGACATGCGCAATCTGATGATGCTGTCGCTGCTGGCGTTTCTGTCGGCCTGGTTCGCGCTGCGCGGCTTCGGCAATGCCGGACTGTGGGGCGCGCTGCTGGTGCATTACGCCGCCCGCGGCGGGCTGGAGGCGCTGCGCTATCCGGCGCTGTTGCGGGCGTCGTTCCCGAACAAGGATGTAAGGAGTCTCGTGTCCCGGACGCGGTGCAGCACGAAGTGCTGCTCCGCAGAGCCGGGACCCATGCGCCACAGAACAGAACTCTGCCCAAACGATGGGCCCCGGATCAGCAGCGCATCACGCCGAAGCACGGCGCGCTGCGCAGCATCCGGGACACGATGCCAATACTTACCTGACCGGCCAATCCTCGGCCGTGATCGTCGCGGCATCGGCGCCGACGATTTCCGACAGCGAATCGCGCCCGGTCCGCAGCAAGGTCGACGACAGATCGTTCTTGATGTCGTCGACCAGGCCGAGACCCTTGTAGATCAGCGACGAATAAAGCTGGATCAGGCTGGCGCCGGCGCGGATCTTGGTCAGCGCGGCGCCGCCGGTGTCGATGCCGCCGACGCCGATCAGCGGAAACGCGCCTTCGGCACGCACATAGGTCTCCGCCACCATCCGGGTCGACAAGCCGAAACAGCGGCCGCCCGGACAACCCGCCCTGCTCGGTCGGCGCGGGCCTGTTCGCGCAAGGTCGAGGGCCGCGCCAGCGTGGTGTTGGCGACGATCATGCCGTCGACGCGGCGCGAGCGCGCGATGTGCACGACGTCGTCGAGTTCGGCCAGGCTGAGGTCCGGCGCGATCTTCAACAGCACCGGCGAATCGCCGGCGTTCTGTCGCACCCGCTCGCGCGCATCGATCACCCGCGCCAGCAGATCGTCGAGCGCCGCCGCCTGCTGCAGGTTGCGCAGGCCCGGCGTATTCGGCGACGACACGTTGACGGTGAAATAGCTCGCGACCGGCGCGAAGGTCTCGATCAGCTGCACGTAATCGGCGACGCGGTCGGCGCTATCCTTGTTGGCGCCGACATTGACGCCGACGATGCCGCCCTGATGCGCGCGCGCCGGCGAGCCGGCGCAGCACCACTTCGGCGCCGTCATTGTTGAAGCCCATGCGGTTGATCACGGCCTCGTCGCGCTCCAGCCGAAACAGCCGCGGCCGCGGATTGCCGGCCTGCGGCTTCGGCGTCACCGAGCCGATTTCGACAAAGCCGAAACCCAGCCGCAGCAGCGCGTCGGGCGCCTCGGCGTTCTTGTCGAAGCCCGCCGCCATGCCGATCGGATTGGGAAAATTCAGGCCGAACGCCCGCACCGCCAGCTTGGGATCGTCCGGCCGCGGCCGCACCGGCGGCAGCAGCCGCAGGCCCTGGATCGCCATGCGGTGCGCGTCCTCCGGATCGAACCAGCGCAGCAGCGGCAGCGAGAAGGCGTCGAAGGCGCGGATCACGGCGCGAGCTCCGGGATGTCGTGAAAGCCATCGGAGCGCGCATGCATGTTGAGCACGCCGGTGACCGCGCCGAGATCGAGTTCGCCATAGAGATGCGGGAACAGTTCGTCGTTGCGCGACGGCTCCCAGCGCAGCGCGTCGCCGAGCGCGTCGGCATCGACCTCGATCAGGAACAGCCCGGTCTGGCCGAAGAAATGCTTTCGCGCGGTTTCCGTCACCTGCGACGGCGGTGGAGAAATGAATGAAGCCGTCGCGCGCATCGTCGGCGCTGCCGCGGTACACGCCCTGCCGCTCGGCCTCGCGCCAGGCCGAAGCGGGGCAAATCTTGTAGATGCTGCGCACGTGCCGAGCGTCCTGCTTATCGTTGAGTCTCTTGGGGTTTTCCCGGAGGTCCGAATTGCGAACGGACCGTATCGACGGCACCGGCGCACTTCAAGCATAGCCTTTGCCGCAGCCGGCCCGATTGTGAAAAGCCCGGGCTTAAGGTAATAATTCCTAGCCCGTGCGCCGGTAAACCCATGGCCCGACACCCCAAATCGCCGCGATCCCTGTCCCATGCCCAGATCTGGTCCGCGCTGGACCGGCTGGCCGAGCAGGCCGGTCTGTCGGCCTCGGGGCTGGCGAAGAAGTCCGGGCTCGATCCCACCACCTTCAACAAGTCCAAGCGCGTCACCGCCGACGGCCGCGAACGCTGGCCGTCGACCGAATCGATCGCCAAGGCGCTGGCCGCGACCGCGAGCTCGATCGACCATTTCGTCCAGCTGATCGGCGACCATCCGCAGCAGGCGCGAACGATCCCGTTGTTTGGCCTGGCGCAGGCGGCCAATGGCGGCGCATTCGACGAACAGGGCTTTCCGGCCGGCCGCGGCCGGCAGGAGATGGCGCTGCCGTCTGCCGACGACGATCAGGCCTATGCGCTGGAAATTTCCGGCGACGCGATGCGGCCGGTCTATCGCGACGGCGACATCATCGTGGTGTCGCCGGTGACGCCGATCCGGCGTGGCGACCGCGTGGTGGTGAAGACCAGCGGCGGCGACATGGTGATCGGCGAACTCAAACGCCGTACCGCGCGAACGCTGGAGCTGCAGCTGCTCGATTCCGGCCATGACGACCGTACGCTGGCCGCGGCCGATGTCGCCTGGGTCGCCAGGATCATGTGGGCGAAGCATTAGAAGTGGCCGAGCCGCTGGATGTATTGCCTGATGTGCTGCAGCCCGATCTCGACATCGTGCTGTGCGGCACCGCGGTCGGCACCGCATCGGCATTGGCCGGCGCCTATTACGCGCATCCGCAGAACAAGTTCTGGACCATCCTGCATCAGACCGGCCTGACGCCGGACCTGCTGCGGCCGCAGCAATACCGCGAATTGCTGCGACACCGGATCGGCCTTACGGATTTCGTGAAGACACATTCCGGCATGGATCATCAGGTGCCGCTGACGAAACTGGCGCAGGACTCGCGCGCGCGGTTGCGCGGCACGATCCTGAAATACCAGCCGAAGTTTCTGGCGTTTACCAGCAAGGCAGGCGGGCAGCGTTTTCTGGGTGGCGCCCGGGATTACGGCGAGCAGGCCGAGCGGATCGGCGAGACGCGAATCTGGATCTTGCCGTCGACGTCAGGCGCCGCCAATGGAAGCTGGCGGCCGGAGGTGTGGCAACGGTTTGCGGAGCGGGTGCGGGCAATGTCAAAGGATCAATGACGCGAGGCGATGCTTTTTCCCCTCTCCCCTTGCGGGAGAGGGTGGCACGATGCGGAGCATCGTGACGGGTGAGGGGTACCGCGGGCACTGAGCTTGTGAATACCCCTCATCCGGCGCTTCGCGCCACCTTCTCCCACAAGGGGAGAAGGGAAAAAGCAGAGCGCGGCAGGAACACTTACGTCGCGTAGTCCGGCTCCTTGCGGTCGAGCATGCGCTTGAGCGCGTCGAAGTGGCGCTGCGCCGGGCTTGGGCCGTTGTTATAGAAGGAAGCGCCGCCGATTTCGCTCTTGGTCTTCTCGACGACGGGCTCCGGCAATTGCTTCAACTTCTGCCCGGTCCACATCGCGTAGATCTGCACCTGCGCGGCGCGTTCGACGTAATAGAGCCGGTCGTAGGCGGCGGCGATGGTTTCGCCGACCGTGCTGATGCCATGGTTGGCCATGAACAGCACCGTCTTGTTGCCGATCACCTTGGCGAGGCGCGCGCCTTCGGCCGGATCGAACGCGGGGCCGGTATATTCGTCGTCATAGGCGATCTTGCCGGACATCCCGACCTCGGTCTGTCCGATCTCCTTGATGCGCGGATCGTCAAGCCGGGTCAGCGCGCTGGCATAGGGCATATGGGTGTGAAACACCGCCTTGGCCTGCGGCAGCGCCTTGTGGATCGGCGCGTGGATGCAATAGCAGGAGCGTTCGACGTCGCCCTCGCCGCGCTTGACCGCGCCGTCGTCGATGCCGACTTCCATGAAGCACGAGGCGGTCACTTCGGACCAATGCGTGCCGAACGGGATCTGGTAATAGCGGTCGCTGCGGCCGGGCACCACGTAAGTCAGATGATTGAAGATGCCTTCGCTAAAACCCTGGTTGAACGCCAGCCGGTGCGCCGCGGCGAGATCGACTCGCGCCTGCCATTCTTCGTCGCTGCATTCGGACATGGTTTTCGGCGAAACGTGCAATTGCATCGGTCGTCTCCCTGTTTGATCCGGCCCTCCCATCGATCTCCGATCGGTTCCGGATATTTTTATGGCACCATTGTAATCCAGATTTCGGGCGGGCAATGATTGAAATTGCCGCAGACCAACCATGTGCCACGGGACGAGGCTCCAATGCTGCCAGCTGATGCCAATTCCGGACCAAAGAAGATCGCCGTCATCGGGCTCGGCAGCATCGGCGGTGTCGTGGCCGGGCTTCTGGGCGCGACAAACCGCCATGACATTGTCGCCTGCGTCCGGCGGCCTATCGCGAAACTAACCGTCGAGCGCAGCCGAAGGTACCGTCGAGGTTCCGGTCACGGCCCTCACCGATCCCGCACAGGCCAAGCCGGTCGACTGGGTATTGCTCTGCACCAAGGCGCAGGACACAGCCGCGAGCGCGCCATGGTTGCGGCAGCTTTGTGAAGAAGGCACGCGGGTCGCGAGCTTGCAGAACGGCATCGGACACGCCGAACGGCTGCGCCCTCATATTGGGCCCGCGACCGCCGTGCCGACCATCGTCTACTACAATGGCGAGCGGCTGGCGCTGGACCGGGTCCGGCACCGGCGCACCGGCGAGCATGATTTCGCCGTCGCCGACGATGCCGACGGGCAGGATTTCGCGCGCCTGTTCGACGGCACCTCGCTGCGGGTTCTGCTCAGCTCCGACTTCAGGACGCTGGCCTGGCGCAAATTGCTGCTCAACGCGGTCGCCAATCCGATTTCCGCGCTGACCTTGCAGCGCAACGGGGTGTTCCTGCGCGACGACATTCAGGCCTTGTGTCACGCGCTGCTTGCCGAGGCGATCGCGGTGGCGCAGGCCGATGGCGCGAGGATCGACGCCGACGAAGCCCAGCAGGTCATCGGCCGGTTGCACGCCGTTCCTGCCGATGCCGGCTCATCGATGTATTTCGACCGCATGGCAGGACGGCCGCTCGAGACGGACGCGCTGACCGGCGCCGTGGTCGCGGCCGGCGAGCGGCACGGGATCGCGACCCCGCTCAATCAAATGCTTCTGACGCTGACGCGTGCCGCGCGCGAGGTCAGGATCGAGGCATAGAGCCCGAGCGGTCCTGATTGAATCAGAACCGGGCTCCAGCTTTTTGTTTTGACGCGTTTGCTCAACGCGAACCGGTGCCCACTTCGCTCGAAAACGCTCTGCGGCGCAGGGTAATCCGCGTCAGTTCGGAGGGACGGCCGAGCCGCAGCGCGAAACCGGGCCACAGCGCGGTGCCGTTATTGACGTAGAGCGTCATCCCGTCGACGTCGTAGCGGCCCGAGACGAAGCCGGCATTGGCGCGCGCGGCCAGCCGGTCGATGCCCAGGATCAATCCGCCATGCGTGTGTCCGGAGAGCTGCAGGGCCACGCCGAGCTTCGCGGAATGCCGCGCGTCGCTCGGCTGGTGATCGAGCAGAACGATGGGCGCGTCTTCAGGCACGCCTTTGAGCACCGAAGCAAGGTCGCGGACCGGATGTCCCCTGCGGCGCGAGGCACGGTCGGTGATCCCTGCGATAACCAGCTTGCCGCCGTCGCGATCGAGCACGATATGCCGGTTCTCGAGCGAGCGCAGTCCCAACGCAGCGAAATGCGCCATCCAGGCGTCGTAGCCGAAAATGAATTCGTGATTGCCCGAGATCACATAGACGCCGTCGGCGGCCTTCAGGTCACGCAGCGGCGCGATGTCGTCGCGCCGCGCATCGGGCGTGCCGTCGATCAGGTCGCCCGTGATTACGATCAAGTCCACGGCGAGTTGGTTCGACCGCTCGACGACCGCGCGCGCCCATGACGCGGGAAATAAGCGGCTGATGTGCATGTCGGTCAATTGCAGAAGGGTGTAGCCGTCGAACTGTTGCGGCAGTCCCGGCAGAGCAACCTCGATATCCCTCAGCGGCGGGATCCGCATCGCCTGTCGAACGCCGATTGCGCCGGCGACCGCAGCCACCACGGCGATGGCGTAGCGAACGCCATCGGGTGCGTTCACGATGCCACCATGGATCGGCATCGCGAACAGCAGTCCGATGTCGAGCAGCAATTGCAGCAGCGCCAGCAGGACGATCGAGCCGAACGCCCAATTGAAAAGCGCGACCACCGGACGCGGAAACTCCGGCGCGAATTCCGACCCCGACGAAAGCTTGCTCCAGCGATGAAACTGCAATGCCGCGAGCACAAGCGCCGCCACCACGATCTTGACCCAGAGCGGCAGATGCAGCGGCCAGATGAAGCGGGTCAGGACCAGCAGAAAGGTCAGGCCGAATATGAGTTGGGGAATTGGTGCTCTCCGGTTCGGGGTGGCGAGGCGCGGAACGGCGCTCCGTCGGGGCGTCAGGCGCTGCCCGCACGGGTGCCCGCCGACGTGTGGGTCGATGTATCTCCCCCCGCGCGCATCCGGCCATATTGAGCCGGCGGCAGGCCGGCGTGACGGGCGAACGCAACGCTGAAGGTGCTCGCGGAACTGTAGCCGACGCGCTTGGCGACTTCGTCCATGCCAAGTTCACGTTCGCGAAGCAATCGCCTCGCCAGCGCCATGCGCCAGGCCAGCAGATATTCCATCGGCGGCAGACCGACGGCGCGGCTGAATCGAACGAAGAAGGCCGAGCGCGACAACGCCGCCTCGGCGGCCAATTCCACCACGGTCCAGGGATGTTCAGGCCGCGAATGCAGCGCGCGCAGCGCGGACACCAGCCGATCGTCGGCAAGGCCCCGGGCCAGACCTGGCGCGGAAGCGGTATCGCCGCCGGATCGCAATGCCTCGATCAGAAGCACCTCCAGCAGCCGCTGAAGAATGAGTTCGCGCGCCGGGCGCCGCGCGCGGGTCTCTTCGCCGACCAACTGCATCAGCGTCGTGAGCCGGGGCTCGCCACGCGCAAGCACGACCTGCGGCAGCAGCGATACCAGCAGCGCGGCATCCGGCGAGCCAAAGCTGCAATGTCCGATCTGCATTAACAAGTCCGCCGGCCCATCCGCGCGCCCGAGGCGAAAACGGCCCTCGCCGATCTCGATCGGCACGGCGGTTGGTTCGTCCGGTGCCGCGTCCAGGCTCTCATTGACGAGGTCATGCATGGCGGGCACCAGCACGAAATCGCCGGCCGTCAGCGTCATGGAAGGCTGCCCGTCCACCTTTACGCGGCAGCGACCCTCCAGGATCGCGCAGTAGAACGGGTCGCCGGTCGATCTGCGATGGATTTTCCAGGAGCCTGCGCATTCGACCAGCTTGGAGAAGCGGGCGGATGGCTGGAGCAGCGTGACCACCTCGGCAAGAGGATCGATGGCCATCGCAGGACTATCGCTAAAGAAATGCATACTCTCAGCGATAGCAAGTCCTGCACCCTCCGTCTATCTCCGGATCATTCAACATATCCGGAGGTTCCAATGCCTACTGTGCTCATCACCGGCTGCTCGTCTGGCTTCGGCCTCGACACCGCCAAGCTTTTCCTCGAGCGCGGCTGGCACGTCGTCGCGACCATGCGCCAGCCTGATCCAAGGTTCTGCCGACGTCCGACCGCCTGCGCCTGCTCCCGCTCGACATCACCGATCCCGTCAGCATCAGCCGGGCTGTCGCCGCAGCCGGTCCGATCGACGTGCTGGTCAACAACGCCGGCTTCGGCGTGCCGTCACCGATCGAACTGACGCCGCCCGAGACCGCACGCGCTTTGTTCGCAACCAATACGTTGGGCGCGTTGGCGATGGTCCAGGCGGTGCTTCCGGCCTTCCGCGAGCGCCGCCGGGGCGTGATCGTCAACGTCTCCTCGTCCACCACGCTGCGGCCGATGCCACTGGTCGGCCTGTACCGGGCCAGCAAGGCGGCGGTGAACGCCTTCACCGAATCGCTGGCGGTCGAAGTCCAGCCGTTCGGCGTGCGCGTGCATCTGGTGCTGCCGGGGCGCGCGCCTGAGACGAAGTTCGGCGAGAATGCCTTCCCGCATTTGCGCGGCCGCGACAATCCTGACTATGCGCCGATGATCGAGCGCGTCGTGGCGGGCATCCGGGACGCTTCGGGGCCGATCACCCGTTCGCCTGACGTCAGCGAGGCGATCTGGCGGGTCGCCATTGACCCGTCCGCACCGCTGCGTGTCGCAGCCGGCGCCGATGCCGAAGCCTGGATGGCAGAGGCGGGTTGAGTTGGCTACGGGCTGACTACGACCGGTTTGCTCTCGCCAGCGCGCCGTCGATCATGGCGACCGCGTTCGGCAAGCCGTAGACCGCGACGAACGAGCCGAAGCGCGGGCCTTTTTCCTGGCCGAGCAGCACCTGGTAGAGCATGTTGAACCAGTCGAGCGAGACGCCGGGGCGGCCGTCCTTGCCTTTCTTGACGGCGTCGAGGAACGGTTCGCGGCGGCCGATCTCGTAGACCACGTTCTGGATGTCCTCGGCCGAGGAGTCCGGCGGCAGTTGCGACAGCGCGTCGCGCAGATCCTGCAGCGCGGCGCGTTCGGCTTCGGTCGGCTCGCGGAACTGTTTGGTCGGCGCCACGAAGTCGCGATAATAATTGATGGCGTAGCCGACCATCGCATCGAGCTTCGGATGGGTCTGCGGCGTGACGCCCGGACGATAGCGGCCGATAAAACCCCACAGCGTTTCGGCGTTCTCCGCGTTCGACGACGACACCAGCGTCAGCAGCAGCTGGAACGTGACCGGCATGTCGGCCACGGGCGGATGGCCGGCATGGATGTGCCAGACCGGATTGGCCAGTTGCTGCTTGCCGTCCTGTCGCGAAAAGCCGTCGAGGAATTGCTGGTAGTCGTCGACGTTGCGCGGGATCACGTCGAAGTACAGCCGCTTCGCCGACTTCGGCTCGCGATACATGAACAGCGACAGCGATTCCGGCGAGGCATAGCGCAGCCATTCGTCGATGGTCAGGCCGTTGCCCTTCGACTTGGAGATCTTCTGGCCCTTGTCGTCGAGGAACAGTTCGTAATTGAAACCTTCCGGCGGCGTGCCGCCGAGCGCCGCGCAGATCTTGCCGGACAGCTTGACCGAATCGATCAGGTCCTTGCCGGCCATTTCGTAATCGATGCCGAGCGCGACCCAGCGCATCGCCCAGTCCGGCTTCCATTGCAGCTTGCAATGGCCGCCGGTGACCGGAAGCGTGACGCGCTCTTTGGTTTCGGGATCGTCATAGGAGATGGTGCCGGCCTTGACGTCGTGCGCGGTGATCGGCACATACAGCACCAGGCCGGTGCGCGGGCAGATCGGCAGGAACGGCGAATAGCTGGCGGCGCGCTCCTCGCGCAGCGACGGCAGCATGATCGCCATCACCGCGTCGAGCCGCTCCAGCATCTTGCAGCAGCGTCGCGTCGAATTTGCCCGACTTGTAGTATTCGGTGGCGCTGGCGAATTCGTAGTCGAAGCCGAACGTATCGAGAAACGCGCGCAGCCGCGCATTGTTGTGCGCGCCGAAGCTCGGATGGGTGCCGAACGGATCGGGCACCGTGGTCAGCGGCTTGCCGAGATGTTGCTCCAGCATCTCCTTGTTCGGCACGTTGTCCGGCACCTTGCGCAGGCCGTCCATGTCGTCGGAGAACGCGATCAGCCGGGTCTTGATCTTGTCTTCGGTCAGCACGCGAAAGGCATGGCGCACCATGGTGGTGCGCGCGACCTCGCCGAAGGTGCCGATATGCGGCAGGCCGGACGGACCGTAGCCGGTCTCGAACAGCACCTCGTCCTTCGGCTTCTTCTTCAGCCGCGCGACAATCGCTTTCGCCTGCTCGAACGGCCAGGCGTTGGATTGTTCGGCGAGCGCGCGCAGATCGTTGGGATTCGTCGGACATTCAACCGGGTCTCCAGGGCCGCGGAACCTAGCGCTTCCGCGGCAAAATGCAAAACTATCAAGTCATTCCGGGGCGCGCGAAGCGCGAACATGGAATCTCGAGTACCGCATCCGGATTATGCCGAGATGCGAACGTCGTAGGGTGGGCAAGGGCGCACGTGCCCGTGCCCACCATCGGGCGGTGCGGTGGGCACGCTACGCTTTATCTAAAACGGGCTCACCGAAAAATAGTGCAGCCACAGATCGGTGTAGCGGCCTTTTTCCCAGACCCGGAACAGCGCCCAGTTCAGCGCCTGCCGCAGCAGGTCGTTGCCCTTGCGCACGGCGATGCCGATGCCCTCGCCGAAATAGCGGCTCTCGACGAACGGGCCGCCGGAGAAGGCGCAGCAATCGCCGGAATCGGTGCCGTTGATCCAGAACGCCAGCGAGATCGCATCGCCGAAAATGAAATCGACCTCGCCGCGCCGCAGCGCCTGCCGCAGCGCATCGTCATTGGGATAGGGATGCAGTTCGGCGTCGGTGAACATCGCCTTCAGATAGGCCTCGTGCGAGGAGCCGGCGATGACGCCGACCTTCTTGCCTTCGAGATATTCGGGGCGGATCTCCGGCATCACGGCGTCCTTGCGCGACACGAACCGCGCCGGCGCCCGGTAATAGGGATCGGTGAAATCGAGCTGTGCGCGCAACTGCGGCGTCACCGCCAGCGAGGCGATGATGGCGTCGCCGCGGTTCTGGTGATGGCATCGACCAGGGTCTCGAACCGCCGCATCTGGATGGTGCAGGTGACCTTGATCTCGTCGCACAGCGCCCGCGCCAGATCGACATTGAAGCCGGCCGGGTTGCCGTCGGGGCCGGTGAAATTGAACGGCGGATAGTCGGTTTCGGTCAGAAACCGGATCACGGTCAGGCGCGACAGATCCGGCCGGTCCGGACGCCGGCGCGGATCCCAGAAACCGGGCACTGCCTGGGGCGCGGCTTCCGGCGTCGGCTTGGCGACCACGGTTTGCGCCTGCGCGCCGCGGAGCAGACCGCCAGCAGCCATAGCCGGCCCGCCAGCGCGGCCCGCGATCGCGCGCGGCAACGGCCCAAGGCCGGATAAGACAAGGTGCTTTGCTGGCATTAGCGACGAACGGCTCGGAAATTTCGGGGGTCGACGGCCTTATAGACCATCCGGCCGATAACGCGAGGGCGTTCGACCCCGGTTCGGACGGCCTCAGAGATACTGTTTAAGGTCGGCCGCGGCTTCCTCGGGCTTGCGGTCGAGCTTGAACGGCGACACGAACTTGCCGTCGCGATCCATCAGATAGATCAGCGCGGTGTGGTCCATGGTGTAGTCGCCATCCTTGAGCGGGACCTTCTTGGCATAGACCCGGTAGTCCGAGATCACCTTGGCCACCGCGGCCGGATCGCCGGTCAGGCCCTTCAGATGCGGATCGAAGCTGGAGAGGTAATCCTTCATCGCAGCGCCGGTGTCTCGCTCCGGATCGACCGAGACGAAATAGGCGTTGACGCGGTCGGCGTCGCTGCCCATCGCCCGCAGGATCTCGGAAATCTCGAACAGTTCGGTCGGGCACACGTCCGGGCAATGGGTGAAGCCGAAGAAGATCAGGGTCGGACGACCCTGCAGGTTCTTCTCGGTCACGGTCTGGCCGCCCTGGTCGGTGAGTTGAAACGGGCCGCCGATCGCGGCAGGCATCGCAACCGTGCGGAAGCCACCGAGCGCCCACAGCATCACGACCAGCCCGACCACCAGGCTGCCGGTGAAGGCGCCGACGATGACCAGCGGGCGGGAGGTCCGTTCCATCATCAAATTCCTTTTGCCCGATCAGAAGCAGGCCGAGAGGCCGGCCGCGATGGTCTCGAAAAACACCGTCGTGCCATAATGGAACCAGAGCCCCAGCGCCCCCGCCACGGCGACGAGGCCGACCCCTACCGCGACCGCCACGATCGCCTGGGCGATCCGCCGCGACGGCTGGGCGGAGACGGGCATTTCCCGCGCGCTGGAGAGAGGCTGAGCCATTCCACCATCCGAACAGCAATCGACGAGGCGGCCTGATTGCCGCTCGCCGAACGACTGTCTTCAGATAAAGCCGGCTGGCTTAACGGGCAAGCGCCTTGGTTCCGCGCTCGATCACGTTGGGCTGATGCGAAGGCGCCTGGGCCGCCGGGGCCTGAGCCGACGCTTGCGCGTCCATGTAGCAGGGCTTGTACATGCTGGTCAGTTGCTTGCCGTGCAGGAAGATCATGTGCGGGCGTCAGTCCGCCGCGCGCGCTGATCCAGCGCTTCACCGCCGACGGATACATCGAGTAGAGCATCTGGGTCGCTTCGGGATTGGTCACGGCGCGGCCATTGGCGCCGAAATCCCATGCCGCGTGGAAACCGAGATTGGCGTGCGAGGTGACGCAGATCTTGTCGTGCGGGACGGCGCCGAGAACGATGGTGCAGGCCGAGGCGCACAACCCGTCGATGATCACGGTCTCGCCCGAACTGCGCAGGTCCTGATATTTGTCGACGTAGGTGCCGATGCGGCCCCCACGGTCCTCGCCGATGCGAACCACCGCATGGCTGGCGCCAACCCCGGCCAGCAAAAGGACCGCCGCAAGCAACCCGGTCACCAGTCTCATTTCCAGCCCCACACCTGTCGAACCCGAATCTGATCATTCGTCTGTGATGCGTCCGCAGCGTGTTGCGAGACGGTGATTTTGTCCAGATGGCAACGGTTGGTCAAAAGAGATTCAAATTAAGTGTTGCTTGCCCGCTGCACCTTCACATGACGAGGTCCCAAACTGGAACAGACCGACGCGATCGGCCGCGTCATGGTCACAGAAGGAACCGTTTATCGTTGACCGCTCACCGCAGTGCGGCTTCACTCAACCCTGAGGGGCATGGGGACGCAGCGATGGCTGATGACGCTGATGTAATCGTGGTCGGCGCCGGATTGGCGGGGCTTGTTGCAGCGACGGAAATCGTCGACGCCGGCAAGCGCGTGATCGTGGTCGAACAGGAAGGCGAGCAAAGCCTTGGCGGCCAGGCGTTCTGGTCGCTCGGCGGATTGTTTCTGGTGGACACGCCGGAGCAGCGGCGGCTCGGTATCAAGGACAGCTACAACCTGGCATTGCAGGACTGGCTCGGATCGGCCGGCTTCGACCGCGACGAGGATTTCTGGCCGAGGCGCTGGGCGGAAGCCTATGTCGGATTCGCGGCCGGCGAGAAGCGCGATTGGCTGCGCGCGATGGGACACCGTATTTTCCCGGTGGTCGGCTGGGCCGAGCGCGGCGGCTACGACGCGATGAGCCACGGCAATTCGGTGCCGCGCTTTCACGTGACCTGGGGCACCGGTCCCGGCGTGGTCGAGCCATTCGAGCGCCGCGCGCGCGAGGCGCAGGCGACCGGCAGACTGAGCTTCCGGTTTCGCCATCGCGTCGATGCGCTGACGCTGACCAACGGCGCCGTCGACGGCGTCTCCGGTTCGATCCTGGAGCCCGACGCGGTCGCGCGCGGCGGCAGCAGTTCGCGCACATCGATCGGCGATTTCAATCTTCGCGCGCAGGCCGTGATCGTGGCTTCCGGCGGCATCGGCGGCAATCATGAACTGGTCCGGCAGAACTGGCCCAAGCGCCTCGGCGATGCGCCAACCCACATGATTTCCGGCGTGCCCGAACACGTCGACGGCCGCATGATCGGCATCACCGAGGCCGCCGGCGCGCGGCTGATCAACCGCGACCGGATGTGGCACTATGTCGAGGGCATCCGGAACTGGTCGCCGATCTGGCCGCGCCACGGCATTCGCATCCTGCCCGGTCCCTCCTCGATGTGGTTCGACGCGACCGGAAAGCGCCTGCCCTCGCCGCTGTTTCCGGGCTCCGACACGCTCGGGCAACTGCATCACATCATGCAAAGCGGCCACGATTATTCGTGGTTCGTGCTGACCCAGAGCATCATCAAGAAGGAGTTTGCTTTATCCGGTTCGGAGCAAAACCCCGACCTGACCGGCAAGAGACTGGCGCATGACCTTGAAGCGCGCCACCAACAAGGGCGCCCCTGCCCCGGTCGAGGCATTCAAGACCAACGGCGCCGATTTCGTGGTGCGGGATAATCTCGCCGACCTCGTCGCCGGCATGAACGCACTCGCCGGCAGCGATCTGCTGAAGCTCGAACATCTCAAGGCCCAGATCGAGGCCCGCGACCGCGAGATCGACAATCCCTACGTCAAGGATACGCAGGTGATGAACATCCACAATGCGCGGCGCTATATCGGAGACCGGCTGATCCGCACCGCCAAGCCGCACCGGATCCTGGATCCCGCGCACGGTCCGCTGATCGCGGTGAAACTCAACATCCTGACCCGCAAGAGCCTGGGTGGCCTCGAGACTGACCTCGACTCGCGGGTGTTCGGCCCGAATGCCGCGATCATTCCGGGACTTTATGCCGCCGGGGAAGCGGCCGGCTTCGGCGGCGGCGGCGTACACGGATACCGTTCACTGGAAGGCACGTTTCTCGGCGGCTGCCTGTTCTCGGGCCGCAACGCCGGGCGGGCCGCAGCCAGGGCCGTATCGTAGCAAGCGCTGTTTCGATTTTGGCAGCACCAAACGTTAATCAAACCGCAGGGATCAAGGCGGAACCGTGATTCCCTTAAGACCCTGCTCAGGCTCGTGTGTTGCAATGCCTCGTCTAGGGCATTGAATAACGAGAAACGTTTTGAGCGTGTGGCGTCATATTGCAGAACGCATACCCGCTGCACTTGCCGGCCGTCGCCGGTTTGCGCGGATGCTCGCCGCCGTCCGCTATGATTTGTCATGGCGGTTCGCGGCGCCCGGCGCGTTCCGGCAACGGTTCGAGCACGCCATCGCGACCATGCCGCAGGGCATCTGCATGTACGATGCCCAGGACCGGCTGCAACTTGTCAACGAGCAGTTCTGCAAGATCTACAACCAGCCGATGACCCGGCTGCGTACCGGCATGAGCCTTTACGAGGTGCTGACCGACAGTTGCGCGATCGGCAATTATCGCGAACGCAGCGTCGACGACATCTATTCGGCCCGCAAAGCCTTCATCGACAAGCGCGAGAAGGGAACGTTCCTGCAGGAACTCGGCGACGGCCGGCTGATCGCGATCTATCACCAGCCGCTCGAGGACGGCGGATGGGTCTGCACCTATGAAGACATCACCGAGCGGCGCCGTGCCGAAGCGCAGATCGAGTTTCTGGCCAAGCACGACGGTCTGACCCAGCTGCCGAACCGCCTGCTGTTCAACGCACGGCTCGAGGATGCGCTGGCCCGGGCCAATGCCGGCGAACCCTGCGCACTGCTCTGCCTCGACCTCGACGGCTTCAAGGACGTCAACGACCGGCTCGGCCATGCCGCCGGCGACGCGCTGCTCAAGGAAGTCGCCGAACGATTGCTGAAATGCGTTCGCAAGGATGACACCGCGGCCCGGCTGGGCGGCGACGAATTTGCGATCGTGCTGCCCAACACTTCCGCGGCGGAAGCCGTCAAGAGCGCCCAGCGCATCACCGCAGCGCTGAGCGGCAAGCATTCGCTCGGCACGTTCGGCGAAGCCTGGATCGGTGTCAGCATCGGCATCGCCTGCGGACCCGAACAGGCCAACAGCGCCGACGCGCTGATGGTGATGGCCGACAAGGCGCTCTACGCCGCCAAGCACAGCGGCCTCGGCATTCCCCGGCTCTATGACGACCAGCTTGGACAATTGGCGGCGGGGCCCGCGGGCGACGCGCCGGCGATCCGCAAAGGCCGCGCCCTTTCGCCCGGCATGGAGCAGCTTCGCAACGCCGCCACGCTCGCCAACGATCTCCGCGCCGCGATGCACGACGGCCACCTCCATCTTTGCTACCAGCCGATCTATGATGCGACCACGCAACGTCCGATGGCCTATGAGGCGCTGGCGCGCTGGAACGATCCGGTCCGCGGCAACGTCCCGCCCGACCAGTTCATTCCTGCCGCCGAAGAAAGCGGCTTCATCGGCCCGCTGACCGAATGGGTGCTGATGAAGGCCTGCCGCGAGGCGGCGCGCTGGAAAGAACCGATCCAGGTCAGCGTCAACCTGTCGCCGCTCAACGTATCGCAGCCGTCTTTGGTGGCGACGGTGGCGCGAATTCTCCACGAGACCGGCCTGCCCGCCCATCGCCTGGTGCTTGAACTGACCGAAGGCCTGCTGCTGGAGCGCTCGGAAACCGTTCACGCGTGCCTGCGCGGGTTGAAGGACCTCGGTGTCGAGATCTGGCTGGATGATTTCGGCGCCGGCTATGCCAATCTCGGCTATCTGCAGCGGTTGTCATGCAATGTGGTCAAGATCGACCGCAGCTTTCTCGCCCAGCACGACAAGCAGCGCGAATTGCTTGGCGGCATGATCGCGTTGGCGCAGGCCTGCGGATTGCGGGTCGCGGTCGAGGGTGTCGAGACCTCGGATCATCATCTGCTGCTGCGGGAATTGGGCTGCGACCTGTTGCAGGGCTTCCTGTTCGCAAAGCCGATGCGGCCCGAACAGATCGACGCCTCGCTCGAAACCGTCGCCGAGCTGCCGTTGCACGACGGCGTGTCGATCGTGGCGTGATCGCGGTCCGAGCGCGTACAGAAATTTTTCAATTTTCGGGACGGGCCGGTGGCCGACGAATTCGTCAACCCTGATCTGCGGCCGGTGCGACGGCATCGACGCTTGTAGCCATGCGATGCCCTGGGATAGGTTGCCTCGAAACTTTTGGCGGCAAGAAAATCCAGGGAGACGACCATGTCCAGCACCGCAACCACGGCCCGGCGTTTTGCGAACTATGTCAACGGACAGGATCGCGACGGCCAGGACGGCGCGACGTTTGAATCGATCAATCCAACCACCGGCGCCGCCTTCGGGCGCTTCGTCGAATCCAGCGCGAAAGACGTCGATGCCGCGGTGCGCGCGGCGCATGCGGCGTTCGAAGGACCGTGGCGCAATCTGTCGCCGACGCGGCGCGGCCGGCTGATGATGCGCTGGGGCGATCTGATCGCCGAGAATGCCGAACAGATCGCGACCCTGGAAACGGCGCAAAACGGCAAATTGCTGGCGGAAATGCGTACCCAGGCCCGCGTGGTGCAGGACTGGCTGTATTATTTCGGCGGGCTGGCCGACAAGATCGAGGGCCGCGTGGTGCCGCTCGATCGCACCAGCGTGCTCAACTACACGGTCCAGGAGCCGCTCGGCGTGGTCGCGGCGATCGTGCCGTGGAATTCGCCGACCTTCCTCACCATCATGACGGTCGGCCCGGCGCTGGCGGCCGGCAACACCATCGTCATCAAGCCATCCGAGGTGACGTCAGCGTCGGCATTCGAACTGGCGCGGCTGGCGGAAAAGGCCGGCATTCCGCCCGGCGTGATCAACGTCGTCACCGGCGCCCGCGCGGCCGGCGAAGCACTGGTGGCGCATCCGATGGTGGCCAAGATTTCGTTCACCGGCAGCGATGCGGCGGGGCGTGAGATCGCCGCCGCGGCCGGCAAGCGCCTGATCGGCTGCACGCTCGAACTCGGCGGCAAGAGCCCGAACATCGTGTTCGACGATGCCGACATCGAGCAGGTCGAAGCCGGCGTGCTGGCCGGCATCTTCGCCGCCGCCGGCCAGACTTGCGTGGCGGGCAGCCGCGCGTTCTTCCAGAAGGGAATCTATGACCGGCTGACCGCACGGCTGGTCGACCGCGCGAAAACCATCAAGCTCGGCGATCCGCTCAAGGCCGAGACCCAGATGGGCCCGGTTGCCACCGCCGCCCAATTGGCCAAGGACGAGAAGATGGTGGCCCGTGCGGTCGAGGACGGCGCCAAGGTGCTGGCCGGCGGCGCGCGTCGCAAGGTCGAGGGATTGGAGGGCGGCTACTTCTATGCGCCGACCATCCTGGAAGGCGCCAAGGACGATGCCTTCATCATGCAGAACGAGGTGTTCGGGCCGGTGCTGTGCGTCACTCCGTTCGAGACCGAGGAGGAGGTGCTGAAGCTCGCCAACGGCACCCAGTTCGGCCTCGCTGCCGGGGTCTGGACCCGCGACATCCGCCGCGGCCACCTGATGGCGCGCAGGCTGCAGGCCGGCACGGTCTGGATCAACACCTACCGCGCGATGGCCTTCAACTCGCCGTTCGGCGGCTTCAAGAACTCAGGCCTCGGCCGCCTCAACGGCGCCGAAGCGATCCAGAGTTTCTTGCAGACCAAGAGCGTCTGGTGCGAACTCAGCAGCGACGTGCAGGATCCGTTCGTGCTGAAGGCGTAAGGAACAAAAGCGGCGGCCTCGTCGTTTCGAGGCCCCGCCCCGATGAACCCGACGGGCCTGCTGCAAGCGATTGGAGCGGGCGAAGGGAATCGAACCCTCGTATGCAGCTTGGGAAGCTGCCGTTCTACCATTGAACTACGCCCGCGATATCAAGGACTTGGGATACCTTGAAACGAAACAGGGCGCCTCACCGGTCGCCTGATCCGTCAGCGGGAGTTTTAACCAGTCCTTGAGGGTATCCGCAAGCATCGGCCGAGGCCGAAAATGAGTGCGCCCTGAGAACGGAGCATGGCGCCTCTCAAGGCCGATCGCGGACCAAGCGGGTCTTCGGCGCCGCCCGGGTCAGAGATACAGCGCCCGCAGCACGTCCGCGGCTTCCGCCACCGAGAGGCTTAACAACGCGAGGGTTGCGCAGAGCAACACCGCAAGGCGCTTTTTGGTCATGGTCAGATTTCCGAACGCCGGGCCGATCCGCAAGGGCGCGCGTCATGCGCGCCGGGCCTGACTTGTAAATTTCGGAAATTTATTTTCCGGAGCCGGAATAGTTAGAATGCAACGCAATCCGTGCCGGCACGGGCGCGCATGCCCGGTTCCGTCACCAACAGCCCTGTCGTGGAATTAGGCCGCGACCGCCGGTCGGTTGAATGCCCGCAACCGCGCTTCGAAAATGTCGACGGCGATCGCAGCATAAGATCGCGGCGATCCATGTTCGCGCCGATAGCACTCGATCGCGTCGTTGAGATAGGCCTCCCTGGCCGCGGAGGTCTGCGCGCGCGACAGCAGGCGAACGCGGTGGCCCTCGGTTCGGTCGGTGGATACCCGGATGTGATATTCGGCGAGGCGAAGCAGCGTCGCGTCGGTGACCCGGTCGATGACCATGTGATGTCCCGTCAATTGCAGGTCGCCGCCGATCCGACCGCGCCAGCGAGTGTCGCGACGAGCCGGGCAATTTCATGGCGCAAGACGGCCCCGATGATGACGATCGAGCAATCACCGAATTTCAGGCTTTCCGAACGTCTCGTTCTTGTTCGCGCGTTGCGTGTCAATATCGTGAGCCTGCGGAAAATTGTTGAGCGAAAATAGGCGACCTGCGGCTTTCGCGGTCCATGGTGTTGTTCTTAGCTGACGTCGCGGCCGTTGTGTTATGCGGCAAATCGGTGTGCGTACTCGCTAATCTCAATACTACTTTACCCCAGCGCAAAGTCCGTGCCGGCCGGCGACACAATCGTTAATGACGCGGGGTGGTACAAACGCGGCGGCTTTCAAGTCTTTCATCCGCCCGATCGCGAATCGCGAGTGGGGCGCGAAAGCGCAGCCCGCGATCGGCGAAAGCCTCTGGCGAGACGACCAATGCCTGATATTTTCGTGGTGAATAGGTTTGGGCAGCGCAGCAAAAACGGATGCGGAAAATCCGATCCGCACTCGCATCCCTAGCCGCGATTGTGCGCGCCGCGCGCTATTCCGCGGCGACCTGGTGGGCTTGACTTGCCGGCCCGGCATAGCCGCAGCGCAAGCATTCAAAAGCCTCGGCGCCGGGCTTGGTGAAGATCATCCGCATATTGCAGTTGGGGCAGTGCGGCCTTGTACGCGCGACCAACTCAAGCCTGGTTTCCCTGCTCATGACTTCGTTCCCGTTTCCGACCAATCATTTTTTCTCGTTGACGGGCAAGGTAACGAGCGAATTCACCAAAGGTTGCATCGCCCGCTCCACGACTTTCAGGAGCCGAACACGGCTCGCGTTCGGACAGGTGGTAACCGTTGATGGCCTTCCGAGGCCGCCGCACCCGCGCCGAACGCGGTGGCGGCTGCAAAAATGAGCCGGCGGAAAGCCTTGAGTGACCCGCCTGTTCGCCGCTAGGCTGGTGGTACAAAGACAAGCCGGCCGGCGAGCCCACGGAGCTCGCAGGGTCGAGCCAACAACAAGAATGACCAGGGAGAATGAACGATGCTCGAGATTCCCGTTCTCATCGTCGGAGGCGGCCCGGTCGGGCTCACCGCATCGCTGTTGTTATCGCAGCACGGCATCCGGTCGCTGTTGGTGGAACGTCATCCCGGCACGGCGATCCTGCCGAAGGCGCGCGGCATCAACGCCCGGACCATGGAAATGTATCGCCAGATGGGAATCGAGGCCGACATCCGCGCGGCCGGTTTTCCTCCCGAATATGGCGGCATGATCGTGTGGACCGAGAGCCTCGCCGGCAAGGAAATCAACCGGATCGAGCCCGGCCGCAACTCCGCGCGCAACAGGGGGGTTTCTCCCGCGACCAATTGCGGCTGCGCGCAGGATGACTTCGAGCCCGTGATCCGGCGCCATGCCGAGGAGGCCGGTCCCGGCGCGCTGCGATTCGACACCGAACTGACCGACATCCGCTGCGATGCCCAGGGAGCGAGCGGCACGCTCACGGTGCGGTCGACCGGTGAACAGATTCCGTTCCGGGCGCGCTATGTAATCGGCGCCGACGGCGCCCAAAGCCGGATGCGCAAAATCGTCGACGCGCAGATGATCGGCGAGCGCGACGTCTATGACAGCCTCAACATCCATTGCCGGGTCGATCTGACCCAATGGGTCCGCGACCGCCCGGCGGCGCTCTACTTCGTCGAGCAGCCGGATCTGCGCGGCACCTTCCTGACCATCAACGGCACCGACCGCTGGGGCTTTCTGATCCACAGCCTCAAGCATTACGACTACACGCCCGATCATTTCACCCCTGAACGCTGCATCGAGATCATTCGCAAGGCGGTCGGAGTGGCAGACCTGAAGGTCGAGATCCTCGGCGTCAGCGCCTGGACCGCGTCCGCCGTGGTCGCCGACCGCTACCGCAACGGCGCGGTGTTCCTGGCCGGCGACGCCGCCCACGAAATGCCGCCGACCGGCGGGTTCGGATTGAACACCGGCGTCCAGGACGTCCATAACATCGCCTGGAAGCTCGCGGCCGTGTTGCACGGCAATGCCGACGAGTCTCTGCTCGATAGTTACGACGCCGAGCGCCGGCCACAGGCCGAGCGGATCACGCAGGCCAGTCTTCTCAATGCGCTGTCGATGGGACGCACCGCGCGGCAAAGCGAAGCCAAGCTGCCGCGGCGCGAATTCCTCAATGAGCAGGGACTGATTTTCGGCGCGCGCTACGTCTCGTCCGCCGTGGTCGCCGACAGCGCGCCACCGCCCGAGACCACCGACGCCGTCACCGAATACACGCCGTCGGCCTATCCCGGCTGCCGGGCGCCGCATGTCTGGCTGCATCGCGGCGGCGAGCGGCTGTCGACCGTCGATCTGTTCGGTGCCCACTTCGTGCTGCTCGCAGGGTCGGAGCGCCTGGCCTGGCGCGACGCGGCGGCCATATCAAAGCTTCCGATCGACGTTCATATCGTCGGCGAGGACGTGCTCGACAACGACAATGAGTGGCGAACGGCTTACGGCCTCGATGAAGGCGGCGCAGTGCTAGTGCGTCCCGACGGTTACGTTGCCTGGCGGACGCGCGCAATGCCTGAGGATCCCAAACAAGCGCTCGCTGCAGCGCTCGATCAGGTACTGGGCCGCACAGTGACGGCGAGCGCGATGTCGCATTAACCTGTGATGACGATGTGCCTGGCAAATTAGTTAGGAGCTCCAACCTTCAAACGTGACGCGCCTCACAGAAGCGTACTCATCTCCGCTCTAGCCTCCGCTGCTGCGTCAGGTTGACGACGCTCGGCTTTAAAGGAGGTTTGGACCATGACGGGAGCTGACAAGGTCGTTTGCCAGGCGGCCGCGGTATTGTTGCTGTTCGCGGTGACATCGGTGCCGGCGAAGGCGCAATTTGCCGGCCTTGGCGGCGGTGGCGGCGGCGGCGATATGATGACGCAGATGGCGCCAATGCTCGAAATGATGAAGGCGAAGATGGGCAAGCGTCGCTTCGCGATGCTGATCCAGACCATGGGCCCGATGATGAGCGGGATGATGGGAGGCGGCGACGGCGGCGGTCTTCGGCGGCATGATGGGCGGCGGCGGAATTCCCGGCGGCTTTGGCGGCATGGGTGGCGGCGACATGATGGGCATGCTCAACGGCCCCGGCGGCGCCGAGATGATGAGCATGATCCCGCAGATCATGCAGATGGCCAATTTCGGCGGCGGTGGAGGCGGTCATCACCGGCGTCATCGGCGGAAGTAATCGTTCCGCCGTCAGTACGCGGAGCGCTGCACGAACTTTTACGACAACGCCGGACGAATCCCCGGTATCGGTCCCCCGCGCGGTCCCCACCGCGTCAGCACCACGCTGAGCGACGACAACGTTCCGAGCACCACCATCGAGGCGGCGGCCAATGTGAAGAAGTTGCCCGCGGTGGCAGCGTGGGTCGAGAGCCACCAGCCACCGATCCCGATGAACAGCAGCCGTGCGGTTTGCGCCAGCACCGGTCCCAACACCTTGGCTGCGCCCTGCGAGGAAAAATACATCGACATGGCCAACCCGATAAAGGCGTACATCGGTGCCGCGGTCGACAGATATTGATGACTGGCCGCGCGCACGGCGCCATCGCCGGTAAACAGATTGACCCAGAGATCGGGGAAGATCGCGATGATGGTCGCGAGCGAGCCCACCGAGAAGAATGCCACGATCCCCGCGGTCCAGGCGATCCGCCGCGCCCGCGCGATGCGCCCGGCGCCGATCGACATCCCGATCATCGGCACCGAGGCAATGCCGAAAGCAAACGCGATCGAGGTCAGCATGAATTCGAGCCGAGCGCCAATGCCATAACCGGCCAGGATCGGGGTGCCGAAACCGGCCAGCAAATGGGTGAAGATGCTGATCGTCAGCACCGATTGCAGCGGCGAAAAACACGACACCAGGCCGACCTTGAGGATATCGGCGAACATCGCCCACTGCACCCGCAATCCGACGATCTTGGGGACTACCCTCGCCCGCCCGGAAAACAGATACCACCACAAGATCGAGAGGCTGATCGCATAGGCGGTCAGCGACCCCGCGGCGACGCCCCTCATGCCGAATTGCGGGATCGGTCCGAGCCCAAGACCCAGCGTGCCGCCCAGAATGATCTGGCAGAACGCGGAATTCAGGATCACCAGCGACGGCAGTTTCATGTTGCCGGTGCCGCGCAGGATTCCCGCGGTCGTGTTCATCAGCCAGGGCAATACCGCGCCGCCGAAGAATATTTCGGAATAGGCGATCGCGTTGCTGAGCACGTTGCCCCGCCCGCCGAGCAAATCCAACAGACGCGGACCGAACATCAGCATCCCCAGCATGAAAGTCAGCCCAAAGCTCAGTCCGATCAGAAGCGCGTGCGACGCCAGTGCGGAAGCGCGCTCGACATCGCCGGCACCGAGCGCGCGTGCGATCGACGACGCCACGCCGCCGCCCATCGCGCCGCCGGACATCGTCATGGTCAGGATCACGCAGGGAAACAGCAGCGCCATCGCTGCCAGCGATTCCACCCCGAGCCGGCCGATATAGGATGTTTCGGCGATCACCACGCAGGTGCCGGCGCTGAGCGCGATCACATTCGGCCAGGCCAGGCGTAGCAACGTCGGCAGGATCGGGCCATCGACCAGCGCATTGCTTACCGGTGCGGTGATTGCCGGAAGCGGTTGTACGCCGTCGTCGACAGGGATCTCGGCGACCGCGAGCTCGGACATTTCGTCTCCCAACACCGCGCGGTCTAATGCCGCGCGCGGCATCTTTAGTAGCACGGCCGGACCCGGCGCCGCGTGCGTCCCGCGCATAGGCCGCCTGCGCGATTAAACCCTGGATCGTGGTTATTTCCGCGCGCCGGAGTTTTCTCTCTCCGCAAGCGCGGGCGAGGTTCAAACGCTCGACCGCTTCAATCAGCTAACCGACCACACGAACGGCGCCCAGGCTGCCGGCCGCCGGTGCACCGCGATGTGGCGGCCGCAACCCGCCGCAAGCCCCTCGAACAAGCCTTCCAGTACTTTGGCGCAGGCGGGATGAAAATCATCGACGTCGGCCATCAGCTTCCAGGTCTGCTGCCTGATTTCGATGACACCGCCGCTCTCGCTGATCTCGGCGACATCGTCCTGCGCTTCGAACAGCGCATCGCAGGAACGCCGCGAAATCCTCGGGCATCGCCGCGGTCCATCGACAAGCCCGCGCGCGATCTCGTCGAAATACTGCATGCCGATCAACTTGCCGGTGAGATGCAGCAGATAACCCGCATCTTCCGGGCCGAACAATTGCACCATCACCGGCGCCGCGGTCCGCACATATTCCATCGCGTAATTGCGATAGGCCTTTTGCAGCCGCGGCTTCGGCCAGCTCGCGACCGGCAATGCCGGCGCTCGTTCCGGCATCGAACAACGGCGCCTCGAGGTGCCGCGCGAACACCAGCCGCTGATCGAGCTCGAGCGGATGGTCGTATTCGTAATAATAGCCTTCGAGGCCGTCCTGGCCGTCGACGCTTTGCTTGGTGCAGACGAAACCGAGCTTGGGATTGCCCAGCGTCACGCCATTATTGGCGTGCCATCCGCGCAGCATCGCGCGCGAAACTTCGCCGGGGATGCCGCAGATCGCGGTGCCGCGCCAGATCCAGCGCGGCGGCGGATAGCGGATCCAGGCCTTGCGGTCGGACTCATACATGTATTCGACATGGACGCCGCCGATCCAGTTGGAGAGATAATGATATTGCGCCGCGGCCACCGCCGGCGGCAGATGGCTGAGGCCGAGTTTTTCCAGGCCCGGCAGAAAACGCTCCTGCTGCTGGCGGCGAAACACCCGGAACATGAATTCCGCGGCATCCGCGGTGCCGCGCCGGGTCACCACGGTCAGCATCAGACCGGTGAAATAGGCATGGTAGAGATCGGCGACGCTGCGCCATTTCCGCCATTGCGTCTGCTGCGACTGCTCCATTGCGCCAGCCATGCTGCCTCCCGCTCGTGATCGGCCGCATCGGGCCACATCACCCGTTTCACACGAAGTTCATGGCGAAGCCGTGAACGTTCAAGCCTTTGCCGCATTATAGAGCGGACAATCGAGGAGTCCCCATGCGCAACAAAATTCTGCTGGCGATGCTGATCAGTGCGTCGGCACTGACACTCTCTGCCTGTAACGATCCGCAGGACACGGCCACCGCCGAGCAGAGTTTTGGGCCGTCGCCGAGCCTTCCAGCGCCGCAGAAATCGTGGATACCGACCGTCAATGTCGCCAGCGCGACCGGATGGCCGGCCGGCGCCAAGCCCACCGCCGCCAATAATATGGCGGTCAACGCCTATGCCACCGGGCTCGATCATCCGCGGTCGCTGCTGGTGCTGCCCAATGGCGATGTGCTGGTGGCTGAGAGCAATTCACCTGCGAAACCCGATGACGGCAAGGGCGTCAAGGCATGGGTCACCCACTTCTTCATGGACCGTGCCGGCGCCAATACGCCCAGCGCGAACCGGATCACGCTGTTGCGTGATGCCGATGGTGACGGCACCGCCGAAACCAAAAGCGTGTTTATCTCTGGATTGAATTCGCCGTTCGGGATGGCGCTGGTTGGCAACGAGCTTTATGTCGCCGATTCCGATGCGATCATGAAATTCCCCTATCACGAGGGCGACACCAAAATCACAACACCCGGCGAGAAGCTGGCGGATCTGCCGGCCGGCCGGATCAATCATCACTGGACCAAGGATCTGGTCGCCAGCCCGGATGGCACCAAACTGTACGCCACCGTGGGCTCCAACAGCAACGTCGGTGAAAACGGCATCGAGGCCGAGACCAACCGCGCCGCGGTGCTCGAAGTCGATCGCGCCAGCGGCAAATGGCGGGTGTTCGCCTCAGGCCTTCGTAATCCGAACGGTCCGTCGTTTCAGCCGCAGAGCGGCGCGCTATGGGTGACGGTCAACGAGCGCGACGAACTCGGCAATGATCTGGTTCCCGACTACATGACATCGGTCAAGGACGGCGGCTTCTATGGCTGGCCGTTCAGTTATTACGGCCAGCATGTCGATACCCGCGTGCAGCCGCAGCAGCCGGACATGGTCGCTAAAGCGATCGTGCCGGACTATGCGCTTGGCGCGCACACTGCCTCGCTCGGACTGACCTTCAACACCGGCAATCTGTTCCCGCAGAACATGGCGAGCGGGGCTTTCGTTGGACAGCACGGCTCCTGGAACCGGAAGCCCCGCGCCGGCTACAAGGTTATCTTCGTGCCGTTCACCAACGGCAAGCCGGCCGGTGAGCCGCAGGACGTGCTGACCGGATTTCTCAACGCCGACGGAGAGGCGCAGGGCCGCCCGGTCGGCGTCAAGATCGACAAGCAGGGCGCGCTGCTGGTCGCCGACGATGTCGGCAATACGGTGTGGCGCGTGACGCCATCAGCGAAGTCGGCGTCACGGTGATGCCGATCTTCGCAGCGCTCATTGCATCTCGGCCGGCACGCCGCCGACAACCGTCGAGCCGGAGCCGGCGCAGCCATTGTCACCATAGCGGATGAACTTCTGGATCGCGTTTTCCGGTGTCGACCTCGGCGGTGTAGACGTTGCCTTTGCTGTCGAGGCTGACCTGGTGCAGCCAGTGGAAGTCGCCGGCCATCCGGCCGGCGCGACCCAAGCGGCCCAGTTGCTCCAGACTGCTGCGGTTTAAAATGTAGATGGTCTGGTTGGTGTTATCGCCGACATAGAGACAGCTCTGCGCCTTGTCCTTGGAGAAATTCATCGACACGGCGGTGCCCGGCATGACCGGTTGGGTATAGGTGGTCCCGCTGACCCACCGCTCGGTCACGAAACCGCATTTGCCGGCATCACCGTTCGGGTTATCGCAGGGCTTGCCGAGGCTGGCATCTTTGCTGTCGAACACCTGGATCCGGTCGTTGCCGCGATCGCAGACATAGATCTTGCCGTCATCGGCGATCTTCACGCAGTGCACCGGATTGCGAAAAAACGCCGGCTTCTTTTCGCCCTTGGCGGACGCCTCGGGCCATGTGCCGTCGGCGGCAGCAGCCTTGTCGTCGACCGGGTTATTTCCGTAAGCGCCGAAGTGGCCGATATATTTGCCGGTGTCGGCATCGACGATCAGCACGCGGCGATTGCCGTAGCCGTCGGCGACGTAGAGCCGGTTGGTCTTGGGATCGACCACCATGTCCGCCGGTTGATACAATAGCGGCGTACCGTTCATGCCGCCGTCCTTGTTGTTGCTGTCGGGACCGGGCGGGGTGCCGCCGATCCGCATCTTGAAATTGCCGTTGACGTCGAACTTCAGCACGAAGCCGTCGCCGCCGCTTTTATTGGTGGTCCACGGAATTTCCTTGGCGCCCGGCTTCGGGGCCGCGGCGTTGCCGGCGATCCAGACATTGTCTTTCTGATCGACATAGATGCCGTGCTCGCTGTTCGGCCAGACGCAGCCGTCTTCCGCCTTGCACTTGGTCTTGAAAAAGTCGGGATCGGCCGGGCCGCCCCAGCTCTGCAGCAACTTGCCGTCGGCATCGAACTCCAGCACCGAAGGCGCGGCGCGGCAGCAATCGGCGCCAAACCCGTTGACGCGCGCAAAGCCCAGCGCGTTGGCCGGTCTGCCCCTTGGCATCGGTCGCACCCGGAACGGCTTTTTCGAGACCGACCTCGTCGTCGTTAAGAGTGCGCGGGCGGTTATAGACCCAGATATGATCGTGGCTATCGACATAGAGTCCGCCGATCTGCCCCAGCAGCCAGCTATGCGGCAAGGGCCGCGGCCAGGTCGGATCGGAAACGAAGTCCGGCGTCTTGCCGGTCTTGGATCGATCGTAAACGCCGGTCTGCTTGACCAATTGATCGAGGATCGCGCTCTTGTTGAGGCCGGCAGCGTCGCCCGCCAGGGCCGGGGCGTATAACGAGGCGACGATCGCGCCCGACAACAGCCAACAGAACGGTGAAATAAGTTTCAAGATATTTCTCTCCCAAGCTTTTCTTTTTTATAAGCGCCGGAATGTCGATTGATTTTGACGACCTGTCAATTCGCCGGGGTGCGCTGACCGTGCAGGTCTCCTCCCTTCCGAGCGCGCGACAGTTGGGCTAGCGTTGCGACACGACGGAAACACCGATTGTCGAAATCGACCGGTGATCGGCGCCAACGCGCGCCACAGGGAAACGCAAACCGAGGAAAGACATGCACCGCAATCTCATTCTGTTAGCCGCCGGTCTCGCTTCGATCGCATCGAGCGCTGATGCCGACGATGTCCGCCGGATCGTAACCGGCCTCGACGATCGCAATCACGCGGTGGTGCTGTTCGACAGCCGCATCCCGTTGAAGTCCGAAAGTCCCGTGCTGGCCTCGACCAATTTCTGGATTACCGACAGCACGCCACCTAGCCTCAGCAGCGAGGAAACCGCCAACCGCCCGATCGGCGTGTCGCCACCGGACAACGGCACCAAGCTTCGCATCGTCGAGTTCGCGCCGCTGGACTCCGCGACCGAGGCCAAATTGCCGCCCGAGATGATCATGAAGGGCGTCAATCATCCGCCGGCCAGGGGCATCCCGGTCAAACATCCGATGATGCATCGCACCCGCACGCTGGACTACGCCGTGGTGCTGTCAGGCGAGATCGACATGATGCTGGATGATACGTCGGTGCATGTGAAGCAGGGCGACGTGATCGTGCAGCAGGCGACCAACCATGGCTGGATCAATCACGGCACCCAGCCCTGCCGTATCCTGTTCGTGCTGATGGATTCGAAGGAGCCATAGGACAAGCCGGCGGCGAACTCATCGCGTCAGGCGCGCGCGACGCTCTTGCCGGCCAGAACAGTCCCGACCGGAAACAGCCGCTGGCGGCCGGTGCGCACGCCTTTGTAATTGTCGAGGAATTCGAATGAGCCATCGCGCAATTCCATGATCGCGATGTCGGCCGGCGCGCCGACATTGAGCGTGCCGCGATCGTCGAACGCCGGAAAGATACGCGCGGCATTCCCCGTCGCGCCCGCGACGATCTGGGTCAGCGGCATGCCGAACGCGATAAACTTCGACATGACATTCGGCAGGTCGACGACGCCGGTGGTTTTCGACCTGGTGTTCCAGTCGGTCGAAAACGTATCCGGCCAGAAACCCTGCCGGGTGGCCTTTTCGACCGTCGCCCAGTCGAAATGATCGGCGACGCCATTGCCGAAATCAAACAGCACGCCCCGGCGCCGCGCCGCGGTGACATCCGGGATCAGGCGGCCATTGTCATCGAGAATGCCGTTGCTGCCGGGCGCGTACATATGGGTGACGATGTCGCCGCGCTTGAGCAGCGCGAGAATGGCGCGCATCGGCGAATAGTTCTGGCCGACATGGATCATGACCGGCAGGTTGAATGGCGCCGCCGCCTCCTGGGCGCGCCGCAGCGCCTCCAGATCATTGGCGCCGGCCACGTTGTTCGACAACCGGGCTTTGACGCCGACCACGACGTCGCGATGCCGGGCTATCGCGCCCTGCGCCAGCGCCACACTGGCCATGCTGAGGTCGTGCAGTTCGCCAGTCGGGGTGACGACGCCGGTTCGCGCGATGTTGACCAGCACCCGCCCCATCTGCGGAGCGCCGCGCGCCACGGCCGCCACCTGGTCGATGTTGTCGGCGCCGCCCGAGCCGGCGTCGACCCAGGCCGTTACGCCATCCTGCAGGCACATCGGAGGACCATCCTTGCCGAGGCCGGCATGGGTGTGGATGTCGATCAGTCCCGGAATGACGAGCTTGCCGCCGGCGTCGATGGTCTCGGCGGCATCGCCCGCGATATTTTCCTCGACCGCCACGATCCGGCCGCCGGTGACCGCAATATCCCGCACCGCATCGAGGCCGGCGGAAGGATCGATCACGCGTCCACCCTTGATGATCAGATCGTAGCTCGCCGCGAAAGCCCTGGGCATCTGGGCTGCGAGCGCGGCGCCCGCGGCGCCGAGGCGCAGCAACCGGCGGCGGTTGATCCCGGTCGATAATCCCTGTGGCGCGACCATCGAGGCCTCCCCGATTTTCTTCTTATCGGTGGAGGGTAGCACAAGGCCGCGATTTTTGCGCGCGTATTCAGAGCCTGAAATGCTTGCTCAGTTTCAGGCCCTGGGCCTGGTAGTTGGAGCCGATGCGCTGGCCATACAGCGCGTCGGGGCGCGCCAGCATCTTTTCATAGACCAGCCGGCCGACGATCTGGCCGTGCTCGAGGATGAACGGTACCTCGCGCGAACGCACTTCGAGCACGGCGCGCGAGCCCTGCCCGCCGGCGCCGGCATAACCGAAACCGGGATCGAAGAAGCCGGCGTAATGCACACGGAATTCGCCGACCAGCGGATCGAACGGCACCATCTCGGCGGCGTAAGTCCGGCGGCACCTGCACGGCTTCCTTCGACGCCAGAATGTAGAATTCGCCGGGATCGAGAATGAGGCTGCCGTCCGGCCTTGCGGCGATCGGCTCCCAGAATTCACCAAGCGCATAGCCGCCGCGGCGATCGACGTCGACCACGCCGGTGTGACGCTTGGCGCGATAGCCGACAAACCCATTGGCGTTCTCGCCAGACAGATCGACGCTGACGGCCACGCCGTTGGCGAGATCCGCATCGTCGACATCGACCAACCGCTCGGCCTCGTGCAGCGACTCGAGTTCATCGGCATCGAGAATGGCGTCACCGACCCGGAACCGCACCTGCGACAGCCGCGATCCCTCGCGCAGCAACACCGGAAATGTTTTCGGGCTGATCTCGGCATACAGCGGGCCATGATAGCCGGCGCCGATCATGTCGAAACGCCTGGTGCCGTCGGCGATCACGCGGGTGAATACGTCGAGCCGGCCGGTCGAGCTTTTCGGATTGGCGGCGGCGACGATCTCGCGGCGGCAGCGCCAGGCTCTCCAATAGCGGCACGATATACACGCAGTTGGTCTCCAGCACCGCGCCGTCGCTGAGGTCGATCTCGTGCAGCTTCAATTCGTCGATGCGCTCAGCCACCGTCGCGCCAGGCCCGGGGAGAAAGCTCGCCCGTACCCGGTAGGCGATATCGCCGAGCCGCAGGTCGAGGCTGGCGGGCTGGATCTGGCTTTCGACAAACGGGTAGGCCGGCAGGATCAGGCCGGCGTCGGCCATCGCCGCGATCATGCGGTCGGGCAGGATGCCATGGGCATCAGGTTGGAGCGTGAACGACAATTTTTTCTACCTACCACGCCGGAACGCTGGAAATAGTGCCTTTTATCCGGTTAACCGATGGCCGCCTTGACGGAAAGGGCACGACGGAATATGAGCATAACTTATCCCGTGGTGATTTGAGCCGGCCGGCTTGCAGCCACGTTAAATAAGTCGCTAAACAGGCCGGGGACACGTGTGATCCCGGCCTTTTGGAATGTTTTTCCAGGCCGGTTTTTTTGTGACCATTTTCGATGGTCACGATCGGAGGTCACATGTCTGAGCGTACCAAACCCGTATCCCCCACGGCCCACTACCGTCCCGAAACCCGGCTGGTGCATTCCGGCACCTTGCGTTCGCAGTTCGGCGAAACCTCGGAAGCGTTGTTTCTGACCCAGGGCTTCGTCTACGACACCGCCGAACAATGCGAGGCGCGTTTCAAGGGCGAGGACGAGGGCTTCATCTACTCGCGCTTCTCCAATCCCAATGTCGCGATGTTCGAGCAGCGCATGATCGAGCTCGAAGGCGCGGAAGCCGCGCGCTCCACCGCGACCGGCATGGCCGCGGTGACGACCGCGGTGCTGGCGCCGCTCAAGGCCGGCGATCACGTGGTGGCGGCGAAGGCAATGTTCGGATCGTGCCGCTATGTGATCGAAGACCTGCTGCCGCGCTACGGGATCTCCTCGACACTGGTCGACGGCCTCGACCTCGACCAATGGCGCAAGGCGGTGCGGCCGAACACCAAGACCTGCTTCCTGGAAAGCCCGACCAATCCGACCCTCGACGTGCTCGATATCGGCGCCATCGCCGAGATCGCGCATGGGGTCGGCGCCCGGCTGATCGTCGACAACGTGTTCGCGACGCCGATCTGGCAGAGCCCGCTGGCGCTCGGCGCCGACGTCGTGGTGTATTCCGCCACCAAGCACATCGACGGCCAGGGCCGCTGTCTCGGCGGCGTGATCCTGTCGTCGGAAGCCTTCATCAACGACCACATCCACACCTTCATGCGCCAGACCGGCCCGTCGATCTCGCCGTTCAACGCCTGGGTCCTGCTGAAGGGCCTGGAGACGCTCGGCGTTCGCGTCCGCGCCCAGACCGAGAGCGCCGCCGCGATCGCGGGCGTACTCGCCGAGCACCCCAAGATCTCGCGGCTGATCTATCCCGGCCGCGCCGATCATCCGCAGGCCGCCCTGGTGAAGAAGCAGATGCGCGCCGGATCGACCCTGGTGGCGTTCGAGATCAAGGGCGAAAAGGCCGCCGCGTTCCGCGCGCTCAACGCGCTGAAGATCGTGCGGATTTCGAACAATCTCGGCGACGCCAAGAGCCTTGTCACCCATCCCGCCACCACCACCCATCAACGCCTGTCCCCGGAAGCGCGTGCCGAACTCGGCATCAGCGAGGGCTTCGTGCGGCTCTCGGTCGGTCTCGAACATCGCGACGACCTGATCGAGGATCTGCAAAGGGCGCTGGAGAAGGCGTGAGACAAAAGGTTCGCCCGGGCGCCGACTCCACTCCCGCCCTCATCCTGAGGAGCGCGCTCTTGCGCGCGTCTCGAAGGATGAAGCTCGGCACAATCACATCGGCCGGTAGGTCTGCACGGCAGACGGCACGTTGTTGCCGAGCTTGATCTGGCCGACCGATTTGATGATGTCGTCGCCGAGCAATTGGGCGAAGCAGGCGTAGCCCCAATCGTTCATGTGCAGGCCGTCGGTGTAGACGAAGCTTTCGACCGGCAGCGCCTGCTGGTCGTGCCATTGCCGCATCACCTCGAAGCGCGGGAAGATTCCGATATGGCGGAGCTGCGCGACCTTTCCGAGCAACCGCACCATCCGGCTGGCGCTTTCCGGATGCTCGGTCACGCGCGGCGAATATTGCGGATCGACCAGCACCACATCGGCGTTGGCTGCCTGCATGCGCGCGACACCCTCCTCGACCAGATTGGCGGTGTCGGCGGGATCGAGGTTGCGCAACACCGCGTTGGTGCCGACCTGCCAGATCACCATATCAGGCTTGGCGTCGATCACCGCCTGCAACCGCTTCATCATCTCGGGCGCATCCTCGCCGCCGACGCCCTGATTGAGCACGGTGATATCGGCGCCGGCATATTTCCGGTGCAACTGCGCCGCCAGCCGGTTGGGATACGTGAATTCGGGCGATGATGAGCCATAGCCCTGGGTCGACGACGATCCAAACGCGACGATCACCACCGGCTTGCCGGCCGCGAGCTTGGCCGCGACATGCGGCAGCGAACCCATCGACTGGGCGCCGCCCTTCGGGGCCAGGCACGGCACCCTGCTGAAAATGTCACCGGCGGATTTCGCGACTTCCTTGACCTTGTCGATCGCCTTGGAGGTCAGGGTTTTCGGCGGCGCCGGATTGGCCTTGTCCGCGGCATCGCCAGTGGCCTGGGCGGCGGAGGAGTTTGCGGGGTCAGACTTGAGAGAGCCGGACTTGCCGGTATCGGATTTGAGGGGATCGGACAGCGCCGCCTGATGGGTGGCCTGGGCGCGAGCTGGCAGCAGCATCGCCGGCGCCAGCATCAACGAAGCCGCAATGGTCAGCGTGATCAGCGGGTGGTCGGTAACGGCGATGCTGTCAAAAAAGGCCTCCGTCGAAAAAACTCGGTCAAACTTCATTAACGCCAAATCCTAGTTTTGTTGCGCCGCATCGAGATGAGCCGCATCGATCACGAATTTCGCCAGCGCGTGGCCGAGGCAATCATGAACCTGTTTGGCAAGATTCAACCCATGCGATGCGAAAAAATCAAACTCGCCGGAGTCGTTCCATTGCCGCATGATCGCAAAGCGATCGAATAGCGGAACGCTATATTGCTGCGCCACCACCCGCATATTATCGAGGTAGGGCGACGAGGAAATCATCGATTCTGTACGTGGGCTGTATTGTAAATTCATCAAGACCACGTCGGTTCCCGCCTTCTGCAACGCAGCAACGCCTTCGTCCATGGCACTGCGGAACTCGTCGGGATCGATCGAGCGCATGGCATCGACAGTGCCGGTCTGCCAGACCACCAGATTAGGCTTTTTGTCTTCCACCAGCTTAACGAGGCCGGCGTCGACCTCTTCCGTGGTTTGCTTGGGCAGTAGTACTACGGACAGGTTGACCTGCACCCCCGGCAGCTTTTCCCTCAGGACGGCCTGCAGCCGCGCCGGATAGGCGCTGGTCTCCGATGCCGAAATGGTCGAGGAACGGCTGCCTACCACCAGGATGTCGAGCGGGTGATGGTTTTTGACTGCGTCCGCGATCTTCGGCAGGGCGCTCTCCGTGGCCAGTAGATAGTCCGGTACTTCGCAGGCTGGAGGCGTCGCCGGAGCCGCGGCCTGGGGCACAGGTGAAGCCTCGGATGAAGGCGAGGCTGGCGGCACGGGCGAGGCCTGGGGCGCCGGCTGGGGCGTTTCCTGGGCGCGCGCGGGAACGGCGGTCCACACGCCCGCCAGCAGCGCCATCGCCAAACCAGCCATCGAGACGGCCCTCGAGCCGGATCTCATAAGCTACCCCCTGCCAGATCCGCATTGCCGATGGTGCTTTTTGCGCGCGATGCACCTTTGTCGGCCGAGTATTTGTACCATGAAAACAGCCATGCCGCCGCCGACATGATGACGATGCCGGAGACGCTGACGATCGCGTGCAACCCCGCCCCGCCGGGTACCTCGGCGAGGATGAAATGCCCGGCAAACGCCAGGAAGACGCCGAGGCAGAATATCTCCAGGGAGTGCTGGCCGCACAGGACCAATGGACGCAGCCAGGGCGATTTCAGGTAGGGCCAGTCCTTGGGCAGGAAGCGCACGGTGACCGCCGCCAGCGCCAGGAAATGGGCGAACCGCAGCACATCCAGATCGGTCTTGTCGATCGGGTACATCCACTGCTCGAGCAGGCGCGGCATCAGGAAGCTGAGCTGCGGCATGTACCAGGTCAGGGTGACGCAGAACGCCGCCACCAGATAGGCCAGCGAAATCCACAGCGTGACGTTCGAAGCCAGGATCCGCGACATCCGCACCGCGCCGCCTTGCGCGCACCAGGCGCCGAATACGAACAGCAACTGCCAGGCGAACGGATTGAACGCCCAGACCCCGTTCGGATAGGCGCTGAGATACAGGTCGTATTGCCAGGTGAGCGCGTAGAGCAGCACCGACAGGCCCAGCGTGACATCGGGCCGCCATTTCATCAGCCACAGGATCAGCGGCAGAAACAGCATCAGCACGATGTAGAGCGGCAGCACGTCCATGTTGACGGGGCGGAATCGCAACAGCAGCGCCTGGACGATGGTGATGTCAGGCTGCTTGAGGAAATCCATGATTCCCATTTCTTCGGTGTAGAGCGGATTCTCGAAACTGGTGGCGACATAGGAAATCTCGGCGAGGAAGATCGTGAACAGAAACACGTGCGCGACATAGATCTGCCAGACCCGGCGCAGGATGCGCGCGGTGGCGATCACAAAGCCGGCCTCGCGCATCGCGCGACCGTAGACGAACGACGCGGTATAGCCCGAAATAAAGATGAAGATCTCGGTCGCGTCGCTGAAGCCGTAATTGCGCAGGGTCAGCCAGGTCAACAAATTAGCCGGCAGGTGGTCGATGAAGATCAGCCACAGCGCCAGGCCGCGAAACAGGTCGAGCCGCAGCTCGCGCCCGCTCACCGCCGGCGCCGAAATAGCGGGCGCGGCAACCGGAGCCGCCGACAGGGTGTCGCGCGCCGCCGCGGCGTCGGTATTTAGGGGCGTCGCGGCATTCGCGCCCGCAGGCAGTGGTCCGGCAACTCGATCGGCAACGGAGGTCATCTGGAACCGCTTGGAACGGGGTGGCTGTTACGCGCGTGCTCGGGATCGGCCGAAACAGGATTCGGCAGAATGTACCGGCCTGGATTCGCACGCAAGGTACGGGATTTGGCGCCGCGCGGAGCGCGCTTAGGCCGGAACTTTGTTCAAACCACGGTGATGATTGTTCATCTTTACCTTCGATGCGGGCGCCGCCGCCGCGGGGTTTGGTGCTACCGAATTTTTCGATATGATGACATCCGACTTTTTTCGCGAATTTATTCGCGCGCTTTCTCGAAGGTCCATTCGCATGTACCGCGCCATCACCCGCCAGATCGAAGTGACCGTCGAGCCGAACTTCATGCCGGGCCGTTCCGCGCCCGAGAAGTCGCAATATTTCTGGTCTTATACCATCGTGATCACCAATTCCGGCCAGGAGACCGTGCAACTCCGGACCCGGCACTGGATCATCACCGACGCCTCCGGCCGCAAGCAGGAAGTCCGCGGCGAAGGCGTGGTCGGCGAGCAGCCGGTACTCGCGCCGGGCGAACGCTATGAATACACCTCCGGCGTGCCGCTGCCGACCACCTCCGGATTCATGACCGGCCGCTACCAGATGGTGACCGAAAGCGGCGAACATTTCGAAATCGACGTCCCGACCTTTTCGCTGGACAGCCCAGACAGCCGGCGGGTGCTGAATTAGATACATCGCGCGCGTGAGCAGTAGGGTGTGCAAAGGCGCTTGCGCCGTGCTCACCGTCCTGCGCCTCGTCGTTTGATGGTGGGCAAGGCGCAAGCGCGCCTCTGTCCACCCTACGGCCTCACACACCTTCGCGATCTCGCCGCATCATCCGCGCGAGTTTTGCAACTTGGTTGCTGCCTTCTGGAATCAGAGGGCACGGGGAATGCCGGACGCTCGATGCGTCCGCAGTCCCGCGTGGTAGTAAAAAACACGCGGGGTAGTCACCACGGTCACACCGAAAACACCCGGCATTCCCCGCGCAATGGTTTTAACGGTTTCCTCCGCGCTCTCCCTGGTGACCGGGCTTGTTTGCCACCATCGCCGACGGATCGCTCCGCCAACTTGACGCCAGCGTCGGGGCGTCAGGACCACACGGCTTTGCCGTCCATGGCATGTCATACGTCCACGCGTTCGCACGCGCCTGACACACCACGTCCACCGCATCCCGCACCCGACGTCCGTGACGTTCGCGAAACGCCCCTCTGTGTGGGGCGGGACGAAACGGGAGATGCAGCTGATTTGCGAACAAAGAAAAGCGGGAAATTTTTTCGAGAGGGGCTGGACACGATTTGGGTGTGGTTGCCCGTCGGGCTGTTTGGCTCCGTCATTCCGGGGCAGACCGCAGGTCTGAGCCCGGAATCCATAATCCCTGTGATCGCTCTTTGGTGTTGAACATCCCCACAGGACGTACGGATTCCGGGCTTGCGCTTCGCGCGCCCCGGAATGATGACGACGATGAGTTGCGGGGGGATGCCCCCGGAATGACGAAGGCGCGGCTACTCCACCCCCGCTTCGTCCGGCGTGAACTCGTACACTGACGAACAAAACTCGCAGGTCACCACCACCTTGCCATCCTTCACCATCTCGGCGCGATCGGTGGGCGCGAAGCTTTTCAGCATCGCCGACACCGCATCGCGCGAGCAGGAGCATTGCGCGCGCAGCGGCAGCGGCGGGAACACGCGGACGCCGCGTTCGTGAAACAGGCGATACAGCAACCGCTCACCGGACAGATCGGGATCGATCAGTTCGACGTCCTCGACGGTCCCGATCAGCGACTGGCCTTCGACCCAGGCGTCGTCTTCCTCGACCTGGTGCGTGATCGCGCCTTCCGGCGCGTCGCCGGGATCGAGGTCGCGCTGCCGCGCGCGCTCCGGCGCCTTCGGCAGGAACTGCAGCAGCATGCCGCCGGCGCGCCAGCGATGTTTGGGGCCGTCGCCACCGCCGCGCCATTCCTCGCCGACCGCGAGACGCACCTTGGTCGGGATCTGCTCGGAGCGCAGGAAATATTCATGCGCAGCATCTTCCAGATTACCGCCCTCAAGCGCCACCAGGCCCTGATAGCGGCTCATGTCCGGACCCTGGTCGATGGTCATGGCGAGATGACCCTTGCCCAGCAGCGCGCCGGAATTTTGCCCCTGCTGCAGCCGCGTCGCGTCATAGCGCGCATAGGCGCGCAGGCGATCCGGGGCCTGGAAATCCACGATCAGAAACGACACCGGGCCGTCGGTCTGGGTCTGCAGGATGAAGCGACCATCGAATTTCAGGGACGAGCCGAGCAGCGTGGTTAGCACGATGGCTTCGCCGAGCAGTTTTCCAACCGGCGCCGGATAATCGTGCTTGGTCAGGATCTCGTCGAGCGCGGGCCCCATGCGGGTCGAGCCGGCCGCGCAGATCCAGCGCGCTGACTTCGAACGGCAACACCGCGTCATCGATCGGCACCGCGGACGGCGCACGGATCGGGGGCTCGGTCGCTGCTTTGATATCGGGTGATTGTGAGGTCATGGCCGTTATTTGGGGTCGGAGAGCGGAAAACGAAAGGGGTAGCTGCCGTCCCTGAGCACGCAGGGACCCATCACCCCTGGCGTTGGTGGTTACTAAAGGCGTCGGCCGCTTCAATCAGACGCGAGTCCGCGTCGTATGGGTCCCTGCGTTCGCAGGGACGACGAAATATCAAACGTCTATCGCGTAGTCGCGCTACGCCACCTGCTCGAAGCACCAGGCCAGAATGCCCTTTTGCGCATGCAGGCGATTTTCGGCTTCGTCGAACACCACCGATTGCGGACCGTCGATCACCTCGTCGGTGACTTCTTCGCCGCGATGGGCGGGCAGGCAATGCATGAAGATGGCGTCGGGTTTGGCCAGCGACATCAGCTTGGCGTTGACCTGATACGGCTTCAACACATTGTGGCGGTGCTCGCCCTCCTTGTCGCCCATCGACACCCAGGTGTCGGTGACGACGCAATCGACGCCCCTGACCGCGGCTTCCGGATCGGTACCGAGCACGACCGGCGCCTGGGTCGCCTTGATCCACTCCTTCATCGCCTTGTTGGGCGCGAACTGCGGCGGGGTCGCGACATTGAGCGTGAACTTGAACCGCTCGGCGGCATGCGCCCATGACGCCAGCACATTGTTGTCGTCGCCGGTCCAGGCCACGGTGCGGCCCTCGATCGGGCCGCGATGTTCCTCGAACGTCATCAGATCCGCCAGCACCTGGCACGGATGCGAACGCCGGGTCAGTCCGTTGATCACGGGCACGGTGGCGTGGGCCGCCAGTTCGAGCAGCGATTCATGGCTGAGGATGCGGATCATGATGGCGTCGACGAAGCGCGACAGCACGCGCGCGGTGTCGGCGATGGTCTCGCCGCGGCCGAGCTGCATTTCGGCGCCGGTCAGCATGATCGCCTCGCCGCCGAGCTGGCGCATGCCGACATCGAACGACACCCTTGTGCGGGTCGACGGCTTTTCGAAGATCATCGCCAGCGTCTTGCCTTCGAGCGGCTTTGACGACTTCTCACCCGGGTTTTTTTGCGCCTTCAGCTTCGCCTTCATGGCGACGCTGGCGGTCAGCATGTTGCGCAATTCCTTGGTCGGCAACTGATTCAAATCGAGGAAGTGACGAACGGCTTTGCTCATTGCCCCGCCGCCTGTTTCGACGTGCCGCCGGAGAGCGCGGCGCAGGCGCGATCGAGCCGCTGAACCGACTCCTCGATCTCCGCTTCATTGACGATCAGTGGCGGAAGGAAGCGGACGACATTGTCGCCGGCGCCGACGGTCAGCAGTTTCTGCTCGCGCAGCGCGTTGACCAGATCGCCCGACGGCACCACCGCCTTGACGCCGATCAACAGCCCCTCGCCGCGCACTTCCGCGAGCACGCTCGGATTGCGATCGACCACCGAGGCCAGCTTCTGTTTGAGCAGCAGCGACATCTTCTGCACGTGGTCGAAGAAACCGGGCTTGAGCATGACATCGAGCACCGCGCCGGCCGCCGCGACCGCCAGCGGATTGCCGCCGAAGGTCGAGCCGTGCGAGCCCGGCGTCATGCCGGAAGCGGCTTCGGCGGTTGCGAGCACTGCGCCGATCGGAAAGCCGCCGCCGAGCGCCTTGGCGAGCGACATCACGTCGGGCGTGACGCCGAGGCGCTTGTAGGCAAACAACTCGCCGGTGCGGCCCATGCCGGTCTGGACCTCGTCGAACACCAGCAGCATGCCCTTGTCGTCGCACAACTGGCGCAACGCCTTGAAGAACGCGTTCGGCGCCGAGCGCACGCCGCCTTCACCCTGGATCGGCTCGATCAGGATGGCGGCGGTATCCGGCCGGATCGCCTTCTTTACAGCTTCGATATCGCCGTGCGGCACCTGGTCGAAACCATCCATCGGCGGCCCGTAGCCTTCGAGATATTTGGCGGCGCCGGTCGCGGCCAGCGTCGCCAGCGTGCGGCCGTGAAACGCGCCTTCGAAGGTGATGATGCGGTAGCGATCGGGATGGCCCTTGGCGGCGTGATATTTGCGCGCGATCTTGATCGCGCCTTCCATCGCCTCGGCGCCGGAATTCGCGAAGAAAACAAAGTCCGCAAAACTTTGCTCGCACAGCCGCGCCGCCAGCCGCTCGCCATCCGGGCTCTTGAACAAATTAGACATGTGCCAGAGCTTGGTGGCCTGCGCCTGCAACGCCGCCACCAGATGCGGATGGGCGTGGCCGAGCGCATTGACCGCGACGCCGGAGGTGAAATCGAGGTAGCGGTCGCCGTTGGTGGCGATCAGCCAGACGCCCTCGCCGCGCTCGAAACCGAGGTCGGCCCGGGCGAACACAGGAAGCAGATGCGACGTCGCGCTATCGGTCATGGCCATCACTGAAGGTTGGAGCCAACCCCGCGGTTCGCATTGCGCGACGCCGCAACAGCCGGCCCGGAAACGAAAACGTGCCGCCTTTTCGGGGCAGCACGCACAGGCATTCTAGGCGCACGGCTTATGGTGTCAACCGGGCAGACCCGGACCGAACGGCGGATGTCAAGATTTCGAATCTCCGTAAGATTCCGGATGCAGTGGAAAAAGCCAATTGCAATACTTATCTCCCGGAACATGTGGACGCACCTGCGCGGACTCTGCGCGGGAGTCAGCGCATATTGTAGCGTTCTGGCTGTCGGGTACGACATCTCGTGCGGCTGTTCTGATCCTCTGAAGTCCTGCTGTTTAGCGTACACGTTCGGGTGCAATTTTTCGCGCCCGGCGAGGGCTAAGGGATTCTGAGGACTGGGGATTTGCCGGGGGATTTTTAGGAGTTGAGATCGCAGCGCTGCTCCACATTTGGCCCGCGCAACGCGAAGGGAAGAATGCGATGACGGTATTGACCTGGTCCGACGATCGCGTCGAGCAACTGAAAAAACTCTGGGAAGCCGGACTTTCGGCCAGCCAGATCGCCGCGGAACTCGGAAATGTGACCCGAAATGCGGTGATCGGCAAGGTGCACCGGCTCGGACTGTCCGGCCGCGCCAAGAGCCCCTCTTCGGCCGCACCACGGCAGCGCAAGGCCCGTCCGGCCCAGCACATGATGCGGGTGGCGCGTCCGGTGTCACGCGGCAACACCGCGCTGGCGCATGCGTTCGAAGTCGAGGTCGAGCCGGATCCGGTCGCCTATGACAATGTGGTGCCGATGGGTCAGCGGCTGTCGCTGCTGGAGCTCAACGAGGCCACCTGCCATTGGCCGATCGGCGATCCCTCGAGCCCGGAATTCTTTTTCTGCGGCGGCAAGGCGCTGACCAGCCTGCCCTATTGCGCGCAACATTCGCGGATCGCCTACCAGCCGGCGAGCGATCGCCGCCGCCAGCCGCCGAAGCCGACGCGGTAACGAGCACAACCTCATCCTGAGGAGCATCGCACAGCGATGCGCCTCGAAGGATGGCATCAAGCAGTGCTTGCGCGGCCATCCTTCGAGACGCCGCGCAAGAGCGCGGTTCCTCAGGATGAGGTCGCTGTTCAAAAACAATTAGCTCTTAAAAAACGCAGGCGGATGAGGCGAAGCCGTCATCCGTCGCAACCCGAACCGTATCGTTGGTGGGTTACGGCGGACGACCGCTTAACCCACCCTACGAAACACAATCACTCCACCTTCACGAAGCGATCATCGAGGGCGTAGCCGGCGCCGCGCACCGTGCGGATCGGGTCCTGCTCGCGCCCCGGGTTGAGCAATTTGCGCAAACGGCCGATGTGGACGTCGACGGTGCGCTCATCGATATAGATGTCGCGGCCCCAGACGCTGTCGAGCAATTGCTCGCGGCTGAACACCCGGCCCGGATGTTCGAGGAAGAATTCCAGCAGCCGGTATTCGGTCGGGCCGAGATCGACCGGGCGGCCCGAACGCGCGACCCGACGTTTTTCGCGGTCGAGTTCGATATCGCCATAGGTGAGCACGGTGGCAAGACGCTCCGGGCTGGCGCGGCGCAACAGGCCCTTCACGCGGGCCAGGAGCTCCGGCACCGAGAACGGCTTGACGATGTAATCGTCGGCGCCGGTGGCAAGGCCGCGCACCCGCTCGCTTTCCTCGCCGCGCGCGGTCAGCATGATGATCGGCAATGACCGGGTTTCCGGCCGCGCCCGCAACCGGCGGCACAGCTCGATGCCGGACAACCCCGGCAGCATCCAGTCCAGCACGATGAGGTCGGGAACGCGTTCCTTCAACCTGGTATCGGCGTCATCGCCGCGGCCGACTGTTTCGACGTCGTAGCCTTCGGCATCAAGGTTGTAGCGCAGGAGCGTGGTCAACGCTTCTTCGTCCTCAACCACCAGAATGCGCGCGCTCATCTTTGGTCTTCCTCATTCCAATTCGTCTTCGTCACACCAGGCGACGCCCGCCTCGCGTGAAGACGCTTGTTCACTCAGCTGCCGGGCACCGTGGTCGCAAATGTGGTCATGTCGCCTTTCGGGCGCTTGTCCAGCATCTGCTGGCCCTCGATCATGTAGAACACGGTTTCCGCGATGTTGGTGGCGTGGTCGCCGATCCGTTCGATGTTCTTGGCACAGAACATCAGATGGATGCAGAACGAGATGTTGCGCGGATCCTCCATCATGTAGGTCAGGAGTTCGCGGAACAGCGAGGTGCAAATGGCGTCGACTTCCTCGTCGCCCTTCCACACCGTCATCGCCGCCGGCAGGTCGTGCGCGGCATAGGCGTCGAGCACCGACTTGACCTGCGACTGCACCAGGTCGGTCATGTGCTCGAGGCCGCGGATCAGTTTCAGCGGCTGAAAATCGCTTTCCAGCGCCGCGACCCGCTTGCCCATGTTCTTGGCGAGATCGCCGATCCGCTCCAGGTCGGTCGCGACCCGCATCGCGCCGACGATTTCGCGCAGGTCCACCGCCATCGGCTGGCGGCGGGCGATGGTCAGCACCGCGCGCTCCTCGATGGTGTGCTGCAGATTGTCGATTTCGATGTCGGACGCCACCACGCGCTTGCCGAGCGTGATGTCGCGGCGGATCAGCGCGTCGACGGACTCCACGATCATGCGCTCGGCGAGGCCGCCCATCTCGGCCACCAGCCGGGTCAGTTCCTGCAGATCGCTGTCGAACGCCTTGGCGGTATGTTCACTAGCCATGTCTCTCTCCGTATCGATGCGGCGGTGTTGCCGTCCGCTCCCGCGTCAACGCCCTAACGCACGAGAACGCTTAAACCAGCCGCTGCACTAGCCGAACCGGCCGGTGATGTAGTCCTGGGTGCGCCGATCGCTCGGCGAGGTGAAGATCTTGTTGGTGTCGTCGAACTCGATCAGCTCGCCGAGATACATGAACGCGGTCTTGTCGGAGACGCGCGCGGCCTGCTGCATGTTGTGGGTGACGATGGCGATGGTGTAGTCCTCCGCCAGCTCCTGGATCAGTTCCTCGACCTTGGCGGTCGAGATCGGATCCAGCGCCGAGCACGGCTCGTCGAACAGGATCACTTCGGGCCGCACCGCCACGGTGCGGGCGATGCACAGCCGCTGCTGCTGGCCGCCGGACAGGCTGAGGCCCGAGGCATTGAGCTTGTCTTTCACCTCGTTCCACAGCGCGCCGCCGCGCAGCGCCTTCTCGACCCGGCCGTCCATCTCGGACTTGGAGATCTTCTCGTAGAGCCGGATGCCGAAGGCGATGTTTTCGTAGATCGTCATCGGGAACGGGGTCGGCTTCTGGAACACCATGCCGACGCGGGCGCGCAGCAGATTGAGGTCGAGCTTGGGATCGAGCACGTTGGTCTGGTCCAGCATCAGCTGGCCGGTGGCGCGCTGGCCCGGATAGAGATCGTACATCCGGTTGAAGATCCGCAGCAGCGTGGACTTGCCGCAGCCCGACGGCCCGATGAAGGCGGTGACGCGGTTGGTGCCGAGCGTGATGTTGATGTTCTTCAGCGCGTGATGTTCGCCGTAATAGAAATTCAGGTTGCGCACGCTGACCTTCGGCGGCGCTTCCGGCAGCGGCGCGGCGGGAACGGGGACGGTCGGAACAGCGGTCGAGGCGGAAGCGTCGGTCATTTTGCAGCCCTTTCGGCGCCGAGATAACGCGCACCAATGTTCAGTGCGAGTACGGTCAAGGTGATCAGCAGCGCTCCGCTCCAGGCCAGTTCTTTCCAGTAGGCGTAGGGGCTCTGCACGAAATTGTTGATGGTCACCGGCAGGTTGGCCATGCTCTGGGTCAGGTCGAGGCTGAAGAACTGGTTCGACAGAGCGGTGAACAGCAGCGGCGCGGTTTCGCCGGCGACGCGTGCGGTCGCCAGCAGCACGCCGGTGATCAGGCCGGAGCGCGCGGCGCGGTAGGCGATCCGCTTGATCACCAGCGAGCGCGGCAGGCCGAGCGCGGAGGCCGCCTCACGCAACGGATTGGGCACCAGCCCGAGCATGTCTTCGGTGGTGCGCAGCACCACCGGGATCACGATCACGGCAAGCGCCAGCGAACCCGCGATGGCGGAGAAGCCGCGCATCGGCACCACCACCGCGCCATAGATGAACAGGCCGATGATGATCGAGGGCGCCGAGAGCAGGATGTCGTTGATGAAGCGGATCACCGAGGTCAGGCGGTCGTGCTTGCCGTATTCGGCAAGATAAGTGCCGGCGAACAGGCCGAGCGGCGCGCCGATACCGACGCCGATCACGGTCATGATCACCGAACCGATGATGGCGTTGCGCAGGCCGCCTTCGGTCGAGCCCGGCGGCGGGGTGTCCTGGGAGAAGATCTGCAGGCTCAGCCCGGCAAGGCCGTTGTAGAACAGCGTGAACAGGATCAGCGCCAGCCAGGTGACGCCGAAGATCGCGGCGCCGAAGCACAGCGCGCGAACGATGATGTCCTTGCGCTTGCGAGACGAATAAATCGGGTTTGCGACTTTGCTAGTGGTCATGGCTTACTTCCCGGCTTTCTGTTCCAGCCGCAGCAACATCAGCCGCGCGCCCGCCAGCACGAAGAAGGTCAGCACGAACAGCAGCAGGCCGAGCAGGATCAGGCCCGATTGATGCAGGCCGTCGCTCTCGGCGAATTCGGAGGCGATCGCCGCCGAGATCGTGGTGCCGGGCGAAAAGATCGAGCCGGAGATGCGGAACGAGTTGCCGATGATGAAGGTGACCGCCATGGTCTCGCCGAGCGCGCGGCCGAGCGCCAGCATGACGCCGCCGATCACGCCGACCCGCGTGTAGGGAATCACGACGTTCTTGACGACTTCCCAGGTGGTGCAGCCGACGCCGTAGGCGGCTTCCTTGAGCACCGGGGGCACCGTCTTGAAGACGTCGACCGAAATCGCGGTGATGAACGGCAGCACCATGATCGCCAGGATCAGCGCCGCGTTGAACAGGCTGAGATAGGACGGCGGTCCGCCGAAGATGGTGCCCAGCACCGGAATCCCGTCGAAGATCGAGATCATGAACGGCTGGAACGTGTAGGCCAGGAACGGCCCGAGCACGAAGAAGCCCCACATGCCGTAGATGATCGAGGGGATGCCGGCCAGAAGCTCGATGGCGATGCCGATCGGCCGCCGCAGCCATTGCGGGCACAGCTCGGTCAGGAAGATCGCGATGCCGAGGCCGACCGGGATCGCGATCAGCATCGCGACGAACGAGGTCACCAGGGTGCCGTAGATCGGGCCGAGCGCACCCAGCACCGGCGGATCGGCCGACGGCGCCCAGCGCTGCGTCAGCAGGAACGAGAAGCCGTATTCCTTCATCGCCGGCCAGGCGCCGATGAACAGCGAAACGATGATACCGCCGAGGATCAGCAGCACCGAGATCGCGCAGATGCGGGTGATCCAGTAGAACGTGACGTCGCCGGTCTTGAAGGCGTTGAGCGCCTTGGCGCGATCGTAAGGTCCGGCAGCTTCCATCACATCGCTTTGAACGGCCATGTCTGCCACGCCAATCCCCTGTACTGCGTTATTAAGTTACCTGAAATCCCGGCTCGGAAACCAGTCCTCGCATCGGACCAGTTCTCAAACCGGATTCAAAAAATCTCTGGCTTGTCGCCCGCGACCATGTCGTCCGGTCCCGGGTGAACTCCAACCGGAGCACGCCGCCGCGCTGGTCAGAAGGCCGGGCTTCCGTTGCCGGAAGCCCGGGATCGATCTGCGAAGATCAGCTCTTGATCTCGGAGGTCCAGGTCTTTTCGATCAGCTTGACCACCGAGTCCGGCATCGGGATGTAGTCGAGCTCTTCAGCCATCTTGCCGCCCTTGGCGAACGCGAACTTGAAGAACTTGACGGCTTCCTGCGCGGCAGCCTTGTCGGAACCTTCCTTGTGCATCAGCACGAAGGTGGTGGCGACGATCGGCCAGGACTTGTCGCCGGGCTGGTCGGTCAGGATCAGGTAGTAGCCGGGGGCGTTGGCCCAGTCGGCATTGGCGACCGCGGCCTGGAAGGCGTCGCTGGTCGGCTCGACCGACTTGCCGGCCTTGTTGACCATGCCGGTGTAGGTCAGCTTGTTCTGCTTGGCATAGGCGTATTCGACGTAGCCGATGGTGTTCTTGGCCTGGCCGACATTGCCCGACACGCCTTCGTTGCCCTTGGCGCCAACGCCAACCGGCCATTCGACCGCGGTGTCGGAACCGACCTTGGACTTCCAGTCAGCGCTGACCTTGGAGAGGTAGTCGGTGAAGTTGAAGGTGGTGCCCGAACCGTCCGCACGATGCACGACCGAGATCGCGGCCGACGGCAGGGTCAGCTTCGGATTGAGCTTCTTGATCGCCGGGTCATCCCACTTGGTGACGGTGCCGAGGTAGATCTTGGCGAGGGTGTCGCCGTCGAGCACCATTTCGCCGGCCTTGACGCCGTCGATGTTGACGACCGGCACGATGCCGCCCATCGCCATCGGCCACTGTACGAAGCCGTCCTTGTCGAGCTGGTCGGTCTTGAGCGGCTTGTCGGTGGCACCGAAGGTTACGGTCTTGGCCTGGACCTGCTTGATGCCGGCGCCGGAGCCGATCGACTGGTAGTTCACGCCGCTGCCGGATTCCTTCTTGTAGGCGTCAGCCCACTTCGACAGCACAGGGAAGATGAAGGTGGAACCGGCGCCGGTGATATCGGCGGCATAGGCCGACGTCGAAGCGGCGACCAGGCCGGCTGCGACGATAGCTTTGATGAAATTCATTTGCTGGTCTCCATTGGTGAGCGAAGCGCCGGACGCGCCCGAGAGCGCTCACGCCGGTCCGTTTAGGATCGGTCGGTGTGGCTTTTACGAAGGTTTGGTGACAGTCAGATGACGTACACAAGCAATTGAAATTGCTATATATTACAGCGTCGCCGGGGGTTTCGCCTGGGGAAAGCAGGCGGTGAAAGTGGCGCCCTTTTTCAGCACGCTTTCGATCAAAAGCCGGCCGCGATGGCGGTTAACGATATGTTTCACCAGCGATAATCCAAGGCCGGTACCGCCCTGGGCGCGGCTGTCGCCGACATCGACCCGGTAGAACCGCTCGGTCAGCCGGGGCAGATGTTCCGGGGCGATGCCGGGACCGAAATCGCGCACCATGACCCGGACCTCGGGCGCCCCCTCGCCCGACAGGGCCGAGACCAGCGAAACCGCCACCTTGCCGCCGGAAGCGCCATATTTCAGCGCGTTCTCGACCAGGTTCTCGAACAGCCGCAGCAGTTCCTCGCGGTCGCCGGCGATCGGCACCGGAGTTTCCGGCAGATCGATATCGATCGCGACCTGGCGCTCGCGCGCCAGCGGCTCCAGTCCGTCGGCGACCTGGCGGATGATCGGGACGATATCCACCAGCGTGTCGGGTCGGACATGGGCCGAAAGCTCCACCCGCGACAGCGACAGCAGATCGTCGATCAGCCGCGCCATGCGCGTCGCCTGGGTGTGCATGATGCCGAGGAAACGCTCGCGCGCCCGTGTGTCGTCCTTGGCCGGCCCCTGCAGCGTATCGATGAAGCCCGACAGCGCCGCCAGCGGCGTGCGCAATTCGTGGCTGGCATTGGCGACGAAATCGGCGCGCATTTCCTCGACCCGGCGGAGCGGCGTCTGATCGTGGAAGGTCATCAGCATGCATTTGTCGGTACCGCCGAACAACGTCGGCACCGGCACCGGGGTCACGATCAGTTCCATCCAACGATCGACCGGCACGTGATCGAGATAGGTCGCGCGCCTTGTTTCCGAGGTCGCGATCGCTTCACGCAATGCGGTGATGATCTCGGGCGAGCGCAGCGCGAACTGGGCGAGTTCGTTCTTGCGCAGCGCCGGCGCCAGCTGCGCCGCGGCGACGTTGAGATGGATGACGCGGCCGGCACGGTCGAGCAGCACGGCGGGATCGGGCATTCCAGCGACCACGGCGCTGACCGCCGCGGTCTCCACCGGATTGACCCCGCGCACATCCTCGCGCGACGCCACCGCGTGATCCAGCCGCCACGGCACCAGCGCCGCGCCGGCGATGCAGACGAAAACCCCGCAGGCCACCAGCGGCGACAATTCGCCCAGCGCCGCCAGCAGCGCCAGCAGCACCGCGGCGGCCAACAGAATCAGGGCAGCGTGCCGCAGCCGATCCGGCCACGGCGAATAAAATGGCGAGGAAGGAGCGTCTAATGCCATCGGGCCGGCTCTCCCGTTCGGGTCGGTCTCGGTCAGGCGCCGGTATCCCTACGTTCTCGCACGTAAGCGGCTTCGCGATGCGGCTCGACCTTGAGCCCCTCGGTGACCTGATGCAGACGCTTGTTTCGTGCTCCCAGGATAACTTCCCGAAACGTCAACAAGATTACAGATATGACGAATGGCGCGATATAGTACAGCAGCCGGAACAACAGCATTCCGGCCAGCAGATCCTCGCGGTCCATCTGCCACAGCCCGACCAGCATGGCGGCGTCGAACACGCCGAGCCCGCCCGGGGAATGGCTGGCGAAGCCCAGCAGCGTCGCCGCGACGAAAATCACCGCCACCACGATGAAACCGAGATTGGGCTCGTCGGGAACCAGCACATACATCGCCAGCGCGCAGAAACCGAGATCGATGATCCCGATCGCGATCTGTACGAGCGTCAGGGTTCCACCCGGCAGAATGACGGTCCACGGTCCGCGACCGACCCCGCGCGGCCGCATCGAGACCCAGACCACATAGGTGCCGAGCGCCAGCAGGACGGCGAAGGCCGCCACCCGGTTCAGCCACGCCGGAAGCTGATCGATCGCGGCGGCCGCTTCCGGATGGTAGGCGACGCCCAATCCCAGCACCGCGGCATTGCCGAGCCAGAAGGTCAGGCCGGCCAGAAAGCAGATCTTGGCGACGTCGATCGCGTTCAATCCCCAGCCCGAATAGATCCGGTAGCGCACCGCGCCGCCGGTAAAGACGCTGGCGCCGACATTGTGCCCGATCGAATAGCTGGTGAAGGCGGCGAGCGCGTTGATGCGGTAGGGGATGTCGGAGCGGCCGATCGCGCGAACCGCGAACAGGTCGTAAAATGTGAGGGTGAAATAGCCCGCCGCGACGAACAGCCCGGCGAGGATAATCTGGTGCGGCTCGGTATCCTTGATGGCCTCGACCACCTCCTCGACATTGATGTGCCGAAGCATGTGATAAAGCATGTAGCACGCGACGCCGATAACGGTGATGCTGATCGCAACGCCGAGTTTGTGCAGGACTTGCTTCTGGCGCAGAAACGGCATTGCTCTGCGGATTGCTTCCAGCATCTAGACCTCGAACCGCGATACCAACTGCGCTCTCATTGCAATCTCACCCGACATTCTCACTTTGCTCGCTTTGCGATTTCGCGACGGCACTCGCCGGACGAACTCGCTGCCGTGGACCGCGCAGCCGGTTCCCTGCCCCTTTTGGTAGCGCGTTTCGGGGCCAAGTGGAATTCGTCTGAAGTGAATAAAACGCGACCCTTCAATATATTAGCGGCAATCTGCGGCGCCCTTTGCCCGGTTTTTTCGCATTCTCGCCGCCGAAACCAACCTCCGGCTACGGCCAAGGTTGCCCCGGCAGCGGTTTTCCACATCTCAGACCGCCGGTGTATGGCGCGATACCGTCCAGGCCCGCAGCCACGACCCGACAACACAGCCAATCACATAGAGTGCGAACATCACCAGAAAAAGGTCCAGCCAATAACCAAAGCGACCGGGCGCCACCCGCGCCAGCGCCACGGCGACAAGGATGACCACCAGCAGGGAAAGCCAACGCGCGGTCACTTTCGAGACACCCTGACCGCGGTGCACCACCGCGATCCAGCCGACCGCCAGGCCGAGCAGCAGCGAACCCAGCAGCCAGCCCCAGTGAAAGATCGCGAGATACGCCATGGCCCTTACCTCACCAGGAATTCGATGCGGCGGTTCTGCGCCTTGCCTTCGTCGGTGCCGTTGGAGGCGATCGGCTGCGTGCTGCCAAAGCCGACCGCGTTAAAGCGATCGGCCGGCAGGCCCGCCTTGACGAGATAATTCACCACCGCCTGCGCCCGTTTCTCCGACAATGCCTGATTGAAAGCATCCTCACCGTCACCGTCAGTATGCCCCGCGACTTCGACGGTCGCGCTCGGGCAGCGCAATGCGGTTTCGATCAGCCGGTCGAGCAGTCCGGCCGAATCCGGATCGATGGTGTCGCGGCCGGAGTTCGAAGCGGATGGTTCCCTTACCGAGCAGATCTGAAAACAATTGCTGGCACACCGTGGCGTCGACCGGCGCAGCGGCCGGCTTCACCGAAATATCGGCGTTGAACTGAAAGTTCGGCGGAAACTCCTTGCCCAACCCGGCTTTGATCTGCACCGCCGCGGCGTCATAGAACGCGTCGCCCGAAAGCTTGACGTCGCGATCCGACACCACGAGCGTTCCGGTCGACAACCGCGACAGCGCTCCGAGCGCCGGGGTCACGGCGGCGGCGAATCCTGCCGGCGCACCGATGCTGGCCTTGAGATTGTCGACCACTTTTTCGTTGAAGAACCGGCGCGAGGCTGCCGCCACCAGCGCCGCATGCACCGCGTTGTCGGGAACATAGCCGGTCAGGGTCAGCGTTACCGCGACCGGATCCTTGTAGGCCTGGAAGATGTAAGGCGGCGCCTTGACGTCATTGGCCGCGACCGAAAATCCTTGCGGAAGATTTTTCAGGCTCGGCGGCGATCGCCTCCCGGCCGCCGAGATCGCGCGCCATACCGGACAGGCTGACCTTGTCGTCCGACAAAGTGATCTTGCCGTCCTTCAATCGTGCGATCTGTTCGATCAACAACGATGCCGCGGCGTCGAAGCCCGGCGCCGCGCCGCGCGCCAAATTCATCTGATCGGCAACCTCGACATTGCCGAGCGCCTTGTGCGCCGCGTCGAGCAATTGCGTCTTGACGGCCGGAAGCGGCGCGCTGCCGCCGAGCGTCACCCGCACAACGTCGCGTTCCGCCGACCAGACGAATGGCTTGGCCTCGGGGACGAGACGGGTGTCGTCGTTGACCAACCGGACGCCGGGTACCGACGCGACCGCGGCCACCGCGCCGCGACGGCCGTCCTCCGAAAAGGCGTCCGCCGTCAATGTGACGTCGCGACCTTCCACCGCGATCTGCTTCTTGTCCAGCACGCCATCCCGCAATGCCGCGGTACTACGCGCGGCCAGATCGGATTCAAGCGCCGTCGTCGTCGACCAGGCTGCGACGGCCCAGAGAACGGCCAGAGGAATAACGCCCGGCCACCATTTGCTGCTCCATCTGAAAAGTCCGTGCATTGGCCGTCCTGCGGTCTGGGAACCGAGAGAAAACAAACCCTTGCGAGGCTGTCAAACTGGAAATGACACCGGGCCGGAAGGATCAAACAGTGATCGCCGAACTAACCGTTTCTTCAAGGCTTCCCGGCTAGGTTGCCAGGTCAGACACCAAGCCATCAGGCCAACCACCCGGGGCCCAACGCTCGCGATGAAGCAGTTTCGAAACAACGTCATTCGTGCCGGGCTGGAGGCGCTGTATTTCAGCGGCGCCCACTATTTCCTGCGACCGATCCTGGCCGGAGTCGGCGCCATTTTCATGCTGCACCACGTTCGCCCGGCCCGCGACGGCGAGTTCCAGCCGAACCGGCATCTCGAGATCACCCCTGAATTCCTGCGCGCCACGTTGTCGCACCTGCGGGCGCAGAACATCGACATCGTTACCATCGATGAGGTGCACCGCCGGCTGGTCAACCGCGACTTCTCGCGGCGTTTCGCCTGCTTCACGCTCGACGACGGCTACCGCGACAACCGAGACTTCGCGCTGCCGGTGCTGCGTGAATTCGACGCACCCTCCATCGTCTATGTGACCAGCGATTTCGCCGAAGGCGCCGGCCGGCTGTGGTGGGTCGCGCTCGAAAGGGTGGTGGCGAAGGCTTTACAGATCGAGGTACAGATCGGCGGCAACACGGTGCGCCTCGATACCGGGACGCCGGCCACCAAGCAGGCCGCGTTCGACCGGTTGCTGGACTGGCTGCGCGGCCTGCCGAACGAGTTCGACATCCGCCGCGAGATGAGCGCCCTGTGCAGGATCCATGGCGTTGATGAAGCCGCGATCTGCCCCTCGCTCTGCATGTCCTGGAACGAATTGAAGCCGTTCGCGGATGATCCCCTGGTTTCGATCGGCGCCCATACCGTCACGCATTGCAATCTGGCGCGGCAAAGCGAAGCCGGCGCCGGCGACGAGATGGCGACCAGTCGCTCCCGTATCGAAGAAATCGTGCAACGTCCTGTCATTCATTTCGCCTATCCCTATGGCGACCGGATCGCCGCCGGTCGCCGCGAATTCGCGCTGGCGCATTCCACCGGCTTCAAGACCGCGGTGACGACGCGACCGGGCATGATCTTTCCGGAGAACGGCCAGCACCTGACCGCGCTGCCACGGGTCTCGCTCAACGGCAATTACCAGGAAGCGCGGATCTTGCCGGTGCTGACCTCGGGCGCCGCCACCGCGATGTGGAACGGCTTCCGTCGCGTCGACGCGGCGTAGAAAGCCGTCATCCTGAGGAGGCGCGAAGCGCCGTCTCGAAGGATGGACGCGCGCACTGCCCAAACAACATCCTTCGAGGCTCGCTGCGCTCGCACCCCAGGATGACGGCGCGTCGGAGATACGGCGCTTCCTTGACTCGCTTCGTCTCCACTCGCACAACACCGTCAAAGCGAACGGGAGAATTTGATGTTCAAGGATCTGTTTTCACTGCGAGGCCGCGTCGCGCTGGTGACCGGGGGATCGCGCGGCATCGGCAGGATGATCGCGAGCGGCTTCCTGGCGCAGGGTGCCGCGAAAGTCTACATCACCGCGCGCAAGGCAGCGGCGTGCGAGGCCACCGCGCAGGAACTCACCGCCGAATATGGCGGCGAGTGCATCGCGCTGCCGATCGACATTTCAACCATGGCCGGCATCGACAGGCTGGCGGACGAGATCGGAAAGCGCGAACCCAGGCTCGACATCCTAGTCAACAATGCGGGTGCGGCGTGGGCCGCGGATTTCGATGAATTTCCGGAGAGCGGCTGGGACAAGGTGGTCAACCTCAATCTCAAGACGCCGTTCTTCCTGACCAAGGCACTGGCCGGTGCGCTGCGCGCCGCAGCTTCCGCCGAAAAGCCCGCCAAGGTGATCAACATCGCCTCGATCGACGGGATCTTCGTCAATCCGCTGGAGACCTACTCGTATGCCGCGAGCAAGTCGGGCCTGATCCATTTGACGCGCCGGATGGCGGTGCGGCTGATCCGCGATCACGTGGTGGTCTCGGCGATCGCGCCCGGACCGTTCAAGTCGGACATGAACAAGGCGGCGCGCGACAATGCCGACGAAGTGGCCACACGCGTTCCGCTAGGTCGTATCGGCACTGACGAAGACATGGCGGGCGCCGCGATCTACCTCGCCTCCCGCGCCGGAGACTACGTCGTCGGCGCCACCATCGCGGTCGATGGCGGCATCGTGTATGCGAATCCCGGGATCGAGGGGGATGGATGGGAGTAGCTAAGCGTCTTTGCTCGCGAGTCCATCACCGCGAACAGACCTCATCCTGAGGGCCCGACTGAAAAAGCAGTTTCACCTTCGTGGCGCATGGTTCGAGACGCCGCTTTACGGCTCCTCACCATGAGGGCGACACTTTCAACCTCATCCTGAGAAGCGCGCTCTCGCGCGTGTCTCGAAGGATGGCCGCGAGCGCCTGTTGCCATCCTTCGAGACGGCGCTTCGCGCCTCCTCAGGATGAGGACCAAGCCGTGGAGCACGACTGCTCGCCGACACTCACGTCTCGATCTTCACATACTCGAAATCGCCGGGCTTGTTGTCGATGCCGACTTTGGGCGGGGCGATCCAGGACGCGTAAACGCCGGTCTCGGTGACCGGCTTCATCAGCGACGCAATGAAATCGCCGTCAGCTGAGGACGGCAGCCATTCGCCCTTCCGCTTGGTCCAGGTGGCGTCGTCGATCAGCACGCCGTCGGGCGTGGCGTGGACATTCTTGAACTCGCCGATCTGGCGGTGGAAAGCGACATTGGGCAATTCCAGCCGGATATCGTAACCGGCCAGAGCGATGATCTTGTTCCAGCGCAGCAGGCCCTTGACGCAATCCTGCGAGTAATCGTCGCGCAGCCGCATGTTGAGCGCGGTCAAGGCCGGCTCGTCGACCCGCTTGACCTCCCCGTTGATCAGCTTGAGCACCGGATAGGTCGAGTTCTGCAAGCGATGATCGTCGTCGATCGCGGTTTCCTTGTAGCGACCCTTGATGCCGGCGTTGAAGGCGTTGGCGGCGTTGGTCGAAACCTCGGAGCCGAACAGGTCGAGCGACAGCGAGTAATGCAGATTGAGCTTCTTCTGGATGGTCGGCAGGTCGATCACGCCCAGCGCCCGCACCTTGGCGATATCGTTGGGATCGCTGATGCCGGCGGCCTTCATCGCCTCGCAGGTGCGCTGCACGACCCGGCTGATGCCGGTCTCGCCGACGAACATGTGGTGGGCTTCTTCGGTCAGCATGAAGCGGCAGGTGCGCGACAGCGGATCGAAGCCTGATTGCGCGAGGCTGTGCAACTGCATCTTGCCGTCGCGATCGGTGAAGTAGGTGAACATGAAGAACGACAGCCAGTCCGGCGTGGCCTCGTTGAAGGCGCCGAGCATGCGCGGGCTATCCGCGTCACCGGAGCGGCGGCGCAACAACTCGTCGGCCTCCTCGCGGCCGTCGCGGCCGAAATATTTCTGCAGCAAATAGACCATCGCCCAGAGATGGCGGCCTTCCTCGACATTGACCTGGAACAGGTTGCGCAGGTCGTAGAGCGACGGCGCGGTCTTGCCGAGATGGCGCTGCTGCTCGACCGAGGCAGGCTCGGTGTCGCCCTGGATCACGATCAGGCGGCGCAGGGTGGCGCGGTGCTCGCCGGGGACTTCCTGCCAGGCCGGCTGGCCGAAATTCTCGCCGAACGGAATCACGCGGTTTTCCTCCTGCGGCGCCAGCAGGATGCCCCAGCGATAATCCGGCATCTTGACGTAGTCGAACTTGGCCCAGCCGCGCGGATCGACCGAATAGGCGGTGCGCAGATACACCAGCGACTGCTGGAAGCCATCCGGTCCCATGTCGTTCCACCAGTCGATGTAACCGGGATGCCAGCCCTCCAGCGCCTTGAGCACCTGGCGGTCCTCGCTGAGATTCACGTTGTTGGGAATCTTGGTCGAGTAGTCGACGTTCATGAAGTTCATGGCGTGCTCCCTCAGGTTCAGTCTCGTGTCCCGGACGCGGTGCAGCGCGAAGCGGTGCGCCGCAGAGCCGAGACCCATCTTGATTGGTACCCGTGGGTCCCGGTTCTGCAGCGCGTCACAAGCGTGCCGCGCTGCGCCCGGGACACGAGTTCACACCCGCGTCATATCGAACTGCGCCTTCTGGCCGGTGCCGTAGCGGCGCAGCGCGCCGTCTTCGCCGACCGCGTTGGGGCGCTGAAAAATCCAGTTCTGCCACGCCGTCAGGCGCGAGAAGATTTTCGATTCCATGGTCTCGGGACCGACGAAGCGCAAATTGGCTTCCATGCCGGTGAGGCCGTCGGGCGAGAAGCTGGTGCGCTCTTCCAGGAACACCCGCACTTCGTCGTCCCAGTCGATATCGTCGAGCGCGAAGGTCACGAGACCAAGCTCTTCGGCCTCCTCGGCATCGATCGCCTTGCCGATTCCGGCTTGCGCGCGCTCGAGGTCGGAAGGATCGGCCTGGAACCGCGATTGCAGGCGCGTCAGGCCGTGGCTCATCGGATAGGGCCCGAAGTTCATCGCGGTGAGTTCGATCGCGGGCGGCGCGCGGTTGTCGCCCTGGCGCGAGCCGATCAGCATGTAGGAGCGGTCGGCGGCGAACACCAGTTCGGCCAGGGTGCCGACGAAGCACGAGCCCGGCTCGACCAATGTCACCAGCGTGCGCGAGGTGACGTCGATGCGCTTGAGCACCCGCTTCCAGTACTGCCTGATCTCGTTGACCAGCCAATGCGCTTTATTGACGTCGAGGAACCGGTCGCAGGCGATCACATGGGCGCGGTCGCCATGCGACTTGAACACCAGCATCGCGGTTTCGAGTTCGTTGATGCGCAGATGCAGGATCGCGTCGTCGAGTTCGCGGGCGACCTGCAGCGGCCAGAACGACGCGCCCTGCGCGATCATGCCGTCGATATCATCAGGCGGCGGCGCTTCCGGCGCCTTGATCGAGATGGTGGCGATGCGCGCGGCGCGGTCGATATCGACGCTGACCAGGCCGTAGCGGATCGCGCTGTCGTCGAAGCTGCGCTCGATCGGCGACAACTCGACACCCTTGCCGGTGCCGTTGCGCTTTGAGGACTCGGCGAATTCTTTAATGCGCTCGGCGATCTTGGCCTCGAGCTTGCTGTTCGGCGCGATCTCGTCGACCAGCCGCCACTGCACCGCGCGCTTGCCCTTGATGCCTTCCTCGATGGTGCAGAAGAAATCCGCATGGTCGCGGCGCACCTTGCGCTTGTCGACCACCCGCGTCAGGCCGCCGGTGCCCGGCAGCACCGCGAGCAGCGGCACTTCGGGCAGCGCCACCGCGGCGGCGCCGTCGTCGGCGAGGATGATGTGATCGGTCGCCAGCGCCAGTTCATAGCCGCCGCCGGCCGCGGTGCCGTTGACCACGGTGATGAAACGCTGGCCGGAGTTCTCGCTGGAATCTTCCAGCCCGTTACGGGTCTCGTTGGTGAATTTGCAGAAATTGACCTTGTGGGCGTGGGTGGCGCCGGCCAGCATCCGAATATTGGCGCCGGCGCAGAACACCCGGTTCTTGCCCGAGCGCATCACCACGACTTTGACTTCGGGATGTTCGAAGCGCAGCCGCTGCACCACGTCGGCAAGCTCGATGTCGACCCCGAGATCGTAGGAATTCAGCTTGAGCTGATAGCCCTCGAACAGCCCGCCGTTCTCGTCGACGTCCATGGTCAGGGTGGCGACGTCGCCCTCGACGGCCAGCTTCCAGTGCCTGTAGCGCGACGGGTCGGTCTGGAAGTCGATGAACTTCGCGCCGCCGGCGAGGATGCGGTCTTCACTGGCCATGAGCCACCCTTCGAGACGCGGTTGGAAAGTTATCTGGGCTGCTGTTGATGTTCTGAATATGCACAATAATGCATGTTTTGGATCAGGTCTACCCCGAGCAGTCAAAATACGGAATTTTGTTTCATGCCTGGGTGGTCTCGGCCGGCGCGCCCAGCACCGCGTTGGCGAAGTCGGCAAAGGACCGCCAGGGTCGGCCTCGGGCGCTTCCCGGTGCGGCTGGTGCCCAGTTCCCGGGATGACCGTGACATCGACCGGGCAATAGCATTCCGCCTGCGCGATCTCGATCTGCCTGACGGTGCCGTATTGATCGTCGGCGCCCTGGATGATCGCGACCGGCACCCTGACGTAGGCGAGGTATTCCGAAATATCCCAGTCGCGAAAGCGCGGGTCGAGCCAGGCGCCGTTCCAGCCGTAAAACGCATTGTCGACATCGCGGTGCCAGCGCGCCAGTTTGGTCTTCAGGTTGGTGGTCTCATAGGCGGTCTTGATCTCGGCGATCGAACGCACCGAGACATCCTCGACGACGAAATGCGGCGCGATCAGCACCACGCCCTGCACGCGATGGTCCTGGTGCGCGCCGGCATAGATCGCCGCGATCGAGGCGCCGTCGGAATGGCCGAGCAGCAGCCCGCGCCTGGTAAAGCCGATCGCATCGAGCAGCTTCGGCAGCACCTCGAGCGCCTCGATGTGCATGTAATCCATCGGCCGCGGCAGCTTGGCAGGCGAGGAGGCACCGTAGCCGGCGCGCGAACAGGCGAACACGCCGGCGCCGGTGGCGGCCTGCAGCTTTTCGGGGAAATCGCCCCACAGCGCGGCCGAGCCGAGACCCTCATGCAGCATCACGATGGTCGGCGCATCGGACGGCGCCGGACCGATCATGCGGTATTCGAGATCGGATGCGCCGACGCGGAGCGAGCCGGCGGGCGAGAGGGTGGTCATCTTGGCCGCTCCGGTCGCGACACCAGCGGCGCGTTCCCTCCCCCTTGTGGGGGAGGACCAGGGAAAGGGGTAAGCCACAAAGACAGCGCTTGTGGCTACCCCCCTCTCCAGCTCTCCCCCACAAGGGTGGAGAGATCAGGCTGTGCACTGCCGCAGCCGCTTCGTTGCTGATCCGCACGCGCATTACGAATTCACCGCATCCCCTTCCCGCAGCTTGAACCGCTGGATCTTTCCCGTCGCCGTTTTCGGCAAGGAGTCCACCACGTCGATCCAGCGCGGATATTTCCACGGGCCGATCTTCTGCTTGACGTGCTCCTTGAGCGCCTCGTTCAGGCCATCGGCCTTGGCGTCGGCCCGCAACACGACAAACGCCTTCGGCTTCAGCAGGCCTTCAGGATCGGCTTCGGGCACCACGGCGGCTTCCAGCACCGCGGGATGGGTGATCAGCGCGCTCTCGACCTCGAACGGGGAGACCCAGATGCCCGACACCTTGAACATGTCGTCGCTGCGGCCGCAGAACGTGTAGCGGCCGTCGGCGTCCCGGATGTATTTGTCGCCGGTGCGGGTCCAGTGGCCCTCGAAGGTGCGGCGGGTCTTGCTGCGCTGGTTCCAGTAGCCCTCGCCGGCCGAAGGCGCGTCGACCAGCAATTCGCCGACCTCGCCATCGGGCACCTCGCCGCCGGCCTCATTGACCAGCCGCACCCGATAGCCGGGCACCGGCGCGGCCGGAAGTGCCGTATTTGATATCGCCGGGCGCGTTCGACAGGAAGATGTGCAGCAACTCGGTCGAGCCGACGCCGTCGAGAATGTCGACGCCGAACCGCGCCTTCCAGCTGTTGCCGACCGATTCCGGCAACGCCTCGCCGGCCGAGGTGCAGACCCGCAACCGGTTGCCGCCCCGCGCGCTTTTCAAGCGTCTCGTCATTGAGCATCGCCGCGAACAAGGTCGGCACGCCGAAGAAGATGCTGGGATGGTATTTGTTCATCAACGCAAACATCGCCGCCGGCGTCGGCCGCTCCGAATTAAGCACCGTGGTGGCGCCGACCGACATCGGGAAAGTCAGCGCGTTGCCGAGCCCATAGGCGAAAAACAGTTTGGCCGCGGAAAGCCCGACATCGTCCTCGCGAATGCCCAGCACCTGCTTCGCATAGGTCTCCGCGGTCGCGGCCAGACTGGAATGCAGGTGCCGCACGCCTTTGGGCATCCCGGTCGAGCCCGATGAATAGAGCCAGAACGCCGGCTCGTCGGCATGGGTCGCCGCGGTCGTGAAGGTGTCGCTCTCCTGCGCGATCTCGTCCGACAGGCGCTTGTAGCCGTGCCCATCGGCGCCGGAGACGATGACGTGTTCGAGATCCGGCATCCGGCCCAGCATGTCCTTCACCACCGGCAGCAGCGCTTCGGAGATGAACAGCACCCGCGCGCGGCAATCCGCCAGCACATAGGCGTATTGATCCGACGTCAGCAGCGTGTTGAGCGGCACCGGCACGATGCCGGCGCGGATCGCGCCGAGAAACACGATCGGAAAATCGATCGTATCGAGCATGATCATCGCCACGCGTTCCTCGCGGCGAACGCCGAGGCGGCGCAGCATGTTGGCGGCGCGTTTGGTTTGTTTCTGCAGTTCGCCGTAGCTCAATTCACGCACGGTATCGGTGAATGCGAGTTTCGCGGCGCGGCCTTCGTCGATATTGCGATCGAGCAGCCACGTCACGGCGTTATAGGAATCGGACTCGCCGCTCATGCCGCGCTCCCCACACTCCAGCGTGTCACGACGCTCTCCCCAGTTTTCTGAATTATAATTCATAGAAAGCCACCAGCTCCGGTTGCTGTCAATCCTTATCGGCACTATGTTTCCGCTACTCATGACTGAATCCGCCGATCCCGAAACCGTTTTCCTCGAGCAGCTCGGCCAGCGCGTCCGCACCATGCGCGCGCTGCGCGGCATGTCGCGCAAGGTGCTGGCGAAAGTGTCGGGGATTTCCGAGCGCTATATCGCCCAGCTCGAAAGCGGCAAGGGCAATGTCTCGATCGTGCTGCTGCGCCGGGTTTCGAACGCGATGGGCGCGCACCTCGAAGACCTCATTCCGTCCGCCGAACCGGCGCCGGACTGGGCGGTGCTGCGCGATCTCCTGCGCAAGGCGACGCCGCAGCAGATCGCGCGGGCAAAAGAGGCGCTCTCCGGAGCAGGCGCTTCCGCGCAGCGGCCGCATTCGTTCGCCGGCATCGCGCTGATCGGCTTGCGCGGCGCCGGCAAGTCGACGCTCGGCAAGATGCTGGCGCAGACCATCGGCTGGAGCTTTGTCGAGCTCAACAAGGAGGTCGAGGCGCAGAACGGATTGTCGGTCGCCGAGATCATCGCGCTGTACGGCCAGGAAGGCTTTCGGCGCATGGAGCAGGCGGCACTCGGGCAATTGCTGGCGCGCAAGGAATTGATGGTGCTGGCGACCGGCGGCGGCATCGTCTCGGAGCCGCTGACCTTCGACCTGATCCTGTCGTCGTTCTACACCATCTGGCTGAAGGCGAAGCCGGAAGAGCACATGGCGCGGGTGCGCGGCCAGGGCGATCTGCGGCCGATGGCGGACGATCGTTCGGCGATGATGGAATTGCGCACCATCCTGCTCAGCCGCGAGCCGCTCTATGCGCGCGCCTCGGCAGTGGTCGATACCGCGGATCTCAGTGTCGAGGACGCTGCGGCGCGCCTGGTCGAGGCGGTAGCGCCGGTGCTGCACAACGACGCGCAGGCGTTCGCGCCGCGGCGCGCGGTGTCCTGACCGCCTTGCCACAGCTAAAAATCGCGCGTGGACGTTAACCATCGCGCTAATTGCACGGCAGTCGCGTGCAACCTGCGCTCTCCAATAGTGTTACTGAGACGTTAAGCGAACGGAGACAACCATGTCCGATCGGCGTCGGCAGTACCGGAACCGGGTCTATTACAGCGGAATGCTTGCGTTCAACGATCGCAAGTCGACGGTGGCGTGCGTGGTGCGCAACTTCAATTCGTTCGGCGCGATGGTCGAATTCGAAAACCCCGCGATCGTGCCCGACTGGGTGGATTTCGAGGTGCAGCGCAAGGGCGTTACATACCTGGCGCATCTGGCTTGGCGCGATCGCGACCGCGCCGGGCTGTTGTTCAGCGCGTCGCCCAAAACCAACGACGTCATCCCGATCGAATGGGCGCGAAAGCTGCGCGCCAGCGAACAGATCAACAAGGCGCTGCAGGCGCGCATTGACCAGTTGCGGTCGGAACATTGAGTACGATCGAGCAGGACGACGATGCACCGCTGACAATCGCGACGCCGCGCCGGCGCGGCCGATTGCGCCGGATCGCGGGCATCGTGCTGATGGCCTTCATCGCTCAATACACGATCATCGCGCTGGTGGTAGGGCTGTCGGTCGCCGCGACGCTTCGCTATCTGGTGACGCCACAGATCGTTGCGACTTTCGTGGCACTGAGCGACGCCCTCAAGCGATAGGCCCGTCGCGCCCCTTTGCCTCGGCCCTGCGCCGCCTGGGCAACAAATGCGCTTGCGACAAATCTCAATGCTAGTAATTTGATTTCAAACGACATTCAGCGCGTTGTCAGCCGTATGAGGACATACCGCCATGATGAGTCAGGAAGCCAACGATCTGATCACCCGCACCGGACCGAAAGACCCGTGCGGCAAGCTGATGCGGATGTACTGGCAGCCGGCGGCGCTGGTCGACGAATTGCAGGGGCCGCGCCCGGCAAAACCCGTCAAATTGCTCGGCGAGGATCTGGTGCTGTTCCGTGACGAGCAGGGCCGCTACGGTCTGATCGACCGGCACTGCGCCCATCGCGGCGCCGATCTCGCCTTCGGACGGCTCGAACATGGCGGCCTGCGCTGCGCGTTTCACGGCTGGCTGTTCGACGTGTCTGGTCAATGCCTGGAGACGCCGGCCGAACCCAAGGGCTCGGTGCTGTGCAAGGGTATCAAGCAACGCGGCTATCCGGTGGTCGAGAAGAGCGGCATTCTCTGGGCTTACATGGGCGAAGGCGACCCGCCGGCCTTTCCGGAGATCGACTGCTTCGTCGCGCCCGACAGCCACACCTTCGCGTTCAAGGGCCACATCAACTGCAACTGGCTGCAGGCGCTCGAGGTCGGGATCGATCCGGCGCACGCCTCGTTCCTGCATCGCTTCTTCGAGGACGAGGATACGTCCGCGGCTTACGGCAAGCAGTTCCGCGGCGCTTCCGCCGGCACCGATATGCCGATGACGAAAATCCTGCGCGAATACGACAACCCGATCATCAATGTCGAGCACACCGAATATGGCTTGCGGCTGATCGCGCTGCGCGAGCTCGACGAAGAGCGGACCCATGTCCGCGTCACCAACCAGCTTTTCCCGCATGGTTTTGTCATCCCGATGAGCACGGAGATGACGATCACGCAGTGGCACGTGCCGGTCGATGACGAGAATTGCTACTGGTATGCGATCTTCACCAGCTATGCGGCGCCGGTCGACAAGCAGAAGATGCGGGACCAGCGGCTCGAACTGTACGAGCTGCCGGATTATCGCTCGCGCAAGAACAAGAGCAATGACTACGGTTTCGATCCGCACGAACAGGCGACCGCGACCTACACCGGCATGGGCGCCGACATCAACGTGCACGACCAATGGGCGGTAGAATCGATGGGCGCGATCCAGGATCGCACCAGGGAGCATCTCGGCCAATCCGACAAGGCGATCGTGCAATATCGCCGCCTGCTGCGGCAGGAGATCGAAAAGGTCGGCGGCGGCGAGAAGCCGTTCATGTTCCTCGACGCCGCGCATGCCCGCAGCATCCAGGGCCCCGCGACCATGGACGGCATCGGGCCGACGCGGGGCTGGGAAACCTACTGGATGGAAGTCGACGTCAAGCGCCGCCGCGGTGCGCCATGGGCCGCGCCCGTGCCGCGCGACATCGCCGGCAAGGTGCATCATCTGTCGGCGGCAGAGTGATGATATTTGTTCGTCATTGCGAGGAGCTCTTGCGACGAAGCAATCCAGTCCTTGCTTGTGGCCCTGGATTGCTTCGCTCCGCTCGCAATGACGAAGAACCCGGAGTGACGCGTTGAGTTTTGTCGAGCGTCACGGCCTGTGGTCGGCGGAGCAGAAGGAGGCGGCGAGCCGGCTCAGGCGCATCGTCGAAGACAACAAGCTCGAAGTCGATCAGGCTGTCGTTTCCCGACCAGCACGGCATCCTGCGCGGCAAGACCCTGATCGCGAGCGAGGCGCTGGCGTCGCTTGAAAGCGGCTGCTCGATCACCACCACCATGCTCGCCAAAGACACCTCGCACCGCACGGTGTTTCCGGTGTTCACCTCCGGCGGCGGCTTCGGCATGCGCGAGATGGAGGGCGCCGCCGACGTGCTGATGGTCGCCGACCCCACCACCTTCCGCGTGCTGCCCTGGGCGCCCGAGACCGGCTGGCTGCTGTGCGACCTGTATTTCGCCGATGGCCGCCCGGTGCCGTTCGCGACGCGAAACCTCTATCGCAAGGCGCTCGATCAACTCGGCCGGCGCGGCTACGATTTCGTCGCCGGCCTCGAAGTCGAGTTTCACATCTTCAAGCTCGATGATGCCAAAATGGCGCCGGAACATGCCGGACAGCCCGGGCAGCCGCCATCGGTCAGCCTGCTCTCCCACGGCTATCAATATCTGACCGAGCAGCGCTACGACCAGATGGAGCCGGTGCTCGAAATCATCCGGCGCGATGTGCTGGCGCTGGGGCTGCCGTTGCGCTCGGTCGAGGTCGAATTCGGCCCGAGCCAGTGCGAATTCACCTTCCAGCCAACCAGGGGCCTCACACCCGCCGACAACATGGTGCTGTTTCGCGGCGCCGTGAAACAAATCGCGCGCCGCCACGGCTATCACGCCACGTTCATGTGCCGCCCCAAACTGCCGAACGTGTTCGCGTCAGGCTGGCATCTGCATCAGTCGATCGTTTCGCGCGGCAAGTGGCGAGAACGCATTCATGGCGAAGGGCGACGGAGAAATACTTTCCGCCTTCGGCCGGCAATATCTCGCCGGCCTGCTCGCGCATGCCCGCGCCTCTGCTGTGTTCACGACGCCGACCATCAATGGCTACAAACGCTACCGCAGTTATTCGCTCGCGCCGGATCGCGCGATCTGGGGCCGCGACAATCGCGGCGTGATGATCCGGATGCTGGGCGGCCCCGGCGATCCCTCAACGCGCCTGGAAAACCGGATCGGCGAACCCGCCGCCAATCCGTATCTCTACATGGCGTCGCAAATCCTCTCGGGCCTCGACGGCGTCGACCGCGCGCTCGACCCCGGCCCCTCCGCCGATACGCCCTACGAAACCGAGGCGCCGCTACTGCCGAAGAGTTTGCATGAAGCGGTGGGCGCGCTGAAAGACGACCCGTTCTTCCGCGAGGCGCTAGGCGCGGAGTTCGTCGATTATTACGTGCATATCAAGAACGCCGAGATCGAGCGTTTCCAGGCCGAAGTGTCGGAGTGGGAGCACCGGGAGTATTTCGAGATGTTTTGAAGGGCTGTAGTGCCAGCGATTATGAAGATCCCGGTACTTCAGAGGGATTGCGGGCCGCATGGCGGATGGCATGGATGATGATTTCAGCCCCTGCAATCTCGTAGAAAATCAGGTAGGGATAGGGTCGCGTCGTCAAGCGACGGATAGCCGGATCTTCCGTGCGAACGCCGATAGCGGGATGAGACAGCAAAAGGCCGATGACGCTTTCGATGCGTGCATTTACACGCTTGGCGCCTCGCGGCGAATGCTCCGCGATGTGGTCGAGAATCGAATTGAGATCGGCCAGCGCCGGAACGGTGTAACGAAGCTTCACAGCCCGTGTTTTGCCCAGATAGCCCGAACTTCCTCGTCGGTCGCGAATTCGCCGCGCCTCGCGGCGTCCTTCGATCGATCGATGGCTGCGCGCTCATCGGCTGAAAGCGCGACGGGCGCGGCTTCATCAACGCCGGCCAGTTGAAGAACGACACGGGCGATTTCGTCCTGCGCGTCCGACGGTAGGCCGCGAGCAACTTCCAGGGCGCGATCCAAAAGCTTGGTCATGCGTGATCATACCGCATTTGGCTAAGGTGGTGGAAGAGTCTTTCGAACCCAAACCCTCGCGTCAGATGCGCAATTGCGCATCTGCGGTTCGCGCTACGCGCGCCCCGAAATGACCACCATGGCTACTTCCTCGCCCGAATGAAAATGAAATTCGGGATCAAGGCCAGCAGCGTCACGCCGGCCATGATCCACCAGCCGCGGTGAAACGCCGTCACGCGCTCGGCCAATGTCGATGGCGAACCGATGATGGCGACGAAGACCGCAACACCGACCGCCAGCGCGGCCTGCCGGATCATGTTGATGACGCCGGAGCCGGTCGCGAACGCCGAGGACGGCAGGCCGGCGGAGCCGACGCCCATCATCGTCGGGAAGGTCAGGCCGACGCCGATGCCGGTCGGGATCATGCCGGCGACGACGAGCCACGGGTTCGGCTCGGCACCGATCACGCTCGCCCAGATCACCAATCCCGCGGCAAAGAACAGGATGCCGGCCGCACCGACGACCGCCGGACCGAAGCGCTTGATCAGACGGCCCGCGACCAGCAACGAGGTGATCGGCACCAGCAACGGACCGGGCGCAATGCAGAGGCCGGTCTGCAGCGCCGACCATCCCCAGGCGCTCTGCTCCCACAACGCGACCGACAACAGCATCGCGCCGAAGGCGGCGGAATACGGCGCCAGCACCAGGGTCGCACCGGTGAAAGTCCGGATCTTGAACAAAGCGGGATCGACGAACGGATTGGGTGATCGGAAGCAACGCCAGACGAACAACGCCAGCAGGATGATCGCCGCCGCGGTGCTGCCGGCGATGCCGGGTGAGCCCCAGCCCCAATCGTTGACCTTTACAATTGCGAAGGTCAGCGCGCCGATGCCGCCCGTCACCAGGGCTGCATCGCCCGCATTGGGCCGCGGCGCGGCATGGCCGGGAATCTCCGGCAGTTTCCACCAGCCGACCAGCATCGCGATGACACCAATCGGAACGTTGACCATGAAGATCCAGCGCCAGTTGATGGTCACCAGCACGCCGCCGATGACGGGGCCGAGGGCTGCGGCAAGGCCGCCGATCGCGGTCCACATCCGCACCGCCGTGCCGCGCCGTTCGGGCGGATAGACCGCCATCAGCAACCCGAGTGACGTGGGCGTCATCAGCGCCGCGCCGGCGGCCTGCAGCACGCGAAACCCGATCAAGGTCTCGACATTGGCCGATATCGCGCACGCCGCCGACGCCGCGGTGAACAGGCCGACACCAAGCAAGAAGGAGAGATTGCGGCGATGGCGCTCGGCCAAGCGGCCGAAGAATACCAGCAGCGCGGCATAGGCGATCGCGTAGCCGTTCAGCACCCACGACAGGTCCTCCAGCGAGGAGCCGTTGAAGTCACGACCGATATTGGGCAGCGCCACATTGACGATGAACAGGTCGAGATTGGCAAGACAGATGCCGACACAGACGATCGCCAGCACCATCGGCGGCGATGCATTGCCGCGCTGTCGCTTCGGTGCCCGCCCCTCGTGGACGGCTTTAACCGGATGAAGATGTTCGCGGCGGACGACTTTGTTCATGGCCTGCTTTCAATCGTTGGAGGCGGCGGCGAGCGACGGATCACGCGCGACATTGGTCAGCACCTCGCGCAGCTCGGCCGCGGCGCGCTTGCCGAAACTGGTCTCAAAACGCTCCTGTGCCTCGCGCCATAGCGGCCGCGCCTCGGCGAAACGCGACCAGCCCTGCCTGGTCAGCTTGATGCGTCGGCTTCGGCGGTCCGCCTCGTCCCGCACCAGCGCGACCAGCCCTTCCCGCTCCAGCGGACGCAGATTTTGCCCGATGGTGGATTGGTCCAGCATCAGCGTCTCCGACAATTCGCGAATCGTCGGCGGCGCGTCGCCGCGCCGGGCGAGGTCCACCAGGATCGCGAACTGGGTCGAACGAAGCCCCGACGGGGCGAGCGCGAAATCATAGAACTGCGACATCCGCCGCGCGGCCTTGCGCAGCGCGGTGCAATTGCAGCGACCGGGTTCGATGATCTGAGTAAGTTCAGGGGCCATGACAAGCTCGCGCAATATCGGGATATCCCGATTTAATGCAGGGATATCCCGATACTTGGTGCGAGTCAATGCTGGGCCGTCATTGCGAGGAGCCACCGGCTCCGGCCGGCCCGATGACAGGCTCCGCGACGAAGCAATCCACGGCCACGCGTATTGGAGCCCTTGGATTGCTTCGCTTCGCTCGCAATGACGATTGGAGAGGCTGGAGCCGCAGCCTAGATCCCCAGATACCGGTGCTGGAGATCGGGCTCAGCGATCAGTTGCGCCGACGTGCCGCTCCACACCGCGCGACCGCGTTCGATGATGATGTGGCGGTCGGCGATGCGGACCAGGCTTTCGACATTCTTGTCGATCACCAGCACCGATTGCCCCTTCGCCTTCAGCATCGACAGGCAGTTCCAGATTTCGTCGCGGATCAGCGGCGCGAGGCCTTCGGTGGCTTCGTCGAGGATCAACAGCCGCGGATTGGTCATCAGCGCGCGGCCGATCGCCAGCATCTGCTGCTCGCCGCCGGACAGCGTGACGCCCATGTTGCCGCCGCGCTCGGCCAGCCGGGGAAACAGCGCATGGATTTTTTCCAGCGTCCACGGGTCGGCGCTGCCGAGGCGATTATGCGACGCAGCGACCAGATTCTCGCGCACGGTCAGATTGGGAAAGATCTGCCGCCCCTCGGGCACCAGTCCGATGCCGAGCTTGGCGATCCGGAACGACGGTAATTGCCTGACGTCGCGGCCCTCGAATTTGATCGCGCCTGATCGGGCGCGGGTCAGGCCCATGATGGAGCGGACGGTGGTGGTCTTGCCCATGCCGTTGCGGCCCATCAGCGAAACCATTTCGCCCGGCTTGATCGACAATGACATGCCGAACAGAACCTGGCTCAAGCCGTAGCAGGTTTCGACATCGGCGATCTCAAGCAGCGGCGCGGTGTCAGGCATCACGGGTCACCGCATGCTGCTCGCCGAGATATGCCCGCTTGACGTCCTCATTGACCCGGATCGCGGTCGGCGCGTCGCAGGCGATGACCTTGCCGTAGACCAGCACCGAGATGCGGTCGGCAAGCGCGAACACCGCCTCCATGTCGTGCTCGACCAGGATGATGGTGTATTCGCGCCGCAACTCCTTCAGCAATTCCACCATCCGCGCGGATTCGGAAACGCCGAGCCCGGCCATCGGCTCATCGAGCAGCAGCAATTGCGGCTTGGTCGCCAGCGCGACCGCCAGTTCAAGCTCACGCTGCTCGCCATGGCTGAGTTCGGACACCACGACATCGGCGCGCGCCTCCAGACCGACGCGGGCCAGCGCCGCACGCGCAATCTCGCGCAAGTGCTTTTCCTTGCGGGCATTGCCCCAGAAATAAAACGAGTGGCCGTCATGGGCCTGCGCCGCCAACGCCACGTTGTCCGCCGCCGTGAAATCCTTCAGCAGCGAGGTGATCTGGAACGAGCGCGCCAGTCCGAGCGCGCTGCGCTTGTAGGCAGGCATGCCTGTGATATCGCGGCCGCCGAAATGAATGCTGCCGGAATCCGGCTGCAGCTGGCCGGTCAGTTGCGTGATCAGCGTGGTCTTGCCGGCGCCATTGGGGCCGATGATCGCGTGCAATTCGCCTTTGACGACTTCCAGCGACAGATTGTCGGTCGCGGTGATGCCACCGAAACGGCGCACCAGATTGTCGACGCGCAACAAGGGTTCAGCCACGGCGCGCCTCCCCAAGCAGCCCCATGATGCCGCCGCGCCCGAACAACACGATGAGCAGCAACAGCGGCCCCATGATCAGCGCCCAGTAATCCGTCAGTTGCGACAGGAATTCTTCCAGCACCAGATAGACGATGGCGCCGATCACAGGCCCGAACAAGGTGCCCATGCCGCCGAGGATCACCATCACCATCAGGTCGCCGGAGCGGGTCCAGTACATCACGGCCGGGCTGACGAAATCAGTGTTATTGGCAAGCAGCGCGCCGGCGAGCCCGCACATGGTGCCCGCGATCACGAAGCACGCCAGCCGGTAGCGCGTTGCCGGAAATCCGATCGCCTGCATCCGCGCCTCGTTGGAGCGGAGCCCTTGCACGACCAGGCCGAACCGCGAATTGACGATGCGCCAGACCAGATAGATGCAGCCGAACAGGCAGAACAGGCAAAGATAATAGAACTGTGGCTTGCCCGACAGGTTGATCACGCCGCCAAAGTCGCTGCGCTCGTTGATGGTCAGGCCGTCGTCACCGCCATAGCGCGCCAGGCCCGACGCGACATAATAGGCCATCTGCGCGAACGCCAGCGTGATCATGATGAAGTAGACGCCGCGGGTGCGCAGGCTTAGCGCACCGATCACCAGCGCGAACAGCGCCGATGCAGCCAGCGCCACCGGCCACTGGAGGAAACCGGAGCCGACGCCTTCGAACGCCAACATGCCGACCGCATAGCCGCCGATCCCGAGATAGGCGGCGTGGCCAAAGCTCATCATGCCGCCATAGCCCATCATCAGATTGAGGCTGACCGCGGCCAGCGCAAAGATCACGATGCGGGTGAACAGGGTCAGCACGAACAGATTGCCGCTGAGCTGCGCATAAAGCGGCAGCAACAGCAGGCCGACGACGACCAGGGCGGCAACCGTATCGCGGGCGTTGAACGAGAGCTTCATCGCTTGGTGGCCGGAAACAGCCCCTCCGGGCGGATCACCAGCACGATCGCCATCAACAGATAGATCAGCATGGAGGACAAGGCCGGCGCCGCGGTCGAGGCCGCCGCCGAGCTCAGCACCTTGCGGAGCAGATCGGGCAGGAAGGCGCGGCCGAGCGTATCGATCATGCCGACAAAGATCGCGGCCAGGAACGCGCCGCGGATCGAACCGATCCCCCCGATCACGATGATCACGAAGGCAAGGATCAGGATGTTCTCGCCCATCCCGATCTGCACGGTGAGGATCGGCGCCTGCATCATCCCGGCCAGACCGGCGAGCGCGGCGCCGAGGCCGAATACCAGCGTGTAGAGCAGTTTGATGTTGATGCCGAGCGCGCCGATCATCTCGCGATTGGAGGCACCGGCGCGGATCAGCATGCCGATCCGGGTTCGCATCACCACAAGATAGAGACCCAGCGCGACCGCGAGCGCGACCACGATGATCGCCAGCCGATAGGCCGGATAGTACACGCCGGGCAGGATCTGCACCGGCACCGTGAGCCATGGCGGCAGCGGCAGCGCCAGCCCGGCCGGCCCCCAGATCAGCCGCACCGCGTCGTTGAAGAACAGTATCAATCCGAACGTCGCCAGCACGTGATCGAGATGATCGCGGCCATAGAGATGCCGCAGCGCCACCAGTTCGAGCACGATGCCGAGCAACAAGGTCGCGCCGAGTGCCAGTACGATGCCGAGCAGGAAATTGCCGCTCCAGGCGACAAAGGTCGCGGCGAAATAGGCGCCCATCATGTAGAGCGAGCCGTGCGCCAGATTGACCAGGTCCATGATGCCGAACACCAGGGTCAATCCCGCCGCCAGCAGAAACAGCAGCAGCCCGAACTGCAGCCCGTTCAGGAATTGTTCGACGACAAGCAGCATGGACCCTTTACAGCGCGCTAAGACAGGCACTCGACAACAAAACAGCGGCCGCGCCGAAACGCCGCCGCCGTCTTCAACTCAAACCCAAAAACAGCTTCCAGGATAGCCCGCAAAGATCATTCCAGGCTTACTTCATGGTGCATTTGTCGTGGAAGCGATCCTGGTCGTCCTTGACGATGGTGGCAACGGTCTTCAGCGACAACGCGCCATCGGCATCCTTGACCACGTCCTGCAGATAGAAGTTCTGCACCGGGATGTGGTTGTTGCCGTATTTGAAGGGGCCGCGCAGCGATTTGAAATTGGCCTTTTCCATCTCGGCCTTCATCGCGTCCTTTTTGCCGGTGTCTCCGCCGGCCGCCACCACCGCGCTGTTGATCAACTGCGCCGCGTCGTAGGCTTGCGCGCCATAGTACGTCGGACGCAGGCCGGGATACTTCTTGCGGTAGTCTTCGACGAAGCGCTTGTTCTCGGCGCCCGGCAGATCGTTGACCCATTCCTGTGCGCCGGGAACCCCGATGGCATTGTCCTTCTGCAGCGGCAGCGACAATTCGTCGATGGTGAAAGCCGTATAGAGCGGGATCTGCGCCTTGATGCCGGCCTGGGCGTATTGATTGAGGAACTGGACGCCGGCGGCACCCGGATAGAACACGAAGATCGATTCCGCGCCCGAGGCCTTGGCCTTGGAAAGCTCGGCCGAGAAGTCGAGCTGGCTCGGCCACACCGTATATTCCTCGCCCTTGACCTCGCCCTTGAACGTGCTTTTGACGCCGGCCAGCATGTCCTTGCCGGCGGCGTAGTTCGGGCCGATCAGGAACACCGACTTGACGCCCTTCTGGTTCATGTAGAGACCCATCGCCGCCGGAGTTCTGGTCGTTCTGCCACGAGGTCGAGAACACATAGGGCGAGCACAATTCGCCGGCGAGCTGCGAGGGGCCGGCATTGGCCGAGATCAGGAAGGTTTTGGAGTCGACCGCGGTCTTCAGCGACGCCAGCAGCACGTTCGACCAGATGTAGCCGGCGATGAAATCGACCTTGTCGGACTGCACCAGCTTTTCGGTCTTCTGCTTGCCGATATCGGGCTTCTGCTGGTCGTCCTCGTAGATCACTTCGACCGGCTTGCCGGCCATCTTGCGGCCCATGTGATCGAGCGCGAGTTCGAACGAGTTGCGCATGTCATTGCCGATCACCGCGGTCGGACCGCTGAAGGTCGAGACGAAGCCGATCTTGATGCTGTCGCCCGCGCTGGCCGGGCCCGCCAGCGCCAGAGCCATGGCCGTTGCCAGCCAGAAACCTGTCTTCATATTTCCGTTCCCTCTTCTCTTTATCGACCTGTACGTGACTCCTTCGACCTTCAGGACACGCCGTCGGATCAAAAGGGCCTACTCCGCCCGCGTTCGGGCTTGTCATTATTTGTTGGTTGTGACGCGTTTCATGCGCGAGTGGCACGCGCGAACCGCCAATTCCCGATGGAATTTTCAGCCCATGCCCCCACGGCGCCTGCACCATAGTGCGCGGTAACCGCGCGTGGCAAGGAATTATAGTTCTGGTTGGGCGGTCTGGGTGTCGCAGCCATCGGCCACATCAGAACCATCCCCTCAACCTTCGGCAAACATCCAGCGCGGAGAGCCGCAGGTTCGACGCTTTTGCGTCATGCTCCCATCGTTGCAGTCTAAAATCGAACGGCTAGGCTCGCGCCGCTCAGGCCCATTTCAATCAGGCCATTCCAGACAGGAAGCCCGCATCATGGATCCAGTGCCCGCCGCATCAGCCGCAACGACTCCGCCGAAATCCACCGTAACCAATGTGATCGACGATCCCGCCGTCAGCCTGCAGCGTTTCGATTTGCTGGATCTCCAGCCCTACACCCAGGAAAAAGTCTACGCGACCACCGCCAGCAAGGACTTTCATCTGTTCTATGTCGGGCGCGACGACGTCCACGACATCCTCAAATACGTGCTGTCGCGAGTTAGCATCTCGCTTTATCTCAACATGTTCGGGTTCGACGACGACGAACTCAACGACATCCTGATGAAGATCGCGCTCGACGACACCGTGACCATGCTGGTGACCCTGGACAAGAGCCAGGCCGGCGGCAAGCATGAGAAAGCGCTGCTGGAGGCCGACCGGAAGCATAATCTGGCGCTGTTCAACACCCATTTCGTCACCAAGACCCACGCCCAGGAATTCGTGCTCGGCCAGTCGGCCACGCATCAGATCAGCCACACCAAGGGCTTCGTGGCCGACGGCAGGGTGGCCGGCGAAGGATCGACCAACTGGTCGGATTCCGGCGAAGGCACCTTTGTGATCAAGGGCGCGCCCGGCGGTCCGAAGTTCAAGGCGCAGAACAACACCCAGTCGATCATCACCGACCCGGATACGGTCAGCCGCTTCTCGGCGGAACTGATCGCCGAGCACATGATCGCGCAGAAGCAGGCGGCATCGGTTGGCGCGGCCGACAACGCGTCGCTTAAACTCGATGGCGGAAAGTCGCATATCGGGGCCAAGCCGGCCGCGGACCATCCGGCGCTGAAGCATCATCGGCATTGACCGCCGACGATCCGCTTTCGCGATCGATCGATAGGCGCGCTCGGTTCTAAAACAAGGCTTTTTGAAACAAGTGTTGGCTCAAGCGGACCAATAGCGACATAATCAGCCACACGGAAACATCTGACCCGGAGGTTGCGTGTGGTGACAACAACGCCGGCAAACCCTCATCGCGTGGTGATCGTCGGCGCCGGCTTCGGCGGATTGCAGACGGCGTTCGACCTCGCGGGCGCGCCGGTCAGCATCACGCTGATCGACCGGCGCAATCATCATTTGTTCCAGCCGCTATTGTACCAGGCCGCCACCGCGTCGCTGTCCCCCTCCGAGATTGCCTGGCCGATCCGTTTCCTGTTCCGCGATCGGTCCGAGGTGACGACCTTGTTCGCCACCGTGACCGGCGTCGATGCGGCCACCAAGCGAGTGCTGACCGAAGACGGCGACGGCCTGCCTTATGATACGCTGGTTCTCGCCACCGGCGCACGGCATGCTTATTTCGGCCATGACGAATGGGAACCGTTCGCGCCCGGCCTGAAGACGCTGGAGGATGCCACCACCCTGCGGCGACGGATCCTGGTCGCCTTCGAACGCGCCGAGCGCGAGACCGATCCGGCGCGGCGCGCGGCATTGCTGACCTTCGTGATCATCGGCGCCGGCCCGACCGGGGTCGAACTCGCCGGTACCATCGCCGAACTGGCGCAGGAGACGCTGGCGCCGGATTTTCGCAACATCGACACCCACAAGACCCGCGTGGTCCTGATCGAGGCCGGACCGCGCGTGCTGGCCGGCTTCGCCGACGACCTTTCGGCCTATGCGCAAGCCGCACTGGAGAAGACCGGCGTCGAGGTGATGCTCGGCCAGCCCGTCACCGAGTGCTCCGCCGATGGCGTGATGTATGGCGGCCAGAACCTGCAAGCGCGGACCATGATCTGGGCCGCCGGCGTCCGAGCGTCGCCCGCCGCCGAATGGCTGGGTGCGCCGGCCGATCGTGCCGGGCGCGTGCAGGTCGAGCCTGACCTGACCGTTCCCGGTCATCCCGATATCTTCGCGATCGGCGACACCGTCGAAATCGCCGGTCCCGACGGCAAGCCGGTGCCGGGCATCGCGCCGGCGGCCAAGCAGCAGGGTCATTATGTCGCCGACCTGATCAAGGCGCGACTGCGCGGCGGAAAGTTGGCGCCGTTCCATTACAAGCATGCCGGCAGCCTGGCCCAGATCGGCAAGCGGCAGGCGGTGATCGATTTCGGCCGTATCAAGCTGCGCGGCACCCTGGCGTGGTGGATCTGGGGCATCGCCCACATCTACTTCCTGATCGGGCTGCGCCATCGCCTTAGTGTCGCGCTGAGCTGGCTCTGGATCTACGCCCGCAATCAGCGCAGCGCGCGCCTGATCACGCAGGGCAGCAGCAAGGTCGGCCGCTGAGTTTTCGCGCGTGCGTGCTCTCAAAACCCGAACTTGGAACATGCCGATGCCGGCATCGCTTGATGCTGCCCGAATTGCGTGCATCCAAGCAGCACGCCCAGCGAATATGCAAAGGCGAGCTATCCAGGCGACGAACAAAGAATAAGCATTCTTTGCGCTGCCTAACCAACCATTTGAATCTGAATGTCGATTCCGGTCGCCGCGAACCCGGCGCGGCGTTGTACACAATGGCACGCCGCTTGCTTAACCGAAGCCTGACAATCGTTCGGCTTCGGGAGTTTATCGATGGCGAGCTTGAAGTACCCAACCAGCAGCACCGTCGCGGCAGAACCGGGACCGATCGATCTCGATTGGTCGAAGACCGCGCTGGTCATCATCGACATGCAGCGCGATTTCATGGAGCCCGGTGGTTTCGGCGAGACGCTGGGCAACGACGTCTCCCAACTGGCACGCGCGGTGAAGCCGATCGCTTCGCTGCTCGAGGTTTCGCGGGACGCCGGCATCCTGGTGGTCCACACCCGCGAAGGCCATCTGCCCGATCTTTCGGATGCGCCGCCGGCCAAGGTCGAACGCGGCGCACCGAGCTTGCGGATCGGCGATCCCGGCCCGATGGGACGGATCCTGATCCGCGGTGAAGCCGGCCACGACATCATCCCATCGCTCTACCCGCTCGACAGCGAGATCGTGATCGACAAGCCCGGCAAGGGCGCGTTCTACGCCACCGAGCTCGGCGACCTGCTGCAGAAATACGGCATCGAGAATTTGCTGGTGTGCGGCGTCACCACCGAAGTGTGCGTCAACACCACGGTGCGCGAGGCCAACGACCGCGGTTATCGCTGCGTCGTGGTGTCCGACGGCTGCGCATCCTATTTCCCCGAATTCCACGAGATGGGCCTGAAGATGATCAAGGCCCAGGGCGGCATCTTCGGCTGGGTCACCGACTCCGCCGCAATCATTGAGGCCATTTCACCGGAGACGTCGAAGATCGCTGCATCAGGGGGATAGACATGAGCGCGACCACTGGGACTGCCGTAAAGCCTGACTTCAAGCCGGCGCTATGGACGCCGGGGGACTGGAACGCCTTTTTCGGTTTCGGGACCAACATCCTGGTCAACATGCTCGTCCTGACCGGCCTGTTGCGCTTCGTGCTCAAAATGCCCGACAGCCTCGTGTTCGGCCGCATCCTGCCCGCGGTCGGGCTGATGATGTGCCTCTCGACTTTCTACTACGCGTATCTGGCGTATCGGCTGGCGCAGAAGACCGGCCGCAGCGATGTCTGCGCGCTGCCTTCGGGCATCAGCGTGCCGCATATGTTCATCGTCGTGTTCGTGATCATGCTGCCGATCACGATCAAGACAGGCGATCCGATGAAGGGCTGGTCGGCCGGCCTGGTCTGGGTGTTCTTCCAGAGTTTCATGCTGATGATCGGCGGCTTCATCGCGCCGGTCATTCAACGCATCACGCCGCGCGCCGCCTTGCTCGGGACGCTGGCGGGCGTCGCCATCACCTTCATCTCGATGCGCCCGGCACTGGAAATGTTCATCACGCCGCAGATCGGCCTGGTGTGTTTCGCCATCATCCTGGTGAGCTGGTTCGGCGGGGTGAAATATCCGAAGAGCATCCCGGCGGGGCTGGTCGCGATCGCGGTCGGCATGATCATCGCATGGGGCTCGAACCTGTTCGGGCTGAATCTCGGTGGCCTGAGCGTCAAGGGTGTCGGCGACGCCTTCGCCAATTTCGGTTTTTCGCTGCCGATCCCGGCGATCGGGCAGATCTTTTCCGGCTTTGAATATCTCGGCATCATCCTGGTGACGGCGATCCCGTTCGGCATCTATGACCTCGTCGAAGCGCTCGACAACGTCGAGAGCGCCGAAGCCGCGGGCGACCACTTTCCGACCACGCGGGTGCTGACCGCCGACGGCATCGTCAGCCTGATCGGCTGCCTGATGGGCAATCCCTTCATCAACGCGGTCTATATCGGCCATCCCGGCTGGAAGGCGATGGGCGGCCGGATCGGCTATTCGGCCGCGACCGGCATCATGATCGTGGTGCTGAGCTGGTTCGGCATCATCTCGGTGATGCTGGCGCTGGTGCCTGTCGTCGCGATCTCGCCGATCCTGCTCTACATCGGCATGCTGATCGGCGCGCAGGCGTTCCAGACCACGCCGACCAAGCATGCGCCGGCGGTGGTGCTGGCGCTGACGCCGCATCTGGCGGCGTGGGGCAAACTGCAGATCGATACCATGCTGGGATCGACCCTCAATGCCGCGCAGTCGGTCGGCGGCCTCGCCGCCGACAAGGTTGGCGCCGTCAAGGCCGCGGCGATCGCCGCTCTGCCGCAGCAGGGCGTGCTCTATCACGGACTGGATGTGATGGGCGGCGGCTCGATCCTGGCCGGGCTGGTGCTGGGCGCGATCGGCGTGTTCGTGATCGAGCGCGAATTCAACAAGGCGGCGGCGTTCGCCTTCGCCGGTGCGGTGATGACTTATTTCGGCTTCATGCACGGCGAATCGGTCGGCATCGGAGGCGGATTGGGCGTGACGCCGGGCGTGGCGCTGGCTTATGCTGTGGTGGCGATCGGATTTCTCGCGGTGGAGAAATTCGGCGCCAGTACAGATACCGTTTCGCACCCGGAGATACCGCTTGCAGCCCCTGCCGAATAAGGTCCGACCGCACTACGCAACGCAGGCTTCCCCGACCCGGCTCAGGGCGGCCTCGTGACCGAGACCATTGCTGCAATCGTCGCCGCGCATCGCGCGGGCACGACTTCGCCCGCGCAGACTATCGCACGCACCTACCAGCGGATCCGCGACCTCGACGATCCCGCTGTTTTCATCAGCCTGCGCGATGAGAAGGATGCGATCGCCGAAGCCGAGGCGCTGAGCCAAAAAGACGCCGCGCAATTGCCGCTCTACGGCGTGCCGTTCGCGGTAAAGGACAATATCGACGCGTTGGGCCTGCCGACCACCGCGGCCTGCCCGGCCTTTTCTTACGTGCCGACACATGATTCAACGGCGGTGGCGCGACTGCGCGCCGCCGGTGCGATCATGATCGGCAAGACCAATCTCGATCAGTTTGCCACCGGTCTGGTCGGCGCGCGTTCGCCTTACGGCATTCCGAAAAATCCTGTTCGCGCCGATCTGCTCCCGGGCGGCTCGAGCTCGGGATCGGCGGTCGCGGTCTCTGCGGGTGTCGTGCCGTTCGCGCTCGGCACCGATACCGCCGGTTCGGGCCGGGTGCCGGCGATGCTCAACAACATCGTCGGCCTGAAGCCGAGCCTCGGATTGATCTCGACCGCGGGACTGGTGCCGGCATGCCGGACGCTCGATTGCATTTCGGTGTTCGCGCTCACGGTCGACGACGCCATGGCGGCGCTGCGGGTGATGGCGGGTCCCGACGGCGCCGATCCGTTCTCGCGCGACCGGCCGTTGGCGGCGATGCGCGCGCTGCCGCCGGATCTGAGGATCGGCGTCCCTCGCCAGGGACAGTTGATCTTCTTCGGCGACAAGGTCTCGGAGGCCGCTTACGGCGACGCGCTGAAGCGCTGGACGGCGCTCGGCGCCACGCTGGTCGAGTTCGACCTCGAGCCGTTCTACGAAACCGCGCGGCTACTGTATGAAGGTCCGTGGGTCGCCGAGCGCTATCTCGTGATCCGCAATCTTCTGGCGTCATCGCCGGAGTCGATCCATCCGGTCACACGGGAGATCACCGCCGCCGGCGCGCGATTGACCGCGGCGGACACGTTCGCAGCACTTTACCGATTGCAGGCGTTGCGGCGCGTCGCCGAGCGGACGTTCGCCAATCTCGACGCCATCGTGCTGCCGACCGCGCCGACTGCCTACACCACGGCACAGGTGCTGGCGAACCCGATCGAACTCAACAGCCGGCTCGGCACCTACACCAACTTCGTCAATCTGCTCGACCTCTGCGGCCTGGCGCTGCCGGCGGCGATGCGCGCGGACGGCATTCCGTTCGGCATCACGCTGCTGGCGCCCGCGGGCAAGGATGCGTTTCTTGCCAGCATCGGCCGTGCCTTCCATGCCGACACGCAACTCACCATGGGCGCACGCGGTCTGCCGCAGCCGCCGATGGCGCCGGTGCATCAAGGCGCCGGCAGCGACGAGATCGCGATCGCGGTGGTCGGCGCGCATCTGTCGGGCATGGCGCTGAACGGTGAACTCAAGGATCTCGACGGGCGGTTGCTGGAAGCCGCGAGCACCGCGCCGGACTACAAGCTCTACGCCCTCGACACCACGCCGGCCAAGCCCGGCATGCTGCGGGTCGACGCCGGCACCGGCGCTTCGGTCGCGATCGAGATCTGGGCGCTGCCCGCCGCTTCATTCGGACAATTCGTTGCCGCGATCCCGCCACCGCTGTCGATCGGCACCATTCGCCTCGCCGACGGCCGCAGCGTCAAAGGATTCATCGTGGAGTTCGCCGACGTCGGCACCGCACGCGATATTTCGAGCTTCGGCGGCTGGCGCCAATTCATGGCTGACAAGGCGGGGGTTTGACCTGCGTGTCCCGGACGCGGTGCAGCACGTCGTGCTGCTCCGCAGGCCGGGACCCAGCAACGCCTCGAAGCTCGGCTTGTGGGTCCCCGATCAGCAGCGCACCACGCCGAGCGGCGCGCTGCGCAGCATCCGGGGAACGCCGCATCCGAGGCTGGCCTAAACCGACACCGCGTAGATCTCGTACTCGCCGCGCACCAGTTCGATATGCGCGCGCATCGCCGCGGCGGCGGCGACGTGGTCGCCACGCATGATCGCGACCACGACGCGGTCGTGCTCGGCCTGCGATTTCGCCAGCCGGCCGAGATTGCGGAATTGGGCGCGGCGAAACGGCTGCACCCTCACCCGCGTCGCCAGCGTGATTTCCGCGATGTAAGTGTTCTGGGCGCCGGCATAGATCGCGTTGTGAAAGCGCTCATTGACCTCGTGAAACCGCTCGGGGTTGCCGGCGTAGCTCAGCACCCGCAATTCCTCGTGGATGGCTTCCAGGCCATGGCGCTCGGCGGGCGCCATCCGTTCGGCGGCGAGCCCCGCGCACATCGCTTCCAGTTCGGCCATCGCCTCGAACATCTCGGTCATGCGCTCGACGGTGGGCCGCGCCACCACCGCGCCGCGATGGGCACGGGCGTCGACCAGGCCGCTGGCCGCAAGTTGCCGCAACGCCTCGCGCACCGGCGTCCGCGATACGCTGAAGCGGCGGGCGATATCGGTCTCGTCCAGCGGTGAGCCGGGCGCCAGCGCGCCGCGCACGATTTCGTCGGCCAGCTGCAGCCGCAACTCCTCGGCGCGCGTGATCTTGTAGGGATTGGGCGTGGCGCGATCGATCCTCGCCACCCGCGCCTCTGCCGGCCGCTCGCGATCACCGATCGGAATGTCGTCGAGACTCATGTCTTTTGACCCGGCGACTCGTCGATGATGCTGACATGCGCGGCGACGATCTTCCAGCCTTCGGGAAATCGCATCCAGGTCTGCATCTGACGTCCGACCTTGCCCGGCGCGGTGTCGCGATAGAACAAGGTCGAGGCCACCGCGCTGTCGCGGCCGTAGGTCGTGATCAACGTGCGCGCCGTCCTGCGCATCAGGCCGACCGAAGGCCGTGCCGCGCGAAACGCCATGATTTCGCTGTAGCCGTACAGAATTTCGCCGATGCCGTACCGCAGGGTGCGGGAATCGTCGCGGAACAACTCGTCCAGCACCGCGACATCGTTGGAGACCAGCGCCCGCTCGTAGCGCTCAAATTGCGCGGTTACTTCGGCCAGCACATCCGGCAGATCGATTTCCATTCCTAAAGTCCTCTTGGCTGCGGCGCCGACACCACGCCCATGCGCTCCAGCGCATACGCGACCCGAAGCGCGATATCCTCGCGCCACGGTGCGGCAATGATCTGCACGCCGATCGGCATCGGCTCCAGCGGCACCGGTACGGCGACCACCGGCAGACCGATAAAGGAAATCGGCTGGGTGTGGATGCCGATATTGGCGCGCACCGGCAGTTCGACGCCATCGAGCACGAAAGTCGCCTGCCCGAGTTTCGGCGCCACGCAGGGCGTCGCCGGGGCCAGGATGACGTCGACCGACTTGAACAGCTCCAGCACCTGTTCGCGATACCAGCGGCGGAATTTCTGCGCGCGATCGACCAGCGGCGCCGGCACCATTGCGCCGGCCAGCAGGCGGTCGCGGACCGCAGGATCGAAATCATCGGGACGTTGTCGCAGACGATCGAGATGCAGCGAGGCGCCCTCGGTGGTCGAAATCACATAAGCCGCGGCACGAGCCCGCGCCGCTTCCGGTATCTCGACAATGCGGGTCGCGCCCAGCGCCCTGGCGACGCGGCCGACGGCCTCGGTCGCTTCGGGAAATACATTGCTTCTGGAAATATCCGCCGGCGATCGCGACGCGCAAGCCGCCGATATCCTGCGCCAACCGCGAAGCGACCGGTTCGGCCGCGCGGCTGGAGCAACCTGCGTCGTCGGCATCAGGACCCTGCATCGCGTCATAGGCGAGCGCGAGATCGCCCACATTGCGCGCGAACGGGCCGAGATGGTCGAAGCTTGCGACGAACGGAAACGATCGCGCGCGCGACAGCCGGCCATAGGTCGGCTTCAATCCGAAGATGCCGCAGAACGACGACGGCACCCGGATCGAGCCGTTGGTGTCCGACCCCAGCGCCAGCGGCACCAGATTGCCGCCGACCGCGCTGCCGGAGCCGCCGGACGAGCCGCCGCTCATGCGCGTCGCGTCATGCGGGTTGCGCGACGGACCGTCGTGCACATTCTCGCCGGTGAAGTCGTAGGCGTATTCGCCCATGTTGAGCGCGCCGACCAGCACCGCGCCCGCCGCTTCCATCCGCTCGATCAAGGTAGCGTCGCGCGGCGACGGCTTCAGCTCGCGATTGATCTTGGAGCCGGCGCGGGTGGCAAGGCCCTGCACATCGAACAGGTTTTTGACCGCGAACGGCACGCCTGCCAGCGGGCCCGCGTTCTGCCCGGCCGCGATCGCGGCATCGACGGCGCGAGCCTTGGCGCGGGCGCGTTCGGCGGTGACGTCGGTGAAGGAATTCAGAATCTTGTCGTGTTTGGCGATGCGCACCAGCGCCGCCTCGGTAATACTGAGCGCCGAGATCTTTTTAGTGGCAACGGCCTGCGCAATTTCCAGGGCTGACAAATCGTCGGATTTTTCTGACATCGCGATCAGGCCGAATAGACGCTGGCCGACTCGGTCTCGTCGGGCAGCGCGAACTCGTCGACCAGCCGTGCCAGCCGCAGCGACACTTCGAGATTCGCCCGCACCGCCGGCCTCCATTCATCCTTGATCGGCAGCATCAGTGCCTTGGCAACGGCGTCGATATAAGCATCCAGCGGATCGGCAGACATCACGCTCCTGTACCCTCGTTCGTCACAGTCAGTGCGCCGGCAACGGCGGATATAATTTCGCCATCAGCACGCGATGGGCGAGACCCCGATCGGGCATTCGACGTCGTGCCCGTCAGGATGACATGATCGCGTATCAAACGCACCACATTCAAATCACGCGATGCAAAGGGATCGCCGGGCTTCCGGCTCGCGTCACCCCCAGGGGTTACCCGGGGGTCCATCGCTTCCGCCGAAGGGCCGTTCGACGAAGGATGGATGACCGGGTTGACCCCGGCCATGACAGGTTTTGCCTCATCCGCTGGCAGCAAATCACCCAAGGAAGCACCGAGCGGTGTCGTCGAACGCTTTGGCTTCCTGGTGTGGGCGTGTCTCGGAGTGGCTGATCATATGGCCGCAATTCCAGGATCCGGGTGCATGGGCTTTAACGCCATGGGGCGGGAACGCCGCGGCCATAGCGCCTGTCGAGGTGCCGGGTCGATTTTCAGGAAAATGCGCCGCTCCATCGGATGCTCCAAAGCCGAAGAACCTGGTTTCGAAGCCTGGATTCGCAAGGTTTGTGCCAAGCCGGAGCGGGTCGCAAAACCCACCTTAAGCGAATGATTCAGCTGATATATTCTGGAAGGCAACGGGACACGGGACACGCCGTGGGTCATTGCATTGCATACAAAGGATCACGGGTGCCTACGACCTAGCCATCCCTCTCCACCACCTCAATCCCGGGCCGCCCGGGTGAAAGCCGGATGGCGCGCATTACGGATTGGCGCTCTCGAACTGCCGCAGCAGGCGATTGCCCCGCGCGACCGCGGAATCCAGCGCGGCCTGCGCGGATTTCTTGCCGCTGAAGGCTTGCTCCAGTTCGTCCTCGATCACATCGCGAATCAGGACGAACGAGCCCAGCCGAAGCCCCTTGGAGTTTTCGGTCGGCGGCTTCAGGGTGATCTGCTCGATCGACATGTCAGCGCCCGGATTGCGCTCGTAGAAGCCTTGGGTGCGGCTGAGGTCGAAGGCGGCACGGGTCACCGGAAGATAGCCGGTTTTTTGATGCCAGGCGGCCTGGACTTCCGGTTGCGACAGGTAAGCGAAGAATTTTGCGACGCCCTTGTATTCGGCGTCCGGGCGCCCGCGCAGCACCCACAGGGTGGCGCCGCCAATGGTCGAGTTTTGCGGCGCGCCGGCAACGTCAGGCCAATAAGGCAGCATGCCGTAACCGACCTTGAATTTCGAATTGGCCTGGATATCGGCACGGGTCGCCGATGAGCCGAGAAAGATGCCGCATTCGCCATTCTGAAACCGCGGCTCCGCCGTGGTGGCCCGCCCGCTATAATCGAAAATGCGGTCGACCTGCCATTTTGCCAGTTGTGCAATATGGCGCACCATCACCGGGTTGTTGAAGTCGAGTTCGGCATCGAGGCCGCCAAAGCCGTTGGACCTGGTCGACATCGACAGGTTATGAAACGCAGAAAAATTCTCGACATTGATCCAGGATGGCCACGAGGTGGTGAAGCCACACGCGGCCCCGGCCGAGCGTAATTTGATCGCCGCCGCACCGAGTTCGGGCCAGGTCTTCGGCGGTGCGTCGGGATCGAGGCCGGCCTTTCGAAACAGGTCCTTGTTGTAATAAAGAATCGGTGTCGAACTGTTGAACGGAAACGACAGCATGTTGCCGTCGACATCGGTATAATAGCCCGTCACAGCAGGAAGATAGGCGGCCGGCAGAAATGTTTCCTTTTCGTCCCGCATCAATTCGAACACGGGATAGATCGCACCCTTCGCGGCCATCATGGTGCCGGTGGCGACTTCATTAACCTGGACGATGGCGGGCTGACCTTGCGAGCGAAATGCGAAAATTGCCGCCGTCACGGCCTCGGTGTAACTGCCCTTGTAAGTCGGCACGATCCGATACTCGGATTGCGAGGCGTTGAAGTCGGCGGCGAGCTTTTCCAATTGCCGCCCGAGCTGACCCGACATCGCATGCCACCAGGCGATCTCGGTGACCGCCCGGGCCGGCGACGCAACGACCGTCGTGCAGAGGGCCATCGCTCCCATGACGGCCGCGCGCTGCAAAGATCTAACAAAAGATTTCACGATAAAACCATTCTGCCTGTGACGGCGGGAATATCAGAAGACGCGGCGCGATCTCTCATAAAATCTGACCGCCCTGGCTTCAACCCGCCAAAAGGTCGCCCCTCCAGCGTACAATTGCAGGAGCTCGCTCGCTCAGGTAGCATATTCCTATTCCGCCCTGTCAAATTGATTGAACCTTTTCTCAATTTAGTCGACTCCTCCGTAAGAGGTTAAAGTTGCCTGTGTACAGCCGCGCCGGATTTTGGCGGAATGCACCGATCGCAGTCGCGCCATTTTTGACGATGGCCGCCGCGCGGGTTGCTGTGCGCGTATTTGGTACCGCCAACACAACGTGCCTTTCCGCCGCTAACTCCACCCAGAGAAGTGGAGCGAGTTGATCTTGCCAGCAACCCCGGACGAAGCCACGGAACGATCGGCGAGCCTTGCGGCGCGCGGCCGTTTTCATATCGTCGGGATGCTTCGCGCGGTTCCGATCCGCTGGCGCATCCTGTCGATCGCGGCGTTGAATTCAGCTGTGGTCGTGGTGCTTGCCGCGATGATCTGGAACGGCGCCCAAGTGCTCGGATCAGCCTGGGATGACGTCCGGCAGGTTCGCGAGTCCGACAAAATCCTGGCCTTGCTGGAAAGCGAGACCAGCCGGCTGCAGAACCTGATCCATCGTTATATCAACCAGCCGAGCCCGGAATTCTTCGCCGAGATCCTGCTGTTGCGCGAAGCCATTCTCGGCACGCTGACGACCCGCGCCTCGACCGATCCGATGCTGTCGGGATCGGTCGAGGAACTGGAACGGGTCACCGAACGCTTCCTCAACGGTTTTGGCGAGCTGCGCACGCTGCAGACCGCGATCTCGACGACCTATGAGAAGGAAGTGCTGACGCCCGCCCGCGACATGGCCGGGCTTTATTCGGTGATCGAGGGCGCCACCGGACATCGCGACGCCGCGATCTGGCCCACGCTCGGGAAATCCCGCGAGGCCTTCACCGCCATGCTGGTCGCCGCCAACGCCTATTATTTTTCGCTGGCGATGTCGTCCGCCGAGGAAGCGCGGCGGAATATCGATACGATCGACAAGACCATTCCCGAGATGGCGGAGCTCGCCGACAACGATCTGCAGCGAATGGCGCTGGAACGCCTGAAGGACCGCACCGCCGCGATGCGGGCCGGACTGGCAAAACTCTCCGAGCAACTCGCCAACCGCACCGAACTGCTGCGCAACAGCATCGACGCCAACCAGGCGGAAACCATCGGCGAGATCGACGGATTGTCGGTCAAGATGCGGCAGCGCGAGCAGAAGGCCCAGGAGACGTTCGACCACACCTTGGGTGATATCTCCCGCCGGGTGATGTCGATCGCGGTGATTTTTCTCGGCATCATCTTGAGCGCGGGAGTGCTGATCGCGCTCAGCATCCGGCTGCCGCTGTACCAGATCATGTCGGCGATGCAGGCGATCAGTTCAGGCAATTACGATCGTCATGTCCAGGGCACCAACGCCAGCGACGAAGTCGGCGCCATGGCCCGCGCGGTCGAAGTGTTCCGCGAAAACGCCATCGCCAAGCAGGCCGCCGAGGACGAACTGCGCACGTCCAAGGAAAAGGCCGAAGGCGCCCTGCTCGAACTGCGCGCCGCGCAGCAGAACCTGATCGACGCCGAACGGCTGGCGGCGCTCGGCGGCCTGGTCGCCGGGGTCGCCCATGAGGTCAACAATCCGATCGGCATCAGCCTGACGGTGGCGTCGAGCTTCGCCCGCCGCGCCCAGTTGTTCGAAGCCGAGCTGAAATCCAACGCCCAACTGCGGCGGTCGCAGCTCGAGGATTTCGTCCGCAGTTCGCGCGACGCCTCGGACCAGCTGGTCGCCAATCTGCATCGCGCCGGCGAGCTGATTCAGTCCTTCAAGCAGGTCGCGGTCGACCGCTCGCACGCCGAACGCCGGCAATTCAATCTCGGGGAGGCGACCGACCAGATCATCGCCAGCCTGCGGCCGGTACTGAAAAAGGCCGTCATTGCGCTGTCGGTCGATGTTCCCGAGGGGCTCCTGATCGACGGCTATCCCGGCTCCTACGGCCAGATCTTGACCAATCTGTTCCTCAATGCCGCCAACCACGCCTTCAACGACGGCCGGTCCGGGACCATCTCGATCACCGCCAAGCCCCGCGGCCAGGACGACGTCGAGCTGATTTTCGCCGATGACGGCGCCGGCATGACCCCGGACGTGCAACGGCAGGCCTTCGACCCGTTCTTCACTACCCGCCGCAACGAAGGCGGCACCGGGCTCGGCCTGCATATCGTGTACAATCTGGTGACCCAGCAGCTTGGGGGCCGCATGATGCTGGACTCAAGGCTGGGACAAGGCACTACATTTCGCATTATCATGCCCAGGACCGCCAAAGGCGCCAGCCCAGGCATCACGACTCAAGACCCACCCGCTCCCACCGAAGACGCAACCAGCGACGGAATCTCTCAATGGCCGAACAGGACGATGTCCTCCACCTGATCGAGGACGCCGAGACCGTCCCGGAGGTCTCGACCGCGCGGAAGTGGAAGGTCGCGGTCATCGACGACGATCACGCCGTGCATGAAGGCACCCGGTTTGCGCTGAGCGATTACTGCCTCAACGGCCAGACCCTGGAAATCCTGTCGGCCTATTCGGCGGCCGAGGGCCGGGTCCTGATGCGCGAACATCCCGACGTCGCCGCGGTGCTGCTCGACGTCATCATGGAAACCGACGCCGCCGGCCTGGACCTCGTCGAATACATCCGCAACGAACTCCGCAACGAAACCGTGCGCATCATCCTGCGCACCGGCCAGCCCGGGCAGGCGCCCGAGCGCCGGGTCATCGTGCAGTACGACATCAACGACTACAAGGCCAAGACCGAGCTGACCGCGGACAAGCTGTTCACCTCGCTGACCGCGGCGCTGCGCAGCTACCAGCAGCTCGAGCGCATGGTGCAGACCCGGCGCGGGCTGGAGATCATCATCGACGCCGCCTCGACCCTGTACGATTTCAAATCGATGCAGCGCCTGGCCGAAGGCGTGCTGACCCAGATCGCGTCGCTGCTCAATGTCGATTGCGCGGGCATCCTGGTGCTGCGCGACGGCGGCATGATCGGTGACGATTTCTCGGTGCTGGCCGGCTCCGGCTGCTACAGCCGCTTCATCGGAGTCGCAGGATCGCGTTCGCTCGATCCGGATTTGCGCAGCATGGTCGAAGCCGCCTTCAAACGCCGCAAGCATGAATTCAACAACCACCGCTCGGTGCTCTACGTCCGCACCGGCAGCGGGCGCGAGGTCGTGGTGTTGCTGCAGGCCGAACGCGAGCTGTCCGAAACCGACCGCTCGCTGGTCGAGATCTTCGGCAGCCGACTGTCGATCGCCTTCGACAACGTCATTCTCTACCAGCAGCTCCACGAGGCAAATACCCAGCTCGAGGACCGGGTCGCGCAACGCACCCGCGCGCTGATGCAGGCCAATCGCCGGTTGTCGGCGCAATGGCTGCGGCTGCAGCGCGCCAACGGCTTCAAGAACGAGATCCTCGGCACCGTCGCCCATGACCTGAAGAATCCGCTCGGCGTCATCCTCGGCCGCACTGAAATGTTGACTGAATTGATCGGCGCGGGCTCCTCGAAGGAAAGCGTCACGTCCCAGGTCGAGCATATCCGCGACGCCACCAAGCGGCTGACCTTGATGGTCGACCATCTGATTTCGGACGCGATGGCCGATGCCTTCGACATCACCATCCGCCGCGAGCCGGTCGATATCGCCGCCCTCGTCAATGAAGTCGCCGATGCCAACCAGCCGTCGGCCACCAACAAGCAGCAGACCATCGAAGTGACGGCGCCGGCAAATTTCGTTACTCTCTGCGACGCCGACCGGATGCGGGAGGCGATCGACAACCTGCTCAGCAACGCCATCAAATACTCGCCGATCGGCGGCAGGATCGACGTCATGGTGAATCACGACAAGAACGGCACCATCATCCGGATCACCGACCAGGGCGCCGGCCTGTCGCCGGAGGATCTCGGTCGCCTGTTCGGCCGCTTCCAGCGGCTTTCGGCCAAGCCGACCGCCGGTGAAAGCTCGACCGGCCTCGGGCTCTCGATCGTCAAGCGCATCATCGACATGCATGGCGGTCAGGTGGCCGCCGACAGCGCCGGACCCGGACAGGGATCGACTTTCACGGTCGTGCTTCCCGCGGCCGAGGGCTCCTGACATGACGCACAGCCAGCACATTTTCATTGTCGATGACGAAGCGCCGGCCCGCGAGATGGTCGGCGATTATCTCAAGATGCACGGCTTTGCCGTGACGCTGTGCGACGGCGGCCGCAGCCTGCGCGCGGCGATCGAAATCAACGTGCCCGATCTGGTGGTGCTGGATCTGAACATGCCCGAGGAAGACGGGCTTTCGATCATTCGCGACCTCAAGGGCCGCATCAACGTGCCCGTCATCATGCTGACGGCAACCGCCAGCCCGATCGACCGCGTGGTGGGGCTTGAACTCGGCGCCGACGATTACATCGCCAAGCCGTGCGAATTGCGCGAATTGATGGCGCGCATCCGCTCGGTGCTGCGCCGGAGCGCGCCACCGAAGGTCGTGGCGCCGGCCCCCGAAGCCCCCACGGCCAATCCGGCGAAGGAGCAATTGGTGCGGTTCGGCACCAAATGGCTCGATCTGGAAGCGCAGGCGCTGCGCGATGACGAGGGCAACGAGCATCCGCTGACCGCGTCGGAATTCGGCCTGCTCAAGGTGTTTGCGGCCAATCCGAAGCGGGTGCTGTCGCGCGAGCGGCTGCTGGAATTGGCCAATGCACGCGACAGCGAGGCCTTCGATCGTGCCGTCGACCTGCGGATCATGCGGATCCGGCGCAAGATCGAACCGGATCCGACCAAGCCGGCCGTGATCCGCACCATTCGGGGCGGCGGCTACCTGTTTTCGCCGGCCGGCGAGAAGGCCTGACCGATCGCGACATTGGATTGGATGGGGTTATTCGCCGAATCGCGAATTGTTCCAGGGCGCGATTCTGGGGTTTCGTGGCGTCCGTAATTTTACGATCATTGAAATCATTGAACTTTTGGTCGTAAATGTTTCGTTGCGGCCATTCCGACGAAACAATTCTCCCGCCGACGAAACCATTTTCCGCTTTTGGCGCAGACATCCCGAAACGTTCGCTGACTACCAATTAGCCCAACGAGACGCCGTCAAGCGGCGATCACTGGGAGCGTGTCATGCGGAATGTTGTCGCCATCAACGAAGTCGCCCGTCAGGGTATAATTGCGGCCCAGTCTACCTCGGATGAGATGCTGCTCGAAGGCATTGCCGATGGCGGCCGCAATGCGATGCACATCCTGTATTGCCGGCATAATGTCCGGGTCTATCGTTTCATCCTGCGGATCGTGCGCGACACCACCATCGCGGAAGACCTGGTCAGCCAGGTGTTCCTCGACGTCTGGCGCACCGCGGCGCAATTCGAGGGCCGCTCGCAGGTCTCGACCTGGCTGCTGTCGATCGCCCGCTTCAAGGCCCTGACCGCGCTGCGCCAGCGCCGCCACGAGGACATCGATCAGGAAGACGTGCTCGAGATCCCCGACCAGGCCGATACCCCGGAAGCCTCGCTGGACCGCAGCAGCACCAGCGCGATCCTGCGCGCCTGCGTCGCCAAGCTGTCGCCGGCCCATCGCGAGATCATCAACCTGGTCTACTACCACGAGAAATCGGTCGAGGAGGCCGGCGCGATCATCGGCATCCCCCAGAGCACGGTGAAGACCCGGATGTTCTATGCCCGCAAACAACTCGCCGAACTGCTCAAAAGCGCCGGGGTCGACAGCCTGGCGGCATGACCCCCGGGAAAAGTCGTGCGACGAAACACATGAAACCGTGGATGACATCATCCGGAAAAATATCGGGACTACATAAACAGCCATCGAATCAGTTTCCTCAAGTTCTTGCTCCCCCAGGTTCTTGAGTTGTCGAGTGACCCGATCGTTAACCTCCCAAGTGACCTCCAGCGACCCGGACGGGATGCCCCCCTCCGGGTCGTTTTGTATTTGGGCCGGCGACAGGCCGCACGCCGCGACGGCACCAAAACAGGGGTACCCACGTCACAGCGCACATGGTAAGCCGTCGCTGCAATAGCGACGACGGGTGATGCGATGTTCGAAGGCTGGGACGCGGTGGTTTTGGCCCGTGCGCAGTTTGCCTTCACCATGTCGTTTCACATCATTTTCCCGGCGTTTTCGATCGGGCTTGCGAGCTATCTCGCGGTGCTCGAGGCGGTCTGGCTGTGGACCGGCCGCGAGGTCTATCTCAACCTGTTCAATTACTGGCTCAAGATCTTCGCCATCGCGTTCGGCATGGGCGTGGTCTCCGGCATCGTGATGTCCTACCAGTTCGGCACCAACTGGTCGGGGTTCTCCGACAAGGTCGGTCCGGTCATCGGCCCGCTGATGGCCTATGAGGTCCTGACCGCGTTCTTCCTCGAAGCGGGCTTTCTCGGCGTGATGCTGTTCGGCCTGTCCCGGGTCGGGCCGAAGCTGCATTTCCTCGCCACCCTGATGGTCGCGACCGGAACGTTGATTTCGGCGTTCTGGATCCTGTCCGCCAATTCCTGGATGCAGACGCCGGCCGGTTACGCCATCAACGCCGACGGTCAATTCGTCGCCGCCGACTGGCTCAAGGTGATCTTCAATCCGTCGTTCCCCTATCGGCTCGTCCATATGGTGCTGGCGGCCTACCTGACCACGTCGCTGGTGGTCGGCGCGGTCGGCGCGTTTCATCTGCTGCGCAACCAGCATCTGCCCGGCCCGCGCGTGATGTTCTCGATGGCGATGTGGATGGCGACCCTGGTGGCGCCGATCCAGATCCTGGCCGGCGACCAGCAGGGGCTCAACACGCTGGAGCACCAGCCCGCCAAGGTGATGGCGATGGAAGGCCATTACACCAGCCATCCCAACGGCGCGCCGCTGATCCTGTTCGGCGTGCCGGACCAGGCCGCCGGCAAGGTCAAATACGCCGTCGAGATTCCCAAAATGTCGTCGCTGATCCTCAAGCACTGGCCCGATGCGCCGCTGGCCGGCCTCGACACCGTGCCGCGCGAAAACTGGCCGCCGGTGCCGATCACGTTCTGGTCGTTCCGGATCATGGTCGGGCTCGGATTCCTGATCCTCGGGCTCGGCCTGCTCAGCCTGTGGAAGCGCTGGCGCGGCTCACTGTTTGAATCCCGACCGCTGCACATCTTCGCGATGCTGATGGGACCGGCGGGTTTCATCGCGGTGCTGGCGGGCTGGATCACCACCGAGACCGGGCGGCAGCCATTCACGGTGTTCGGCGTGCTGCGCACGGTCGACTCGGCGTCGCCACTGGCCGCGCCCGCCGTCGCCTCCTCGCTGATCGCTTTCGCCATCGTGTATTTCGCGGTGTTTTCGATGGGCGTGCTGTACATCCTGCGCCTGATGGCGATCCCGCCGCACCAGGGCGAAGAAGGGCCGCGCGGCGACCTGCCCGCGCGCGCCGCGGGCATCACGCCGGCGGCCGGGGTAGCGGCCCAGGGATCACCGTCGTGAGCGCGGTCTTCGACCTCGCCACGGTCTGGGCGTTCATCATCGCCTTTGCGGTGTTCGTCTATGTGGTGATGGACGGTTTCGATCTCGGCCTCGGGATCCTGTTTCCGCTGTTTCCCGCCAAGGCCGACCGCGACGTCATCATGAACAGCGTCGCGCCGGTTTGGGACGGCAATGAGACCTGGCTGGTGCTGGGCGGCGGCGGCCTGATGGCGGCATTCCCGCTGGCCTATGCGGTGCTGCTGCCGGCGCTTTATACGCCCATGATCGCGATGCTGATCGGGCTGATCTTTCGCGGCGTCGCCTTCGAGTTTCGATGGCGCACCCAGCGCCAGCGCAATCGCTGGGACATCGCCTTCGCCGGCGGCTCGCTGTTGGCGACGATGGCGCAGGGGGTCGCGCTCGGCGCGATGTTGCAGGGCGTTCACGTCGAGGGCCGGCATTATGCCGGCGGCTGGTGGGACTGGCTGACGCCGTTCAGCATCCTGACCGGACTGTCGCTGGTGACCGGCTACGCCATGCTCGGCGCGACCTGGCTGGTCATGAAGACCGAGGCCGAACTGCGCGACAAGGCCTATCGGCTGTGCTGGGGGTTGCTGCTGGCGATGTTGATCGCGATCGGCCTGGTCAGCATCGCTACTCCGTTCCTCGACGTCCAATACGCGCAGCGCTGGTTCACCTGGCCCAACGTGCTGCTGACCGCGCCGGTGCCGATCGCGGTGGCCGCGGTGACCATGCTGCTGCTGCGCAGCCTCGCGGCCAGGCAGGACTATCGGCCGTTCTTCCTGTCGCTGCTGTTGTTCGCGTTGTCCTATGCCGGTCTCGGCATCAGCATGTGGCCTTACATCGTGCCGCAAAGCATCACGATCTGGCAGGCGGCCTCGCCCGCCAACAGCCAGCTCTTCATGCTGGTCGGCGTCTCGATCCTGGTGCCGCTGATCCTCGGCTACACCGGATGGGCCTATTGGGTATTTCGCGGCAAGGTCAAAGCCGGGAGCGGATATCATTGACCGCCCCGGACCAGCCATCGCGGCCGTTGTCGCAACGCCTGCTGTGGTTCGCCGGCCTGTGGCTCGGAGGTGTCGGGACGGTGGCGCTGGTATCTTACGGCCTGCGGCTCTGGCTCAAGCCCGGTTAGCTTTTCGAGCCCTCCCCTGCCGCCGGACGATCGATAAAAATCGAACCATTCCAGCGATCTAACCGCGGATCGGCGGGGATTGCTTGCCATCGCGCAACGGGTGCGATTTGATGGTTTTATTAATTTGGCAAAACGGTGATACATAGCCGGCTGAGGCCAACTGGAGATTTTTTCATGATCAAGTTTCGGCACCTGATCTGGATGATGGTTGCAACCGCGAGCCTGACCCTTTCGGGCTCGCCGGGTTTTGCGCAGCAACCGGATCCCGGCGACCAGCCAGGCTTGATTCCGAACGACACGGTGGATCTGGCGCCGGAATTCCAGAAGCAGATGGTGCTGTATCGCACCACGGAGCCGCCGGGCACCATCATCATCTCGACCGCCGAGCGGCATCTTTATCTGGTCCAGGGCAACGGCCGCGCGCTGCGCTACGGCATCGGCGTCGGCCGCGACGGCTTCCAATGGCAGGGCATGGTGAACATCACCAAGAAGGCGGAATGGCCGGACTGGACGCCGCCGCCGGAAATGATCGCGCGCCAGCCTTATCTGCCGCGCTTCATGGCGGGTGGCCCCGGCAACCCGCTCGGCGCCCGCGCCATGTATCTCGGCGCCACGGTCTACCGCATCCATGGCACCAACCAGCCTGACACCATCGGCACCGCGATCTCCTCCGGCTGCTTCCGTCTGGTCAATGCCGACGTCGCCGATCTTTATGAACGCGTCCCCGTCGGCACCAAGGTCATCATTCGCCAGAAGCCCGAACTCTGATCGCATCACCATCAGAGCAGGTTCGACTTTCCTCCATTTGAGTGGGCAGGTATCATGTGGACTTTCCGAGGCGGCCTCCTGATCGGGCTGGCGGTGGCGTTTGCGATCGCGGCAGCCGCTGTCACCTATGAACGGTATGACACGCGAACCCTGAAGCGCACGGTCCGGCGCGGCGACGTGCTGTGCGGCGTGAATACCGGCCTGCCCGGCTTCTCGAACCCCGATGACAAGGGCAACTGGACCGGCTTCGATGTCGATTTCTGCCGCGCCGTCGCCTCCGCGATCTTCGACGATCCGGCCAAGGTCAAGTTCATTCCGCTCGATGCCAGCGAGCGCTTCAAGGAATTGCAGAACCGCAAGGTCGACATCCTGTCGCGCAACTCGACCTGGAGCATGTCGCGCGAAACCAATTACGACCTCTATTTCCCCGCCGTGTCCTATTATGACGGCGAAGGTTTCATGCTGCCGAAATCGCGCAACATCAATTCGGCGCTGTCGCTCGACGGCAGCAAGGTTTGCGTGCAGGACAATACGACGACCAAGCTCAACCTCGCCGACTATTTCAAAGCCAACAACATGAAATACGAGGAGATGAAGTTCGAGAAGCTGGATGATGTCGTCAAGGCCTACGACAGCGGCAAGTGCGACACCTTCACCGCCGACGCCTCGCAGCTTTACGCGCTGCGGCTCAATCTCGCCAAGCCCGGCGATCACGTCATCCTGCCCGACATCATCTCCAAGGAGCCGCTGGCGCCTGTGGTGCGCGAGCGCGACGACGACTGGATGCTGATCGTGAAGTGGACACTGTACGCCATGATCAACGCCGAGGAACTCGGCATCACCTCGAAGAACATCGACGAAGCCCTGAAGTCGAAGAAGCCCGACGTGATGCGGCTGGTCGGCACCGAGGGCACCTATGGCGAAGACCTCGGCCTGACCAAGGACTGGGCCGCCCGCATCATCCGCCACGTCGGCAATTACGGCGAGGTCTATGAGCGCAATGTCGGCTCCGGCTCGAAGCTCGGCATCCCCCGCGGCCTCAACCAGCTCTGGAGCGCCGGCGGCATTCAATACGCCCCGCCGATCCGGTAATCGTCCTATCCTCGTCATTCCGGGATGCGCCGCTATGGCGCAGGCCCGGAATCCATAGCCCCTGTGGCGAGTGATTGATGATGAACATCAACGACAGGGGTTATGGATTCCGGGCTCTGCGCTAAGTGGCGCGTCCCGGAATGACGCATGCGGCACACGTCCGCGTTGCCGCGACGCGCTGCGCCCGGATTGTTGCATGATGCTGTCCCTCGAAAACAAGAGGGCGCAGGGAAGACCGGGTGCGCGCTGCACCCGCGGTCTCATGTGCAGAAATGCAAAAACAAAACGCACACGAGCATACAGGTCAGCGGAGGCAATCCGGCCTTCCCTGCGCAATGGTTTTACGTCTTACTTCGCGCTCTCCCTGGTGACCGGGCTTTCTTGCCACCATCGCTCCCGAGAAGCTTGCCTCCCAAGAACTTGACGCCAGCGTCGGGGCGTCAGGACCACACGACTTCGCCGTACGCTATGAGTGCCGCTCGTCGCACGACACCATCGCGTCCACCGCATCCCGCGTCCAACGTCCGTGACGATCGCGATACGTCCCTCTTGTGGGAACGGGATGGAGCCGAGATGCAGCTGATTTGGCGGGGACGTAAAGCGGGATATTTTTTGACGGGGGGCTGGACGAGGCAAATCAGATTGAAATTGCTGAGCAAATTGTTGTTTACGCGCCCGCGACTCCGCGATGCTGACCAAGGCGCGTACTGTCGACCTTGGGGCCATCCTTCGAGACGCCGCTGCGCGGCTCCTCAGGATGAGGCCCGCAAATGTGGGTCCTTGAAATGATGCCCTCGTGGTGAGGGGGCGCCACCGGGTCCGCGCTATGCGCGGCCCGATGACAGGAACTAATAACTCTTCATCCGCGCCAGCGCATCGGCGTGGAAATTGCTGTCGCCGAACAATTCCTGGCATACGCGGGCGCGCTTCATGAAGAAGCCGATGTCGAACTGGTCGGTCATGCCCATGCCGCCATGCATCTGCACGCCTTCCTGCACCGCCAGCGTCGCGGTCGAGCCGGCGCGGGCCTTGGCGACCGCGACCGCGCCGGCGGCCTTGTCGAAATTGGCGTCGAGCGTCTGCAGCGCTTTCAGCACCGCGGCGCGGGTGATCTCGATCTCGATGTAAAGCTGGGCGGCGCGGTGCTGCAGCGCCTGGAATTCGCCGATCAGCTTGCCGAACTGCTTGCGCTCCTTCAGATAGGCGACGGTGCGGCCGAACACTTCCTCGCTGAGGCCCACCATTTCGGAAGCCACCGCGCCGCGGCCGATGTTGAGCACGCCTTCCAATAAAGCGCCGCCCTGATCGACCTCGCCGAGCACGCCGTCGGCATCGACCTCGACATTGTCGAACACGATCCTCGCCGCATTGTGCGCATCGACCATCGCGGTGCGCTCGGTCGCGATGCCTTTTGCTTTGGGGTCGACCAGAAACAGCGTGAGGCCGTCGCGTTCGCCGAGTGTCCCGCCGCTGCGCGCGGCAACGATCAGGAGATCGGCGACATGGCCGTCGACCACGAACGCCTTGTCGCCGGAAAGCTTGAATCCGTTGCCATAGCGCACCGCCTGCATGTTGGTTTGCAGCGGACGATGCTTGGCGCCCTCATCGACCGCGAGCGCCGCCAGCAGCGAGCCATCGGATATTTTCGGCAGATATTGCGACTGCTGCGCCTCGCTGCCGCCACGCGACAGCGCCGAGGCCGCCAGCACCGCGGTCGACAGAAACGGCGACGGCATCAAGGTGCGGCCGATTTCCTCCATCACCACGCCGGCCTCGACGCAGCCGAGCCCGCTGCCGCCGAATTTTTCCGGCACCAGCAGTCCGGCAAAGCCCATCTCGGCGAAACTTCTCCATAGCTCGCGAGAGAAGCCGTCAGCGTCCTTGCCGTCGCGCAGCGCCCGCAGATGCGCCACCGGCGCCTTGTCGCTGATCAGGCCGCGCGCGCTGTCGCGCAGCATGGATTGTTCTTCGGTGAGGACGAGGGCCATGGGGAGTTTCCGGTGACGTCATTGGTTAAACAGCAAGCAGTCGATTTAGTCGGACACATACCCCGACCTCATGGTGAGGAGGCGCATCAGCGCCGTCTCGAACCATGATTGGTTGGGGCTCATCCTTCGAGACGCGGCCAAGCGGCCGCTCCTCAGGATGAGGATTCCTGTTACGCCCCCGGCAAATCCAGGATCCGTTTCGCCACGATCCCGAGCATCACCTCGGAGGTGCCGCCTTCGATCGAATTGGCCTTGGTGCGCAGCCAGGCGCGCGGGCGGGCGCCGCCCTTGGAGCGGTCGCTTTCCCATTCCAGCGCGTCGATGCCGCCCGCCGACATCAGGATTTCGTAGCGGCGCTTGTTGAGCTCGGTGCCGTAATATTTCATCGCCGAGGAAAACGCCGGATGCGACTGGCCGGCCTTGGCCAGATCGACCGCGCGCTCGGCGGCGGCCGCCAGCGCCGCCTCGTCGATCTCGAAGCCGGCGATCTGGCCGCGCAGCATCGGATCTTCCAGCCGGCCCTGCTCGTCGGTGCCGACAGAATCCGCGGCGACCTGGCCGAGCGGCCGGCCGACGCCGCGCTCGCCCATGCCGGAGATCATCGCGCGCTCGTGCTGCAGCAGATATTTGGCGACATCCCAGCCGCGGTTGACGGTGCCGACCACGTGCGATTTCGGCACCCGCACATTGTCGAAGAAGGTTTCGCAGAACGGCGAGCGGCCGGAGATCAACAGGATCGGCTTGGTCGAGACGCCCTTCGACGCCATGTCGAACAGGATGAAGCTGATGCCGTCATGCTTCTTGGCAGTCGCATCGGTCCGCACCAGGCAGAAGATCCAGTCGGCGAAGTTCGCATACGACGTCCAGATCTTCTGGCCGTTGATGACGAAATCGTCGCCATCGCTCTCGGCGCGGGTCTGCAGCGAGGCGAGGTCCGATCCGGCGTTGGGCTCGGAATAGCCCTGGCACCAGCGGATCAGCCCGGCCGCGATCTTCGGCAGATGTTCTTTCTTCTGCGCGTCGGTGCCGTATTTCAGCAGCGCCGGCCCGAGCATCGAAATGCCGAACGAGGTCAGCGGCTGCCGCGCGCCGATCGCCGCCATCTCCTGGCGCACGATCTTGGCCTGTTCGCCATCGAGGCCGCCGCCGCCATATTCCTTCGGCCAATGCGGCACGGTCCAGCCCTTGTCGCGCATCCGCTCGAACCAGACGCGCTGCGGCTCGGAGGAGAATTTGGTGTTGCGGCCGCCCCAGAACGTGTCCTCGTCCGAGCGTCATCGGACGGCGCATCTCCGGCGGGCAATTGGCCTCGAGCCAGGCGCGGGTGTCGCGTGCGGAATTGATCCAGATCGGTCATGTCGGCGTTCCGTCCAGGTGATTATTGGCATCGACCTTAGCCGTCGCCTTGCGGAATTCAATATATCTCTGGTCGAGCCTATGCGCGCGGCGACATGGTCACGCCGGCTCAATCGGTATATTCGCGTAAGGCCGAACGATTGAAAAACAAGAGGAAACCGACATGCGCCTGAAACTGCTTTCGCCTGGCGAAATGAACGCGGACCAGAAACAGACCTATGACGAGTCGATCGCCGGCAAGCGCGGCGCGCCGCCGGCGCCGATGATGGCCTGGCTCAACAGCCCGGAAATGGCGCGGCACGCCACCCGGCTCGGCGGAATGCTGCGCTTCGACACGATATTTCCGGCCAAACTGTCCGAGATCGCGATCCTGGTCACCGCGCGGCACTGGACCTCGCATTACGAATGGTTCGCCCACAAGCGGCTGGCGCTGAAGGGCGGCATGGACCCGAAGATCATCGACGACATCCGCGACCGCCGCACGCCCACCTTCGACGACCCCAAGGGCAGGATGATCTACGAGGTCAGCAAGTCGCTGCATGAGGGCCACGGCGTTTCGAAGTCGCTGTACGACGAGGCGGTGCAAGTGCTCGGCGAGCGCGGCATCGTCGAGATCATCGGGCTGTGCGGCTATTACACGATGGTGTCGATGACGCTGAACACCTTCGAATTCGGCCTGCCCGACGGGGAAGTGTCCGATCTTGCGTGAGCGGGCGGCGCTGCATAGATCGCTTTGATCGCTATCAAGCCAACGCGGAGAGCGCATGCCCGACAATCCACCCATCATCGCGGGAACGCGGATCGGGCATGTTCATCTCAAGGTCGCCGATCTCGATCGCGCGCTGGGATTTTATTGCGGCGTGCTCGGCTTCGAACTGATGCAGCGGCTGGCATCAGGCGCGGCGTTCATCTCGGCCGGCGGCTATCACCACCATATCGGCTTGAACACCTGGGAAAGCAAAGGCGGCCATCCGCCGCCGCCGGGAACCACCGGGCTGTTTCACACCGCGATCCTCTATCCGACCCGGCCGGCGCTGGCGGATGCGCTGCATCGCGTGATCAGGCCGGCATCCAGCTCGACGGCGCCAGCGACCACGGCGTCAGCGAGGCGCTGTATCTGCGCGATCCCGACGAGAACGGCGTCGAGCTGTATTGGGACCGGCCCAAGGAGCAATGGCCGCGCACGCCGGACGGCGCGCTGGCGATGTTCACGCGCCGGCTCGATCTGGAGGATCTGCTGCGGCAGCGGGAGGCGTAGGCCTCATCGCGTTCGGAACGTAGCGTGGCAATGCGAGCTTGCCGCCACGAAGCCGATGGTGGGCACGGCGCACGACGCCTTTGCCCACTACGAAGCTCCAATCGACGGAGAACGCCCCCGCACCATGATCAGCATCGCCGCCGTCAGTTCCAGCGCGATGCAGCCGTAGAACGGCAGCGCGTAGCTTCCGGACATATCGCGCAGCAGGCCGATCACGCCGGGGCCGAACGCGTAGGTGACCTGGTTGATCGCGGTGATCAGGCTGACCAGCACGCCGAACGAGCGCGGATCGAATTCGCGCTGCACGATCAGCGACGGCAGCGTGATCAGATTGCCGACCGAAAATCCGAACAGGCCGCGCGGCCGCATCAGCACGATTTCGTTGCGCGAATTGATGATGATCAGCAAGCGCCACCGCCTGGCTCGCGAACGAAATCGCCGAGGCCAGCCGCTGATTGAGCCGGTCGATCACGGTCGAGAACAGCACCCGCCCGACCACCGCCATCGCCGTCAACAGCGCCACCGCGGTCGCGGCGCCGCCGCGGCCGATCACCGGATCGAGAAACGCGATCAGGTGGACGATGAATCCGACCTGCGCGAACAGCACCAGCGCGAACGCGATCGATACCGTCAGGAATGCGAGATCGCGAAACGCCTGCAGCGCGTATCTGCGTCGCCGACGGCGCATCGACGCTGGTCATCCGCGCCAGCGCCACGCCAGGCGCGGCGGTGGCCCGACAAAGATCAGGATGATCGGCACCATCAGCACCAGCATCACGACCGCCGCCGCGATCATGGCGCCGGAGAAGCCGAACGCGCCGATCGCCACGACCAGCAGCGGCACGCCGACAATGCCGCCAAAGCTGGCGCCGTTCAGCGCGAGGCTGATCGCCATGCCGCGCTTGTGGTCGAACCAGAGCCCGAGCGTATTGGTGATCATGCCGAGGCTGGTGCCGGCCCAGCCCGAACGCCAGCACCGCATCGGCGGCGTAGAGCTGCCACGGCTCGGTGACCTGGCCGATCGCGACCGCCGCCAGCCGCCATCGCGCCAGATGCCCGCGAGCAGGCAATTGCGCGGGCCGAAGCTCCGGATCGCCTCGCTGACGAACACCACCAGCAGCGCGCCGAACAGATAGAAGAAAGTGGTGCCGCCCGAGATCAGCGAGGCCGGCCAGCCGTGCAGCCGATGCAGTTCGGCGAGATAGACGCTTTGGCCGTAGAAGCCGAGGCCCCAGCCGAACGTCGCCACCAGAAAACAGACCGCGACGATGCGCCAGCCGTCATAGCGGATCGAGCTTTCGTCGATCGGGGTGTCGGTTGACGCGTCCAAAGTCGATTTCCCACTTTCGTCATGCCCGGCCTTGTGCCGGGCATCCACGTCCTTCCGCGGACCGTCAAGGACGTGGATGGCCGGGACATCCAGCGCGAAGACGCGCTTCGGGCTTTTGCCCGGCCATGACGGCTGATTATCAGATCACGCCGACGCAATGCTACGACAAGCGTCGAAGCATCACGGTTGCGCGGTCGGATCGTAGAAGAAGCGCTCGCGAAAAATCCGGTCGCCGCGCCATTGCTGCAGCGCGACCTCGTCGACCCGGCGGACCTTGCCGGACTTGTCGGTCAATTCGAAGATCCAGTGAATGGCGACGTTGTCGCCATCGAGCACCGACGACCATCGCCTTGGAATAGACATGCGACATGCGCTCCAGCACGCCGCGTTCGCGGGCTACCAGCCCATCGCGGCCGACGCGGGGCTCGGCGGCATTTTCCTGCATGCTGGCGTCTTCGGTGTAATAACGCTCGATGGCGCCGGCGTGATCGCCCGGACTCAACCACGGCAATGAATTCATCGAGACGGGCGCGCGACGGCATGTGACCTCCCAATGTTTTGGCGATGCCAATCAGGCCTGACCTTGCCGATCAGATGCTCGGGTCGGGCATTTGATCAAGGGCCTGCAGCCGACGGCGGCGGGCGAACGACGCCAGCATCAGGACGGCGAGCCCGAGCATCACGGGAGGATACACCACCAGGTTGACCGCCGACCAGCCGTAATTCGCCAGCAACTGGCCCGACGAAAACGAGCCGATCGCCATCATGCCGAACACCAGAAAATCGTTGAAGGCCTGCACCTTGTTGCGCTCCTGCGGCCGGTGGGTCTCCAGCACCAGCGCGGAGGCGCCGACGAAGCCGAAATTCCAGCCGACGCCGAGCACGACCAGGGTGGCCCAGAAATGCATCGCGGTGATGCCGGACAGGCCGATGGTCGCGGCGGCCGCCTCCAGCAGCAGCCCGAGCGCGACGATGCGCTGGGCGCCGAACCGCGCGATCAGCGAGCCCGTGAAGAAGCTCGGCCCGTACATCGCCACGATGTGCCACTGAATGCCGAAATTGGAATCGCTGACGCTGAGGCCGCACATCTTCATCGCCAGCGGCGCCGAGGTCATCACCAGGTTCATCATCGGATAGGCGACGATGCCGCACAGCGCCGCCGCGATGAAGCGCGGCTGCCGCACGATCTCGAACAGCGGCCGGCCGCCATGCAGATCCGCCGCCGCGGGCTTCGGCGCGTCGATCCCCGACAGCACCATCATCGCCACCACCGCGACGATCGCCTGCACCACGAAGCTGAACGCGAACAGATATGGCGGCCAGATATTCATGGTCCACTGCACCAGCTGCGGACCGAGCACGCCGGCGAACACGCCGCCGGCCATCACCCACGACACCGCTTTCGGCCGATACGCGGCGCTGGCGCCATCGGCGGCGGCAAAGCGATAGGATTGCGACACCGCGCCGTAGAGCCCGCCGAGGAAGGTCGCGCCGCAGAACAGCGAAAACGATGCATGCAGGATCGCGAACGCGCCGAGCAGGCCGGTCAGCACGCCGCAGCCGGTGCCGATGATGAAAGCGACGCGGCGGCCATAGGCGCGCGAGATCATGCCGGTCGGCAAGGTGCCGGCGGCAAGGCCGACCACGTACATCGAGAGCGGCACGGTCGCGAACGAGATATCCGGCGCCAGCGACGCGCCGACGATCGAGCCGGTGGCGAAAATCACCGCCGAATTGGCGCCGGTCAGCGCCTGCGCCGCCGCCAGCCGCACCACATTGGCGCGCGCCCGCGCGTCGTCGGTGATCTCTTCGCTCGCTGTCACGCTGGTCATCGGTATTTCCGCCCGCAACCCCAATCGGAGTCAAGGCTCCGCCGGGACCTGTTTCAATGATTCCCGGCACTATGGAGAGGCGCAGGCATGCGATCAACCGACGCAAACGGGCGCGCGCTATGCGCCCGCGTCGCCCGCTCAGGATCGCTCGAACGCCAGCATGAGGTTGTTGGCGGGCATGTTCACGATTTCCGTCAGCGCCAGCCCGGCGCCGTTGGCAAGTTTCTCGACCTCGGCGACATCGCGCACGCCCCAATCGGGATCGCGCTCGCGCAGGCTGGTGTCGAACACGGCATTGCTGACCGCGGTATGCTGGCCGTCGCGCTTGAACGGTCCATAGAGAAACAGCCGCCCGTCGGCGCGCAGATAACGCCCCGCGCCTGCGAACAGCCCCTCGGCGACCCGCCATGGCGCGATGTGGATCACGTTGGCGCAGAACGCCACCAGCAACTGGACCGGGGCCGCTGCCGTCGTGCATTGCAGCGCACCACGCGGGATCGGACAGATCGATCGGCATCGGCGGGCGGATGTTCCGCAAGCCGGAATGGGCGCGCCACGCCTCGATGCTCTTGAGGTGCTGCGCGTTGAAATCGCTCGGCCACCAGGTGATATCAGGGGTCTGGCGGGCGAAATGGACCACGTGCTGGCCGGTGCCGCTGCCGGCCTCGACCACATCGCCGGATTTGCCGGCGAGGAATTTCTGCAAACCGCCCAGATCGCCTCATGATTGCGATGGAACGCCGCCGCATCGAGACGGCCATCCGCCTCGACCGGCCGGCCATCCTTGCCGAATTCCACCACAAATTCCGCCATCTCAACCTCCGGGACCACCCGTCGACAAACTAGCGGGTTTACCGCGTTGCGACGATCACATTGTCGATGCTTGCGGCCGGTGGCATTTCGGATGTCGACCACCTATAATCCGGCCAAGATAATCGACGAGACAACAACCAAGTCTGCGGGAACGCCTTTGACCGACACTCCTTCGAAACCGGCCTCGACCCGGGCCCCGGTGCTGCTGATCGGTGCGGCCATGCTCGCAAGCGCTGCAGTGGCAAGCGTGGCATCGGCAGGTTCCGCGCTCGCCCAATCCGGCGCGGCCGAGGGCCAGAAGATCGCGTTCGATCGCGGCAAGGGCAATTGCCTGACCTGCCATGCATCAAGGGCGGCGATCTTCCCGGCACGATCGGCCCGGAACTGAAGGACATCAAAAGCAAATATCCCGATCGCAACGACCTGGTCGCGATCCTCAACGACGAGACCAAACGCAACCCGCAGACCGTGATGCCGCCGTTCGGACGAAACCGGATTTTGACCGAGCAGGAGATCAACGCGGTCGTGGATTTCCTGCAGACCTTGTGACGGCGCATCGCGCTTTAGGAGACTTTTACGATGACCATGCCTTGACAACGGCTTTTCGACCGACGCGGCGGCTGATCCTGAAAGGCGCCGGCCTGGTCGCGCTGGTCGGCCTCGGCAATCTGCCGTTCGGCGCGCTGCCGGCGCTGGCCGCGGCCAACGACAAATGGCCGGAAGACGCCTTCAAGCAAAAGAGCGAAGCCGACGCGATCAAGGCGCTGTACGGCAAGACCGCCGAAGCCCTCCGACAAGGTCAAGCTCGACGCGCCCGAGATCGCCGAGAACGGCGCGGTGGTTCCGATGTCGGTCGACGACCACGCTGGCCGACGTGACCTCGATCTCGTTCCTGGTCGCCGACAATCCGAACGCGCTGGCGGCGTCCTACAACATTCCGCCGGGCACGATGCCGAGCGTCGCCAACCGCCTGAAGATGGCCAAGACCAGCAACGTCACCGTGATCGTGGAAGCCGGCGGCAAGCTCTACAGCGCCACCAAGGAAGTCAAAGTCACCGTCGGCGGCTGCGGCGGCTAACCATTATCTGAAGGAAAATTCCGATGGCATCGACCATTCGCGTGCGCGCCACCGCAACCGGCGACACCACCGAAGTCCAGGCGCTGATCCAGCACCCGATGGATTCCGGCTTCGTCAAGGACGCCCAGGGCGAGATCATCCCGCCGCATTTCATCCAGCAACTGACTTTCGAATGTAACGGCAAGACCGTGTTCGTCGCCGACTGGGGCACGGCGGTCTCCAAGGACCCCTATGTCAAGTTCAGCTTCAAGGGCGGCAAGAAGGGCGACGACCTCAAGATCAGCTGGGTCGACAACAAGGGCGCGACCGACACCACCACGGCGAAGATCTCACTGACGCGTGAGCTGACATGAACGTTGCGATCGGCGATCCATCTTGTGCTGTTTGCGGCGCTGGGGCTCGCGGCGCGTGCAGCCCGCGGCCGCCGCGGATGCGCATCGATCCCGCCGCCGACGCCAAGGCGTTCCAGAAATTCTTCACCGACAAATTTCCCAAGCTGAAGCTGGACGATTTCGTCAACGGCCCCTATTCGATGAACGAGGACATGCATAGGCAATGGGTGGAGAAGGAAGAATTCCCGCCCTATGACTTCTCGCTCGACGCGGGCAAGGAGATGTTCGCCAAGCCGTTCAAGAACGGCAAGAGCTATGCGGATTGCTTCCCCAACTGGCGGCATCGGCGTCCGGCAGAACTATCCTTATTTCGACGAGAAGGAAGGCAAGGTCGTCACGCTGGAACTGGCGCTGAACCGCTGCCGCGAGGCCAATGGCGAGCCGCCGTTCTCCTACGTCAAGGACGACATGGCGGCGTTGACCGCCTATATGGCGTTCACCTCGCGCGGCAAGCCGTTCGACATCAAGATCCCGAACGATCCGCGCGCGCTCGAAGCCTATCGAGAACGGCAAGCAATATTTCTACACGCGACGCGGCCAGCTCAATTTCTCCTGCGCCAGCTGCCATGTGCAGAATCCCGGGCGAGCGGATCCGCGCCGAGATCCTGGCGCCGGCGCTCGGCATCCTCAACGCGATGCCGATCTATCGTTCCGAATGGGGCGGCATGGGCACCATCAGCCGGCGCTTCACCACCTGCAACAGCCAGACCCGCGGCGTGCCGCTCGATCCGCAAGCCGACGAGTATCGCGATCTCGAATATTATCTGTCCTATGTCAGCAACGGGCTGCCGATTTCCGGTCCGGGAGCGCGGCCATGAGCCTGCTTTCGGAACACGATCGCGCTGCTGGCGTTGTCGATGCTGTCGACGGCGGCTGCAACCCCTGCACTGGCCGCCGCCACCGAGAGCGACTTCAAGACCGCCTATCGCCGCGGCCGACGCCGCCAACAAGCAAGCCGGCCAATTGCGCAATCAATGGACCGTGACCGCGACAGCCCTCAGCGATGCCAGGAAAGCGGCCGACGCCGGTGACTTCGACAAGGCGGTCGCCGCATCGAAGGAAGCCGAAGCGCTCGCAAAAGCGTCGATTTTTCAGGCCACCAGCGAAAAAGACGCCTGGAAGGCGATGGAAATCAAGTAACCCCTTGCCCAACTGTTTCCAGTCGAGCAACTGACGAGTAAAGGCTGCGGAGAGCGCGCATGACCATCCGCCGCCGGGATTTCCTGAAACTGACGGGCGCCGCCGCATTCACGCCGGCGCTGTCCGCGAACTGCCCGCAGCGCCGATAGCCCGAGCGTTTACGATCTCGAGCGTTTCGGCAACGCGCGTATCCTGCACATGACCGATACCCATGCGCAGCTGAAGCCGATTTATTTCCGCGAACCGAGCGTCAATCTCGGCATCGGCGCGATGCAGGGCAAGCCGCCGCATCTGGTCGGCCGCGCCTTTCTCGATCGTTTCGGCATCAACCCGGACAGCGCCGACGCCTACGCGTTCACGTTTCTGGAGTTCGAAAAATCCGCCGCGCGGTTCGGCAAGCTCGGCGGCTTCGCTCATCTCAAGACGCTGATCGATCGGCTGCGCAGCGAAGCCGGTGCGGCGCGCACCGTGCTGCTCGATGGCGGCGATCTGTGGCAGGGCACCGGCCAGGCCAACGCCACCCAGGGCGCCGACATGGTGGACGCCGCCAACCTGCTCGGCATCGAGGCGATGACCGGGCATTGGGAATTCACCTACGGCGAAAAGGCCCTGCGCAGCAACCTCGAGCGCTTCAAGGGCGAATTCCTGGCGCAGAACGTGTTCCTGACCGAGGAAGCCGCGTTCAACGATGCCAAGGCCTTCGATGCCGCCTCGGGCCGGGTGTTCAAGCCGTCCACCATCAAGGAACTCGGCGGCCATCGCGTCGCGATCATCGGCCAGGCCTTTCCCTATGTGCCGATCGCGCATCCCAAGCGTTTCACGCCGGACTGGACCTTCGGCATTCGCGACGACGAATTGCAGAAGCTGGTCGACGGCCTGCGCAACAACGACAAGGTCGATGCGGTGGTGCTGCTGTCGCATAACGGCATGGATGTCGATCTCAAGCTGGCGAGCCGCGTCACCGGCATCGACGTCATTCTCGGCGGCCATACCCACGACGCCATCCCGCAACCGATCGCGGTCACCAATGCCGGCGGCACCACGCTGGTCACCAATGCCGGCTCGAACGGAAAATTCCTCGGCGTGCTCGATCTCGAATCTGGCCAAGGGCAAGGTCAGCGATGTGCGCTACCGGCTGCTGCCGGTGTTTTCCGAACTGCTCAAGCCCGATCCGGCGATGCAGGCGCTGATCGACAAGAGCGCGCGAACCGTATCTGACGCCCGACGCGGAGAAGATCGCGACCGCCGATCGCCTGCTCTACCGGCGCGGCAATTTCAGCGGCACCATGGACCAGCTGATCTGCGATGCGCTGCGCAGCGAACTCAATGCCGAAATCGCGCTGTCGCCGGGCTTTCGCTGGGGCACCACGCGTGCTGGCGGGCCAGCCGGTGACGATGGAGGACGTGCTGGCGGAGACCGCGATCACCTATCCCGAGACCTACGTCCAGAGCATGACCGGCGCTCAGATCAAGGACATCCTCGAAGACGTCTGCGACAATCTCTTCAATGCCGACCCCTATTATCAGCAGGGCGGCGACATGGTTCGTGTCGGCGGCATGACCTATGCCTGCTCGCCCAATGAGGCGGTCGGGCAAGCGGATTTCCGAACTGAAGCTCGACAACGGCCGCGCCATCGAGGCCGGCAAGAGCTACAAGGTGGCGGGATGGGCCTCGGTCAACGAGCAAAAGGGCGTGCCGGTATGGGATGTGTTCGCCAAGCATCTGCGCTCCGGCAAGCCGCCGGAACAGCGCGCCCCTGATGTCACGCTGAAAGGCGTGGACGACAATCCGGGCATGGCGGAACAGGGATGAAAGACAGCTCTTTCGACCGGCGCGCGTTGATCCGCAGCTTTGGCGCCGCAGCAGTTACGGCGATGGCATCGATCGGCGTTGCCGCCAACGCTTGCGCCGAACCCGCGCCGCTTGCCGGACAAGCCGTTCGCCGAGCACCGCATCGTGCTGCAGCTCTCGGACAACGATCCGAAAAAACAGGCATTGGTGATCAGCGTCGCCTATAATCTGCTCAAGCTCTACGATCCCGACAAGGTCGCGATCGAAGTGGTGACATTCGGTCCGGGCATCGAGTTGCTGTTCCCGGACAATTCCAACCGCAAACTGATCGAGAGCCTGGTCGCGCAGGGCGTCAAGTTCGACATCTGCCTCAATACCGTCGATACGATCGAGCGCGAAACCGGCAAGCGGCCGCAATATATTCCGGTCGCGACTCCGGTTCAGGTCGGCGTCGGGCAGATACTGTCGCTGACCGAAAACGGATATACACTGGTTCGACCCTAGAAGGATTTCTTCATGTCTGGATCGTTACATCGCCGCGCGGCGATTGCGCTGATGTCGTTCGCATTGGCTTCGACATTCGTCTCGGCCGGTCTTGCCGCCGACGCGAAACCGCACCGCATCGCGATCCAGGTCGATCAGAACGATCCGCAGGTGATGAATTTGGCGCTGGACAACGCCAACAACGTGATCGAATATTACAAGGCCAAGAACGAGCAGGTCGACATCGACATCGTCGCCTACGGTCCCGGCCTGCATATGCTGCGCGCCGACACGTCGCCGGTGCAGGATCGGATCAAGCGGCTCAAGGACATGGCGCTTCGCGGGCAAGATCCAGTTTCTCGGCCTGCAACAATACCAAGCAGGGCATGGAGAAGGCGGAGGGCCATCCGATACCGATGGTTCCCGAAGCCACCGTCGTCCCCGCGGGCATCGTTCATTTGAGCGAACTGCAGGAGCAGGGCTGGAGCTATGTTCGGCCGTGAGCGGGGCCCGGGCGACGCGATATCCGGCGATGGCTGCGGTGGCTGGCTTGGCGTTGAGCGCATCTGCGGCGATGGCCGGCGACGACGCGCTGGTGACCTATAAATCGCTGTCGCCGGAGGTGGCATTGGCCGCCGCGCAGGCCGCGATGAAGCAGTGCCGCGACAACGGATTTCAGGTCGCGGTCGCGGTGGTCGACCGCTTCGGCCAGCCGCAGGTGATGCTGCGCGATCGCTTTGCCGGCCTGCCCGCCGCCGATACCGCGACACGCAAGGCCTACACTGCGCTGGGTTTTCGCAAAGCCACCAGCGAACTCGCGGCGTCGATCCATGCCGGCCAGATGGAGCCGGGCCTGGCGCAATTACCTGGATATTGCGATGCTGGCCGGCGGGCTCACGATCGAGGCCGGCGGCACCCTGCTGGGCGGCATCGGCGTGGCCGGCGCGCCCGGCGGCGACAAGGACGAGGCTTGCGCCAGGGCCGGGCTGGACGCAATCCGGGATAGGATCGATTTCTGAAAAGCTGGCTGCGGAGAGAAAATCTCTGCTGCTTGACCGCTGAAAATCAGATATTATTTGCTGATCCAGCGAGTGCAGCCAGCCATGATCTTTCGTCAGCTCTTCGACAGCGTTTCCGGGACCTACAGCTATCTGCTGGCGAGCCGCGCCGGCGGCGAGGCGCTGATCCTCGATCCGGTGCTGGAGAAGGTCGACCGCTATTGCCAGTTGCTGCGCGAACTCGATCTTAAACTGGTCAAGGCGGTCGATACCCATCTGCACGCCGATCACGTCACCGGGCTTGCCGAACTGCGCGACCGCACCCATTGCGTCACCATCATGGGCGACCAGAGCAAGGCCGACGTGGTCGCGATGCGGGTGGCCGACGGCGACAAGGTGACGATCGAAGGCCTGTGCCTCGACGTGATGTACACGCCCGGCCATACCGACGATTCCTACAGTTACCTGATGGGCGATCGCGTCTTCACCGGCGACACGCTGTTGATCCGCGGCACCGGCCGCACCGATTTTCAGAACGGCAGCGCGCGGGCGCAATATGATTCGATCTTCAATCGGCTGCTGAAATTGCCTGACGAGACCATGGTGTTTCCCGCCCATGACTATAAGGGCGATACGGTTTCCACCATCGGCGAGGAGAAGCGCTATAATCCGCGGCTGCAGGTCAAATCGATCGACGCCTATGTCGAGCTGATGAACAATCTCAACCTGCCGAATCCGAAACTGATGGACGTGGTGGTGCCGGCCAACATGCATGTCGGCCTGCATCAGGACGAACTCGAAAAACAGGGTCTGGCGCTAACCGCGCGCGAGGCGATCGAGAGCCTCGGTCGTCCCGAGGTGCTGCTGGTCGATCTGCGCGAGAGCGGCGAACGTGTCCGGCACGGCATGCTGTCGGGGGCGCTGCATGCGCCCTACCCGTCGGTCAGCGAAAGCCTGTCGTCCGGGCGGCATGCTGCGCGAAGTTGCGGCGGCGACCGGCCGTCGCATCGTGTTTTTCTGCGCGTTCGGCGAGCGCTCGGCGATGGCCGTGGCCGCCGCCAAGGATGCCGGCCTCGCCAACACCGCCCACATCGCCGGCGGCATCGATGCCTGGAAAAAGGCCGGCGGCCCGGTGCTGATGGGCTGACCGCAATTCGAAGCAAGGCCTCATGCTGAGGAGGCGCTCTTGCCGTCTCAAACCATGAATGTTCTGCGCAGCGTCCAGGGTGAGTTCGCGGCCATCCTTCGAGACGCGCGAAGACGCGCTCCTCAGGATGAGGTTCTCAGGCGGGGCCGGCGACCGGTCCTAAGCCTCAATTCAGCTCAAAACCGACCCGTCGCGGCCATTCACCACAATTGCGATCTCATCGTAAAAGCTCAGCTTTTTGGCATTTGAGGGCTAAAGTTCCCCTATTGCACCGCAAGCCATGCTAAGGTCGGGCCTGCGGGCCGCCGCGCCTGATGCAGCCCGGTCAATTTTGAGGCACCTTGATGGATGACGAACCGAAAAGCCCGGCTGAATTGAAGGAAATCCGGCTGAATCGCAAAATCGCCCAGGAGGCCGAAGGCATCAAGGCGATGGCGGATATCGCAGCCGCCGATGTCGCGATCCGGAAGCGAACCGCGGATCTGCGCGCGCTGCGCCTGGCCAAGGAAGCCGCCGATCGCGACAAGCCGGCCGAACCCAAGGCGAAAGCCAAAAAGAAGAAGACAAGCTAGATGGCAAAATCAGAACGCGACCGAACCGGCGGTGGCAAACCCGGCGATGTCAGGGCCAACATGCTCGACCGCGACGTCGCCGCCAAAGCCGTGCTCGACAACATGGCGCGGCTCAAAGCGCTGCGTCTCGCACGCGAAGCCGCCGAACCCCCACGACCGGCAGCTGCGCCGAAGAAAGCAAGCGCGAGCGCCAAGTCGAAGAAGTCGGGAGAGAAGGGCCCCGCGCTCGCAGAGTGGCTGGCGGGGCAACAGAACGGCGGACGCCGGACGTAAGCACAACATCGCGACCGGCGTAAACACTACGCCGGCAGCGGCCACTCGATCATCGAGCGCGTCTTGGTCGCGGCGTCGTAGACCTGCACCTGCAACATCTGGAATTGATTCTTCAACGCCATGCCGGCCTCTTCGGCCGCTTCGACCGTCGCGTGATGCGACTTGAAATGTCCATCGACCACCAGCGAATAACCATCGGTCGGCGCCTTGTCGGCACGCAGGATCTTGCGCGGCGAAATTTCTTCTTCGATCTTCGGCTTCTTCATTCATAGCTCCTGTTGTAGCGCCTCCCTTTACACGTAAAGCCGGAAAAAGGCAGGAAAGATTCGGCGACAGGGGATAAGATGTCGCGCAAAGGCGGTGAGATTGAGGTCGGCGCGGCTGGCCGTCAGGCTCTGGCTTCGATCCGTTCCGATCAGGGGGTAATTATGGATGGAACCGGTCCTAAAAATAATCCTGCCGACAAGGAGACCGGCGCGCCTCTCAAACCTCCACCGCCGCCGATCGAGGATGATGATGGCGAAGATGGCGATTTCGCCACGCCGAAGCGCGATCGCAGCGGCGATGACGACGAGCCGCTATGAAGACATACGATAAGCCGAACGTCCTGTCGCTTCATGGTTCGAGACGCCGCGGAGCCTTTCATCGAGCCGCGCTTTGCGCGGACCCGGTGGCGGCTCCTCACCACGAGGTCATCCATCGAACAAACACATCGTCTGGGCGCCTCGTTGCTACAAAAAGACCTCATCATGAGGAGGCGCAAAGCGCCGTCTCGAAGGATGGCGCCAAGCACAGCGCTTAATAAAAATCTTCGCTGGCGATTGCTGCAATGCTCTTGGAATCGAGCAAATGCGCTCCCCACCCCTTGTTTGCAAGTGTCGCAGCTAACTTCGGTCGAAATAACAGCGCCACCGCCGTCGCCGCCAGCGGGATGAAGCTGATCCGGTCCAGCTTCAACGGCGTTAGCTCTTCAACGCTCCCGGCATAGACACCGCCGCGGGTCGCAAGCCACCAACATTGCCGCGCGACATCGCGCCGGCCACCGCCTTGCAACGCGCATCCGAGCAGCGCTTGCATCGCCAGATGTGTTCGCATGCCGTCGCGGCTGTGCGGCGCCGGCGTCGCCGTCTCGCCGAGGGAAACGGCCAGCAGCAATCCCACGAGATCGGTGCCGGCGAGATACGCGCTCATCGGCTCGACCAGTCGCGGATTGCAATCGATCAGCAGCGGCGTCGTTGCATCGGCGAGGATGTAGTCGACCGACAACGCGCCGTGCCAGCGGAGATCTTCGCCGATCGTGGCGACACAAGCCCTGATATCCGCGCGATTGTCGCTTTGCTTGATGGCGTCTCCGCCTCCCGCGCCCGCGGCGATCTGCCGGGCACCGTGAAAGCCGAGCATCCGGCCGTGGCAAAAAATAGCCTGCGCTTTGCCGATGGGCCCGGCTACCCGATCCTGCACCAGCACCTCGTCGGCGAACTCACCTTTCGAACTCGAGCCCTGCGCGCGAATATCTCGCAGAGCGATCTCAAGATCACCACTATCGCGCACGAACCAGATGCCGCGACTGGCGGTCCCGACCGACGTCTTGATGACCGACGGAAACCGGGCCGCCGCGCGCAGATCCATTTCCGATGTGACGATGCTCGTTATCGGTTGCGGCAATCCCAATCGGTCCAGCACCCGGCTGAAACCGGCCTTGCTGTGTACCATGCGATAAGTGTCGAAATCCGGCAGCGCCAAGCCTGCGCGCTCCGACAATCGTTCGCGCACCCGCGCGAACGCAAATCCCTGTTCGTGAATCGGCAGCAGCACATCGAAATGCTGCACCGCGAGCAGTTGTTCGACAAAGGCACAAAATCCACGGGGATCGTCGCGCAGTCCCGGGCAGCGATGAAATTTTCGGACGAAACGCGAGAAGCGCGCAAGGCACGTCGGGCTGGGATCGCAGACCTCGACCCGGTGGCCTGCCAATCCCAGAATCGTGATGGCCTCCCGCGCTGACGTGCTGTTCCCTTCCGAAACCAGCACGCGGAGGCTTTTTCGATCGTGCGTCGGCCCAGGCATGGCGGTCATCATCCCGGCTTCGGGCCGGCTTGTCTCGCGCATTTTCCGATGATCGATCGCACCGATTCAACGCGGTTTTTCCTGCCCGGACCCGGTTCGCGAGGGCTGCCATGCAGCGACATTCATGGACAAATAACCGGTCCAAACGATAGTTTCAGCGCGCCTTGCCGGGCCGGATTCAAACGGGGTATCCATTCAACATGGTCGACGTTCTCGCCGCACCGCAGCAAATCAACGCCGCCAGCGCGAACCGCACGCTGGCCGCGATCTCCGCCGCGCATTGGGTCAGCCATTTCCATATCTTCGTATTGCCGATGCTGTTTCCCTTTCTCAAGGCGCAGCTTGGCGTCGGCTATATCGACCTCGGTTTTGCGCTGACCGTGTTTGCCGTCACCTCCGGCCTGACCCAGGCGCCGATCGGTTATCTGGCCGACCACATCGGGGCTCGCAAAATCCTGCTGATGGGGCTGATGCTCGGCGGCGCTTCGCTGATCATGCTCGGCCTGCATCTGAGCTATCCGTCGCTGATCGTCTGCGCGATGCTGCTTGGGCTCGCCAACAGCGTCTATCATCCGGCCGATTACGCGATCCTCTCCGCCCACATGGACGAAGCGCGGATGGGCCGCGCATTTTCGATTCACACCTTTGCCGGCTTCGTCGGCGGCGCGGTGGCGCCCGCGATCATGGCGGGATTGGTCGCAAGCATCGGCGGCCATGGCGCGCTGATCGTCGCCGGCGCGATCGGCGTGGCGGTGGCGCTGTTGCTGATGATCGTCGGCATCCCCGACGCGAGCGCCGCCGATCGTGGCGGCAAAGGCGCCGGCGCGGCCGGGCAAAGCATCATCACTCCGGCCCTGATCGTGCTGACGGTGTTCTTCATGCTGCTCAGCCTGTCGAATGCCGGCATCAACAATTTTGGCGTGGTCGCGCTGATGGGCGGTTTCGGCGTTTCATTCTCGACCGCCAACGTCGCGCTGACCGCGTTCTTGGGCTCCAGCGCTGCCGGCGTGCTGGCGGGCGGCTTCCTCGCCGATCGTACCCATCGTCACGGCCAGGTCGCCGCGGCCTGTTTTGCGATCAACGCCGCGCTGGTGCTGGTGATCGCGCTGATCCCGCTGCCCTCGCTGCTGTTGACTGTCGCGATGGGGTGCGCCGGATTTCTCGGCGGCGTGATCGCGCCGTCGCGGGATATGCTGGTGCGCGCCGCCGCACCTCCCGGCGCGGCCGGCCGGGCGTTTGGCATCGTCTCCACCGGCTTCAACATCGGCGGCATCATCAGCCCGCTGCTGTTCGGCTGGATCATGGATCAGAACATGACCCATTGGGTGTTCGGCGCCTCCGCAATATTCATGGTGCTCACCGTGGTGCTGGGCCTGATCACCGACCGCCCGCGGCGGAGCCCTGCCGGGGCCACGCTGGCGCATTCCTGAACTCCACCCGGGCCGGTTGACAGGTCAGGGGCCTCGCCCATGATGCGGTCAACAATATTAAACCCAGGGATGGAACATCATGACCAGTACGCCAGACCTCGTGATCCGCGGCGGGACCATTGCCGACGGCCTCGGCGGTGAGTTGTTCGAAGCCGATATCGCCGTCAACGACGGCGTCATCACCCAGGTCGGCAAGGTCACCGGCAAGGGCAAGGAAGAGATCGACGCCAAGGGCAAACTGGTCACGCCGGGCTTTGTCGATGTCCACACCCATTACGATGGCCAGGTCACCTGGAGCCAGGACATCACGCCCTCCTCGCAGAACGGCGTCACCACCGCGATCATGGGCAATTGCGGCGTCGGTTTCGCGCCGTGCCGGCCGAGCGACCATCACCGCCTGATCCAGTTGATGGAAGGCGTCGAGGACATTCCGGAACCGGTGTTGAGCGCCGGCATTCCGTGGGCGTGGGAAAGCTTTCCGGACTACATGGAATGGCTGTCGAAGCGGCGTTTCGACATCGATATCGGCGCGCAATTGCCGCACGCCGCCTTGCGCGTCTATGTGATGGGCGAACGCGGCGCGCGCCGCGATCCCTCCACCGCCGAAGACAATCATGCGATGGCGGCACTGGCGAGCGATGCCGTCCGCGCCGGCGCGCTGGGCTTTTCGACCTCGCGCACGCTCAACCACCGCACCTCCACCGGCGACTACACGCCGACCCTGAAGGCGGGCGAGGACGAGTTGACCGCGATCGCCAGGGCGATGCACGGCGTCGGCCGCAGCGTGCTGCAGTTCGTGCTCGATCTTTCCACGCTCGACGAAGACCTGCCGATGATGCTGCGGGTCGCCGACAACACCAGGATCCCGGTGTCGTTCTCGATCACCCAGAACGACAAGGCGCCGCAGCGCTGGCGCCAGACGCTTGAACACCATCCGCGATGCTTCCGCGCGCGGCCTGTCGATCACCGCGCAGATCGCGGCCCGCCCGGTCGGGCTGATGCTCGGACTGGAACTGTCGCGCAACCCGTTCCAGACCCATCCGAGCTACAAGGCGATCGCCCATCTGCCGCTCAAGGAGCGCGTGGCGCGGCTGCGGCAGCCGGAAGTGCGCGCCGCGATCCTGAGCGAGCACGCCACCGCCACCGACGATCCGCTGTTCTTCCGGCCGAACTACGACAAGATGTATCTGCTCGGCAATCCGCCGGATTACGAACAGCCGCCGGAAAACACCCTGGGCGCGCAGGCCCGCCGGCAGGGCCTCCAGCCGGAAGCGACTGGCCTATGACGCCATGCTGACCGACGAAGGCCGCGGCATGCTTTACGTGCCGTTCCTGAATTATTCCGAGGGCAATCTCGACGCCGTCAGCGAAATGCTGCGCGATCCGAATTCGGTGCCGGGCCTCAGCGACGGCGGCGCGCATTGCGGCATCATCTGCGATGCGAGTTTCCCGACCTATCTGCTGACGCACTGGACCCGGGATCGCACCCGCGGCGACAAGCTCTCGATCCCGTTCGTGGTTGCGGCACAATCGCGCAAGACCGCGCTGTCGGTCGGACTCTACGACCGCGGCGTGATCGCGCCGGGCTACAAGGCCGACCTCAATGTCATCGACTACGACAAGCTGCATATGCATCCGCCGAAGGTGCATTACGACCTGCCGGTCGGCGGTCGGCGCCTGCTGCAGCAGATCGACGGCTACGACGCCACCATCGTCTCGGGCGTGGTAACGCAGCGCAGCGGCGCCGCGACCGGGTCGCGCCCCGGCCGGCTGGTGCGCGGCACCCAGGGCAGCCTGCAACTGGACGCGGCGCAATAGACGCTGCGTTCAGGAATGACGCAGGTCGGCGCTTCCGTGCGGACCCCACGCGCGATATAACGGGCCATTGATCGCCCGGAGAAGCGTCGTGCGTGAGACTTCTGTTGCGGTTCGGCGCGGAAAATGACGCGCGGGCGGCGGATCGGGATGGCGGCAGCGGTCATCCTCGGCGTGTTTGTGCTCTACGAAGTGACGACGTCGTTCCTCGCCTATACGGGCGACGCTTACGTCGAATCCGATCTGGTCGCGCTGTCGCCGCAGATCACCGGCCGCGTCATTGCCGTTCATGTCGCCGACAACCAGAACGTGGTCGAGGGCGATTTACTGGCGAGCATCGATCCGGTGCCGTTTCAGTTGAACGTCGATCAACGCCGCGCCGAGGCCGACGAAAGCCGCGCCCAGGTCGAAGCCGACGCGCATGTGATTGCGTCAGCGGAAGACGCCTTGACGGCTGCGGTTTCGGCTGCGAACTACGCCCATGAAAACCAGGCGCGATTGGCGACCCTGAGCAATGCCCAGGACGTGTCGCGCGCCGACCTCGATCAGGCCGACAATACGATGCGGCGGGCCGATGCCGCACACGATGCCGCGCGGCAGACCGTCGACGCCGCGCAATCGACCGCCGCGATGCATCGAGCGGCGCAGGCGCGGACCGCCGCGGCACTGGCGACCGCGGAATGGCAATTGGCGCGCACCAGATTGACCTCGCCGACCAGCGGCGCGGTCACCGGACTGACGGTTCGCGTCGGCGACACCGCGCAGGCCGACATTCCCTTGATAGGGATCGTGGATGCGCACGCCTGGCGCATCATCGCCAATTACAAGGAAAGCTACATCAGGGGATTGCAGCCGGGCGATACCGCGTGGGTCTGGCTCGATTCGGACATCTGGCATTTGCACCGGGCCCGGGTCGCGGGCGTCGCGCGCGGCATCAGCCGCGATCCCACGCCCGACCGCCTGCTCCGTTATGTCGCGCCGACCACCGACTGGATTCGGCTGCAGCGTCGGTTTCCGGTGACGTTGACCCTGCTCGATCCACCGCCCGATCTGCCGCTCTATATGGGCGCCGACGCCCGGGTTCTGGTGCTGCCGTGAGCGCGCTCACGGCAGGTCCAATATCCATCGCGCGCGGCGTGATGGCGGGATTGCGCGACGAGATCGCCGAGCTGGACCTGAGCGGCGCGCGGACGCTGCCATGCGCGATGACCGCGATCGCGGTGGCGCTGGCCACCACGGTTGCGCTGGCGCTGCGGGTCGATGCGCCCTGGTGGGCGGCCATCAGCGCGTTCGTCTCGATCCGCGCCACCGCGCCGGCCTCGCTGCAGCGCGGCGCGCTGCGCATCATCGGCACCGCGATCGGTGCAATGGTCGGATTGCTGCTGTGCCCATGGCTGATCGAGGACCAAATGGCGTTGAGCCTGGCCTTGATGGTGGTCGGTACGTTCGGCGTACTCGGATTGCAGGTCAGCGGGCACGGCTACGCCTGGCTGCTCGGCGCGGTCACCGCGGTCATGGTGTTGCTCGGCGCGCTGGGCGATCCGCCATCGGCGCTCGAGATTGCCTGCAACCGAACCGCCGAAGTCACCATCGGCACCGGCGCCGCGATCCTGGTGACGGCGCTTCTGGCCGCAGCAGCGGACACCGCATCGGCGTCGTCCACGCCTCCCGGCTGGTCCGATCTGCTCGGCGCGCAATGGCCGTCGCTGCAACATGCCCTGCGTGCCGGTCTTGCCGTGATGCTGGTGCCACTGCTCTGGCGCTGGCTGGAATTACCGAACCTGTCACAGACGGCGATCACTGCGGCAGCCGTCATGGCGGTCCCGGCGCTTTCCACCGACGAGGCGGCCAACCAGCACCTCCTCACCGAACGTGCGATGCACCGTCTGCTGGGTTGCCTGATCGGCGGCATCGCCGGATTGGCCTGTCTCGATGTTGTCGATCGAAAGCTTCCTGCCCTGGCTCCTGATGTTGATGGCGGGACTGTGGATATCCGCGCATGTGCAGGCCAGCCGGCGCGGCATCGGTTATGTCGGCACCCAGGGCGCGGTGGTGTTCATCTCGACCCTGGTGCAGGGCTGGGGCCCGCCCGCGAGCATCGCGCCGGGGCTGGATCGCTTTGCCGGCATCACCGGCGGATTGCTGATCCTGCTGGCCGTGTCGTGGCTGACCGCACCCTCGCGCTCAGGTCAGCGAAGCGCTGCGTGATTGCGCGCCCTCGAAACCGGACTGCGTGACGCGCCCCTGCAGGCGCGCGCGTTCGGTGTTGGGCCACAGCAGCAGCAGCCCGACCAACCCGGACCCGACCAGCACCGCCGCGTTGATGGTGAAGCCGATGAAATAGCCTTCGACCAGCCCGCCGGCGCGCTGGATCACGCTGCCCATCACGGCGGGCGCGATGATGCCGGCCAGGGTATACAGCGCGCCGTAGATCGCGATCACGGCGCCGCGCTGCGACACCGGCGTGAACTCGCCGAGCATCGGCGGGCAGACCACATAGATCGAGCCGCACAATCCGGACCCGATCACCAGCAGCGCGATCTGCAGACCGCCGCCATGGATGTAAGGCAACGTCGACGAGGATCAGCCCGCCGACGATCAGCGGCACCGAACCGAGCACGCCGCGGGCGCCGCGCGTGGTGAAGCCGCGCGTCAACATGGTCTGCGAAACCCAGCCGGTGATCAGCACCACGGTGGCGCCGAACAGCCACGGCATGATGGAAATCCATCCGGCCTGCTCCTGCGAAAAGCCGAGGCCCGTCGACGATGAAGGACGTGAACCAGGTCAGGCCCAGCGACAGCGCCCAATAGGCGCCGAAGGTCGCGATGCAGCAGCCGATGAAGGTGCGCGAGGTCAATAGCTGGAAATAGGGAATTCGGGGCTCCGCCGCCGCCATCGCCGCGGTTTGGGTCAGCGGGCCTTCCTTGCCCAGAAAGAACCACGCCACACCCCACATCAGGCCGACCACGCCGAGCGCGCCGAACGCGTAATGCCAGCTGTGATGGACGATGATCCAGTTCAGCGCGGGCACGGCGAGCACCACGCCGAACGCCGAGCCCTGCGACAGGATCGCGGTCGGCAGCGTGCGCTTTTCGTCGGGAAACCATTTGTAGATCGCGTGCGCCGCGACCGAGAACGCCGGCCCCTCGCCGGCGCCGAGGATGATGCGGCAGATCACCAGCGTGCCAAAGCCGATGCTGCCGACCATCGGAAACTGCGCCAGCGCCCACACCATCGCCAGCGCCAGCAGCACCCAGCGCGTCTCGATCCGGTTGACGATGAAGCCGACGATGATGGCGGAGATCGAAAACAGCAGGAAGAACGACGATCCGAGCAGCCCGAATTGCTGCGGGTCGAGCTTCAATTCGGTCGCGATCGGCACCCCGGCGAGGCCGACCACGATCTTGTCGGCGAAGTTGACCACCATGAACAGAAACAGAAGAAAGGTGATTTTCCAGGCGCCTTTCGGCGTCGGCTGTTCGGCCATGGTCGGTCTCCCCGTATCGTCTCGTTATTGCCGGCTGACCCTCTTTACAGGTCTGTCACAATGCTACGCACGAGGTCGGCGGCATTGCAACCCGACATTTGGTGCCGCAATGGCGCACAGCGCTTGCTCGTGTGCGCTGCAAACCGACGCGCACCGATCACGATCGCGTCACGATGCGGATGGCGATATCCCGCTATGGTGTTGGTATAGGTTGCCCGTCAACAATCACAGGGATTTCGGAAATGACCAAGTCGTTTACGCCGCCCGGCCGCCACCGGCCTGTTCGCCACCCTCGCGATCATAGCAGCATGCGGCACGGTTCGCCGGCCCATGCGCAGGGCGCGCCGGACTACGCCGCGATCGTCGCGGCGCCGGATCGCAGCGACGCCGACCGGCAAACCGACCAGCGCCGCGCAGCCCGCGCAGATGCTGGCTTTCACCGGCGCCAAGCCTGGCATGAAGGTGTTGGATATGGAGGCCGGCGCCGGCTACAGCACGCGAATTGCTGGCGCGCGCCGTGGCGCCCGGCGGCATGGTCTACGCCCAGGATTCGGCCGCCGTGATGGAGCGGCATCAAGGACAAGTTCGACATCCGCGCGCAAAAGCCCGGTCATGAAGAATGTCGTGCATGTGGTGCGGAATTTCGACGATCCGATTCCGCCCGATGTCAGCGGGCTCGACCTGATCACGTTCTTCTTCGCCTACCACGACACCACTTATATGCCGGTCGACCGCGCCGAAATGAACCGCAAGATGTTCGCCGCGTTGAAGCCCGGCGGCATTCTGGTGATCGCCGACCATTCGGCGCGCCCCGGCGACGGCGCCAATGTCGGCAAGACGCTGCATCGGATCGAGGAGAGCACGCTGCGCCAGGAGATCGAGGCCGCCGGTTTCAAATTGGTCGCCGAGGCGGACTTCCTGCGCAACCCAAAGGATCCGCGCGACGCCGCGGTGTTTCATCCGCAGATACCGAACGACGAGTTCGTGCTGAAATACCAGAAGCCGTCGTGAGATCCTGCCCACGGCTCATAGTGGAGAGCGACTGCCCGATCGTGCTGAGTGTCCGTGACCTGACAAAGACCTATCGCTCGGCCGGCGAGCAGGTCGCGGTGCTGCGCGGGCGTCAACCTCGACATCGCGGCCGGCGAGCGGGTCGCGCTGACAGGCGAATCCGGCAGCGGCAAGAGCACGCTGCTGCATCTGATCGCGGGGCTCGATCGCGCCGATAGCGGCGAGATCAGGCTCGATGGCGCTTTCGGTCGGCGATCTCTCCGACAGCCGGCCGGGCCGCGCTGCGGCGCGACCGGCTCGGGCTGGTGTTTCAGCAGTTCAACCTGATCCCGAGCCTGGACGTCGCCGACAATCTCGCCTTCCAGGCCCGCATCGCCGGCCGCCATGATCCGGCATGGCAGAGCGAACTGGTGGAACGCCTCGGACTGGCCGACCTGCTGAAGCGCTATCCCGAGCAGCTCTCCGGCGGCCAGCAGCAGCGGGTCGCGATCGGCCGCGCGCTCGCGACCAAGCCGCTGCTGGTGCTCGCCGACGAGCCCACCGGCAATCTCGACGAAGCGACCGCCGACGAAGTGCTGGCGCTGACGCGCGATCTGGTGGCGCGAACCGGCTGCGGTTTTCTGATGGTGACCCACAGCGCGCGCCTCGCCGCCACGCTCGACCGCCAGATCCATCTCAGCGCCGGGCTGATCGCATGAAGCGTATCATCTGGATCCTGGCGGTGCTGCTCAGCCATTGGCGGCGGCATCCGATGCAGCTTGCGACCCTGCTGATCGGGCTGATCTCGGCGACCGCGCTGTGGAGCGGCGTGCAGGCGCTGAACCAGCAGGCGCGCCTGAGCTACGACCGCGCCGCCGCGACCTTCGGCGGCGCGCGAACGCCAATGCTGGTCGCGCGCGACGGCATTGAGCTTTCCGCAGCAACTGTTTGTCGATCTGCGCCGCGCCGGCTGGCCGGTGTCGCCGGTGCTCGAAGGCCGCGTTCAGATCGGCGGCCGCTCGTTCCGGCTGCTGGGGATCGAGCCGGTAACGTTGCCGATCGAAGTCGGCAACGCGCCGGCGATCGGCAAGAGCCGACCTGCAAGCCTTTGTCACGCCGCCCGGCCAGACGCTGGTGGCGCCTGAGACGCTGGCCGAACTCGGTCTGGCCGAGGGCGCGACGCCTGACACCAGCAGCGGCGCGACGCTTGCCGCCGCTGCGTGCGCAGCCGCAGATGGTGCCGGGCGTGCTGGTGGTCGATATCGGCGTCGCGCAACAGCTGCTGCAATCGCCCGGACCAGATCTCGCGGCTGTTGGTCGGCAAAGCCAAGGGCCCGCGCGCGCCGCTCGAAACGGTCGTCGGCGACAGGCTGCGTCTGGTCGCCGCCGATGCCGAGAGCGATCTCGAACGCCTGACCGACAGCTTTCATCTCAACCTGACCGCGTTCGGCCTGCTGTCGTTTTTCGTCGGCCTGTTCATCGTCAATTCGGCGATCGGACTGGCGTTCGAGCAGCGGCTGCCGATGTTGCGCACGCTTGCGCGCCTGCGGCGTATCGGCGCGCCAGCTCAACACCGTGCTGGTGCTCGAACTGGTGACGCTGGCGCTGGTCGCGGGATTTGCCGGACTGGTCTGCGGCTATCTGATCGCGGCGCTCGCTGTTGCCCGACGTCGCCGCCAGCCTGCGCGGTCTCTACGGCGCGGAAATTCCCGGGCGAGCTGACGCTCAAGCCGGAATGGTGGATCGCCGGCCTCGCCATCAGCGTCCTCGGCGCGCTGGCGGCCGCGACCGCAAGCCTGCTGAAAGCGGTCGCGTCTTCCGGTGCTGGCCGCGGCGCAACCCTATGCCTGGCAACAGGCGCAGCACCGCTGGCTGATCCTGCAAAGCGCGGGCGCTTTCGTCGTGTTGGCGGTCGCCGGCGGCTTGCTGTGGTTCGGCGATTCGCTGCTGGCGGGGTTTGCCGTGCTCGCCGCCTTGCTGCTCGGCGCCGCGCTGGTGCTGCCGGCGATGCTGGAACTGGCGCTGTCGCTCGGCCAGCGCGGCGCGCGCCAGGCGCTCACGGACTGGTTCTGGGCCGACAGCCGCCAGCAGCTTTCGGGATTGTCGCTGGCGCTGATGGCGCTGTTGCTGGCGCTCGCGGTCAATGTCGGCGTCGGCACCATGGTCGAAACCTTCAGCCGGACTTTCGTCGGCTGGCTCGACGGCCGGCTGGCGGCGGATGTCTACATCAACGCCTCCGATAATGCGCAGGCGACCGAGATCAAGGCCTGGCTGCGCCAGCGCCCCGAGGTGGAGGCGATCCTGCCCGGCGGCCGCGCCGAAACGCAAATCGACGGCGCGCCGATCGAAATCCTCGGGCTGCCCGATCACGCGACCTATCGCGATCATTGGCCGCTGCTGCAATCCGCGCGCCAATGCCTGGGTCCGGCTTCGCCCCGGCGATGCCGGCTTTGTCAGCGAACAACTGGCGCGGCGGCTGAACCTTGAAGCTCGGCGACCACATCGAATTGCCCGCGCCGGGCGGAAACTGGCCGCTCGAAGTGGTCGGCATCTATGCCGATTACGGCAATCCCAAGGGCCAGATCGCCGTCAATTTCGCCGCGCTGATGCGGCGCTTTCCCGCCATTCCGCAAACCCGGATCGGCCTGCGCGTCGCGCCGCCGCGAGTTGCCGGCGCTGATGTCGGCGCTGCAGGACCAAGTTCGGCCTCGATGGCCGCAACCTGATCGATCAGGCAACGCTGAAAGCCGAATCGACGAAGATCTTCAACCGCACCTTCTGCGGTGACCGCGGCGCTGAACGCCTTCACGCTCGGCGTCGCCGGCATCGCGCTGCTGACGAGCCTGTTGACCCTCGGCAATTCGCGCCTGCCGCAACTGGCGCCGCTATGGGCGATCGGGATCACGCGGCGGCGGCTGGCGGCGATCGAACTGTTGAAGACGATGTCGGTGGCGCTGATCACGGCCCTGCTGGCGCTGCCGCTGGGGCTGCTGGTGGCGTGGTGCCTGATCGCGGTGGTCAACGTGAAGGCGTTCGGCTGGCGGCTGCCGTTTCACGTGTTCCCGCTGCAATTGATCGAGCTGGTCGCCGTGGCGATGCTGGCCGCGCTTGTTGGCCGCGCTGCTGCCGGCGCTCAAACTGGCGCGGATGCAGCCCGCCAGCCTGATCAAGATTTTCGCCGATGAGCGATAGGCCGCTGATCATCCCGCCGCGCCTTCGCCGGCGGCGTCGCAGCGCTCGGCCTCAGCCGCGCGCCGGCCCGCGCGCAGGGCTTTGCCGGGCTCGGCATGAATGCCGAAGGCTTTGCGCCGGTCACTCCCGGCAAGGTCTTTTCCTTTCCGGCCGATCACGGCCCGCATCCGGATTTCCGGATCGAATGGTGGTACGTGACCGCCAATCTCAGAGGACGCCGACGGCGTGGCCTATGGCGCGCAATGGACGCTGTTCCGCCAGGCCATGAAGCCCGGCCCGCAGCAACAGGGCTGGGCCAATCAGCAGATCTGGATGGGCCACGCCGCAGTGACCCGCGCCGATATTCACCGCTTCAGCGAAACCTTTGCGCGCGGCGGCGTCGGCCAGGCCGGCGTCGATGCGCAGCCGTTTCACGCCTGGATCGATGCGTGGCAGATGCGCGGCATCGCTCCGATGAACGATACGACCATCGCGCCGCTTGAACTCAACGCCAGCGGCGCGGACTTCAGCTACGCGCTGCGGCTCGACGGCCGATCGGCCGTTGGTGCTGCAAGGCGATGGCGGCTACAGCCGGAAATCCGAGCGCGGACAGGCCTCGTATTATTTCAGCCAGCCTTATTTCGCGGTCACCGGCCGCCTCACCATCGACGACAAGCCGGTCGACGTCACCGGCCAGGCCTGGATGGACCGCGAATGGAGCAGCCAGCCGCTGGCATCGGATCAAACCGGATGGGACTGGTTCTCGCTGCATCTCGAGCGCGGACGAAAAGCTGATGCTGTTCCGGCTGCGCCAGACCGACGGCCAGGATTACGCCTCCGGCAACTGGATCTCGGCCGACGGCAAGTCCGCGCCGATTGCACCGGCGGATATCAGCATGACGCCGACGGCATTCACCGAGGTCGGCGCTCGCAAATTGCCGACGTCGTGGCGGATCGAAATTCCCGCGCATGGCGTCAGGATCGAGAGCACGGCGCTCAATCCGCAAAGCTGGATGGGCACGAGCTTTCCCTATTGGGAGGGCCCGATCAGTTTCGTCGGCAGCCATCGCGGCGTTGGCTATCTGGAGATGACCGGCTATTGAGGCCGTGTGCTTTTCAGGGGATTTCCACGATGTATCATTTCACCGCTCTCGTCACTTGCCTCTCCATCGCTGTTCTACGTTTTCGCCAGCATTCGGTGTCGCGAGCGCGTCGCGCTTATGGCGTCAAGCTGCCGGCGATATCGGGCAATCCGGATTTCGAGCGGGTGTTTCGCGTGCAGATGAACACGCTGGAATGGCTGCCGATCTTCCTGCCGTCGCTGTGGCTGTTTGCGATCTATATCGGCGACAGCATCGCGGCCGCGCTCGGGCTGGTCTGGATCGTCGGCCGCATCCTCTACATGATCGGCTATATGAAGGCGGTCGAGAAACGCGGTCCGGGTTTTGCGATTCAGGGACTGGCGTGTGTCGTGCTGTGGACGGGATCGTTGGGCGCGATCGTGTGGCGGATGATTCAGGGATGACCGCGCGGGCCGGCGCACGGCGAAACCACGCACCACCCCTTCACTTCGTCAGCGGGCATCCGCTGTCCTTGGCCGACGGAAACGCCTTGTCGCCGGGCACCACGGCGAGTTGCTTGTAATAATCCCACGGCTTCTTCGATTCCGAGGGCTTCTTGACCTCGAACAGATAGAGGTCGTGACCATGCGGCCGTTTTCCAGCACCTTGCCCTGGGCGAAGGCATCATCGACCGGCAATTCCTTCAGCTTCTTGGCGACCGCGTCGGAATCCTTGGTGCCGGCGGCCTTGACCGCCTTCAGGTATTGCAGCGTCGCCGAATAGGTTCCGGCCTGGATCATGTTCGGCATCCGGCCGGTGCGCTGCATGAAGCGCTCGCTGAAAGCGCGCGATTTGTCGTCGCGGTCCCAGTAGAAGCTCTCGGTGAGCACCAGGCCCTGCGCGGCCTGCAAGCCGAGGCCGTTGACTTCGGAGAGCGTCATCAGCAGGCCGGCCAGCTTCTGGCCGCCGTTGACGATGCCGAATTCGGCCGCCTGCTTGATCGAGTTGGTGGTGTCGAGGCCGGCATTGGCGAGGCCGATGATCTTGGCTTTCGAGCTTTGCGCCTGCAACAGGAACGAGGAGAAATCCGACGAGTTGAGGGGAATGCGGACCGAGCCCAGCACCTTGCCGCCGTTCGCGGTGACGATCTCGCTGGTATCCTTTTCCAGCGCATAGCCGAACGCGTAATCGGCGGTCAGGAAGAACCAGCTGTCGCCGCCGGCCTTCACCAGCGCGCCGCCGGTGCCGACCGCGAGCGCATGGGTATCGAACGCCCAGTGGAAGCCGTAGGGCGTGCAGGCGTCGCCCGTAGATGCGCGAGGTCGCGGCGCCGACCACGATGTCGATCTTCTTCTTTTCCTTCGAAAGCTCCTGCACCGCCAGCGCCACCGACGACGTCGTCAGCTCGGTGATCATGTCGACGTTTTCGGTGTCGTACCAGCGCCGCGCGATGCTGGTGGCGAGATCGGGCTTGTTCTGGTGATCGCCGGTGATCATCTCGATCTTCTGGCCGAGCACCGTGCCGCCGAAATCCTCGATCGCCATCTTGGCGGCCTCGACGGAATATTTGCCGCCGTAATCGGCATAGACGCCGGACTGATCGTTCAGAATGCCGATCTTGACGCCCTGCGCCGAGGCGGACTGAGCCAGCAAAAGGCCGCCGATCGCCATGGCCGCCGCGATACCCGATTTCATCTTCCTCGCCTCCCGGATCAGTGCGCCGCCGGCTGTTCAGGACGCGACCGCCGGTCGGCCAGATTGCGCACCACCATGTAGAAGATCGGCGTGAAGATCAGCCCGAACAGGGTCACGCCCAGCATGCCGAAGAACACGGCGACGCCGACCGCCTGGCGCATCTCCGAGCCCGAGCCGGTCGAGATCACCAGCGGCAGCACGCCGAGGATGAAGGCGAACGACGTCATCAGGATCGGGCGCAGCCGCAGCCGGCAGGCCTCGATCACCGCTTCGAGCCGCTCGCGGCCCTCGCTCTCGATGTCGCGGGCGAATTCGACGATCAGGATCGCGTTCTTGGCGGCCAGCCCGACCAGCACCACGAAGCCGATCTGGGTCAGGATATTGACGTCCTGCCCCATGATCCGCACCCCGATGGTGGCGGCGAGCAGGCACATCGGCACGATCAGGATGACCGCGAACGGCAGGCTCCAGCTGCCATATTGCGCGGCCAGCACCAGGAACACGAACAGCACGCAGATCGGGAACACATAGAGGCCCGCATTGCCGCCGTTGACCTGCTGATAGGACAGGTCGGTCCATTCGTAGGAGAAGCCGCTCGGCAAGCGTCTGCTCGGCCAGCTGCTTCATGGCGTCGATCGCGGTGGTCGAACTGGTGCCCGGCAGCGTCTCGCCCTGCAGTTCGGACGCCGGATAGAGGTTGTAGCGCGCGACCCGGTCCGGCCCCGAGATGTCCTTGAAATCCACCACGCTGCCGAGCTGCACCATGTCGCCGGCGGCGTTGCGGGTGCGCAGCCGCGCCAGATCGGCGGTCTCCTTGCGGAACGGCAGATCGGCCTGCGCGGTGACGTGATAGGTGCGGCCGAACAGATTGAAGTCGTTGACATAGGCCGAGCCGAAATAGGTCTCGATCGCCTCGGTGATGTTCTGGATCGGGCACGCCGAGCTTTTGCGCCTTGATCGCGGTCGATATCGACGAACACCTGCGGCGTATTGGCCGTGAACGGCGAAAACACCGCGGTCAGTCCGCGGCGCCTTGCGCGCCGCGCCGACCAGTTCGTCGGTCGCCGCCGCCAGCAGATCGGGTCCGCGGCCCTGGCGATCCTGGATCCGCATGGTGAAGCCGCCGCCGGTGCCGATGCCGGGGACCGAGGGCGGCGGAATCACGATGATGAAGGCGCCTTCGATCGCCGACAGCCGCTTGCGCAATTCGGCGGTGATCGATGTCGCGGTCAGGCCCTTCTTCAGCGCGCGCTTCCGGCTCGTCGAACACCGGAAACAGCGCCGCGGAGTTGCTCGGCCTGGGTCCGGGTCGCGCCGGACAGGCCGGCGAACGACGGCACCCGGACGATGCCCGGCGTGTCCAGCGCGATATTCTCGATCTGGCGAACGATTTCGGTGGTGCGCGCCAGCGAGGCCGCGCCCGGCAATTGCACGGAGACGATGACATAGCCGCGATCCTGCGCCGGAATGAAGCCCTGCGGCGTGGTCGACAAGCAGCCATCCGGCGCTGCCGATCAGCACCACATAGACGAGCAGCATCGCCCATCGATGCCGGATCACGAAGCCGGCGGCGTTGCCATAGCCGTGCGACAGCCGGTCGAAGCCGCGGTTGAAGACGCCGGTGAACCTCTCCCAGCCGCGCGCGAGAAAATTCCAGCTCGCCGGCGGCTGCTTCTCGTGCGTGCGATCTGCAGGATCTGCGAGGCCAGCGCCGGCGACAGCGTCAGCGAACAGAAGCAGGAGATCGCGGTCGCCACCGCGATGGTGACGGCGAATTGCTGGAAGAACTGCCCGGAAATGCCGCCGAGGAACGCGGTCGGCACGAACACCGCGCACAACACCAGCGCGATCGAGACCAGCGCGCCGCCGACCTCCTCCATGGTCTTCAGCGCCGCATCGCGCCGGCTCATGCCGTCGCGCAGATGCCGCTCGACATTTTCGACCACCACGATGGCGTCGTCGACCACGATGCCGACCGCCAGCACCAGGCCGAACAAAGTCAGATTGTTGATCGCAAAGCCGAGCGCGGCCATCACCGCGAAGGTGCCGACCAGCGACACCGGAATGGCGACGATCGGGATGATCGCCGGACGCCAGCCCTGCAGGAACACCAGCACCACGATGACCACCAGGACCATCGCCTCGTAGATGGTCTTGATCAGTTCGCTGATGGATTGCGCGATGAACTCGGTCGGGTTGTAGCCGATATTGTAGTCGAGCCCTTTCGGGAAATCGGCCTTCAGCCGAACCATGGTGTCGGTGATGCGCTTGGCGGTGGCGAGCGCGTTGGTCCCGGGCGCTGAGACACCAGCAATCGCGACCGCGGACTTCCGCAGCAGGAAGCTGTTGGTGGAATAATCCAGCGCGCCGAGTTCGATCCGGGCGACGTCGCGCAGCCGCACGGTGCGGCCGTCGGCGCCGGCCTTGATGACGATGTCCTCGAACTGGCCGGGATCTTTCAGCCGGCCGGTGAAGGTCAGATTGGGCTGGAACGCCCGATCGGCGATCGGCGGGCCCGCGAGCTGGCCGCCGGTGATCTGCAGGTTCTGGGCGCGGATCGCGGCCAGCACGTCGCCCGCGGTCATGCCCGAGGTTCGCGATCTTGTCCGGGTCGAGCCACAGCCGCATCGAATAATCGCGCGCGCCGAAAATCTGGATGTCGCCGATGCCGTCGAGCCGCAGCAACTGGTCGCGGACCTGCAGCAGCGCGTAGTTGCTGATGTAGAGCTGGTCGAACGTGTCGTCCGGCGACAGCATGAACACGACCATCAGCAGATCGGGGCTGTTCTTGCGGGTGACGACGCCGTTGCGCTGCACTTCGTCGGGCAGTTGCGGCTGCGCGATCGCGACGCGGTTCTGCACCAGCACCTGGGCCTTGTCGAGATCGGTGCCGAGCTTGAAGGTGACGGTGATGGTGAGCTGGCCGTTCGAGGTCGCCTGGCTGTAGAGATACAGCATGTCCTCGACGCCGTTGATCTGCTGCTCGATCGGCGCGGCGACGGTGTCGGAAACGGTCTGCGCGGAGGCGCCCGGGATATTGCGTGGTGACCACGACGGTCGGCGGCGCCACTTGCGGATATTCGGCGACCGGCAGGGTGGTGTAGGCGATGGCGCCGACGATCAGCAGCACGATGGACATCACCATCGCCAGGATCGGTCGCGTTGATGGAGAGCTGGCCGAGATTCATGTCTTGCCACCGGCGGCTTGGCATCGCGGGCTTGGCATCTGCGGGCTTGGCTCGTGCGGGCTCACCTTGGCGCCGACGCGGGCGCGCTGCAGGCCATCGACGATGACGCGGTCGTCCGGCTTGAGGCCTTCCTTGATGACGCGAAGACCGTCGTCGAGCGGCCGCCGAGCACGACCGGCGCGGGCCTCGACGGTATCGTCCGCCTTCACCACGAACACGATCTTGCGCGACTGGTCGGTGGCGATGGCCGCGTCCGGCAGCAGCAGCGCCTCATAGGGCGAACTGCCGATCAGCCGCACCCGGCCGAACTGCCCGGGCAGGATCGAAAGATCCTGGTTCGGGACCACCGCGCGGCTGCGCAAGGTGCCGGTGGAAACGTCGAGCCGGTTGTCGAGGAAATCCATATGGCCGTCATGCGAGGGCTTGGTCTCGCCGGTCAGCGTCACCTGGATCGGATTGGCGGTGTCGCGCGAGCTCGGCCGCTTGCCCTCGAAATAGAGCCGGTTGTTGCGGACGTAAGTGGCTTCGTCCATGTCGAAATAGATGTAGATCGGGTCGAGCGAGACGATCGAGGTCAGCAAGGTCGACGCGCCGTCGCTGCCCTGCACCAGATTGCCGACGCTGACGAGATGGCGGCTGACCCGGCCGCTGAGCGGGGCCAGCACATGGGCGAATTCGATATTGAGCTGGGCGGCCTTCAGCACGCCCTCGGCCTGCAGGATCGCCGCATCGGCGGCCTGCAAGGCTCTGGCGGCGCTGATCGACGATCGAGTTCGGCGACCGCCTCGGTCTTGTTCAGGGTCAGCCCGCGGTCGAGTTCGCGCTTGCCGAGCTCGGCCTTGGCGCGCGCGTCCGACAACTGGCCATTGGCCTGCTCGGCGACGGCTTCGAACGGGCGGGCATCGATCGATGTAGAGCAGGTCGCCGGTCTTGACGAAGGCGCCGTCGCGGAATTCGACGCTGGTGACGAAGCCGCCGACCCGGGCGCGAACCTGGACTTCCTCGACCGCCTCGAACCGGCCGGTGAATTCATCCCAATCGGTGACGGTGCGCTTGACCGGCTGCGCGACGGTGACCGGATAGGCGGGCGCGGCGGCCTGCGGCGCCGGCTTTTCGCTGCAGCCGGACAGCGCCACGGCCAGCAAAGCCGCCAGACATCCAAGCGAGGATCCGGAAAGGCGACGTGGAAAAGGTCGCGATGGCTCTTGTTCGAGTTGAACTATCTGGTGTGACAGCCGCGCCCAATTGCATCCCCCCTGCATTCTTATGCCGCGATTGATCGCCGCGGCCACCGCCTGGCGGTTGATCAAGATGAGACCGTCAACCAGTCTGTCCTATAACGAACTTAGAGCAAGCAAAATATTTCCGCACTCAAGCGCCTGGCTACGCCCTTGTGTCAACCCCGATGCGCAGCCGCCCGACCCGCTCGCGTAAAAAACACGTTGCCATTTCTTCCACGGAATGATGACCCGCTGATGATGAGCGATCAGGCGCCGCAGCCGATCTCGATCACGAAATCGTCCCGTACCGGAAGCAACGAGCGAGCTATTGGTCAGCGATGTCACGGCCGCGCTGAACGCTCGACGCCGTCTCGATCATGCCGAGATCGACCAGGGTGCGGTGAAACCGGCGTTTTCGTTCGGAGGGCGACGCGAAATAGGTCTCGCGGCAAAGGTCGAGCAGGCTGGCGCGGGTGGCAAATACCGGATCGAGTGGCAGACCTGCCTGTTGCAACGCCACCGTTCCCAAAAAGGCGATATCGAGTTCGGCCGCTCGTCCCGGTGCATCGCGATCGGGGATATTAAGCGTCTCGATCGCATAGAAGGTGCGGAATGCCCGGCGCTCATCGGCGGGAAGCTTGAGCTGCCGATCGATCTGCCTGGCCAGTACAGGCTGATGATCGCCATAATGCACGATAAGCATCGGACGTTCGGGAAAATCGGCGGCCAGCTGCGCCCTCAGTCTCTTCCAGGTCGAGGCGGTTTCCGCGAGCCTTGCGTAGTATTCGCCGTACTCCGGATTCGTCAGGCTTGAAGCAGCGAAGGCACGTTCCCTCTCAAGCGGTCCGGAGGCCGCCAGCTTTCGGCTGTGCGGGCCATGATTGAAGTTCGTCAATGCATACAGAAAACGCGGGGCCGGATCTTTCGCAACCGCCTTGGTATAGGCTGCCAGCGCTGCCTGCAGAAAAACGGCGTCGGAATTCGTCATCTCAAACCGGTCGACGTCGAACGGCGCCGGAAAATCGTCCGAGAAAATGCGCTCCTTGATGCCGATCGAACGGTAGAATTGTTCGTAGTCGAGGAAACTGCGGCGGCAGCTCGACGCCAGCATGGTTCGATATCCGAGCGCCGCCAGCGAATGCGGAAGGCTGCTGTGAAACCGGCCGGCGCCCTGTTTGAACAGGTAATAGGCACTCGACCCGAAACTGGCGCTTGAGAGTCCGGTAAGCAGACTGAATTCGGATTGCCACGAACCGCCGCCGAAAATATCGACATTGAGGATGCCGTGCAGGCCATTTTCGGGGGACAGAAACGCCTCGACCGTCGGCTCGACGGGCAATCCGAAAATGCGGGGATCGAAGACCGATTCATGCTGGATGATGATGATATCCGGATAATCCGGGGTGCGGGCCGGTATCGCCGCCAGCAGCGGCAACGGATCATTCGCGATATCGCTCAGAGCCAGCCCGCCGAATTGCCGCCACGAACGGGGATCGAGCAGCGAGGCCATGAAAGTCGAGTAGAAGCAGCGCCGCTGCGCCGTAATTCGCTGGAATGAAATGGCGCCGCCGCTGATCCGGTGCGCCGTCACCACGAAAACAAGCGCGAGGCCGAACAGAACTAACCGGGTTTCCAGCGCAACGGCCGAACCCGCGCCGTAGATCAAGGTCAGCGCCGCAGCGATGGCCAAAGCGGCGCCGCCGGCGAGAACGCTCAACACCGCGCGCGGATATTGCACGACAAAGAATGGAACGGTGCCCGCGAACATCAGCGGCAGATCGGTCACGATCAGCTTGAGCGCGCTGTGATTATATTTAATGGCGGACGCCGCGCTGACGGCTGCGGCTAACAGAGCCGCCAGCATGATGGCCCGGTCCGCATCGGCAACGACGATCAGGAGCAAGGATACCCACAGACAAAACGCCGCGAGCGCGAACAGCAGATGCTCGACACTGCGCTCGGCCAGCGCAATGACGCCGATGGCGGCCAGAGATATCAGCACCAGCATGTGATCGCCGCGCCTCGTTCACATTCGGAAGGCGGTAATTGCTACATTATTGTGACAGGCAAAGACAACGGCTCAAAGGCTGCTTGGTATCGGTCGCAACCTTGGCGGCTCGCCTTCCGCAGCGTGGCGTTGGCGGCCGACGCGCAGCATCGGTTCGAGGCGTTCCATCCGGAAAGACCCTGTGATCGCGGAATAAGCCCCGTCTCCGCGGGTCGTTACGGCGGGTCGCGACAAAACGTCGCGACCAATACGTTCCTATATCACTGGCGCAGCCGCCTGCAGGCCGTCACCTCTCGCGTGGAGAATCTTCCTAGCCGGTGTCGCGCAGTACGAGTTCAAAGCCGAGATCGACATGGCGCGGCCCGTCGCGGGTCAGCATCAGCCTGGCGGCGGTGCGCCCGATGGCATCGCCGTGGACGCTGACGGTCGACAGCGCCGGAGCAATCAATCGTCCCATCTCCAGATCGCCGAAGCCGATCAGCGCCACCGGCTGCTCGGATGCCGGACCGCTCCGCAGCAGCCCGGCCGCGCGCAGGCCCGACATGAAGCCGATGGCGTTGGCATCGTTGGCGGCGAACACCGCATCGACGCCGGGCAAGTCGCCCAGCGCCACCAGGCTGCCGGATGCGTTGCGATCGAGCACCAGCCGGCGCGGCGGTTTGACGCCGGCCTCGAGTGCGGTGTCGTTGAAACCGTTCCAGCGCCGCGTCGCCCGCGGATCGTCGCCGCCGATGAAAGCCAGGCTCTGGCGCCCCTGGGCGATCAGGTGACGCGCGACCGCGCAGCCGGCTTCGTAATTGTTGAATCCGGCGACCGCGTCGATCGGCGCTTCCGGAATCTCCCAGGTCTCGACGATCGGAATGCCGGCGCGCTGCAGCAACCGTGCGCCATCCTCGGTGGCGGGCGATCCCACCATGATGATCAATTCCGGGCGTCGCGACAGCAATGCAGCCAGCACGCGGTCTTCGCGGGAGTCGTCGTAGCGCGATTGCGCCAGGATCACCGTGTAGCCCAGCGGCTCCAGTTCGTCGGAGAGGCCCTGCACGGTATCCGCGAAGATCGAATTGGAGATCGTCGGCACCAGCACGCCGACCGAGCGCGTGCGCGCTCCGCTCGCCAGCGCGCCGGCCAGTTGGTTCGGCACATAGCCGAGTTCGCGCATCGCGGCTTCGACCCGGCTGCGGGTCTCCGGTGCGACCAGGTTGGGCAGCCGCACGACACGGCTGACGGTGATTGACGACACGCCTGCCAGCTTGGCAACGGCGGAAAGGGTCGGTGCGGAATGGAATTCGTGAGATTCAAGGGTGCTCATGGGGCGGGCATTATAGAGTGCAGTGCACAAATGCACAAATTCTGATGCGACTTCCGCCGCCGTCTCACGCCTTCGTTAACGCACGTGAAGGCCCGGTCTTTGTCACAAAGACAGGACAAAACACCCCTCCGACAGCACATGAATAACGAGGGTCGACACCTCACGACAACCTGTGCGCGAACATCGCTGCGCCGCTATTTTTGTATTTTCCTTTCGCGCGCTTCCTCCGCTACATTCGACACCAAGCCATAAGGCAGAATGTCCGGGAGGATCAGGTCATGCGCAGCGGACGCGTCGTATTCGGCGCCATGGACGAGGTGGTGTTCGGCGTGCCTGCCGCCACCGCGGTCCCGGCGCAACTCGACCGGCTCGGCGCCAGCCGCGCATTGTTGATGGTCAGCGGCACGCTGAACCGGCAAACCGATGAGATCGAGAAAATCCGTCATGCGCTCGGACCGCGCTGCGTCGGCACGTTCGATGCGATGTCACCGCATACGCCACGCGAGGCCGTGATCCAAGCAGCCGGCCAAGCCCGTGCCGCCGATGCCGATATCATCGTGACGGTGGGCGGCGGTTCGATCACCGATGGCGCCAAGGCGGTGCAGATTTGCCTCGCCAACGATATCGACACGGTCGACGGCATCGATGCCATCCGGTGGCACAAGGGCGTGGCCCCGCCAATGAAGGCGCACTGTGGTGCGCCAGATCAGCGTTCCCACCACCATCGCCGGCGGCGAATTCAGCGCCGGCGCCGGCGTCACCAACCAGCGCACCCGGGTCAAGGAAATGCTGCGCAACCCGCATGGCGATCCCGCGCGCGGTGATCCTCGATCCCGCGATCGGGCTGCACACGCCGGAATGGCTGTGGCTCTCGACCGGCATCCGCGCCGTCGATCATTGCGTCGAAGGCCTCTGCTCGCAACGAGGCGCATCCTTATGCCGACGCGCAGGCCTTCAAGGGCCTGTCGATGCTGACCCAGGCGCTGCCGCGGGTGAAGGCCGATCTGCGCGATGTCGAGGCGCGGATGGATTGCCAGCTCGGCACCTGGCTGTCGATGGGCGCGCTGTCGTCCGGCGTGCCGATGGGCGCCAGCCATGGCATCGGCTACGTGCTCGGCGCGGTGTTCGACGTGCCGCACGGCTACACATCCTGCGTGATGCTGCCGTCGGTGATGCGCTGGAACAAGTCCGTCAACGCCGAACGGCAGGCGCTGGTCGCCGAAGCGATGGGACATCCCGGTGAGGATGCCGCCGACGTGCTCGATCGTTTCATTCGCGGCCTCGGCCTGCCGCGCAGCCTGCGCGACGTCCATGTCAGCCCCGAACATTTCGATCGAATCGCCGATCAGGCGATGGGTACGCCATGGGTGCCGCGCAATCCGCGCAAGATCGAAGGCCCGGCCCAGGTCCGCGAGATCTTGGAACTCGCCGCATAAGGTTACGGGAGCAGACGATGTATACCGGAAAGCACGCTTACCTTCGTCCGCTGCAGCCCGCCTTCATCATGGCGGGCTCCGGCGAGACCGTGACCTATGCCGAGCTGGAGGCCCGCAACAACCGGCTGGCGCATCTGTTTCGCAACCGCGGCATGAAGCGGCGCGACCATTATGCGATCTTCATGGAGAACAATAGCCGCTACCTCGAATCCTGCGGCGCCGGCGAACGATCCGGCCTTTATTTCACCTGCGTCAATTCGTTTTTGACCGGGAGCGAACTCGCCTACATCCTCAACAACAGCGAAGTCGCGGATCCTGATCACATCCGTGGCGAAACTCGAAATCGCCCGCGAGGCGCTGGCGCAATGCCCCGGGGTCGAACTCTGCATCGTGGTCGACGGCCCCGGTGAGAGTGAGCGCATCATCGGCTTGCAGCGAGGCGACCGCGGATCTGCCTGCCACGCCGATACCGGACGAGAGCATCGGCACCGCGATGCTGTATTCGTCGGGCACCACCGGCCGCCCCAAGGGCATCCTGCGCCCGCTGCCGGAACAGCCGCCGTCGCAACAGATGCCGCTGTTCGATTTCCTGCAGAAGCTCTGGCAGTACCGCGAAGGCATGATCTATCTGTCGCCGGCGCCGCTGTATCATTCGGCGCCGCAGGCCGCGGTCAATCTGGCGATCCGGATGGGCGGCACCGTCATCATCATGGAAAGCTTCGATCCCGAGCGCTATCTCGAGCTGGTGCAGAAATGGCGCGTCACCCACAGCCAGCTGGTGCCGACGATGTTTTCGCGAATGCTGAAGCTGCCGGAGGCCATCCGCCAGCGCTACGATCTGTCGTCGCTGGAGATCGCGATCCACGCCGCCGCGCCCTGCCCGTCGCTGGTCAAGGACGAGATCATCAAATGGTGGGGGCCGATCATCCACGAATATTACGGCGCCACCGAGGGCCTCGGCTTCACCGCCTGCGACAGCGCGGAATGGCTGGCGCATCGCGGCACCGTCGGCAAGGTGCTGTTCGGCGAGTTGCACATCCTCGACGAGGACATGAAGGCCTGCCCCAAGGGCACGCCGGGCACGGTCTGGTTCAAGACCGCCTCGCCGTTCGAATATTTCAACGATCCGAACAAGACCAGCGAGGCGCGCTCGCCCGACGGCAGCATGAGCACGGTCGGCGACGTCGGCTATGTCGACGATGACGGCTTTCTTTATCTGACCGACCGCGCCACCTTCATGATCATCTCCGGCGGCGTGAACATCTATCCGCAGGAATGCGAGAATCTGCTGATCACCCATCCCAAGATCGCCGACGCCGCCGTATTCGGCGTGCCCAATGCCGACCTCGGCGAGGAGGTGAAGGCCGTGGTGCAGCCGATGCCGGGGATCGCGCCGGGACCGGATCTGGCCGATGAGCTGATTGCGTTTTGCAGCCAGGCGCTGTCGCGCCAGAAGGTGCCGCGCTCGATCGACTTCGAGGCGGAATTGCCGCGACTGCCGACCGGCAAGCTCTACAAGCGCCTGCTGCGCGACCGCTATTGGGGCAACAAGACCTCGCGGATCGTCTGACCGCGATCCATCTGCATCCGATAGCGAACAGCACCTCCAAGCTGTTGACGCCGTTTACCCGGCGTTAACCATGCTGCCGCTGCGCAAAACTAAGGCAATCTTATCCTCCCGGTAAGCATACCGTGGCTATCGTTCGGCTTTCGATTATTCATTTGGCCCGCTCGATGCCGATTCCGATCTCGTCCACGCCCAAATCGCCAAGCCGGCATATCTCGCCGGCCGTGATCGTCACCCTGTTCGCGGCGGTGATGAGCGCGTGCGTGCTCGGGGTCGTGGTCTGGAAAGCGCTCGACGCCAAGGCTTCGACGCTCGAACGCGGCGAAACCTCGACGGAAAATCTGGCCCATTCGCTGGCCGAGCACGCCTCTCACACGATCCAGGCGGCCGACATCAGCATGAGCGGCATCGTCGAATTCCTGAAATACCAGACGCCCCCGCCCGAGCGCTTCAACAAGTATCTCGCCGACCTGGTCCAGGGCGCTGCCGCAGATCCGCGAAATCGGCGTCTTCAATGCCGACGGCGACTGGCTTTATTCCTCGCTTCCGGAAATGCCGCACTACAACAATTCCGACCGCGACTACTTCATCTATCATCGCGACACGCAGGGCCCGGCGCTGCAGATCAGCGCGCCGCTGCAATCCCGCCTCACCGGCCATCTCACGATCATCCTGTCCAAACGGATCAGCAGGCAGGATGGCAGTTTCGCCGGCGTTCTGACCGCCGCGATCGACAGCGACTATTTCAATGCGTTCTACAACCGGATCCAGCTTGGCACCGGTGGCGCCATCAGCCTGATCCGGCAGCGACGGCATCGTCCTGATCCGTTGGCCGAACTCTCAATGTCGGCGCGGACGTGTCGAAGGCGGACCTGTTCGCCACATCAGCTCAAGCTGAGTTCGGTCGGATATTACAGGACGATCTCGCCGTTCGACGGCGAGGTGAAATATTTCGGCTACGAGGAATCCTCGCAATATCCACTGGTGGTGACCGTCGCGCGTTCGGAGAACGAGCTTCTGGCGAACTGGTGGAAGGGGCTGCGCACCGACGCGCTGGTCGGCATCGTGCTGCTGGGCATGATCGTTCTGCTGGCCGCATTGCTGTCGTCGCTGTTCCGCTTCCGGCTCAAGACCGAGCAGGCGCTGCGCGAGCGCGAGACCCGCTATCGGCTGCTGGCGGACAATATCGCCGACATCGTGATCCTGCTCGATGGCCGCGGCACGTTGCTGTATGTCTCGCCGTCGGTCGAGCCGGTGCTCGGCCTGCGCGGCAACGACCTGGTCGGGAAATCCTGCTTCGATCTCGTCCATTACGAAGACCGCGAGCGCGTTCAGGCGGCGACGGCCGAACTGACCAATCCCAACGCGACCAATACCGTCGCCTTCAGGATCGCGCGCGCCGACGGCTCGATCGCCTGGGTCGAGATCAATTTCAAGCTGGCATCGGAGCGCAACGTCGCCGAAAAGATAAAATTCGTCGGCGTGGTGCGCGACGTCACCCAGCGCAAGATGATGGAAGACGAGCTCAATTCGCTGAACAGCCGCCTGGCCCAGCTCGCCACCACCGACGGGCTCACCGGCCTGCCCAACCGCCGTACCTTCGATGCGTTCCTGCATCGCGAATATTCCGGGCACGCCACCATCTCGGTGCTGCTGTTCGATATCGACCATTTCAAGAGCTACAACGACACCTTCGGCCACCAGGCCGGCGACGAATGTCTCAAGGCCGTCGCCGGGACCATCGCCGATGCGACGTTCAGCACCACCGGCATGTCGGCGCGCTACGGCGGCGAGGAGTTCGCGATTATCCTGCCCGACGTGCCGGAGGCGGAAGCGCTGCGTGTCGCCGAGGCGGTCAGGCTGACGGTCAGATCGCTCGGCATCTCCAATCCTGCCTCTTCACGCGGCTATGTCACCATCAGCGTCGGAGTCGCGACCCGGACCAGGGCCACCCTCAACGAGGCGACGCTGGTCGGGGACGCCGATCTGGCGCTCTACGAAGCCAAACGCCAGGGCCGCAACACCAGCTTTGCCGCGAGCGCGCTCAAACCGCCGTTTGTCGAGTCCGGCTCCGCTGCAATATCAGCCGGAATCGGAAGCGGCCAACCGCGACCGACAGAAAGTTTGACAGTTCGACGACGGCCGGCGCGCGCTTGCGCCTGACACCCTCGCTGCCAGAATGTCGCACTGCCGCGTTGCGGCAGATATATCCGAAGTGACAATACGCGCTCCGCGCGTGGCTGTTGCCTGCCCGGTCCGCCATGCTATCCTTTGCCATCAACGGCCCACCATGAGGCCGGGATGCCGAGGGAGGGAACCATGCGCAGCGTGCGAACGCTTGCCGTCGCCGTCGTTGTGTTTGCTGGCGGCCTACAGCCGGTTCGCCTCGCGGGCGAAAAGCAGGGCGGCATCCTGCGGATGTATCACCGCGACAGCCCCGGCAGCGCCTCGATCCATGAAGGCGCGACCTATTCGGTCAACGTGCCGTTCATGCCGGTGTTCAACAATCTCGTCATCTACGATCAGAACGTCGCGCAGAACAGCATCGAGCACGATCGTCCCGGACCTCGCGGACAGCTGGGCCTGGAGCAGCGACAACAAGACCCTGACCTTCAAGCTGCACCAGGGCGTCAAATGGCATGACGGCAAGCCGTTCACCTCGGCCGACGTCAAATGCACCTTCGACATGCTGATGGGCAAGTCGCCGCAGAAGTTCCGGCAGAACCCGCGCAAGTCCTGGTACGACCAGGTCGACGACGTCACCACCAACGGCGACTACGAGGCGTCGTTTCAACCTGAAGCGGCCGCAGCCGGCGCTGCTGGCGCTGCTCGCCTCGGGCTACTCGCCGGTCTATCCCTGCCACGTCTCGCCGGCGGAGATGCGCACCCATCCGATCGGCACCGGCCCGTTCAAGTTCGTCGAGTTCAAGGCCAACGAAGTCGATCAAGCTGGTCCGCAACCCGGATTACTTGAAGAAGGGCCTGCCGTATCTCGACGGCATCGAATTCACCATCATCCCGAACCGCTCGACCGCGATCCTCGGCTTTGTCGCCGGCAAGTTCGACATGACGTTCCCGACCGAGGTGTCGATTCCGCTGCTGAAGGACGTCAAGATCGCAGGCGCCGAACGCGATCTGCGAGGTCGAGCCGAACAACGTCGCCACCAACATCATCATCAATTCGTCGGCGCCGCCGTTCGACAATCTCGACATCCGCCGCGCGCTGGCGCTGGCGCTCGACCGCAAGGCGTTCATCTCGATCATGTTCGAGGGCCAGGGCGATATCGGCGGCACCATGCTGCCGGCGCCGCAGGGCCTGTGGGCGATGCCGAAGGAGATGCTGGAATCGATCCCCGGCTACGGCCCCGACATCAACGCCAACCGCGAGGAGGCGCGCAAGCTGATGCAGAAGGCGGGCTACGGCCCGGACAAGCAGCTGCAGGTCAAGGTCTCGACCCGCAATATCGCGGTCTATCGCGACCCGGCGGTGATCCTGATCGACCAGCTCAAGAGCATCTATATCGACGCCGAACTCGATGTCGTCGACACCGCGCAATGGTTCCCGAAGATCGCGCGCAAGGACTATGCGCTCGGCCTCAACCTCACCGGCAACGCCGTCGACGATCCCGACCAGTCGTTCTACGAGAATTATTCCTGCGGCTCGGAGCGCAACTACACCAATTACTGCAACAAGGACATCGAAAAGCTGTTCGACCAGCAATCGGTCGAGACCGACGTCGCCAAGCGCAAGAAGCTGGTGTGGGAGATCGACAAGAAGCTGCAGGAGGACGTCGCCCGTCCGATCATCTTCCATGCCCGGACCGGGACCTGCTGGCAGCCCTACGTCAAGGGCGTCACCGTGATGGTGAACAGCTCCTACAACGGCTACCGCTACGAAGACGTGTGGCTGGACAAGTAAGTTCGAGCCGCCAACAGCCAGCCGCGCAGGGAGATCAGCCAGGTGTTTGCTTATATCGTGCGGCGCCTCGCCCTGATGCTGGTGACCCTGTTCGGGATCTCGGTCATCATCTTCGTGCTGCTGCGCATCGTGCCCGGCAACATCGTCGACATCCTGTTCGACGCCGCGGGGTATCGTCGATCCCGCCGACAAGGCCAGTCTGGAACGCGATCTCGGGCTCGACCAGCCGATCGTCGTGCAGTATCTGCACTGGATCGGCGGCCTGCTGCACGGCGACCTCGGCTATTCCTATGTCTCCGAGAAGCCGGCGCTGGAAGAGATCCTGCCGCGAATTCCGATCACGGCGCGGCTGGCCGGCCTGGCGCTGCTGTTCTCCGCCTCGATCGGCATTCCGCTCGGCGTCATCAGCGCGGTGCACCAGGGCACCCGGCTGGATTATGCCCTGCGCATCGTCAGCCTCAGCGGCCTGTCGCTGCCGTCGTTCTGGCTCGGCCTGTTGATCCTGATGGCGTCGGTGTCGCTGTTCGGGACCATGCCGATCTTCAATCCCAATCCCAAGACCTGGACCGAGGCGATCGCGATCTATTGCGTTCCGGCGATGGCGGTGGGCTTCCGCAGCTCCGCGCTGACCATGCGCATCACGCGCTCCTCGATGCTGGAAATCCTGCGCCAGGACTACATCCGCACCGCGCGCGCCAAGGGCGCCTCCGAATGCCTCGGTCAATTACCGCCATGCGCTGAAGAACGCCATTCTGCCCGTCATCACCGTGATCGGCATCGAGGCGGCGTTCCTGGTCGGCGGCCTGATCGTCACCGAGACCGTGTTCAACATTCCCGGCGTCGCGCGCTTCCTGGTCGAGGCGCTGCGCTGGCGCGACTATCCGATCGTGCAGAACCTGGTGATGCTGATCGCGCGTCGTGGTGGTGCTCGCCAATTTCATCGTCGACATGCTGTACGCCGTGATCGATCCGCGCATCCGCTACGCGGACTAGGAGGACAGATTCTTGGCCGTGGTCAATTACGATAGCGAATTGCGGCGCGCCGGCGCCAATGCGACCCATGGCTGGCGCCGGCTGATCGTTCCTGGCGCAACGCTACATGCTCGGCACCGTCGGCCTCGTGATCATGCTGATGTTCGTCTGGGTCGCGGCATCGGCCGACCTGATCTGCCGGTTCGATCCGCTGAGCGTCGATTCCGCCCATCGGCTGGCGCCGCCCAGCGCGCTGCACTGGATGGGCACCGATTCGTTCGGCCGCGACGTCTGGAGCCGCATCGTCCATGGCGCGCGCATCTCGCTCGCGGTCGGCATCGGCTCGACCGCGCTGGGCTCGTCGATCGGCGTCATGATCGGCCTCGCCTCGGCTATCTCTCCGGCTGGGTCGATCTGGTGTTCCAGCGCGTCACCGACATCCTGCAGGCCTTGCCGCTGCTGGTGCTGGCCCTGATCATGACGGCGGCGCTCGGGCCGTCGCTGCCCAACGTGATCATCGCGATCGCGATCCCGCTGATCCCGACGGTCGCCCGCGTCATCCGCGCCAACACGCTGGCGCTGCGCGAGCTGCCGTTCGTCGAGGCCGCCAAGTCGATCGGCATGAGCGAGACGCGCATCGCGCTGCGTCACGTGCTGCCCAACACGCTCGCGCCGCTGATCGTGCTGGCGACCGCGCAGCTCGGCTCCACCATCCTCACCGAGGCCTCGTTGTCGTTTCTCGGCCTCGGCATTCCCGAACCGTATCCCGTCGTGGGGCCGCATGCTGTCGGAATCCGCCGCCGAATATGTCCGCACCGCGCCGTGGCTGGTGATTTTCCCGGGCATCGCGATCAGCCTCGCGGTGTTCGGCACCAATCTGTTCGGCGACGCGCTGCGCGACATCCTCGATCCGAGGCAGCGCGGCTGATGGACGCAGTTGCGGATGGATGAGACGGTTCTCGACGTGAAGGACCTGCAGACGGTCTTCTTCACCAATTCGGGATTGTTCAGGGCGGTCGACGACGTGTCGTTCACCGTTCGCCGCGGCGAGACGCTGGCGATCGTCGGCGAATCCGGCTGCGGCAAGAGCGTGACCGCGCTGTCGATCATGCGGCTGGTGCCCGATCCGCCGGGCCGGATCGTCGGCGGCACCGTGACGCTCGAAGGCACCGATCTGCTCGGTCTCGCCGAGGCCGAGATGCGCCGGATCCGCGGCAATCGCATCTCGATGATCTTCCAGGAGCCGATGACCTCGCTCAATCCGGTGATGCGGATCGGCGACCAGATCACCGAAGTGGTTCGACTGCACCAGGACATGACCGCGAAGGAGGCCTGGAAACAGGCGGTCGAGATGCTGCGGCTGGTGCGGATTCCCGAGCCGGAGCGGCGGGCGCAGGAATATCCGCATCAGCTCTCCGGCGGCATGCGCCAGCGCGCCATGATCGCGATGGCGCTGGCGTGCCGGCCGACGCTGCTGATCGCGGACGAGCCGACCACCGCGCTCGACGTCACCATCCAGGCGCAGATCCTGGCGCTGATCGTCGATCTGCAGAACGAGCTCGGCACGGGGGTGATCCTGATCACCCACGATCTCGGCGTGGTGGCGCAGACCGCGCAGCGCGTCATCGTGATGTATGCCGGCAAGAAGGTCGAGGAAGCCGACCGTCGAAGATCTGTTCGACACATCCGCGGCATCCCTATACGCGCGGCCTGATGGCCTCGATGCCGGCGGTGATTTCGCTCGAAGCCAAGCGACGACGCGCGGCTGACGGAAATTCCCGGCATGGTGCCGTCGCTGACCAATCTGCCGGCCGGCTGCGCCTTCGCGCCGCGCTGCGGCCTCGCGATCGACCGCTGCCGCGCGGAATATCCGCCGCTGCGGGATTTCGACGGCCATCTGGCGGCATGCTGGCGCGCCGACGAATTGGTGGCCGCGCCATGATGACCGATGACGAACGCCCGTCCGCTGCTCGAGGTCACCGACCTCGTCAAGCATTACGCGGTGCGCGGCGGCGTGCTGCGCCGGCGCGTCGGCACCGTGCATGCGGTCGACGGCGTCAGCTTCTCGGTCGGCGCCGGGCGAAACGCTCGGGCCTGGTCGGCGAATCCGGCTGCGGCAAATCGACGGTGGCGCGCAGCGTGCTGCGGCTGGTCGAGCCGTCCAGCGGCGCCATCAGGCTCGACGGCACCGACATCACGCGTCTCGGCAAGAGCGGAGCTGCGGCCGCACCGGCGCTCGATGCAGATCGTGTTCCAGGATCCGTTCGCCTCGCTCAATCCGCGCATGACCGCCGGCGACATCGTCGGCGAGCCGCTCAGCGTGCACGGCTTGGCCACCGGCCGCGCCAAACAGGAACGCGTCGCCGAACTGTTCGCGCAGGTCGGGTTGCGGGCCGACCAGATGAAGAACTATCCGCATCAGTTCTCCGGCGGCCAGCGCCAGCGCATCTGCATCGCACGCGCGCTGTCGCTCGGACCGAAGCTGATCGTCTGCGACGAGCCGGTCTCGGCGCTCGACGTCTCGATCCAGGCCCAGGTGATCAACCTGTTGATCGACCTGCAGCGCAAGCACGACTTCTCCTATCTGTTCATCGCCCATGATCTCGCCGTCGTCGCCCATATCAGCCACCGCGTCGCGGTGATGTATCTCGGCCGCATCGTCGAGATCGCCGACAAGCGCGAACTGTTCGCCAATCCGCGCCATCCCTATACGCAGGCGCTGCTGGCCTCGGTGCCGGTCGCCGACCCCAAGGCGAAACGCCTCGCGCCCATGATCGACGGCGACGTGCCGAGCCCGATCAACCCGCCGTCCGGCTGCGCCTTCCACACCCGCTGCCGCTATGTGATGGACCGCTGCAAGGTCGAGCGGCCGGTGCTGGCCGATGCCGGCGCGCGGCATCAGGTGGCGTGCTGGCTCAATGACGGGACGGGGCACGGGACGTAGCGATCGGCTCCGGCCATGGTTCGAGACGCCGCTTCGCGGCTCCTCACCATGAGGCTGTGCTTGGTGAGCCGCCACCATCCCTCACCTCATCCTGAGGAGCGCGCTCTTGCGCGCGTCTCGAAGGATGTGCCGCGCGGCACGGTGCTGAACGCCATCCTTCGAGGCGCGCCAAGGATGACGTGCACCTCAGGATGACGGTGCCGTTGCGACATGGTTCGTCGGGCGGATTAACCCTACGAAGCGGAGTGAACAGCCTGAACCAGCGTCTGCAGCATGGCACGGGTCGGCGCGAAGAAGGTGGCACCCGTGTGCGGCGTCGAAAAATCGAGCAGCCGATCATAGGCCCCCGGCGGATCGCCGACGAACATTCGCTGCAGCATTTTCTCGATCACCCAGAGATAGCGGGAATAGCCGATGAAATAGGTGCCGAATTCCTGGATGACCGGGCCGGCCAAACGGCATGTTGTCGCGCAGGATGTCGTATTCGTTGCCGTCCGCGTCCTCGATCGTGGCCAGCGATTTGTGCGACTTGCGGGGCGCGTCGTCGTCGTCGATCTCGATGTTGTCGATCTTGGTGCGGCCGATGATCTCTTCCTGCAGCGGCGTCGAAGTCCGCTTCCACGCCGCCATGTCGTGGAGATATTTCTGGACCACGACGTAGCTGCCGCCGGCGAAATCGGGATCTTCGTCGCCGACCTGCGCCGATGCCGGCAGATCGAGCCCGGTCGGGTTGGCGGTGCCGTCGACGAAGCCGAGCAGATCGCGCGCGTCGAAATAGCGAAAGCCGGTGACTTCGTCGACGACCGTCACGCTGGTGCCGAGGCTATCGAGCAGGATCCGTTCGAATTCGAAGCAAAAATCGGGGCGTTCGGCCCGGATGTGGAAAAGCAGATCGCCCGGCGTCGCGGGGGCGGTATGAACCGGCCCCTTGATCGGCTCGAACGGCTTCAGCTCCTTGGGCCTTCCGCCTGCCTTCAGGCGATCCCAGAGATCGCTGCCGATCCCGGCGACGCACGACAGGTGTCCGCCGAGATCGCGAAACCCGACGGTCTTGACCAGATCGTCGAGCCCATCGAGCACCGCGCAGGCCGTCGCAAGCGCGGATTGTTCGCCGGCGACGGTGACGACCAGAAATATCGCCGCCCGCGACAGCGGCGCATCGACGCTCTGCGCGTCGATCGGCACCCGGTCCCAATTTTTTTCTGCCATTCCGAAATCCCCGTTTTACTTCATGATGCCGCGGACGACATCCAGATCAAATTCAACCCCGCACCCGCGGCGCCACGCCCTGCTCGACACCGGCGTGCCGTTCGGCGGCGACCGCGCGCCGGTAACCGTCGCGCGCCTGCAGGCGCTGCCAATAAGCCGACACGTTCGGCCCGAAATCCTTCGCGAGCCCGATATTGTCGGCGAGCCGCAGCGCGTAGCCGATCACGATATCGGCCGCCGTGAAGCGGCCGGCGCACAGCGTCTCGGCGTTCGCCGTGGCGGCTTCGACCGCGCGCAGCCGGCCGAAAAACCATTTGGCGTAGTCGCCCGCGACTTGCGGATTGCGCCGATCCTCGGGCTCGAGCTGGCTGTAGCGCAGCACCAGCGTTTGCGGAAACGTCAGCGTGGCGTCGCTGAAATACATCCAGTTCAGGAACGCGCCGAAGGCCGGCTCATCCGTGCCGACCATCAGCGGCGTCGGCCCATATCTGGTGCCGAGATAATGACAGATGCCGGAGGACTCCGTCATTCTGGTCTCGCCGTCGATCATGAACGGAATGGTGCCGAGCGGGTTGAGCGCGAGATATTCCTTCGCCAGCACCCGCGGCGGGAACGGCAGCATCTTCAGCTCATACGGCAGACCTAGCTCTTCCAGCATCCACAGCGGCCGGAACGAGCGCGCCGCGTCGCAATGATAGAGCGTGATCATAGCATATTCCTTCCGGCAGAATTCCGCGCCGCGTGCGCGCAACCGATCCCGCCGATCAAGCCATGTTCCGGTCCCGCAAGGCAAGCCGGCGGCGGGATTCCGAATCCGGACATTATGCCCAAAAGTCCAGCTAGCCAGCTTGCCTCGAGTTGGGCATGCTGCCCCGCACAGGCTCGATAAAAATATCAGGCGGCGCAAGACCGCTGATTGAAGGGGGAAGTTTGCCAGTCAACCTGACGCTGGATCATACGCCTTGGCCGTCCGACACCGGATTTTCGGCCGTTATCGATTTCGCCTGCACTCCACGACGTCGAACTTCATTTTAATCATCGTCCATTGAAGGGTTTACTCCATGAAGAAGAACTCATGCCTGCTTGCCTCGCGCCTGTTATCGGCCGCGGCCGCCACGGCATTCGTTGCGCTGACCGGTCAGAGCGCGCTGGCGCAGAAGGTCTACGACACCGGCGCCACCGACACCGAGATCAAGATCGGCAATATCGAGGCCTATAGCGGCCCGGCTTCGGCCTACGGCGATGATCGGCAAGACCGAGGAAGCCTATTTCAAGATGATCAACGATCAGGGCGGCATCAACGGCCGCAAGATCAACTTCATCACCTATGACGACGGCTACAGCCCGCCGAAGACGGTCGAGCAGATCCGCAAGCTGATCGAAAGCGACGAAGTGTTTCTGATCTTCAACGCGCTGGGCACGCCGACCCAGTCCGCGGTGCAGAAATATCAGAACACCAAGAAGGTCCCGCAACTGTTCGTCGCCACCGGCGCCAGCAAGTGGAACGATCCGAAGGATTTTCCCTGGACCATGGGCTTTCAGCCGAGCTACCGCGTCGAGGCCCGGATCTTCGCCAAATACATCCTGAAGAACAAGCCCGACGCCAAGGTCGCGGTGTTCTATCAGAACGACGATTTCGGCAAGGATTACGTCGCCGGCCTCAAGGACGTGTTCGGCGACAAGGCATCCAAGCTGATCGTCGCCGAGGAAAGCTACGAGACCAGCGAGCCCTCGATCGATTCCCACATCGTCAAGCTGAAGGGCACCGGCGCCGACGTGTTCGTCAACATCGCGACGCCGAAATTCGCCGCCCAGGCGATCAAGAAGATGGCGGAGATCGACTGGAAGCCGATGCATCTGATGACCGACGTTTCGATCTCGATCGGCGCGGTGATGAAGCCCGCCGGCTTCGACGCCTCGGAAGGCGTGCTGTCGGCCGGCTATCTCAAGGATGCCTCCGATCCGCAGTGGAAGAACGACGAGGGCATGAAGAAGTTCATGGCGTTCGCCGACAAGTACATGCCGGGCGTCAACGTCGCCGACAGCCAACATGGTGTACGGCTACGCCGCGGCGCAGACCATGGTGCAGGTGCTGAAGCAGGCGGGCGACAACCTGACCCGGGAAAACGTCATGAAGCAGGCCGCCAGCCTGAAAGGCTTCGCGCCCGACACGCTGATCCCCGGCATCACCGTCACCACCAGCGCCACCGACTTCGCCCCGATCGAACAGCTCAAGATGATGCGGTTCAAGAACGGCCAGTGGGAATTGTTCGGCGACATCATCAGCGCCGAAACGGGGGGATAGGCTCCGACAACACTGTCATTCCGGGATGCGCCGCAAGGCGCAGACCCGGAATGACGTTCTCGTGCCGCACCGCGTCCGGGACGCGAGGCTACCCCTGCAGAAACAGCGCGAACGGCTCGTCGACGGTGCGGCGCAGATACGTGCGATATACGGCGTGATTGGCGTCGTCCGGCGAGACCCGACCGACCGTCGGGTGGGGAATGTTCTTCACCGGCACGAACGCGATGGGAGCGGCGATCGGCGTCAGCAGCGAGCCGCGGCCCGCCAATAGCGTGGTCAGGATGCCGTACATTTCACCCGTGATGGTCGGGCGCGACACCGTGATCAGGCGATGCTGGCCATGGCGGTTGGTGACGAGATAGATGAATCCCGACTGGTTCGGCACCGCGACCTCGCCGAACTGGGTGTAGGAAACATCCAGCCTTTCGCCCTCGCGAAACATCAGCGAGCAGGCCGCGGCATCCCAGACGATTTCGGTGCGGTAGGCATAAATCGCGTCCTTGTCGCCGAATGACGGACGCAGCGTGATGTAGACGTTCTCCAGCCACGACACCGCGCGGCGCGAATAAGACCCGAGATTGTCGGGCGCGACGTCGCCGTTGACCGGGGCGGCAGGCGGCGGCGCGGCGATGTCGACGCTTTTGCGCAGGGAAACGCCGAGCGCCTGCTCCAGCCGGACGGTGGTCGCCAGGGTAAAAGGACGGCGGCCGCCGAGCACTTTTTCCAGGGTCGACAGGCTGAGTTTCGCCTGCTCGGCCAGCGACTGCCGCGAGATGCGGCGCCGCGCGATTTCCTCGCGAATGGTCTCGGCAATCTGCCGGCTCTGCTCGTCGGATAGCTGCTTGTCCGGCGTCGACATCGTTCCCCCTGCCCGATTCCGACCAGTCTAGCAGACGGACAGTTCAGCACAAAACCGCACAAAGCCGCCGCTGCCGGGACGCGCCGCAGCGGACGGCGGCTGAACAAGGCCGATCATTCTGCTCGCGCCACATCCGCCGGTTCCGCACATTTCCCGGCACGAAGATATCCTTCGGGAGAGAACCAAATGAGTTTTCAAGACGCGATTGTTCAGGACGAGATTGAGCCGCACCCGCACCCCAATCTGGTGCGGTTGATGAAGTTTCTGCTGCTGGTGGTGATGCAATGCGTCACCGTGGTGCTGGTCGGGTTCGTGGCGCTGTTCGTCAGCTTCGAACCGGTATGGTCCGACGAGGCACCGCAAGTGTTCGCGCGGCCGGGCGATGCCGGTACCGGCACGCTGCTGCTCAAGACCGGAGACGGTCTCGCCGACGCGACCCGGCTCGGCGTCGATGTCGACCTCACGGTATCCGGCCCGACCATCCGCGCGAAGGTCACGCAGATCTTCCGCAACCCGACCAAGGACTGGGTCGAGGCAACCTATGTCTATCCGCTGCCATCAGGCGGCGCGGTCGACAGCCTCAAGATGGTGGTCGGCGACCGTGTGATCGTCGGCGACATCAAGGAGCGGCAGCAGGCCCGGGCGATTTATGAACAGGCCCGCGCCAATGGGCAGAAGGCGGCGCTGACCGAACAGCAGCGGCCGAACATGTTCACCAATTCGGTCGCCAATATCGGTCCCGGCGAAACCGTGCTGGTGCAGATCGAATATCAGGAGCCGGTGCATCAATCCGGCGACGCGTTTTCCCTGCGCGTGCCGCTGGTGGTCGGACCGCGCTATACGCCGGCGCCGATCGTGCAGAGCGTCGACCTGCGCGCCGAGGGCGGCGGTTGGGGCGCGGTGACATCGGATCCGGTGCCGGATCGCGAGCGCATCAGCCCGCCGGTGCTCGACCCCGCTCAAAACGCCCCGGTCAATCCGACCACCATCACCGTGCATCTGGCCGCGGGCTTTCCGCTCGGCGAGGTCAAGAGCCCGTTTCATGCGGTCAAGATCGAAAGCCCCGACGTCACCTCGCGCATCATCCGGCTTGCCGACGGCCCGGTGCCGGCCGACCGCGATTTCGAACTGACCTGGAAACCATCCGCCGAGAAAGCGCCGTCGGTCGGCCTGTTTCGCGAGCATGTCGGCGACGCCGACTATCTGCTGGCGTTCGTGACGCCGCCCTCGGTCGAGCAGGCCGAACAGAAGCCGCTGCCGCGCGAGGTGATCTTCGTGATCGACAATTCCGGCTCGATGGGCGGCACCTCGATCACCCAGGCCAAGGCCAGCCTGCTCTACGGGTTGAGCCGGCTGAAGCCCGGCGACCGGTTCAACGTGATCCGGTTCGACAACACCATGGATGTCCTGTTCCCGGACTCGGTACCGGCCGACGCCGCAGCATGTCAGCACCGCGACATCGTTCGTCAGCGCGTTGCAGGCCGCCGGTGGCACCGAGATGGTGCCGGCGATGCACGCCGCGTTGTCCGATCACGCCGGCGCCGACGCCAATACGTTGCGTCAGGTGGTCTTCCTGACCGATGGCGATATCGGCAATGAGCAGCAATTGTTCGAGACCATCAACGCGATGCGCGGCCGCTCGCGGGTGTTCATGGTCGGCATCGGCTCGGCGCCGAACACCTATCTGATGACCCGCGCCGCTGAACTCGGGCGCGGCGCCTTCACCCATATCGGCTCGGTCGACCAGGTCGAGGAGCGGATGCGCGATCTGTTCTCCAAATTGGAAAACCCCGCGGTGACCGGTCTCAGCGTGAAGTTCTCCGATGCCAGAGCCGATCTCTCGCCGGCCACCATCCCCGATCTCTATCGCGGCGAGCCGCTGGTGCTGGCCGCCAAACTCGACCAGGTCAAAGGCTCGGTCGAGATCAAGGGCCGGATCGGCGACCGGCCGTGGACGGTGACGCTGCCGCTTGCCAATGCCGCTGAAGGCAAGGGCCTGTCGAAATTGTGGGCACGGCGCAAGATCAGCGATGCCGAGATCGCGCGCACCACGCGGCAGATCAGCCCTGAAGACGCCGACAAGACGATTTTGTCACTGGCGCTGCAGCACCAATTGGTGACCCGGCTGACCAGCCTGGTCGCGGTCGACCAGACGCCGAGCCGTCCGCAAGGCGAGCCGTTGAAGCTCACCGACCTGCCGCTGAATCTGCCGGCCGGTTGGGATTTCGCGAAAGTGTTCGGCGATCGCCCGCAACTGCCGATGCCGCCCAGGGAACGCCGCGCTGACGCCGGCGATGCCAGGGCACAGATCAAGCGCGTGACGCCCGCACCGACGCCCGACAGCGTCACGCTACCGAAAACCGCGACCGACGCCGAACTTCGGATGATCGTCGGCGCGGTGCTGTTGACGCTCAGCCTGATGTGGCTCGCCTTCAACCGGCGCCAGCGGTTCGCCCGCTGACGCCGCGCGTTGGAGGAGGCTCCCCACCTCCTCCTGCAAAGCGCGCGCGGCCTCCGTCCCCCGGGCCGCGCGCGCGAGGTTTTCACCGTTGCTTCAACCGTCATTGCGAGGAGCGAAGCGACGAAGCAATCCAGGGGCCATCGACACCGGAGCCCCTGGATTGCTTCGCTTCGCTCGCAATGACGAACGGAACCGCCATGCCCCGCATCCTGCCTCCCTTCATCCTCGCCCTCCTCGGCCTCGATCCTATTCGGCCAGGGCGCCTATATCCACGCCAAGGCGCTGCTCGCCCAGGTGCTGCTGGCACGCGCCTTCGACCAGACCATCGCCACCGGCCATGCGACGAAGCCGTGGTCATGGGCCGATACCTGGCCGGTGGCGCGGATCGAGGTGAAACGGATCGGCGCCAGCGCCATCGTGCTGTCGGGCAGCAGCGGACAGGCGCTGGCGTTCGGCCCCGGCCATGTCGAACTGACGCCCGATGCCGGCGAGCGCGGCGTCGCGGTCTATTCCGCGCATCGCGATACGCATTTTCGCTTCCTGAAAGATGTCGCGGTCGGCGACGAGATCGACGTCACCCGCAGCGACGGCAGGATGTTTCGCTACCGCGCCGATGGCTCTTCCGTGGTGCGGTTCGATGCATCCGGCATCGACCCTCTGGCGCAAGGCTATCACCTGGTGCTGTCGACCTGCTGGCCGTTCGACGCGCTGACATCGGGGCCGGATCGCTACCTGCTGCATGCGACCCTGATCGCGCCGCAGCGCGTTCCCTCCCCCCTTGTGGGGGCGGGAACGCACCGTGCTCACCGCAATGGCGTGATCGAATAGGTCGGCATGATTTAAATTGCCCCAATCCCATGGGATATTTCGCGCCGGCGATATCAGGGACGCGACGCAACGACCATGAACTCGGGAGTGCACTATCTGCCGATGACGCCGGGATTGTTTTCGATCCTGGTGGTGCTGTTCGCCGGGCTGGTGATTCTGGTCCAGCTCCGGATCCTGCGCTATGCCTATATGCGGCTCGGGGTCGGTCCCGGCGTAGCGCTGCTGTTGTTGTTCGGCTCGCTGATCGGCAGCTATTTCAATATCCCGGTCGCGATGCTGCCCGGCAGCCATATGCGCTCGGGCGAGGTGGTCGAGTTCTTCGGCATGCGCTACGTGGTGCCACTGGCGGTGCAGTCGCCGGGCACCATCATCGCCGTCAATATCGGCGGCGCGGTGATCCCGACCTTGATGTCGGCCTATCTCGTGATGCGCTATCAGCTGTGGTTCAAGGCGACGCTCGCCGTGATCCTGATCGCCGCCGTGATCCACACCATGGCGACGCCGGTGCACGGCATCGGCATCGCGGTGCCGGTGTTCGCGCCCGTGATCGTCACCGCGATTTTGGCGTTCATCCTGTCGCGCGAATACGCGCCGCCGCTGGCTTACATCGGCGGATCGATGGGGACTTTGATCGGCGCCGATCTGCTCAATCTCGACAAGATCAGCGGCCTCGGCGCGCCGGTCGCCTCGATCGGTGGCGCCGGCACGTTCGATGGAATTTTCCTGACCGGCATTCTGGCCGTGCTGCTCGCCGGCATCGCCTCACCCGCGCGGATGCGTCCGGCAAGGTAGGGTCTTGGACTTCCCCTCCCCCTTGCGGGGAGGGGTCGGGGGTGGAGGTGCCAAGAGCTCGGTGCCCGCGGTCCCCCACCCCGGTCCTCCCCGCAAGGGGGAGGGAGTGCGCTTCCAGCGCGGACGTTTCAACTTCCTCTCAACAAGCTCAGTGGCTGATCATCCACGGCCGCGCGGTCGGGAAACTCTTGGCGCCGCTCTTGGTCTTGGTCACCAGTCGCGCCGGCTTGCCGGTCGAGCAGCAGCCGCAACCTGCGCCGTGCGAGGCCTTGTACTGGTCGACGGTCTTCGGCGCATTCGAGCTGCGCTCGTTGGTGGCGTGGGCCTTGCGCTTGTCCGAGGACATGCAGAAGAAATTCGGCGCGGTCAGGATCGCCCGCGGCGCCTCCGCTGAACATTGCGGGCAATCCTGCGGCGCGTCGCATTCCGCCATCGGGCGCATGTCGGTGAACGGACCACAATCGTTGCAGAGATAATCGTAAACAGGCATTTCAAAACTCCCCGGCACTCTCGTCAGTATAAGACCGAAATGCGGGACGGCAAACCGCGCCGCCCCGCATCCCGTCGCAGGGAGCTATTTGTCGGGGGAGAGCGGCATCTGGATATCGCCCTTGATATGTTTGATCGGTCCGGCCGATCCCGGCATGATGTCGAAGTCGAAGATCTCGGTCGGCAACCACAGCGTCGCGCAGGCGTTTGGCACGTCGACCACGCCCGAGATGTGCCCCTGGCACGGCGCGGTGCCCAGGATCGAATAGGCTTGCGCGCCGGAATAGCCGAACTTCTTGAGGTATTCGATCGCGTTCAGGCAGGCCTGACGATAAGCGATGTGCACATCGAGGTAATGCTGCTTGCCGGCTTCGTCGACCGAGATGCCTTCGAAGATCAGATAGTCCTTGTAGTTCGGCGTGATCGGTGACGGCTTGAACACCGGGTTCTTGATGCCGTATTTCGACACGCCGTCCTTGATGATATCGACCTTGATATGCAGCCAGCCGGCCATTTCGATGGCGCCGCAGAAGGTGATTTCGCCGTCGCCCTGGCTGAAGTGCAGGTCGCCCATCGACAGGCCGCCGCCCGGCACATAGACCGGGAAGTAGATCTTCGAACCGCGCGACAGATCCTTGATGTCGCAGTTGCCACCATGCTCGCGCGGCGGCACGGTGCGGGCGCCTTCGGCGCCGATCTTGGCCTTGACGTCGCCCTTGGCCTGGCCGGCATGCGCGGTCGCGGCGAACGGTGGATTGGCCAATCCGGGAACGCGGGTCGGGTTGGTCGCGATCAGCGCGGCCTCGCGATCGTTCCAGGTCTTGAGCATTTTCGGATCGGGCAGACAGCCGATCAGGCCCGGATGGATCAGGCCGGCGAAATTGACGCCGGGGATGTGGCGCGACGATGTATAGAGACCCTTGATGTCCCAGATCGACTTTTGCGCCAGCGGGAAGTGGTCGGTCAGGAAGCCGCCGCCATTCTGCTTGGAGAAGAAGCCGTTGAAGCCCCAGAGGCTTTCCTTGAGCGGACCGACGTCGAGCAGGTCAACCACCAGGAGATCGCCGGGCTCGGCGCCCTTGACGCCGATCGGACCGGACAGGAAGTGCACGATCGACAGATCGATATCGCGGACGTCGTCGGCGGAATCGTTGTTCTTGATGAAGCCACCGGTCCAGTCGACGGTCTCGATGATGAAGTCGTCGCCGGGGCTGACCCACTCGACGATCGGAATATCCGGATGCCAGCGGTTGTGGATCTTGTCGTTTTCATAGGCCGACTGCGAAAGATCGACCTTGATCAGTGTATCTGGCATCAATTAGCTCCCCTGTTTACGCGTTTTGGCAGGTTTAACATCAGGACGTGGCGATAGGACTTCAGGATAAAACTCAGACCGACAGGAATTTGGAGATCTGCGCGGCATCGACGCTGGCGCGCGGATCGTCGCGGACGATTTCGCCGTTCTCGATCACCAGCACCCGGTCGGCGATGTCGAGCGCGAAGCTCAGCACCTGCTCGGACACCACGATCGACAGGCCGCGCTGATCGCGGATGCGTTTCAACGTGCGCGCCATTTCCTGGATGATCGACGGCTGGATGCCTTCGGTCGGTTCGTCGAGCAGCAGCACCTTCGGCTTGGTCGCGAGCGCCCGTGCGATCGCGAGCTGTTGCTGCTGGCCGCCGGACAAATTGCCGCCGCGGCGGCCTTTCATTTCCAGCAGCACCGGAAACAGCTCGTAAATGTCCTTCGGCACTTCGGTCTCGCCGGATGCCACCAGGCCGGTCTCGATATTTTCCTTCACCGTCATGGTCGAGAAGATCATGCGGCCCTGCGGCACGTAGGCCAGGCCCTTGGCGACCCGCTCGTAGCTCTTCAGGGTGGACACTTCGCTGCCGTCCATCTTCACCGAGCCGCTCTTGGTCGGCACGATGCCCATCAGCGACTTCATCAGCGTGGTCTTGCCCATGCCGTTGCGGCCCATGATCGCGACGATCTCGTTGGGCGCCACCGCGACATTGAGGCCGTGCAGCACCTCGCTCTGGCCGTAGGCGACATGCAGATCAGAGATAGCCAGCATTCAAGCGCTCCTTGTCCTGAACCCTGCTCTTCGCCACACACTCGGCGCCGAACATGGCCGTACCCGGAAAGCGGAAACCGCCTTCCGAAAATCATCCGTCAATGCCCGAGATAGACTTCGATCACCTTGGGATCGTTCTTGACATGCTCCATGGTGCCTTCCGACAGGATCTGGCCCTGATGCAGCACAGTCACCTTGTGGGCGATGTCCTCGACGAATTTCATGTCGTGCTCGATCACCAGCACCGAACGGTTCTTGATGATGCGGTTGAGCAATTCGGCGGTCTTGACCCGCTCGCTGACGCTCATGCCGGCCACAGGCTCGTCGAGCATCAGCAGTTCCGGATCCTGGATCAGCAGCATGCCGATCTCGAGCCACTGCTTCTGGCCGTGGCTCAGTAATTCGGCTTTCACGGCAAGCTTGTCCTTCAGGAAGATCATTTCAGCGACTTCGTCGACCCGGTCGCGCACGGTGGCATCGCGGGTGAAGGTCAACGCCCCGAACACGGTGCGGCCGCGCGGAAATGAAATCTCCAGATTCTCGAACACGGTGAGATCGTCATAGATCGACGGCGTCTGGAATTTGCGGCCGACGCCGGCCTGCACGATCTGGTTCTCCTTCATCTTCGTGAGGTCCTTGTCACGGAAATGAATCTGGCCGGAGGTGGCCTTGGTCTTGCCGCAGATCAGGTCGAGCACCGTGGTCTTGCCGGCGCCGTTGGGGCCGATGATGACCCGGATCTCGTTCTCCTCGACATAGAACGACAGGTCGTTGACCGCCTTGAAGCCGTCGAACGAGACCGTGAGGCCTTCGACCGAGAGCAGGAATTCCTTGGGCTGGTGACCGATGATCATGATGCTCTCCTCACTCGGCCGGCGCGGCGTCGGCGGCGACCGATGTCGGCGCCCAGCCCGGCTTGCGCGAATTGATCAGGCGATCGATGCGCGGCTGCACATAGTCGCCCCAGACACCGGCGATGCCGTCGGGGAAGGCCAGCACGACCGCGATGAACAGGCCGCCGAGCCCGAACAGCCACAACTCCGGAAAAGATTCCGACAGGCTGGTCTTGGCAAAATTGACCAGCAGGGTGCCGTAGATCGCGCCCAGGATCGACAGCCGGCCGCCCACCGCGGTGTAGATCACCATTTCGATCGAGGGCACGATGCCGACAAAGGACGGCGACATGAAGCCGACATTGAGCGCGAACATCGCGCCGCCGATCGCGGAGAACACCGCGGCGATGGTGAAAGCGAAGATCTTGAAGTTGGCGACGCTATAGCCGGAGAACCGAACCCGGTCCTCCTTGTCGCGCATCGCGATCAGGATGCGGCCGAGCTTGGAATGCCGGATGAACTGGGCGATGAAGATGCAGGCGAACAGGCATCCGACTTCGAAGAAGTAGAGCACGATCTTGGCGTGATCGGGCCGGATGTCCCAGCCCTTGAGCGTGCGCAGATCGGTCATGCCGTTGATGCCGCCGGTGTAGCCCTGCTGGCCGACGATCAGGATGGTCAGGATCGCGGCGACCGCCTGGGTGATGATGGCGAAGTAGGTGCCGCCGACCCGGCGCTTGAACATCGCGGTGCCGATGATCAGGGCAAACAGGCCGGGCACCGCGACGATCGCAAGAATCGTGAAGGTGAGGCTGTGAAACGGCCTCCAGAAGAACGGCAGCGAGGTGATCTGATTCCAGTCCATGAAATCGGGGATGCCGGGGGTCGATTGGATCTTGGTGTTTTCGACCGAGGATGCCTCGAGCTTGAGGAACATCGCCATGCAGTAGCCGCCGAGGCCAAAGAATACGCCCTGCCCCAGGCTGAGGATGCCGCCATAGCCCCAGCAGATCACCAGCCCCAGCGCCACGAATGCGTAGGTGAGATATTTGGCAACCAGATTGAGCCGGAAGACATCGAGGCAGAGCGGCAGGATCACCACCAGGAAAGCGGCGAGTATCAGAATTCCGATCAGCTCCGACCGATTGACTAAGCGAGTGGCCTTCATGACTTCAGCCCTTTGATTGTTACTTGCGGACCTTGAGGGCGAACAGACCCTGCGGACGGAGCATCAGAATTCCGACGACGGCGAGCAGTGTGATGACCTTGGCCATCGATCCCGACAGGAAGAATTCGAGCGTCGACTGGGTCTGCGAGATGCTGAAGGCCGAGGCGATGGTGCCGAGCAGGCTGGCGGCGCCGCCGAACACCACGACCAGGAAGGTGTCGACGATGTAGAGCTGGCCGGAGGTCGGGCCCGTGGAACCGATCATGGTGAAGGCGCTGCCGGCGACGCCGGCGATGCCGCAACCGAGGCCGAACGTATAGCGGTCGACCTTCTCGGTGTTGATGCCGACGGCGCCCGCCATGATGCGATTCTGCACGACGGCGCGGACCTGTCGGCCCCAGCGCGACTTGTACATGAGATAGCCGACCACGGCGGTGATCAGCAAAGTCAGCGACATCACGAACACGCCGTTGATCGGGATCTGGATGCTGTCGCTGACATTGAGCGAACCGAGCATCCATTGCGGTAGTTCAACGCCGACTTCGCGTGCGCCGAAGGTCGAACGATAGGCCTGCTGAAGAATAAGGCTCAAGCCCCAGGTGGCGAGCAAGGTATCGAGCGGGCGCTTGTAGAGATGTCGTATCAGTGCCCATTCCACAAGCATTCCCAGCAGTCCGGACGCGATGAACGCCAATATCATGGCGAGGAAGAAGTAGCCGGCGAACAAGCCCGGCAAATAGGCCTGGAAGAAATTCGAGGTCATCCAGGTGACGTAGGCGCCGAGGATCATGAATTCGCCGTGGGCCATGTTGATGACGCCCATCTGGCCGAAGATGATCGCAAGTCCGAGCGCCATCAGCACGTACACCGAGAACAGGATCAGGCCGGCAAAGCCCTGCATGACAAAGATCGAGCCGAGATCACCAAGGGAATAGTCGCCGAACATCGATGTCCTCCAGGGATACGACCTGCATC
>CAWJSD010000021.1:0-60869 GCA_963845435.1 uncultured Alphaproteobacteria bacterium
AGGGATAAGGTCCCCGCGCCGCGAGCCCATTCGCGACGCGGGGTCTTGAAGCGCGGATTGCAAAATCCGCGCCAGGGAGAGCTTGCTTAAAAAGCGAGCGCGGGAGAAACCCGCACGCGCAATCGAGCTTACTGGTAGCCCTTCGGGAACGGATCCGGCTCGACCAGATCCTCGGTTTCGAACACCAGCTCGAACTGACCGTCGAGCTTGGCGCGGCCGACGCGGGTCTTCGACCACAGATGGTGGTTCTCGTGGATGCGCACGTAACCTTCCGGCGCACCCTTGAATTCGACGCCCGGCGAAGCCGCCGCGATCTTGTCGACGTCGAAGCTGCCGGCCTTCTCCGCGGTTAATTTCCACAGCCACGGGCCGAGATAGGCAGCCTGGGTGACGTCTCCGATCACGGTCTTCTCGCCCCACATCTTCTTGAACGCGGGAACGAACAGCTTGTTGTTCGGATTGTCGAGCGACTGGAAGTACTTCATGCAGGCATAGGCGCCGGCGATGTTCTCGCCGCCGATGCCGTCGATTTCGTCTTCGGTCACCGAGATGGTCAGCAAGGTCTGCTTCGACAGGTCGATGCCGGCCGCCTTGAGCTGCTTGTAGAACGCGACGTTCGATCCGCCGACGACGTCGGTGAAGATCACGTCCGGCTTGGTCAGCTTGATCTTGTTGATGACCGAGTTGAACTGGGTGTTGCCGAGCGGATAATATTCTTCGCCGACCACCTTGCAGCCCTGCAGATGGCTCTCGATGTGCTTGCGCGCGATCTTGTTCGAGGTGCGCGGCCAGATGTAGTCCGAGCCGACCAAGAAGAACGACTTGGCGTTCTTGGTCTCGTGGACCCAGTTCAGGCCGGCGAGGATCTGCTGGGTGGCTTCCTGGCCGGTGTAGATCACGTTCTTGGACTGCTCGAGGCCTTCATAGAAGGTCGGGTAGTAGAGCATGCCGTTATATTGTTCGAGAACCGGCAGCACCGCCTTGCGGGAGGCCGAGGTCCAGCAGCCCATGATGGCCGCGACCTTGTCGTTGACGAGAAGCTTCTTGGCCTTCTCGGCGAAGGTCGGCCAGTCGCTGGCGCCGTCTTCCTGGATGATCTTGATCTTGCGGCCGAGAATGCCGCCGGCTTCGTTGATCTGCGCGATCGCGAGCTTTTCGGACTCGATCGAGCCGGTTTCCGAAATCGCCATGGTGCCGGTGGCGGAATGCAGGATGCCGACGGTGACTTCAGTATCGGTGACCGCGAGACCGGTGGTGTTGATCGCGGAGGTTGCCGGCGCATCGGCAAAAGACGGCCGAGGAAGCATGGTCAAAGCGGGCACGGCCGCCATTCCCATCAGCAGCTTGCGGCGAAATGCCGACTGCAGTCCCTGTTTATTCTCGTCTGACATATCTACCCCATTCGTGTTCGAGGACGCGCTATTGGCGGGGCAGGATTGCCGGAATTTGTGCAGTGCACAGATACGCAAGATCGCGTATATTGCACCGCAAAATAGCGACGTAGATTTTCCGTATCGGGTTTTTGCGAGGGGTTCGCGCGCGGTCAGGAGTATGTAGTGGCAGGGCGGCAGCGGATAGACCGCGTCAGGCGCCAATACAATCAATGGGTTGCCAACCAGACGCTGGAAGACTACGCGCTGCGCTTCACCGCCAAGAGCGCGCGGCGCTGGTCCGCCGCCCGCGTCGCCAACACCGCGCTCGGCGCGATCTCGTTCCTGGCGCTGGAAGCCATCGGCGGCACCATCACGCTTGAATTATGGCGTCACCAACGCCACCGCCGCGATCCTCGTCGTCAGCGTCATCATCTTCCTGCTGCGGCCTGCCGATCGCCTATCACGCCGCCAAATGCGGCATCGACATCGATCTTCTGACCCGCGGCGCCGGCTTCGGCTATATCGGCTCGACCATCACCTCGCTGATCTACGCTTCCTTCACCTTCATCTTCTTCGCCATCGAAGCGGTCATCCTGGCGACCGCGCTGGAGATGTGCTTCGGCATCCCGCGCCCGGTCGGCTATCTGATCAGCGCCGTCGCTGATCATTCCCCTGGTGACTTACGGCATCACGCTGATCAGCCGCTTCCAATTGTGGACGCAGCCGCTCTGGATCATTCTCAACCTCCTGCCGTTCGCGGCGATCGCCTGGGCCAATCCGCATTCCTTTGCCGAATGGCGGAATTTCCCGGCGAGCACGGCGACCCCGCCGGCCATCTCGATCTGCTGCTGTTCGGCACCGCCGCCTCGGTGGTGTTCGCGCTGGTGGCGCAGATCGGCGAGCAGGTCGACTTCCTGCGCTTTCTGCCGCGCGACCGCCACACCTCGCGGCGCTCGTGGTGGATCGCGCTGCTCAGCGCCGGTCCGGGCTGGATCGGCGCCGGCGCGCTCAAGCTGCTGGCCGGATCGTTCCTGGCGTTCTTCGCGCTCAGCCACGGCGTCTCCGCCGAGCACGCCGCCGAGCCGGCGCACATGTATCTCGAGGCGTTTCGCTACGTGCTGTCGCAGCCGGAACTGGCGCTGGCGCTGACCGGCACCTTCGTGATCCTGTCGCAGGTCAAGATCAACGTCACCAACGCCTATGCCGGCTCGATCGCCTGGTCGAATTTCTTTTCCCGCCTGACCCACAGCCATCCCGGCCGCGTGGTCTGGCTGGTGTTCAACGTGCTGGTGGCGCTGCTGCTGATGGAAATCGGCGTCTACAAGGCGCTGGAGCAGACGCTGGCGCTCTACTCCAACGTCGCGATCGCCTGGGTCGGCGCGCTGGTCGCCGATCTCGTCATCAACAAGCCGCTCGGCCTGCGCCCGCGCACGATGGAGTTCAAGCGCGCGCATCTCTACGACATCAATCCGGTCGGCGTCGGCGCGATGACGATCGCCACCCTCGTCTCGATCAGCGCGTTCTATGGCCTGTTCGGACCGATGGCGAAGGCGCTGTCGCCGTTCGTCGCGCTGCTGGCGGCGCTCGTCGTCGCGCCGCTGATCGCGTATGCGACCGACGGCAAATATTACATCGCGCGCAAGCCGAAGCGAAGCTGGCAGAACCTCGACGCGATCCAGTGCTGTATCTGCGAGCATTCGTTCGAGCCCGAGGACATGGCGTCGTGTCCCGCCTATGCCGGGCCGATCTGCTCGCTGTGCTGTTCGCTCGACGCGCGCTGCCACGATCTGTGCAAGCCGCATGCGCGAATCCAGGCGCAGGTCGCCGAGACGCTCAGCGCGATGCTGCCGAAGCCGATCTATGCCCGGATCAATTCGCAACTCGGGCATTATCTCGGCGTGTTCGCGATTTCCGCGGGGCTGGTCGGGCTGACGCTCGGCATGATCTATCTGCAGACCTCGGCGACGACTCGATGGCGATCCACCTGCCTTTGTCCAGCGTGCTCTGGAAAGTGTTCTTCGCGCTGACCATCATCATCGGCGTGGTGGCGTGGCTGTTCGTGCTGGCGCAGCAGAGCCGGCGCGCGGCGGAAGAGGAAACCCGACGCCAGACCAGCGCTGCTGATCCAGGAAATCGACGCCCACAAGCGCACCGACGCCGAATTGCAGCGCGCCAAGGAAGTCGCCGAATCCGCCAACCTCGCCAAGAGCCGCTATGTCGTCGGCCTCAGCCATGAACTGCGCTCGCCGCTCAACGCCATCAGCGGCTACGCGCAATTGCTGGAGCAGGATTCCAGCCTGCAATCGAAGCCGCGCGACCAGGTCCGCGTGGTCCGCCGCAGCGCCGATCATCTGTCGGGACTGATCGACGGCATTCTCGATATTTCCAAGATCGAGGCCGGCCGGCTCTATCTGTCGCGCGACGAGGTTCGCCTCGGCGAATTTCTCGAACAGCTGGTCGGCATGTTCCGACTGCAGGCCGCCGCCAAGGGCATCGACTTCGTCTTCAACCGGCCGCCGGTGCTGCCGGTTGTGGTCTATGCCGACGAAAAGCGGCTGCGGCAGATCCTGATCAATCTGCTGTCGAACGCGATCAAGTTTACCCAGAGCGGCAGCGTCCGGTTCGTGGTGCATTATCGCAGCCCGGTCGCCGAATTCGAGGTGATCGACACCGGCCCCGGCATTCGCGCCGCCGACCTCGAACGCATCTTCGCGCCATTCGAGCGCGGCGAACTCGGGGTGTCGCAGCCGCAGACCGGCACCGGGCTCGGACTGACCATCAGCCGGTTGCTCGCCGGCGTGATGGGCGGCGACATCCAGGTCACCAGCGCGGTGGGGACCGGCAGCACGTTCCGGGTGAAGATGCTGCTGTCGGAAGTCACCAACCCGACCCGGATTGCGCCGATCGACGCGCCCGTCTTCGGCTATCACGGCCCGCGCAAGACCATCCTGGTGACCGACGACGATCCGATCCAGCGCGATCTGCTGCGCGAAGTGCTGACGCCGCTCGGCTTCATCCTGCTCAGCGCGCCGGACGGGCCGGCCTGCCTCGCGCTGGCGCAGCACTGCCGGCCGGATCTGTTTCTGCTGGATATCTCGATGGCCGGAATGACCGGTTGGACGGTGGCCGAAACGCTGCGCTCCAACGGGCATCATCAGGCCCGCATCCTGATGGTGTCGGCGAGCGCGCTGGAAGCCCATGGCGCGCCGCTGGCGCAGCCGTTCCACGACGGCTATCTGATGAAGCCGATCGACATTCCACGGCTGCTGGAATTGATCCGGCAGTTGCTCAAGATCGAATGGCAATACGAGACCGACCAGACCGTGGCGACGCATTGGAAGCCCGAGACCGGCTCGCGTCCAGCGGCCAAGGACGTCGAGGAGCTGATCGATCTCGGACAGATGGGTTACATCCGCGCGATCCAGGTCAAGCTCGACGCGATGGGCGCCGATCATCCCGAGCATGCCGACTTCGTATCGCAAATGCGCGGGTTGATTGACCGCTTCGATCTCGACCAGTACATGGCAACCCTGAAAACCTTGTACAGCTATGACCACTGAATCCAAAAAGCGCGACGTCGCGCTGGTCGTCGATGACTCGCCGGAAACCTTGCGGCTATTGACCGATGCGCTCGACGGCGCCGGCATGACGGTGATGGTCGCGATGGACGGCGCCGCCGCGATGCGGATCGTCGACCAGATCACGCCCGACATCATCCTGCTCGACGCCGTGATGCCCGGCATCGACGGCTTCGAGACCTGCCGGCGGCTCAAGCGCGACGCGGGCTTAAGCAACGTGCCCGTGATCTTCATGACCGGGTCTGGCGGACACCGAGCATATCGTGCACGGGCTGGAAGCCGGCGGCGTCGACTACGTCACCAAGCCGATCGTGATCGAGGAAATGCTGGCGCGGATCAGGGTTCATCTCGCCAACGCCCGGCTGACCCAGAGCGCCCGCGACGCGCTCGACGTCTCCGGACGGTTTCTGTTCGCGGTCAGCCGCCAGGGCAAGATCATGTGGGCGACGCCGCAGGCGCAGAAACTGCTGGCGGACAGCCTCGCCGCCGGACCGGGCGATGAGCTGGAATTGCCACAGCCGCTGCTGCAATGGCTGGATCAGTCGCAAAAAGCCGGCACCGCCTCGAAGGCGCAGGCGATGGCGTCCTTTCCGGACAATCCGCTGCTGCAACTGCAATATATGGGCAAGTCCGGCCCGAACGAATTCCTGCTGCGGCTGGCCAAGGACGCCACGCCCGATCTGCCGGCAAGGTTTTCCAGCGAACTCGGGCTGACCACTCGCGAGGGCGAAGTGCTGTCGTGGCTGTCGAAGGGCAAGACCAACCGCGACATCGCGCAGATCCTCGGTCTCAGCCCGCGGACGGTCGACAAGCATCTCGAGCAGATCTACGCCAAACTCGGCGTCGAAAACCGCACCGCCGCCGCCGCGATCGCGACGAATGCGACGCGGAGAAATTCATAGATAATATTCACGTCGGTGCGCAGGCGCCTTGACCTCTCCCTGCGGGAGAGGGATCGTGCCGTCAACGCCGCGATACTCCGCCCGAACACGACAGTCGCCCAAGCAACCTCACGGCACCGTCAGCACCGAACCCCATTGCCGCGCGGTTTGCGCGATCCAGTCGCGATACAGCGTCAGCGGCGTCACGCCGGTGAGACCGCCGCAGCCGCCGCTGCCGTTGGGACCGGTCGACCAGCTGATGAGCCCGATCACCACCTGTTTGCCCTGCTGGTCCTCAAACACCGGGCCGCCGGAATCGCCGGTGCAGGCGCCGAGCCCGGCGCGGGTGCCCTGGGTCGCGGAATCGAACAGGCGGATCTGCAATTGCCCGGTTGACCGGTCGCGACCAGATCCGCCGAGCGGACCACGCCGCCGCTCTTGCCGTCGCCGCGAATGGTGACGCCGACGCCGGCGATGCTGAACGGGTTGCCGGCGGCCAGCGGCAATTTGGGCACGCCGATCGGCGACGGATGCTGCTTCGGCACGGCGAGTTGCAGCAGGCTGACATCGGCGGTGGCGCGATGCGCCAGCATGGTCTTCATATCGAAGCCGGGATGATCGGCGACCCGCTTCACGTCCCTCAACTGCGGCTGTCGGTCGGCGCCATATTCGACGATCTTGTAGGTCGCTTCCGGGCCGACGCAATGCGCCGCCGACAGCACCAGATCGGGCGCGATCAGCGTGCCGCTGCAGAAATTGCCGTGCGAGCCGACGATGGTGACCACCGAGCGGGCGATACCGTCGCTCGCCGCCGGCGCGCCGCCGACGATGGCCCGAGCAGGCGCGTTAACGAACAGGGCCAGCGCAAGCCCCCCGACCAAACCGACAAAATTCCTCATCGCGGCAGAAATAGCCCGAAGCTGGCCGATCGCCAAGGCAACAGAAGGAAATCCGCGCTGCTCGCATGCCCGAACGAGGCTTGTCCTTTGCCTGGAACGCAGGCAGAACTGACCTAAAATTGGGAAACATCCGGAGTTGGAACTGGTGGCGGAACAGCGGCCTGCGGCCTCGATCGAGGCAGTCGAAAGCGGCCTTGCCGCACAGGGCTACATTGCGAACCGGCAGATCGCGACCGCGGTCTATCTTGCCCAGGAAATCGAAAAGCCGATCCTGGTCGAAGGACCGGCCGGCGTCGGCAAGACCGAACTGGCCAAGGCGATCGCGGCGTGGCGCGGGCTGAAGATGATCCGCCTGCAATGCTACGAAGGGCTCGACGAAGCCAAGGCGCTGTATGAGTGGAAATACGCCAAGCAGCTTCTCTATACCCAGATCCTGAAAGATAAGCTCGGCGAAGTGCTCGGCGGCGCCGAGACGCTCGACGCAGCGCTCAGTCAGTTGCATGAATATGGCGACGTGTTCTTCTCCAAGGAGTTCGTCGAGCCGCGGCCGCTGCTGCAGGCGCTGGAACAGCCAAAGGGCTGCGTGCTGCTGATCGACGAAATCGACAAATCCGATGCCGAATTCGAATCGCTGCTGCTGGAAATCCTGAGCGATTTCCAGGTCACGATTCCGGAACTCGGCACCATCGCCGCCGTGGCGGCGCCGACGGTGATCCTGACCTCGAACAGCGAGCGCGATCTCGGCGACGCGCTGAAGCGGCGCTGCCTGCATCTGCATATCGGCTTCCCCGAACAGAGGCTGGAAGAGCGCATCGTCGAAAGCCGTGTGCCGGGCATCTCGCAGAACCTGCGCAAGCAGATGGTCAGCTTCATTCACGATATCCGCACGCTCGACCTGAAGAAGCAGCCGTCGGTCAGCGAGACCATCGATTGGGCCCGCGTGCTGGTGCTGCTGCAGGCGAGCGAACTCGGCCACGAGATGGTCAAGGACACCCTGAACGTGCTGCTGAAATACGAGGCCGATATCGAGGCGGCCTTGCCCCAGGTCTCGACCTTCGTCGCCAAGGCCGCGCGTCACAACGTGTTCGGCTGAACGCGATGCGAGAGAACCTGCACCGGTTCTTTCGGGCGGCGCGCGGCGCCGGCGTGCGGGTCTCGCCGGCCGAAAGCATCGATGCGATGCGCGCGGTAGCCAGCGTCGGGTTCTCAGACCGCCGCATTTTGCGCGATACGCTGCTGCTGACCATGGCCAAGACGCAGGACGAGAAGCGCGCGCTCGGCGAATGCTTCGATTTGTTCTTCGATCAGCCGGAGCCGGCGCAGAACGCGCCGGAAGCGGCTAACGACGATGAGGCGCAGCCGGGCGAGCCGTCATCGGCCGAGGGCGCCGGCCGAGAGGCTCAAGCCACCGACGAACTTGGACAGCTGGCGCAGATGCTGCTGCGGCAGGATCGCAACGAGATATCGGCCGCGCTGGCCAGCGCCTCGAGCGCCGCGTCCTTGTCCGATATCCGTTACTTCACCCAGCGCGGCATCTTCTCGGGCCGAATCCTCGACCAGATGGGGATCCAGCGGCTGCGCGACGATCTCGACGAACTGACCGCATCCAATCCCGGCCTCGCAGAGCGGCTCGGGGCCGCGCTGGAAGCCTTGCGCGAAACGGTGCGCGACACGGTCTCGCAGGCGCTATTGCTGTATGGGCGCGAGGAGACCGAAAACCTGCGCAACGAGATCCTGCGCAACGCGCCGCTGTCGCGGATCGAGCCGCGACAGGTCGAGCAGATGCGCCGCCTGATCCGGCAGATCGCGCGGCGGCTGCGCGAGCGCTTCAGCAAGCCGCGCAAGCGACAACGCCGCGGCCATCTCGACGTCCGCCGGACCATCCGCCGCAACGCCGCGTGGGGCGGCGTGCCGTTCCTGACCGCCTGGAAACGCAAACGCCGCGATCGGCCGAAGATCGTGGCGCTGTGCGACGTTTCGGGCTCGGTCGCGCGGGTTTCCGACTTCTTCCTGCTGTTGATCCACAGCCTGCACGAGGTGGTGTCGGATGTGCGCTCGTTCGCGTTCTCCGGCCATCTGATCGAAGTCAGCGACATCCTCGAGAAGAAATCGCCTGACGAAGCGATGCAGGAGATCATGGCCAAGGTCGGCTTCGGTTCGTCCGACTACGGCAGTTCACTCGCCGATTTTGAAAAGCAGTGGATGGGATCGATCACCCAGCAGACCACCGTGATCGTGCTCGGCGACGCGCGCTCCAACAATCTCGATCCCCGCGCCGACATCCTGCGCCGGATCGGCGAGCGTTCGAAGCGGCTGGTCTGGCTCAACCCCGAGGGCCGGATGGCCTGGGGTTTTGGCGATTCCGAGATGCCGCGCTATGCGACATTCTGCAGTGTCGTGCGCCAATGCGCCACCGCGCAGCAGCTCGAGCGCGCAGTGTCGGACATCGTGGCGACCTATCAATAGGCGCCTTCCACGGACCGGCCAGTCGCGTTCGGAAAGCAGTTTATTAACCGGCACCCCCTACCCTTTGGCTGCCCTGCGTGGCTGATCTTCGTGAATTTTTGCCTAATTTCCCTGGGATTGCCCCGATGGCGTCGAATCTGAAAGCCGCCGGCATCCCGACGCGGACCTTCATCGGGATTGATCTGACGGCCGAGGCAACGACCGTGCAGACCGCTGTCATCTGCGCAGTCGCCGCGCTGCTATCGTGCCTGTTCACCGGCTATGTATTCGGGGTTTCGAACCAGCAGTTCTACCTGCCGATCGTCGACCGCCTCTACGACGAGCCGCAATTTGCCGGCGATGCCTTCATGCAGTCGCTACGCTACTTCGCGTCTGGCATCTGGCTCGCGATCAGCGCCGGCCCGAAATATGCGGACCACGGCGCCACGCTGCTGCTGGCGCTATTTTATCTGTCGCGATGGCTTTCATTCGTCGGCTTCATCTGCTGCGCCTCGCTGCTCGGCGTGATCACGATCCGCGATCGCCTGATATTCTGCGCCATCATCTGCTTCACGGCGCTGCTCGACGGTAACAGCTTTGCCGGACATGGCGGCCTGTTCGTGCCGCTGTTCACCCATTCCGAGGTTGCCAACGGCACGATCTTGCTGGCGATCTATTTTGCCATTCGCGGGCGGTTCACCGGGGCGCTGTTCTGGACCGGCGCGACTTTTTTCATCAACGCCTTCATGGGCGTCTGGCTGGCCCCGGTGCTGCTGCTGATCGCGATCACGCAGCTTCGGTCAAACCGGGTCACGTGGTATACGCTGGTGAGACAGGCGATCCCCGGTGTCGTGCTGGCCGCCGTCTGCGCGACACCTGTTGTCGTCAATATCCTCGCGAATCCCGAACTGCATACCCCGATCGATTTCGACTACGTCACGTTCCTGCGGGAATTTTACGGCTCGCATTTCCTGATCGATTCCAACTCGACCGAAGACATTTTCCTGCTGCTCAGCGTCACCTGGCTGGGCTGGCTGTCGCTCCAGCACATCGAGCCCCCGTCGTCGCAAGAGACTTCCGTCATCCAGTTTCGCATGGCGTTCCTGGCAATCGTGGCGGTCTATGTGATCGGGGTTTTCGTGCCGTACTTCACCGCTAACCCGAGCACTCTGAAACTGCACCTGCTGCGCAGCGGTGCGGTGATTCAACTGCTTGCCGTCGTCGGCGTCGGCGCTTTGGCGACGCAGTGGCTGGTTGGCTCCGACGCCAACCGATCTACCGTTGGCGGCCCGCTGCTGGTACTGTTGGTCTGCACCTCGAAATATCTGTTGCCGGTCGCCGCGATGTTCGTGGCGCTGACCGACCGCTGGCGCGGCCGGCCCGCGCTCCCCGCCCTGCGGGTCGCGGTATTCACCACGCTGGCGCTGGTGATCATTCCCACGCAATTCTGGAAGCGCGCCACGCTCGCGACCGAGCTCAATCACGCCGTCGCGGACTGGCAGAGCGTCGGCGCCTGGGCAAAGTCGACCACAAACCCCGACGCCATGTTCATGATCCTGACCTCCAGCGCGGTCTCGCTGCAGGGGAAATCCGAACCCGAGATCCGGCACGCGCTGCAACTGACATCGGCCGCATCGATCTTCCAGGTCGCCTCGCACCGCCGGATATTCGTCGATTTCTACAGCGGCGCCACCGTGTTCCTGACGCCTTCCTTCTACGATCAATGGCATCGCAGGATCACGGAAGTGATGGCGCTGCGGACCCTTCCGGAAAAGATCAGCTACGCCCGCGCCAACGGCATTCAATATATCGTCGACGACTGCGCGCTGTTCGGCGATGCCGCCGTCGCGCCGGCATTCCGAAGCGGCGACCTCTGCACGCTGCCAACTGGCAACTGAGCCGGCGTCCTTACGCGTCGATCGCGTCCTTGATGCGCTTGCGCGTCAGCGGCAGATTACGAAACCGCTTGCCGGTGGCGTTGGTGATCGCGTTGGCGATCGACGCCGCGGCCGGCCCCTGCCCGGTCTCGCCGCTGCCGAGGAACGGCAGGCCGGGCCGGTTGATGATGTGGACGTCGATGCTGTCGGGCACCGAATTGAAGCGCAGGATCGGGTAGGTCTGCCAGTCGATGCTGGTGATCCTGGCGTCGTCGAAGGTTACGGCTTCGAACAGCGTCCAGCTCATCGACTGCATGATCGCGCCCTCGATCTGGTTGGTCAGCCCGTCCGGATTGACCGACCTGGCCGCTGTCGACCGCCGCCACCGCGCGCACCAGCCGCGGCCGCCCGGTCTCGGCATTGACCTCGACCTCGGTCGCAATGGCGCAATAGGCCGCGAGGTTCTTGTAGCGCGCGAAGGCAAAGCCGTAGCCGCGGCCCGGCGGCGCCTTTTGTCCCTTCTTCCAGCCGAAGCCTTCGGCGGCCTTGTTGATGACGTCGCGCCCGCGCTGGTCCTCCAGATGCTTCGAGCCGGAACTCGACCGGGTCGGCGCCGGCGAGAATGGCGAGTTCGTCCATGAAGCTCTCGATCGAGAACACGTTGTGATAGGCGCCGAGCGCCCGCATCGCCGAAATCCGCAGCGGCATCGCCGGAATGAAGTGATGCACGACATGGGCGTTGGGGAATTTGTAGATCGGGATCGCGTTGCGGTCGCCGCCGCCTTCCGGCAGACGGCAACGGCTTTGGCGGCGGCACCGCGAACGGCTTCCGCCATGTGCTGGGCCGCCAGCATCGATCCCGCGCCGCCCGGCCGCATCGAATGGGTGTTGCTCCAGACCTCGAAATTCCAGTCGGCGATCGTGCCGTTGGCGTCGAGCGACGCCTTCAGCTTCGTCACCATCGCCGGACCATACGGCTCCCAGCTATGTTCCTGATCGCGCATCCATTGCACCCGGACCGGCACGCCCGGCATAGCCCGGGCGATCAGCGCCGCATCGGCCGCGGCATCGTCGGCGCCGTTATGGCCGTAGCAGCCGGAGCCCTCGACATGGATCAGGCGAACGCTCGGCAGCGGCATATGCAGCATCTCGGCGATGCCCTGGCGATCGGGATAGACGCCTTGGGTGTGGGTCCACACCGTCATCTGCGCCATCGACGAAGTGCGCGACCGCCGCAGGATGGCCCGATCGAGCCATGCGACTGATAGGGCCGCGTAAAGGTGGCCTCGATGGTTTTGACGCCGACCGCGGCCGGATTGCTTTGCTCGAAGATCGTCGAGTCCTTTGACGGCAGACGGGTCAGCACGTTGAGCAGATCGTCCTGCTTCGGCAGGCTCGCCGTCTCCTTCCATTTCGCCGCCGCCGACAGCACGCGCATCGCCTTGATCGCCTGGAATTCCCTTGACGCGACCACCGCCAGGAAATTGCCGTCGCGCACGATCTTGACGCACGCCGGGCATCTTCTCGATCGCCGACGTATCGCATTCGGTCAGTTGCGCGCCGTAGCTCGGCGGCCGCACCACGCGGGCATGCACCATGCCGGGCAGCCGCATGTCCTGCACATAGGCAGCGCCGCCGGTGACCTTGTCCGGGATATCGACGCGCGGCACCGGCTGGCCCATCACCTTGAACGTCGCGGGATCCTTCAGCTTCGATTTCGGCTGCGCCTGCACATGCAGCATGTCGCCCGCCACCAGTTCGCCGTAGCCGAGCCGCCGTGCCGTCGGAGGCGATCACCGCGCCGTCTTCGGTGCGCAAATTTTCTTCCGGCACATCGAGCCGCCGGGCGGCTTCGGCGACCAGCAACGCCCGCACCTGCGCCGCCGCGTTCTGGATCGCGGTGCCGCTGTCCTGGGTCGAATGGCTGCCGGACGTGTAGCCTTCATTGGCGGTGCGGCCGGTATCGGCCGTGATCACCGTCAGCGATCCGAACGGAACATCCATTTCTTCGGCCGCGATCTGCTGGAACGCGGTCTTGAAACCCTGGCCGAGTTCGGCCTTGCCGGTGAACGCCGTCACCTTGCCGTCGGCGTCGATCCGGATCCACGCATCCAGGAACGGCGCATCCTTCAGGCTGCCGGGCGGTTTCGGCGCCGGGACGACCGCGGGCGCGGGCTGGATCCTCGGCATAGGCGTTGGTCAGCGAGAAACTGACGATCAGCGCGCCGCCGCCCGCGAGCACGCGGCGGCGATCGAGGAGATCGACTTATCGACAGGAGCGTTCATTGGGCACTCCCTTCAATCGCCGGCGAGGCGTCGGCGGTATCCATCAGATCGGCTGGCGCGATGCACCGCGCGCATAATCCGCATATGGGTGCCGCAGCGGCACAAATTGGGCTGCAGCTCGGCGCGGATCTCCGCGTCGGTCGGCTTCGAATTACGCTGCAGCAGCGCCTGCGCCCGCATCATCATGCCGGCGATGCAATAGCCGCATTGCGCCGCCTGCTCTTCGATGAAGGCGCGCTGGATCGGCGCCGGTGCTTCGATGGTGCCGAGGCCTTCCAGGGTCGTCACCTGCTTGCCCTCGAGCAGCATCACGGGCGTGACGCAGGACAACACCGCCTTGCCGTCGACAATCACGGTGCAGGCGCCGCACTGGCCCATGCCGCAGCCGAATTTCGCGGCGTTGAGCTTGATCTCGTCACGCAGCACATAGAGCAGCGGCGTATCCGGATCGGATTCGATCTGGTGATCGTGACCATTGACCTTCAATGTCATCATGGCTTGTCTCGCTGCGTTGGATCGGCGGGCGCATTGTGCGGCCCGGCCGACGTCTGGAGAAACACGGTCTGGGTTTTTCGCGCGTCCACCACGGCTTTTTCAACGCCGGTCCACGCCGGTTGGTTGCTGAACCGGCTGCGCAGGAATTGCAGCAGCGCCGACATCTGGTCGTCGTTCATGGTGGCGGCAAAGCCCGGCATGATCGGGCTGCGCTCGCCGGTAACAGGGCGAATGCCCGACAGCACGATATTGATCGCATTACGCGGGTCCGGGCTGCTCAGCGCGCTCGATAGCCCGAGATTGACGCCGCCATAGGGCACCGCGCGGCCGGTCTCATGGCAGGCCGCGCAGGCGGCCTGATAGATCGCGGCGCCCCTGGCGTTGGCATCGGATGCCAGCGTCATCGGCGGCGGCGATTTGGCCTGGGCCAGCGCCGCCTCGCCCTGATTTTTCTGGGCCGGCGACGGCGCACCGAAGACACCGGCCATGTAGACCGCGATCGCGCGCACGTCGCTTTCGCTGACCGACGACAAGTTGCTGACCACCTCGGCCATCGGCCCGCGCGCGGTGCCGTGGTCCGGGTGAAATCCCTGGCGCAGATAAGAATAGAGCGAATCGGCATTCCACGGAATCGGCGCCGGCGACTGCGCGTTGAGCGCAAAGGCGTGCCAGTTGTCGACGTCCCCGCCGGCAAATTGCGCGTTGGGGCGTTCGGCTCCCAGCCCGTTACGCGGCGTATGGCAGGAGCCGCAATGCGCCAATCCCTCGACCAGGTAAGCGCCGCGATTCCATTCCGCGCTCTTGCTGCTGTCGGGTGCATAGTTGCCGTGCCGCAGGAACAACAGCTTCCAACCCGCGATCACGAAACGCTGGTCGAGCGGAAAGGCCAGCTCGTTCTTGCGCTCGGGCGCGTGAACCGGCGGCCGCGTCATCAGGAACGCGTAGAGCGCCGCATCGTCCTGATCGGAGACGTTGGTGAAATGATCGTAGGGAAAGGTCGGATAAAGATGCTGGCCATCGCGATTGACGCCGGAACGCATCGCGCGCCGAAACGCCTCCTCCGACCAGCGGCCGATCCCGGTTTCCGGATCCGGCGTGATGTTCGACGAGTAGATGGTACCGAACGGGGTCGGCACCGGCAGGCCGCCGGCAAAGCTGCCGCCGCCGCGCGCGGTGTGGCAATCGCTGCAATTGCCCAGCGACGCCAGTTCACGGCCGTGCTTGACCAGGGCCGGATCGAATGTCTGCGCTGCGGGCGGATCGATCGCCGCGATCGCCGGACGCCATGCCACCGCGAACGCCGCCGCCGCACCGACAACGGCTATTCCGGCGACGACGCCTGCGATGATCCGCGGCAATCCCTTCATTTCCGTCCCTGTGCTTATCGTACGATCAATAGTGTCTAGCACATATCCCGGAGCCGCGTGGCGCCGCAAGCCATCCGATCACTGGCAGTTGACCGCCGGGCCTCTCTCACCGGTTGTGCCGGGCGGTTCGCCTTCGGTGACAGGACCCGCTATAGGGAACGGCTTAAAAGAACCGGGAGAAAACCATGAATCAGCCGCCGAAGCCACCGCGGCTACCTCTGTCGGGCATAACCGTGGTCTCGCTGGAGCAGGCGATCGCCGCGCCGCTGGCGAGCCGGCATCTGGCTGATTGGGGCGCGCGGGTCATCAAGATCGAACGGCCAGGCAAGGGCGACTTCTGCCGCGACTATGATTACGTCATGAACGGGATGTCGAGCCAATTCGCCTGGACCAACCGCTCCAAGGAAAGCCTTGCTATCGATGTGAAGAGCGCCGAAGGCAAGCAGGTGCTGGACGCATTGTTGCCGCAAGCCGACGTATTCCTGCAAAATCTGGCGCCGGGCGCGGCGCAACGGCTCGGTCTCGACGCCGAGACGCTGGTCGAGCGCTTTCCGCGTTTGATCGCCTGCGACATCTCCGGTTACGGCAGCGGCGGACCCTACAGCCGCAAGAAAGCCTATGACCTGTTGGTGCAATGCGAAGCCGGCTTCCTGTCGGTCAACGGCACGCAGGAGCAACCGGCGAAATGCGGCATCGCCGTGGTCGATACAGCGACCGGCATGTACATCCTCAATGGCGTGTTGATGGCGCTGTTCAATCGGGAGCGCACCGGCAAGGGCATGGCGTTCGAGGTGTCGCTGTTCAATTCCATGACCGAATGGATGAGCTATCCCGCTTATTATACCGAAGGCGCCGGCAAGCCGCTGGCGCGCACCGGGACAAGGCACGCGACCATCGCGCCTTACGGTCCGTTTCGCGCCGGCGACGGCGGCGTGGTGTTTTTCGGTATCCAGAACCAGCGCGAGTGGATCGCGCTATGTTCGCAGGTGCTCGGCGATGCGGCGCTGGCAAGCGATCCGCGCTTTTGCGATAACCCGCGGCGGATGCAGAATCGCGATGTGCTGGAAGCACTGATCGAACGGCAGTTTGAACCGTTGACCGCGGAGCAGGTCATCGAGCGGCTCGACAACGCCGCCATTGCCAACGCCAATCTGAACACCGTGGAGGCGTTCCTGGAACATCCGCAGCTTCACGCGCGCGGCCGGGTGCGGAAAGTGAACTCGCCGAACGGGCCGCTGACGAGCTTCCTGCCGGCGATCACCATTCCCGGCGTCACACCCGTGATGGGCGATATTCCCGCGGTCGGCGCCCATACCGACGCGATCCTGAGCGAACTCGGACTTGCAGAACCTGAACCGAAGAACCTGGACTGAAGGACACGATCAAGACATGACGACCCAGCGATTGACCCGAAGCTATCTCGCGGTGCCGGCGCACCGCGCCCGCATGGTGCAAGGCGCGGCGGCCTCCGCCGCCGACGCCGTGTATATGGACCTCGAGGATGCGGTGCCGCCGGCCGAGAAGGCCGCGGCGCTCGAAGCCGCCGTGGTCGCGTTGAGCGAACTCGATTGGGGCCGCAAAACCGTCGCGGTGCGTTTGAACGCGTTCGACAGCCCAACGATCCAGAACGAGATCGCGATCCTCGGCGGCAACCCGCGGCTCAACGCCTTCATTATTCCGAAGTCCGAAACCGTCAGCGACGTCACCACGATCGGCCGCTGGGTCACCGCAGCCAAGGGAGCGCGCCCTGCGCCGGTCGAGCTGGAACTGTTGATCGAAACCGCGCGTGGACTGGTCCAGGTGGACGCGCTCGCCGCGGCGGATCCGCTGGTGACGGCGCTGCATCTCGGCGTCGGCGATTTCGCGGCCTCGATCGGCGCCCGCAGCGCCGAAGTCGGCGCGTCACCCTCCGGCTACAGGCACGTCGGCAGCGCCACCGACGGCCATCCGCAGGTGCCGCTCGATCTGTTCGCCTATCCGATGATGCGCCTGCTGGTGGCTGCCCGGGCCTTTGGCTTGCGCGCGATCGACGGTCCTTGCGGCGCGTTTCGCGATCCGGTTGCGACCGCGTCGACGGCGATGAAGGCGGCGGCGATGGGGTATGACGGCAAGCAGGTCATTCACCCGAGCCAGATCGAAGCAACGCGCGATGCGTTCGTGCCGTCGGAGGAGGAACTCGCCTATGCCGCGCGCGCCATTGCGGCGATGGAAGAGGCCGAGCGTAATGGTCAGGGCGCGGTAAATGTCGACGGCAAGATGGTGGACTACGCCAACATCCGGATGATCCGGCGCCTGATGAGTTTCAAGGGCGAGGACTGAACGCGGAAATTATTCCTGCAGCGCACAAAATCGGCATGCGTTGACGAATATTTCGATCCCGCTAAATCCGGCTTGCGGCGCCCGACCAAAAACAGCATGCTCGCAAAAAAAAAGCATGTCCTACGGGGTCGGGTCAAACTCCCCTGGGGCGGGGAGGCCAAATGAAAAAACAAGAATTCGACCGGCGCCACTTCATCAAGGGCGCCGTGGTCGGCGGCGCCGCCGCGGCAACCACCACCACAACGATCACTTCCGTCGAGATCGCACAGGCCGAGCCGGCCGCTAACACACCGGCCGTGGCCGCACCCGCTGCCTCTCCGCAAGCCGCCGGGTACGAATTCCTCAATCTCGACGAAGCCGCCTTCATCGAGGCGCTGGTCGATCACATGATCCCGGCCGACGACATCAGCCCGAAGGGCACCGATCTCGGCGTCAACGTCTACATCGATCGCGCGCTGGCCGGCGCCTGGGGCAAGGGCGATCGACTTTATCTGCAAGGACCGTGGAAGCCAGGGACTCCGAGCCAAGGCTATCAGCTCCCGCTCACTCCCGCCCAGCTCTATCGTGCCGGCATCGAATCCACCAACGCGCATTGCCACAAGACGTACGGTCAATCGTTCGACCGCATCGACCCGGCCCAGCGCGAGGAAGTCCTGATCGGTCTGTCCACCGGCAAGATCACCTTCGAGAGCGGACTGCCGGTGCGGACTTTCTGGACCACGCTGTACCAGACCGTGGTGGAAGGCGTGTATTCCGATCCGATCTATGGCGGCAACCGCAATAAGGCCGGCTGGGCCATCATCGGCTTTCCCGGCGCCATTGCCGTGCACCGCGACCACGTCGCGAACTATCGCGGCAAACCGTTCCCGAACAAGCCGCTCGGCATCGCCGATCTGAGCTGAGAGGCACCATGGCCACCAAACTCAAAGAAGTTGACGTCGTCATCGTCGGGCTGGGCTGGACCGGCGGCATTCTGGCCAAGGAGCTGACCGAAGCCGGGCTGAAAGTGGTCGCGCTCGAGCGCGGCGGCATGCGCACCAGCGAGAACGATTACTCGCTGCCCAATATCCGTGACGAGCTGCGCTATGTCGTGCGTCATGATCTGATGCAGAACACCGCGCGCGACACCCTCACGGTGCGCAACAATCCGCAGCAGGAAGCGCTGCCGATGCGCCGGTTGGGCTCGTTCCTGCCGGGCGAAGTGGTCGGCGGCTCCGGCGTACACTGGAGCGGTCACACCTGGCGCTGGACCGACATGGAATTCAAGGTCCGCTCCAATTACGAGGAGCGCTACGGCAAGAAGTTCATCCCCGAGGATATGACGATCCAGGATTGGGGCATCAGCTACGCCGAACTCGAGCCCTTTTACGAAAAATTCGAATACACCGCGGCGGTGTCCGGCAAGGCCGGCAATCTCGGCGGCAAGATCCAGCCCGGCGGCAATCCGTTCGAGGCACCGCGCGCCCGCGACTATCCGCTGCCGCCGCTGACGCCGATCCTGGCCAGCGAGATGTTCACCGACGCCGCACGCAACGCCGGTTACCATCCATTCCCGCGACCGTCGGCCAATGCCTCGCAGCCCTACACCAATCCGGACGGCTCGAAATTCGGCGGCTGCCAATATTGTGGCTATTGCCAGCGTTTCGGCTGCGAAGCCAACGCCAAGGGCAGCGCCCACATGACGGTGATCCCGATCGCGATGCGCAGTCCGAATTTCGAATTGCGCACCCACGCCTGGGCCACCAAGGTCAACAAGGACTCCGACGGCAAGCGCGTGACCGGTGTGACCTACACCAACGTGCTCAATGGCGAGGAATTCGAACAGCCGGCGGGCATCGTGCTGTTGTGCGCCTATATCCTCAACAACGTGCATTTGTTGCTGGCGTCGGGGATCGGCACGCCCTACGACCCGGTCACCCAAACCGGGGTCGTCGGCAAGAATTACTGTTACCAGACCGGGGCCGGTGCGACGCTGTTCTTCGACGGCAAATACTTTAACCCGTTCATGAACGCCGGCGGCTCCAACGCCACGGCCGACGACTTCAACACCAATTGGGAGTTCGATCGCGCGCCGCACAATTTCGTCGGCGGCTATAATTTGTCCGGCGGCTTCAACACCGCGCTGCCGATCGGCTATCGGCCGGTACCGTCAGGCACGCCGCAATGGGGCACTGCCTGGAAGCAGGAAACCGCGAAATGGTACCAGACCGCAATGGTGATCAGCGCCAGCGGCAGCGTGATGGCCAACCGCTATAACTGGCTCGATCTCGACCCGACCTATCGCAACGCCTTCGGCCAGCCGCTGATGCGCATGACGTTCGATTACAAGGACAATGAGCACAAGATGGGCGTCCACGCTGCGCAGATCATCAACGATCTCGCCAAATCGATGAATCCCACCAAGCTCAACCCGGCACGGGCTCGCACCGACCCATGGACCGTCGTGCCTTACCAGAGCACACATAACACCGGCGGCGCGATCATGGGGACCAATCCGCGCGAGAGCGTGCTCAACACCTATTTGCAGAGTTGGGATTGCCACAATCTGTTCGTGATCGGCGCCAACGCTTTTCCGCACAACTCATCCTATAATCCGACCGGGCCGGTCGGCGCGCTGGCCTATCGAACGGCCGACGCGATCAAGAACCGCTATGTGAAAAACCCCGGCCCGCTGGTGCCGGCATGATCAAAAGACAATGTTTCGCGGTCGCCGTGTCAGCGCTGTTGCTGACGCATGCGGCCCGGGCTGATGGCGATGCGGCGCGTGGCGAGGCGCGCTTTCAGGATTGTGCAGCCTGTCACCGGCTGGATAGCGCCAATAATGTCGGACCGAGCCTGCACGGCATCTTCTCCCGAAAGGCCGGCGAGATCGCCGACTTCCGTTATTCGCCCGCGATCAAGCGCAGCGGCATCGTCTGGACGCCGGAGGCGCTCGATAAATTCATCACGGATCCGCAGGCCCTGGTGCCGGGTAACCGCATGCCTTACGCCGGCATGGCGAACGCCACCGACCGCGCGGACCTGATCGCGTACCTGACCAAGGCGTCGCAATAGGCCGGGATCGCGCCGGCGGCCGGAGACGGGGAAGAAATGAGCATCGACCGAACCCCTCATCCTCGTGGCTTGCTTTCGGCGCTGTCAGCGCATTTCGACGACGCCACGATGGATCGGGTTTACAGCCAGTATGGACTGTTTCTGCTCCGCGTCGCGATCGGTATCGACTGGATCGCGCACGCATTCCTCAAGACCGCGCGTGGCATGAACACGCACGAGGCGCTGCTGGCGAAGAACGGCATCACGCCGCTGCTGGCATGGCCGACGTTCAGCCTGGAAGTCATGGGCGGGCTCGCCATCCTGCTCGGCTGGTACACCAGGCAATGGGCGGCGTTCCTGCTGATCTTCCTCGCCGTGGTGGTCTGGATCAAATGGCCGGTAGGCTGGACCTACTCCAATCCCGGCGGCGGCTGGGAATATCCGCTATTCTGGCTGGTCGCCCAGGCCACGCTGGTGTGCGCCGGCGGCGGCGCCTTTGCGTTGCACACGACGCGAACCAGGCAGGTCTAGACGATCCGCACCTCTATCCGGCGCAGCGCGCTCGTTCGATCTTTCCCTGTGCAAACAGCCATCAGCGCTTCACACCACCCATTATTACGGAAGTGTTTACCCCATGTCGGAAATCTATCGTCACGGAACCGAATTCGATTAACCGACACGTATGATAGGGCATCGGCTTACCTCGAATTCAATCGACGCATTTGAATTAAATCCCTAGCCATCTGTTATTGGGTGCTACAGCGATCTACGCGACACCGACGTGTCGATTTCGCCCAGTGGCTGGCCGAATTGCACATGCTGCTCGGCCTGGAATCGTAACTCTGCTTCCGGAGACGAAAGTGACAGTCGTCGCCCAAAAAATTCGCTGCAGGGAGATCACCGAGGCCGACATCGACGCGGTCGGGGACCTTCTTGCGCGCGGATTTTACTGGCGGCCTCGCTCCTACTGGATGCAGGGACTACGGCGCCAGGCAGTCCGCGACGTACCCAAAGGCTATCCACGCTTCGGCTACATGATCGATCATGAAGGCCTGCCGGTCGGCGTGCTGTTGCTGATCTACAGTACGCGGTTCGATGGCGCGGAGCGCGGAATCTATTGCAACCTGTCGAGCTGGTATGTCGACCCGCCGTTTCGCAATTACGCACCGCTGCTGACCCGGATCGCGCAGAAGAACAAGGAAGTCACTTACGTCAATATCAGCCCCGCCGGCTTTACCTGGCCGATCATCGAAGCCCAGGGCTTTCGATCCTATTGCAGCGGACTGTTCTTTTCGTTTCCGCTGCTGTCGCGTCTCAAATCAGGCATGACGATCGAGACCGTGAGCGGTGACGCGCGGATAGTCGACGGCCTGTCGACGCCCGAGGTCGAATTGTTGACCCGGCATGTACAGTATGGCTGCCTGAGCCTCGTATGCCGCACCGGGACGGGCGAAGCATTACCCTTCATCCTGTCGCCGGTGCGGATTCGGCGCGGCTGGATTGCGCCGCCGGCAATGCAGATGATCTATTGCCGCGATATCGGCGACTATGTGCGATGCGCGGGGATCATCGGCCGGCTGCTCCTTCGGCGCAGCAAGATCTCGGTGCTGCTCGATTCCAACCGCTCCATCGACGGCCTTACCGGGATTTACATCAAGGCGCGCGGTCGGAAATATTTCAAGGGACCGCACCAGCCTCGCCTCGCCGACCTGACCGACACCGAACTGGTGTTGTACGGCCCTTGAAGAAGTCGTGTCAGACGCGTGGCGCAGGCCTATGACACGATCGGGCCGTGCACTGTCACTGTCCCCGCTGCGGCCGGCATGAGTGCGCATGTTTACCATTTTCGCCGGTTAACAATTGAATCTTTAACCAATTGGCGCTGTGCCATTAGGGTTATTTACGCAATGGTCCGGCGAAATATTGCTGCGTTGGCGGCGCCGCTCTACAGATTCGAACAGGGCGAAGAAGGCTCATTAATGTGCGTACCGCCGCGGCGGAGGTGGACCATGCGCAACGAGATCAACGCAAATTATGCCGGCAACGACCCCGAGCCGGCGACCAAATCGTTCGCTGTCGCGAAATCTCAAAGCGTCGCCGATGCGGTCGAATTGCGCGATAGCGTGGATTAACCTCATGCCGGCGGTGTGGTCCAAGATCAAGGCGCGTGTCGGCAACAGACTGGCGAGGCATCTGCGCGTCGTACCGGCCGCCTTGCACAATCCCGGCCCCATGGTCAGCTTCACCTTCGATGACGCCCCGATCAGCGCGGCAACGGGCGGAGCCGCCCTGCTCGAACAGCACAACGCGCGGGGCACTTTCTATGTCGCGGGCGGTCTGGCCAACAGTTGGTCCGGCAACTGGACCACCGTCGGCGCCAACGACATTGTCGGCCTGCACCGCAGGGGACATGAGATCGCCTGCCACACTTTCTCGCATAAGCGCGCCACCGACCTGAGCGAAGCCGCGATGGCGACGGAGGTCGAAAACAATCGCCGCTATCTGCAGGCGCTGGATCCCTCGATCGCGATCGAGAACTTCGCCTATCCTTACGGCATCGGTTCCATGTTGCGCAAAACGCAGCTTGGAAAGATCTTCCACTCGTCGCGCGGCATCCTGCCCGGGATCAACAGCGGCACCGTCGACTTGCAATATCTGCGCGCCATGCCACTGATCGACAAGGATATCGACCGCGGCGCCATCGATCGGGCATTCGACGAGGCTGTCGCGAGCAATGGCTGGCTGATCTTCTACAGCCATGACGTCGAGCCCGAGCCGAGCCCTTATGGTTGTTCCCCGGCGCTGCTGCGCCATGCGCTGGATGCCGCCGCGCGCCGGAGCATGCCTGCTTTGAGCATCGCGGAAGCTTTGCGGTTTGCCGGCGCCTAAAATCGCTCGTTGGACGAGCGCATCGGCGACGCCGGAAGCGATAGGCTTGGCTGCGAATCTGGGCTAGACCTGTCGCGATCATTCACTGTCGTCCAGACCGATACTATATGCCCGCTCCCAATTTTGCCTCTGCGCGCCAACGCGGCTCCGAGCCCGCACCCGATGCACTCTCGGTGCTGCATTCGGTGTTCGGCCTGCCGGGCTTTCGTGGCGCCCAGGAACAGATCGTCAGTCATGTAACTGGGGGTGGCAATTGCCTGGTGCTGATGCCGACCGGGGGCGGCAAGTCGCTGTGCTATCAACTCCCGTCGTTGTTGCGCGAAGGTTGCGGCATCGTCATTTCGCCGCTGATCGCGCTGATGCGCGACCAGGTCGCGGGCCTCACAGAAGCCGGCGTCAAGGCGGCGGTGCTGAACTCCACGCTATCCTTCGAGGAAGCCGTTGCGGTCGAGCAGCGATTGATATCAGGCGATCTCGATCTGCTGTATGTCGCGCCGGAGCGGCTATTGACGCCGCGCTGCCTGGCCCTGCTCGGCCGCGCAAAGATCGCGCTGTTCGCGATCGACGAAGCGCATTGCGTCTCGCAATGGGGCCACGACTTCCGGCCCGAATACATCGGCCTGTCGATGATTGCCGAGCGTTTTCCGGACGTGCCGCGGATTGCGCTGACCGCAACCGCCGACGACCTCACGCGGAAGGAAATCGCCGAGCGCCTTCGTCTGACCGACGCGCCGCGGTTCGTCGCCAGTTTCGACCGTCCCAATATCCGCTATGAGATCGTCGACAAGCAGAACGCCCAGACCCAGCTCAAGACGTTCATCCGCGAACGGCATTCAGGCGATGCCGGCATCGTCTATTGCCTGTCGCGCGCCAAGGTCGAAGACACCGCCGACGCGCTGAACAAGGCCGGGATCAGCGCGCTGCCGTATCACGCCGGACTGGACGCCAGCATGCGGGCTCGGCATCAGGACCGCTTCCTCAACGAAGACGGCCTCGTGATCGTGGCCACGATCGCGTTCGGCATGGGCATCGACAAGCCGGACGTGCGCTTTGTCGCGCATCTCGATCTGCCGAAAAGCATCGAAGCCTATTACCAGGAGACCGGACGCGCCGGGCGCGACGGCAAGGCCGCGACCGCCTGGATGGCCTACGGCTTGTCGGATATCGTGCAGCAGCGCCGCATGATCGACGAGTCCACCGGCGCCGAGGCATTCAAGCGCGTGTCGATCGGCAAGCTCGACGCGCTGGTCAGCCTGACCGAGACCGTGCACTGCCGGCGCAGCCGCCTGCTCGGCTATTTCGGCGAAACGGCAGACGCCGGCAATTGCGGCAATTGCGATAACTGCCTGTCGCCGCCGGTGGTGCGCGACGGCAAGGTGATCGCGCAGAAGCTGCTGTCCTGCGCCTATCGAACGGGACAGCGTTTCGGCGCGATGCATCTGATCGACGTGCTGATCGGCCGCCTGACTGAACGGGTCAAGCAGTTCGGCCACGACAAGCTGTCGGTGTTCGGTATCGGCCGTGAGCTCAATGAAAAGCAATGGCGCGCCGCGATGCGCCAATTGGTGGCGATGGGTCATCTTCGCGCCGACAGCGAAGCGTTTGGCGCACTGAAGCTGACCGAAAGCGCGCGCGGCGTGTTGAAGGGCGAGACCGAAGTGCTGCTGCGCGAGGAGACCGCCGGACGTCATCGGCCAAGCCGGGAGAAATCGCGGCGCGGCGATCTGGCGCCGGGCCGGGCTGCCGGGAAGCTCAAGACCACAATCTGCTCGGTGCGCTCAGGGCGTGGCGGTCGGAAGTCGCGCGTACGCGCGGCGTCCCGGCCTATGTCGTGCTGCACGATTCGACCATCGACGGCATCGCAGCAGCGCGCCCGACGACCCCGGAAGCGCTGCGCGACATTCCCGGGATCGGTGACAAGAAACTGGAGCGTTACGGCCGGGAACTGATCGCGCTCATCAACACCACCCCCGCGTGAGCGGATCGCAGAATACACCGAAATCACACGTAATTCCTGTTCAAAGAATTACCTATAAGCGCAGCGATCCCCGTGTTTTGCCGGGCTTTAGAGTTCGTTAACCGAACTTCCCAAGGGTTCCTCCACTCTACCATTGTATCGGTTACCTCCCAGGAGAGGGGCAATGCTAGAGAAGTTCCCCGAGGCGGCCCGCGCCCGCTTCGATAATCCAGCAACGGTCGAACGACGCAATCCGCTCAATCTCCTGATTTTCGGCGGGATATTGTTGATCGCTGCCATTGTGGTCGGCACATCCTTCACGATCGTCAGCTTTCGCCAGCGCGCGCTCTCCAACAGCGAGCGTGAGCTTCAAAACACGGTGCTGCTGCTGGCGCGCCATTTCGATCGCGAACTTGACAGCTTCGACGCCGTGCAGCGCGACTACGTGCGGCGGGTGCAGGACCGCGGCATCCGGACCGCCGAGGCGTTCAACCGGCAGATGTCGGGGGAGGCCGCCCACGAGTCCCTGCAGGCGCTGGTCAGCGCTTCGCCCGAGACCGCCCGGTTCAATATTTTCGATGCCAACGGGCGACTGATCAATTCGTCGCTGAACTGGCCGATCCCTGCGATCAACATCGCCGACCGCGACTATTTCAAGGAGTTCAAGTTCAATCCAGCGTCCCCGGATATCGCCGTCAAGCTGGTCCATAGCCGCTTCAGCGACAGCTGGACCACCATTATCGTACGCAAGATCACCGGATCGGACGGCACCTTTCTCGGGATGGTCGCGCGCGGCATGACACCGGCCAGCTTCGAGACGTTCTTCGAATCGCTTTCCCTGGGCGAGGGATCCGCTATTTCCATGATGCATCGCGACGGCACGATGCTGGCGCGCTACCCGCACGTCGAGGAGATGATCGGGCAGAATCTCAGCACGTCGCCCGTCCTGAGCCTGTTGCGTGGCACCGATCACGCCACGATCCGGCAGCAAAGCCCGGTCGACGGCGAGGCCCGGCTGGCGTCGACGCGCAGCTTGAGCCAGTTTCCGTTGTCGATCGTGGCAACGATGAAACTCTCGACCGCGCTGGCCGACTGGCGCGAACAGACTCTGTTCCTGGTCGGCGCCGCCGCGCTGGCCGCGCTGGCGATCGCCCTGACGTTGTTCCTGATCGTGCGCAAGCTCCGGGCGCAGCATCTGAATGCCGAACACCGGCTGGCGGTGGAAAAGGAACGGCTCGATACCGCGGTCAACAACATGCCGATCGGCCTGCTGCTGTATGACCGCGACAGCCGCATCGTGCTGCGCAACCAGCGCTACCTCGATATCTTCAATCTGTCTCCCGACATCGTCAAGCCGGGCCTGACCTTCCGCGAACTAATGGCGTATCGAAAATCGGTCGGCTCCTTCAAGGGCGACGTCGATGCGTTTTGCACCAATATCGAACGCAACGTCGTGCGCGGCAAGATGAGCCACCACATGGTCGAAACCGACGACGGCCGGTCGATCGAGACCACGACCCAACCGCTGCAGGCGGGTGGATGGGTGGCGACGCAGGAGGATGTCACCGAACGCCGCACCGCCGAGCGGCAGATCGCGCATCTGGCGCATTACGATGCGCTGACCGATTTGCCGAACCGCGCGCTGTTCCGCGAGCGGCTCGGCCTCGAACTCGAGCGGACCAAGCGCGGCGAGCAGCTGGCGATGCTCTATATCGATATCGACGAGTTCAAGGCGGTCAACGATTCGCTTGGCCATCCGGTCGGCGATGAACTGCTCAAGGCCGTGGCGCAGCGGTTGCGCGCGTGCGTTCGCGAGATGGATTTCGTCGCGCGGCTGGGCGGCGACGAGTTCGCCATCGTACAGACCAATGTCGAACAGCCCGACGACGTCATGGGGCTGGTCAAGCGGGTCTATGATGCGATCCGCGAGCCGTTCGACTGCCTCGGGCATCAGGTCTCGACCGACGCCAGCATCGGCATCGCGTTGGCGCCGCATGACGGCGCGGACCTGGATCAATTGCTCAAAAGCGCCGACCTCGCGATGTATGGCGCCAAGGCCGACGGCCGCCGCACCTATCGCTTCTTCGAGGCGGAGATGGACGCCCGCGTCAAGGCGCGCCGCACCCTGGAACTGGACATGCGCCAGGCCATCGCCGACGGCGCGTTCGAATTGCACTACCAGCCGGTGGTCAACCTGCAGCGCAACGAGGTGGTCGGCTGCGAGGCGCTGCTGCGCTGGCGCCATCCGGTGCGCGGCATGATCTCGCCCGCCGAGTTCATTCCGATCGCCGAGGAAACCGGGCTGATCTGCGAGATCGGCGACTGGGCGCTCGCCACCGCCTGCGCCGAGGCGATGCATTGGCCGCCGCATATCAGGCTGGCCGTCAACGTCTCGCCGGTGCAGTTTCGCAGCCACGCGTTTTCGCTCAAGGTCGCCAATGTACTGGCTAACACGGGCCTGGCCGCGACCCGGCTCGAGCTTGAAATCACCGAAGCGGTGCTGATCCGCGACGACGACGCGGCGCTGAACTTGCTGCAGCATCTGCGCGACATCGGCGTGCGCATCGCGCTCGACGATTTCGGCACCGGCTATTCCTCGCTGAGCTATCTGCGCCGATTCCCGTTCGACAAGATCAAGATCGACCGCTGCTTCGTCGACGGCATCGAGCAAGCCGACGGCTCCTCCGCGATCGTGCAGGCCGTCATCAATATCGCCATCGCGCAGAACATGACGACCACCGCCGAAGGTATCGAGACCGACCCGCAGCGTGAAGTGTTGCGCGACCTCGGCTGCACCGAAATGCAGGGCTTCCTGTTCAGCCGCCCGCTGCCGGTCGAGGCAATACGGGCGTTGCTGCTGGGCACGCCAAGCAAGGCGGTCGTCGCGGCCTAAAGACTTTTCAATCGTCCGACTTTTTCGCGTTCGCGCTTTGCTGGGGCGCCGAACATATGACCAGAAGCGTAAAGGCCCGGGCGTTGCGGGCGATGTCCGGTGTCGTCAGTTCGCTTTTGGCATCGGCGGGCTGATAGGGCACCACGCTGTTATCGAGAAAATCCCGCAGCATGCCGGTCTTGATCGCGAAGTTGACGTTCTCGGGAATGGTGCCCGTGACCCGGGCGATCCTGAACGGATCCAGCTTGGCCGAGACCACGCCAACGACCTGACCGCTGGTGTCGAACAGCGGTCCGCCGCTGTTACCGGGCTGAACGGCGGCGCTGATCTGCAGGAAACGGGTATCGTTCCGGAGGCCGCTCAGCGAACTGACGATGCCCGTGGTGACGGTGAAGTCGGTCGTCAGCAGGCCATACAGCGGGTAGCCGATCGCGACCACGCTGTCGCCCGAATGCATCGGCTTGTCCCGGATGGTCGCGATGTCCTTGAACGGACCCGGCGCCTGCAGCAACGCCAGGTCGTTTGTCTTGTCGATCGAGACCAGGCGCAGCTTGACCGGGGCTTCGCCGCCCAGCGTACCCTGGATGTCGCCGACGCATCCATCGACCACATGCGCATTGGTGACGACATGACCGTTGGTGCTGACCACGAAGCCGGTACCGGAGACGGTAGAGGTCTTATCCGGCTTCGGCGCCGCCGCACCCGGTTGTCCGGAGTTGGCCGCGACCGCCGGCTTTGGCGGCGACACCGCAAACTCACCGGCCTTTTCGACGCCGTTCTTCTTGATGCTCTGGACGCAGTTCAGAAGCGCGGGCAGCAGCTGGCCGGTCTGGCTCAGTGTGAATTGAAACAAATGCTGCCTCGCGAACAAGGTCATCACCTTGGCCTTGCGGAATTGCGTCACCAGCATGGACTGTTCCGGCATGCTGACCTTCACCAGATGCGCCCCGATCGGCATGCCCTCCACGTTGATGGCTTGCTGGCCATCGAACGTGATCGCCAGCGGGAACGCCTGGCCGGTGGTGAGCTGCCAGTCCTCATGCGCAAAGCCGAACGCCCAGCTGAAATCCTGGCCCATCGACACCATGAAATAGATGTGGCTCTGATAGGTGGCCCCGGCGGCACAATGCGCGAATGCGCCGGTTTTATCGTCGGTATAGGCGCCCCCGCGCCAGTTGCCGACGGTGATGGTGCCGAACGGACCGGCGGCCTCCGCCCTCCCCAGTGCCAAGGTCAGAAACAGGCAAAACGCGACGTTTATCGCTCTGATTGAACCACGCATCATTACTTCCCAAAGTGGAACTCCATATAAATGGCTCCCGAAGCAATCCGCAAGCTTTAGATGTGTATTCGAAAATTGCACGCTCAGAGAACGTGACTGACCTCGACGCCATGAAATAAGCGCCTGCGAGGGAGCGCCCGCACGATGACGGCGCCGTCGCGGCGGCCCGCTTCGGCTTCTCACCCAAAATATCGAAAACAACCCCATGCATAGTAAACGGTGGCCGGCGCTGCCGACTGACGCCGTTCTTCCGCGGTCTGCAGGAGGACCTGTCATGCCTGCTCTGCCGGTCTTGCGCTTGCGCCTCGCATCCATATGTCAATGGCATGGAATTGAGCCTCATACAGGACTACGCTATACAGGCGCGCCTCGCGGCAATCATCGGCGCCGAGGTCTTCGACCGTGTATTCGCCGGCATTCGGTTCGCGGAGACGGACAGAACTCTGCTGTACATTTATGCCAAAGACGAAGAGAGCGCGGCAGAAATCGAGGACGACTTCTCGCTGCTCATCGCGGATCTTGCGAGCCAAATACTAGGGCGCGAAGTCGAAATGGTCGTCGTGCTGCCAAGGGTTCTTCAGTAACGGCTCGACAAGCTTCCGCGTCGCAGAGACTGCATGCCGAAAATGCGAAAGAAAGCCAACCTGCCGCAGAAAATGTGCGCGGCGTGTGGGCGGCCGTTTGCCTGGCGCAAGAAGTGGGCGAAAGACTGGGACGACGTCAAGACGTGCTCGGACCGTTGCAAAAGCGAGCTTCGTCGAAAGCGCAAGGATTCAGTCAGATAGGGATCGAGATGGTCAGTCCCGCGCATGTTTCACGGCCGCCTTCAGGGTGGCGCGTTCTTCGCTCCCTATTTGTCGGGCATTTCGATCAGGAGGCGCTCTCTGTTGCCTGTCAATGGCGGAGAGAGTGTCCAATCGGATAGCCTTCGGAGCCCCCCGGCTATGCCCGCCAAGCTTCTGAAGCGGAAGTCCTTATTGGCCATCGAGGCTCGCTGTCGTTCGAGCAGCCCCGCTGTATTCCGGACCTGCACCATGGGTACATCCATGGGCAACCGTAGGTGCTTGAGGTTTTCACTAGCCCGGCGGCTCGACGTGCAAAATCTCGGTTATCACCAATCCCGTTTCGGCACGAATATCGGCAAATGGTTCGTCTTCGGTCCAGATTACCTGTCGACAAGTTCCGAAAACCGTATTCGCTCGGGCTCTGATCATTGACCCGCGCGCGAGCCGAAGAAGTGCGAGCGCCATATCGCGCTCTCCGTACACATAGAACGCCTGCCCGGTATCTATGGTAACGAGGCTCGCCACACTCGCGCCATGCTCAAGATGAAGGGCAACACAATCTTCCGGCATCGCTGCTCTGACATTTGACAGCGTAAATTGTACGGTAACCTGCCTGCCGCTGTAAATCTTCGGAAGAATTTCAAAGTTTTTGAGGACGTCTGCGTCGCTTACCTCCTCAGATTGTTGAAGGCCACCCGCGACTTCGACGCCCATCTGAGCAAGCTGCGCTGGGACATCGTGCATAATTCTAGCTTGCAGGTCTTCCGGTGTTGTAAAGAAGCTCACTACGTGCCGCTTCTTCAGCTGGTCTTTAAGCGCCTCCAGCTTCTCAGCGTTCGGACCCGTCTCCACGTCTTTTGGTGGAATGGGATGAGCTTCATTCAAAAGATATATCAGAGAGGGCAATCCCAGTCTTTGCGCCTCATCGTACTCGATGTTTGTCATTGATTTTTCGTGGCCGTCCGGAATACTTCCATAGCGCATGCCGAAAACCCCAATGTATAGTCGGCAGGACTGCACTACCTTGAGACACTCCTCAACGGGGCTGCCCGGCTTCGATCCAAATTGCTCCATCCCCCGTACGATGGTTTCCAACTGCGTTAGTCCGTCTTGAATTTTGCGACGATAAACCTGCAGGTCCGTAAACGTTGAACTGACGAAAACAGCCAAATTTGGTCGTGTAACAGCCCGCGCCTATCTTGCTCCCCAGCTAACAAAGTATTTATTTTTCTATCACGCTTCTTCTGGTTGTGGATGATTGAAAAATTCATTACCCACTTGAGTTTTAAACCAGGAAACTTCGCAGTGGCCGAACCTGAAGAAACGCCCGTCGAGGAAGCTAACAAGACTGCAATGTCTCACTCATGGGATTACTTCGCTTTCCATGCGCAGCAGCGGCAAACAGTATTTAATTTTTATCTCATCTTGATTGCCGCAAGTGTTGCTGCCTACGGCGGCACGCTTTCTAAGGACGGAACACATGATCATTTTAAGGCCGGACTAGGGTTGCTCGTTGCCATTGTCAGCTTTCTTTTCTGGCGATTGGACAAGCGAAATGCCAAATTGATCAAACTCGCAGAAACGCCGTTGAAAATTTTTGAAGAGAACCTCAGCGAGAGAGTTGGAGTTGACATCAGAATTTTAGCTAAGTCAGATGAACCAAAAGCCGGTGCTTTTTGTTATGTGGAAAGCTTTTCGCAGATTTATCGTTTAGTTTTTTGTTTGGCGGGCGCAGGCGGCCTCTTCGTTTTCTTGCTCACAGTAAAACGGTTTTGCTGCTGATAAAGTGCTTCTCCATTACAGGTGAGCCGGGTCATTGCCAGCCCCAGCGCCCTTTGATTGACTAGCGCCCACGGATCGGCTGCCGATGTCAAGCGGTTGGCTCTTTCGCGGCCGCAGATGTTTCCTCGGCGGGTTTCTGAGCTTCAGCGGATGCTGCTCCACCTACTACCGGCTCTGCTGCAGTAAGTATAACGGGTAGCGGTTCTACCATATCCTTCGCGCCTATATCCAAAGCCCTCTCAAGCAAAGCGTTAAATGCGCCCTCCGTTAAGCCCGGCGTCTTCCGCTGCTGATGGAGACGAATAATTTGGTGCGGATTCCAGATCAGCACGTGGCTCATGTCGCCGGATTTCCCAGGCTTAATATCAATGAACAACAACTCTTTCAGCAGCAGCATGCGCGTCAAGTGTACAAAGCGCGCTGGCCAGTAAATCCAGCTGCGTGGGCCATCTCTTGCGGTTTAGACAAATTGACCATGGAATTGTCCCACGTGTCACACCAAAGCGCGAGGTAGGTCGAAGACAGCGGCTTGCCGTTGCTGAGATCGTCCATGATCTGCAGAATAAGCGGCATCGTTTTTGGAATGGTGGCGAACCCCTTATTGGCCTGTCTATGCCAAAGCCAAGGACTGCCGCTGATCCCCGGCCACATCGCTTCACGTTGGGCAAGTTGCTTGGCTACGATCGCTTTACCGGCCGCCGCTGTTGGGGGAATTGCCATGGATCAAGACCTTTCGAATTGGCGAGAGAAGAGCGGGGCCGGGGTGGAAACCGGCCCCATGTTTGAGGTTCCCTCAACGCCGAGTTTGGACCCCAGCGTCTGAAAGGCAGAATAATACAAAGGTCAGCAATATCAATGACTTAGATATTTACTTATTTGGAGTGAGTTGCAATCTATTGCATTTCAGCACCACGAAACTTTAGTAATTATTGCAACTCAACCTATTGAGTTACGACAACCATTCCTGCGCTGCGACAGAAATTCGAGCTTGGTCAATGCCTTACGAATTCGATGCCTGTACTCAATGTGCTCGGTGTACTGATGTGTGCTGATCTGTACTCGATGTGCTCGCAAAGGGGGCATGGGGGATCAATCATTGCAAATTCGGCAGCACGTTCAATTTCCGGGAAGTATAAAGCGGGCACTACGCCCCCGGAGAGCGACATGACGCACGAATACGAAAACTTGCCACAGGATCCAGAGGAGGCGTTTCTAGTTCTGGAAAGTCGCTTTCGCGCGGATTGTGAGGAAGCAGTTAGACGTTCCGGGGAGCACGATAACGTCTAGTATCTATTACACAGACTACATCGCACAGGTTATGGGCGCAGCGGAAGAGCTCGGACTAGTAGAAATTGTATTCGCTTCGGAAATTCCAGCCATCGAAGACGTCGACTTCCACACATACCAAAATTTCAGCAAGCGCGTGAAGCACTTCACTACGCGACTTGAGATCCGTCATGGCCGGCGCGTGCAAGGTTACTCAGTTGTATTTGATGCTACAGCCAAAGCGAAACTGCACCATCTGCTAAATCAAGTTCGTGATATTTTTCTAAAGTTGGAGGTCGATGACCGCAAACGTGATGCGCTCATTTCAAAATTGTCAGACCTTGAGAAAGAAGTGGATCGCCCCAGAACGCGCTTCGATGCATATGCTGCACTAGCAATCGAAGTGGCAGATGTTGCCGGCGAAGTCATAAGCAGAGGTAAAATTCTTGAGGTGCTCGATGCGGTTGCACGCGTTTTTGGCGTTGCTAAGAATGAAGAAACTACTCGCCAATTGCCCGCACCAACGAAACCAAAGCAAATTGAGCACAAACGTCCATCGCGCTCCGAAAAGCGCACAGACATGGACGATGATATCCCTTTCTGATTACCGCACATATCAATGATAGGCTGCCAGCATCTCCGCAGATAGGCTGTAAGCAGGGACTTGGCAGCACCGCTCTGCCGCCACGGCGGGGTTGGCGACAGAGCGGCCATTCCGGCGGCGACCACAACCACCCGAATTCAGTGAGCCGCCACCGGGAGACGCTCAGGCGGCGGCTCGCCTTGTCGCGCCGGCAGGAAACCGACCACAAGGTGTAGGCTGTTTCTTGTCCATCACCTGCCTACTGGATGGCCCGGACCGTGAAGACAATGGTGAAAAGCGATCGGGGTGATCCCCTCGCACCGGTCTACCTAACGGAAGGGTGACTTCGTTCATTCTCCGGCCACCTTCATCCGCCGGCATTGCCGAACGGTTCGATCAATTCACGCTCGCTCGTTGCCTTATTGTGCTTAGCTGCCACCAAATGCTTCGCGCTATTTCGTGTTTGACCAGCTTTGCTGCTGGCGCCGGTTTGCCGCGAGTGATCGTGACGGAGAGAACGGCGCGTGGATCGGCATCTGTTCGACGCAGCACTATCGGACCTTCGATCTCGCTGGTTTCAACAATCGCTGAAAATCCAAAGTCAGCAGATCGGAACCAAGAGTGATCAGTTCCTCAGCTCTGGCTTCTGCTGTCGTCGCGAGCGCCAATTGGCAGAAAGCGCGCAATGTTCCAAAATTGTTGGAAAAGGCTTTTTTGGGGTACTGGCGGAGAGAGTGGGATTCGAACCCACGGTACGGTTTCCCGCACACACGCTTTCCAAGCGTGCGCCTTAAGCCACTCGGCCATCTCTCCGGAGGCCTTCTCTTGAAGGGCGCGGGAAGAGTTTTGCAAGGGACTGCGACGGGCTCGGCCACTATTTCCCAACCGATTGAATTTACGTGGATAATTTTACGATTGCGGTGCGCGCACCGGATGGCCGCGGCCGGGCGCTTTGAACCGAAAACCGGCCCGGCTGAGACGATTGGGTGGACGAGCGATTTGCCGAGCGGAGTTATGCGGGGGACGACATGACCATCAAATGGATATTCGCGATCGGACTGGCGCGCCGCGATCGCGATCAGCGCCGCGCGGGCCGGCGATGGCGCAGGCCTGCACCCATGACGGCCCGGTCGTGATGTGCAATGACGGCCGGCGCGGCCTGCTGTCGGGCGACGCGATCGTCTGGCCCGACGGCACGCGATCGAGCCTGACGCCGCATCCGAGCGTCATCATCGGCAACAAATCGTCGGTGCATGGTCGGACAGGGCGTGTTCGTCGGTCAGGGCAAGGGCATGGTGCCGCTGGACAATCCGAGCGCGCCGAACAAGCTGCGCTGCGCCATGCTCGATGGCGCTCGTATTGTAATTAGGTTCGTCGCTGACTTCGTCGTGCGACTACGCCTCATCCGGCGCGGAGCCTGTCATCGGCGCGCATTCGCACGACCCGTGGCGCCACCTTCTCCCGCAAGGGGAGAAGGAAAGGGCCGCAGCTAACAATCAGTGATAGCGCGCGTTGGAATTGACCGAGCGCAGCGGCCACAGGGCCGGCGGCTCGGCGATCGGCGGCGCGGTCGCTGCCGTCGCGCTTGGCGTCTCCTGCAGCGCCTCGACGAAATCGGCGAACCATTGCTGGATGGTGCCGGCGCGAAGCTTCGCCATCATCGCTTCCCAGCGCATCCGCCGCTCGATCAACGGCATCGAGAGCGCGGTCGCGATGGTGCGCGCCATGCCGTCGATATCGTGCGGATTGACCAGCAGCGCGGTGTCGAGTTCGTTGGCGGCGCCGGCGAATTTCGACAGCACCAGCACGCCGGGATCGGCCGGGTTTTGCGCGGCGACATATTCCTTGGCGACCAGATTCATGCCGTCATGCAGCGGCGTCACCACGCCGACCTGCGCGGTGCGATAAAGCCCCGCCAGCACGGTCTGGCTGAAACCCTTGTTGAGATAGCGGATCGGGGTCCAGTCGACTTCGCCATGGCGGCCGTTGACGTCGCTGACCAGCTTGGCGAGTTCGCTCTGCAGATTGCCGTAGGCCTCGATCGCGCCGCGCGACGGCGTCGCGATCTGCAGCAGCGACACCGTGCGCGCCAGCGACGGCTGCATGGTCCACATCCGGTCGAACGCGTTGATGCGGTTGACCAGACCCTTGGAATAATCCAGCCGGTCGACGCCGATCGCGAGCTTCTCGCCATTCAGGCTGCGCCGCAGCCGCGACACGTCGGGATGCGACACCGCCTTGGCGGCCTGCTCGGCGAATTTCTGCGGATCGATGCCGATCGGAAATACCTGCGATCCGCGATTTGCCGTAGCGCGACGTCACGACCCGGTTCTTGACTCGAGAGCCCGAGATCCGGCGTGACGATAGTCGATGAAATTCTCGCAATCGTCCTCGGTCTGGAATCCGATCAGATCGTAGGCCAGCATCGCCTCGATCAGTTCGCGATGATGCGGCACGCCGCCGATCACGTCGCGCGCCGGCCACGGCGTATGCAGGAAGAAGCCGATCGGCTGGGTGACGCCGAGATCGCGCAATTCCGCGCCCAGCGCCAGGAAATGATAATCCTGGATCCAGAACGCGGTCTCCGGCTTCTGGAACCGCAGCAGCGCCTTCGCCATGAAGGCGTTGACTTCGCGATAGGAGAAATAATCGTCCTGCGAGGTGCGGATCAGGTCGGTGCGGGAATGCAGCGCCGGCCACAGCGCCGAATTCGCAAAACCTTCATAATAGCCGCCGTAATGCGCCGCCGGCAGATCGAGCATCGCCAGCGCGCCGGCGCCCAGCGCCTCGACTTCGGCGAACGGTTCCTTGTGGGCGCCATCGCGGACCCGGCCGCTGGAACCCACCCAGATCGCGCCGGATTTTTCCACCACCGGCAATAACGCGGCTGCAAGCCCTCCCGTCATGGGCTCATTGGCCTTGCCGCGCGCCACGCGGTTTGAAACAACGACGAGATTCACAGGGTTCCCTCCTGATGGTGCTCTCGCATTAACAGCCATTCATCAATATGGTTCCGGGTCACCCTTTCAACGAAATGAAACCAAATTCGGGCCAGCACGCAACGGAAACTAGGTTGTTCCACCGCAATAATTGAGCGGGTTTGCCCGAAACGGGCAACATCAAGGCCGCAACACATGGCCGCCTTGATCTGTCGCGCCTGCGGCACGCTAAGCCGGCCGGCGTACATTGGCAGCGCCGTCATCAAGCAGATGCGCCAGGAACGCCCGCACATCGGCGGGCTCGTCGAAATGGCCGGCCACGCCCTGCGCCCGCCGGCCGACCGAAAACGCCAGTCCGTTGAGATCGGGCATGATGGCGAACACCGTTTCATCGGTGACGTCGTCGCCGATGAAAATCGGGCGGCGGCCCTTGAACGGCTCGTGCTTCATCAATTCGAGCACGCCGGAGGCCTTGTTGAAACCGGAATGCTTGATCTCGCAGACGCATTTTCCGGGCAGCACCTCGATCGGCGCATTGGGCAGATCGGCCCGGATCAGCGACACCGCCTCGTAAATCGCCTTCTCCGCATGCGGCGCCAGCCGGTAATGCAGCGCCAGCGAATAGCCCTTGTCTTCGAGCAGAATTCCCGGGCTGAGCTTGGCGATCGCCGCCAGCCGCCGCTTCAATTCCTTGTCCATCGGCGGCGCGTGGGTGGCGACCGCTTCGCTATCGGTCGAAAGCCGCATTTCCGCGCCATGGCCGCCGACCGCCGGAAACTGATCGGGCGCAAAAATCAGATCGATATCGTTCAGCGAGCGGCCGCTGACCAGCGCCAGCGCGCCCGACGTCTGCTCCAGCAGGCCGCTCGAGCGTCTTTGCCAGCCCCGGCGGCACCCAGACCTCGCGCGGCGTCGGCGCAAGATCCAGCAGCGTGCCGTCGATATCGAGCAGCATAGCGGTTTCCGCTCAAAGGCGGCACGATCGAAGCCAGCGCCTGCGGGGCGTCCGGCACGGGGGTCGTCTTGCGTCAATTGTTCTTCCGAAGGCATTTCGGCCAGGTTCTGTTTCATCTCATCCTACTCCACAAAAGCCAGCGGCCGTGCGACAGATTCGAGCGATTTGCGCTCGGCCGCGACCGCGTAGCGCCACGCCACGGCGGCGGCCACGATCATCAACGCCGACCCCAGCAGATAGCCGGCGAAAACGCTGGCGCGCGAACCGGTGTCGATCAGGGCGCCGAACAGCGCCGGCCCGACAACGCCGCCGATACCGGTTCCGATCGCATAAAACAGCGCGATCGCCAGCGCCCGTACTTCCAGCGGAAAGGTCTCGCTGACGGTGAGATAGGCGGCGCTGGCGGCCGGCGAGGCAAAAAAGAAGATCACCATCCAGGCGATGGTCTGTTGCTGGGCGCTCAGGGCGCCGATCGAGAACAGATAGCCCGACAGCGCCAGCAGCACGCCCGACACGCCATAGGTCAGCGTGATCATGGTGCGGCGGCCCAGCGTGTCGAACAGCCGGCCGAGCAGCAGCGGCCCGAGGAAATTGCCGGCCGCGAACGGCAGGATGTACCAGCCGACATGATCGGCCGGGATGTGGAAGAAGTCGGTCAGCACCAGCGCGAAGGTGAAGAAGATCGCGTTGTAGAAAAACGCCTGCGCGACCATCAGCGCCAGCCCGACCAGCGAGCGCTGGCGATAGACCGACAACAGCGTATGCGCGACCTCGCGCAGCGGGGTGTGATCGCGCATCCGGATCTTGATCTTCGGGCAGCACGCTGGTCCTGCACGTGCCCGGTCGCGCTGCGCTCGATGTCGGCAACGATCGCGTTGGCCTGCTCGGGCTGGCCGTGGATCATCAGCCAACGCGGGCTTTCCGGAATCCACATCCGCATCACCAGCACGATCAGGCCGAGGCAGGCGCCGGTGAAATAGGCGATCCGCCAGCCGTGATCCGGATCGAACCAGGCGGGGTCGAGCAGCACGATCGCGCTGATGGCGCCGATCGCGGCCCCGATCCAGAAACTGCCGTTGATCAACAGATCGGTCCATCCGCGATAGCGCGCCGGCACCAGTTCCTGGATGGTCGAATTGATCGCGGTGTATTCGCCGCCGATGCCCGCGCCGGTCAGGAAGCGAAACAGCGCATAGCTCGCGACGCCCCAGGACAATGCGGTCGCGGCCGTCGCGGTCAGATAAACCGCCAGCGTGATGAAGAACAATTTCTTGCGCCCGATGCGGTCGGTGAGCCAGCCGAAAAACAACGCGCCGAGCACGGCGCCGGCGAGATAGGGGCTGTTGGCGATGCCGACATCGGAATTTGAGAAATGCATGGTCGGACTTTGCTTCAGCGCGCCGGCAAGCGCGCCGGCCAGCGTGACCTCGAGCCCGTCGAGGATCCAGGTGATCCCGAGCGCCAGCACGACCCGGGTATGAAAACCGCTCCATCCCAGATCGTCGAGACGGGCTGGAATGTCGGTCTCGATGATCCGAACATTATCTTGCGGAATCGGACCGTCCTGCCCGGCGGCAGCGGCGGCGACGCTACTATCTATGGCCGCCGCATCGAGCCGCATGGGTCAGATCCACCATATATTGGAAAGCGAAGAAGACCCGGGAACGCTAAGTTCCAAGGTTGTCGAAACTGCGTTGGGAACAGCCCGAACGGCCGCATGGAGTGCAACGCCTGGGCAGGCGCCCAAGTTCCCGCAGGGCGGCGATGACGCTTCGGAATTACCGCCGTTTTCCTGGCGTCCTACGCGGCGCGGATATTGGCCATGAAGCGGTCGAGTTCGGCGCGAAGGCGGGTGCTTTCGTTGGACAGCGTGCGCGCCGAATGCAGCACGTTTTCCGAAGCCGAGCCGGTTTCGGTGGCGCCGCGATTGACCTGCATGATATCGGCTGCCGCCTCGTTGGTGCCGCGCGCGACGTTCTGGACGCTGCGGGCGATTTCCTGGGTGGCCGAGCTTTGCTGCTCGACCGCGGCCGAGATCGACGAGGCGATCTCCGAAATCTGGCCGATGGTGCCGCCGATCGCCTTGATCGCGGCGACCGATTCCCGGGTCGCGTCTTGCATGCCCAGGATGTGCGTCGAGATCTCGTCGGTCGCCTTCGCGGTCTGGCTGGCCAGCGATTTGACCTCGGAGGCAACCACGGCAAACCCGCGACCGGCCTCGCCGGCGCGGGCGGCTTCGATGGTGGCGTTGAGCGCCAGCAGGTTGGTCTGCTCGGCGATCGCCGTGATCAGCTTGACGACGTCGCCGATTTCCTGCGCGGCGCGCGACAATTTGCCGATCCGGCCATCGGTCTGTTCCGCCTGCTTCACGGCGGCTTCGGCGATCTGGTTGGATTCGCGCACCCGCTCGCCGATTTCGTTGACGGAGGCCGACAATTCCTCGGTCGCGGACGCGACCGACTGCATGTTGCTGGAGGCGCCCTCGGAGGTGCCGGCAACCTTGCTGGACAGGCTCTGGGTGGTCTCGGCGGTCCGCGTCAAGGTGCCCGCCGCGGTTTCGAGTTGGACCGCGGAGGCCGAGACATTGGAGACGATGGCGCCGACCGCGGCCTCGAATTCATCGGCGAAGCGGATCAGTTCGGAGCGCCGTGCCGTGCTGCTGGCCTTGTTCTGTGCTTCCTGAGTCGCGGCGTCGCGCTCGGCCCGGGCACCGCCTGCAGCTTGAATTCCTCCACCGCCGCGGCCATCTCGCCGAGTTCGTCCTTGCGGCCGAGCCCGGGCAGCACGACGTCGAAATTGCCGCCGGCGAGTTCGCGCATCGCCTTGCACATCGCGATCATCGGCCGCGAAATCCCCTGCCCCAGTAACAGCGCCAGCACTGCGCCGAGCAGGAAGCCGCCGGCTGCCGAGCATCATGATCAGCTGTTCGGTGCGCGCGATGGCGGCGTCGGACTCGGCTTCCAGCCGCTGCTGATCGGACACCAGATCGGCCTTCATCGCGCTGGAGCCCTGCGTGATCGCGCCCGCAGCGCCCGACATCCCGTGAGCAGATCGTCGACCGTCCTGGCGTTGTCGACCAGTCTGGCCAGCGACTGGCGGTATTCGTCCAGCATGCTTGAGCGCGTCCTTGAGGCCGGCGAGGATCTTTTCGTCGGTCGACGCGATCGCCTGCAGCGAGTGCTCGACGAATTTCAGCCGCGCCATCGCGCTGGTGGCGACCGTCTTGTCGGAATTGATGACGAATATATTCGCAAGCCCGGTCGCGGTCTGGTATTGCGCGATGACCTGCTTGACACCGAGTTCGACCGCCGGAAGCTCGGACTCCCCGGCATCGCCGACCAACTCATCCAGCTTGTATTTCAACATGTTGCCGCCGCGGGTCAGCTGGTTTTGCACCACCAGCGCGCTCTCGCGCTTGACCTTGAGAATGTCGGCAAAGATCGATGTGAAGCGGTTGAATTCATCGGCGAGGCGCTTGACGCCCTCGAGCCGGGCCGCGTTTCGGGTGCCGTTGATCGATTGGTCGATGGCCTGCTTCAGGCCGGCCTGCGCCTTCAACGCCGCTTCCGCGTCTTCTTCCTTGCCGGTGACCACATAATACCGCACCAGCGACCGGTAGGAGATCAGTTCGCGGTCGATGTTGCGGGCGAGATCGGCTTCGGACACGCTGGTGCGAAACGACGCCACACCGGCCGAAACGTTCTCGAACCCGAGATAGGCGAACCCCATGCTGGCGGCGGAAATCGCCAGCACGACCGCAAAGCCAAGGATGATCTTGGCGCGAAACCGCAGAGCCGGCAGCCTCATGGACGACGCGTGCGACCCGGAACGCTTCGACGATCCCACCCTGACCTCCCCGATTTTTCAGGAACCGCGCGTCGGAAACGCCCGCGCCCTGCCCCGCGAGGTAAACTAGGTGACAATGAATAATTGGCGGTAAATTTAGTTAGCTTCAGCCCCACGTTGCGACGTGTCCGTCCGAATCGGGCGGGCTTCCGCCGGACCGACCGCGCGACGACCGAGGTCTACGCCTCACCGACACCGAAGCCAGCGCATCCGAGGGAACGTCCGTCCAAACCGCGCTGCAACAATCTCCGCGACCAAGTTCCTAGTTGCAAAGTTCCCTGCGCCTCTCTCTAATTGGAATAATTAAAAGCCAACAGGAGGAGCAGCGTGTCCAACATCAAACTGACGGTGAATGGCAAGGCGGTCTCGGCCGAAGTCGAGGACCGGACGCTCCTTGTCCATCTGCTGCGCGATCATCTGAACCTGACCGGCACCCATGTCGGCTGCGACACCAGCCAATGCGGCGCCTGCGTCGTCCATATCGACGGCCGGGCGGTCAAATCCTGCACCGTGCTGGTCGGACAGGCCAACGGCGCCAACGTCACCACCATCGAAGGCATTTCCAAGGGCGACGAACTGCATCCGATGCAGGCGGCGTTCCGCGACAATCACGGCCTGCAATGCGGCTATTGCACCCCGGGCATGATCATGTCGGCGATCGACATCGTGCACCGCTACGGCGGCAAGCTCGACGAGGAAACCGTCCGGCACGAGCTCGAAGGCAATATCTGCCGCTGCACCGGCTATCACAACATCGTCAAATCGGTGCTCGACGCCGCCGGACGCATGAAGGTTTCGCAAGCGGCGGAATAGACCGCGGCTGGCGAAACACGATCTGACTGAAAATCAAGACCGCCGACGCTTTGATGAAAGCAGGCGGACATCAAACCTCCGGCAGGGAGATCACGACATGGGCGTTGAAGGCATCGGCGCAAGCGTCGTGCGCAAGGAAGACCGACGTTTCATCACCGGCAAGGGCCGTTACGTCGACGATATCAAATTACTGGGCATGACCCACGCCCATTTCATCCGCAGCCCCCACGCCCACGCCAAGGTCAAAAGCATCGATTCGTCCGCGGCGATGAAGATGCCCGGCGTGGTCGGCGTGCTGACCGGCCAGCAGATCGTCGACGACAAGATCGGCAATCTGATCTGCGGCTGGGCCATCACCTCCAAGGACGGCTCGCCGATGAAGATGGGCGCATGGCCGGCGATGGCGCCGGAGACCGTGCGCTTCGTCGGCCAGGCGGTCGCGGTCGTGATCGCCGAGACCAAGAACCAGGCCAAGGATGCCGCCGAAGCCGTGGTGGTCGAATACGAAGAGCTGCCGGCGCGTGGCCGATATTCGCGCCGCGATCAAGCCGGGCGCGCCGCAGTTGCATCCGGAAGCCCCCGGCAATGTCGTCTACGACTGGTCGATCGGCGACGAGGCCGCGGTCAAGGAAGCCTTCGGCAAGGCCGCCAATGTGGTGACGCTGGACCTCACCAACAACCGGCTGGTGCCGAACGCGATGGAGCCGCGCGCGGCGATCGCCGAATACGACGAGGCCGAAGAGCATTTCACGCTCTACACGACCTCGCAAAATCCGCATGTCGCGCGGCTGGTGCTTTCGGCGTTCTACAACGTCGCCCCGGAGCACAAGCTGCGGGTGATCGCGCCCGATGTCGGCGGCGGCTTCGGCTCGAAGATCTACATCTATCCGGAAGAGATGGTGGCGCTGTGGGCGTCCAAGAAAGTCGGCCGCCCGGTGAAGTGGACCGGCGATCGCACCGAGGCGTTCCTCACCGACGCCCATGGCCGCGACCACATCTCGAAGGCCGAGATGGCGTTCGACAAGGACAACAAGATCCTCGGCCTGCGGGTCAAGACCCACGCCAATCTCGGCGCCTACATGTCGCTGTTCTCGTCGTCGGTGCCGACCTATCTCTACGCGACGCTGCTGTCGGGCCAGTACAACATCCCGGCGATCTATGCCGAGGTGATGAGCGTCTACACCAACACCACGCCGGTCGACGCCTATCGCGGCGCGGGCCGGCCCGAAGCGAGCTATCTGGTCGAGCGCATGATGGAGACGGCGGCGCGGCAGTTGAAGGTCGATCCGACCGAATTGCGCCGCAAGAACTTCATCACCCAGTTTCCGCACCAGACGCCCGTGATCATGGCCTATGACATCGGCGACTTCGGCGCGTCGCTGGATGCGGCGATGAAGGCGATCGACTATGCGGGCTTCCCGGCCCGCAAGGCCAAGGCCAAATCCGAAGGCAAGCTGCGCGGCATCGGCGTCTCCTGCTACATCGAGGCCTGCGGCATCGCGCCGTCGAAGGCGGTCGGCAGCCTCGGCGCCGGCGTCGGCCTGTGGGAATCCGCCGAGATCCGCGTCAATCCGGTCGGCACCATCGAAGTGCTGACGGGATCGCACAGCCACGGCCAGGGCCACGAGACGACGTTCGCGCAATTGATCTCGGAGCGGCTCGGCGTGCCGATCAGCCAGGTGCAGATCGTCCACGGCGACACCGACAAGGTGCAGTTCGGCATGGGCACCTACGGCTCGCGCTCGCTCGCGGTCGGCGGCACCGCGATCGTCAAGGCGATGGAAAAGGTCGAGGCCAAGGCCAAGAAGATCGCCGCGCATCAGCTCGAGGCCTCGGAAGACGACATCGTCATCGAGAACGGCGAGTTCAAGGTCACCGGCACCGACAAGTCGATCGCGCTGCCGATGGTCGCGCTCGCGGCCTACACCGCGCATAATCTGCCCGACGGCATGGAGCCCGGCCTGAAGGAAACCGCGTTCTACGACCCGACCAACTTCACCTTCCCGGCCGGCACCTATATCTGCGAGCTCGAGGTCGATCCCGGCACCGGCAAGACCTCGTTCGTCAACTTCGTCGCGGCCGACGATTTCGGCCGGCTGATCAATCCGATGATCGTCGAGGGCCAGGTCCATGGCGGCCTCGCCCAGGGCATCGGCCAGGCGCTGCTCGAAGGCGCGGTCTACGATGACAGCGGCCAGCTGGTGACCGCGTCGTTCATGGATTACGCCATGCCGCGCGCCGACGATCTGCCGTCGTTCAAGCTATCGCATACGCCGACGCTTTGTCCGGGCAATCCGCTCGGCGTCAAAGGCTGCGGCGAGGCCGGCGCGATCGGCTCTTCCGCGGCCGTGATCAACGCGATCACGGATGCGATCGGTCACAACAAACTGGAAATGCCGGCGACGCCCGACCGGGTGTGGCACGCGATCCACGGCAACGCGTAAGCGAGGAGAGGATCATGTACGAGACGCAATATCATCGCCCCTCCTCCGTCGACGAAGCCGCGGCCCTGTTCGCCAAGGGTGCGGAGCCGAAATATCTGGCCGGCGGTCACACGCTGATTCCGGTCATGAAGCAGCGGCTGGCCTCGCCCTCCGACGTGATCGATCTGGCGAAGATCAAGGAACTGATCGGCATCGAAGTTTCGGCCGACGCGCTGACCATCAAGGCCGCCACCACCTATTACGACATCACTGCAAAGCGCCGATGCCAAGAAGGCGATCCCCGCGATCGTGCATCTGACATCGGTGCTCGGCGATCCCGCCGGTGCGCCATCGCGGCACCATCGGCGGCTCGCTCGCCAACAACGATCCGGCCGCGGATTATCCCGCCGCGGTGCTGGCGCTCGGCGCCACCGTCAAGACCAACAAGCGCTCGATCGCGGCGGACGATTTCTTCAAGGGCCTGTTCACGACCGCACTGGCCGACGACGAGATCATCACCGCGGTGGCGTTCCCGATCCCGGCCAAGGCCGGCTATGCCAAGATGCGCCATCCGGCCTCGCGCTTCGCGCTGACCGGCGTGTTCGTCGCCAAGACCAAAGCCGGCGATGTCAGGGTCGCCGCCACGGGTGCATCGCAAAGTGGCGTCATGCGGGTACCGGCGATCGAGGCCGCGCTGAAGGCCAACTGGTCGCCGGCCGCGCTCGACAGCGTCACGATTTCAGCCGGCGGACTTCTGGCGGATATCCACGGCTCGGCGGATTATCGCGCCAACCTGATCAAGGTGATGGCGCAACGCGCGGTCGCGGAGGCGGGCTAGCATCGCGTACACGCGCCCTTGCGCTGCAGCGCGCAAGGGAGACGCCCTGCAATGCAAGCGGCGCGCAGCGATGCGCGCCGCTTTGCTTTGGGACTGTTCCACCCAAAGGGGGTTGCCACCCGGTGGCTAAGGCGAGACACTTTGGTCGGGAAACGCTGCAAGGACAATCAACGTGCTCGACAAGACAACGCCGCACTCGGCACCCCGTACTTCCGGCCCGCTCGCGGGCATGCGCATCGTCGAATTCGCCGGCATCGGTCCCGGGCCGTTCGCCTGCATGATGCTGGCCGACATGGGCGCCGACGTCGTCACGCTCGATCGCGTCGGCGCCAAAAAGAATCTCAAATCGGTCGCCGGACGCGGACGGAAGGTCGTCGAACTCGACCTCAAGGACAAGGCGTCGATCGCGCAGGTGCTGGATCTGCTGGCCAACGCCGATGCGCTGATCGAAGGCTTTCGTCCCGGCGTGATGGAGCGGCTCGGGCTTGGGCCTGACATCGTGCTGGCGCGCAATCCGAAGCTGGTCTACGGCCGCATGACCGGATGGGGTCAGGAAGGCCCGCTGGCGCAGGCCGCCGGCCATGACATCAACTATATCTCGGTGACCGGCGCGTTGGCCGCGATCGGCACCAGGGAAAGACCGGTGCCGCCGCTCAACCTGGTCGGCGATTTCGGCGGCGGCGCGCTGTATCTGGTGGTCGGCGTGCTCGCCGCATTGCTGGAAGCTAAAAAATCCGGCAAGGGCCAGGTGGTCGACGCCGCGATGTGCGACGGCGCGGCGTCGCTGATGTCGATGTTCTTCGACATGACCGCGGCGGGCCGCTGGACCGATCAGCGCGAGACCAATTTCCTCGACGGCGGCGCGCATTTCTACGGCGTCTATGAATGTTCCTGCGGCCAGTTCATTTCGATCGGCTCGATCGAGCCGCAATTCTACGCGTTGCTGCGCGACCGCGCCGGCCTGTCGGAAACCTGCTTTGACGCCCATATGGACCGCGACGCGTGGCCGGCGCTGAAGCAAAAGCTGGTCGACGTGTTCAAGACCAAGAGCCGCGACGAATGGTGCGCGATCATGGAAGGCACCGACATCTGCTTTGCGCCGGTCCTGACCATGCAGGAAGCGCCAAAGCATCCGCACATGGCCGCCCGCGAAACCTTCGTCACCCGCCACGGCGTCACCCAGCCCGCGCCCGCGCCACGCTTTTCGCGCACGCCGTCGGCGATCCGGGAGCCGGCGAAGATGGAGCTGAGCGATATCGCGAGCGAGTGGAAGGGCGGGTAGCGACCTCGTGCCCCGGACGCAGTGCAGCGCGTAGCGATGCACTGCAGAGCCGGGGCCCGCAACAAACGCCGGTGGATCCCGGTTCTGCGGAGCAGCGCTTCACGTTGCCCCGCGCCCGGGATACGAAGCTCCCCCTACGCCGCGTCGTCGACCTTCAGCACGCCGCGGCGGATCTGGTCTTCCTCGATCGATTCGAACAGCGCCTTGAAATTGCCTTCGCCGAAGCCGTCGTCGCCCTTGCGCTGGATGAACTCGAAGAAGATCGGCCCGATCGCATTGGCCGAGAAGATCTGCAGCAGCACCTTGGTGTGGCCGCCGTCGACCACGCCCTCGCCGTCGATCAGGATGCCGTCGCGCTGCAATCGCGCGACGTCCTCGCCGTGTTTGGGCAGACGCGCATCGATCTTCTCGAAATAGGTCTCGGGCGGCGACGGCATGAACGGCAGGCCATCGGCACGCAGCTTCTCGATGGTGCGGTAGATGTCCCGGCAGCCGCAGGCGATGTGCTGGATGCCCTCGCCGCGATAGACGTTGAGATATTCCTCGATCTGGCCGGAATCGCCGGCGTCCTCGTTGATCGGAATCCGGATCTTGCCGTCGGGGCTGGTCAGCGCCCGCGAAAACAGGCCGGAGGCGCGGCCCTCGATATCGAAGAAGCGGATCTGGCGGAAGTTGAACAGCCTTTCGTAGAAGCCGGTCCACACATCCATGCGGCCGCGATGGACGTTATGGGTGAGATGATCGAGATAAAACAACCCGGCGCCCTGCGGCCGCGGATTTTTCGCGCCCAGCCATTCGAACTCGGCATCGTAGGCCGAACCCTTGGCGCCATAGCGATCGACGAAATACAGCAGGCTGCCGCCGATGCCCTTGATGGCGGGCACGTCGAGCGTCTTCTGCTCGGCCGGAATATCCGCCGGCTCGGCGCCGAGCGACAGCGCGCGCTCGTAGGCCTGCTTCGCGTCGACGACACGGAACGCCATCGACGGCGCGCAGGGTCCATGCTTGGCGACAAAGCCAAAACCGTGGGTGCCGGGTTGTTCGTTGACGAGATAATTGATGTCGCCCTGGCGATAGACCGTGATCTTCTTCGTACGGTGCCGCGCGACCGGCGCGTAGCCCATCAACTTGAACAACGCGTGCAGTTGCTGCGGGATCGGGATGGGCGTATTCGACAAACTCAAAGCCGTCGGTGCCCATCGGGTTGTCGGCGCTGATGGTCGCGGCCGGCGCGTCGTGCGGAAACGGACCCATGGCAATCTCCTCAATCTGATTGAATGCTATCTTCCGCCATTTTTGCCGCAAAGTGCATGCAAATCAGGGCACGATCTGCTAACATGATGCACGATTTGTGCACCAAATGGGTGATTTACGCATGATCTCGGTGGACGGATTCGATCTCAAAATCCTTGGCGCGCTGCAGGATGACGGCCGCCTCACCAACCAGCAACTCGGCGATCTGGTCGGCCTGTCGGCCTCGCAATGCTCGCGGCGGCGGATGCGGCTGGAAGAGGAAAAGGTGATCGCGGGCTACCACGCCGACCTCGCCAGCGAACCGCTGGGCTTCGGCCTGATCGCCTTCATCCACATTACCCTGGCGACCCACTCGCCCGATAACGCCAAGCGGTTTCGCGCGCTGGTCAACCGGGTCGACGAAATTCAGGAGGCCTATTCGCTGACCGGCGATGCCGATTATCTGCTTGAAGGTGGTGCTGCGCGACCTCAAGAGCCTGTCCGACATCGTCAACAACGTGCTGATGCCGCACCAGAGCGTCGCCCATGTGCGATCGTCGATCGTGCTCGACCGGCTGAAGGAGAGCGCGAAGCTGCCGCTGAAGGCCCTTGGGCGGTAGCGGATGCGCCTTTTCCGAGGCCATGGTTCGAGACGGCGCTACGCGCCTCCTCACCATGAGGTCGCGTTTGCGGATCGGCTTACGTGCCACACCATCCGCCCTCATCCTGAGGAGGCCGCCACCGGGTCCGCGCAAAGCCCGGCCCGATGACAGGCTCCGCGGCCGTCTCGAAGGATGACTGCTTCGGTTCGGCGTCCCAAATCGAGGGAAATTCGCCATTTGGCTCGCGCCGCCGATTTGCGATAATCTGCCGTCACATCGGGAGGCGACATCATGGCGCTGCAACTTCGGCCGAACTGCGAATATTGCGACAAGGATCTGCCGCCGGGCGCTACGGATGCGCGCATCTGCAGTTATGAGTGCACGTTCTGCGCGGACTGCGTCGAGACCAAATTGCAGAACGTCTGCCCGAACTGCGGCGGCGGTTTTGCAGCGCGGCCGATCCGGCCGGTCAAACCCTGGCGGCCCGGCGTATGCGCCGAGGCGCAGCCGCCCTCGGACAAGCGGGTGCATCTGAAATACAGCCATGACGATGTCGCGGCGCATTGCGCGCGGATCAGGGATATCCCGCCGGAAGCGCGGTAACATCGTCATTGCGAGCGCAGCGAAGCAATGCGCATCGGGCCGGATCGCTTCGATGCTCTCGCCGGCAGCACTATCCGGCAATCGTGCCCTCGACCTCGCCGAACCCGACGCGGTAGCCGTCGCCCTGGCACCAGCCGCGCATGACAAGTGAATCGCCGTCTTCGAGAAACGTGCGCTTGCCGCCGCCGGGCAGCTCGATCGGCTCGGTGCCGTTCCAGCTGATCTCGAGCAGGCTGCCGCGCGAATCCTTGTCCGGGCCGCTGATGGTGCCGGTGCCCAGGAGATCGCCGACATTCATCGCGCAGCCGGACGACGCGTGGTGCACCAATTGCTGCACCGACGACCAGTACATGTATTTGAAATTGGTGCGGCAGATCCGCATCGCCTCGTTCATGCCGGCGGCGCGCAGGCCGACATCGAGCTGCAGATCGTAATTGTTGGCCAGCGTCTGCTTCAGATACGGCAGCGGCGCCGGATCCTGCGCCGGGCCATGCACGCGGAACGGCTCCAGCGCCTCGCGCGTGACGATCCACGGGCTGATCGAGGTCGCCGAACGCCTTGCCCTGGAACGGACCGAGCGGCACATATTCCCATTGCTGGATGTCGCGCGCGCTCCAGTCGTTCAGCAGCACAAAGCCGAAGATCATCTCTTCGGCCTGTTTCTCGGTCAGCATCTCGCCCATCGGCGAGGGCTGGCCGACGACAAAGCCGATCTCGAGTTCGAAATCGAGCCGCTTGCAGGCACCGAAACTCGGCGCTTCCGCGCTCGGCGGTTTCAGCTGGCCGCGCGGCCGGCGCATCGTTGGTGCCGCTGACCACCACGGTCGAGGCGCGGCCGTTGTAGCCGATCGGCATATGCAGCCAGTTCGGCTGCAGCGCGTTGTCCTTGCCGCGAAACATCACGCCGACATTGGTGGCGTGCTCTCTGCGACGAATAGAAATCGGTGTAACCGGCGACCGCGAACGGCATGTGCAGCTTGACGTCGGCCATCGGCACCAGCGCGCGGCGCGCGCAATTCGCTGTTGTCGCGCAGTTCCGGATTGTCATGCCGCAGCAATTCGCTGATCCGCGCCCGGGTGCGCGACCACACTTTCGGCCCCAGCGCCATGAAGCGGATTGAGCGTCGGCGCCGCGAACACGCCGAGGTCGCCGACATCGAGCCGGCAATCCTGCTCGAGCTCCCAGAGATCGAGCACATAATCGCCGATCGCGACGCCGACGCGCGGCGCGAGGCCGTCCTTCGACGAGAACACGCCGTAAGGCAGGTTCTGGATCGGGAAGTCGGAAGCTGGCGTCGACGTCGATGAAGGAGCGGAGCTTGGGGTCGTTGGGATGGGGCACGGTTATCCTTGCCAATTTGCAACTCGTCATGTCCGGGATGGTCCCGAAGCGATCCACGACTTCGCTGGAATCTCGAGATGCCGGGTCCGCCGCTGCGCACGCCCCGGACATGACGGACGAGCGTGACCTACGGCTTGTTCGGATCGAACCGCTTCTCCAGACCCTTCCAGCAATCCGCGTAATCATCCTGCAACGTCGGCGTCTCCGCGGCATGCTTGGTGACGCGCTGCGGATAGCGGGTCTCGAACATGAAGGCCATGGTGCCGGTCAGCTTGACCGGCTTGAGTTCGGAGTTGCTGGCGTGATCGAACGCCTGGCGGTCCGGGCCGTGCGGCAGCATCATGGTTGTGCAGGCTGATGCCGCCGGGCGACAAAGCCCTGCGGCTTGGCGTCGTAGACGCCGTAGATCAGCCCCATGAACTCCGACATGATGTTCATGTGATACCAGGGCGGCCGGAAGGTGTTTTCCGCCACCGCCCAGCGCTCCGGGAAAATCACGAAATCGATGTTGGCGGTGCCCGGCGGTTTCCGACGGCGAGGTCAGCACCGTGAAGATCGACGGATCGGGATGATCGAAGCCGATCGCGCCGACCGGCGAGAAGCGTGCGCAGATCGTATTTGTACGGCGCGTAATTGCCGTGCCAGGCCACCACGTCGATCGGCGAATGCGGCAGCGTGGTCTTGAACAGCGCGCCGCCCCATTTCACGAACAATTCGGTCGGCGTGTCCTTGTCCTCATAGGCCGCGACCGGCGTCAGGAAGTCGCGCGCATTGGCGAGGCAATTGGCGCCGATCGGGCCGCGCTCCGGCAGCGTGAAGGCGCCGCCGTAATTTTCGCAGAGATAGCCGCGCGCCGGGCCGCCGGTGATCTCGACCCGGAATTTGACGCCGCGCGGAATCACCGCGATCTCGCCGGGCTCGACGTCGATGCGGCCGAACTCGGTGACGAAGCGCAGATTGCCCTGCTGCGGCACGAACATCATCTCGCCGTCGGCATTGTAGAAATGCTGATCGACCATCGATTGCGTGATCAGAAAGACATGCGCGGCCATGCCGGCCTGGGTGTTGGCGTCGCCCGCCGTGGTCATGGTCTGCACGCCCTGCAGGAAGGTCATGTCGCTCTTCGGGATCGGCGCCGGATCCCAGCGCAATTGCGCGATCGGCAACTCGACTTCATGGCACGGCGCGGTGCGCCACAGCCCGGCATCGGCCTTGGCGAAGCGGCCGGAATGCTTCACCGACGGCCGGATGCGATAGAGCCAGGAGCGCTCGTTGCTGCCGCGCGGCGCGGTGAACGGCGAGCCGGACAGTTGCTCGGCATAGAGCCCATAGGCGCAGCGCTGCGGCGAGTTGCGCCCGATCGGCAGCGCGCCCGGCAAGCGCTTCGGTCTCAAAGCTGTTGCCGAAGCCGGACATGTAGCCCGGCGTGATGTCGACCGAGCTGCGGCTGATGAGGTCGGGCGAGGTGTTGATGTTCATGATTATCCTCCTTGCAGGGCGGCCCACATTTCCTGGTCGCGCTTGTCGGTCCAGATCACGGGATCGTCGATCCCCGAGGCTTCGTCGAAGGCGCGCGAGACGTTGAACGGCAGGCAGTGTTCGTAGATCGCGAAACTGGAGAACTTCGGATCCATCACTTCGCGCGCCGCCGCCATGGTTTCCTTGAGATTGCGGCCCTTGGCGACCGCGCTTTCGGCCGCGCCATACAAGCGTGGTGACGAAATCGCGCGTCATCGCGATGGCGTCGCGGCCGGTCGCAATGCCCTTGAGCGCATCGCCGCGTCCCGGCGCGATCGCCTTCGGATTGAAGGCGCGGATTTCGTTCAGGGTCGCCGGCCATTCGCGCAGATGCGCGTCGCCGCAATAGCAGGCGGAATGATATTCGATCAGGTCGCCGGAGAACATCACCTCGGCGTCCGGCACCCAGGCCACGATATCGCCCGAGGTATGCCCGGCGCCGAGCTGCATCAGCCGCACTTCGCGCTTGCCGAGATAGATCGACATCTCGCCTTCGAAGGTCAGCGTCGGCCAGGTCAGGCCGGGAATGCTCTGCGCATCCTGGAACAGCCGCGGGAAAGCGGCCATATTCGGAATCCCAATCCTGCTGGCCGCGCTCGCTCGACCAGCCGATAGGTTTCCTGCGAGGCGACGATGCCTTGCGCGTTGTAGGCCGAGGCGCCGAGCACGCGCACCGCGTGATAATGCGACAGCACCACATATTTGATCGGCTTGTCGGTGACCTTGCGCACCCGCTCGATCACCTTGTTGGCCATCGCCGGCGTCGCCTGCGCGTCGAACACCAGGCAGCCATCGTCGCCGACGATCACAGCCGAGTTCGGATCGCCCTCGGCGGTGAAGGCATAGAGATCGGTGCCGATCTCGGAGAAGGTGACTTTCTTTTCCGCCATGTCGGTGGTGGATGCGAAACCTTTTGCCATTACAAAACTTCCTCTGATGTTTGTCGGGAGTGTCTTCCGGATCGAAATATTATTGTTGCTGCTGCGCTTGCTGCTCGGCGCTCGATCATCCGCCGCTTCGCCAGCGCGATCGCCTCGCGCAGCACGCCGAGGTCGCCGATGTGGTTGGCCAGGATCAGCACCAGCGCCGCGTCGAGATCGGCGCTCTGCGTCTCGCTCAAGCCGCGATGCGCCTCGACCACGGCGCGAAAGGCGTCATCGGGCTTGGCGAAATTCGAGTCGGTCGACAATGCCATGATCGGGACCTTCAATTAAAGCCGCTGGCGCGCGCCAGCGCGGCATCGATGCGTAGCACGGGTTGGATGACGGAAACGTGCCGCGACATAGCCGTCGGGCCGCAGCAGATAAGCGGTCCCCGGCTCGGCGTCATAGCGCGACCCGGCCAAGCCTTCGGGATCGCGCAACCCATCGCCGCCGCCGAACCGGATCTCGCCTGATTCCGTCGGGTAGGTCCGTCGCGGCGCCATTGCTGAATTCCAGCAGCGTGAACTGCCGTCCCGCATTGCTGAAGGCCTCGGTCAGAAACGCACATGCCCCGTCGACAGGCGCATCCGGCATCGAGGTGCCGGGCCGCGGGCCGCCGCGCCAATCATCCCGATCCGCCGTCGACAAGCGGCGAGTCATAAACCGTCGGCACCGAGAGCCGGCCACCATTGATCATGCGCTTGCCGAATTCGGTCTCTGTCGCCAGCGACAGCACCGCATGACGCAAACGCGCCTCCTGGCGCGAGACCGGCGCCATGAAGTCGGTCGAACGGGTCGATTCGCGGATGTTCTCGTCGGCCGCGGCACTTCGCTCGCTGTGATAACTCCGCAGCAACGCGTCGGGCGAAACCCCGCGCAACACGCGATCGAGTTTCCACGCCACGTTTTCGGCGTCCTCCAGACCGGAGTTGGCGCCGCGCGCACCGAACGGCGAAACCTGATGCGCGGAATCGCCCGCGAACATCACCCGGCCGTGCTGGAATTCATCCATCCGGCGGCACTGAAACTTGTAGAGCGAGATCCATTCGAATTCGAACTGCTCGTGGCCGAGCATGCGCGCGATCCGCGGCCGCACCTTCTCCGGCCGCCGCTCCTCGACCGGATCGGCGTCGGGATGCAGTTGCAGATCGATCCGCCAGATATCGTCAGGCTGCTTGTGCAGCAGCGCCGATCGCCCGGCGTGAAACGGCGGATCGAACCAGAACCAGCGTTCGGTCGGAAACGCCGCGGTCATCTTGACGTCGGCGATCAGGAACTGGTCCTCGAACACCTGTCCATCGAACCCGGCGCCGACCATCTGCCGCAACGAAGACCGCGCGCCGTCACAGGCGACCACATAATCGGCCGCGATCCGATAAGCGCCTTCCGGCGTCTCCACGGTCAGCACCACATGATCGTTGCGGGGTTCGAGGCCCGTCACCTTGTTGCGCCAGCGCAGATCGATCGCCGGAAGCTCCCGCACCCTGTCGACGAGATATGCCTCGGCGTAGAATTGCTGCAGGTTGATGAACGCCGGCCGCTTGTGGCCCGGCTCGGGCAGCAGGTTGAACTGATAGATCTGATGCTCGCCGTGAAAGATCTTGCCGACGCTCCACACCACACCCTTGTCGACCATGCGCTGGCCAACGCCGAGCCGGTCCCAATATTCCAGCGAGCGTTTGGAGAAGCAGATCGCCCGCGAGCCCTCGCCGATCCGGTCGGCATCGTCGACCAACAGCACCTGATGGCCGCGTTGCGCCAGATCGATCGCCAGCGACAGCCCGACCGGACCCGCGCCGACCACCACCACGGCATGATGCGCAGGATCGCCTTCCCGCCGATCCTGATCGGAATGCCTGAGATAGCCGAACTGGGTTTTGGAAACTTCCCTCTGCGCCATTTTTTGCACCGCGCCTTGCGCGTCAGCTTGTTGCCGCTAAGATAGTCGCATCTGCAACTATCTAAACGCCGGCGACGGTGCGGCGTCAACTGGATTTGGAGCGATTTTGCCGAAGGCCCCTGCCAGCGCGCGACGATACCGGACCGATACCGGTCCGCGGCCGTATAGTGCGCCGCAACATCAGGCGAAGCTCGACCTCTTCGATTTCGTGCCGTTTCGTCTGAACAGGTTGGCCGCCGAAGTCAGCGCCGCGCTGTCGATCGAATATCGCGAGCGTTACGGTCTCGACATTCCGGAATGGCGGGTGCTGGCAACGCTCGGGTTCCGTGACGACGCCTGCAGCGCGCAGTACATCGCGCACTGCACCCGGACCCATAAATCGACCATCAGCCGCGCGGTCACGACTTTGATGACGCGGCAGTTAATCGAGCGGGTCGAGAATGAAGACGATCGTCGCGAATACCGCCTGCGCCTGACCCGCAAGGGCACGACGCTTTACGAGGAACTGATTCCGCGTCTGTTGCGCAGGGAAAGCGACATTCTGGGGTGCCTGTCCGCGCGGGAGCAGAAGGAGTTTGCCGCAATGCTCGGCAAGATCGAGCGCAGCCTGGGCCTGATCCAGACGGCCCGCGAGGCGGAAGAAAAAGAGGTTTATTAGATATTCCGTCATTGCGAGCGGAGCGAAGCGAACAGGCGCAAGATCCAGGGCCACACGTGGAGCCCCTGGATTGCTTCGTCGCTTTCGCTCCTCGCAATGACGGGAACAGGCGTCCTGGGAGAATGGAGAAGCTCACTTCGCCGCGGTCACCACGATCTCCACGATATGCGGCGCTTCCAGATCGACGCCGAGGCAGGCGCGCATCGGCGGGTTTTTGGTGTCGACCCATTCGTCCCAGGCGCGGTTCATATCGTTCTTCTGCTTGATGTCGGCGACGTAGACGATCGCCGACAGGATCTTGCTTTTGTCGGTGCCGCACAGCGCCAGGCTCTCATCGATGCGGGCCAGCGCCTTGGCGGTCTGCTCGTACATCGACGGCGTTACCGGATCGGGCGCGACCGCCACCGTGAAAACCAGGCCGTCGTGAACCACCGCCCGGCTGCGGGTGGGCGTCAGCCCGGGAAAACGCGTGATCATGATCGCTCCATTGTATTAGCGGGATCGCCAAGATGCTGGCGATCCCCAGGGAAGTACGTGGTGCCGGACCTCAGCCTATTTCGCGAACGAGCGCGACGGCGGCAGATGCAGCGCGAACGCATCGGCCTTGTCACCCCCGGCGCGCGGATAGATCTCGGTCACGATCGGGTCGTGCCCGGGGATCACCCGATCGGGATGGCCGGCCAGCCGCTCGACGATCTCCCAGCCCTGCGCCATGTCGCCGATATTGTAGACGATCGGAAACGGACTGCGCTTGTGCAGGTTGCCGAAATAATGCGCCGCATCCGACGCCAGCACCACCGGCCCACGCGCGGTATCGACCCGCACCACCTGCAGACCATCGGAATGGCCACCGACCCGATGCACGGTGATCCCCGGCGCGATCTCGCCTTCGCCGGAGTAGAACGTGACCCGCTCGCCATAGACATGGCGCACCATCAGGGTGACGTGCTCGACCGAAAACGGATGCCGCAGCATGCCGTTGCACATGCAGCGGCCGGTGGCGTAGCTCATCTCGCGTTCCTGCAGATGGAACCGGGCCGAGGGGAAACGATCGAGATTGCCGGCGTGGTCGTAGTGCAGATGGGTGACGATGACGTTCTTGATGCTATCGGCCTTGACCCCGAACCGCTCCAGCGCGTCGACGGGGTTGAGGTTGAGCTTGCGCCCACGCAATCCCGCCTCCTCGGCGTTGAAGCCGGTGTCGACCAGGACATCGCCGCCCGGTCCGCGGATCAGCCAGACGAAGTAGTCGAGATCCTGCGCCGTGGTCTCATGCGGATCCGGCACCAGATAGTTGAGATGCGGGGTGCGCGGCGACATCGTCGCATAGCGCAGCGCGAAAATTTCGTGGACGTTTCCCATTGGTTTCACTTTTTTCCAGGGTTTTGGTCGGGTTTTGCGCGTCTCGAGCCGGAACCGGCCGATCGCCCCAGCAAGCCACCATGGATGTTAAAGGTCAAACCCGGCCGGCATTAAGGTTCGATGACGCCGGCAAGGTGACCAAGTGTGAGTACAATCACATAACAGGGCGTGTCCGTTGTGGGAACTTACACTCCATGGGAAATCGATCGCGGCAATCACACCTTGCACGTGATTTATTCCCCGGATTGTACGACGCATTCTCGCGGTCAATTGTCGCGATAAGCTCAACGGCGCAAGCGGTTGACGGCTCGCGACCCCGGTTTGATAATGCGATTGCTGTAGAGTAAGGTCGCCGAGGCGCAAGCTGGGATCGGCGCCTTGTTGGCTGGACCCCTGTCGCATGAGAATTTACTTCGCACTGCTCGTGGCTTCGATTCTGGCGATTGCGCCGATCAACCGGTCGTTCGCCGCGGACCGTATCGCCCTGGTGATCGGCAACGCCAAATACCCGGACGCCGACGCGCCACTCAAGGAGCCCGTCAACGATGCCCGCGACGTCGCCGACGAACTCAAGCGCGACGGTTTCACGGTCGATGTCGGCGAAAACCTCAATGGCGACGGCATGCGCCGCGCCTTCGACAAGTTGTATGGCAAGGTCAAGCCCGGTTCGACGGTGCTGGTTTTCTTCAGCGGCTTCGGGGTCCAGGCCTCGCGCCAAAGCTATCTGATCCCGGTCGACGCCCAGATCTGGACCGAGTCCGACGTCAAGCGGGACGGCTTCAGCCTCGAGACCATCCTCGGCGAAATCAACAACCGCGGCGCCGGCGTCAAGATCGCCCTGGTCGACGCGTCCCGCCGCAACCCGTTCGAACGCCGCTTCCGCAGCTTCTCCGCCGGCCTGGCGCCTGTGATCGCGCCGAATGGTACGCTGGTGATGTATTCCGCGGCGCTGAGTTCGGTGATCTCGGACAATGGCGGCGACCACAGCCTGTTCGTGCAGGAACTGCTCAAGGAAATCCGCGTCCCCGATCTGATGGCCGAAGAGACCCTGAACCGCACCCGGGTCGGCGTCACCCGCGCCTCGCGCAGCGAACAGGTGCCGTGGATCTCGTCGTCGCTGGCGGAGGATTTTGCCTTCATCCCGGGTAACGGCTCAGGCGGGTCCGCCTCGCGGCCCCCGACCACGGCGCCGCTTCCGGTCAATGTCCCGCCCCTCGACACGCCGAAGGTGCCGAAATTCGACCCGCAGCCGCAGCCCGAATTCAAGCCGGTCGAAATCCCGCCGCTCAACGACAAGCCGTTGAACAAGAATGATAATCAGAACCAGGCGCTGGAAAAAGACCCGATCATTCTGAGCCTGACCCAGAAGCTCAACGACAATCCGGACGACGCCAATGCGCTGTACCGGCGCGGCCAGGTCTATGCCAGCAAGGGCGCCTACAACCTTGCCATCAACGACTTCTCCAACTCGCTGCGGATCAATTCAAAGGACGTCGAGGCCTATAACAACCGCTGCTGGGCCCGCACCGTGATCGGCGACCTGCAGGCGGCGCTGAAGGATTGCAACGAGGCGCTGCGGCTACGCCCGAACTTCATCGACGCGCTCGACAGCCGCGGCCTGCTCAATCTGAAGAGCGGCCAGACCAAGAATGCAATTTCCGATTTCGACGCCGCGCTGCGGATCAATCCGAGGCTGACTTCGTCGCTCTATGGCCGCGGCCTGGCCAAGCAGCGCAACGGATCGATGTCGGACGGCGAGGTAGATATTTCCAATGCCAAGGCGATGGATCCGAATATTGTCAAGGAATATGCAAGCTACGGGGTAAATTGACCAAAAGTCGAGTGGAAGGCACCGGTGCCTGTTCGAACCTCGAAACAGGCACGGCAGACATATTTACAGGATAGAATTGCAAATACTTAGTAATCTCAGCAATCGAAGTGTGACCTTTATCACCGCGGATGATTGGCAATCGTATTAAACCGCGCCCATTGCGCATGAGGGACCAGGCAATGTCGAACATTTTTGCAAGGCAAAGGCTGACCGCGATCCTTTCGATCGCAACCATTGGCGCCGGGCTTTCGCTCGGCATTGGACAGGCGATCGCAGGAGACGACAACGTCACCGCGGACCAGATCCTGCAAGCGCTGGCGCCACCGAAGAAACCACTGACCCGCGGTCTGTCGATGGGGCCGCAGGCCGATCCGGCCAAGGTCGCCCAGGAAGGCGCCTTCGTCCAGAAGATCCGCAACCGCGCCACCCGCTCGCTATCCAGCAACGAGCGCGAGGAAATCGCGACCATCGCCAAGGAAAAGCCGAATATCGATCTGGAAATCAACTTCGATTACAACTCGGCCGACATCAGCGCCAAATCGATGCCTTCGGTTCAGGCACTGGGCAAGGCGCTGACCAATCCCGACCTGAAGGGTTCGACCTTCGTGGTCGCGGGCTACACCGACGCCGCAGGCACCGACACCTATAATCAGGATCTGTCCGAGCGCCGCGCCGACGCCATCAAGCGCTATCTGACCGATAAATACGGCATCGCGGGCAGCGATCTGGTCACGGTCGGATACGGCAAGACCAAGCTCAAGGACGCCAGCAATCCGATGGCGGACATCAACCGCCGGGTTCAGGTGGTCAACATGCAGAACAAGGAAACCGCATCCAAGTAAGCGGATGCGAGTGACCTTCGCGGCTTCCGCGTAAGGTTTTGCAGCGACAAGGCGTCCCGCAGCGCTGCGGGACGCGCCGTTTCAGGAGGTCCCTCCTCGCGGTCCCGGACAGCCGAAACCCCGCCTTGATACCCGTTCGACATCACAACGTTCTGGATTGATCCGGCGATGACGCTCTCCCAATACCTCAAGCCCGCGCTCGCGGTGGTCGCCGCAGGTGCGCTGGGCTTCGCGTTCTACTGGTTCGACGTCCGCTCCCCGCCGGAGGAAAAGGAAACGGTGAACGAGGCCCAGGTCATCGTCACCAAATCCACCAATGCCTGTTTCTCCGATCTGGTCCGGGTCACCGGGTTCGTGGTGCCGCGCCGCGAGGCGGTGGTGGGACCCGACCAGGAAGGCTCGAAGGTCACCGATCTCTTTGTTCGCGAAGGCGACACCGTCACCGACAATCAGGAACTGGCGCGGCTGAGCGCGCCGCCGCAGCAGCCCGGTCAACAGCAGCGTCCCAATCAGGGCCCGATCTCGCTCAAGGCGCCGGCGGCCGGATTGGTCACCGAAGTGAAGACCATTGTCGGCGCACCGGCCTCGCCGCAGGCCGGCCCGATGTTCCGGATTGCCGTCAACAACGAGGTCGAACTCGACGCCCAGGTGCCGGCCGTTCACATCCTGAAACTCAATCCGGGCGCCACGGTGCGCATCAGCCGCGACGATGCGTCCGATCTGGTGGGCCGGGTGCGGCTGATCTCGCCGGAAATCGACCGCGCCAATCAACTCGGCCATGTCAGGATTTCGCTGACCAATAACCCAACTCTCAAGGTCGGCATGTTCGCCCGCGCCAGCATCGACGCCAAGCGCAGTTGCGGGGTCGCCATTCCGCGCACCGCGATCGACCATCTCACCGTGCAGGTGGTGAAGGGCAACACCGTCGAGACCCGCAATGTCCGGGTCGGACTGACCTCGGATACCTCG
>CAWJSD010000022.1:0-35116 GCA_963845435.1 uncultured Alphaproteobacteria bacterium
AAGCCGCTACCTTGAGGCTGCCGTGAATGGCATCGTAATCGCGTCGATCTACCTGCCCAACGGCAATCCTCAGCCGGGACCGAAATTCGACTCAACCGGACTGGTTCGACCGGCTGCTGGATCACGCTGCCGGCCTTATCGAACAGGACGTTCCGGTCATACTGGCAGGCGACTATAACGTGGTCCCGACCGATTTTGACATCTACTCGGTCAAATCCTTTCTTAAAAACGCGTTGCTTCAGCCTGCGCCGCGCGCGGCGTTTGCAAAGCTCGTCGAGATGGGATGGACGGATGCGCTGCGCGAAATTGCATCCGGACGATACAATCTTCACGTTCTGGAGCTACCTGCGAAACCGATGGCCACGCGACGCTGGTCTTCGTTTGGACCATTCGTTGCTAAGCCGACGTTGCGCTTCGGCTGAAGGCCGCCGGGGTTGATCGCGAAGTTCGCGGCGAGCTGAATGCCAGCGACCATGCGCCGGCTTGGATTCAAACTTGCAGCCGCGGCGAGGCCGGTCCGCAAACCATCATGATGGTAACTGTCCGGGCTCGGCAGGTAAAGTAGCTCCAGACTGGTCCACCACGGCGTTGGGCATAGTTCGCATGAGGAACCGGCCATGGAATTCAAGTTTTATTCCCATGGCGAAGACCCCAATTACGATTGAAGTTATGCAAGAAGGCAATGAACGCTTTCTCCTGATGACGTTCGCTGATGGCAGCGAGGAGCGCGAGCCTATTGTTAAGCTGCCGAGGAAGCCGCCGCGGTTTCCGTACCGAAAAGTTACTTTCGACAAGAGCAGGAAGAAGGGATTTTGAGGGTCCGCTAACCTGCAGCACGCGGGCATGATCCGCTTGGCGAGAAGTGCCAACGTTAGTATGCAGCTTTACCTTTGCGACCGGCGGCGACAGAAGCGTCGACGCTTAGTTCCATAGTGGTCGGGTTCGATACAAAGTTCCTCGCGGGACTTGAATTGGGCGCGGTCGGTTCCTTCACGTCATAAAAATGGGAACGATCCGGGGTAGCGCCGGTTCATTTCGCGCCGCAACATTTCTCTGGATCATCCGGAGTTCCTGCCGCCCAAATGGTGATCCATGAACCCATCCCGTTCCATCAGGCGAATTCGCCAATCCATTCCTGACCAACGCCGCGACTCCGGAGCGCCTTCCATTATAACAGCCTCCGCAGTCGCAATCGGAGCTTTGGTCGCGACCGCCCTGCTCAACCGATACCTCGCAAAAAAGGCGGAGCGGGATAATCCTCCGGCGGGCCGGTTCATTGAGGTGAACGGGGTGCGGCTCCATTACGTCGAAAGGGGCGAGGGCGATGCTGTCGTCCTGCTGCACGGCAACGGCAGCATGATCCAGGATTTCGAATGCAGCGGCCTGATCGATCTGGTCGCGACCAAATCATCGAGTCATCGTCTTTGATCGGCCAGGCTTCGGCCACAGCGATCGGCCGCGCAGCACCGTGTGGACGCCGGACGCGCAGGCGGAATTGATCAAGGGCGCCCTTTCGCAGATCGGCGTTTCCAATGCTATCATTTTGGGACACTCCTGGGGCGCTTCGGTCGCGGTTGCGCTGGCTCTGAAATTCCCGCGCTGGTCCGAGGGCTCGTCCTCGCCTCGGGCTACTATTACCCGACGTTCAAGCCGGAGGTGGTGGCGCTTGCCGCGCCGGCCATCCCGTTGGTCGGCGACATCTTGCGCTACACCTTGTCACCTCTGTTGAGCCGGGCAACCTGGCCACTGATGATGTCGAAGATCTTCGGTCCGCGATCCGTACCGGAGAAGTTCAAGGCCTTCCCAAAGGAGATGGCACTGCGCCCATCGCAGATCAGGGCGTCGGCCGCGGAAGCCGCGCTCATGATCCCGGACGCTTTCGTGCAGCGCGATCGGTACGCCGACTGAAGATGCCAGTCGTCATCATCGCCGGCGATAAGGACAAGCTAGTCGACATCGATAGCCAGTCGGCTCGGCTGCATGGCGACGTCTCCCAAAGCAGCTTTCACCCGATCGCTGGCAACGGCCACATGATCCAGCAAACCGCAACGGATCAAGTGATGTCGGCGATAACCGAAGTGGCGAGCGCGTCGACGGCACAGGCGGCAACGGAATAAGAGCATCGAAAATGTGGCTGGCGGCGAAGTTCAGGAGGTATCAAACACAAACCGGGCCCTCCGCCTGCCAAGCAAGTCGTCAACTTACGAAGTAACGCACCGGGTGTCCGATGTTTCAGGGACGGCAATCGCATCGAGTGACGCGACTTTCCCGATCACGTAGGGCCAAAACCCTCGCGGGCTACACCGTGACCATCCGCGCTATGGGCGCGCAATCACTGTCGGGAACCGCGTGCCCGTTCGTTAGTTTTGCAAGCGAATAACCAAAGTCGTCGCCCATGCTTGAATATCAGCCCCAAAAGATATTTGGCGCCAAACTGGCAAACCGAGGCGTGCACTTCCGCCTGTGGGCTCCGAATCAGGACCACGTCTCGGTCGTCTTGGACGATAGTGATCCGATGTCGATGTGCAGGTCGAATGATGGCTGGCACGAACTGATGGTTCCGACCGCGAAGGTGGGAACCCGGTATAAGTTTCGGCTTCAGGATGGGCTGGAGGTTCCGGACCCGGCTTCACGCTTTCAGCCCGAGGACGTGCACGGGCCGAGCGAGGTTATCGATCCCCATAGCTACCAATGGAACGACGGCGCATGGACCGGAAGGCCTTGGGAAGAATGCGTCATATATGAACTGCACGTCGGGGCCTTTACACAAGAAGGCACATTTCGCAGCGCGATTGATCGGCTGGACTATTTGGCTGACCTCGGCGTCACTGCCATCGAGATCATGCCGATCGCCGACTTTCCCGGCAGCCGCAACTGGGGCTACGACGGCGTGCTGCTGTTCGCGCCCGATTCCAGCTATGGCCGGCCTGATGATCTAAAAGCGCTGGTCGATGCGGCGCATGCCAGAAAAATCATGGTCTTCCTGGACGTCGTCTACAATCACTTTGGTCCCGACGGAAATTATCTTCCCGCATATTCGCCTATTTTTACCGAGCATCACAAGACGCCTTGGGGAGCGGCGGTGAACTACGATGCGGAAGGATCCGACCTGGTGAGGGAATTTGTCATCCAGAACGCAATCTATTGGATCTCGCGAATTTCACTTCGATGGTCTCCGGCTTGACGCGGTGCACGCCATCAAGGACGACACAGAGGCCCATATTCTGGATGAAATGGCGTCCCGCGTTCGAAATGCCGGGCGTCCGCGGCAGGTGCACCTGATACTCGAAAATGAAGAGAATGAGGCGGCGCCGCTTGAGCGGGTGGGCGGCAAGCCTCTCTATTACACCGCGCAATGGAACGACGATATCCATCATGCGCTGCATGTAGCTGCCACGAAAGAGAGCTCTGGATATTACGTCGATTACGCCGGTCACACGGATAGGCTCGGCCGCGCACTCGCCGAAGGATTTGCGTTCCAGGGCGAGTTGATGACCTGTCGTGGAAGCCCGCGGGGGGAACCAAGCGGCCATTTGCCGCCGACCGCGTTCGTGTCATTTATTCAAAACCACGACCAGGTCGGCAACCGCGCCTTCGGCGACCGACTAACGTCGTTTGCGCCGGCGGAAGCCGTGCGGGCGATCATATCGATCTATCTTTTGCTTCCTCAAATCCCGATGCTGTTTATGGGAGAGGAGTTCGGCGCCTCGCAGCCGTTTCCGTTCTTTGCACACTTCGAGCCCGAACTTGCCGAGGCCGTACGCGAGGGGCGCAGGGCAGAATTCGCAAAATTCCCGGAATTTCAGGACCCGCATAAACGCGAGAAGATCCCCGACCCTACCTCGGAGGAGACCTTTCAATCGGCAAAGCTGAATTGGGCGAGGCGAAAGAAGGTCGCCACGCAGAATGGGCCGCCTTGTACCGGGAGCTTCTAAAAATTCGTCATCGCGAGATCATTCCGCGCCTCAAAGGCATCCAGGGAGGTTGCGGAAGCTACGAGATTCTAGGTGACGGCGCGGTCTCCGTCCGATGGACACTGGGTGACGGCATCTTCCTGCGCCTCATCGCAAATTTCGGAAGCGAGCAAATAACCGGTATCAATCCTGACGGCCGCCGCCTTTGGTCAACCGGAATCCGCAGCGACAACGTACTCGATCCTTGGGGCATCATTTGGTCCCTCACCGGCGCTGATGTCCTAAGCGGCCGGAGGCACGACTAACGTCAAACCAACTCAAGGCCTTCGCCGAACGGCATGCGATCGCGCTGCAAGATCATGATGCGCGCGGGAACACCGTGTCGACTGATCTCCCTGTCGCCAAGTGAGGTATCTATTACGGCCGAGCAGACGGAGTCCCTATCGAAAGGCGCTAAGACCGAAACCCAAATGCGAGTTCCTGTACGGGCGATCTTCACCCGGCATTTGAAACGGCAGTTCAGCCTGGCACTTCCAACCGTTGCACCCTCGGAGCGTGCTGTCCCTGGAACATCGTACATCCATGGGACGTTCCCCCTAACGAATTAAGAACGCGGCAGGTTGCCGTACTAGAAGGATGAACTCGACAATGAGGCGGACGTCGAGTACGCATACGACGAAGACCGCCTGATTGACGCATGCGCGCGGGCACGGCGAGTTCTATGATGGCGATGCGTGAAGGTCAGGCGGCTTGCTGATCGGTGGGGTTGTCGGCTTGGCGCAGGAGCTTCCATTCCCAGGGCAGCAGCTCGTGCAGACGGGATGCGGGAAGATCGGCGATACGGGCGAGGATGTCGGCGAGCCAGGCTTTGGGATCGACGTCGTTCAGGCGACAGGTCGTGATCATCGTCAGCATGATGGCGGCGCGGTCAGCGCCACGCAGACTGCCGGCGAAGGTCCAGTTGCGCCTTCCCAAAGCGATGCCGCGCAACGCTCTTTCGGCGGCGTTGTTGCTGAGGCAGATCCTGCCATCGTCGAGGAAGCGGGCGAAGTCGTCCCAGCGCCTGAGCATGTAATTCATGGGCTTCAGGACCTCGGAGGAGCGCGATAGGGTTTCTCGCTCGCGGAGAAGCCAGGCGTGCATGTCGTCGAGCAGCGGTTTGCTTCTCTCCTGGCGCACGGCACGCCGCGCGTCGGCACTGCGGCCGTTGATGGCGCGCTCGATCTCGAACAGGGCGTCCAGACGCCTGACCGCCTCCAGCGCGATCGGGGAGACCGGTTTGCCTTTCTGTCCGTCCCGGGCGGTTTTCTCGATATCGGCCAGCTCGAAGAAGCCCCGCCGCGCATGGGCGAAGCAAAATGCCGGCGTGATCGGCATCGCCTTCTTCTGCGGGTCGAACAGCGGCTCGAAGCCATTGTAGCAATCGGCTTGCAGGATGCCGGTGAAGGCGGCCAGATGCTTCTGCGGATGCTCACCTCGTCGGTCGCTCGAGGCGTAATAGACCGCCGCCGGCGGCGCAGGCCCACCGAAGGGCCGGTCATCCCGCACATAGGTCCAGATCCGCCCGGTCGTGCACTTGCCCTTGGCCAGGATGCGGATGGTGGTGTCGTCGCCATGAAGGCGCTCGGCCGACAGCACATGCCGCTCGATCAGTTGGAACAGCGGCATGACGGCGAAGGTCCCGTGGCCGACCTGGTCGGCCAGCGTCGATAGCGGCAAATCGATCATCTCAGCCTTAAAGCGCACGCTCTGGCGGTTGAGCGGGATATGCATGCCGAACTTGTCGAACAGGATCGTCGCCAGCAATTGCGGACCGATGAAGCCGCGCGGCGTGGCATGGAACGGTGCCGGCGGCTGGCTGATCTTCTCGCAATCGCGGCAGGTGAACTTTTCCCGCACCGTCTCGATCAGCTTGAACCGGCGCGGGATCTCCTCCAGCGTCTCGGTCACATCCTCGCCCAGCTTCGCCAGGCGCGATCCGCCGCAGCATGCACAGCTCGTCGGGGCCTCGATGACGACGCGCTCGCGTTCGATGTCGTCCGGCCACGGCTTGCGCACCGGCCGCTTGCGTGTGAAGGCGCGCACGGCCTGGGTTTTCGCCGCGGCGGTACGTGCGGCAAGCTCATCCTCGCTCGCCGTGGCGACGAGTTCTTCGAGCTCCAATTCCAATTGCTCGATCAGCCGCGCCGTGCGCTCGGAGCGCTGCCCGTACAGTTCGCGCTTGAGCTTCTCGATCCGCAGCTCGAGGTGCGCGATCAGCGCCTCGTTGGCCGACAGCTCCGCCCGCGCACTGGCAGCTACCGCCTCGGCTTGCAGCCGCGCCTCACGCTCGGCCTGCAGCGCCGCCAGGGCACTCACGAGGTCTGATGGAAGGTCGTCCGGCTTCGATATCATGAAGCCATTGAATCAGATCACGTTGCAGATTCAAACAGTAAAACGGCTATCCGACCCGCGTTGGTCGCAGCGCTTCTTGAGGGTTGCGCCAATCGATTCCGGACAACAGATAGCTCATCTGCGCCGGTGAGATCGTCACTGCTTCGCCCGCAACCGATGGCCAGATGAACCTCCCTCTCTCGAGTCTTTTGGCGAACAGGCATGCCCCCTGGCCATCGTGCCAGATCACCTTCACAAGATCGCTTCGGCGACCGCGGAACACGAACAGATGACCGCTGAGCGGGTCCTTGCGCAGCACCTCCTGAACTTGGAGTGCCAACGACGGAAAGCCTCGGCGCATGTCCGTGTGGCCTGTCGCCAGCCACACTCGCGCGCCCGTCGGAACCGGGATCATCGGCGAACCAGAGCATCGAGAACGCGACGTAGCGCGTCTCCATCAACGTCGCCATCGACCCGGATGCGGTGCCCGCTACCAAGATCAATCTCGATGATGCCCTGGCTCTTCCGTCGACGCGCCGCCGTCGTCGTCAATGGCACTTCGGCCACCTCCCGCGGCGGCGCAGACGGCCCAATCTCGACCGGCACGAACGGCGCTGTACTCGCTTCACCATGCTTGCAAAGCTCTTTGCGCCACCTGAACAGCTGGCTCACATGAAGGCCGGCCATGCGAGCCACCTCGGAAACACTGGCTCCGGGCTCGAGCGATGCTGCAACAAGCCGTTCCTTCTCATCCTGCGACCAACGGCGCCGCCGCTCGACCGATGTGATAACCTCTGCCCGCGAAATCGTCATAGCGCTTCTCCTAGGATTACCCCTAGGACCTGCAGCCCTCGCGTCCCTTAAACAAGACGGCCTTTGGCGGAGGGATACGAAGCAAGCGGTTCGTCACCATCTGGAGAAACATGGACCGCCGATGTGCTGGCTTACAGAGGCGAAGCCAAGGTCGCCATTGAAATCCAGTGGTCGCCTCAAACGAATGAGCAAAGCCTGTTCCGGCAAAAGCGTTACGACAAGTCTGGCGTGCGATGTCTGTGGCTGTTTCGGCGGTCGGGCTTTCCCGTTTCAAAGGGCTTTCCCGCCGCTCTCATCAGTGGAGACGTTGCAGCTGGATTTAAGGCCCATTTGGGCGGGCAAGTGATGCCGCTTGACGAGTTTTTAGATGCCGTCTTCGCAAAAAGGTTTCATTATGAAATTCCCGTCGAAGCGAACGCCAGTGTTCGCATCCATGCCTGGCGCCTTTTCCTTACCGGGAAAGTGACGCGGGACATCAGGTTCATCGACTTATGTGTTGGCCCCCATCGAATTCAGCTTGCAGTCCCCCAGCTAGAAAACTTCCCGGACCTGTTGGCATCGTGCAAGGAGCGCATACCGAAGGCGTTTAGCATCGGCCTCAACAAACCGAAACACAATCTGCGTATTGAAGAAGACACTCTGGCGGAGTTCCAAATCACGATCTCCGAGCGTTGGGTGAAAGCAATCAATACCACAGCAAGCATCTATGGTTGGAGTGTCTTCACGTTTGAATGAACGGCAAAGGGAGCGATCAGACACCCATGCATGGCGACGGCTCCGTTTGGTGAGACGCAGGCAGCGCAGACAACACCTGATTGTTAGCCAATGCCGTGAAAACGCTAAATCATTCAACGCGCGCACAACCGCGCTTAGACGCAGATGATTTGGGTCGCAAGTGAAGCGGAATGTTTTTGCAGCCCAGGCTGGACAAGCCAAATCACCCTGTGATCATTGGAGAATTTCGCAAACGCGCGCGATCCGCCCGTAACCCGCATGAGCCACCGGGTCGCGCGAATGCGCGCCCGATGACAGGCTCCGCGATATCCGGGACCGGAGCAAAACCCGGATATCGCTTCGCTCATCCGGGAAACGACGCCCTCAGCCCATCCCTTCCAGTTCGTCGATCATCCCGGAGATCACCGACAACCCGCCGTCCCAGAATTTCGGGTCCTTGGCGTCCAGTCCGAACGGCTTCAGCAGTTCGGAATAATGCTTGGTGCCGCCGGCGGCGAGCATCGCCAGATAGCGCTCGGCGAAGCCGGCCTGCGGCGTGTTCGTAGACCGCGTAGAGCGAGTTCACCAGGCAGTCGCCGAACGCGTAGGCGTAGACATAGAACGGCGAATGGATGAAGTGCGGGATGTACATCCAGAAATTCTCATAGCCCGGCCGGATATCGATCGCCGGGCCCAGGCTCTCGCCCTGCACGCTGAGCCAGAGTTCGCCGAGCCGCTCGGCGGTCAGTTCGCCATTGCGGCGTTCGGTGTGGACCGCGCGCTCGAACGAATAGAACGCGATCTGCCGCACCACGGTGTTGATCATGTCCTCGACCTTGCCGGCGAGCAGCGCCTGGCGCTGCTTGCTTGTTCTTGCGTCTCGCTCAACAGCCGCCGGAAGGTCAGCATCTCGCCGAACACGCTGGCGGTCTCGGCTAGCGTCAGCGGCGTCGGCGCCATCAGCGCTCCGTTTTTCGCCGCCAGCACCTGATGCACGCCATGGCCGAGTTCATGCGCCAGGGTCATGACGTCGCGCGGCTTGCCTTGATAGTTCATCAGCACATAGGGATGCGCCGATGGCGTGGTCGGATGCGAGAATGCGCCCGGCGCCTTGCCCGGCCGCACCGGGGCGTCGATCCAGCGATCGTCGAAGAACCGCTCCGCGATATTGGCCATCTCGGGCGAGAAGCCGCGATAGGCCGACAGCACCATGTTCCTGGCGTCGGGCCAGCCGATGCTGCCGGTGGCGGCGAACGGCAGCGGCGCGTTGCGGTCCCAATGCGCGAGCTTCTTCTGTTTGAACCACGATGCCTTGAGCCGGTAATAGCGGTGCGACAATCGCGGATAGGCCGCGCGCACCGAACTGACCAGCGCATCGACCACTTCGGGCTCGACCCGGTTGTTGAGATGCCGGGAATCCGCCACGTCGGCAAAGCCGCGCCAGCGGTCGGAGATCTCCTTGTCCTTGGCCAGCGTGTTGGTGATCAGCGCGAAGGTCCGCTCATTGGCCTTGAACGTCTTGGCCAGCGCCTGCCCCGCGGCCTTGCGCTTGGCCGGGGCGCGGTCCTGCAGCAGGTTGAGGGTCGGCTCGATCGCCAGCTCGCTTCCCGCCACCTTGAAGCGCAGGCCGGAGATGGTCTGGTCGAACAGCCGGTTCCAGGCGGCGTAGCCGCTCTGGGACTTCTCGTGAAACAACTGCTCGACCCGGTCTTCGAGTTGGAACGGCTTTTCCTTGCGCAGGTCCTCGATCCACGGCCTGAAATGGCCGAGTTCCGGCGTCAGCATCGCCCGCTCGATCGCGGCGTCGTCGACCCGGTTGAGCTCGAGCGCAAAGAACAGCAGATGCACCGATGCCGCGGTCAGCCGCTCCGACACGTCGCCGTAGAATTTGGTGATCGCCGGATCGACGCTGTCACCGGCATGCGCCAGCCCGGCATAGGAGCCAAGCCGTCCGGCCAGATCGTCGATTGCCTCATAGCGCCGCACCGCCTCGGCGAGCCAGGCGCCGCCGTCCTCTTTCGCCACATGTTCGGCCAGTTTGCCCTTGTAATCGGCCTCAAACGCAACGCAATCCGTGTCCATTCTGGCGAGGTCGCGGGCGATTTCCGGCGCATCGATGCCGGAATAAAGGTCAGCCAGGTTCCATTCGGGCAGCTTGCCTGTTTTGGCCTTGGCGGAACTCTTGCTGACAGATTTGGCTGAAGTCTTCGCCGAGGTCTTCTTGGTGGCGGTTTTGGCTGGCTTGCGGAGGGCAGATGAGGAGCGCGGGGTCATATGGTGCGGGCCTGTATGTGCGTTTCAACCTGACACGGTCGAGCAAGGGAACGGCAAAGCAACGGGGCGACAAACTTTAAGAGCGCGTTAATCCGCTTCGGCGAGAGTGCCCCGATTCGAGACAGATAGTTGTAACGCCCGAGGAAAGCCATGGCTGCCTGCATTTTGATTGCCGACGACGATGCGGTGCAGCGCCGCCTGGTCGAAAACATGGTGCAGAAATGCGGCTATGAGGCCATCGTGGTCGACAGCGGTGACGCCGTCATGTCGGCGCTGACCGCGCCCGACGCGGTCCCGGTCGACGCCGTGGTGCTCGACCTGGTGATGCCCGGCCTCGACGGCATGGGCGTCCTGGCGAAGATCCGCGAGGCCGGCATCAATGTCCCCGTCATCGTGCAGACCGCTCATGGCGGCATCGACAATGTGGTGTCGGCGATGCGCGCCGGTGCGCTGGACTTCGTGGTCAAGCCGGTCGGCCTCGAACGATTGCAGGTCTCGCTGCGCAACGCGCTCAACGCCAGTGCGCTGAAAGGCGAGTTGCAGCGCATCCGCCACAGCCGCGAGGGCAAGCTGACCTTCGCCGATATCGTCACCCGCAGCGAGACCATGACCGGGGTGCTGCGCACCGCGCAGAAAGCCGCGGCCTCGACCATCCCGGTGCTGATCGAAGGCGAATCCGGTGTCGGCAAGGAATTGTTCGCGCGCGCCATCCATGGCAGCGGCGAGCGCAAGGCCAAGCCGTTCGTCGCGGTCAATTGCGGCGCGATCCCCGACAACCTCGTGGAGTCGATCCTGTTCGGCCACGAGAAGGGCGCCTTCACCGGCGCCACCGAACGCCATACCGGCAAGTTCGTCGAAGCCTCCGGGCGGCACGTTGTTTCTCGACGAAATCAGCGAATTGCCGCTGACCGCGCAGGTCAAGCTGCTGCGCGCGCTGCAGGAAGGCGCGGTCGAAGCGGTCGGCGGCCGCAGGCCGGTCAAGGTCGATGTCCGGATCATCTCGGCGACCAATCGTAAACTGCTTGAACGGGTCAAGGCCGGGCACTTTCGCGAAGACCTGTTCTATCGCCTGCACGTGCTGCCGCTGACCATCCCGCCGCTGCGGCAGCGTCGCGAGGACATCCCGCATCTGTTGCGGCATTTCCTGGCGCGGTTCTGCGCCGAGGAAAATCGTCCCATCACCGGCATCAGCGGCGAAGCGGTGGCGTTGCTGTCGCAACTCGACTGGCCCGGTAACATCCGCCAACTCGAAAACGCGGTCTATCGCGCCGTGGTCATGAGCGAAACCGACCTGCTCGGCATCGACGATTTCCCGCAGGCGGTCGCGCAATCGCACGGCGGCCCCGATCTCGCCTCCATTGCGACGGAGCCACTGGTGATCGGACCCGGTTCGCACTCGACCGCGCCGGCGATGGTTTCGGGTAACGAAATACCTATTGCTCCCCTGCCCTCGATCGGCACCCTGGCGATGCTGACGAGCGGCGGCGACGTCCGTCCTTTGGAAGAAATGGAAACCGAGATCATCCGGTTTGCGATCTCGCATTATCGCGGCCAGATGTCCGAAGTCGCGCGGCGACTGAAAATCGGCCGCTCGACGCTGTATCGTAAGCTCGACGAGGCGGCCGCCAATGATTCGCCTGAAGGCGCCGACGACGCGAACTAAGGCAGATGCCCGATCGCAGCGCAGCGCGCTGAGGCTGAAACAGGCAAGGGAACACGAGGGAATACAAAGGGAACGATCGCCAGGGCAGAACATTTGGAACGTGGCTTGGCGGTAACAGACAAAGATCGGATGGCGTGGCAAAACCGTCGCAATCCGTTCTAAGTTTGCTTCGAATGGTCAGTTTGTCGTGAGTTGCCCCGCGCGACACTGGCTGCATAATGGGGCCATGTTATCGTCTGCATATGAATCGTTGCATGCAGGCGTGAATGAATGATCAGGCCGGCATTTTTCGGCGCCTGTTTGCTGGGGAGCTTAGGTCGGCTTCGACCTCAGGCTCGGCAGGCGAAAGCGGAAAACGGCGATTTTTTTGCGGGCCGCTCCATGACGGAGCGGTTCCACCCAAGGGGTGAGACGATGCGAGACTGTTCGAACAGCCGTGCTGGATTTGACCGCGTATTGATGGCGGTGGCGGCAACCTTCATCAGCGTTGCGGCAGGTTCGACAGTTGCTCACGCCGGTCCATCGGGCAGCGCCGCCGACATGGCGATCGATGCCGCGATCCCGCGCCCGGAACCCGCCAACGTGCCGCCTCCGACTGCAGCCGATTTCAAGCACGACACCACCGCCTCCGTGCCTGCCGCGACCGACAAGCCGGCGGCGAGCAAGCCCGCCGATGTCGCTACCGCGCCGGCCACCGACACCAGGAAGCCCGATGCCGCCAAACCGGAGACGGCGAAGGTCGAGCCGGCTTCGACCGAACCCGGCAAGACCGAACCCGGCAAGACCGATACCGCGGTCACCACGCCCGCCGCCGCGTCTGCAACGCCGCCGGCCGCGACTGCCGCGGCGCCGGCCGCCGAACCAGTAAAGGCCGCCAGCAACGTCCCGGCCGCCGACCAGCCCGTCGCCGACAAACTGCGTGAGATGTTCGGCGCCAAGTCGCTGCGCTATTTCGACCGCAAGGCCGAGCGCGCCGCGGTCGAGAAATTCTACGCCGCGCGCGATTTCGCTCCGCTTTGGACCCAGGGCGGCGGCCCCACCGCGAACGCCAAGGGCGTGATCGCGCGCCTCAAGGATGCGGGCTCCGACGGCCTCAACGCCGCCGATTATCCGGTGCCGGATTTCGCCGCCGCGACCACGCCGGATGCGCTGGCCGAAGCCGACATGAAGCTGACCGACAGCATGCTGGACTACGCCCGCCAGGCGCAGAGCGGCCGCATGCACTATTCGCAGGTGAGCGGCGACATCCAGTATCCGGAGCATCCGACCGATCCCGCCGAGGTCCTGACCAACGTCACCACGGCCAAGGACGCCTCGCTGGCGCTCGACGGCTACAACCCGCCGCAGAAGCTGTATCGGGCGCTGAAGGCCAAGCTCGCGGAATTGCGCGGCCAGGGCGACGGCCCGGCGACCACGATCGCCGATGGACCGGCGCTGCGTTATATCCCGGCCAGCAAGAAGCAGGCTGAGGTGGTGGTGCAGGATCCGCGGGTGCCGGAACTGCGCGCCAAACTCGGCGTCACCGAAAATGCGGACGACGACCATTACGACGCCAAGGTCGCCCAGGCGGTGCGCAAATATCAGGAAAACGCCGACCTGCGGGCCACCGGCGTGCTTGACGACCAGACCGTCAAGGCCATCAACAGCCCCAAGCGCGGCAAGCTGATCGATCTTATCGAGGTCAACATGGAGCGCTGGCGCTGGCTGCCGCGCGATCTCGGCGCGGCCCCGATCGGCGACGCCTATGTGATCCTCAACATCCCCGATTATACCCTCAAGGTGATGCAGCACGGCGCGCAGGTCTGGACCACGCGGGTCGTGACCGGCAAGCCCGGCATCCACGCCACGCCGCTGCTGACCGAAACGATGAAGTACATCACGGTCAACCCGACCTGGAACGTGCCGCCGTCGATCGTCTATGGCGAGTATCTGCCGGCCTTGCAGCAGGATCCGACCGTGCTGCAACGGATGGGCCTGCGGCTCGACCACAATCCCGACGGCAGCGTCCATATTTCGCAGCCGCCCGGTGACGGCAATGCGCTCGGCCGCGTTCGCTTCAACTTCCCGAACAAGTTCCTGGTCTATCAGCACGACACCCCGGACAAGTATCTGTTCGCGAAGGATGAACGCGCCTACAGCCATGGCTGCATGCGGGTGCAGTATCCGGATCAGTACGCCGCCGTGCTGCTCGGCATCACCGAGCCGAACGAGCATTACACCGCCGAGAAAATCCGCGGCATGTACGGCAAGAGCGAGATCGACCTGAAATTTCCGACCCCGATCCCGGTCAACATCACCTATCAGACCGCGTTCGTCGACGATGCCGGCAAGCTGCAGACCCGCAGGGACGTCTACGGCAACGACTCGCGGATGCTGGCGTTGTTGCGCAACGCCCATGGCAAGGACATGGAAAACATCGTGGCGCATTCGGAGCCGAGCGTTCCGCGTCCGCCGCGTGGCGGTCTGCCCAGCGGCGTTAGCTACGCCAGCGACACCTCGTCGGCGTCGCAGCCGTCGTTCTTCGAGCGGCTGTTCGGCGGTCCGCAGCGCGCGGCTCCGGCGCCGACCAATTTCCGGCGCCCGCCGGGCCGGGTGATGACGCGCTGATTAACCATCCGCATCAGGCTCGATTTCAATTACCGCAACCAACTCAACGGCTTCGCCTGAAAAGGCGAGGCCGGTAACGTTAACCATTATCCATATCGATTTAGGCTTGGGCTATTTTTCGCCACACTCCGCAGGTTAGCTACCGGCTGACTATTGGGGGTGGGGCGTCCTGCTGTTCGCCGTCCCACTGGTAGCTTGGTTTTCCGTCACCGCGCGGGGCAGTGATGGAATTTATCGATCGGTCGGGGTCACCTGATCGGTCGGCTTGGGTGGGCTCTACGTGCTGGTTGGTTTCGCACGCCAATTCAAATGCCTGTCGTTGTCGAAAGCCGGGATCGGTCTCGGCCTGGCATCGCTATTGCTGTTGGCCGGCGCCGGCGCGGTGCATGATGCCACCGCCCAGAATGAGACCCGTACGCTTTCGTTTCACCACACCCATTCCAACGAAGACCTCACCATCACCTTCAAGCGCGACGGCCGCTACGACGAAGACGCGCTGAAGCAGCTCAACCATTATCTCCGCGACTGGCGCACCCAGGATCAGACGGTGATGGACCCCCATCTGTTCGACATCATCTGGGAGGTCTATCGCGACGTCGACGGCAAGAAGCCGATCCAGATCATCTCCTCCTATCGCTCGCCGGCGACCAACGCGATGCTGCACCGGCGCTCGTCGGCGGTGGCGCGCTTCAGCCAGCACATGCTCGGCCATGCGATGGACCTGTTCATCCCGGGCGTGCCGCTCGAGCAGATCCGCTTCGCCGGCCTCAGGCTGCAGCGTGGCGGCGTAGGCTTCTATCCGAGTTCGGGATCGCCGTTCGTGCATCTCGACACCGGCAGCATCCGGCATTGGCCGGGTATCAGCCGCGAAGACCTGGCCCGCGCCTTCCCCGACGGCCGCACCGTGCATATCCCGACCGACGGCAAGCCGATGCCGGGCTACGAACTGGCCCGCGCCGACATCGAGGCCCGCGACGGCAACGACAACTCGATGAAGAAGAGCAGCCCGAGTTTGTGGGCCTCGTTGTTCAAGCCCAAGTCGGGCGAGGACGATGACGACGAGGCGGTCTCGACGCCGGTCCCGACCGCCCAGCAGGTCGCCGATGCCGCCGCAGCGGTCGCCGCCGCCAACAAGACCGCGGACGCCAAATCGAAATCTTCCGATGCCGCGCCGCGCGCGAAATCGAAGGCACTCGCCGCGCTTCAACTGGCTTCGGCCGATTCACAGGCGGTGCAGGTGGCCAAGCCCGCAGCGGCCACCCCCGCGGATACGACTGAGAACAAGCCGCAGACTCCGGCCGACATCATCAATGCCCGCGGGTTCTGGGGCGACGCCGCGCCGAACCAGGCCAGCCCAGCCCAGATCGCCGCGCTAAAGGCCCGCCAGGCCGTCGCCGCGGCCGATCCGCAATCGACCGGCAGCGTTTCCGCCGCGATGCAGGCGCTGGCCTACGCGCCGCCCGCCAACTCGCCGGTCGACCGCGCCAATATCGTCGCCGCCAGTGTCCCCGTGCTGCGCAGCCCGCGGCCGGCTCCGCGCAACGCCGCCGCGGTCGCCAACGAAATCAATTCCATCGCCGCCAAGGGCGCGCAAGGCCAGGTCGGCGTGGTCGCGACATCCACCCGGATCAGCGCTGGCAAGGGCAACGACATCTGGCTGCGCGTGGTGATGCTGGCCCCGAGCGCCACCGACTCGATGTTCACGACGGTGCTGGGCGATACCGACATGACCGTCATGAAGGACTATTTCGCCAAGCCGCGAACCGCGGTGGCGATGGGCTTCTCGGATGATCCGCAACCCGGCCTTCTCACCGACCGTTTTACGGGTTCGGCCGTCTCCAAGCTGTCGCTGACGTCGTTCGCGACCGCTTCGCTGCGATAAACACTTACTCGTTTGCCGATTTAACTGGCGACATATCCGGCGTCGTCCTCGCGAACGCGAGGACCACAATGCCTTGGCGTTGCCACTGGGTCCCGGCGCAAGGCCGGGACGACGCGAGATGAGATGAGTGTATCTTTACAAGCGCCCTCGCCTCACAGCATTCCCAGCGCCTGCATATACGTCTCGAGGATGGTTTCCTGCTCGGCGCGCTCGTTGGCGTCTTGCTTGCGCATCCGCACGATGGTGCGCAGCGCCTTGACGTCATAACCGTTGCCCTTGGCTTCGGCGTAGACGTCGCGGATGTCGTCGGAGATGGTCTTCTTTTCCTCTTCCAGCCGCTCGATGCGTTCGATAATGGCCTTGAGCTGGTCCTTGGCGAATTTTGTCGCGGGTTCGTCCGAAACGGCGGCGGCAGCGGCAGTAGCCATCGTATACTCCTGAAGGGAACTTGTCGGTTGGTGCTGAAAGATCAAGCGCCGCACGTGGTGTCGCGCGGCGCTTTTCTGCGGATGACCCTCAAGATTGGCGGCCTCCGCGTCAAGGAAGCATCACATTCATCCACAGCGCGCCCACAGGAGAAAAATCCGTCGTGGCGAAAGCGCAATCCATCCATCCTTCGAGACGCGGCCAAAAAGCCGCTCCTCAGGATGACGACGCGTTGTGCAGGCGCCGCCACACCAGACCTTCATGGTGAGGAGGCGCTCTTGCGCCGTCTCGAACCATGGCTACGAGCGCGTAGCTCAGCGGACTTCAATGCCCGCTCGATACCTTGCTCATGGCGGCGAGCTGCTCGGGGCTGGCGGTGCGCTGAAACTTCTCTCTCCAGGCGTCATAGGGCATGCCGTAGACGGCCTCGCGGCTCTCGTCCCTGCTGAACGCGACCCCCTTGGCGTCGGCTTCCTCTTTCATCCAGTTCGACAGGCAATTGCGGCAGAAGCCCGCCAGGTTCATCAGGTCGATATTCTGGACGTCGGTGCGTGATCGCAGATGTTCGACCAGGCGCCGAAACACCGCTGCTTCCAATTCCGTTCTGGTTTTGTCGTCCATCGCCATCTCGCGCTCTCGACCGTTGTTGCCGGTTTATTCCACTATCACGATAGGGACATTAGGTGGGGGTTGTCACAGAATTTGCCATATCGCGGCGCACACTGGGATCCATTGCAGGGGATTAGGCTGCCGATTGCGTGATAAGGCCACCTCCATTGTTGACAGCCGCGGCCGGCTCACGCGAAATCGTCAAATAATTGCTATAGCTTGGCTTAATGATCCCTCAGATTCCACATCGCCGTCTTCCCCTCTCCGCTCGCCTGATCTCCGGTCTGCTGCCGGCGCTGGTGCTCGTGGTGATGTGCCTGTGGAACAATCCGGCGGCGGCCGACTTCCGTCTTTGCAACAACACCTCGAGCCGGGTGGGGATCGCGCTTGGCTATAAGGATGCCGAGGGCTGGACCACCGAAGGCTGGTGGAACGTGTCGTCGCGTGCGTGCGAGACCTTGCTGAAGGGCACGCTGGTCGCCCGGTATTATTATATCTACGCGCTGGACTATGACCGCGGCGGCGAATGGTCGGGACAAGCCTTCATGTGCTCGCGCGACAAGGAATTCACCATCAAGGGCACCGACAATTGCCTGGCGCGCGGCTTCGATCGCACCGGGTTCTTCGAGGTCGACACCGGCGAGCAACGCGCCTGGACGGTGCAATTGACCGAGTCCGGCGAGCAGCAACCGGCGCAGAAAGTGCCGGGCCTGCCGGGTACGGTCGATCCGAACCGGCCCGGTGGCATTCCGGGTACGCCGGGCGCTTCGCCCGGCCTGCCGGCCTCGCCCGGTGCACCACCTGCGGGCGCGCCTGCCGCGCCACCGGCGGCAGCGCCCGGAAGCAAGCCATGAGGCGGATGCGCCGCATCAAGATCCTGGCGACGCTTGGGCCGGCATCTTCCGACAGCACCATGATCCGGAAGCTGTTCGAGGCCGGGGCCGACGTATTCCGGATCAATATGAGCCACACCCCGCACGACAAGATGCGCGAACTGGTCAAGACCATTCGCAACGTCGAGTTCGAGCTATGGCCGGCCGATCGGCATCCTGGTCGATCTGCAGGGACCGAAGTTGCGCCTGGGCGCGTTTGCCGATGGCGCGGTGCAATTGCAGAACGGCCAGAACTTCACGCTCGATTCCGACAAGACGCCCGGCGACGCCACCCGCGTACAGCTTCCGCATCCGGAAATTCTCGCCGCGCTCCGCCCCGGCCACGCGTTGTTGCTCGACGACGGCAAGGTGCGCCTGATCGCGGAGGAGACCTCGCCCGAACACGCCGTGACCCGCGTGGTGATCGGCGGCCGGATGTCGGACCGCAAGGGTGTCAGCTTGCCCGACACCGATCTGCCGGTGTCGGCGATGACGCCGAAAGACCGCGCCGACCTTGAAGCCGCGCTGGTGACCGGCGTGGACTGGATCGCTCTGTCGTTCGTGCAGCGCGCCGAGGACGTCATCGAGGCCAAGAAACTGATCCGCGGCCGCGCCGCCGTGATGTCCAAGATCGAAAAGCCGCAGGCGATCGACCGGCTGCCCGATATCCTGGAGGCGTCCGACGCCCTGATGGTGGCGCGCGGCGACCTTGGCGTCGAACTGCCGCTGGAACGGGTGCCGAGCCTGCAAAAGCAAATGACGCGGATGGCGCGCCGCGCCGGCAAGCCGGTGGTGGTGGCGACGCAGATGCTGGAGTTGATGATCCAGAGTCCGGTGCCGACCCGCGCCGAGGTCTCCGACGTCGCCACCGCGGTCTATGAAGGCGCCGACGCCATCATGCTGTCGGCTGAATCGGCGGCCGGCAAATTTCCGATCGAAGCAGTCTCGACCATGAACCGGATCGGCGAGGAAGTGGAACGCGATCCGATCTATCGCGGCGTGCTCAACGCGCAGCGCGCCGAGCCGGAGCCGACCGTCGGCGACGCCATCGCCGACGCCACCCGGCAGATTGCCGAGACGCTCGATCTGTCGGCGATCATCTGCTGGACCTCCTCGGGATCGACCGCGCTGCGGGTCGCGCGCGAACGCCCGAAACCGCCGGTAGTCGCGATCACACCCAACCTGGTCGCGGGCCGCAAACTATCGGTGGTGTGGGGCGTGCATTGCGTGGTCGCCGAGGACGCACAGGACCAGGACGACATGATCAGCCGCGCCGGCCGGATCGCCTTCCGCGACGGCTTTGCCCGCGCCGGCCAGCGCGTCATCATCGTCGCCGGCGTACCGCTCGGCACCCCCGGCACGACCAACATGCTGCGCATCGCCTATGTCGGGCCGGACAGCGACGCCGACATGTGACCAGCCTGGCGTCATTCCGGGGTGCCGCGCTTCGCGCGGCGAACCCGGAATCCGGAGGTGCTCATCTCATCGTCTTGTCATCTCGAGGTTCCGGGTTCTCGCTGCGCGAGCCCCGGAACGACCACCGAGGATCAGGCCAGTGTCGCGTCGAGCGTGATCTTGGTGTTCAGCAGCTTCGACACCGGGCAGCCGGCCTTGGCCATCGCGGTCAGTTCGTCGAACTTGGCTTTATCGGCGCCGGGAATTTTTGCCGACAAGGTCAGATGCACCGAGGTGATCGCAAAACCGTCGCCGACTTTTTCCAGCGTGACGTCGGCCTTGGTTTCCATGTGCTCGGCGGTGAGCTTGGCTTCGCCCAAAATCAGCGACAGCGCCATGGTGAAGCACGCGGCGTGGGCGGCGCCGATCAGTTCTTCCGGATTGGAGCCGGGCTTGCCTTCAAAGCGGCTGGCAAAACCATAGGGGTAATCGCTCAGCGCGCCGCTCTTGGTCGAGATCGCGCCCTTGCCGTCCTTGATACCGCCCTGCCATTTGGCAGATCCTGATGTCGTTGGCATCTATCGCTCCTTGATACTGGTGGTTTTGGTCAGGTCGCCGCTCGCATGGCGGACTGCCCCACTCTAACGGGCAGGATGCGTCAAAGCGATGTCGCGACGGCCGCCTATATGACGCACCAGCGTTGCTTTTGTTACGCACCGACCAGCGTTTTCGCCGGCAGCACCGCCTGCACGACGAGGCCACGGGCGCGGGCGTCCATCACGCCGACCGCGCGCAACGCCAGCAAGGTCACGGTCTGGACGGCGTCACGCAGCTTGCCGGCGTCCTCCACCGTGTCAGGAGCCAACGGGCCGACCAGCGCTTCATGCAATGCGCCGAGCAGCGCGGTGGCCGCCATCGCGGTATCCTGCGCCGGCAAATGCCCGGCGCGGACCGCGGCCTCGATCCGGCTCGCAAGTTCCCCGGCGATCTCGCGCCGGCTCGCCAGCCGCGACGCCGTCACGTCGACATCGACCGGCTCGGCGAGGATGCCCCAGGCGAGCTTGCGCTGCGACAGCACATGCACCGCCACCGTGGTAACGGCCGCGGCGAGCGCCGACGACGGCCCGGGCGCCGCATCGGCGGCCCGGCGGATCGCGGCCAGTTCGTCCCGCGAAACATCGGCGATCAATTCAGAGATCAGGTCGGCCTTGGACGGGAAATAGCGGTAGACCGTCCCGGCGGCGACGTTGGCCCGGACCGCGACCGGCGCGATCTGCACCGCGGCCATGCCGCCATCCGCCGCGGCATTACGGGCCGCCGCCAAAATGGCGCTACGCCGCGCCGCGAGCCGCTTCACCACCTGATGGGTACGCCGATACACCATGACGCGCTTCACTTCCCTCGCACCGTCCCGGGCCGCCATTGGCGTGTCCGGGCAGCGCGTCGCTTGATGATTTTTGGCGGTTCGTCCCCAAACCGCGTCGAAGAACTGAACAATTATTCAGACTGAAATACAAGGGCTTTCGGGCAAAGCTTGCCGAAATTCGTCGCGCGTGGTTTGGCTGAATCGAGTTCCCCTCGGCATCAAAGGTATTCGAGATTCACCTGGGCTTGGCGCGAACCTCGATGTCATCGATGGTGGTAACCAGGCGATAATCCCGCAGCCGGTCGGCGATGTCGGGATGCGCAGCCAGCCACTCACTCCAATGATCCGAAAAATTGTCGACCAGCACCACGGTCGGCGGGTTGTTGTCGATGTCCTCGATCAGCATCGCACGCTCCTGAGCTGCATGACGATCGAGCGCGGCCTCGGTTTGCGAATCGAGCGTGCCGCCTTGGCGAATGACGTGCCGATAGCCCGCGACCCACAGTCCCTGCTGTCGCGAAACCCATGTACCGCCTAATTCGCGCACCATCGGGTGACCGATCCCGGGCTCGCCGGTGATCGCGAGGATCCTGGGATGCGGCCCGAGATCGGCAACCGCTGCCCACAAGGGCCGCGCATCGAACGCCTGGTCGAACGCCCAGTTGAACCAGAGCATCGATTGCACAAAGGCAACCGCAAGCGTCGCCAGCGCGAAGGCGCCGAGCGCGCGATCGAACGGCTTTCGCGTCGCGAGCGCACAGCCAAGGCCGAGCATCGCAACGGCGATCATCGGATACGAATGATACGGCCAGCCTTTGCGCTGCAGGAAGAACGCCAGCGCGAACCCGAACGACGTCGTCAGCAGCAGCAGCACCGCGCTGTCGATCGCTCCCCGCCGTTTCGCGATCAAGCCCACGCATATCAGCGCCGCCCAGATCAGCACCGCGGGCGTTTTCAGCATATCGAGCGGCGAAGCACCGACCCGGACATAGACATCGCGCACCAGCGGCGCGATGAAGGAGAAGAACTCGGGATAGAAGATCACGACGCAGACGCCGTAGATCGCGACAATAGCGGCGGCGATGAAATTCTCAGGCGCGAACAACATGCGCCATGACCGGGATTGAAGGGCGAGCGCGGCAACGCCGCAGAAGATGCCGATCGCAAAATAAGGCTTGAACGCCATGGCAAGACCTGCACCGACGCCGGCGACGATGACGGCCCACAACGGCGCACGCGCGCCCCTCGCTTTGCTCGCGTAGAGCGCCAGCGCCGGCAGCAATTCGATCACGGCAATATGCTCGCGCTGCCCAAAGGTCTTGGCCGGCAACAGCGCCAGTACTGCGAAGGCCAGCAGCGCCAGCGGCCAACCGTCATGCGCTTCCACCACGCGCGCATTCTTCAGGATACGGACCGTGACGGCGAGCGACGCAAAGATCGCGACAAAGATCAACGCATCGGTCACGGCCTCCGGCGAAAGCCCGGTCGCGCGGGCGATCAGGATACCCGGCATGTAGACCAGCACCGCCATCGGCGGGTTGGTTTCGATCACATCGAGATAGAGCCGCTGACCGTTCAGCACCCGTTCGGCGACCGTCAGCAGCCAGCTCACATCGGTATTGGCGGCCAGTTCGTGCCGCAAGGCGATCGCGGCGGCAAACAAAGCGGCCAGTGCGAGCCAGGGTATCAGACGAGCAACTATGGTGGCGCCATGGTGGCGCTCGGTCGGATCGGCCGCGGCATCGAGGTCGATGGCCATGGCGGGACTTTCGATCAGGCGGTGGCTGCGGAGACCAGCGACGGCACGGTCTCGCGTCGCCATGGCTCAGCGCGGCGCATGATCAAGGTGGCAACGATCACGGTGGAGCCCAGGCCGAGCGGCGCGCCCAGCCCGATGAAGCAGAAGATCAACGCGGCGGCGCAGCCAAGCGCCGGCAACTCGTACGGAAGAAAGCCGGTGCGAAGCCCGATCCTGACCAGGAAGCCGACGGCGATCGCCAGCACCATGATGTCATACATGAACAGATAGGGCGTGATCAGCAGCGTGCCGGTCGCGAGCGCCGCGGCTTTCAGCGAATAGCTGATCCGGCTGCGCCACATCACCACCAGAACCACCGCTACCGCCGCGCTCAGCGCCCACTGGAAGATCCAGCCGAGTTGTTCGGTGCCGCCGAAAAAGCGCACCAGCGAGAACAGGCTTTGCAGTTTCCACCAGGTCGCCTTGCCCTCGGTGAGGAAGGCCTGCGAGAACACCGGCATCCAGTGAAAGAAGGCCTGCCAGCTCTCGGTGCCGAAGGCGAGCCACGACACCACCGCCAGCGACACGGTGGTCGCCGCAGCGCTGAAGAACACCCGCCAATGCGAGGTTGCGATCAAAACCAGCGGAAACAGAAGTCCGTATTGCGGTTTGTAGCTCAGCAGGCCCAGGCAAATGCCTGCGAGCACCGGCCGAACCGGAATCAGATACAGCGTGCCACCGATCAGCGCCGCCGTGAGGAAACCGTTTTGTCCGACCAGGCCGTTGCTGATCACGGTCGGGACCGCCAGTGCCAGCATCCAGCCGAACGGACGACCGACGATCGCGCGCATCACGACCAGATAGGGGATCACGCTGACGAACACCCAGCCCGCGAACGCGGCGCCGTAGGGAAATCTCGCGAGCAACGAAGCGACGAACAGGAACGGTGGCGGATAGTGCCAGGCGAAATAGCCGATAAACGTCTGGCCGAGTTCGGCGACCTCGATCGGCTTCTGGATATCCCAATCCCAGGCCTGCGCCGGATGACCTTCCAGCGCCAGCCGGCCCGCGGCCCAGACGTTGACGAAGTCGGTCGGACTGCCGAGCCCGTTCGGATCGAAGATCCACAAATGCGAGAACCACGCGGCCGGGAAAAACGTCACGACGACCACGAACAAGATGAACGCGCCATTGAACAGCGGTGCCGGAATCGCGGTGCGATCGGGCGAGGCGTTCGGAGCGGAAACCGGCGCGGCCATTGTGAATTCCTTTTGGCGCGCATCGCTTTCGACGGGACACGCGCCCTTCACCAATAGGCCGGACAGGCTTGAAGAAATCTTAAGGTTTGACCGCCGGGCGGCGTGATTTTCGTGGCGAAACCGGGCGTTTTGCCCGACAGTCCGCCCGCAAACCATACCGCCCGGAACGAGGCGGACCAGGGAGACCAGGATGCCCACGAAGACGTCCAGCCATTGGACCAGACGCGCGCTGTTGTCGGGAGCTGCCGTTGCGGCGTCGGCATGATAACGCGGCCATCGCGCGCCGCGGAGTACACATTCGCGCAATATCACAATCAGGCCGCGACCGGTCCGCTGCACAAGAATCTGACTGATATGTGGGAGGCGGTGCGTGCCGAGACCAACGGCCGGGTCGAAACCACGGTCTATGCCGAGAACAACAAACTGCCGGGCGGCGACCCCGTGGCGCTGAAAATGCTGATAGCCGGCGAGATCCAGTTCTTCACGCTGATGGGCGGCATCATCGGCACCGTCGTGCCGGTGGCCGAGGCACAGCAATTGCCGTTCGCATTCAAGTCGGCGACGGAAGCCCACAAGGCCATCGACGGTCCGCTCGGCCGTTATATCGGCGAAGAGATGGCCGCCAAGGGCATGTATCTGTTTCCGGTCGGCGGCTTCGACAACGGCATGCGGCAGGTCGCCTCGATTCCGCGCGCGGTTGCCACCCCGGACGATTTCGCCGGCATGAAAATAAGAGTGCCGCCGGGGCAGATGATGCTCGATACGTTCGGCGCGTTCGGCGCCCAACCGATCACGACACCGGCCAACCAGATCTACGACGCGCTGAAAACCGGCAAGGTCAACTCGCAGGAAAATCCGCTGGCGATCCTCGAAGGGTTCAAGCTTTACGAACTGGTGAAGTATGTCAGCCTCACCAATCACATGTGGTCCGGCTTCAACGCGATGGCCAACCTGTCGCTATGGAAGTCGCTGCCCCCAGATATCCAGGACGTGATCGAGCGCAACTACGCCAAATACGTCCGGCTGCAGCGCGCGCAACAGGGCGCCTTCAACGCCGGCCTGCGCGGCGATTTCGCCAAGCGCGGACTGATCTTCAACGACGTCGACCAGGCCGCCTTCCGTGCCCGGTTGCCCAAGGTCTATGCGGAATGGAAGGAAAAGCTTGGAGCAAAGTGCTGGTCGCTGGTTGAAAACGAGGTCGGGAAGCTGGGTTAGCCGTCAATCCGGGGCGACGCGAAGCGTCGAACCCGGATCTCGAAATTATCATCTCCGGATTCCGGGTTCGCGCAAGAGCGCGCCCCGGAATGACATTGGCCTCAAGCCACCACCCCGTTTTGCCGCGACAGCGACGGCGCTTCACGACGGGTCAGCGCGACATACAGCACCGCACCGAGCGAGGCGCCGATCAGCCAGCCCCAATCGCCGATGTTCGAAATCACGCCATAGGCGCCGCACAAGCGACAGGCCGATCGACACCACGGCCGCGCCGGCAAGCGCGATCAGCGCGGTCCGGTTCCAGCCGTTTTCATAATGCAGCGAGCCGCTGGGCGACAGCGTGTAGAGATCCTCGAGCACGACGTGCTGGCGCTTGACCAGATAGTAATCCGCCACCATGATGCCGAACATCGGCCCGAGCGCGGCGCCGAAGATGCTGACGAAGATGGTGATGGCCTGCGGGCTGGAGACAAAAATCCACGGACACACCAGCACCGACAGGATCGAGGTGATCAATCCGCCCAGCCGGAAATCGATCTTCTCGGGATAGAGATTTGAGATGTCGTAGGCCGGCGACACGAAATTAGCGACGATGTTGATGCCCATGGTGGCGACGATGAAGGTGATGGAGCCGAGCGCCACCACCCAGGGATTACCGATCCGCTCGACGATCGCGACCGGATCCATGATCGCCTCGCCAAACACTTTGACCGTGCCCGCCGTGACGATCACGGTGATGATCGCGAACACGATGAAATTGAGCGGGAGCCCCAGCAGATTGCCGACCTTCATCGCCTTCTCGTCGCGCGCGAAACGGGAGAAGTCGCCGAAATTAAGCAGCAGCGCGGCGAAATAGGCCACGATCAGCATCGCCGCGTTGGCCATGTGGCCAATCGCAGATCCTTCGGCGCGCGGACTGAGCTGCAGCGACAGGCTGGACGTGCCGGTCTGGGTCAGGATCCAGATCGCCAGCGCGAACATCACCAGATAGACCACCGGCCCGCAGAAATCGATGAATTTGCGGATCGTCTCCATGCCGTTGAGGAAGATCAGAAGCTGGAACACCCACATGAACAGGAAGCTGAACCAGCCGAGCGCCGACAGACCGGCGAAATTGCTGTGGGTGAACGCCTCGGCGCCGGGATAGAACGCCAGCACCAGTGCCTGCACCGCCTTGGAAGCGAAATACGTCTGCACGCCGTACCAGACGATGCCGACGATGCCGCGCAGGCCGGCCGCGATATTGGCGCCCATCACCCCGAACGACATCCGCGCCACCACCGGAAACGGCGTGCCGTATTTCAGCGACGGCCGCCCGATCAGGTTCATCAGGAAATAGACCGCCGAGATCCCGACCACCATCGCCAGCAGAACTTCCCACCCGGTCAATCCGAGAAAGAAAAGACTGGCCGCGAAAGTATAGCCGCCGACCGAATGCACGTCCGACATCCACATCGCAAAGATGCTGAACACGCCCCAGGTCCGCCCCTCCGGGGCTACCGGCGCCAGATCGTGATTGTACAGTCGGGGATCGGCGCCTGACACGGCGAGAGCTGGCGGCGCACTGGAATGGCCTGACATCGGCGGCTCCTACGCTTGAACGACGGAACGGGCTCAGTGCTTTCGAAGCAAGTCTCGCGCCAGACTTCCGTGCGCGGATCCGATCCAACGCAGCCGCCGCACGCGCCGTGGTGACGGGCAAAGTTAGTTCCGCGTGCGCGGTCTGGCCAGTTCTATGTTGCGACCCGGGGCCGCCGCACCGGCTTGGCGCGTAGTTCGTCGGAATCACGAATTTCAAGCCGGACCAGATGTTTTCGATCGCGCAGACCTTGGTGTCGACGAGACCAAGCGGAAGCGCGGTTTGCCGGACCACCCCATCGGTCAGGTCGGTGGCGATCGCGGAGGCTTTCTTGGGCCACGACACCCAGATCATGCCGTCGGGCTTGATCGCCGTGCGACACGTGCTCAGCGTGTCCGCAAGCCCCGCAGCTTGCATCGCGAATACATGCGCCATGTCGAGCGGCGCCTTTGGTTCGCGCACGACGGTGACGCCGTCCGGCAGCGTGCCGACGATGTCGGCATAGGCTCCCGGCGCGCCTGCCGTCAAAATGCAAAAGCCCGGCTTGATGCCGGGCTTTTGGACGATTGGCTTGCCGGAAGTACCCGGCATTTTTCGTTCGCATTACGCCTGCGGCTGCGGCTCCAGACCCGGGTCCGGATCGGGACGCGGGCGCGGCTTGCCGGCCGGCGGCACCGCCGAGGTGCGCGGGCCCGCGGTATCGAGCACCGACTCGCGGTTCGGCTTCTTGCCGTTCAGGAGGTCGTTGATCTCCTCGCCCGACAGGGTTTCGAACTCGAGCAGCGCTTCGGCGATCGCTTCCCAATCGGCGCGGCGAACGGTGAGAATGCGGCGGGCTTCGTTCTCGCCGTCCTCGATCAGCTTGCGCACTTCCTCGTCGATCAGTTTGGCGGTCTCGTCGGAGATGTTGGTGCTCTGCGCCACCGAATGGCCGAGGAACACTTCCTGCTCGTTGCTCTGGTAGCGCACCCGGCCGAGCTTTTCCGACATGCCCCACTCCATCACCATGGCGCGGGCGATCCGCGTCGCGGTCTGGATGTCGCTGGAAGCGCCGTTGGTGACCTTCTCGGGACCGAACTTCAACACCTCGGCCTCGCGGCCGCCGAACACCATCGCCAGCTTGCTGATGCACCACTCGCGCGTGTAGGAGTGGCGATCAGTCTCCGGCAGCGACTGCACCAGACCGAGCGCGCGACCGCGCGGAATGATGGTCGCCTTGTGGATGGGATCGTGGCTCGGCACGGTGAGCCCGACGATGGCGTGGCCGGCCTCGTGATAGGCGGTCAGCATCTTTTCTTCGTTGGTCAGGATCAGCGATTTGCGCTCGGCGCCCATCATGACCTTGTCCTTGGCGTCCTCGAACTCGGCCTGGGTGACCATGCGCTTGTTGCGCCGCGCCGCCATCAGGGCCGCTTCGTTGACCAGGTTCATCAGGTCGGCGCCGGAGAAGCCGGGCGTGCCGCGGGCGATGGTCTTCAGGTTGATATCCGGCGCCAGCGGCACCTTGCGGACGTGAACCTTCAGGATCTGCTCGCGACCGCCGATATCCGGATTGGAAACGATGACCTGACGGTCGAAACGGCCGGGACGCATCAGAGCGGGATCGAGCACGTCGGGACGGTTGGTCGCCGCGATCAGGATCACGCCCTCATTGGCTTCGAAGCCGTCCATCTCGACCAGCAACTGGTTGAGGGTCTGCTCACGCTCGTCATTGCCGCCGCCGAGACCGGCGCCGCGATGACGACCGACCGCGTCGATTTCGTCGATGAAGATGATGCAGGGCGCGTTCTTCTTGGCCTGCTCGAACATGTCGCGGACGCGGCTGGCGCCGACGCCGACGAACATTTCGACGAAGTCCGAACCCGAAATGGTGAAGAACGGAACATTGGCTTCGCCCGCGACCGCGCGCGCGATCAGCGTCTTGCCGGTGCCGGGAGGGCCGACCAGCAGCACGCCGCGCGGAATACGGCCGCCGAGGCGCTGGAATTTGCCGGGGTCGCGCAGGAATTCGACGATCTCCTGCAGATCCTGCTTGGCCTCGTCGACGCCGGCGACGTCCTCGAAGGTGACGCGGCCATGGGCCTCGGTCAGCATCTTGGCGCGCGACTTGCCGAAGCCCATCGCCTTGCCGGCGCCGCCCTGCATCTGTCGCGACAGGAAGATCCAGACGCCGATCAGCGCGATGAACGGCAGCCACGACACCAGCAGCGAGACGAACCACGGCACGTTGTCGCCGGGCGGCTTGGCGGTGATCGAGACCTTGCCGTTGTAGAGGCGCGAGACCAGCGTCGGATCGTTCGGCGCGTAGGTCTGGAAGCTGGAGCCGTTGGTGAAGGTGCCGTGGATCTCCGGCCCCTGGATCACGACGTCGCGGACGTGGTTGGCGTCGACCTCAGTCAGCAATTGCGAGAACGAGATGTCCTGCGAAGACGTGCGCTGACCTGGGTTCTGGAAGAGCGTGAACAAAGCCAACAGCAGCAGAACAATAATGACCCAGAGGGCGAAATTGCGCAGATTGGCGTTCATTGATCTTCCTTCGTGGTCGCGCGGATCGCGGCCTTCATCCTTGGTGGTGTAACCTTGGCAATATCATCAAGGCAGCCTCGAGAGAATCCCCCGCGCGACTGCTGCGTAATCTAGGTGCCGGCGCGGTCGATGCCAAGGGAACCATGCAGGACTATTTAACGCATTCTATCGCGATTCCCGCTCGAATAATGGCGCTTCATCGTGGTTTTCCGGAGGTGGTAAGGCCTCGATGCGCCCCTCGGCGGCCGATAACGCCAGTGGGCGCGCGCAAGCCGCCTCTGATGCCAAGTCCTTAAGGTATTCACTAGCCTTTTCGGGGCCTGAACAGCTTATTTCTTTCGCCGGCGGGGCGGTGCCGGCTCGATTTTGATACGGTCATTGGTCACGCTGATCAGGGCGCCGGCCAGGGTCTGTTTCAGCTTCGGCTTAACCTTTATGGCCGATTTCCGCGGCATCCGACCGTTTTGCGCCGCCGCCCGATCCAAAGCTGCCGCCAGGGCTTCGACCTTGCCAAGTTCAGCGGGTCCTTCATGGCCGTACCGATCGATCGCGCGCTGCAACAGCCTGACCCTGATTTCCTCCGGCAGTGCAATAAAACTCCCGAGGTCGAAGGTTTGGGCAGCGGATCGGCCAGCTCCTGCTCCCGTCGGGGGAGAAGCGCTATCCCGCAAGGCGAGATAGCGCTCGGCGCCGTCGGCCAGCACTTCCAGCGCGGCGTTGGCGCGCGCCAGCCGCGACGCCAGCCGCGCCAGGCTTCGGGCGTCGCCACCCTCCGCGGCCAGCGCCGGCAGCAGCGCCCGCAGCCGCGGCCGCGTGAAAAGCGTGTCGCGATTGGTCGGATCGTCGGCGAAGGCGATTTTGGCCTTGCCGAGCGTCGCGACCAACCGGGCCTTCGAAACATCCAGAAATGGGCGCGCCAGCACGACGCCCTCGCGCCGGGTCTGCCGCGCCATCGCGGCGAGCCCGGCGATGCCGCTGCCGCGCAGCATCCGCATCAGCACCGTCTCGGCCTGATCGTCGCGGGTATGCGCGGTCAGGATATGGGAGGCGCCGTGATCCTGCGCGGCCTTGGCCAACAGCCGATACCGCGCGGCACGCGCCGCCGCCGGCAATCCGGTGCCCGGCTTGGCGCCGGTCCAGCGCAGGGTACGATGTCGCAGGCCGAGCGTCGCAGCCAGCCGCTTCACTTCGGCGGCCTCGCGGGCGGATTCGTCGCGCAAGCCGTGATCGACAGTGACCGCGATCAGGTCGGGACCGTGGGAAAATGCCCGGCGCCAGCGCGCGGCGAGCCACATCAGGGCAACTGAATCAGGGCCGCCGGAAACCGCCAGCACCAGCGCCGGCGCGGTCTTCCATTCGGCGAACAGAAGTTTCGCGTCACTCGCCGAGATCGCCGAATGGTCGTCGTCTGGCATAGCCTTGAAAGCTCACAGCGCGTTCAGAAACCTCAGCCTGTGTATGCCGAGTTGCGCGCCGGGCCTAGGCCCGCGCGACCCTGCTCAGCACTTGACCTTTTTCTGCTCGCGATCGACCGCCGCCTTGACGCCATTGGAGGCGCGCGGATATTTCCGCGTCAGCTCGCCGAACGCGGCGCAGGCGGCCTCCTTTTCCTTCAACGCCGCCAGCGACTGTCCTAGCCGCAGCAGGGAATCCGGCGCCTTGCCGGACTTGTCGAATTTGGTCGTCACCGCCAGGAACGCCTCGGCGGCGTCGCGATATTGCTGACGCTGGAAGAAGCTCTCGCCGAGCCAGTACTGCGAAGTCCGCCACCAGCGGGTCGCTCGGATATTTCTGGCCGAAATTGCGCATGGTCTGTTCGGCCAGCGCGTAATCCCGGCGCTGCATGTAGCCGATGCCGAGGTCGAATTCATCTTTCGGCGTCGCCGACGGCGGCAGGGTGGCCAGTTCGGCGCCGCCCTGAGCTGCGCCAGGACCCGGTCCGGGGCCAGCGCCTGGTTGCGGCGCGCCGACCGCCTGGCGTTGTCCGGGATAACCGAGATTGAGCGGCTCGCCCGGGGCGCGGCCGCCCGGCGCCGCATTCGATCGGAGTTGTCCGCCGCCGAGCGCGCGCGGTGCGCCCGGCGCGCCGGGATTGGCGTTGGGATCGAAAGCATCGCCGCGACGCCGCCCGCCTTGCGCCGGCGCCTCTTCCTGATAGATCGGCGCCGGAGCGCCGGCCTGCGGCTGGTCATAGCCGGGTTGCTGCGGAGGCTGCGGATAGCCCGGCGGCCCTGAAGGCTGCTGATAGGTGGGCAGCGCCGCGATCGGCCGGTTGCCGGCGGGCGGCTGTGCCGCGACCGGGGCCTGCGCGCTGCCCTGCATCGACCTCAAACGATCCTGCAGCACCTGGTTCTGGTGCTGCAGCTCTTCGTTCTGTCCGGTCAACCGACGTAACTGTTCCTCGAGCTGCTGGACCCGCATTTCCGGATCGCCATCGTCCGATTGCGCGAACGCCGGTGACGACAATATCCGCAGCGGCAGAACTTGCGAACCGAGTGCCAGCGTCGCGGCGAACACCACGGCGCGGGACGTAAAAAGAAATCTGGATGACATGTTGGCCTGACGACGAAAGCGGCGTGACATCAACGCAGGTACAGCGGCCGCAAGCGGCCTCAACGCGAATGAGCTTGAGGCAGGGAGTACGCCAAAAATGTGACTGGCACAAATCGGCTTTCGCAGCTACGCCATCAAAAAAACCGGCGCCCGAAGGCGCCGGCGATTTTATTTAAGTTCATGAACGAATGTTCAGGAACTCGCTGTTCAGGAACTGGCGTTCAACACCGTGACGGCGCGGCGATTCTGCGACCAGCACGAGATGTCGTTACAGACCGCGACCGGGCGTTCCTTGCCGTAAGAGATGGTGCGCATCCGGCTCGGATCGATACCGCGCGAGGCGAAGTAGGAGCGAACCGACTGGGCGCGGCGGGCGCCGAGCGCGATGTTGTATTCGCGGGTGCCGCGCTCGTCGGCGTGACCTTCGATCGTGAACGAGTAGCGGTTGTAGGTCTGCAGCCACTGCACCTGCTTGTCCAGGGTCGCGGTTGCCTGCGGCGACAGATCAGTCTGATCGCTTTCGAAGAACACGCGGTCACCGACGTTGACCACGAAATCCTGCTGGCTGCCCGGGGTTGCCGCGCTGGCATTCGCATCCATGCCGAGGCCATTCTTGTTGGCGCAAGCGCCCATCGACAGCGCTACCGCGAGCACCGCAGCCAGCTTCAATCCCTGGAGGATACGCATCTGATGTTTCATTCGGGAGCCTCCACGCTCACGTTGTCCAACTGTCATCCGGTCTACAGGGCGATGGTTAAGCGAACGTTCCGTCAACCTTGACGAGGTGTTGCCAAGGCCGATCAAAAGCCCCCGAACGGCTGAAAGCAATTGCGATGGTTAATCGTTTGTAAATGTGGCGCGAGGGTGAAGGCAAGGGCCGATACGGTACAAATGAACCGTTTATCGGCACCGGGCCAGTCCGGAGTGGCCGATGGGCCGCGGTTGAACGCCCGGGAAAAGCCGATGCGAACACGATCAGGCCAAGAACCGGATATTGCGTCGTCTTTTGCCGAATTCAGAGGCAGGATCCAGGCAAACTCTCAGGAATCGGCCATGGGGGAACGATCGGCTGCGGCCGATCCAACGCTGCGCTGAAACAGCATCCGCCGCTCGAAGGCGCTCGAACGCATCATCGGGTAGCGCTCGAAAACCTTGTTTCGCTCGGTGTTGAAATTGGCGGCCATCAATCCGACGGGCTTCAACAGGCCGGGGAACAAACGCGGCTCGGCGATGGTCTCGTGCAGAAACACCCGGCGATAAAACGCCTGATGTTCCGCCCGCACGATCGCCAGACCCAGATCGGCCTTGAAATACTCACACGCCATGTAGGCAACGCGAAGCGTGACATAAGGCAGTTCCGGGAACTGGCGCGCTTTGTCGGGATCGGCCACGAACCTAGCCGGGTCGATGATGACTTCACCGCGGTCGAGCCGCGGATGGAGAATCTCGCCGAACGCTTCCGCCGAGCACGATTCCCGCCACTCCGGCGTCAACACGCTGATCCGCACCGAACTGCACAGTTCGCCGTGAAGATAGACGCCGAACGTCCAGGCATTGGGCAGATCTTCGTACTGATCGACGACCCGCTGCTCGGGCAATTCCTTGACCGCGCCTTCGCGCAGATAGGCCCGGTAGCGCAGGCGATAGATTGCTTCCTTTTCCTCCGGCGTCTCTGCCAGACGGTAGTCGACATGTGCGAGGGGATCGGGATTGCGTGCAAAAGTCGGACGGGCATGGGCGGAACCGCCCAAAACGGGAGAACTCATGCACTGTTCCTCAGCAACCACTCAACAACCACAACGGGCATAAGGTTACCTAGTTCTTAACGCAATGCAAAAGCATCAATTCATTACGGTTAACGACAGGCCATCGCGGAACCCTTGAAATCGAGGGCGGAAATAGGCCGCGCCGCCGATGTCCTGATAAAATTGTTTTTGAGAGAGGCTTGTTCGAAGCGACGCGTCGAAAAATCTCAGGCGATCGATCGCTTCGGCTCGGCAATTCCATCGTCGTCCGGCGAGCGCCGGCCATGCGAGGCATTGAGCAGCTGCCGCACCCGCGCCGCCGGAACCGGCCGGCTGAACAGATAGCCCTGCCCTTCGCTCACCGTGCCGTCGGCACTGATGAGTTCGAGCTGCTCATTGGTTTCGATGCCTTCGACCACGACTTTCATGCCGAGATCGGCGGAAAGCCGTGCCACCCCGCGCAGCAGGGTCAGCGGGCGGTCGGCATCGATCCCCTCCAGGAAGGAACGGTCGATCTTCACCTTCTGCAGCGGGAAATTATGCAGATAGCTCAGGCTTGAATAACCGGTGCCGAAATCGTCCAGCGATATACGGACACCGATGGCGCTCAATTGCGACAACACGTCGTGGGTCAGCTGGGTGTTGTGCAACAACGAGGATTCGGTGATTTCGATATCGAGCCGGTGCGCCGGCAGACCCGATACTTCGAGCGCATAGCGAACTTCGCTCATCACATCGCGCTGATGGAATTGCTGCGGCGAGAAATTGACCGCCACGCTGACCCCTTCCGGCCATTTCATGCATTCCATGCAGGCCTTGCGCAGGATCCAGCGGCCGAGATCGACAATCAGGCCCATGTCCTCTGCGACCGGGATGATATCGATCGGCGACACCGTACCGCGGGACGGATGATTCCAGCGCAGCAACGCTTCGCAGGTGGTGATGCGGCCCGATTTAAGATTGACGAGCGGCTGGAAGTACAGCTCGAATTCCTCGTTGGCCAACGCCTTGCGCAGGTCGAGTTCCATGACCCGGCGCAATTCGACGATTTGCGCCATCTCGTCGCGGAAGAAGCAGAATGTGCCGCGACCATCCGCCTTGGCGCGATAAAGCGCCATGTCGGCATTCTTCAATAGCGTGTCGGCGCTGACGCCGGGCGCCGTAATGGCGATTCCCACGCTGGCGCCGATCTCAACCAGATGATTGTCGATCTTGTAACGTTCGCTCAAACGTTCGACGATCCGTCGCGCCAGCTCGGCGGCGTCATTGGTCGCGGCGATATTCTGCTGGAACACCACGAACTCGTCGCCGCCGAAACGGGCCACGAGATCTTCCGGGCGCAGCATGTTACGAAGCCGCTCGGCAACGGCACACAGCAGTTCGTCGCCACAGGGATGCCCGAGCGTGTCGTTGACCTGCTTGAACTGGTCGAGGTCGATGAACAGCAGCGCCGACAGCCGCTCCCCGCCATCCTGCGACGCCAGCAGGCGGTTGATCTCGTCGCGAAAATGGAACCGGTTCGGAAGCGCTGTCAGTTCGTCATAGCGTGCCAGATGGCTGATCCGGGCCTCCGCATTGCGCCGCTCGGTGATG